>LT962688.1:0-1463333 GCA_900234795.1 Methylorubrum extorquens
CGGACGCTGCGCGAGCCGGCACGTCCTGCCCTACGTCATCGCCCAGGTCATCGGTGCAACGGTCGCGGCCTTCGCCCTCTACACCATCGCCTCCGGCAAGGCCGGCTGGGTGCCGAACGGGTTCGCCTCGAACGGCTACGGCGAACTCAGCCCCGGCAAGTACGGCCTCGCCGCCTGCCTGATCACCGAGGTCCTGACGACGTTCATCTTCCTGTTCATCATCGTCGGCACGACGTCGAAGGGCGCGGCGGCGGGCTTTGCCGGCATCCCCATCGGGTTTGCCCTCGTGCTCATCCACCTGATCTCGATTCCCGTGACCAACACATCGGTCAACCCGGCGCGCAGCACGGGGCCGGCCCTGTTTGCAGGGCCGGACTACATCGCGCAGCTCTGGCTGTTCTGGCTCGCGCCGATCGCTGGAGCGATCGCGGCCGGCGTCGTCGGGCGATGGCTCTACGAACCCGCCGATATGGTCGAGACAAGGGTGCTCGAGAGGGCGCCTGACTGACGGCGGCGCACGAATGATGACGAGGCAATCTCGTGCCCCGTCATCATGCACCGTCAGGCTACTGCGTTTACTAAAGCTTCTCTTCCTCGAACGCCCTGACCCATTCCGCGCAGATGCCGGAGCGGACGATGTCGTCGAGGGTGAACTCCACGATCGGGATCGTCATCATCCGGCTCTTCACGAGGTGGATGACGGTGCGAAGCCCCGAGGTCTCGCGCAGGTCGGTCTGGGACACGTCGCCGTTGATGATGACCTGGCAATCGTCGCCGATGCGGGTCAGGAACATCTTGATCTCGGCGGTGGTGGTGTTCTGCGCCTCGTCGAGGATCACGAGGCAGTGCTTGAACGTGCGTCCGCGCATCACTTCGAACGGCACCACTTCGATGTCGCCGGCTTTCACCGCGATGTCGAAGGCGGCCGCACCCATGCGCTCTTTCATGGTTTCGGTGAGCGGCGCGACCCATGGCGCGATCTTCTCTTCAAGCGTGCCGGGGAAGAACCCGAGCGAACGGCCGGACGGCACGTTGGGGCGGGTGATGACGACCTTCGAAATCCGGCGCTGGCGGAGAAGATCGGCGGCGCGGGTGCCGGCGATGAAAGTCTTTCCGGTGCCGGCCGGTCCTAAGACGATGACTTGCGAAGATGACGCGAGGGCGTCGAGGTACTGACCTTGTCGATCGGTCAGTGGTTGGATCGGTGCGGGGTTACGTTCCTCGTCGAAGCGGGTGCGATGCATCCGGATCGGTCGGTCCTCAACCAGTTCAAGCCGTGCGCGTCGTCTCTTCATGGATCGATACTCCACCTTGACTCGTGCGTGACTCTCGCAAACTCGCTTTTTCAACCCGTCTCGACTTTCGCGACTCTCCTTCGATTCGGCGAAGACATTGCCGATCTTCGTTCGACTGTACGCAAGAGCAAAGCCAAACCCTATGAGTCGGTTCCACGGCGCAACATGAAGGCTGTGGAGAGCGGCTTTCAGGCAACGCTTCGCCCACGCCGCAAGGGTTGCAGGCGGGGGCGACGGCGGCGTGACGGCTTTGCGAAGAAGCGATGACCCAAGAAGCGTTGACCTACGCGCCTCTCGGCGCTGCCTGCGGATCGGGACGATCCCTGCCTGGGCCATCGCGGGCGTCGCCCTCCTCGGGCGGCGGCGCAGCCGGCGGATCACCGCCGGCGGGACGCTTCAACCGGGTTGGAGGAAGCTGTCGAGCACCATTTTCCGGCCGGCCTTGTCGAAGTCAACGGTGAGCTTGTTGCCGTCGATGCCGGCCACGCTGCCGGGTCCGAACTTGGTGTGGAAGACCCGTTGGCCGTGCTCGAAGGTGGAGGGCGCGCCCGTGGATTTGGCGACCAACTCGCCCTCGATCTCCCGCGGACCGCTCGCGCGGCCACCCCGGCCCTGTCCCCCGTTCAGTCCCCCTCCGAACCCGCCCGAGGTGTTGGCCTGGGCCCGCTGCCAGCCCGGCGTGCCGTAGGACGAGCCGAACGGCGTCGGGTTGCGGTCGAAGCGTGAGGCGCCGGCCGAGAAATGCGCGGGCGCCTCGACCACGTCCACGGCCTGCGGCGGCAACTCGTCGATGAAGCGCGAGGGGATGGTCGAGGACCACAGCCCGTGGATGCGCCGGTTGACGGCGAAGGACAGCTTGGCGCGCTTGCGGGCGCGGGTGAGCCCGACATGGGCGAGACGCCGTTCCTCCTCCAGGCCCGCCCGCCCGCTCTCGTCGATGGCGCGTTGGTTCGGGAAAAGGCCGTCCTCCCAGCCCGGCAGGAACACGGTGTCGAATTCGAGCCCCTTGGCGGCGTGCAGCGTCATCAGCGAGACGCGGTCGGCCCCTTCCGCCTCCGAGGCTTCCATCACGAGGGAGACGTGTTCGAGGAAGGCGGCCATGTCGGGGAATTCCTCCATCGAGCGGACGAATTCCTTGAGGTTTTCGAGCCGCCCGGCGGCATCGGCCGAACGGTCCTTCTGCCACATCTCGGTGTAGCCGGACTCCTCCAGGATGGTCTGCGCCACCTCCGGATGCGGCTTGGTCTCCACCAGCCGCACCCAGCGCGTAAAGCTCTCGACGAGGCCGCGTAGCATCGAGCGGGCCCGCGGCTTCAGCTCGTCGGTCTCGATCAGCTTACGCGCCGCGGCGAGCAGCGGGATCCGGTCGGCGCGGGCGAAGGCGTGCAGGGTCTGGAGGGTCGCGTCGCCGAGGCCGCGCTTGGGCGTGTTGAAGATGCGCTCGAAGGCGAGGTCGTCGGCGCCGTTCATGGTGACGCGCAGATAGGCCAGCGCGTCGCGGATCTCGGCGCGCTCGTAGAAGCGCGGGCCGCCGATGACGCGATAGGGCAGGCCAACCTGAACGAACCGATCCTCGATCTCGCGCATCTGCGCCGAGATCCGCACCAGCACCGCGATCTCCGAGAGCGCGTGCCCCCCTGCGCTGGAGCGACTCGATCGATTCGGCGACCTGACGCGCCTCCTCTTCGGAATCCCACGAGCCCGTGACCGTGACGGGCTCGCCCGCCTCGTCCTCGGTCCGCAGGGTCTTGCCGAGGCGGCCCTCGTTCTTGGCGATGAGCCCGGAGGCGGCGGCGAGGATGTGGCCGGTCGAGCGGTAGTTGCGCTCCAGCCGCACCACGGTGGCGCCGGGAAAATCGTGCTCGAAGCGCAGGATGTTGTCGACCTCGGCGCCGCGCCAGCCGTAGATCGACTGGTCGTCGTCGCCGACGCAGGCGACGTTTTTTCCGCGCCTGGGCGAGAAGCCTCAACCAGAGATACTGCGCGACGTTGGTGTCCTGGTACTCGTCCACGAGGATGTAGCGGAAGCGGTCCTGGTAATTGGCCAGGATGTCCGGATTCTCGCGCCACAGCTTGAGGCAAAGCAGCAGGAGGTCGCCGAAATCGACCGCGTTGAGGGTGGCGAGCCGGGCCTGATACGCCGCGTAGAGCTGCCCGCCCTTGCCGAAGGCGAAGGACTGCGCCTCGCCCGGCGGCACCTGTTCGGGGCTCAAGCCCCGGTTCTTCCAGCCGTCGATGGTGTGGGCCAGCGAGCGCGCCGGCCAGCGCTTCTCGTCGATGTTCTGGTCGCTGATGACCTGCTTCATCAGGCGGAGATGGTCGTCGGTGCCGAGAATCGTGAAGTCGGATTTGAGCCCGACGAGTTCGGCGTGGCGACGCAGGATCTTGGTGCCGATGGCGTGGAAGGTGCCGAGCCAGGGCATGCCCTCGCCCGCCGGCCCGATCAGCCCGCCGATGCGGTGCTTCATCTCGCGGGCGGCCTTGTTGGTAAAGGTCACCGAGAGGATGTCGTAGGGCCGCGCCTTGCCGGTGGCGATGAGGTGGGCGATGCGCGTCGTCAGAACCCGCGTCTTGCCGGTGCCGGCGCCCGCGAGCACGAGCACGGGGCCCTCCGTCGCCTCCACGGCGCGGCGCTGCTCCGGGTTGAGGCCGGAGAGGTAGGACGCGCCCTCGGGTCGCAGGGCGGCCATAGCGCGGGCGGCGATGGAGGTCGGGGCCGACGGCGCTTCGTCGTCGGACGGGCGCGGCCGGAACGCGCCGTGCGCGTCGTTGGGCTCTTGCATCATGCGCGCATCCCTGGACCAAAAGGCGAACGCCGTCGAGACCCGATCCGGAACCGGCGGCCCCCCTCACGCGTCACTCGGGAAACCCGAACCCCTCATCAATGAAGGATGCGAGGCCATGCGCGCCCCGTCTCTCGCCCTCCTTACCCTGCTCACCACCCTGACTCCGGCACTGACGCCCGCTTGGGCGCAGAGCCCCGGCAATCGCGGCGCTACGAGCCGGCAGAACCAGTCGTTCGAGTACCAGAACCAGAACCGCAACTTCGAACAGCGCCAGACTTTGGAGAACAGTGCCATCCGCAACCAGATCCAGCGGGCGCCGCTCAACGTTCCGCCGCCGGCCGGGCCGTCCTTCGGCATCCGCCGCTGACACTCGGCGAAAGCTTGAGCGTGAGGTGCGGGCCGGCCGCGGCCTGTGCTATGGCCGCAGGAACGCGGGTTTCGCGCCGTTCAAAAGGCATCGGCCCTTCGAACGCGTGTGACACGCGAACGAAGTCCTGCGGTCCGCAGGCCAGGCGGAAGCGATAACGGTGCGTGATTCCCTGACCGCGCTCGCGGGCGCCGTCGTGCTGGTTCTCGTGGCGGCCCTTGCGGTGCCGCCGTTCATCGACTGGTCGGCTCATCGCGCGCTGATCGACCGCACGTTGAGCGACTCCCTCGGAGCCGGTGCCCGCAGCGAGGGCACCATCGACCTGCGCCTGCTGCCCTCGCCGCACCTTCGCCTCGCGCGCCTCCGGCTCGGCGCCGAGGACGGGCCGGCCCTCGACGCGCAGGCGGTCGATGCGGAGATCGCGCTGGCCCCCCTGCTCAAAGGCGAGGTCCGCTTCGTCCAGACCTCGGTCGAGCGCGCCGGGCTTACCCTGCCGGTCTCCGACGAAGCGCTGCTGCTGCCGCGCGAACCGCAGACGCTGCGCCGCGACATCGTCATCGACGACCTGCGCATCCGGCGCCTCACGGTCGCCACTCTGCGGACGGGCGAGGCGCCGCAGGAGCAGTTCGCGGCCGAGAACCTGCGCCTCAGGGCGCCGGCGCTGGCCGGACCCTGGCTTGCGGAGGGGGACGGCGAAGGGAAGCCCGTTCCACCTCGCCACCAGCGTGGCCGGCAGCGACGGCAGCCTCTCGCTGAAGCTGACCGGCGGCGGCGACACCATGCCCCGCCTGGAACTCGATGCCCGCATCACCCTCAAGCCCGAGGACGCACCGGATGCGGACCGGGTGCGCCGCGGCCTCGTGCCGGAGGCGGAGGGCACCGCGCGGCTCACCGTCGGGCCGCCGGTGCAGCCGGCGGGCGCCGTCCTACCGCTCACCCTTGCGGCGAAGTTCGCATCGCGCGGTCCCCTGGTGCAGGCCAAGACCGTCGAGCTCGAACTCGACCCCGGCGGCAAGGCCGCCCGCCTGTCGGGCAATGGCCGCCTCGACCTGCGCGAGGCCCGCCTCGGCCTGACGCTACGGACCCGCCGCCTCGACCTCGACGGGCTGCTGCTCTCCGGCGGTGCCCGCGGGCTGCTGGTGCAGGGGCTGACATCGGGCGCCCTGACGCCGCCGCTGCTGCTCGATCTCGATCTGTCCGCCGAGAGCGTCGCGCTCGGCCTCGACGACTGGGCCGATGTCGGGTTTCGCGGAACCTTCGATCGCACGGGCGGGCTCGTGCTGCGCCGCTTCGAGGGCAGGGCGCCAGGGGGCCGCGACCGTCGCGGCGACCGGCGAGGCCGAGCTGTCGGGCTCGCCGCGCTTCACCGGGCATATCGACGTCGCGACACGCAACTCGGAGGCACTGGGGCGCTATCTAGGCCGGATCGGCGCCGAGGAGAGCGTGACGGCTATTCTCGACGGACGCGCTTTCGAGATCGGCACGGACCTCTCTGCGGCCGGCACTGACCTCTCCCTGCGCAACCTGCGCCTCGCACTGGGTGAAGCCCGCGTCACCGGCAATGCCCGCTACCTGCGGGCCGATGCGAACGGGCGCGGTCGGCTCGACGCGCAGCTCTCGGCCACCGGCATCGACATCGCCGAGTTGCCCCCGCTCGGTGAGCTGATGTCGGGCCTTCATCGGCACGATCTCGGCCTGACGCTGAAGGCGCGCGACGTGCGCTACGGACCCGCCGGCGCCCATTCCGGCAACGGCACCATCGCGGTGAGCTTGCAATCGGACGGCGCCAGCCTCGTCGTCGATACGCTCGACATTGCCGACCTCGCGGGCGCGAGTGCCCAGCTCGCCGGGCGGATCGCGCCTGATGGCTCGGGCCGCATCGAGGGCCGGGTGACGGCCGGCAAGGCGGCGCCGCTGCTGGCCCTGCTGGAACGCGGCTTCCTGCCCGAGGCCCGCTTCGTGCCGCAGAGTGTGCGCCAGAGCGGGCTGGCGCTCGATCTGACCCTGGAACGGGAATCGGGCGAGGCGGATGCCTTGCGCGCATCCGCGAAAGGCAAGGCGGGCGAAGGCGATCTCGGCCTCGCGCTGCTCACCCGCTCCGGCCGGATCGACCGCCTCGACGCCACGCTGACGACGCAGAAGACCGGCCGCTGGTTCGGCCGCGACGACATCGCCGCCCTGCGCCAGCCGGGGCGCCTGCGGCTGACCGGCGCCCGGCCCGTCGCCGAGGCCGGCCAGCAGAGCACGCCGCCGCTCGCGCTCGGCATCGAAGGCGATCTGGCCGGCCTCACGGTCTCGACGTTGCACCCGATCCTGCTCGACGCCCTCGACCGCCCTCCGGCCGGTGGCACGCTGCGGCTGGCGGCCCCCGACCTTGCCCCCTTCCTGATCCTTGCCGGCAGTGCCGCCCCGGCGGCCGGGCCGTTGCCCGCGTCGCTCACACTGGTCCTGTCGCGCCGGAACGCCGCACTGCACGCCGACGTCACGGGGCAGGTGGCGGGGACCGACCTCACCGCCGCCCTCGACCGCGCCCCGGACGGTGCGCTCACCGGCACCGCGACGCTCGCCCGCCTGTCCCTGCCGGCACTGGTTGCGGCGACGGTGTTGCCCACCGACACCAGCGGGCGCTTCGGCCCGGTGCCGGCGCAGCCGCAGGTCAACCTCGGCCTCACGATCGGCCAGCTCGATCTTGGCCGGGGGCTCGTGGCCGACAGCGCAAGCCTGACGCTGGTGCGCGAGGGCGACGCGCTGAGCCTGCGCGACCTCTCGGCCGGTCTCGCCGGAGGGCGGCTCGGTGGCAGCATCACCCTGGCCCGGCCGGCAGGCACCGCCGCGGTGTCGGGCGAGGGCAGCGTCGAGGGCGCCGATCTCACCGGCCTGATCGGGGCAGGACCGGTCACGGGCCGACTTTCGGCGGCCCTGCGGTTCGGCGCCACGGGCGTGAGCCTTTCCGCCCTGGCGAACGACCTCTCGGGCAATGGCGAGATCCGGCTCACCGACCTCGCGCTTCCCGGTGCCGACGCGGGCGCCGTGGACCGGGCGCTCAGCAAGGCGCTCGCCGAGGACGATCCCTTGCGCGAGGGTCGGCTCCAGGCGCTCGTGTCGGAAGAGCTATCCGCCGGTCCGCTCCGGGCCAAGGGACCGGTTTCGGCCGCCTTCACCCTCTCCGCTGGCACCCTGCGCACGGCGCCGTTCGGCATCGATCTCAGCCCGGCGCGCTGGAACGGCACGCTTCAGGTCGATCTGAGCAACCGCATGCTCGACGCCCGCGGCGCCCTGACGGCGGCGGCCGGGCCGAAGGGCTGGACCGGGGCGGCGCCCTCGATCCAGCTCGGGTTCGGCGGTCCGCTGAGCGCGCCCGAGCGGCGGCTCGACGCGGCGCCTCTGACCACCGGCCTCGCCGCCCTCGTGCTCCAGCGCGAGCTCGAGAAGATCGAGCTGTTCGACGCCGACCAGAGCGAGCGCCAGCGCCGCCGCGCCCGCATCGAGATGGACCGCGCCCGCCTTGCGGCCGAGGAGGCGGCCCGACAGGCCCGGCTCAAAGCGCAGCAGGCCGCCGAGGAGGCGGCGCGGCAAGCCCGTCAGCGCGAGGCGGAGGAGGCCACCCGCCGGGCCCGGATTGAAGCTGAACCGGCACCCGCCCCGGCGACGCAGCCGCTTGACATCAGCCCGCCGAGCGCGAGGCCGTAACAGCCGGCGCAGGGCGATCACGGACCGCCGATTTCGTGAGTGACGGAATCGGCCTGTCGGACGACAGAGAGAGAGTGCTACTCTCCTCTATGACCGATGGCCCGATGTCTGCTCCGCGCTTTCAGGCCGCCTACGCCCCGGATGATGCCGCTTTGGCGGAGGCATTGCTGCGTGAGGCGCCCCCCTGCCGGCGGCCACGGAGGCGGCGGTCGATCGGCTCGCATCCGACCTGATCGGCGCAATCCGCGCGGATGCCGGCCACGGCGCCGTCGAGGCGCTGCTGCGGGAATATGCACTGACGACCCGCGAGGGTCTCGCCCTCATGAGTCTCGCCGAGGCGCTGCTGCGCGTGCCCGATGCGGCCACCGCCGACCGGTTGATCGCCGACAAGCTGCGCGAGGGCGATTTTGTCCATCATGCGGTGCGTTCGGAGAGCGGCCTTGCCCATGCCGCCTCCTGGGCGCTCGGCCTCGGCGCCCGGCTCGTGGGCCCGCAGGACACGCCCGAGGCGACGCTGGGCAGCATGGTCCGCCGCCTCGGCCGCCCGGCGGTACGCGCAGCGGCCCACCGGGCGATGCGGGTGATGGGCGGGCAATTCGTGTTGGCCGAAGAGATCGGCGCGGCGCTCAAGCGGGCCGGCTCGGGCGCCGCCCGCCGTTCCCGCTTCTCCTTCGACATGCTCGGCGAGGGCGCCCGCACGGCGGATGACGCCGAGAGCTACCGCCAAGCCTATGCCCGCGCCATCGCCCGGATCGGGCGAGAAGCCGGCAACGCGCCGCTTCCGGCCCGGCCAGGCATCTCGGTCAAGCTCTCGGCGCTGCATCCGCGCTACACCCCGACGCAAGGGGCGCGGGTGATGGCCGAACTGGTGCCGGTGGTGCGCGACCTCGCCCGCGACGCCCGCGCGCACGACCTCAACTTCACCCTCGACGCCGAGGAGGCGGAGCGGCTCGAACTCTCCCCTCGACGTGTTCGAGGCCGTGCTGGCCGATCCGGCTTTGGCCGGCTGGGACGGGTTCGGCCTCGCGATCCAGGCCTATTCGAAGCGCTGCCTTCCCGTGATCGATTACGTCGCAGAACTCGCCGAGCGGCATGACCGGCGGCTGATGGTGCGCCTCGTCAAGGGCGCCTACTGGGACACGGAAGTGAAGCTCGCCCAAACGCAAGGGGCGGCCGACTACCCCGTCTTCACCCGCAAGGCGATGACGGACCTGAACTATCTGGCCGCCGCCCGGCGGTTGCTGGGGCTGCGTCCGCGCCTCTACCCGCAATTCGCCACCCACAACGCGCAGACCGTGGCGAGCGTGCTCGGTCTGGCCGGGCTGCTCGATCGTCCCGCGGACGAGGAGGCCGGCTTCGAGTTCCAGCGCCTGCACGGCATGGGCGAGGCGCTTTACCAGCGGCTCGCCGAACGGGCGCCGGGCGTCGGCCAGCGGGTCTACGCGCCCGTCGGCGGCCATCGCGAGCTGCTCGCCTATCTCGTCCGCCGGCTGCTGGAGAACGGGGCAAACTCCTCGTTCGTGGCCCGCGCCGCCGATCCCTCGGTGCCGGCGGCCGAACTGCTGGCCCGGCCTCAGTCCCTGGTGGAGGCGCCTTCGCAGGCCCGGCACCCCAAGATCCCGCTGCCCCGCGACCTGTTCGGACCTGAGCGCCGCAATTCTCCGGGGCTCGCCTTCGGCGACGGCGCGGCGCTGCGACGGTGGACCGATGCCGTCGCGCGGGCCGCCGGCCCCGCCGACGCCGCGCCGATCATCGACGGCAGCGTCCAGCTCGGCCGCGCCCGCCCGGTGAACAGCCCCATCGATGGCGCGGCCCTCGGAAGCGTCATCGAGGCGGACCCCGCTACGGCCGCGCTCGCCATGGAGGCGGCCGCGGGCGGCTTCCCCGCCTGGGCCGCGACGCCCGCCCGCGAGCGTGCTGCCTGCCTGGAACGGGCGGCCGACGCCTTCGTGCGCGAGCAAGGCCGGCTGCTGCACCTGCTGCAAGCCGAGGCCGGCAAGACCCTCGACGACGCGGTGGCCGAGTGGCGCGAGGCGATCGACTTCCTGCGCTACTACGCGGCGCAGGGGCGGGATCTGTTCGGCGAACCGCAGGACCTGCCTGGCCCGGCGGGCGAGGCCAACAGCCTGCGCCTTGTCGGCCGGGGCCTGTTCGTCGCCGTCTCACCCTGGAATTTCCCGCTCGCGATCTTCACGGGGCAGGTGGCTGCGGCGCTGATGGCCGGCAACGCCGTCGTCGCCAAGCCCGCGCCGCAGACGCCGCTGGTGGCGGACCTTGCCGTGCGCCTGCTCCACACGGCCGGCATTCCGGGCAGCGCCCTTCACCTCGTTCCCGGCGGACCGGAGACCGGCGCCACGCTGATCGAACATCCGGCCCTGTCCGGCGTCGTCTTCACCGGCTCGACAGCGACGGCGCAGCGGATCAACCGGGCGCTCGCTGCCCGCGACGGCGCGATCCTGCCGCTGATCGCCGAGACCGGCGGCATCAACGCGATGATCGTCGACGCCACGGCGCTTCCCGAGCAGGTGGCCGACGACGTGGTGGTCTCGGCCTTCCGCTCCGCCGGCCAGCGCTGCTCGGCCCTGCGCCTGCTCCTTGTGCAGGAGGATGTCGCCGACCGGATGATTGCGGCAGTGGCCGGTGCGGCGCGGGAGCTGACGGTCGGCGACCCCCGCGAGCTGGCCACCGATCTCGGTCCGGTGATCGACGCGGGCGCCAAGCAACGGCTCGACGCGCATATCGCGGCCATGACCGCCTCGGCGCGGCTGCACTATGCGGGTGCGGCGCTGGGCGGCCTCACCGTGGCACCTCATATCTTTGAAATCGGCGGCGTCGCCGACCTGCGGGAGGAGGTGTTCGGGCCTATCCTCCATGTCGCCCGATACCCGGCGGACGGCCTCGGCTCGGTCCTCGCGGCGATCCGGGCCGGCGGCTACGGGCTCACCCTCGGCATCCATTCGCGGATCGAGGAGACCGCCGAGCGCATCGCCGAGGCCCTGCCGCACGGCAACGTCTACGTGAACCGCAACATGATCGGCGCCGTCGTCGGCAGCCAGCCCTTCGGCGGCTCCGGCCTGTCGGGCACCGGCCCGAAGGCCGGCGGTCCCCATTATCTCGCCCGCTTCGCCACGGAGCGGACGCTGACCGTCAACACCGCTGCGGCGGGCGGCAGCGTCGGCCTCATCACCCTGGAGGGGTGAGGCGGTTCAGTCCTCCACGACCCGGGCCACCGGCCGGTCGCTGCCCTGCGCGGTCTCGTCGTGCCACTGGCCGCGCCCGTCCTGATAGCGGATGCCTTCGGTCGAGCCCGGAACCTGCTGCTCGGCGGCGGCAGCCTGCGCCGCCTGCAACGCTTCCGCCCGGCTCGGGAAGGTCTCCGAGAACACGTCTCCGACCTTGTAGGCGAAGCCGCCGTCGTGCTCGACGATATGGTAGGTCACCTCGGTCATCGCAAAATCCCGTTCGTTTCCAACGTGCTTCGTTTCACGTGCCTAGAGCATCGTCCTGGAAAAATGATCCAGGACGATGCTCTAGGCACCTGTTTTTGCATCATCTTTTTCCGAAAGCCGGCAGCCACCTTTCGGGAAGATGCTCCAGTGCCCGAACCGGTCGGGATGCCGGAGGTTCCGTTCGACCGCCTCAATGCCGTGTCGGCGCCCGGCGCGGGAGGCGGGCCACCGCGGCCTCGCAGCCGGCGATCAGGGAGCCGCGCACGTCGTCCCGGTCGAAGCCGACGCCCTCGGGAAAGGCGACGACATGGGCCTCGGTCCAGCCTTCGGGCCGGATATGCGCGATCCAGCCCTCCGGCGTCCGCTCGAAGCGAACTTCGTATTCGGTGCCGTCCTGCTCGAAGCTGTGCGGTTCCATGGTGCGATCTTTCCGGCCGCAATGATGACGCGACCGGCTGGCATGTGGGGAGGCGCCCCATGCCGGCGCGAGTCCCCGCCGACCGGAAAATCTCACCGCCGATGCGCCCGAGCACCGTCTTCGCCGCCGCGAGCCTTTGCCTCGCTGCCCTGCCATGCCGGGCCCAAGGCGTGCCGTCGAACCCCTTCGCCTCGAACTACCCTTCGGCGCCGCCGCGCATGGTCGAGCGGGAGGGTCGCCTTCACGCACCGCGCGCCCGGCGTCCCCTGCCACCGGGGCGGGTCGGGCGCGGGCTGCTGCCGCCGGCCGACGTTCCGGGCCGGTAAGCGAATGGCGCCCTGCTCAGGCCTGCCCCAGTTCCGCGACGATGGCGCTGACGATGCGCGGATCGCTCGGATCGACTTGGGTCGCGAAGGCCGCACGCAGGGTGCCGTCACGGCCGACGAGATACTTGTGGAAGTTCCATTGCGGGCTCTGCCCCGGCTTCTGCTCCGCCGCCCAGCGGTAGAACGGATGGGCGGCCGGCCCCCGCACATGGGTCTTGTCCGTGACCGGGAAGGTGACGCCGTGGTTCTTTCGCGCGGCATCGGCGATGGCGGCGCCGTCGAGCGGCTCCTGATTGCCGAAATCGGGCGAGGGCACCGCGATCACCGTCAGGCCCCGCCCGCCGAAGCGGGTCCAGAGGCCTTGAAGGCCGACGAATTGCGGAGCGTAGCCGCAGGCCGTGGCAGTGTTGACCACGAGGATGGGCTTGCCGGCATAGGCCGAAAGCGGAAGGCCGCCCCCCTCCGGCTTGTCGAAGGCGAAGGCACCCGCCGGCCCGGCTTCCGCCGCATGGGCGCGGCTCGCGGCGAGAACGGCGAGCATCGCAAGGCAGTCGCGGCGGCGTATCGTCATGGCGTTGTGTCCTCCGGCCCGGAGGCTGCCATACCCGGCCGGCCGTCGGGTACGGGCCGGATCGTCGCGGGCGCGGCGATCGGGAGGCGTTATCAGCCGGCGCGGGCCGCCATCGCCTCACGAACCGAGGAGGCGACGGCTTCCTCCTCGCCCAGGGAGGATATCAGCAGCGCGTCCGCCGGTACGAGGTCGGCACAGTCGTTGACCGCCGAATCGCAGGCGACGACGATGCCGAGATTCGGTCTCAACGCGCGCGCCTCCGCGGCGAGTTCGCTGAGGCCGAGGGCGCCGTGCAGTTCGGCATCGGTCACGAGAACATCGACGGGCAGGCCGAGCACCAGCACGGTGAGGGCATCGACAGCCGAATCGACGGAGATGGCGCTGTAGCCGGCGCGGCGGATCTGCCCGTTGATCTCATCGCGCCATTGTTTGCGGCGCCCGGCGACCAGCACCTGGACACCGTAGCAACTGCGCGGCGCCGCGACGGCGCCGACCTGTAAGTCCGAGCGAACGGGATCGAGGTCGATGGTCACTTCCTCACGATCTTGGGTGCGCTGCATCATTCTAGGTTAAGCAGGTTACACAAGGCATTCAAGCGGCAACGCCCGACGGTGCCGATGGTGCATTTTTCGAGACACACTTTCTGTCGAAGATTTCGCGACGGGACTCGGGAGGCCTTTGTCTTCTGCGCCGCAGAGTTGCATCGCCGAAGGACGGGCTATCCCGACCAATCCGGTCCGGGGTCTCACAGGAGCGGCAGCGCAGGGGAGGCGCCTTCTCACGGCCATGGGCCCCATCCCGCGTGTTGACGTGAGGCCCGGCGGGCGCAAGACAGCGACCCGCGACCCACGACTTTCATGCCCGTGTCGCCTGAGCATGCGAGGCCGCCCCTCCCGACGCGGCCGAATGGGCGAGAGCGGGCACGAGACGGAGCCGACCACCGATGTCTTCCACCGAGATCTCCCCCCTGGCACCCGCCACCTCGCCGTCGCTGCCGGAGATCGCGGGCGTGCGCATCGCCACGGCCCAGGCCGGCATCCGCTACAAGAACCGCACGGACGTGCTCTACGTCGCCCTGGCCGAGGGCACGCAAGTGGCGGGCGTCTTCACCCGCTCGCGCTGCCCCTCGGCACCGGTGGATTGGTGCCGCGACGCGCTGAAAGCAGGCAAGGGCGCGCGGGCGGTCGTGGTGAATTCAGGCAATGCCAACGCCTTCACCGGGCTCAAAGGTCGTGAGGCCGTGGCGCTGACTGCCGAGATCGCCGGCCGGGTTGCCGCTTGCGCCCCGGAGGCGGTGATGATCGCCTCCACCGGCGTGATCGGCGAGCCGCTCGACGCGCGCAAGTTCGACGGCGTGCTGGCCGAGTGCGCCGGGCGCGCCGAGGGCGGGGCCGAAGCCTGGGCGCAGGCGGCGCAGGCGATCATGACGACCGATACCTTTCCGAAGCTCGCCACCCGCCGGGTCGAGATCGACGGGGTGCCGGTGACGATCAACGGCATCGCCAAGGGCGCGGGCATGATCGCCCCCGACATGGCGACGATGCTCTCCTTCGCCTTCACCGACGCGGCGCTGCCGCAGGACGTGCTCCAAGACCTGCTGAGCGCGGGCACGAAGACCTCGTTCAACTGCGTGACGGTGGACGGCGACACCTCCACTTCCGACACGCTGCTGCTCTTCGCCACCGGTGCCGCCGGCAACGTGGCGGTGACGCAGGCGGACGATCCACGGCTCGCCGGCTTCCGGGCCGCTCTGGACGATCTGCTGATCGAACTCGCGCAGCTCGTTGCGCGGGACGGGGAGGGCGCCAACAAGCTCGTGACCGTCGAGGTCGAGGGCGCCGAGAGCGATCCGTCCGCCCACCGCATCGCCATGTCGATCGCCAACTCGCCGCTGGTGAAGACCGCGGTCGCCGGCGAGGACGCCAATTGGGGCCGCGTGGTGATGGCGGTCGGCAAGGCCGGCGAGCCCGCCGACCGCGACCGCCTCGCGATCTGGTTCGGCGACGTGCGCGTCGCGGTGCAGGGCGCCCGCGACCCCGATTACAGCGAGGAGGCGGCCAGCGCCGTGATGCGGCGGCCCGAGATCACCGTGCGGGTCGATCTCGGCCTCGGCCAGGGACGGGCGCGCGTCTGGACCTGCGACCTCACCAAGGCCTACGTCGCCATCAACGGGGACTATCGCTCGTGAGGTTCTTTTCCGCGCTGGCCGTTCCCGTCCTGCTCCTCACCGTGGCGGCGCCCGCCATGGCCGATGACGAAACCGGCCGCATCCGGGTGATCGGCCGGGCCTCCCAGGAGGTCGCGCCGGACTTCGCCTCCGTCGAGATCGGCGTCGAGACCGGCGGCGCCACGCCGGCCGCCGCCCTCGATGCCGCGAGCCAGGCGGCGAAGGGCATCGTTGCGAGCGCAAGGGAGATGGGCGTGGCGGAGGCCGATATCGGCACCTCCTCGATCACCCTCCAGCCGCGGACCAAGACCGTCCGCCAGCCCGACGGAACGATGGGCGAGCGGGATGACGGATACACGGCGGGCAACCGCGTGCGGGTGCGCCTGGCCGAGATGGGCAAGCTTGGGGAATTGATGCGGCGCACCCTCGAATCCGGTGCCAACCGGATCCAGGGGATCAGCTTCGGCCTGCGTGACCCGGCCGCGGCAGAGGCCGCCGTGCAGGTCGCCGCGGTCAAGGATGCGCGCGCCCAGGCCGAGCGCATCGCCGAGGCGACCGGCGTGAAACTCGGCACCGTCGTCTCGATCGAGTCGCCGCCGCGGGCCGAATCACCTCGGCCCATGCCCTACGGCATGGCGATGAAGGCGGCGGCCCCCCGCGGCCGCACCGCCGTGCCGGTCGTGGCGGGATCGATCGAAACCTCGGCCGAGGTCGATGCCGTGTTCGCGATCAGCCGATGAGCACGCCGCTCAAGCTCCTGCTCGTCGTCGCGGCGGCCCTGGTCGATGCCGACGGGCGCGTGCTCATGGCCCAGCGCCCCGAGGGCAAGGCGCTGGCTGGCCTCTGGGAGTTTCCCGGCGGCAAGGTCGAGTCCGGCGAGCGGCCGGAGGAGACGCTGATCCGCGAGCTCGCCGAGGAACTCGGTATCACGGTGAAGGAGCCCTGCCTCGCGCCGCTGACCTTCGCGAGCCACGCCTACCCGGATTTCCACCTGCTAATGCCGCTCTACATCTGTCGGCGCTGGGAGGGGCTTCCGCAGTCGCGCGAGGCGCAGGCGCTCCGCTGGGTGCGGCCCGGCGGCTTGCGCGATCTGCCGATGCCGCCGGCCGATCTGCCGCTGATCCCCTTCCTGATCGATCTGCTCGGACCCTGACCGGGCCCGAGGCCTGAGAGGGACGGGAGCGATGGCGCGACGGGCAAAAGCGGCGGTCGAGAAGGCGGCGGAGGCGCCGACGCTGGCCGCCGCGACGCCGCGAAAATCCCGGAGCACCACGCCGACGGCGGAGAACCTCGCAGCGCTCAGCCAGGAGCGGCTGATCGCCCTGATCCTCCAGGAGGTCGGCCAGAGTGCGCCCTTCAAGAAGCGGGTGAGTGCCGCGATCGCCGCGCTCCAGGGGCCGGACCGGGTGGCGGCCCTGATCGACCGCCGCCTCTCGGCGCTGGAAAAGGCCCGTGGCTATATCGACTGGCAGAAGCGCCGCGCCTTCGTCGCCGACCTCGATGCCACGCTCGCGACCATCATCGCCGACCTGAAGCCGCTCGATGCCGACATGGCCCTCGACCGGCTGCTCCGCTTCCTCCGCGGCGCGAGCGCCACGCTGGAGCGCGTCGATGATTCCAGCGGGCAGGTGCACGGCCTCTACGAGGCGGCCGCGGAAGCCGCCGCGGGCCTCGCGGCGGGGCTTTCGGCGGATGCCGCGCTGAGCTTCGCGACCCGCGCCCTCGACGGTCTCGACGACGACGGCTTCGGCCTCGTCGGCGCGCTGTTGGTCGATCTCCTGCCGAAACTGCCGAAGGCGGCGCTCGAACCGCTCGACGCACATCTCGTGGAAGCCCTCGCCAAGCTTCCGGCCTCGGCCGGGAAGAAGACCGGCCCGGCCGCATCCGAGAGGGCCGGGCAGGAATGGGAGCGGCGCTATCAGCGCCTGAGTCTCACCCGCCTGCGTCAGGTCATCGCCGACGCCCGCGGCGATGCCGACGCGTTCATCGCCCTCGAATTGGAGATGTCGCCCGAGCGGCCCGACCTCGCGGCGGTGGCCGAGCGGCTGCTGGCGGCGGGCCGCGCCAAGGAAGCGCTCGATTGGATCCGCCGCCAGCAGAAGCGCGGCATGGCCGTGGTGACGCGCGAGGATCTGATCGTCGGCGGATTCGATCCCGAAGGTCCGGAACGTGAGCGCGAGGCGGTCGAAATCCGCATCCTCGACGCGCTCGGCCATAAGGACGAGGCGCAGGCGCTCCGCTGGTCGCGGTTCGAGAAGAGCCTCGATCCGCAGGCCCTGCGCGATTACCTCGCCCGCCTGCCGGATTTCGAGGACGAGGAGGCGCTGGAGCGCGCCTTTGCCCAGGCCACAAGCCGGAAGGACCCGCATGGCGGCCTCTACTTCCTGATCCGCTGGCCGAATGTCGACCGCGCCGCCCGCCTCGTGCTCGACCGGCGCGAGGCGTGGTCGGGCCGCATCTGGGAGCTTCTCGCCCCGGCGGCCGAGGCGCTGGAGCCGGACCATCCGCTTGCGGCAAGCGTGCTCTACCGCGCGCTCATCGATGACATCCTCGAACGCGGCCGCTCGCCCGCCTATGGCCACGGCGCTCGCTACCTGACGCGGCTCGGCGAACTCGCACGGGAGCTGGCGCCGGGCGACCTGACGCCGAGCCACGCCGAATACGTGGCGCAGCTTCGCAAGGCGCACGGGCGCAAGTCCGGGTTCTGGTCGCAGGTGGAAGGGTGAGGCGAGACTCACGCCTCGATGGCATCGACCCGGTCGGGATAGAATGCGACGTGGCCGCGGATGCGGGCCACCGCCGGAAACGGGTTCTCGTAGGACCACGCCGCCGCTTCCCGCGTCGCGCCGCCGACGGTCAGGTCGAAATAGAAGGCCTCGCCCTTGTAGGGGCAGAAGCTCCGCTTCGGGCTGGGGGCGAGCGCGTCCGCGGCGACATCCTCGCGCGGGAGGTAGAGAACGGGGTCGTAGCCCGCCTCGCAGAGTTTCAGCGCCCGCCGCGTCTCGGCGACGATGCGCCCGCCGAGACGCACCCGCACGGGGGTCGGGTGGGGTGTGATGGTGATCGGGTGCGCGGGGCCGGGTTCCTTCATGCCGGCTCCTCCCGAATCGGAAACCGGTGCTCGGCGGCGCCGAGCGCATCCGCGAGCCGCGCCTTGGCGCTGCCGGGCCGAAGCGGCTTTTGCTGGCTCTCATGCGGTGCCCAGCCGGACAGCCAAAGGATCTCGAAGGTCGCCCGCAGCCGCCCGTCCGGATCGGAGAAGCGCTCGGCATAGATCGCGGCGGCCCGCATCAGCGTCGCCCGACGCAGCGGCGCACGGCGCCGGTCGTGCAGGGCATTGGTCAGACCCATCGCCCGCAGATCGCGCATCAGCGAGAACGGGTCGCCGTAGCGCACGGTGATGGTGTCGGCGTCCACGACCGGCAGGGCGAAGCCCGCCCTCTGAAGCAGGCCGCCGAGGTCGCGCAGTTCGGCAAAGGGCGCCACGCGCGGGCTCGCGCCGCCTTCGGTCTCGCTCTCGGCCTGGAGGAAGGCCTGGCGCAGCTCCGTCAGCGTCGCCCCTCCGAGGAGGCCGGCGAGGAACAGGCCGTCGGGCTTGAGCGCCCGGCGCACCTGCAGCAGGACGCCCGGCAGGTCGTTGACGTGCTGAAGCGCCAGGGCCGACACCGCGAGGTCGAACCCGGCATGTCCACCGAACGGCAGCACTTCAGGGTCGCCGACCACCGACCCGCCCGGCTCGGAGACCGGAGCGAGGCGGATCATCCGTTCGACCCGGCCGGTCTGCAGCAGGCGCTCGGATACGAGGGGAAGCGGGGTGCCGAGATCGAGCCCGAGGGGAAAGGAGCGGGTGACCGCCGCCAGACGATCCTCCAGATCCTCGGCGACCCGCTCGAGCAGGAAACCGGCATAACCCGATCTCCACGCACGCGCGATGCGTCGGCGAACAAGGGCGGGATCAAACAGGGGGGCGGACTCGTTCATCGATCGGGGAGATGGGGCTCCGAGGGCATGACGGCCAGGGCGTAAGTTCAGCCCCGACCTCATGTCCGCAGGCATCCGTCCGGCAGTGTACGGCGTGGTTTCACGATTTCGCGAATCATGCCTCTACACTATCGTCTGGTTGGGATGGTCTTGGAACGGAAACCGGGTCTCTCCGTTTTGCTCGTCGATCGAGGAGATTGAAGATGACCCGGATTTTGATCCGCGCCGCTCTGATCCTTGCCGCAGTGGCACTGGCCAGCACCGCGGAGGCCAAGGGTTGCTTGAAGGGTGCTGCGGTGGGTGGCGTGGCCGGGCACATGGCCGGGCACGGCGTCATGGGTGCCGCGGCCGGATGTGCCATCGGCCGGCATCAAGCGAACAAGAAGGATAAGGCCGCACAGCAGGGCGGTCAGGGAAATAGCGCGCGCTAACGGCGTCGTGTGACAACGATCGGCTCTTGATGGCAGCGCCCGGCCTTCCCGCTCTGAGTGGTGGGATCCGGCGCATCGCTTCGACCCTCATCGGCCTGATTTATCCGCCGACCTGCGTATCCTGCGGAGCGGCGACGGGTCAGCCGCATGCTCTCTGCGCCGCCTGCTGGAGTGGTCTGCGGCTGATCGAGCGGCCGTATTGCGAGCGGCTCGGCACTCCCTTTGCCCTGGATCTCGGCGTCGGCCGCCTGTTGTCGCCCGGCGCGATCGCCGAACCGCCGGCTTTCGGTCGGGCCCGGGCGGTTGCGGTCTATGAGGGCACCGCGCGCGACCTCGTTCACCGTCTCAAATACAATGACCGCCTCGATCTGGCTCGGACCATGGCCCGCATGATGGCCTCGGCCGGGCGTGAGCTGCTGGACGAGGCCGAGTTGATCCTGCCCGTGCCTCTGCACGGCCTGCGCCTCTGGCGCCGGCGCTTCAACCAATCGGCCCTGCTGTCTCGAGAGATCGCGAGGGTTTCGGGAACGCCGTGCGACCTGCGGGCGCTCGCCCGTGTGAAGGCGACACGGCCCCAGGTCGGCCTGACCCGCCATCAGCGCGCGATGAACCTTCAGGGTGCCTTTCGCGTGCCGGACGACGCGCGATCGCGGATCGCCGGCCGGCGCCTTCTGCTGATCGACGACGTCGCCACCACCGGTGCCACGGGCAACGCCGCCGCACGGGTGCTGCTGCGCGGCGGTGCGGCGAGCGTCAACCTCCTCACCTTCGCGACCGTGACGCGTGACGGGCTGTAAGCCCGTTCCGTCCCCAAGAACGGAAAACGGGGGCCACAAGGGCCCCCGTCCAACCGATCCATCTCAGACGCAGCGATGCGTCTTAAGCGTTTGCCGGTTCCATGCGGCCCCCGGCCTGAACCTGCGCCTCGGCCGGTTGGTCGAGCACCTTGCCGCGGGGCCCGACCCAGGCGCCGACCCACTTGCGCTGCCACAGGAACAGGCAACCGAGCACGAGGCCGGTGAACAGGGCGTAGGCCACGAAGCCGGTGGCGAACCCGCCGGTATATTGCTTCGAGAAGCCCATGACGTTGGGCAGGATCGCGCCGCCGAGCGCCCCGACCTCGCCGATCATTGAGCCGGCCACCGCAGTGTTGGTCGGCCAGCGCAGGGGCACGAGCTGGAACAGCGCGCCGTTACCCGCGCCGAGCGCGGCAAAGCAGAGCATGAACAGCAGCGTTGTCACGGCGAGCGAGGGCGTGGCGGTCAGCGCCAGGAACGAGCCGATCGCGGCCAGAAGCACCAGGGAGAGGACGAGGATGCCGCCCATCCGGTCGGCGAAGTAGCCGCCGAGGATGCGGATGCCGGAACCCATCAGGGCTGCCAGCATCGTCAGGCGCCCGGCCTCGACCTTCGTGACCGCGAACTGCTCGTAGAAGAAGGTTGGCAGGAAGTTCGACAGGCCGATGAAGCCGCCGAAGGTGATGATGTAGATCAGCGAGAACGACCAGCCGTCCTTGGTGAACAGGCAGGAGACGTGCTCCTTGAAGGTCTGGCCGTGGCAGTCCGGCGGCTCCTTGGCGAGAAAGATCATCACGAGGATCGGGAGGATCATCACGAGGCCGGCAAAGCCGTAGACCGCCTGCCAGCCATAGGCCTGGGCCAGCGGCGGCGCGAACAGCACGGCGAGCACGGTGCCGGAATTGCCGGCGCCCGCGATGCCCATGGCGAGCCCCTTGTGCTCCGGCGGGAACCAGCCCGAGCCGAGCGAGAGCGCCACGCCGAACGAGGCGCCGGCGATGCCGAGCAGCACGCCCATGGCGAGCACGTCGTTGTAGGAGGAGACGAAGAAGAAGCCGTAGGCCATCGCCAGAACGATGACGCCCATCTCCGTCAGTGCCGCGTTCTTGCGGCCGATATACTGGGCCAGGATCCCGAGCGGAAAGCGCATGATCGCGCCGGCCAGGATCGGAAGCGAGATCATGAAGCCGGTCTGGGCCGGGGTGAGGCCGTAGGTCTCGGTGATGAACGGGCCCATGGCGCCGTTGAGCACCCAGATCGCGAAGCAGAAATCGAAATAGAGGAAGGCAGCGAACAGGGTCGGGGGGTGGCCCGACTTCATCACGGTCTTGAAGGATGCCATCGGCGTGCTCGTTGGGCTCGAAGACGCGCCGCTGGCCTAAACCGGGCGCGGTCTCTCATGCGGAAGAGTGTGTCCGGACATGCGCCGTCCGAGCGCGAGGCGCCGTTGCCCCGCTCGCCGCCCGAGGGCTGCGAGGCCGGCAATGCAGCCGGCGTGCCAACTCTCTCCCCGCTTGAAACCGACGGTCACGCCCGGATGCGACCGCCGCGTGCTGTCGATGCGGGCACGACTGCCTATGAACGATGCAGCGGCGACGCTGCCTCAAACGATGGCAGCGCCGCGATCCACGACCCGGACCACGCTGCGGCCGCTGCCGCGCTTCTCCACCCGGATCTGCACGGCGATGCGTTCCATCATTCCAGCGACGTGCGTGATGACGCCGACCTTACGGCCGCGGCCCTGAAGCGTTTCGAGGGCATCGACGGCCAAGTCGAGGGTCTCGGCGTCGAGCGAGCCGAAGCCCTCGTCGATGAACAGGGTGTCGACGAAGGATTGCCGCCCTTCCAGGCCGGACAGCGCCAGCGCCAGCGCCAGTGAGACGAGGAAGCGTTCACCGCCCGACAGGCTACGGGTCGCCCGGCGCTCGTCGCCCATGTCGCGGTCCACCACATGCAGGGCGAGGTCGGCGCCGACGCTGCGGGCGAGACGGTAGCGGGGGCTCAGGGCACGGAGCTGTTCGTTGGCGAGATGCACGAGGTGATCGAGGGTCACCCCTTGCGCGAAGCGGCGGAAGCGGTCACCGCCCGCCGAGCCGATGGCCTCCTCGACCCGGTGCCACGTCGTCAGCTCGGCCGTGGCCGCCTCGATCTCCTCTGCGAGGTCGGCGGCCTTGGCGCGGGCGGCTTCATCCCGGCGCAACTCCGCATCGAGGGCGCCGAGGCGTTGCTGGGCCTGCGCCATGGCGTCGGCGAGCCGGGCCGTCTCCGCCTCGGCGGCGGCGACGTCGATCCCGGCCTCGGCGTCCAGGGCCTCGACATCCGCCCGGCGGGTGGCGAGGGCGGTTCGCGTCTCGGCGGCCTCGCGCTCCAGCCGGTCGAGGCCTGCCCGCAGCGCGTCGCGGGTCTCGGTCGGCACGGCAAGCAGCGCGGCCACCGCCTCGCGCCCGCGCTCACCGCAGGCCTGCGCGAAGGCATCCTCGGCCGCGTTGTGGCGTGCGGCGGCACGCTCCAAGGCCGCGATGGCACCGGCCTCGTCGGTGACGGCACCGGTCAAGGCGCGTGCGGTTTCGGCGCAGGCAGTCTGCGCGGCCTGGAGGGCTTCGCGGGCGGCGCGGCGCTCGTTGTTGAGCCGGGTGCGGTGGGTGCCGGTCGGTTCGCCGCCGAGGAGGCCGGCGCGTTCCGCACGGGCCTGCTTCAGACGGGTCTGCCGGTCCTCGGCCTCGGCGCGGGCCTTCACGGCGGCCCGCGTCTCGGCCTCCCGTGAGGATGCCGCGGCAGCCCGTTCTGGCGCCAGGGCGCCGAGCTGCGCTTCCAGGCCGGCAAGCCGAGTCCGCAACGCTGTGTAAGCCTGCCCAAGCGTCGCGACGCGGTCGGCGCACCTCTCCGAGTCCCGATCGAGATCGGCCAGACTCAGATCGGCGGCGCTCAGGGCGGGCGCGATCTCATCTGCCAGCTCCGCCACGCGCTGGATGAGGGCGGCCCGCGTGCTCTCCGCGCGCTCGGCCGCGAGCCCCGCCTCGGTCCGGCGCCGGGTGAGGGCATCGAGCGCGCGGGCCTCCGCTTCGGCCCGCGCCTCCGCTGCGTCGCGTTCGCGGATCAGCCCGTCGATCTCGCCGCGCAGCGTCCGCGCCGTGGCAAGCACGTGCAGGGTGGCGTCGCGTTCGGCCCGGGCGGTCGTCCCGGCGGCGGCCAGCGCTGGCGCATCGGGCCCCGGCGGCAGCACGGCCGCGAGGCCCGCCGCTTCGAGCGAGGCCAGGAGACCGGGCAGCGTGACGCGATAGCGGGCGGCGGTGGCCGCTGCCGCCTCGGCCGCGGCGGCGGCGCGCTCCTGGGCGTCGTCGCGCCGGCCCTCCGCCGCCGCGAAATCACCGCGGGCGCGGTCGCGGGCGGCTTGATGCTCGCCGATCAGCACATCGAGTTCGGCGCGACGGGTCCGCATCTCCTCGGCGAGGCGGCCGAGCGCGCCGTCGGATTCGTGGGCGTGGGGATGGTCGGAGCTGCCGCAGACAGGGCAGGGCCCGCCTGCGACGAGCAGGCTGCGCAGGCGGGCGGCCTCGCGCGAGACGCTTTCCTCGGCCAGTTCGGCCAGGGGCGCGATCTCGGCGCGGCGGATCCCGGCCTCTTGCAACGCTTGGTCTTCCACCCCGTAGCGCGCGGCGGCCTCGGTCGCGACCAGGCCCGCTTCCACCTCGGCCTCCGCGGCGGCGGCCCGGTCGGCGAGCGCCGTGCCGTGGCGTCCGGCAAGGGCATAGGCCTCGCGCAGGGCATCGAGCAGCCCTTCGAGAGCGGCGCTGCGCGCCTGCGCGGTGGGCTCGGCGAGCGCTGCGAGTGCGGCCTCGCGTTCCGCGCGAGCGCCGGCCAACGTCTCTCGGCGGGCGCGGAACGCGGCGAGGCGGGCCGTGCCGGCTTCCGCCTCGCCGTCGCAGCCGGCAATCTCGGCGCGCCGCGCCGCCCCTTCCTTCCCGGCCGCCTCCGCTTGCTCGCGCAACCGCGCCCGCTCACGGATGCGCCGGGCGAAATCGTCGCCGCGTTCGGCGAGCGGCGCATGGCTGCGGTCGGCCTCGAGCTGGTGGGCCGCGGCGTCGCGTGCCGCCCGCGCCTCGTCGAGGCGACGCTCGATCGCGGCGAGTGCGGCATCCGCCGCTGCCGCCGCTTCGTTCGATCGGAGGGCCGCCTGCGCGGCAGCCGCGGCTTCCTGCTCGGCGATGGCAATGGTCGCATCGAGCGCGGCGGCTCGGTCCCAAAGTGGCCCGAAGCTCTTGAAGACGGCTTCCGCCGCCTCGTCCCCGGCATTCGCCACAGCCCGCTTCGCCTCGGCCGTCGCGGCGGCGGCGCGGGCGTCTCGGACACGGGCAGCGGTCGCCGCGACCCGCGCCTGCGCCTCACCGCGCTCGCGGGCGGTCTCGGCCAAGGCCTCCGCCCGTCCGCGCAGCGGCTCGACCGCGTCGAGTTCGGCGAGCCGGGCCCGGTCCGGTCCGGCCGCGTCCAGGCTTTCACCCGCCGACACGGCGCGCCGTTCGGCCTCTGCGAGCGCCGCGCGCGCGGCCTCGATCCGGCGGGCCGTCTCGAGGATGCGGCCGACCGCCGCCTGCTCGCCGCGCCACGTCTCCAGCCCGGCGCGCAGAGCCTCGCGCTCGGTATTGCGGCTCGACAGCCCCTCCGTATCGAGCAGACCGATCTCGCCGCGGCGGAGCTCCAGCGCCTCGACCGCGCGGCGGTGCTCCTCGTAGCCGAGATGCACCCGCTTCGAGATCTCGGAATAGATCGCCGTGCCGGTGATCTTCTCCAGAAGCTCGGCCCGTTCGCCTTCCGCTGCGAGGAGGAAGGCATCGAACTCGCCCTGCGCCAGCAGCACCGTGCGGCGGAACTGGTCGAAGGTCAGGTCGGTCAGTGCGACCACCCGGTCGAGCACCTGCGTCTTGCCCGCGGCGACGGCGCTGCCATCGTCGAGCCGATGCAGGCGCCGCCGCTCCGCCTGCAGCTTTCCGGTCGCCCGGTTGCGGGCGCGAAAAGCCTCCCAGCCGACGCGGTAGGCAACGCCATCCTGGCCGATGAAATCGACCTCGGCATACCCTGAGCCCGCGCCCCGGCGCAGGATCGCCCGCCCGTCGCTGGCGCTCAGCGCCTCGCCACCGGGATCGGGCACGTCCTCGCGGCGGCTCACGGCGACGCGGGGATAGCGGCCGTAGAGCGCGAGGCAGAGCGCGTCGAGGATGGTGGACTTGCCGGCGCCGGTCTCGCCGGTGATGGCGAACAGGCCGGTGGCGCCGAGCGGCTCGGCCGCGAGATCGACCGCGAAGGGCGCGGCGAGGCTCGCGAGGTTCTCGCCGCGGATCGCGAGGATGCGCATGCGTTAAAGCCTCAGGCTTCCGCTCGTGCGCGGTGGAACACGTCGAGATGGGCGGGCTCGGGGTCCTCGTCCCACTTGGCGCGGAAGGCGAGGCGGAACAGCTCCTCCGGGTCGCGCTCGGACAGGCGCGGCGGCGGTGCTTCGGATTCCTCGATCGCGATCGCGGTCCGCGGCGGCACCGTCACCCGCACATCGACCACGCGCACCGGAAAGCTCTCGGCAATGCGGTCTACCTCAGCGCGGTAGCCGGGCAGCAATCCCTCGCGGGCGAGTCGCACCTGGATGTAGGGCCGCGCCTCCATCGGCAGATCGGGGTCGAGCGCCAGCGCGGCGAGATGATCACCGAGATCGGCCAGCGGCATGTCGCCCGAGGCCGGCAGGCGCAGGAACGGTACGGGGCGGGGAATCTCGATATGCTCGATCTCCGCCGCGCCCGCGCCAAGCGTCACCAGGGTGACCCCGTGGCGGTAGGGCTGCTCGGCGGCCGAGAGCGGGATCAGCGAGCCGCAATAGCGCACCTGTCCCCGGCCCAGCACCTGCGCCCGGTGAAGATGACCGAGCGCCACGTAGCGCGCTTCCTCGGGAAACACGTCGGACGGCACGGCATGCTCGCCGCCGACGAGGATGCGCCGTTCCGCCCCCTCCGATTCGAGCCCGCCCGCCACATGGAGATGTCCGGTGACGAGGAGCGGAAGGCCGGCGAGCCGCGGACGGGCCGCCTCGAAGAGCTGGCCGTAGAGGTCGCGCACCGCCCGTACGATCGGCGAGGTCTCGCCGATGCGGGGCTGCTGGCCGAGCGACGAGAGCGGCGGCAGGCAGGCGGCGGTGGGATAGGAGACGGCGAGCACCTGCGCGGCCACCTCCCCGTTGGCCGAGCGAACCGGAACGAGGTGCCGGTCGAGGTCGATCGCGCCATCGCGGCGTCGGACATTGCCGACGACGTGGACGCCAATGGCTTCGAGCAGCGGGCGCGGTGCTTCCAGCCGCCCGGCGGCATCGTGGTTGCCGGCGGTGATGACGATGGTCATGGCCGGCCGCGCCGCGTGGAGCCGCGCCATCAAGGTGTAGAAGCGGGCCTGCGACTCGCCGGACGGGTTCTGGCTGTCGAAAACGTCGCCGGCCACGACGAGGGCATCGACCTCGCGCTCCACGACGATGGTCTCGAGACAGCCGAACACCGCGTCGTGCTCGCGTTCGCGCGAGAAGCCGCGCAGCGTCTGGCCGATATGCCAGTCGCCCGTATGGAGTACGCGGATCACTGGAGACGCCACTCACCGCTACCGGGGCCGCGACCGTCGCCGCCTCAAGCGTTTTGTAGCGGGTTAGGCCGCCGGCTTCGAGAGCGTCCCGGCCGCAGGCCCGGATCTCCTGTGATTCGTGGGCGACCGGCTCAGTGGCAGACGGTGACCGTCTTCACGATCCAGCCCTCGTCGGCCTGCCAGAGCTTGCGCCGTACGCGGTTGCAGTTGGGGGATTCGGCTGCGGTCCAGGCGGTCTGCGGCCCGAGCGGCTGCGGTGCCGCCTGCGCGACCGCCGTTCGCGCCGGGCGCGGGGGGGCCGCCTTGCGGGCGGCGAGGGCCTCGCCGGGCAGCATCAGGCCAAGGCAAAGCAGTCCGAGCGAAGAGCGGAGGAGGGAGGCGCGCAAGGGAAGGGGTCCGTGGATCGGGCCGAACGGCTACGCTTGATCTAGAGACCCGCCCGGCCAATGCAATCGCCGTCCGCCACAATTCGCCCCGGAATCCGCACCTTTTTTACGAAATCGTTAAAGCCCTTCATTCGGCGCATGGCGGCCGCGCGTGTAACCTTTCGGACACAATGTTCGCACACTTGCCGGTGCAGGAGGCGTGACGGTTGCGATCGGCCCTGACGCCCGGCCGCTTCCTTGCTAGGGAGCAAGCGGGGCAGTTCAGCCGGCCCGGATGATCGTGACCGTTTCCCCGTATTCCGGAGACGTTTCCCGGCCCGGCCACTTCGATCGAGCGATCCATGTCAGTTCAGAACCGCCGTAAGCTTCTTCTCGGAGCCATGACGAGCCTCGGGCTCGCGAGCCTGCCGGCGCGCGTCCTCGCCCAGAGTTTCGAAGGGTTCGACGACGACCGTCTTTATCAGGACAGCGCCGGCCAGCTCTACCGCCGCCGGGGCGGGCAGTACGTTCCCTATAACGGTCGGGTCAGCAACGGACGGCCGGTGCCGGATTCGCAGACGGATCTCGACGCCGAGGCCTATGCCCGTCGCCGGGCCGAGCGCTATGGCGAGCCGCCCGCCGCCGAGGCGCCGAACCAGACGCCGCGCCAGCAGCAGGCCGGTTATCCGGTGCCGCCGCAGGAGCCCGATAACGGCCCGATCGACTACACGCGGGCCTACGCGGCGATCGCCAACGAGCCGTTCCCGGTCCAGGCGATCCCTTACAAGAAGTTCGACCCGGTCTTCCTCCGCCAAGAGGTTGATTTTCGCACGAACGAGGCGCCGGGCACCATCGTCGTCGATCCCAAGGCGCACTTCCTCTACCTCGTCCTGCCGAACGGCCGGGCCCGGCGCTACGGCGTCGGCGTGGGCAAGCAGGGCTTCTCGTGGTCGGGCAGCGCCACCGTCAATTCGAAGCAGGCTTGGCCGGATTGGTATCCGCCCAAGGAGATGATCGCCCGCCGGCCGGACCTCGCCCGCGAGGTCGACAAGCTCCAGAGCGGCCTCGGCGTGCCCGGCGGCAGCCGCAACCCGCTCGGCGCCCGGGCCATGTACCTCTGGCAGAACAACAAGGACACGCTGTTCCGCATCCACGGCACGCTGGAGCCGCACTCCATCGGCAAGAGCGTGTCCTCGGGCTGCATCCGCATGATCAATCAGGACGCCATCGACCTGTTCAACCGCGTCGAAGTCGGCGCGAAGGTGGTGGTGCTCGGCTGATCCCGCGATAGTTTCCTCGCACGGTCAGCCCGCCTTCGGACGGCGGGCACCCGAAACGAGGAAACATCATGGTCGATCTGATCCCGCGCGCGCATCTCTTCGGCAACCCGACGCGCTACGGTCATCAGATCAGCCCCGACGGGCGCCGCCTCGGTTGGGTGGCGCCCCACGAGGGCGTGCTCAACATCTGGTCGGCGCCGATCGACGACCTCGACGCCGCCGTGCCCGTCACCACCGATCGGCGCCGCGGCATCGATGCCTACGCCTTCGCCTATGACGGGCGCCACCTGCTCTACGTGCAGGACGCGGACGGCGACGAGAACCACCACCTCTACGCCGTCGATCTCACCACGGGCGAGCGGCGCGATCTGACGCCGATCCCCGGCATCGCCGCGGCGATCGTGGGCCTCAGCCGCATCGTGCGCGACCGCGTGCTCGTCGCGATCAACGACCGCGACCCGCGCTTCCACGACCTGCACAGCATCGATCTCGCCACCGGCGAGCGTAGCCTCGTGATCGAGAATCCGGGCTTTGCCGGGTTCCTGATCGACGAGCGCTACGCCGTGCGCTTCGCCTTCCGCAACCTTCCGGACGGTTCGAGCCAGTTGATTGCCCCCGATGGCGCGAACTGGAAGCCGTGGCTCACCTTCCCGCCCGAGGATGCCCGCGTCTCCGGCGCGGAGAATCTCGACGCCGCCGGCACCGCCCTGTTCTGCCGCGACAGCCGCGGGCACAACACCGCGGCGCTCACCCGCATCGATCTCGCCACCGGTGAGACCCGCGTGCTCGCCGCGCACGAGGAGGCGGATATCGGCGCGGTGCTGCAGGATGCCGTGACGCACGAGCCGGTGGCCTACTCGGTCACCCATGCCCGCAAATCCTGGCACGTGCTCGACCCGCGCTTGACCGACGACTTCGCCTTCCTCGAAACACAGGGGCTCGGCGATTGGTACCCGGCGAGCCGGACCGAGGACGATGCGCTCTGGATCGTGGTGGCCCGCGCCGACACCCGCATCGGCGAGGCCGCGGTCTACGACCGGCAGGCAAAGACGCTGCGCTCGCTCGGCAGCGCCCGGCCGGAACTGGAGGGTGCGCCGCTCGCCCCGATGAGCCCGGCGATCATCCGCTCCCGCGATGGGCTCGACCTCGTCTCGTATCTGAGCCGCCCGCTCGATGCACAGGCCCCCGGCCCGCTGGTGCTGCTCGTCCATGGCGGCCCATGGGCGCGCGACAGCTTCGGCTTCGACGGCCTCCATCAATGGCTGGCCAATCGCGGCTATGCCGCGCTCAGCGTCAACTTCCGCTCCTCGACCGGCTTCGGGAAAGCCTTCCTCAATGCGGGCGACCGCGAATGGGGTCGGCGGATGGACGACGACCTCAGCGACGCCGTCGCCTGGGCGGTGGCGCAAGGTGTGGCCGATCCGGCTCGCATCGCGATCATGGGCGGCAGCTACGGCGGCTATGCCACGCTGATGGCGCTGACCCGCAACCCCGGATCGTACGCCTGCGGCATCGACCTCGTCGGCCCGGCCAACCTCGAAACCCTGGTGCGGACGATCCCGCCCTATTGGGAGGCGATGCGGGCGCAGCTCCACCGCGCCATCGGCGATCCCGACACCGAGGAAGGCATGGCGCTGATCCGCGAGCGCTCCCCGGTTTATTTCGCCGACCGGATCAAGGCGCCGCTGCTGATCGTACAGGGCGCCAACGATCCGCGGGTGAAACAGGCCGAGTCGGACCAGATGGTCGCGGCGATGGAGCGCGGCGGCATCCCCGTGACCTACCTGCTGTTTCCGGACGAGGGCCACGGCCTCGTGCGCCCGGCCAACCGGCTGGCCTTCTTCGCGCGTGCAGAAGAGTTCCTGGCACGCCATCTCGGCGGGCGCTGCGAGCCGATCCGCGAGGACGAATCGGCCGGGACGTCGATGCAGGTGGTGCGGGAGGGATAGGCGCGCCTCCCGATCCCATGGCCATGCCGGCGGCCTTCGCCGGCATGGCCTGTCTTGATGCGGAGATCCGCGTTCCGTCAGGCGTCGAGCGTCTGATCCTCGTCCTCGTCGTCGATGTCCACGAGGAAGACGATGTCGGCCTCGTCCTCGTCGTCCGAGCCGTCGCCTTCCGCTTCGTGCTGCGCGTCGGGCTCGAAATCGCCCTCGCCGTCATCGGAGGCGAGCGCGTCCTCGAACTCTTCGATCTCGTCCTCATTGGCCTTGCGTACGATCAGGTCCGACGTGCCGTTCCAGATCGGCTGGCCGTCGATCGTCATCGTGCGGATGTCTTCCTTGAAGCCGTCGCAGGTGAACAGGTCGCGGGCGGTCGCCTCGTCGCCGTTGATGACCGCGATCGCCTTGCCGTCGATCTCGAGCGTGAACATCGGGACTGTCCTCGAAAGAGGGAAAAGAGCCGCGGGCCGACGGGCGGCACTGCGCGGGAAACCCGCACCGGACTGGCCGGGTTCGGCGGCGCTTGTAGGACGCCGGGGCCGGATTCGTCGATGGGCGAAAGCCGCGCGTTCAGGGCAATCGCCGCAAAGCGACGAACCACGCTCGCGAATTTGCTTCAGGTGCCGCTGCTGCCCCGCGAGACGGCCCGCTTCACGACGGCCTGAACCTCGCGGTTCGACAGGAACAGATCGTGGTTGAAGAGGCCGCCGCCGTAATCCGACGCATCGGCCACGCGCACGCCCAGAGCCTCCAGGCGCTCCCGGTCGGCGGCGCCCGCACGGACGACGCCGCCGGCAATGGCGCCCGACAGTTCGAGCGCGCGGTCGTTCGTCGCCGAGATGACGGTGATGCGCTTGGCGTCCGGGCCCAGGCGCTCGACGCCGTTGGTGAACAGGTCGATGTCGATGTCGGGCGCGGCAAGTACCACCGCGCCGATCCGGGCGACCGCCGCCTCGCCGGCCTCGGCCCGCAGCATGCGCAGCGTCTCCAGTGTGAGGAGCGTGCCCATCGAGTGGGCGACGATGTGGATGCGCCCGCCGCTCGGCGTGGTCGCCACGGTCTTCAAGAGGTCCTCGAACGCGTCGCGGGACCACAGCGCGCTCTCGCGGTCGTAGCCGTAATCGAAGGTCGCCGCCGCCGAGGGCCATGTAAACAGGGCCGATGCCCCGTTGAAGCGGATGCCGTCGGAGAGGCGGGCGGCGCTGATCGCGGCCGATTCGAAGCTTTCGCGGTAGCCGTGGACGTAGATCAGCACGTCGCGGCCGAAGGCGGATTGGGCGAAGGCCGCCGCCGCGCCCGACCCCGTCGTGACGTCGCCGACGGAGCGGACGCCCCAATCGCCGCCCACCACCGCCGAAACCTTGCCGATCAGTGAGCGGTCCGGCGCGGTCATGCGCGCCTCGGCAAAGCTCAGGCCCCGGCCGCGCTCCGAGCCGAAGAACGGCGCTTTGGGCGGATTGCCGGCGGCAGGGCGACGGGTGGTGGCGATGAGGAGCACCGGGCTCACGTCGAGCGCCGACTGCGTCTCGCCGACGGCGCCGGTGGCGAGCCCGTCCATCACGCAACCCGACAGGGCAGGGGAGAGTCCGGCCACGCCAGCCAACCCCATGAGGCGCAGGAGAGAGCGGCGGGTGGCGTCGGAGGGCTGCATGAGCGGTTTCGAGTCCCCGAGGAATCCCGCTCCGGTGGCAAGCCGGCGCTGGGCGCTCCTCCTTCACGCACGATCTTGACCGTGGCGGGGCACGATTGGGGTTTTGGGCACTCGACGCCCGCGCGGCGCCCCGGCATGAAGGGGCCATGAGCGCGACCCTTCCCGACATGGACACACTCCGCGAGCGGCTTCTGGCCGGCGAGCGAGCGGCGCTTGCCCGCGCCATCACGCTGGCCGAGTCGCGCCGGGCCGATCACCGGGCGGCGGTGCGCGACCTCATCGACGCGGTGCTGCCGCAGACGGGGCGGGCGATCCGCGTCGGCATCACCGGCGTGCCGGGCGTCGGCAAATCCACCACCATCGATGCGCTCGGCTCGCTCCTGACCGCGGCGGGCCACAAGGTGGCGGTGCTCGCCGTCGATCCATCCTCGACCCGCACCGGCGGCTCGATCCTCGGCGATAAGACGCGGATGGCGCGGCTCGCCATCGACCGCAACGCCTTCATCCGGCCCTCGCCCTCCTCGGGCACGCTCGGCGGCGTCGCGGCCAAGACCCGCGAGACCATGCTGCTGTGCGAGGCGGCCGGTTTCGACGTGATTCTGGTCGAGACCGTCGGCGTCGGCCAGTCGGAGACGGCGGTGGCCGATCTCACCGACTTCTTCCTCGTGCTGATGCTGCCGGGCGCCGGCGACGAACTTCAGGGCATCAAGAAGGGCATTCTCGAACTCGCCGACATGATCGCGGTCAACAAAGCCGACGATGGCGACGGCGAGCGGCGGGCGAATGCCGCCGCCTCCGAATACCGCGCCGCGCTTCACATTCTGACGCCGCCTTCCGCCACCTGGACGCCGCCGGTGGTCACGATCTCGGGCCTGCACGGCAAGGGGCTCGATTCCCTCTGGAGCCGGATCGAGGATCACCGCGCTAAGCTCACCGCAACAGGCGAGATCGCGGGCAAGCGCCGCGAGCAGGACGTGAAGTGGATGTGGGCGCTCGTCCACGAGCGGCTGCACCAGCGCCTCGTCGGCAGCGCCGAGGTGAGGCAGGCCACCGCCGAGGCGGAGCGGGCCGTTGCGGGCGGTGAGCACTCGCCCGCTGCCGGCGCCGACGCGATCGCGACCCTGATCGGGTTGTGAGCCATCTGCTCATCACGGGCTTCGGCCCGTTCCCGACCGTGCCCGACAATCCGAGCGCCCGCCTCGCGCGGCGCGTGGCGGCCTCGCCGCATCTGCGCCGCCTCCTCGGCCACGCGCCCGACTGCCTCGTGCTGGAGACGTGCTACGGCGCCCTCGACACGCAACTCGCCCCGGCTCTGGCGAGGCGGCCGCGTGCCGTGCTGATGATCGGCGTCGCCGCGCGCCGGTCCCGCGTCTGCGTCGAGTCGCGGGCGGTCAACCGGGTCAGCCGGCTGTTTCCCGATGCGAGTGGGGCTGTGGGGCGCTTCCTCGCCTTCGAGCCGGATGGACCGGCGCAGCGGCGGAGCGGGGCGGCGGCGCAGGTGCGGGTCGCCCTGCAGCGCGCCCGACTCGATGCCGCCGCGTCACGCGATGCCGGACGCTACCTGTGCAACGCTTCGTATTATCGGGTTCTGGCGACGGGGTGCCCGGCGGTTTTCGTGCACATTCCGATGCCGCCGCGCACCCGCCGTCCGGGGGCCGGCGGAGGCCGCCGGCCCGCGCTCGATCGATGGACCGAAGCCTTGATCGAGGCGGCGCGGGTGCTCGCCCTGCGGGGCAGGGCGCAGCCTTAGCGGGTGTTTAGGCCCACTCGCGCTGAGCGAGCTTCGCCTCGTAGGCGTCGATCGCCGGAGCCTTCTGGTCGAGGGTCAGGCCGATCTCGTCGAGGCCGTTGAGCAGGTTGTGCTTGCGACCCTCGTCGATGTCGAAATGCAGGGTGCCGCCGTCGGGGCCCTTGATGGTCTGCGCCGCCAGATCGATCGTCAGCGTCGCGTTGGCGCCGCGTTCCGCATCCTGGAACAGCTTCTCCAGATCCTCCGATGAGACAACGATCGCGAGGATGCCGTTCTTGGCGCAGTTGTTGAAGAAGATGTCGGCGAAGCTCGTGGAGATGACGCAGCGGATGCCGAAATCAGCCAGCGCCCAGGGTGCGTGCTCGCGCGAGGAGCCGCAGCCGAAATTGTCGCCGACCACGAGGGTCTTGGCGTGGCGGTAGGCCGGCTGGTTGAGGACGAAATCGGGATTCTCCGAGCCGTCGTCGTTGTAGCGCATCTCCGAGAACAGGCCCTGGCCGAGCCCGGTGCGCTTGATCGTCTTGAGATACTGCTTGGGGATGATGCGGTCGGTATCGATGTTGATGATCCGCATGGGCGCGGCGACGCCCTCCAGGGTCGTGAACTTTTCCATCGGTCTTCTCGAAATCGTCGTCGGCGGCCGGGTATCAATCCTGCGGCCTTGTGCGCCGGTATTTAGCAGTCCGAGCGCCCCGCCGGTAGCCGCTCCGTTTCAGCCGGCATTGCGCTTGCGTTATGATAGGATGGGTCGCGAAGGGGGATAGCGAGACCGATGGCCGACACGTCAGACACTTTCAAGAAGGCGCCCAAGCGTAAGCCCGCCAAGGGCAAGAGCGTGAGCGTTTCCCCCGAGATGCGCCAAGCCTATGCCGACCTGATCAAGGAGCGCGAGGAGAAGGAGCAGGCCTATGGCCGCCACCTGCGCAAGGACGAGCCCCGGCGGTGACGGCGCTGAAATCCTAAACCGCCCTGAGTGCCGGCCCGCGCCGGACGAAGCCGACGATGTCCTTGACCGCATCCAGCGTCGGCGCCGCGATCGCCTCGGCCCGGCCCGCGCCGTCTCCGAGAACGGAATCGATATAGGCCGGATCGGCGACGAGCCGCTTCATCTCGGCCCCGATCGGGGCCAGCGTTTCGACGGCAAGATCGACCAGAGCCGGCTTGAAGCTCGAGAACTGCGCTCCGCCGAAATCCGCCAGCACTTCGTCGCGGGTGATGCCGCGTAGTGCCGCGAAGATGCCGACGAGGTTGTCCGCCTCCGGCCGGCCGGCCAGGCCCGCGACCTCCGAGGGGAGGGGCTCCGGATCGGTCTTGGCCTTGCGCACCTTCTGGGCGATGGCGTCGGCATCGTCGGTGAGCGCGATGCGCGAATACTCGGACGGGTCCGACTTCGACATCTTCTTGGTGCCGTCGCGTAGGGACATCACGCGCGCCGCCGGCCCGCCGATCAGCGGTTCGGTGATCGGGAAGAACTGTTCGCCGTGGCCATGCGCCAGGATTGACCCCGCGAAGTCGTTGTTGAACTTCTGCGCGATGTCGCGGGTCAGTTCGAGGTGCTGCTTCTGATCCTCTCCCACAGGCACATGCGTGGCGCGATAAGCGAGGATGTCGGCGGCCATCAGCACGGGGTAATCGTAGAGACCAATGGAGGCGTTCTCCCGGTCCTTGCCGGCCTTGTCCTTGAACTGCGTCATGCGGTTGAGCCAGCCGAGGCGGGCGACGCAGTTGAAGATCCAGGCAAGTTCCGCGTGCTGCGGCACCTGGGACTGGTTGAAGACGATGGAGCGCTTCGGATCGATGCCGGCGGCGAGGAAGGCTGCCGTCACTTCGCGGATCTGGCCCTTGAGCGCCTCCGGGTCCTGCCACATCGTGATCGCGTGGAGATCGACCACGCAATAAAGGCACTGCGCGTCGCGCGCCTGCATCTCCACGAAGCGCTTGATGGCGCCGAGATAATTGCCGAGGTGCAGGTTCCCGGTCGGCTGGACGCCGGAGAACACGAGTTCGGTGAACGCGGCCATCGGCGCGGGTCCCTGGAAAGAAGGTCCGGGCCGAGGCAATCTCGCATCCCGCTTGAAGCGGCGGTTTCTGGCACCCACAGCGGCGGCCGGTCAAGCAGGATGGGCCGCGCTCGGGCGCTCCCCATCCCGCGGCCACATCATCCGTGAGCGATTACGACGCCCGCGCCGCGTAGGCGTTCATGATCGCGGAGAGCAGGCCGGGGAACCGCGTCTCCACTTCGGCGCAGCGCGAGTGGTTGCGCATCTCGACGCCGTGACGCTCGCAGCGGATCAGGCCGGCCTCGCGCAAAACCTTGAAGTGGCTCGACAGCGACGATTTCGGGATCACCTGATCGCCCACCGATGAGAGGGCCGAGCACGCTTCCACGCAGCCCGCCTTCGTGATCCGGGCGAAGATGGCCGCCCGGCGCGGATCGGACAGGGCGTGGAGGATCGCCTCCGGCTGGACGTCCTCGATCGCGGGGTGAAACAGGGGCCTCATGATTTATCCATATGGGGGCTTGAACCCCGCTTCGTTAGTTCCGAAATTCCGAACTATGGGACCGAGGTGACCGTACCGGCGCCGGCCCATGTCGAAGGGTTAGCACAGATGTCAAAGCTTGCGGGCAAGGTCGCGGTCGTCACCGGCGCGTCGAAGGGGATCGGCGCCGCCATCGCGAAGGCATTGGCGAAGGATGGCGCGGCCGTCGTCGTCAACTACGCATCGAGCAAGGCCGGCGCGGATGCCGTCGTCGAAGCCATCACGGCCGCCGGCGGCAAGGCCATCGCGGTCCAGGCCGATGTCTCGCAGGCCGTGGAGGCGCGGGGCTTGGTCGAGGCGGCGGTGCAGCAATTCGGCTGGCTCGACGTGCTGGTGAACAATTCCGGCGTCTACGAATTCGCGGCGATCGAAGAAGTGACCGAAGAGCATTACCGCCGCATCTTCGACGTCAACGTGCTGGGCGTCTTGCTCGCGACCCAGGCAGCATCAAAACACCTGGGAGAGGGCGGGAGCATCATCAACATCTCGTCTGTCGTCACCGACGTGCTGATGCCGACGAGTGCAGTCTATAGCGGAACCAAGGGGGCTCTGAATGCGATCTCGGGCGTCCTCGCCAACGAGCTCGCCCCGCGCAAGATCAGGGTCAACGTCGTCAGCCCCGGCTACGTCGTGACCGAGGGCACCCACACCGCCGGCATCGCCGGCTCGGAAATGGAGGCCGGCCTCGTCGCACAGACACCGCTCGGCCGATCCGGCCAGCCGGACGACATCGCCGGGGTCGTCGCGTTCCTCGCCTCCGACGATGCCCGCTGGGTGACCGGCGAGGTGATCAACGCCAGCGGCGGCGTTCGCTGAGGCGCTGCGTTTCTTCCTGCGCCCCCGCGACGGGGGCGCAGGAGGAAACCTCAAGGGAGGCGGGCCGGCCCTATTCCGTCATCGTCGGCCTGCGTCGTTTCAACGATTCCTGCGGGAGGCGGGCCCCCTTCAGTTGGTGCGTGGCGCCGCAAACGGTCTCGACCCAAGCCCGTTCGGGGCTCTCGCCGCATGCGGCCCTTGGTGAGCTTGACGGTAGGCTCGGAGAACGGACAATCACGCTCCAGCCCTGACACCCCAAGCCGACGAGGGGCGATGCTGCGGGCGGAAGATAGATCGTGATCCGACATACGCGCCTCCTCCTCGCTGCCCTGTATCTGATCGCGACAGGCGCGCGGGCCTCCGCCGAGCCGGTGCAGGACGGTCAGCTCTGGGTCAACACGACCCTGTTCGGGTCCGTCGGCGATGTGGCCTACTTCGCGGAAGTTCAGCCGCGGATCGGCAACGGCATCTCGCAGCTCGACCAGATCATTCTACGCCCGGCGGTGGGCTGGAAGGTCAACGAAGCGCTCGTGCTCTACCAGGGCTACGCCTATGTCGAAGACCACGGCATGCGTGAAAATGTGCGGATCGAGGATCGCAGCTTTCAGGAGATCAACTGGAAGATCGGAGAGTTCTCCGGCGTAAAGGTCTCATCCCGCACCCGCTTCGAGCAGCGATGGCAATCGGCCGGGCGGGATGTGGGGTTTCGGCTGCGCGAGAATCTGCGTTTCGCGATGCCGCTGCCGCAGGGTTGGGGCGGCGTCTCGGCCGTCGGCTGGACAGAACTCTTCGTGGCCCTGAACGACACGGATTGGGGCACCCGTGCCGGCTTCGACCGCGTCCGGGCCTTCATCGGCCTCGAACTGCCGATCGGTGGGAAATCAACGGTCGAGATCGGCTACCTGAACCAGACGGCCCGGACGCAGGCCAGCGGGATCGAGCTGGATCACATCCTGTCGCTCAATCTCTTCGTTCGATACTGACAGGCGCCCCGCGCCGCGACCGACGCCGGCTCGGCGAGGATCGCGGACATCGATGCTGGGGAGCGGTGACGATCCGTTCGGCACCACTCCCGGTCCATCGCGGCGGACTTCAGAAGACCTGCGCCCCGCTCTCGTTCCGCTTCGGCGCGCCCGGCACGCCGGCCTCCGTATCCGCCCGGTCGGCCGCGCGCTTGTCGAGCGCCCGCTCCACCACCTTGGCGAGCCCGACCATGATCTTGTCGAGCTCGTAGTCCTTCGGCGTGTAGACGGCGGTGACGCCCATGTTCTTGAGCACCAGCTCGTCCTCGGTCGAGATGATGCCGCCGACGACGACCGGCACGTGATCGAGCCCGGCCTCGCGCAGCTTGGCCTTCACCTCGCGCACTAGGGGGACGTGGCTGCCCGACAGCACCGAGATGCCGATGACGTGGGCGCCGCGTTCCTTTGCCTTGGCGACGATCTCGGTCGGCGTCTGGCGGATGCCGTCATAGGTCACGTCGAAGCCGACATCGCGGGCGCGCAAAGCGATCTGCTCGGCGCCATTGGAATGGCCGTCGAGGCCCGGCTTGCCGACCACGAGGCGAGGCGTCTCGCCGAGCCGTTCGCCGAGATCGGCGATGAGCAGGCGGGCATCCTCCGCGGCCCCGGAGGTAACGGTCTGCAGCGTCACGCCCGTGGGCGCGCGGTATTCGCCGAACACCTCGCGTAGGCGCTGGCCCCACTCGCCCGTCGTCACGCCTGCCTTCGCCGCGGCGATGGAGGGCGGCATGATGTTGGTGCCCGAGCGCGCGGCCTGTTCCAGATCCGCGAGCGCCTGTCCGACCGCGCGGTCGTCGCGCTTGGGAGCGCCATTCGCGGATGCGGGCCTCGGCCTCCATCTCCACCGTCTCCGAGACGGTGAAGATCGCGCCGTCTCCGGCCGTCAGCGGAGAGGGGCTCGCCCTGCTGCCACTTGTTGACGCCGACGACGATCTGCTCGCCCTTCTCGATCGCCGAGATGCGCCGGGCATTCGACTCGACCAGCGCCCGCTTGAGTTCGCCCGCCTCGACCGCCGTGACCGCCCCGCCGATTTCGGCGATGCGCGTCAGCTCGGCCCGGGTCTGCTCCTTGAGCGCCTCGACACGGGCCTCGATCACCGTCGAGCCGTCGAAGATGTCGTCGTATTCCAGCAGGTCGGTCTCGAAGGCCAGAATCTGCTGCATCCGCATCGACCATTGCTGGTCCCACGGGCGCGGCAGGCCGAGCGCTTCGTTCCAGGCCGGAAGCTGCACCGCGCGGGCGCGGGCGCGCTTCGACAGCGTCACCGCCAGCATCTCGATGAGGATGCGGTGGACGTTGTTCTCGGGTTGCTGCTCCGTCAGCCCGAGGCTGTTGACCTGCACGCCGTAGCGGAAAATCCGCTTCTTGGCGTCGGTGATGCCGTAGCGCTCCTGGGCGATCTCGTCCCACAGCTCGGCGAACGCCCGCATCTTGCAGATCTCGGTGACGAACCGCATGCCGGCGTTCACGAAGAACGAGATCCGGCTGAAGACGTCGGAGAAGCTGGCCTCGTCGAAATCGGGATCGTCGCGCACCGTGTCGAGCACGGCGATGGCGATGGCCAGCGCGTAGGAGAGTTCCTGAACCGGCGTCGCTCCCGCCTCCTGCAGGTGGTAGGAGCAGACGTTCATCGGGTTCCACTTCGGCACGTTCTTGGTCGTGAACAGGATCACGTCCTTGGTGAGCCGAAGCGAAGGCGCGGGCGGGAACACGTAGGTGCCGCGCGAGAGATATTCCTTGATGATGTCGTTCTGCGTGGTGCCCTGGAGTGCTGCGAGCGGTGCGCCCTGCTCCTCGGCCACCGCGAGATAGAGCGACAACAGCCACGGCGCCGTGGCGTTGATCGTCATCGAGGTGTTCATCTGCGCCAGCGGGATCTGGTCGAACAGGGCCCGCATGTCGCCGAGATGCGCGATCGAGACGCCGACCTTGCCGACCTCGCCGCGGGCGAGTTCGTGATCCGGGTCGTAGCCGGTCTGCGTCGGCAGATCGAAGGCGACCGAGAGGCCGGTCTGACCCTTGGCCAGGTTGCCGCGATAGAGCTTGTTGGACTCCGCCGCCGTGGAATGCCCCGCATAGGTGCGGATGATCCACGGCTTGTCGCGCTTGACCTCGGCGACGCTCGCTTGCGCGCTCATCCCACTCGACTCCCTGTCCGATGCAATCGCGCGCCTTGAGGCGCGGCTATTGGCCGGCACCGTAGCGAAGCCGCTGCGTCGCGTCATCTGGGAGAAAGGTCGAGGGTGCGTGTCACAAGACCTGGAAAAACTTGATGTGGCGGTGAAGCGGATTTGTCGTTGGGTGGCCGCCTCCCGACACAACGCGAGCCCCCGGCGCCTTTCAATTCCCCGTGATCGTTCAACCGCCTGGCGACAGATGCACCGCATCGTTGCAGAATCGGATGGCTCCAAGCTCGGCCTCACGCGTTGGGGCGGCAACGTTCGCACGGCGCAAAGCTGGTTGCGACGCCCGCCCGCAGAGGCATCGAGACGGAGAGACATGCGATGGCAGACCAGGGCCCGCGCCTGACCACGGCCTTCGGAAACCCGGTTTCCGATAATCAGAATTCGCTCACCGCCGGCTCGCGTGGGCCGGTTCTGATGCAGGACTACCACCTCATCGAGAAGATGGCCCATTTCAACCGGGAGCGGATCCCGGAGCGGGTGGTGCATGCCAAGGGCTACGGCGCCTACGGCACGTTCCGGCTCACCAAAAGCCTGTCCGAGTTCACCCGCGCCAAGGTACTCACCGAGATTGGCAAGGACGTGCCGATGGTGGCGCGCTTCTCCACCGTCGGCGGCGAGTCCGGTTCGGCCGACACCGCCCGCGACCCCCGCGGCTTCGCCCTCAAGTTCTACACCGAGGAGGGCAACTGGGATCTCGTCGGCAACAACACCCCGATCTTCTTCGTGCGCGACGCGATCAAGTTCTCCGACTTCATCCGCACCCAGAAGCGTGATCCGCGCACCCATCTCAAGCCACATTGGCGCCGCTGGGACTTCTGGAGCCTGTCGCCGGAGGCGATCCATCAGGTGATGTTCCTGTACTCGGATCGCGGCACGCCGAAATCGGCGCGCTTCATGAACGGCTACGGCTCGCACACCTTTTCGCTGTGGAACGACCGGGGCGAGCGCCACTGGGTGAAGTTCCACTTCCACACCAAGCAGGGCATCCAGAACTTCTCGGCCGATGAGGCCGACGAGGTGGCGGGCAAGGATCCGGACTACTCCTCCGCCGACCTCTCCACCGCCATTGAGCAGGGCGACTTTCCAAAATGGAAGGCCTCCGTGCAGCTCATGCCGGAATTGGACGCCGACACCTACCGCATCAACCCGTTCGACCTGACCAAGGTCTGGCCGCACGGCGACTATCCGCTGATCGAGATCGGCGAGATGGAGCTAAACCGCAATCCCGAGAACTACTTCGCCGAGATCGAGCAGTCTGCCTTCGAGCCCTCGAACGTGGTGCCCGGCATCGGTTTCTCGCCGGACAAGATGCTGCAGAACCGGGTGCTGTCCTATGCCGACGCCCACCGCTACCGGCTCGGCGTGAACTACCAGCAGATCCCGGTGAACCAGGGGAAAAACGCTGACGTTCAGACCTATCACCGCGACGGCGCCATGCGCACCGACGGCAATCACGGCGCCCAGGTCGATTACGAGCCGAACTCCTTCGGCGGTCCGAAACAGGACCCGTCCTTCAGCGAGCCGCCGCTTCGGATCCAGGGCGACGCCGGCCGCTACGGATGGCCGGGCGACGACGAGGATCTCTACGGTCAGCCCAAGCTGTTCTGGACCAAGGTGCTCGATGAGGGCGGCCGCAAGCGGCTCGTGGAGAACGTCGTCACCTCGATGGGCGACAGCCCGCGCCACATTCAGGAGCGGATGATCGCTCACTGGTTCAAGGTGCATGAGGATTTCGGGCGCGGTGTGGCCCAGGGGCTCGGCATCAATGCGGCACAGGTCGCCGCCGAATAGTCATCTCAACATTATTTTGAATACAGGGGCATCGACGTTGGTCGGTGCCTATTTTTTGTGCGGACGAGGCAAAGCCTTGCCTTTTAGACCACTTGGAAGGCTGGAAACATCGTGCTTATAGCGTCGGCCAAGGTCGCGCGGTTCGTCACGCGCGTGCCAGAACCAACAGGGAGTGCCACGATGGCTGCAAGCGCAGCACCGGCCTGGACCGGGCAGACGGCGGAAGCCAAGGACCTTTACGAGCTCGGCGAGATCCCCCCGCTCGGCCACGTGCCTGCCAAGATGTATGCCTGGGCGATCCGCCGCGAGCGCCACGGGCCGCCGGAGCAGTCGCACCAGCTCGAAGTGCTTCCCGTCTGGGAAATCGGCGACGACGAGGTGCTCGTCTACGTCATGGCCGCGGGCGTGAACTACAACGGCGTTTGGGCCGGCCTCGGCGAGCCGATCTCGCCCTTCGACGTGCACAAGGGCGAGTACCACATCGCCGGCTCGGACGCGTCGGGCATCGTCTGGAAGGTCGGCGCCAAGGTGAAGCGCTGGAAGGTCGGCGACGAAGTCATCGTCCACTGTAATCAGGACGACGGCGACGACGAGGAGTGCAACGGCGGCGATCCGATGTTCTCGCCGACCCAGCGGATCTGGGGTTACGAGACCGGCGACGGTTCGTTCGCGCAGTTCTGCCGGGTGCAGTCGCGCCAGCTCATGGCCCGCCCCAAGCACCTGACCTGGGAAGAGGCCGCCTGCTACACGCTGACGCTCGCCACCGCCTACCGCATGCTGTTCGGCCACGCGCCGCACACCGTGCGTCCGGGCCAGAACGTGCTGATCTGGGGCGCCTCCGGCGGCCTCGGCGTGTTCGGCGTCCAGCTCTGCGCGGCCTCCGGCGCCAACGCCATCGCCGTGATCTCGGACGAGTCGAAGCGCGACTACGTGATGAGCCTCGGTGCGAAGGGCGTCATCAACCGCAAGGACTTCGACTGCTGGGGTCAGCTCCCGACCGTCAACAGCCCCGAATACAATACCTGGCTCAAGGAAGCCCGGAAGTTCGGCAAGGCGATCTGGGACATCACCGGCAAGGGCAACGACGTCGACATCGTGTTCGAGCATCCCGGCGAGGCGACCTTCCCGGTCTCGACGCTGGTGGCCAAGCGCGGCGGCATGATCGTGTTCTGCGCCGGCACCACCGGCTTCAACATCACCTTCGACGCCCGCTACGTTTGGATGCGTCAGAAGCGCATCCAGGGCTCGCACTTCGCCCACCTCAAGCAGGCCTCGGCCGCCAACCAGTTCGTGATGGACCGGCGCGTCGATCCCTGCATGAGCGAGGTGTTCCCCTGGGACAAGATCCCGGCGGCACACACCAAGATGTGGAAGAACCAGCACCCGCCGGGCAACATGGCGGTGCTCGTCAACTCCACCCGTGCGGGACTGCGCACGGTCGAGGACGTGATCGAGGCCGGCCCGCTCAAGGCGATGTGAGCCAGTCCACGTGACACGACGAAGCCCGCGTATCCCGGTGGATGCGCGGGCTTCTTTCGTTCCGGGACGCGTTCAGCGCACCCGGTCGATTGCCCGCTGCGGTGTGCCGATCGTGGTGTGGAACGGGCGTTCACCGCCTCCCTTCTCGAAGGCGACGATGCTGTCGAAGACGTGGATCGCGCCGATGCTCCGACCGATCTCCTGCGCACCCCGATCGTGATACCAAGCGTGCATGTCGTCGATGAACCCCTTCGTCATCTCTAGGAACGTGCCCCGGCGGCGATAGCCGCCCTCGTAGTCCCGCCAGTACGCGGTGTGCAGGTCCTCGGCGACGTAGAGACCGTCCGGCGCCAAGAGCGGAAACAGCGTCTCGAAGGTGACGCGTTGATGGCTCGCGACGTGGCTGCCGTCGTCGAGGACGACGTCGACGCCACCCATCTCCTCGACGACGGATCGGAGGAAGGCGGGGTCGGCCTGCGAGCCGATACGAACCTGCGCGGCGCGACCGTCGAACACCGCGCAGCGCGGATCGACATCGATGCCGTAGAGGATGGCGCTCGATCCGAAGAAGCGACGCCAGAGGTCGAGGGAGCCGCCCTCGTAGACGCCGATCTCAAGGAAGCGCAGCGGTTGCCCGTCCGGCCTGCCGTCGCGAAAGGGCGCGAACAGCCGGCTGTAGATTGGCAGGAAGTGGTTCCACTTGTTGATCAGGTGGTCGCCGTCATAGCCGTAGAATAGCTTCGAGAAGGCGTCGTCGCCCCGCGTCTTTACCTCGGCCAGATCGCGATAGAAGTCGTTGGCCGGGCTGTTGCGAAATAATCCCGCCGATTTGGCGACGGACTTGAGTGCCCGCTTGATCTGCGGATGATTGTGCAGCGTTCGTCTGAGAAACGTCATGCCGAGATGCGGCCCGTCGTGCTGTCCGAGGTCGCGGGCACGAAGCACGACCCGGCGCGGCTCGTAAAGCCGGCCGGATCGAACGAATGCGAGAGGCGACGCTGGCCGGGCTCAGGCCTCGCCGCGGGCGACGAGCGCCTCGTATTCCGGGACTTCGAGGCGGCCTTCCCTAGCGACGCGGGCCTTGTCTTCGTCGCTGATGACGTCGCCGGCAAGGTCGAGCCGCTTCCAGGCCGCGAGCGGCGTCTCACGGTCGGGGCGGGGGACGTACTTGTTCTGCTCGAGCTTCTTGTACTTGTGGATGTAGCGCGGGCAGTTGATCCAGATCTTCGTCACATCGACCCGTACGAGATACTTCGCCTCGGTGTACTCGGCCATCAGCGGATCGTCGCGCAGCAGCGAGGCGTGACCCTGGACGCGGATGCGGTGCGGCGTCTCGAAGTCGATGAACAGGAGGCCGATCTTGGCCTGCCCCGCGATGTTGCCCATCGAGTAGAACATCCCGTTGCCGTCGAAGCCGGGGAAGACCAGCGTCGAGCCGTCGACTACCTTCACGAAGCCGGTCGGGCCGCCCTTGTAGGAGACGGTCGGCATGCCGTCGGGATCGACGGTGGAGAGGAAGAACATGTCGCGCGAGGCGATGAAGGCGGCCTCGTCGGGTTGAATCGTCTCGTGAACCCAATCCTCATCGAGGCGCACGGCGAGCTTGGTCGTGCCGAATTCCTCCTGGAGGGCGCGGTGCGCCTCCGAGTAGAGCGATGCCATATACGTCTCCTCCGGGGCCGATTGCTTCGGGCCTCCTGAGGGAGCGTTTAAGGCAAAGGTGCAAGGCCGCAAATGGGGCCGCGAAAAAGGCCGGTCACGCTCGCGCCAACCGGCCTCAGGCACCACAATGGAGGCCGAGCGAAGCCCGGCCTCCACGTCCGAATAGATCAGTTCTTGGTCTTGTCGACCAGGGCCTTCTCGGAGATCCACGGCATCATGCCACGGAGCTTGGCGCCGACTTCCTCGATCGGGTGGGCGGCGAGCTTGGCGCGGGTGGCCTTGAACGAGGTCTGGCCGACCTTGTTCTCCAGCATCCAGTTGCGGGTGAAGATGCCCGACTGGATGTCGTTGAGGACGCGCTTCATCTCGGCCTTGGTCTCCGGCGTGACGATGCGCGGGCCGGTGACGTACTCGCCGTACTCGGCGGTGTTCGAGATCGAGTAGTTCATGTTGGCGATGCCGCCCTCGTAGATGAGGTCGACGATCAGCTTCACCTCGTGCAGGCACTCGAAATAGGCCATCTCGGGGGCGTAGCCCGCCTCGACCAGGGTCTCGAAGCCAGCCTTGATCAGCTCGACGAGACCGCCGCAGAGCACGGCCTGCTCACCGAACAGGTCGGTCTCGCACTCTTCCTTGAAGGTGGTCTCGATGATGCCGGCGCGGCCGCCGCCATTGGCCGAGGCGTAGGAGAGGCCGAGGTCGTGGGCGTTGCCCGACGCGTCCTGGGCGATGGCGATCAGGGTCGGCACACCGCCGCCCTTGAGGTACTCGCCGCGCACCGTGTGGCCGGGGCCCTTCGGGGCGACCATGAGCACGTCGAGGTCCTTGCGGGGCTCGATCAGGTTGAAGTGCACGTTGAGGCCGTGGGCGAACAGGAGCGCGGCGCCCTGCTTCATGTTCGGCTCCAGCGACTCCTTGTAGATGTCGCCCTGCAGCTCGTCCGGGGTGAGCATCATCACCACGTCGCCCCACTTGGCGGCGTCGGCGACGTTCATCACCTTGAAGCCCTCGTGCTCGGCCTTCTTGGCGGTGGCGGAGCCCTCGCGCAGCGCGATGACGATGTCCTTGACGCCCGAATCGCGCAGGTTGAGCGCGTGGGCATGGCCCTGGGAGCCGTAGCCGACGATGACGACGTTCTTGCCCTTGATCAGGTTCAGGTCGGCATCGCGATCGTAATAGACGCGCATGGTGGTGTCCTCTCTCGTGTCAGTGGTTTCGGTTCAGGGTTTCGCCCGGCCGTAGAGGGCCAGGAACTGCTCGACGGCACGGGCCGCGTCGCTCCGGATCTCGGCGGCGTCGAGGTCGAGCGCGTCGCCGAGAAGAAGTCGGATCTGAATATCGCGGCCGACCAGACCGAAGAAGGTCCGGAAGGCCGCCTCGCTGTCGTCGAAAGCGAGCAGGCCGGCCGCGCGGCCCGCTTCGAGCACCGGCTTCACCCGCTCGCCGATGGCGAAGCGGCCATTGGCCAGCACGATGCCACCGAGATTGCTCTTCCGGGACCCCGCATCGGCGATGGCGATGCGGTTGAGCGCGACCGAAGTCGGGCTGGCAATGACCGCAAGCCAGCTCTCGGCGAAGTCGAGCAGGTTCTTGCGCAGGGCGACGGCATCCAGCCCGCTCACGTCGTAGCGGCCGGCATGGACCCGCGAGGCCTGCCAGCGGACCGTGGCGGTCAGCAGACCGTCGCGGTCGCCGAACCAGCGGTAGAGCGTCTCCTTCGAGCAGCTCGCCCGGCGCGCCACCGCATCCATGGTGAGCGGATCACGGCCATCGACCATCAGCGCCAACGCGGCATCCAGCACCGCCTGCTGACGCGGCGTGTGCGTCTCGGCCGAAAGCTCGTCGCTGATGAGGGGGCTCGGCTGCATGATCCGGTTGCTGGACAGTACCGTACCGTACGGTACGCTCGTCTAACCGACCCGGCCGCCCGGGACAAGCGGGGTGGGGGACATCGTTCGATCCCACGCACCGTCACGTTTCTGTCGCCGCCTTGCGGAACCCGCTTGCCGAGCGCCCAGCCTCGGCGTATACGGCCCTCCGTCGCCACAGCGACGCCCGTGTCGCCCACCCGCGGCGGCACGTCGGGTGTTTGGGTGCGTAGCTCAGCGGGAGAGCATTCGCTTCACACGCGAAGGGTCACAGGTTCGATCCCTGTCGCGCCCACCACCGCCCCTCCACGACAGTTCGGTCGTTCTCGGCACAGGCAGCATCCATGACGCCATCGGCAGGCATTTGACGCTTGCGCGTCTGCGTGGTGGGTTACGCGGCGATTCGCATCATTGGTGCGTTCGCGGAGACTGCCGGTTGCCGATCCTCGTCATCTTCACCGCCGTCATCGTCAGCGTTTCGATCTGGCTTCTGCGGGCCCACTACACGGTGAAGCAGCTCAAAGAGATCGATCAGGACACCAAGGGGCTTCAGCGCAAGGCGAAGTCGGCCTTCGAGAACTTCGTCGGGACTCCGTTGCAGCGGGTGAACGACGTGCGGCTCGCCGCCGTCATCCTGATGATCCAGATCGTACGGACCGGCAGCCCGATCACGGCGTCCGAAAAGACCCGCATCTTCGAGCTCATGGAGAACCCGCTGGAGATCCAGACGATCTCCGCGTCCTTCGAGCGGGCGTGGCGCTACACGCAGGAGCGCCGCCCGTTCTCCCCTCGTCGCCGACCCGCTGTTGCCGCTGTTTCGCGAAAAGCTGACGGGCGAGGAGCGGATGCAACTCGTCGAGATGCTGACCAAGGTCGCCTCCGCCCATTCCGCACCGAGCGAGCTGCAGCGCGAGGCGCTGGCGCGGCTGAAGCGTCGGCTGATCGCCGGCAAGCCGGAATTGGCGACAAGCCGCGCCGGCCACTTCGGCTAGAGCCGACCCTACGAAAACGAAAAAGGCCGCCCCGAAGGGCGGCCCGCCGTGGGTCCCGCCGTCAGAGCGGGATGTTGTCGTGCTTCTTCCAGGGCTGCTCCATCTCCTTGGTGCGCAGCATCCCGAGCGCCCGCGCGATCCGCTTGCGGGTGGAGTGGGGCATGATCACCTCGTCGATGTAGCCGCGCTCCGCCGCCACGAAGGGCGAGAGGGAAGCGGTCCTCGTATTCCTTGGTCCGCTCGGCGATCTTGTCCGCATCGCCGATCTCGGCGCGGAAGATGATCTCGACCGCGCCCTTGGCGCCCATCACCGCGATCTGCGCCGTCGGCCACGCGTAGTTCAGGTCGGCGCCGACATGCTTCGAGGCCATGACGTCGTAGGCGCCGCCGAAGGCCTTGCGGGTGATGATGGTCACGAGCGGCACAGTGGCTTGGCTGTAGGCGAAGAGCAGCTTGGCGCCGTGCTTGATCAGGCCGCCATATTCCTGCGCCGTGCCCGGCAGGAAGCCCGGCACGTCCACGAAGGTGACAATCGGGATCGAGAAGGCGTTGCAGAAGCGCACGAAGCGGGCCGCCTTCCGGGACGCGTCCGAATCGAGCACGCCGGCCAGCACCAGCGGCTGGTTGGCGACGAAACCGACGGTGCGGCCCTCGACGCGGCCGAAGCCGGTGATGATGTTGCGGGCGTAAGCCGCCTGGATCTCGAAGAAGTCGCCTTCGTCCACGACCCGGCGGATCAGCTCGCCCATGTCGTAGGGCTTGTTCGGGTTGTCCGGGATCAGCGTGTCGAGCGACTTGTCGAGGCGGTTGACGTCGTCGAAGCTCTCGATCTCCGGCACGCCCTCGATGTTGTTCGCGGGCAGGAAGTCGAGCAGGCGGCGGATCTGGAGGATCGCCTCGACGTCGTTCTCGAACGAACCGTCGGCGATCGAAGATTTCGAGGTGTGGACCTTGGCGCCGCCGAGTTCCTCGGCGGTCACGACCTCGTTGGTGACGGTCTTCACCACGTCGGGGCCGGTCACGAACATGTAGCTCGTGTCACGCACCATGAAGATGAAGTCGGTCATGGCCGGCGAGTAGACGTCGCCGCCCGCGCACGGCCCCATGATGACCGAGATCTGCGGGATCACGCCGGAGGCCGCGACGTTGCGGCGGAACACCTCGCCGTAGCCGCCGAGCGCCGCCACGCCCTCCTGGATGCGGGCGCCGCCGGCATCGAAGATGCCGATGATCGGGGCGCGCATCTTCAGCGCCATGTCCTGGACCTTGACGATCTTGGCCGCGTGCGCCTCGGAGAGCGAGCCGCCGAACACCGTGAAGTCCTTCGAGAACAGGAAGACGGTGCGTCCGTTCACAGTGCCCCAGCCGGTGACGACGCCGTCGCCGGGGATCTTCTGCTTCTCCATGCCGAAATCGGTGGAGCGGTGCTGCACGAACATGTCGAATTCCTCGAACGACCCGTGGTCGAGCAGGAGTTCGATGCGCTCGCGCGCCGTGAGCTTGCCGCGCTTGTGCTGCGCCTCGAGCCGCTTTTCCCCGCCGCCGAGACGGGCCTGTGCGCGACGCTCCTCAAGCTTCTCGAGAATGTCCTTCATGGTGCTGGCGAGACTCCCTGGGGATCGAAATCGTTTTTTGAATACAGATCAGAGCGTAAGAGCTTGACCTTGCATCGATCGATCGCCCTTAGCACGCGTTCCCGCCCTCGGAAACGGCCAGCGACGCGGCGCGAGCATCCTCCTTTTCTCCGAAAGCCGGCGGCCAGCGTTCGGGACGACGCTCAACCGCAGCCAATCCGCGGGCCTTGCGGTTGATATGGTGGCCCCGGCTCGAGGGCCGGGGCCGCGCGCTCTCAGAAATTCGATACGGACGAACCCTCGTCCTCAGCCCTTCTTGATCAGCGGCGTCGGCTCGACCGGTGCGGGCGGGGGCTTGGTCGCGCAGGCAGCAGCACTCAGGGTGAGCACGGCCGTGAGGGTGGCAAGGGCGATCCGCCGGATGTTGAGTCGAAGGGTCGGCACGTTCATCTCCAAAAGTTGGACGATGCCAAATTGGAATGGGAACAGGCCGGCCCGCTAGTGCGCCGCAGTGACACTTAAACTTAGTATGACCAGGAAATTATAATCGATCCAAGATTAGGCATCTTGCCTTACCAGTGGTCGCACCCGCATCATCCATGTGCAAACGGCGGTTCAATTGGGTCGTTGCGCCACCATCGCCGCGGTCTCGAACTCCGTCCGGCGGTGGGCGAGGCGCGCCTCGGCCTCGGCATCACGCCCCCAGACACTCGCCTGATAGGTCTCGTCCACATGCGCCGCCGCCCAGGCGTCGTCCGCGCTCAGGCGGCCGTGCAGCACGGCCAGCGCAATCACGAGGGAGCCGGTCAGCGTCGTGAGAGTGTGCAGGGCCGCGAGGCGGAACGGGTCGTCCACCGCCTCGATCGCGGCGCGCAACGCGGCCACCGAGCCGTCCGGCTGCTCAACATGCATGACGCCCTCGGCGAGGAACAGCCGTGCGCCGAGCGTCTCGGCCACCCAAGTCACGAGCGGGTCCCAGGCCTCCGCCTGCACGGCAACGAGGCGTTCGGGCGCGCCGGCCCGGTAGGCAACGAGATCGGTGCCGGCAAAGGCGGCGAGATCCTCGGCGACCGCGGCGCGGCGCTCGACCACGCCATCGATCGTGGTGTTGACGAGGCGGGTCAGCGGCATGGTGCGCGGGTCGATCACATCCGCTTGCGCCTCCCATTCCGCCGCGAGCGCTTCGCCCAGCACCCGGTCGGGCACGACCAACGGCCGGCGGCCCGGCGTGTTGGCGCCGCGCCCGTCGAGGACGAGGCGGAAGCCGCCCTCGGCCTCCGCGAGGCCGGCCTGCGCGTAGAAGCGCTTCGGCAGCGTCGGCCCCGTACCGGCGCGAGAGGCCTGGACGCGGTCCGGCTTTCCGTTCTCGCCGGGTTCGCCCAGCCAATCTCGGGTGACGTCTTCGCCTGAAGTGCTCATGATCCGCAGATAGGATTTCTCATCGCGTCGCGCGAGTCTCGGTTGCGGCGGCGGATGCGCCTATTGCGTCGCGAGCCGTTCCGTCACCGGGCCCGGCTTCGAATCGTCTAGGGGCCCAGAGAACAGGTCGCTCAAGGTCGCCGCCGAATCGACGACCGTGACCGCACCCGCGCTGAACAGGGCCCCGGGGGTGTGGTAGCCCCAGCCGACGCCGATGGCGGCGACGCTCGCGCTCCGGGCCATCATCATGTCGAAGGTCGTGTCGCCGATCATCACGGTCATCGAGGGTTCGGCGCCGGTCTCGGCCATGGCCTGAAGCAGCATCGCCGGATCGGGCTTGGAGGGGGCGTCGTCGGCGGTCTGGATCGTAGCGAACCAGCGCTCCCAGCCGTACTTGTCCACGAGATGATTGACGCCCCGGCGTGACTTGCCGGTGGCGATGCCGAGCTGGATGTCGTCGCGGCGGTGCAGCCGCTCGACCAACTCGGCCATGCCCGGAAACAGCGGCTCCTCGTAGTCGGGATCGACCCGCAACGCCTGGAATGCCTTGCGATAGCTATGCGCGAGCGACTCGATCGGGCCGGCTTCGCCGACGAGGCGACGGAACGCCTCGGGCAGGGACAGCCCGACGACGGACAACGCCTCCTTGCGCGGCGGCGCTGCCAAGCCATGCTCGGAGAAGGCGCGGTGCTGCGCCTCCACGATCAGGTGCTGGCTGTCGATGAGGGTGCCATCGACATCGAGGACGATCAGCTTGAGCACAGCCGGAGCGCCCCGTCGGCTCACGGCCTGCGAGCGGGCGCCGGCTGCGAGGCCGGGCGTCGCTCGTAACCGAGGCGGCAGCGTACGAGGAAGCGGCGGCGTGCGCCGCCGGACAGCCTGCGGCGATGCGATTCGCGGTTACAGGCGGCGTAGGAGATGCGCCGTCGGCGCTCGGAGGCCCGCATGCCCGCACCCGGCGGTCGCGCCGCCGGTGCCGCCTGAGGCGGGGCAGGGGCCGCACCATGGGGCGGGCCTTGGACCTGTCCTTGCAGCGGACCTTGGGACTGTCCCTGCGATTGTCCTTGGGGCTGCCCCGCCGCCCCATCGCCGGGCGGCGCCGCACCAGCCGGCGCAGCGGCCCAGAGCAGGCCGGCCAGCGCGACGGACAACAGGGTGACGGGCCTCATGCGATCCTGAACCTCGTTGTACCGGCCCGTGGCAGGGAAAGGCTTTGGACAGCCCCGACGACCTCTGCCTCAGCCCGTCGATTCGAACTGTGGCAACGGGCTTCCGGGCCTGAACGCGGTTCCGATAGAAGCACCTCGCGGTGTCCTCGTCCACGCAGCGACTGACGAAGCAAGAGTTATGGCAACAGGCCCGTGTTCCAAGGCTCTCCTCGTTTTCGTGAAGAGCCCCGGATTGTGTCAGGCTTCCGGCGCTTCGACGATCGGGTCGTAGCGGGCGGCATCGAAACCGAGCAGGTTCCAACTCTGCGCCATGTGCGGCGGCAGCGGGGCGCTGACATCGACCGGCTGGCCGGTGCGCGGATGCGGGATCACGATGCGGCGGGCGAGCAGGTGCAGCCGATTCTGGATGCCGCCGGGCAGCTCCCAGTTCTCCACGTCGAAATATTTCGGGTCGCCGACGATCGGGTGGCCGATATGCGCAGCGTGGGCCCGCAACTGGTGCGTCCGCCCGGTGACGGGTTTCAGCGAGAGCCAGGCCAGCTTCTGCGCCGCCTGATCGACCGTGGCGTAGTAGGTGAGCGCGTGGCTGGCGCCGTCGTCGCCGTGTTTGGCGACGCGCATGCGCGCATCGGCGTCGGTCGGCTCGTCCTTGACGAGGTAGGTCGAGACCCGGCCCTGGCGGGTGCGGGGCACGCCGGCCACCAGCGCCCAGTAGATCTTGCGCGCGGCGCGGGAGCGGAAGCTCTTGGCCAGCGTCGACGCGGCCAGACGCGTCTTGGCAACGATCAGGCAGCCAGCCGTGTCCTTGTCGAGGCGGTGGACGAGGCGCGGGCGCTGTCCATCCGGCCCGGTCAACGCCTCCAACAGGCCGTCGACGTGGCGCACGGTGCCCGAGCCGCCTTGCACCGCGAGGCCGAACGGCTTGTTGAGGATCATCATGTCCGCGTCCTCGTAGAGGATCAGCGAACGCAGGAACTCGGCGTCCCCGTCGATCTTGGCGGCGCTGCGCGGCCTCTCGGTCGGCTGGTCGAGCTTGAGCGGCGGCACCCGCACGCTCGAACCCGGCTCCAGCCGGTCGTTCGGCTTGGCGCGCTTGCCATCGACCCGCAACTCGCCCTTGCGGACGATGCTCTGCACGCGAGTGAAGGGAAGCTGCGGAAAGCGCGCGCCCAGAAAGCGGTCGATGCGCATCCCGGCCTCGTCGGGGTCGACGGTCAGCGTCTGCACGCCACTTGCCAGCGTCGCCGAGGCCGCAGCCCGCTGTTCGCGGCGCGTCGGGCCGGCCGGAGCCTCCGCGGGCGGTGCCTTGGCCGGGTCAGGCTTGGCCAAGGACGGCTTGGCAAAGGAGGGCTTGGCGAATGACGGCTTGGCAGCGCGAGGCTTGTCAGAAGGCGATTTGGCGCGAGCGCGCGGCGCGTCCGGCTTCGGTGCGGCAGCTTCGGGCACGCGATTCGGGCGCGGTGCGCTCTCGCTTGCCGCGCCGTCATCCCAGGGCGAGCGCTCGGCGGCGTCCTCGCCGCGGTTGCGGGCGGCGCGCTGCGCGGCGTCTTTGGCGGAGGTGCGCGGCCCCGTGCCGGCACGCGGCGCGAACCCGCTGGGTCCGCGTTTTGCGCCGGACCCGCGATGTGGTGGACGTCCCTTCATGTGCCGCTGCTATCACCCTGAGATGACGGCGCAAAGCGCTGCGGCCGGTTGCGCGGCAGAATCCTTGCCGACGATCCCTCGGCGCGCGGAGGCGGCGAGCCCCGGCGACCGGTGTAACTTCCGCTCGTACATGAACGGCCGGGATCGATCCGACCGTCTGCAAATCCTGCGAAAGCCGCTCTCCAAGGTGGGTGCAGCAGGAGGGCGCGCGGCCCCGGTTCGGCGCCTCAGGCGGCCAAACGCGCCGCCTCCAGGGTGAGGCCGAGCCCGACCGAACCGAACGTGTCGCCATCGACGACCCGCGCGCCCGGCACGCAGGCGGTCAGCGCCGCGCGCACATGCGGCAGACCGGTCGAGCCGCCGGTGAGGAACAGCGCGTCGATCCGATCGGCCGTCAGCCCGGCCTGATCGAGGCAGCGGCTGATCCGCTGCGCCATGCGCCGCGCGAGTTCATCGGTATGTCCGGCCAGCCGTGCTCGATCGACATCCGCCGCAAGGCCCGACTCGACCCATTCGAGATCGACCGTACCGGCCCCCGCATCGGAGGCGGCGATCTTCGCGCCCTCCACCGCCATGGCGAGGGAATGCCCGCGCTCCGCTTCGACGACGGTGCGCAAACGGGTCACGAGTTCCGGCCGGGCGGCGTCGCGAACCACCTCGTCGATCTCGCGCAGGGTCTTGGGGTTGTAGAGCCGGTTGATGCTCGACCATGTGGCGAGGTCGTGGAAGTAGGCGTTCGGCACGGCGAGGTCCGCCCGCTTCATCGGGCTCCCGAGCCCGAGGAGCGGCATAACCGCGCCGAGGCTCAGGTTCCGGTCGAAATCGGTGCCGCCGATGCGAATGCCGTCATTGGCCAGAATGTCCTCGGCCCGCTCGTCGCGCCGATGCCGCTCGGGCGAGAGCCGGACGATGGAGAAGTCGGAGGTGCCGCCGCCGATATCGGCGATCAGCGCGATCTCCTCCGACGTCACCGTGCGCTCGTAATCGAGCGCGGCCGCGATCGGCTCGTACTGGAAGCGGACGTGGCGGAAACCGATGCTCTCGGCGATCTGGCGCAGCGTGTCTTCCGCCTTGCGGTCGGCGGCCGGGTCGTTGTCGACGAAATGGACCGGGCGGCCATGCACCACGGTGTCGAGTTCGACGCCGGCTTCCGCCTCGCCGCGCGCCTTCACCAGGGTGAGATAGCGGGCGATGACGTCGCGGAAGCGGATGCGCTCGCGTCCGACCGGCGTGGTCTCCTCGATCAGGGGTGAGCCGAGCACGGATTTGAGCGCCCGCATCAGCCGGCCGGGCGTGCCCTCGACATAGGCTTCGATCGCCCCTCGCCCGATCTGCGCCTCCTGGCCGGGCGCGAAGAAGATCGCGCTCGGCAGGGTGCGGTGCGTCCCCTCCAGCGGCACCAGGGTCGGACGGGCGCCCATGCCGATTCCGAGGGTGGTGTTGGACGTGCCGAAATCGAGGCCGCAGGCCGCCATATGACCGGATCGCTTGGATTCTGAGGGGAGGGCGGCTCCGTTACGGCCCCCGGCCGCAGAGTGCAATCCCCGGACCGGCCTCGTTCAGGGCGATCATCTGACGGGATCGCCCTTTTCACCCGGGCCTCGAACGGGTGCCCTGCCACCTCGTTCGATCTGCTCCTACACGGTCCCGAGATAACGGCTGCGCAGATGCGCCAGGAAATCATCCGCCCCGAGCGGCTTTCCGGTCGCAGCGGTCAGCAGCTCATCGGTTTCCATCAGGCTCGCGCGGGCATGGACGTTCTCCCGCAGCCAGCCGCGCAGCTGCGAAAAATCGCCCTCGGCGAGGGCCGGGCGGATGCCGGGATGGGCGGCGCAGGCCGCCTTGAAGAGCTGAGCGGCGGCCAGTGCCCCGAGGGTGTAGGTCGGAAAATAGCCGAAGCTGCCGCCCGGCCAGTGGATGTCCTGAAGGCAGCCGTGCCGGTCGTCGGGCACGGTGAGCCCCAGCAATTCCTTCATGCCGTCGTTGAAGGCGCCCGGCAGGTCGGCCACCGTGAGGTCGCCGGCGATCATCGCCGTCTCCAGGCGGTATCGCAGCAGGATGTGAGCGGGGTAAGTCACCTCGTCGGCATCCACCCGGATGAAGCCCGGCTCGACGCGGGTGTAGAGACGGTGCAGGTTCTTCGCCTCCCAGGCCGGCCCTTCGCCGCCGAACGCCGCGCGCAGGGTCGGCGCAAGGTAGGCGCAGAACTCGGCCGAGCGGCAGGCCTGCATCTCGACGAGCAGCGATTGGCTCTCATGCAGGCTCATGCCGCGGGCCTGCCCCACCGGCTGGTGGCGCCATGCGGCCGGGCGGCCCTGCTCGTAGAGCGCATGGCCGGTCTCGTGCAGCACGCCCATCAGCGCCCCGGTGGCGCTCGCCTCGTCGTAGCGGGTGGTGATGCGCACGTCGTCGGTGGCCCCGCCGCAGAACGGGTGCAGGCTGATATCGAGCCGTCCGCGCGCGAAATCGAAGCCCACGGCCCGCATCAGCTGCAGGCCGATCTCCCGCTGGGTCGCTACCGGAAACGGACCCGGCAGCGGCAGGGGAAGGGCGTCAGCCGCCTGCCGCTCGCGCGCCGCGACGACGAGATCCGGCAGGACGGCGCGCAACGCCGCGAAGATCGGATCGATGCGCGCCCGCCGCATGCCGGGGTCGTATCCGTCGAGCAGCGCGTCGTAGGGCGCGAGGCCGAGCGCCGCCCCCTTCGCCTCGCCGACGCGGCGTTGCAGCCGCAGCACCTCTTCGAGATGGGGACGCAGCCGCGCGAAATCCGAATCGCGCCGTGCCTCGCGCCAGACCATTTCGCAGCGCGTCGCCGCTTTCGAGGCCGCCTCGACGAGATCGCCCGGCACCGCCGCCGCGTGGGCATAGGCCCGGCGCATCTCGCGCAGGTTGGCCCGCTCCCATTCACCGAGGTGGCCCTCCGCTTCCGCCGCGTCGAACCGCTCCGCGTTGCGCGGGTCGGTGAGGATCTCGTGGGCGAGCACGCTCAGCACGGCCAGTTGCTCGCCGCGGGTATCGGAGGCGCCGTCCGGCATTTGGGTCTGCGTGTCCCAGCCGAGGATGCCGCTCGCATCCTCCAGCGCGCCGAGCCGGGCGAAGGTGGCGCTGAGCGTCGCGTAAGCCTGCATGATCGGTCGAGATCCCTCGGTGTCGTCCCTGACGGTCAATCGTCGCCGCGGCGCTCCTGCCGCAGCCGTTCCCAGTAGGCCAGCCGCTCCCGGTAGCGGGTTTCCATGCCCCGGTCGGTCGGCTCGTAGAAATGCTGGCGGCCAAGCGCTTCCGGCCAATAATCCTGGCCCGAGAAGGCATCGGGCTCGTCGTGGTCGTAGCGGTAACCCTCGCCGTAGCCGATCCGCCGCATCAGCCCCGTGGGGGCGTTGAGGATGGTGCGCGGCGGCGCGAGCGAGCCCGCAGCCTTCGCCACCCGTGTGGCCGCCTTGTAGGCGTTGTAGACCGCGTTCGATTTCGGCGCGCAGGCGAGATAGACGGTGACCTGCGCCAGCGCCAGTTCGCCCTCGGGCGAACCGAGGAAGTCGAAGGCGTCCTTGGCCGCGTTCGCCACGACAAGGGCCTGCGGGTCGGCCAGTCCGATATCCTCCACCGCCATCCGCACGAGGCGCCGGGCGATGAACAATCGGTCCTCGCCCGCATCCAGCATGCGGCAGAGATAGTACAGGGCGGCGTCGGGATCCGAGCCGCGCACCGTCTTATGCAGCGCGGAGATGAGGTTGTAGTGCCCCTCCTGCGCCTTGTCGTAGATCGGCGCCCGGCGCTGCACGAGGCTCTGAAGCGTCTCCGCGTCGAGGATCTCGCCGGGTCGAGCCGAGCGCCACACCTCTTCCGCCAGCGTCAGCGCCGCGCGTCCGTCGCCGTCGGCCATGCGGATCAGCGCCGCGCGCGCCTCCTCATCGAGGGGCAGCGGCTGGCCGTCCATCTCTTCGGCCCGGGCCAGCAGCCGGGCGAGCGCGGGGGCGTCCAACGCACGAAACAGCAGCACCCGCGCGCGCGACAGCAGAGCGGCATTCAGTTCGAATGACGGATTCTCCGTCGTCGCGCCGACGAGCGTGACGGTCCCGTCCTCCATCACCGGCAGGAAGGCATCGAGCTGGGCGCGGTTGAAGCGATGGATCTCATCGACGAACAGGAGCGTGCCCTGGCCCGTCGCGCGCCGCTTGCGCGCCGCCTCGAACACCTTTCGCAGATCGGCGATGCCCGAGAAGATCGCCGAGATCTGCTCGAAATGTAGGGCGGTCTCGTGCGCGAGCAGCCGCGCCACGGTGGTCTTGCCGGTGCCGGGCGGCCCCCAGAACACGAGCGAGCCCAGGCTGCGCGAGGCGAGTAGACGCGTCAGCGCCCCGTCCGGCCCCGTGAGATGCTCCTGCCCCACGACCTCCGCGAGGCGACGCGGGCGCAGACGATCGGCGAGCGGCCGGGGCGCACCCGTCTCAAGACCGGCGGAAACGAACAGGTCGGACATGGGTGGCATGAACACCGCACGCCCATCCCTCCGCAAGGGCCCAGACGGCGAAGTCCCCCATCCGCTGCAAAGCCGGCTTGTGGGCGGGCCCGCCCCGTGCTAGGGCGCTCCGCGTCGATACGACACCTCTGCGGAGAGGTGGCAGAGCGGTTGAATGCACCGCACTCGAAATGCGGCATGGGTGCAAGCCCATCGGGGGTTCGAATCCCCCCCTCTCCGCCACTTACCTGTTTCAGGCGGTTTCCCTCAGACCCTACACCCGTTGCTTCCGCTGCGCTTTTTCGCGCGGGCAGCTTGACGCGGTCCCATCCGAACCAACCAGATACCGCCTCACTTGCTGGGATAAATGCTGTGTGTTGGGCGGACACATGGCGCGGGCGGTCAAAAAACCCACCGCACTGACGGTCTCATGTGCGAAGGAGCCGGGCAAGTACGGCGACGGTGATGGTCTCTACCTTGTCGTTGATCCAGGCGGCTCACGCCGATGGCTCATGATCTTCCGGCAGCACAATCGTCAACGTGAAATGGGGCTCGGCAGCGCGGCCGTGGTTAAGCTCGCCGATGCCAGTCGTCTCCGGGACGATGCCCGCAAGCTCATCGCGGAAGGCCGTGATCCGATCGCGAAGAGGAAGAAGCCGGACTCAACTACGGCCAAGGCCGTGCCGTTCGGAGGTTACGAACTGTGCTCCAACCCGCGAAGCTGCATCATCTCATGCCCGGAAATGCGAGCATCTATAATTTACCCTTTTCAGCAGCCGATTACTAAACTGCAATCCTAAGAATTTGAGAAGTAACCCTAGACATCCTCCTTAGCGTACTAAATCGCATCCAGCAAATTCCAGCAGTCATCAGGGACGATCAACCGGAACGTTTCATGCGCATGGCTGAGCGCAGTACGTTGTGGCGTGACGGTGAAATACGACACTCCGCCACAGCCGAATGACGGTGGGAAAGAGTAGCGCCTCTAAGCGGTCTTGCTCAATAGGCAATGTTTCACACAAACTTTCGACCTTGCGCCCAAAACAACATTGGGTAGACATAGGGGTCTCTAAAGCACAGAAATTATTTTAATCGTTAAAAAGGAATTCCGAAAATGATTCATGTAGTCGCGGCTCTGTAAGATTCTGATCGAAGAGAGAACGGCCGTTGCGGGCGATCTCCTTGTAATTTTCGTGCTGTCCAACTGCAAACTGAATTAGGTCGTGAAGTGCTTCACTTTCTTGGCGGAAGCAGAAGAAAGCTGCGGCTCCAGCACGCAAAAACCGTCCCGGCGATGAGTCGGCACGCCCGTGAAAAATGACCGGACGGCCCGTCGCAAGACATGTAGTTAGTTTCGACGGGAAGCAGAGGTTGGCCTCATTTCTGAATTCTTCAGAAAACCAGTAAGGAACATAGAGAAGATCGAGTTGTGAAAGTGCTGGGATCAATTGGTCCTGCGGCAGCCTAGGATGCTTGACAATCACTTCTTCTCCTCCGCCAACCGGCGGAATTCCATCCGCGAATGCGTGAAGTTCAACGGTTGACCACCACGAATTCCAACGGAGCTTCGCCATCGCACGTACGAGGGTGCTGAATTCATCAAAGGCGTATGGCTGGCCCGCGAAGCCTATACGTATGCTTCGCGGCTGAGGGGACTCGGCCGGCGGAAGCGCCAGTGCAGGATCGAGTGCCGGGACAACCGGCACGGCTCGCACGCCGAACTCCCGCCTATATGCATCACCCATTGCCCACGAGGCGGCGGCGCAGCTCCGCGCAGCTCGCAGGACGCATTCGAACTGCTCTATTACGCAGGCAGAGCTTTCGGGATCAACATTATGAGCTCGCAGCCACCATCCGGGCGGGTCCATCACCTGGACGCGAAGCAGAAAATCGGAACTCGCGAGAAGCTGATGGGCAACCCGGATCAAGGTTTGACCTTCGAGGACGATCCAGATCTCCTCGGCGTTCACGTCGCGCGCGAAGGCCATTAGCTCCGAGGTTAGAGACGGAATGATCTTATCAACGACAACCTGCTCTTTACGTCGTACCTCGTCGTCAGGCGGGTAATACATCTCGTTTGGCTTCGCGACGATTTTGATCGGTACGCGCTCTTCGTAGTGGGACGGCACGTGGGGCTTAAGGCTCGGATTCTGGATCGCAAAGATGCCGGCCGGGTAGCCAGATGCAGAAAGGATGCGGTCCAAGAAAAGGCCGCCGCTATAATTCGTGCATGGTGGAACTCCAGCGACAAGAAGTACTCGATCAAGATGCGCCATTAGTGCCCAACCAGTTGAGGTAGTGGGAAGGATCGAGAGATGTCACACTCTGTTCGATGGCCGAATGAGCAGTCTCGTTACGTACAGGAGGCTGGTTAAGAGCCTTGAGAGCTTTGATAACGTCTTCGGCGGTCGGTTTTACAAGGCTAGTGGTGTGAGGGTGCCGGACGAGATCAGAAATGCCCGAACTCCACCCCGTCGTCAGGATGGGTAGTGCCGTGCGCGTCGCTTCCCGCGCGAGGAGAGCGAGCGAAACTGGATCGGCTGAGGGAAGCCACAGAAGTTGCGCGCGAGTCGCGCCGACATACTCCATGAGTGTTCCCTTGGACGATTGTTCGGCAAGATGGAGGGAGCGCCGCCGGAGGCAGCTCGGCGAGAGGCGAGGCATCCGGCCAAGTGCTGTGACACTGAAAGGAAGATCGTTCTCGTCTATGAAGCGGCAAACATCGTCCACCAAGTGGAGCTGCTCGCTGTCCAAAACGCTCGCGAAAATCAAAACGCGACACCGCCCGTCTATGTCGTTCCGGAATGAGCGAGCAGCAACATGACGCGGACCTGGCAGCCCAGGTAGAGACACTGTCTCGAAGTGCAAAGACGGATAGTCCCCGCAAAGCTTTTCGGAAAATTCCCGCGTGGGCACAAGAACTCGCTCAGCACGCTGAAGCGGCTCCGCTAGTCTGCGGCCTTTGCGGCCCAATCGCGTTACACCTTCACTGCCCAGCAATGTAATGTCGAACGGGAGTAAAAGGGCATCTAAGAATGAGTCCAGGATGCGCGATTGCCAGGACAATCCGATTACGTCGACACGTGTGACACCCCACTTGCGCAGCAGTGGACCAAGCCCGGCCGGACCAATGTTAAGCATCCGACGCGGACCCGTATTCACAGCGGTTCCTTGAACGACGAACGAAGGATGTTGGTCCTGCACGCCGTAAATCGTCAGGATGTTGACGAACCGGCACAACTGCTCGGTAAGCAGCTTGGCATAGAGATCAGCTTCTCGGCTATCATCAAGAACAAGAGCAAGGCACGGCTGTCCCGGTGGAAGTATCGGTGTGTCCAACGGAGAAAAATGCGAGGATGACTCGGGCGTTGATGATGGCAGTGAAGGAGGAACTACTTCAGCCCCAGCTGCTGGTCGAGGTGTAACGATGATATCGCCGCAAAGCGCGATCTGCCGAAGTCGGCCCCAACCCTCCCCAATCAGCTCGCGCTTTAGGGCAGCTTGTACCAATCCAATCCTAGTAACGGCGCCAGAGAACGGACCAAAAACTTTGCTTAATCCATCGTCCTCCAAGACAGCTTCGACTTCGCCTGTGAGAACTGGATCAAGACGAGCAGTGAACTCGGACCCATTAGAGGGTCTTGAGTCATCCAGAAAGAGGACTACGTCCGAATCTTGGCTGACGTCACAGATCCTCTTGAGGACCTCGGTCCAGCTAAGACTGTCGCTCAAAGGTAGGACTTTCCCGGAGCGGTGCATCTGAGCGATGTTACGGCAAACGGCTGTCGGGCTGACAGCGGACCTCTCTACCGTGAAAAGAAGGCGCGTAGCGCTGTACCCGCTAGCGGCAAGGCGAGCCTGTACCAGCAGCCCCTCCTCCAGGCGCGAGCCTGGTGCAACGATGGTCAACACTTGGCGTGCGCGCAACTCGCAGCCCCAACTCTCCAGCCAAGTACCGGCGCCCGGCATAGGCGCCATGTAAGGAGCAGTCTGATGCAGCCGGGACGAAAGCCGCATTTCGGAAGATTCGACGTGCTGACGTTGATCGCCGGTAATTTCGGCTAGCATCTCCATCCAGAGCGTGCCGGCTTCGTCGAGGTGCCGGCCGTCTCGGGAGCCCTGGTCCGGGTGCTGTCGGCTCTGGACAAGAACTCCAGGCACCGGAACGAAGCGGAAGTGCCGCGACATTCGGAACCAGAGTTGGTAATCTTGGGTCGTGGGCAAACTTTCGTCGAAAGTGCCAGCGACTTCAAAGCAAATTCGGGGGATTAACAGCGCACAACCGTTGAGCCTGCCCTCCAAGACATTCCAAACTGCATGCTCGTTCGCTTTAACAGAGTTTGTAGCGTCGACTGGCTGCAGTATATTTCGAAAGCGGTCGATGAGCACGAAATCGCTGAACGCGATTGCCGGCTGCGGCAGCCGTTGCAACGCCTCGACTTGCGTAGCTATTTTCGCAGGGTAGTAAAGATCGTCGTGGCTGAGCCAGCTAAAATAGGCTCCTGTCATCGCGTGAATGCCAGCATTCAACGCGGAGGCAACGCCGCCGTTCGGTTTGTGGATGTAGCGGATCTGGTCTCTTACGACTCCGCCACTGATCGCGTTGCGCCATCATCGTTCGATCCATCGTCGACGACGACGACTTCGATGTTCTGCCAAGTCTGAGCCAGAACACTGTCAATAGCTTCAGCCAGCCATTTTCCACCGTTGAAGACTGGAATGATAACAGAAACGAGTGGTCCACCCCTAACAGACAGCAAGTTCGGGCTCGCTTTGCACGTGTCAGACACAGGTGACCTCGTCAGGACGAACGCGAGGCGCGATTCGCCTCTATCATGGCGGCGTAAGCGCGGAGGACAGGTTCACGATTGAGGGCCGGATCCCAGCGTCGTTCCACCTCCTCACGGTTGCGAAGGGCGGCGGCATCCACGAGTTCGTCATCCTCGGCAGCACGGATTAGGGCCTGCGCCATCGCGGCCGTGTCGTGCGGATCGACGATAAAGGCATCGCGGCCGTTGCGTACCCATTCCGACGCACAGGAGGTGTTACCGACGATTGGGAAGGTTCCGACACTCATCGCTTCCAGCAGCGTCGTGCCAATCCCATCCGAGATCCCCGCTCCGATGACGATCCGGGCGTCGGCGAGGCGTCGCATGGCGTCTGAATGCCGTTCCAAGTGCGGCGCCGCGTCGATGTCTAGGCCGGTGGATGTCCGAATTTCGGATATCGCCCGGCTTCCTTGGGAACCTGTGAAGAGCACCTGAATAGGACGTGTCCTAAGCCGAGGCGCAGCCAAATAGATGGCCGACAAGATTTGCAGGCCTCGACCGGACCAGCCATGATAACCCTTGACCAGGATCGCCTGGCGTCTGGATGGGGGCAGCGCGCCTTCCTCGGCATCAATTTGCATGCCGCCTGAAGCAGGCAGAGGATCGAAGGCGGCACCGTTGTAACCGAGCGAGCGCGCCAATGCGACGTCGCGGCCGCATTCCGCCCAATAACCGTCAATATGATTAAACAAGCGATGAATTATGGTTCTGTGTCGTGGCAGCTTTATAAACAGCTGGATGTCGCTTCCCCAATTCGACAGAAGCCAGGGTGGAAACGTTCCACCAATTCTCCGCTTCGCTTCGAGCGTCAGGTAACCTGCGACCTGTACTTCCATACTGTGTACGAGATCCGGATCGAGCGCGCGGATCGCCGAGGTAACGTGATGGGCGGTGAAGAGTTGGACCGAGCTGGCGAAAGCCGGGTGCTCCTCGCGCTGGAAGCCTGCACCGATCTCCACCGCTCCTGCTTCTGCCCAAGAGATTGAGCTGTGATCAAAAATGCCCACCTCGCCGGGCTGAAGGGTATGAATGTCATCTTCGCCTCTGACGAAGCGGAACGGCGCGAGTTCCCCGACAGGAGGGGCGTCCATAACCGGAATCACGATGAAGCGCGTATCGTCGTCGCGAACCATTGCAAGCCATCGGGCGACGTGGATACTGTTGACCATCGCGACAACCGCAACGACGGGACCGCTCTTCCTCTTCGAGGTCATTGAAATTAGTTCCAAAGGCAGGCAGCAAGAATATTAGCCAGGTGTCGCGTGTCGTGTGCAGCTCTCGCCGACTTAATCGCCTGTGTCAGCCCCTCGCTACGCAGCGGAAACTGAACTGCGACGATCATCGGGATAGCCCTCATCTCGGCAGCGATCAGCAAGGGATGCTCGGCGCAATCGAAGGTGACGCTGGCATAGAGATTCGCGCCGATAAGCGCTTTCTCGCCCTCTTCGCCCGCGATGAGACGCACATCAGCCCCGGTGTCATATCCAAGGACAAGAGCCGCGACGGGTACGACTGGCGCTGTTGCCCTATGACGTCGATGGAGACCTCGCTAAGGCGGGGACCGCACAGGTGGAGCGACGAGATTAGGTGAAGCGCGCGTCCCTGCTCATCTTCGCGACCATCGATGACAAGACGCACGACCGGTGGGTTGTTATGGCCTTCGGGAGAAGCAGAAGTGCCCATTTTCAATGCGCTAAGCCTCAATGTGTGCAGACAAACAGCCCGGCCGCTGCATTGTCACCAATGATTTACAGACTGACAACGTCACTGCACCTCGTTGTCTCGTCCGAACCATCAAAGGAAAGGTCACGATGGCGCTACATAGCTCGTGCAAGCATCATGCGACAGTGAAGCTTGTCGAGCAGGTGGACCCTTACGCGATCTTTCCTCGCACGGAAAGCGGGCTGCGCTAACCGGGCGCCCAGGCCGTACCGCACTTAGCAAACCATTGCCGGCGGATGCGGGGCGACAGTAGGTTCACGTACGGGGGCGCTGGTGGGCTTAGAAGTCAACGGCTCCGGTCTGCGCATCGCTGCTTCACATCCGACCGCCACGAACTTTCAAACGCTAAGACCGTCACCGGCGATCAGGTGACTGCCACCGTCGAGGTTTACCTCGCAGATCCTGAGGCGGGCGGGTCAACGACAAGCGGTTCGAGTGGATCTGTCGGCGGGAAGGCCTGAAAGCACCGGCCAGGCAATCCAAGCGTGGACGCATCCGGGACGGGGACGGCTCATGCCTGCGGCTACGGGCAGCCTCTCAACCATCATAGTCCCGGGGTTTCAGGGGATTAATGCCGCACGCAGATCAGCCGATCAGCCTCAACCCAATCAACGCCACTGTGCTTCTGAGCAGGCCATCCGCTGCACGTCTTGGCGGCGGATGCCGCCACAGCGAGGCGTAGGCCAATCCCGATGCTGGGCCGGTCGGATGGCTTCCCGCCATTGCCAGATGAAAAGCAGGAACAAAGATCCTCACCCCAGTGTTTCGCCGCAACGAGACCATACATCTCGGCGAAATCAGTCGCTTATCGACCACCAGTCCATGAAGGTGCAATAAAATAACTTAAGTTACGAAGCTCGATTTTTGAATATATTTGCACGTTTTCTGTAAGCACAGGAGTCGTCGCGCAAATATGAAGAAACTGGCTCTGATCACCGGTGGAGCAGGCTTTATAGGCCGGCATCTTGCGAGTGCGCTGCTGGCGCGGGGTTACCGAGTCCGCGTGCTCGATAGCCTGATCGAGCAGGTGCATGGCGGCACCGGCCAGCCCCTCTCTCTCGATCCGGGCGTGGAGTTCGTCGAGGGCGATGTCCGTGACGCCGAGGCGGTGGCGCGGGCGATTGCGGGTGCGACCCATGTCGTCCACCTGGCGGCGGAGGTCGGCGTCGGGCAGAGCATGTACGCGGTCGAACGCTACGTCTCGGTCAATGATTGTGGGACCGCGACCCTGTTTCAGGCGCTGATCGAGGCGCCGGTACAGCGCGTCGTCGTCGCTTCCTCCATGAGCATCTACGGCGAGGGCCTCTACCGGACGGAAGCCGATGCCACCGTTGAGGACGCCGTGCGCCCGCCGCGCCGCCCCGGCGAACCGTGGGATCCGCCCGATCAGCAGGGCCGCCCGATGCGCCCCGTGCCGACCCCAGAATCGAAGCGCCCGGCGCTCGCCTCGGTCTATGCGCTGACGAAGTACATGCAGGAACGCCTGACGCTCACGCTCGCCCCCGCCTACGGCATGGAGGGCGTGGCGCTCCGCCTTTGGAACGTCTACGGGCCGGGCCAGGCGCTCTCGAACCCGTATACCGGCGTGCTGGCGATCTTCGCGGCGCGCCTCCTCCACGGACAGCCGCCGATGATCTTCGAGGACGGCGAGCAGCGGCGCGATTTCGTACATGTCGAGGATGTGGCCCAGGCCTTCGTGCTGGCGCTGGAGCACCCGGCCGCCGCCGGGCAGGTCTACAATGTCGGCTCCGGCGAGGACCGCACCGTCAACGAGGTGGCGCGTCTGCTCGCCCGCGCCATGGGTCGCGAGGAGATCGCTCCGCAGATTACGGGGCAGGCGCGGGCCGGCGACATCCGGCACTGCATCGCGGACATCGGCAAGATCACCCGCGAACTCGGCTACGCGCCAAAGCGCGACTTCGCCGAAGGATTAGCCGAACTCGCGGCATGGGTTGCCGAGCAGCAGGCGGTCGACCGCGTGGCCGAGGCAAGGCGCGAACTCGAAGCCCGAGGTCTCGTCGCGTGAGCGGGCCGGCCACGACCGCCACGCGCCCGGTCCTCGTCACGGGTGGTGCCGGCTTCGTCGGCGCCAACCTCGCCGACCAGCTCGCCGCCGAGGGGCAGACCGTCCTCGTCTACGATGCTCTGACGCGTCCCGGCGTCGAGGCGAACCTGGCTTGGCTCACCGAGCGCCACGGCGCGCGGATCGTGCCGGTGATCGCCGACATCCGCGACGGTGCTGAGCTCGCCCTCGCGGTGCGGGAGGCCGGCGCGGTGTTCCACTTCGCCGCCCAAGTTGCTGTGACGACGAGCATGACCGCGCCTTGGGAGGACATGGAGGTCAATCTCGGCGGTACGTTGACCCTGCTGGAGGCCCTGCGCGCCCGCCGGGGTGCGGTCCCGTTGCTCTTCGCCTCGACCAACAAGGTCTATGGCGGCTTGCCCGACGTTGAGCTGGCGGTCGAGGGTGACGCCTACCGGCCGACCGATCCAAACTTGCGCGCCCATGGTGTCGGCGAGGATCGCCCGCTCGATTTTCACACCCCCTACGGCTGCTCGAAGGGCGCGGCGGATGCCTACGTGCTCGACTACGCCCGCAGCTACGGCTTGCCGACCGTCGTGATGCGCATGAGCTGCATCTACGGACCCCGCCAGATGGGCAACGAGGACCAGGGCTGGGTCGCCCATTTCCTGATCCGCGCACTGACGAACCGAACCGTGACCCTCTACGGCGACGGGCGGCAGGTGCGCGACATCCTTCATGTCCGCGACGCGGTCGCGGCCTACCGAGCGGCGCTGGCGCGGATCGACCGGGTGGCCGGACGAGCGTTCAACCTCGGCGGCGGCCCGGACAACGCGGTGAGCCTGCGCGGGCTGATCGCCCATCTCGGCACGCTGCTCGGGCGCGAGGTCGGGATCGAAACCGGCGCGTGGCGGCCCGGCGACCAGCGCTACTACGTCTCCGACACGCGCCGCGCCGCATCGATGCTCGGGCTCGAACCCCCGCTACCCTGGCGCGAGGGTGTGGCCGACCTCGCCGCGTGGCTCACGCAATGGCTCGCCGTAGAGGCCACGACGAACCGGGCCGCCCGTCAACCGGAGGCGGTGCTATGAGGGTCGCCTTCGTCAATCCGCCCTGGGACTATCGCAACAGCATCTATTTCGGCTGCCGCGAGCCCCATCTGCCGCTCGAACTCGGCTACGCCGCCGCTTTGCTGGAGGCGGGCGGCCACGAGACGCTGCTCGTCGATTGCCATCTCGAAGGCCTGAGTACCGCGGAGGGCGCTGAGCGGATCGCGGCCTTCGCGCCCGCGATGACCGTGATCACCACGGCGCCCACCTACCTGTTCTGGCGCTGCGCCCCGCCGGAGATGCGGGTGCCGCGCGCCTTCCTCGAAGCGCTTCAAGGCCGCGGTGGGCGCACCGTCGCGGTCGGCCCACATGGCTCGGCCACGCCACGACCGACGCTGGAGAAACTCGGTTGCGACGTGGTCGTGCGGGGCGAGTGCGAGGCGATCGTGGCTCGTCTGGCCGAGACGGACGATCTGCGCAGCCTGCCCGCCCTCGCGTATCGCGATGCAGAGGACCGTGTCGTCGTCGCAGGGCCGCCCCATGCCGGGCGCTTCACCGACTTGCCGGCGCTTGCCTGGCCCGATGCCTGGATCGCCCGCCACCATCACCATCACCACCGCTTCGACACCGCGCCCGACGGGCCCGGCGCCGAGATCGAGGCCTCGCGCGGCTGCCCCTATACTTGCAGCTTCTGCGCGAAGATCGATTTTCGCGATGCCTATCGTCGCCGCGACCTGCCGATCGTCCTTGAGGAGATCGACGGGCTGATCTCCCAGGGCGTCACCTACCTCTACTTCGTCGACGAGATCTTTCTGCCGCAGAAGCCGCTTCTGGAGGCCCTGGTCGGACGCCAAGTGAAGTTCGGGGTGCAGACCCGGATCGATCTGTGGAAGCCCGATATGCTCGACCTGCTCGGGACGGCGGGCTGCGTTTCGATCGAGGCGGGCATCGAGAGTCTGACCGAGGAGGGACGCGCCGCACTCGACAAGCGCTGCCGCGCCTCGACCGACGACCTCGCCGAGCGCCTGATCCACGCCCGCCGCACCGTGCCATTCGTCCAGGCGAACCTGATCGCGGTGGCGGGCGACGATCCCGATCTCGTCGCCGCCTGGCGCGACCGGCTGCGCGGCGCGGGGGTCTGGGCGAACGATCCGGTGCCGCTCTACCCCTATCCCAGCTCACCCGATTACCGGCGGCTCTGGGGCGAGCCGGACGACGCGGCCTGGGAGCGGGCGCACGCCCATTATCTCAGTCAGTTCACCCGCTTCAGCGACATCCAGGAGGAGCGCCCGCTCCCGCTGCCCGAGTTGGAAGCGACCTGCGGATGCCGCTGACTGCTGCCCGTCCCCACATCCTGATGAGCGCCGACGCGCTGGGCGGCGTCTGGCAATACACGCTCGACCTCGCCGCCGGCTTCACCCGCCGGGGCGCCTCCGTCAGCGTCGCCTTGATGGGACCGGCGCCTGCGCCCGAGCGGATCGCGCGGGCGCAAGAGATCAGCGGCGCCCGCATTCTCACGACGAACCTGCCCCTCGATTGGACCGCCGAGAGTGCCGCAGAAGTTCGAGATGCATCGGACGCGCTCGCCCGCCTCGCGGAGGAGACCGGCGCCGACCTCGTCCACCTGCATAGCTCGGCTCTGGCCCTCGCCGACTTCACCGCGCCGGTCGTGGCGGTCTGCCATTCCTGCGTTGCGACCTGGTGGGCCACTGTGGGGTCGGGCCCGCTGCCCGCGGATCTGGCGTGGCGGCGCTACCTCAACGCGCAGGGCTGCCGCAAAGCCGACCGGCTGATCGCCCCGACCCACGCCTTCGCCCGGACGACGCAGGCGGCCTACGGACTGGCGCTGGCGCCCCTCGTCGTGCGCAACGGCCGGAATGTCCCCGTCTCGTCCGGGGCGGAACCCGCGTCCCACGTCTTCTCCGCCGGGCGCCTGTGGGACCTTGCCAAGAACGCCGCCGCGCTCGATCGGCTGGCCGCGCGCCTATCGGTGCCGGTTCGCGCCGCCGGCCCCGTGGCCGGGCCGACCGGCCAACGGGTGACGCTTACCGCCCTCGACTGCCTCGGCCGCCTCGACGACGAGGAGATCGCGCGGGAGCTGAGCCTCCGGCCGGTCTTCGTGAGTCTTGCCCGCTACGAGCCTTTCGGCCTCGCGGTGCTGGAGGCAGCGGGCGCCGGTTGCGCCCTGGTGCTCTCCGACATCGAGAGTTTTCGCGAGTTGTGGGACGACGCAGCGCTGTTCGTCCCGTCCGACGACGATGCGGCGGCGGCCCGCGCCGTCCAAGGCCTCTTTGCCGACCCGGCCTGCCGCGCGGCGCTCGGCCGGGCCGCCCGCACCCGCGCCGCCGCCTATGGCACCGAGGCCATGGTTGCGGGCGTGGCCCGTATCGTCCGCGGCCTGCACCCGGCGCTCGACGAGGCGGCGGCATGAGGATCGTCTACTTCACCCACTCCCTCGCCTCGTGCTGGAATCACGGCAACGCCCACTTCCTGCGCGGCGTGCTGCGCGAGTTGGCCGGCCTTGGCCATGCAATCGAGGCCTACGAGCCAGAGGGCGCCTGGAGCCGGGAGAACCTGCTTCGCGACCATGGCCCCGCCGGACTCGAGGCCTCGCTCGCGCCCTATCCTGAGCTGTCGCCGAAGACCTACGCCACGATCGAGGCGGCCGTGGAATACGTCGAGGGCGCCGACCTCGTCGTCGTCCACGAATGGAACGAGCCGGCTCTGGTCGCTGCGCTCGGTCGGGCCCGGAAGGGCGGCCGCATCGACACGCTTCTGTTCCACGATACCCATCACCGCGCGGTGAGCGCGCCTGACGCGATGCGCCGTTTCGACCTCTCGGGCTACGACGGCATCCTCGCCTTCGGCGAGACGCTGGCCGAGGTCTATCGCAGCTGGGGCTGGGGCGCGCGCGCCTACGTCTGGCACGAGGCCGCCGATACGCGCCTGTTCCGGCCACCGGCGGAGACGGAGGCGCCGCGGGCCGGTCTCGTCTGGATCGGTAACTGGGGCGACGGCGAGCGCACGCAGGAACTTGAGACGTTCCTGTTCCGTCCAGCACAGGCCGCCGGCCTCTCCCTCGACATCCACGGCGTGCGCTACCCCGCCGAGGCGCTCGCGACGCTCGAACGCTACGGCGCCCGCTATCACGGCTGGGCCCCGAACGCCGCCGCGCCCATCCTGTTCGCCCGTGCGCTGGCGACGGTTCACGTGCCGCGCCGCTTCTATGTCGAGGCCTTACCCGGCATCCCGACGATCCGGGTGTTCGAGGCCCTCGCCTGCGGCCTGCCGCTGGCCTGCGCCCCTTGGAACGATGCCGAAGGGCTGTTCACGCCGGGCTCGGACTACCTGATCGCCCGCGACGGAGAGCAGATGGAGGCCCACCTGCTGGCGCTGCGCGAGGATGCGAGCCTGCGCCGGTCGCTCGCCGCCCATGGCCTCGCCACGATCCGAGCCCGGCACACCTGCCGGCACCGCGCCGATGAACTCCTCGCGATCCATGACTCCTTGACCACGTCCTTGAACGTGCCTGCCCGGATGGAGGCCGCCCCGTGAAAATCGCGTTCTACGGCTCCTCCCTGCTCTCGTCCTACTGGAACGGGGCGGCAACCTATTACCGGGGCATGCTCGCCGACCTCGCAAGGCGCGGCCACCGCATCTCCTTCTACGAGCCGGACGCCTTCGACCGGCAGAGCCACCGCGACATCGACCCGCCGGACTGGGCCGAAGTACAGGTCTATCCCGCGACCATCGAGGCCGTCCGCGCGGTGATCGCGCAAGCTGCGGAAGCCGACGTCGTCGTCAAGGCAAGCGGCGTCGGCGTGTTCGACGACGAATTGCTGGAAGGCGTCGTCGCCGCCGCGCGTCCGGACGCCATCCGCATCTTCTGGGATGTCGACGCGCCCGCGACGCTGGCCGAGATGCGGGCCAACCCGGACCACGCCCTCCACCGGGCGATGCTCGCTCTCGACTTCGTGCTGACCTATGGCGGCGGCCCGCCGGTGATCGCGGCCTATGAGGGATTCGGAGCGCGTGCCTGCATCCCGGTTTACAACGCGCTGGATTCCGAGACTCACCATCCAGTCCCGCCTGATCCGCGCTTCTCGGCCGACCTCGCCTTTCTCGGCAACCGGCTGCCGGACCGTGAGGCGCGGGTCGAGCGCTTCTTCCTCGCGGCCGCCGCGCGCCTGCCGGAGCGGAGCTTTCTACTCGGCGGCAGCGGCTGGGAAAGCCGCGGGCTTCCGCTTAACGTCCGCCATCTCGGCCACGTCTCGACGCGCGACCACAATGCCTTCAACGTCAGCCCCCGCGCCGTTCTCAACATCGCCCGCGACAGCATGGCGGCGGTCGGCTTCTCGCCCGCCACCCGCGTGTTCGAGGCGGCGGGCGCGGGTGCCTGCCTCATCACCGACGCCTGGGAAGGCCTCGGCCTGTTCCTCAAGGAGGGCGAGGAGGTGCTCGTCGCCCGCGACGGGCGCGACGTCGCCGACCACGTCGCCGCGCTGACGCCGGAGCGCGCCCGCGCCATCGGCGAGGCCGCCCGCCTGCGGATCGCCGCCGAGCACACCTACGCGCGCCGCGGTGCGCAGGTCGACGCGATTCTCCGGGACGAAAGGGAGCGCCGGGCCTGCGGGGTGCTTCGCCGGAGCGTCGCATGACGAGCGCGCCGCTGCGCCTCGTGGTGCTGGGTCTGAGCCTGTCCTCGTCATGGGGCAACGGCCACGCCACCACCTACCGCGCCCTGCTTCGGGCCTTCGCGGCCCGCGGCCACGATGTCCTGTTCCTGGAGCGCGACGTGCCCTGGTACGCGGCCCACCGCGACCTCACCGATCCGGACTTCTGCAGACTGGCCCTCTACGCCGACCTCGACGACCTCGAGGACCACCGCGCAGCGATCGAACAGGCGGATGCCGTCGTCGTCGGCTCCTACGTGCCCGATGGGATCGCGGTGGGTCGCCGCGTCCTCGCCTGGGCGGAGGGCACCCGCGCCTTCTACGACATCGATACGCCGGTGACGCTGGCGAACCTCGCCGCCGGCACCTGCGCCTATCTCGAAGCCAATCAGATCGAAGCTTACGACCTCTATCTCTCCTTCACCGGCGGCCCGACCCTGGAGCGACTGGAGGAGCGCTACGGCTCGCCCGCGGCGCGTGCTCTCTACTGCTCGGTGGATCCGGAGGCCTATCCGCCGTTTGCAGGAGAAAAAGCCTATGATCTGAGCTATCTCGGCACCTACAGCCCCGACCGGCAACCGATCCTGGAGCAACTGCTGATCGAACCGGCCCGCCGCGCGCCCGACCTGCGCTTCGCGGTCACCGGCCCGCAATACCCGGACGGGATCGACTGGCCGGCCAACGTGACCCGCAGCGATCACCTGCCGCCGGAATCCCATCCGGCCTTCTACGGGCAGAGCCGCTACACCCTGAACGTCACCCGCGCCGACATGACCGCGGCGGGCTACAGCCCGAGCGTGCGCCTATTCGAGGCCGCCGCCTGCGCCATCCCGATCCTGAGCGACCGCTGGGACGGCCTCGACACGATCCTCGCGCCTGGCCGCGAGATCCTGTGCCCCGAGGGGCCGGACGCCGTGCTGGCGATCCTGCGCGACTGGCCTGAACCCGAGCGCCGCCGGATCGGCGAGGCGGGCCGTGCCGCGATCCTCGCCCGGCATTCCGCCGCCCACCGCGCCGCAGAATTCGAAACGCACCTGCGCGAAGCAGCCGCCCGGCTGGCATTCCTCCGAACGCCGCCTCGAACGGTCACCAACTGAGGGCAACAGCGATGGACAGACAGGCTGAATGGGTGCTCGTCGCTGGTGGGGCCGGCTTCATCGGCTCGCATCTCGTCGATGCTCTGCTGGCGCGGGGCGCACGCGTCGTCGCCCTCGATAGCCTGCTCACTGGCCGCCGCGACAACCTTGCCCATCTCAGCCGCGAGCCGCGTTTCGAGTTCGTCGAGGCAGACATCACGGAGCCGCTGCCGCGGCTGCCGCGCTTCGAACGGGTATTCAATCTCGCCTGCGCGGCCTCACCCCCGCACTATCAGGCCGATCCGATCCACACGATGCTGACGAGCGTCGTCGGAACCCTGCGTCTGCTGGAGCGGGCGCGCAACGAGGGGGCGCGCTTCCTCCAGGCCTCGACCAGCGAGGTCTACGGCGACCCGCTCGTGCATCCGCAGCCGGAAGCCTATTGGGGCAACGTCAATCCGACCGGCCCGCGCGCCTGCTACGACGAGGGAAAGCGCGCCGCCGAGACGCTGGCCTTCGATTTCGAGCGGGGCCAGGGGCTGGAAGTCCGGGTCGCGCGCATCTTCAACACCTACGGACCCCGGATGCGGGCCGATGACGGGCGCGTCGTCTCGAACGTGATCTGTCAGGCGCTCGCCGACGCGCCCGTCACCGTCTACGGCGACGGCGAGCAGACCCGCTCGTTCTGCTACGTCACCGACCTCGTCGAGGGGCTGATGCGGCTCATGGCGTGCGAGGCCGCGCCGGGCGGCCCGGTCAATCTCGGTAACCCGCGCGAAATGACGGTGGCCGAACTCGTCAGCCTGGTCGCGGAGATGACCGGTACGCGCTCGCCCGTGGTGCGCCGCCCGCTTCCCGTGGACGACCCGCAGCGTCGCCGCCCGGACATCGCCCGCGCGCAGGCGCTGCTCGGCTGGTCGCCGAAGGTGGCGCTGGAACAGGGCCTTGAGGCGACAATCGCGTGGTTTGCCGGCGAGATCCGCGCGCCCGAGCAACCCGTCGTGAAGCCCCGATCCATCGGTGGACGCCACCTTCGCCCGGTCGAGGCCGCCCTTGCGCGGCAGGCCCCGTGATGGCCTCCGCACCGATCCGCGTCGGCATCATCGGAGTGGGCAATTGCGCCTCCTCCTTCGTGCAGGGCCTGCACTTTTACCGTGAGGCTGACGCCGAAACGGCGGTGCCGGGTCTGATCTCGCCCGAACTTGGCGGTTACCGCATCGGCGACATCGAAGTGGTGAGCGCCTTCGACGTGGCGGCGGACAAGGTCGGACGCGACGTGGCCGATGCGATCCTGGCTCCGCCCAACAACACGCACCGCTTCGCTGCAGTGCCTCCGACCGGCGTGACCGTGCGGCGCGGGCCGACGCTGGACGGGATCGGCCGCTATCTCCAGGGCGTCATCCGTGAATCGGACGAGCCGGTTGCCGACGTGGTGGCGGAGTTGCAGCGCAGCCGCACGCAGGTGCTGCTCTCCTACTTGCCGGTCGGCTCGCAAGCGGCGGGCGAGTTCTATGCCCACTGCGCGCTGGAGGCCGGCTGCGCTCTCGTGAACTGCATCCCGGTCTTCATCGCCTCGGATGCCGGCTGGCGGAAGCGTTTCGAGGAGCGGGGCCTGCCGATCGTCGGCGACGACATCAAGAGTCAGGTCGGCGCCACCATCGTGCACCGGATACTGGCCAATCTTCTGCGCGAGCGCGGCGTGAAACTGGAGCGTACCTACCAACTCAATTTCGGCGGTAATGCCGACTTTCTCAACATGCTGGAGCGCGAGCGGCTGGAATCGAAGAAGCTTTCCAAAACCCGTGCGGTGACGAGCCAGCTTGCTACGCCGCTGGCAGACGGAGACATCCATGTCGGCCCGAGCGACCACGTGCCCTGGCTCGAAGACCGCAAATGGGCGCAGATCCGGCTGGAGGGCACCGGCTTCGGCGGTGTGCCCCTCAATATCGAACTGAAGCTGGAGGTCTGGGACTCGCCCAATTCCGCAGGTGTCGTCGTGGACGCCGTGCGCTGTGCTCGCATCGCACTCGATCGCGGTATCGGCGGCGCGCTGCTCGGACCTTCGGGCTGGTTCATGAAGTCGCCGCCGGTCCAGTTCACCGACGCCGAGGCGCATGCGCGCACGCTCCGCTTCGCCGCGGGCGAGGCGGAGGAGCCCGCCGCCCGATGAGGCGGGTCTTTCTCGTGCGCCATGCGAGCCACGACCGGCTCGGGAAGGTGCTGTGCGGGCGAATGCCCGACGTTTCGTTGAGTGCGCAGGGTCGGGCTGAAGCGGAGGCGATGGCGACCGCGCTCGTGCGACGGCTCGCTCCCGACCTCCACACATCGTCAGCCGAGCAGGATCGCGCGCCTCTCCTCTCCCTCGCGGGGAGGTGGGAGGAGCCGGAGGTGGCTCAGGACGAGGCGCCCCGGTACCCACTGCCCGCCCCTGACTCGCCGGGAGGAGGGGAGCGCACGCGTCTCGCCCCGGTGATCGGTGGGGAACGAACACCCCGAAGCGGCATCCGAGTCCTCTCGAGCCCACAGACCCGCAGCCGGGAAACCGCCGCGCCGCTGGCACAGAAGCTCGGCGCCGCGATCGAGACCGCCGACGAGATCGACGAGATCGAGTTCGGCGCCTGGACCGGTCGCGCCTTTGCCGAGTTCGCCTCCGATCCCGCTTGGGTCGCCTGGAACGCGGAACGCACCACCGCCCGCCCGCCGGGCGGCGAGAGCATGGGCGAGGTGCAGGCGCGCGCCCTTCGCCTGCTCGACCGCCTCGGCCGCGAGGAGGCCCCGCCCGCGATCCTCGTGAGCCACGCCGACACGATCCGCGCCGCCTTGCTCGGCGTGTTGGGGCTCAGCCTCGACGCCTATGACCGCCTCGTCGTCGCCCCGGCCTCGTGGAGCGAGCTCGCGCTCTGGCCCGGCGGCGGCCGGGTGGTCTCGATCAACGAGCGGGTGAGCCCATGACGCGTCTTGCGACGGATGCCCCCAGTTCCGAGGCATTACGCCGGGAGGCCGACGCCCTCGGGCCCTGGTTCCACAACATCGACCTCGGCGGGGTCTGGACTGCGCCCGATCACTTCCTCGGCGATTATCCAGGGTTGAAGTGGCGTCGGTTCGCGTCCGCGCTTCCCGCCGACCTCACCGGCAAGTCCGTGCTCGATATTGGCTGCAACGGCGGCTTCTATTCTATCGAGATGAAACGTCGCGGTGCGTCCCGGGTGCTCGGCCTCGATTCCGACGAGCGCTACCTCGCGCAGGCCCGCTTCGCGGCTGACCACCTTGGCCACGACATCGAGTTCCGCAACCTCTCGGTCTACGATGTTGGGGCTCTGGCCGAGCGCTTCGACGTGGTTCTCTTCATGGGGGTGCTCTACCACCTGCGCCACCCGCTGCTGGCCCTCGACCTGATCCACGAGCACGTGGCCGGTGATCTCCTGGTGTTCCAGTCGATGCTGCGCGGATCGTCTCAGGTCGAGCCGGTGGCGGACGATTACGACTTCTGGGACATGGATCAGTTCGAGCGGCCCGGTTACCCGCGGCTGCACTTCGTCGAGCATTCCTACGCCCATGACTGGACGAACTGGTGGATCCCCAACCGCGCGGGAATGGAGGCGATGCTGCGCGCGAGCGGCTTCACGATCGAGAGCCGGCCGGAGGCGGAGGTTTATCTCTGTCGGCGGGCGCCCGCACCGGCTGGGGCAGAAGCCGTCTATCCGGCACGCGGGATCAACGGGAGGGAGGGCCGATGATCGAAGCGGTCATGCTCTGGAACGAGCCCAATAATAAGTCTCACTGGGATCCGGAGATCGACCCCGACTGGTTTCTGTTCGGCGAGATGGTGAAGCAGGCCTCCCGCGCGATCCGTGCGGAGGCACCGGACCTGCCCCAGGTGCTCGGCGGCATCTCGCCGATCGATCCGGTGTTCATGCAGCACATGCAGGCCCGAGGGGTGCTTGATGGGCTCGATGCGGTGGCCGTGCATGGCTTCCCCCTCGACTGGAACCTGTGGCCGATTCACGACTGGCCCCAGAAGATCGCCGAGATCCGCGCGGTGACTCACCTACCGGTCTGGGTCTCGGAGGTCGGCGTGTCGAGTTTTGGTGCCGAGGAGGTCCAGGCCTGGGGCTGCCGCCGCACCGCGGAGCTGCTGCGGGGGCAGGCCCCGCGCATCCACTGGTACAGCCTCTACGACCTGCCGCGGGAATGGGAGGCCACCACCCGCCACCGCGAGGCGGAGGGCTCCTCCTATTACCGCCACTTCCACATGGGCTTGCTGCGCCAGGACGGCACGCCGAAGCTCGCGCTGGAGGAATTCGCCCGCTGCACCCCGGATTTTGGGCTGTGCCAATGGTTCCACTACCAGGATCATCGCTTGGACGAAGCGGTAGCCTGGATGAAGCGCCTCGGCGTCACCTACCTGCGCACCGGCCTGTCCTGGGCCGACAGCTTCCGCCCCGACGCCCTCGACTGGTTCGACCGGCAGATGACGGCTCTGCAGGACTTTAAAGTGACGGTGACCTTCTGCTTCACGCCCGAGCACCGCGGCATCGCCGCCCACCACACCAGCCCGCCGCTGGTTCGAGAAGAGTTCGCGGAGTTTTGCGCCGCGATGGTGCGTCGATACGCGGATCGCCAGCCTGTCCAGGTCGAAGCCTTGCCGATACCGGAGATGCCGTTTCTATAGTGTAAGGAAATTTTCGCCGAATCGAGTAGCTTCGGACTCCATCAATCGACCTCGTTGTGTCGGCTGAGAGCTACGGCCGCGACGGCGACCGCAAGATCAGCGCGTGGCTGAAGGCGGTCGGCTGACGGGTCAACGACAAGCGGGTCGAGCGGATCTGGCGGCGGGAAGGCCGGAAGGTGCCGGCCAAGCGAACCGTCGAGCAAAGACCGAGCCTGCACTGACTTCGAAGTCGGACCACCGCGTGAGGACCGATCAGCAGAGCTTCGCATTGGCGTCGCCCCCCTCGGCCGTCCGGGCGGTCAGCCGATGGGCCTACCCGCACCGTTGAGTACCCGCTTGAGTGTCGAGCGTGCCGCGTCGATGGCGACGGTGGCAGCACTCAAGGTCCGCGGTTCGGTTGGCTTGTTCAGGGCGTGGCGTGCGATACTGGCCGCGAGATCATCCACCTCGCCTGCCATCGCCTCCAGACGCTCGCGGTCGGTTTCGCGGCGGGCTTCGGAGCGCAGTTCCAGCAGGCGTGCGGTCGCGACCTCGATCCGTTCGCGGCGCTGGCGCCCGATGCGTTGCCGAAGCCAAGCTGCTGTGGAGCCCAAGCCGCCGCCAAGGATGGCCACGAGGTAGATCCAGCTCTCGTAGCGTTCGATCAACGTCTCCTGCTCGCGCTCGTAGTAGTCGAGGGCGCCCGGATGAATGGGCAGGCGGGCGCTGGTCGCGTCGGCCGTGTCCTCGTAATCCGGGTGGCTGACGTCCTCCGCGGCGGGGACCGTCTCCGCCAGCGCCGCGCGCATCTCGAACAGGTGCTGCGTCACCTCCGCGGCCACGCTCCGCGACAGGTTGGCCCGCGCCATCAGGCGGTAGGACGTGCCTACGGTCGCGACGTCCTCGGCCGGCAGGCGGGGATTGCCGCCGTACAAGGCGGCCGGCACCGTCACCGGCTGCAGGCGGGGCCGCCGCGCCAGCACCGCTGCGGTATCGGGCAAACCGATCAGCGCGACGTCACCGCCATCGCTCGCCTCGCCCACCAGGGCGACCACCCGCCGCGCGGCCGGAGAGCCGGGCGTCGTCACGAGAGCCATGGCGTCGATGCGCCCGTCGCGGAGCGCCGTTGTGACATCGGCCTCCTCAATCGGGACCAGCACCACCGCGGTGGTGTTCACGGCCCCGGCCGGAGCGTCGGTCAGGAGTTCGAACCCGTAATGGCCGACGAGGTCGTGGAGCAGCGTCCGGTCGGCAGTCCGGCTCGCGAGCATACCCAGCCGTTTGCCAGCCAGATCCGGGATGTCCTTGATGCCGGAGGCTCCTGGCGCGGCGACGAAGGCGGCGAGCGTCCGCAGGACCGCCAAGGTCAGGCCGTTGCCCGGCATCGCCACGTCCGGCCGAACCACCGCGAGGTCGGCCTTGCCGGCCTTCAACGCCTCTGCGCTCTCGCGCACCCCGGCGAAGGATATGACCTTCAGCCGGATGCCGAGGTTCCGCCGGGCGAGCTCGTCGGCGTAGGCGCGCAGCAGTGCCGGTTCGGTGCCGCCGTTGGGGGCGACCGCGATGGTCAGGGTCGTGGGACGCGTGAGATGGAACGCCGCGACGGCTCCGAGCACGAGCAGAAGCGCCAAGCCCAGGGGGAGAAACACCTCGCGAACACTCGAAAGCCCCAACCGACGCACGCCCGCCCCTCGCTTGCTCTGGGCTGGTTCGGCCCTGCTGCCCAGGTGGGCGACGCGCCGCCGGTTTTCGAGGGGATCGGCCTGCCCGCCAGGCGGAATCCTAACGAAACGCTTATGGGATCGGCTCCGCGACCCGCTCGAACCCTTACGCATCCTGGTACAGCTTGAGAGCGCGGTCCCGTGAGGACCGCGTGAACCCCAGACATACGATGTCTCCCACCCTCCAAGTCGCCGCCATCCACGCTGACGCTTCCGCAACGGACGCCGACCAGTTCATCGTCGGTCAGGACCCCGCGGGTCACTGGGTGGCGATCGAGATTCACGGGCGCGCCGGCGGCCTGTTCCGGAGCCGGAAGGACGCTCTCGACTACGCCGAGGACGAGACCGACCACCGGCCCGACGCCGTGCTCCTGTCCGGCGCCTGCATCGAGCTGCGCATCTGAGGCTGCGGGCGTTGGCCTAGTGCGGCCATGCCTGGCACCCAAATCCCTCCCGTCATCAGCCGTAGAGGTTTTCAGCATCCACCCGCTCCGTCCGAGCCGGCCGCTGGGCTCGGGATGCTGCCTCGACCGATCACCTGCTCGGTCGGCGCACGGCCGTTCCGGCTCTCCTCAATGAGCGCGCGACCATTGCCGGAGCGAGGAACGCGTCGAGGGTCATCGTGCCGGTCGATGATGTTTGGAGATCGCGATCAAGAGCCTGCCTCCGTCACGGCCGGCTTGGGGTCGTTCGCCGCGCGCAGCTTGAGGTTCGGTTCGTCGTCGGGAGCCCGCAGGCGATAGCCGACGCCGGTTTCGGTGAGAAGGATGCGCGGCCGCTCCGGATCGGTCTCCAGCTTCTGCCGGAGCTGGCGCATGTAGACGCGCAGATACTGTGGGTCCGACGAGACTGAGACCTCATGCATGAGCTGGGCGTGGGTGAGCACCTTGCCGGCATGCAGCACCATGATGCGCAAGAAAGCGTATTCGCGCGGGGTCAGCTTCACCTCGACGTCATCGACCTTCACGATGCGCCGGACGAGGTCGACCGAGAGCCCGTCGACCCGGAAGACCGGCCGCTCGCCGCGGGCGGCCAGTTGGTGCCGAAGGGCCGCGCGCAGACGCGCGAGCAGCTCCGCCATGCCGAAGGGCTTGGTGACGTAGTCGTCGGCGCCGAGATCGAGCGCCTCGACCTTACCGCCCTCGTCGTCCCGGCTCGACAGCACCACGACTGGCAGGCCGGGATGGCTCGCCCGGATCGCGCGGAGCAGGTCGTGCCCGCGCATGTCGGGAAGCCCCAGGTCGAGGATGACGAGGTCCGGGCTGTCGCGGCCGAGCACCTCCAGGGCGGTGGCGGCGTTCGGCGCTTCCAGGATGGCGTAGCCCTGGGTGGCGAGCCCCATGCGCAGCAGCTTGCGGATCGGCGGCTCGTCGTCGATCACCAGGATGGTCGGGCTCATGCGGCGATATCCCTCGGCGTGGTCCGGGCCGGAACCGGGAGCGTCACGGTGAAGGTGGCCCCCAACCGATCCCGGCGGTTGCCGGCGGTAACCGTGCCGCCCATGGCTTCGACGAAGCCGCGCGAAATGGCGAGGCCGAGTCCGGTCCCGGCCCGCACCCGGTCGCTCTTCCGGATGCGGTAGAACTTGTCGAACACGCGCTCAACGTCGGCCTCCGGGAGCCCGAACCCCTCGTCCAGAACCTCGATGCGCACGGTGCGGCCGTCCTGCCGGGCGCGCAAAGTGACGGTCGAGTCCTCGGGTGCGTACTTCGCGGCATTGTCGAGCAGGTTGACCAGCACCTGCTCGAACAGGACCGGATCGAGCCTCAGGGTCGGCAGGTCGGGTGCGATCTCGACTGCGACCTGGTGGCCGGCAAGGATCTTCTGGGTCCGCCGCAGGGCGGTGTCGATGGTCTCGGCGACATCCTGGAGCCCCAGATTCGGTGCCACGGAGCCAGCCTCCAGCCGCGTCATGTCGAGCAGGTTCACGATGAAGCGGTTCAACCGCTCCGATTCTTCGATGATGGTCGTCAACAAATCCGCCTTGGCCTCGACCGGGAGGGCGCCGTCGAGGTCCCGCAATGTGCTGGCGGCTCCGAGCACGGAGGCGAGCGGTGTGCGCAGATCGTGGCTGATCGAGGTCAGCAAAGCCCGGGCGAGGCGGTCGGTCTCGGCGTCACGCTCGGCTCGGTCGAGATCCTCCACGAGGCGCACCCGCTCGAGGGCGAGCGCGCCCATATCGGCGAGCGCATCGAGCAGGCGCCGACCTTCGGGCGTCAGGATCGGTCCCGTGCCGTCCGCATCGAGGCCGATCACCCCGATCGTGCCGCGCCCGGTGCGCATCGGCAGGAACAGGCGCTTGGCCCCGGGCAGGGTGTCGGCGCCGCGCCCGGCCGGGCGCTCGTTGTCGAAGGCCCACTGCGCCGCCGCCAGGTCGGCCTCGTCCAGCATGTCCTCCGGCGGGTAGCCGGCACGGACGGCGACGGTCTGAGCATCCGGCAGGAGGAGGACGACGCGGACCCTCAGCATGGCCGCGACCTGCGCGGAGGTCGCCCAGAGCACGTCGTCGAGGGTCCCGCAGGCCGCGAGCTTGCGTGAGAATCCGAAGAGACGCTCTGTCGCCTTCGCGCGGCCCTGGCTGACCACCGCACTCAGGCGGGCGCGGGCGGCGAGGTTCGAGACGAGCACCGCCACCAGGGTGAAGAGCAGGAAGGCCGCGACGTTGGTCGGGTCGGCGATGGTGAAGGTGTAGACCGGCGGCAGGAAGAAGAAGTTGTACGACAGCGAGGCCGCGACCACCGCGGCGAGCGAGGGGCCCAGCCCCCAGCGGACGGCAACCGCCACGACGGCGGTCAGCAGCATGAGGTCGGCGTTCTCGACGCCCGTCGACGGCTCGAGCAGCAGGGCGAGCCCGAGCCCGGCACCGGTGATGAGCAGCGCCAGGGCGTAGGACCGGGCGTCGAAGGTGGCGGGCGGAGCGGCGGTGGCGACCGCGCGCCGGGACGCCGTCTCGGTTGGCGCGACCTCGCCCGGCACCACGTGGACGCTGATGTTGCCGCTGCGGCGGACGAGGTCATGCACCACCGAGCCGTTCACCAGCTCGAAGATCCAGGAGCGTGTCGCCTTGCCCACCACGATGTGGTTGACGTTGGCGGCGCGTGCGTAGGCGAGGATGTCGTCGGCGATGCGCCGGCCGCCCGGCAGGGTGACGGCGTCGCCGCCGAGCCGGTCGGCGAGCCGCAGGGCCTCGGCCACCCGGTCACGCGCGGCCTCGCTGAGGGAGGCGGCGCGCGGTCCCTCGACCGCCAGGGCGGTCCAGGGGGCGTGGAGGCGGTCAGCCAGCCGCTTGGCGTAGCGCACGAGGCCTGCCGAGCGCGGATCCTCGCTCACGCAGACGAGCACGCGCTCGCCCGCTGCCCAGGGGCCGGGAATCGCGTTCGCCCGCATGTGGCTCAGGAGTTCGTCATCGACCCGGTCGGCCGTCCGACGCAGGGCGAGTTCCCGCAGGGCCGTCAGGTTGCCGCGCGAGAAGTAGTGTTTCAGTGCCCGCTCGGCGTTCGCCGGCACGTAGATCTTGCCCGCCTTCAGGCGCTCGATCAGATCGTCCGGGTTGAGGTCGACCACCTCGATGTCGTCGGCCCGGTCGAGGATGCTGTCCGGTACGGTTTCGCGCACGCGGATGCGGGTGATGGAGGCCACGACGTCGTTGAGGCTCTCGACGTGCTGGATGTTCAGCGTCGTCAGGACATCGATGCCGGCATCCAGCAGCTCCTCGACGTCCTGGTAGCGCTTCGGGTGACGCGAGCCGGGCGCATTGGTGTGGGCGAGCTCGTCGACCAGCGCCAGGGCCGGGCGGCGCGCCAGCAGCGCGTCGAGGTCCATCTCCTCTAGCATGGTGCCATGGTAGGGCACGGCCCGCCGGGGGATGGTCTCGAAGCCGTCGAGCAGAGCCTCGGTCTCGGCCCGGCCATGGGTCTCGACAACGCCGACCACGACGTCGGCGCCGGCGGTGAGCCGGGCGCGCCCGATAGTGAGCATCTCGTAGGTCTTGCCGACGCCGGGGGCGGCGCCAAGGAAAACCTTGAGCCGGCCGCGCGTCCGCTCCTCCCGGCGCGCCGCTTCGAGCAGCGCGTCGGGCGAGGGGCGGTTCGGGTCGCGTCCGGTCCCAGGCATGGTTTGCTCTTTAGCGCTTGGCGAGGTCGTCCAGGACAAGATTCAGGGCCAGCACGTTGACACGCGGTTCGCCGAGCAATCCGAGGGTACGGCCCTGGACCTGACCGGCGACGAGGTCGCGGAGCCGATCCTCGGGCAGGTTGCGGGCCCGGGCGATGCGCGGCACCTGGAACAGGGCCGCTTCGGGCGAGATGTCGGGGTCGAGGCCCGAGCCGCTCGTGGTGACGAGGTCGACCGGCACCGGACGGCCTGGGTTCTCGGCCTTCAGCGCGTCGAGGCCGCCCTTCACGCGCTCGGCCAGCGCCGCGCTCGTGGGCCCGAGATTCGAGCCGGCGGAGTTGGCCGCGTTGTAAGGCGCCGGCACTGTCTTGGAGGCGTCCGCCGGATCGGCCGTATTGGTGGCCGAGGGCCGGCCATGGAAGTAGCCCTCGCCGGTGAAGCTCTGACCGATCAGGCCGGAACCGACGATCCTGCCATCGCGCTCGATCAAGCTCCCGGCCGCCTTGGCCGGGAAGAGCGCCCCGGCGACGCCGGTGACGGCGAGGGGGTAGGCGAGGCCCGTGACCGCCGTCAGCGCGACGAGCAGGACGAGAGCGGGACGAAGCTGGTTCAGCATGGGAGGTCTCCGGGACCTGTCGTTCAGGCGAGATGGAGGGCGGTGACGGCGAGGTCGATGGCCTTGATGGCCACGAAGGGCACGAGGATGCCGCCGAGGCCGTAGATCAGCAGGTTGCGCCGCAGGAGTGAGGCCGCGCCGACCGGGCGGTAGGTCACGCCGCGCAGGGCCAGCGGGATCAGCGCGACGATGACCAGGGCGTTGAAGATGATGGCGGAGAGGATCGCGCTCTGCGGCGAGGCCAGCCCCATGACGTTGAGTGCTTGAAGCTGCGGGTACAGCGTCAGGAACATCGCCGGGATGATCGCGAAATACTTGGCGACGTCGTTGGCGATGGAGAACGTCGTCAGGGCACCGCGGGTCATCAGCAACTGCTTGCCGATGCCGACGATCTCGATGAGCTTCGTCGGGTCCGAATCGAGGTCGACCATGTTGCCGGCCTCGCGCGCCGCCACCGTGCCGGTGTTCATGGCGACCCCGACATCGGCCTGAGCCAGCGCCGGCGCGTCGTTGGTGCCGTCGCCGCACATCGCCACGAGCTTGCCTTCGGCCTGCTCACGCCGGATCAGCGCCAGCTTGTCCTCGGGGGTCGCCTGGGCGAGAAAGTCGTCAACGCCCGCCTCGGCGGCGATGGCGGCTGCGGTCATGGGATTGTCGCCGGTGATCATCACCGTGCGGATGCCCATGCGGCGCAGCTCTGCGAAGCGCTCGCGGATCCCGCCCTTTACGATGTCCTTCAGGGCAACGACGCCGAGCAGGCGTCCGTCCTTCGCCACCGCGAGCGGCGTGCCGCCGGCCTTGGCGATCTCCTCCGCGATGGTCCGGATCCCGACCATCACCTCGGTCTCGGCGGCCGGGCGGTAGGCGAGGGCCGCACTGGAACCGCGGGTGGCCATCGGCGGCTCGGAGACGGAGGCGATGACGGCGTCGACCGCGCCCTTGCGGATCGACGAGCCTTCAAGGTCCACACCCGACATCCGCGACTGCGCGGTGAAAGGCACGAAGGTGGCGTTCAGCCCGGCCATGTCGCGGGCGCGAATGCCGTAGGTCTCCTTGGCGAGCACGACGATGGAGCGGCCTTCGGGCGTCTCGTCGGCCAGCGAGGCGAGCTGCGCCGCGTCGGCCAGATCCTGCTCGGTGACACCACGGACGGGGCGGAACGCGGTGGCTTGGCGGTTGCCGAGCGTGATCGTGCCGGTCTTGTCGAGGAGCAGCGTGTCGATGTCGCCGGCCGCCTCGACGGCGCGGCCCGACATGGCGAGCACGTTGAAGCGGACCAGACGATCCATGCCGGCGATGCCGATGGCGGAGAGGAGCGCGCCGATGGTGGTCGGGATCAGCGTCACAAACAGCGCGACCAGCACGATCACGGGAATTGAGCCGCCGGCATAGCTGGCGAAGCTCGGGATGGTCGCCACCGCGAAGACGAACACGATGGTCAGCCCGGCGAGCAGGATGTTGAGCGCGATCTCGTTCGGGGTCTTCTGGCGCGCGGCGCCCTCGACGAGGGCGATCATGCGGTCGACGAAGGTCGAGCCCGCCGCGGCCGTGATGCGGACCTTGATCTCGTCCGAGAGCACCTGCGTGCCCCCCGTCACCGCCGAGCGGTCGCCGCCCGACTCGCGGATGACCGGGGCCGACTCCCCCGTGATGGCCGCTTCGTTCACGGAGGCCACACCCTCGATGACCTCGCCATCCGAGGGGATGAGGTCGCCGGCCTCGACGAGCACCACATCGCCGACCTTGAGGCTGGTGCCGGGCACGGTCTCGTAGGCCCGGCCCTGGCCGGTGAGCCGCTTGGCGGTCATCTCGGTGCGGGTACGCCGTAGGCTGTCGGCCTGGGCCTTGCCGCGGCCCTCGGCCAGCGCTTCGGCGAAATTGGCGAAGATCAGGGTGAACCAGAGCCAGAGGATGATCTGGCCGGAGAAGAACAGGTCGCTGCCTCCGGTAACGAGGTCACGGACGAACAGCACGGTGGTGAGCGCGGCCACGACCTCGACCACGAACATGACCGGGTTGCGGATCATGGCGCGGGGGTCGAGCTTCCTGACGGAGCCGAGGAGCGCGGGTCCGACGAGGGCGGCGCTGAACAGCGATGAGGTCTTGCGGGACATGGATTCGGGTGTCCGGAGAGGGCGAGGAGGCCCGGCAAGCGAGGCCGGGCCTTGCCGGTTCAGGGTGCGGTCGTGCCGGCGGCCAGGGTGAAGGCCGCCGCGAGGACGAGGCCGCCGAGCAGCGCCACGCCGAAGAGAGCCAGCACGAGGTCCGAGATGCGCACGGGCCGCGCCTCGGCGCCGTGGGACCGGTGGTGCAGCATCGGGTAATGCCGCGGCACGCGCCGGTTCGGGACAGGGCGCGGCATCTCAGCCCCCGGTCGCGAAGGTCTGGCCGGCCGCCCCGGCGAAGTGCTCGACCACCGGGCCGAGCGCCAGCGCCGGGAAGAAGGTCAGGCCGCCGATGATCAGCACCACGCCGACGAGGAGGCCGACGAACAGCCCGCCATGGGTCGGGAAGGTGCCGGCGGAGGCCGGAAGCCGCTTCTTGGCGGCGAGCGAGCCGGCGATGGCCAGAACCGGGATCTTTACGAAGAAGCGGCCGACGAGCATGCCGATGGCCAGCGTCGTGTTATAGAACAGCGTGTTGGCCGTCAGCCCGCCGAAGGCCGAGCCGTTGTTGGCGGCCGCCGAGGTGTAGGCGTAGAGAATCTCCGAGAAACCGTGCGGGCCGGCATTCGCGGGCCCGGCGAGACCGGCCGGCACCACCGTGGCAAAAGCCGTGAAGCCCAGCATCATCAGCGGCAGGCAGAGGATGCCGAGCATCGCCATCTTCACCTCGCGCGCCTCGATCTTCTTGCCGAGATATTCGGGGGTGCGTCCGACCATCAGGCCGGCCACGAAGATCGCGACCACGACGAAGACCAGCATGCCGTAGAGGCCCGCGCCGACGCCACCGATGATCACTTCGCCGAGCTGCATGTTGAGCAGCGGAATCAGCCCGCCCAGCGCAGTAAAGCTGTCATGCATGGCGTTGACCGCACCGCAGGAGGCGGCTGTCGTGATCACCGCGAACAGCGCCGAGGCGGCGATGCCGAAGCGGACCTCCTTGCCCTCCATGTTGCCGCCGGTCAGGCCGAGGTTGGCGAGGACGCCGTGGGCGTTGGCCTCGGCCCAGTAGGTCACGGCGACGCCGGCGATGAAGAGCAGGCCCATCGCGGTGAGGATGGCCCAGCCTTGCCGCTCGTCCCCGACCATGCGGCCGAAGACGTTGGTGAGCGCGGCGCCGATCACGAAGATCGAGAGCATCTGCAGGAAGTTCGAGAGCGCCGTCGGGTTCTCGAAAGGGTGCGCGGCGTTGGCATTGAAGAAGCCGCCGCCGTTGGTCCCCAGCATCTTGATGGCGACCTGGCTCGCCACCGGCCCGACCGCGATGGTCTGCTTCGCGCCCTCCAGCGTCGTCGCCTCGACGTAGGGCGAGAGCGTCTGCGGCATGCCCTGGGACACGTAGAACAGGGCCAGCACGGTGCAGAGCGGCAGCAGCACGTAGAGAGTGGCGCGGGTCATATCGACCCAGAAGGAGCCCAGCGTCTTTGTCGAAGCCCGGGCGAAGCCGCGGATCAGTGCGACCGCCACCGCCATGCCCGACGCCGCCGAGACGAAGTTCTGGTGCGTCAGCCCCAGCATTTGGCTGAGGTAAGACAGGGTGGTCTCGCCGCCGTAGGACTGCCAGTTGGTGTTGGTGACGAAGCTCGTCGCGGTGTTGAAGGCGAGGTCGGGCGCCACCGCCGCCTGCTCGGCAGGGTTGAGCGGCAACAGCGCCTGCAGGCGCAGGAGCGCGTAGAGCAGGACAAAGCCGGCGACGTTGAACAGGACCATCGCCCCTGCGTAGCCGAGCCAAGTCTGCTCCTGGCGCGCGTCGATGCCGGAGACGCGATAGAGCCCGCGCTCGATCGGGGCGAGGGCGGGCGAGAGAAGCGTGCGCTCGCCGTCGAAGACGCGGGTCATGTACCCGCCGAGTGGCCGCACAAGCGCCAGCACGACCGCGCCGTACAGCGCGATCTGCATCCAGCCGTTGAGTGTCATGGAGGTTCGTCCTGGGGCCGCTCAGAACCGCTCGGGGCGGACGAGGGCGTAGGTGAGGTAGACGAGGAGCCCGGTGGTCACGAAGGCGCCGAGGGCGAGGTCGAGGGTCATGGCGGCTTGCCTCAGAGACGCTCGCAGAGCGCGGCATAGCCGGCGGCCAGGCCGAAGAAGGCGAGGCCTCCGAGCAGGAAGACGATGTCGAGCATGGTGTGTCCGTATCCGTTCGGTCCGCCGGACGCGGGTGCCCCGCGGCTGACCTCGACCGATCCCGAATGTGGACGGGAACCGCGTTAGGGTTCGAGAGGGAAAGGAATGCGATCTTATAAGGATCGCATTAGGATCGGCCTGATTCCGGGTTCGTCGCTCTTCTGCTGCGCGTGCCTGGCCGCCAAGCGGCCTGCCGCTCCTGGCAGGCGCCCGAGGCGTCGAGAAGCCTCGACCTGGGACGGGCGGCGCTGCTGCTCACCTTCATTGATCAGGGCGGCACCGGCGAAAAGCCGGCCACGGCCGCGCGCAAGCACGGCAGCGAGCTGGAGGTCATGAAGCAGCCCTCGGACTGCTTTTGCGGGGCTGCGCAGGCCCAGACCGAGGCGCGATCAGGTCCCTGCTCGCAGCGTCGCAGGCGAGCGAACCCCTGACCGGAATGCCATGCTCGCGAAGACACCATCGCGCCGGATCAGCGCATGCCGCAGCGCCGCTCCGATATGGGCGAGGATCGTGGCGAACAGCCCGTAGGCCAACACCGTGTGGAGTTCGCGTAACCAAGCGTAGACCATCGGGCTTTGCGGCAGGATCGGCGGCAGCACGAACGGCCCGACAAGCGTCACGGGGTAGCGGGCCGCCGAGAGCATCGCCCACCCGACGAGCGGCATGGCCAGCATCAGCCCGTAGAGGACGATGTGTGAGGCATGCGCGGCCCGGCGCTGCCAGACCGGTAGATCCCGCGGCAGGGGCGGCGGTGGACGACGCCAGCGGTTCGCGAGCCGCAGGATGGCAAGGAGCAGGATCAGGAGGCCGAGCGGACGGTGCAGCGCGACCAGCGCGTGGTAGTCGGCGAGCGACGTCACCATCGCGACGCCGATCAGCAGCATGGTCAGAATCAGTGCCGCCATGCTCCAGTGGAGCAGACGTGCCGGCAGGTTGAAGCGGGTTCTGTCCGTCACAGTGAGGCTCCATCCGGTGATGTGCCGGCCACGGCGCTGGGCACCTTTTCCTCACCGGCGCGCCGGGTGAAGGATCGGGCATAGGCCGCCGAGCGGGCGCTCAGCAGCGGATCATCGGAGGGGGCGATGCCGTCCGGCAGGACGAGGGGATCGAAGTTGATGTCCCGGCAAGTGCCGGCGTCCTCCGGCGCCGCGCCGGTGAGGGTCAGCGTGCCCACGTCCACGCTCTCGCGGTCGGAGGGCCACGGCAGAGTCGCGTCGTCGGTGGCGTCGCTCGCCTGACCCAGCGTCACGACAAGGTGCCAGTGCAGCGGTTCCTGCCGAAGCTCGGCCGCGAGGGTGTCGAACAGGACGTTCTTGTCGGCCTGCGCCTCCTGCGCGGCGGATCCCGGTTCCGGTCGCCGCTCCGGCACGAAAGCCCATCGCACCGGTGTCGTACGGCCATCGCTCGCCACGAACCGGAAGGCGTTCAGGCTCCGGAAGGTGCTGTCGGCAAAGCCGGCGGTGATCGTGCGCGCCTTGATCAAGGCTGCCGCCTTCGCACTCTCAGGATGCATGGCGAAGAACGCCTTCAGGCGCTCAGGGTCGGGCTTGCCGGTGGCCGGATCCGGCTTGGCGGCGAGCAACTGCTCGTAGAAGGCCTCCGGCGTGCGCACCGGGAAGACCGGGATGTTGTTCATGCCTGTCCGCCACTCCTCGCCCTCGGGCAGCCGGAAGCGCAGGGCGAGGCTGCGCACGGTGGCCGCCGCATCGGCCGCGTAGGGCTGCCCGCCCGCGAGCGCGACCCGTCCCTCAACCGGCGTCACGCGCCCCGCCGAGAACACGCTGGCCTTCGAGAGACGGGCTCCTGCTCCGTTGCTGGCGAAATCGCCGGCCACGCACAGGCCCTTGGCATGGTTGCGCCGGAAGCCGGGATGGGGACCGTTCACCTGCTCGAAGCGGTCGACGACGCGCGCCGGGGTCAGTGCGTCCGGTGACAACCAGCCGCCCGCATAGGTGAAGGCTCCGGCCGTTCCGGCGAGCACCGCGCCGATGCCGGCAAGGCGCAGCATCAGGGCGCGCGTGGTCATTCCGGGAGGCGCCCCGGTCAGGTGGTGCAGCAGGGTCATGGATGCCTCAGGTGTTCGTCGCGGTCGTGCGGCGGATCTCGTTGGCCAGGGGATGAAGGACAGCCGGATCGCTGGCACCCACAAGGCTGTAGCCGAGCCCGTCCTGGGCCCAGGCGTAGCCGGCGGCCGACCTGGACCGGTGCTCACGCATGGGCGCATCGCCCGGCTGGGCCATGGGCCGCATCAGCATGACCAGACGCGTGCCATGATGGTCGTCATACATCAGCAGACCTGCCGGACCGTGCGGCGTGGCCACCAGCCGTCCGCCCATTAGCCGGTAGCCGGAGGAACTTAGGTCCGGCACGCCGACACGGCGGTCGAGCCGGGCAGAGAACCAGCGGGCGAGTTCGTCGCTGTCGCTCGCCGCGAGTTCGACCGGGCGCAGGCGGTCGGGGGCATAGACGGCGTAGTTCGCGCTCGCCTCCTGGGCCAAGGCATCGACCCCGGTCATCGGCGAAGACAGCGTTCCGCGAAGACCCCAGCCGCCCAAACCTCCGAGCGCGAGGAGGACGGCAGCGGCCGCAGCCTGCCAGGTGGGCAGACGCGGGCGCCGCCGTGCCTCGACGAGGTGTGCGAGGTTGAGCTGGGCCGGAACGGGTTCGGCGGCCACCGGGCCGAAGGCTCCGCGCAGGTCGTCACCGAGTGCGCGCATGCGCTCGACGCGTCGGCTGAGATCGGGATGGCGAGTGAGATAGGATTCGACCTCGGCTTTGCGCGCCGCTTCCAAGCGCTCGTCGACGAACGCCTGCAGGTCGTCCTCGGTAATCGGGCGCATGGTCACTTCACCCTCCTGAGCAGCGGACGCTTGACGGGAGCGGACGCGCTCTCACCGTCGATGAGCTGGATCATCCGGTCGCGCGCACGCGACAGGCGCGACATCACGGTCCCGATGGGGATGGCGAGCACCTGCGCCGCCTCGGCGTAGGAGAGCCCCTCCACGCTCACGAGCAGCAGTACGCCGCGCTGCTCTTCCGGCAGAGCATCGAGAGCGGCCGTCACGTCGCGCTGGAGCAGGCAATCGTCCTGGTTCGGGGCGACGGCCAAAGTCGCCTCCGGCGCATCCTCGACGGTCATGTACGAACCGCGGCGCGCGCGCTGGCGCATCTGGCTGACGGCGAGGTTATGAAGAATGGCGTAGAGCCACGTGCGCACGTCCCCGTCGGCCCGGCGCTGATGCCACCGGGCGATGGCGCGCTCGAGACAATCCTGGACAAGGTCGTCCGCATCGGTCGGGTTGTGCAGGAGCGCGCGGGCATAGCGGCGCAGGGCCGGAATGAGCGGCTCGATGAGGCGGATCATATCGCTCACGGCCATCCTCCTGACACGCGCGGACTTCGTTCGACCGATCCGCCCGCGGCAAGCGCGCCCGGCGACGGTACGGGGACAGAGACGCCGTTTCTCGACGTTTATTCCGGAGCCAGACTGATTTTTTTGGGTCGTACGCCCTGACGGATGTCAGATGACGAGACCGAAATTTTTTGGGGCCGAGCGCGGAATATTTCGTGGAAGATGGCGTCTGTCAGGTCGTTGCCGGTCCGATCGAAGTGTTCGGCAGCGAACCAGAGGAATCTGACATGTACAACATCAAGCACACCGCTCTCGTCCTGTTCACCGCCGTCGGTGCCCTTGCCGCCGTCACCACGGGTGCAAGTGCAAAGTCCGTCGCGCCGGCTCAGGCCTGTGCAGGGAGCTGCACGTCGTCAATCGTCTCCGCCTGGACGGCCGGCGCAATGCCGCGCGACGAGTTCTTCGAGAGCGACACCGACTCCGCCAACGCCAACAACCCCGCCCTGCCGCCCTATGCCCGCGGCCGGGGCCAAGAGGCGGGTGGGCCCGCACGAGAGCTGATCCCGAACTGAACCGGCGCAAGCGTTCCCGCCTCTTGCGAATCCTGACGCCGATCGACGAGCACAGCCGGGCGTGCCGTGGGCTGAAGGTGGCACGGCGCATCAACAGCGTCGGCGTGATCAATGCACTAGCCGACGCCCTGTGCCTGCACCGCATCCCGGAACACATCCGCCGCGACAATGGCCTTCAAATGATCTCGAAGGCACCCCGCAAATGGGTCACAAAAGCTGGTGCGCAGATCCAGTACATCGCACCAGGATCGCGTTCGACTGCACTCGTCGCTCGGCGATCGGCCGCCCGCGCTTGTCGCCTTCCTGGATCGGGCGTTCGGCACCCCAGAGCGGCTACTATGCAGCAGCCTCGCAACTAGGTCCTGTTGTCACTTGATCCAATCGAGCGTTGCGGCAAGGCAGAGAACGCCGGTGAAGCTGAGGGCGGTCTTCTCGTATCGGGTTGCCACGGCCCGCCACTCCTTGAGGCGCGCCCAGAGCCGCTCGACGATGTTGCGGTTGTTGTAGACCCAACTCGGGCAGGCGACCGGGGCCTCGTTGCGTTTGGTCGGGATCGCGGGCCGGGCGCCTGCCTTCCAGATGTGGTCGCGGAAGCCGTGGCTGGAGTAGCCGCGGTCGCCCACCACCCACTTCGGCACACCGGGCAATTGGTCGAGCAACGGGATGGCATGGGGCAGTTCGTGCGCCTGCCCCGGGGCGATGCGGAAGGCGACGGCGCGGCCCGCTCCGTCGGCGATCACGCAGGCTTTGGTGCCATAGCCGCCACGTGAGCGGCCAAGCGCTTCACGATGGTCTCGCTCGGCCGCAGATCCCCCCTTTTTGCAGCGCCCGCCGCCTTCTGATGAGCCCGCACGTTGCTGCCGTCGAGGAAGACCATGCCCAGTGCGAGACCGCGCTCCTGCACGCGGTCGAGCAACCGCTCCCCACACCCCGGCGCGCGCCCACCGGATGAAGATCTGAGCAGCGCGCCACCAAGGGCCCAATTCCTCGGGGATGGCCCGCCACTTGGCCCCGTTCTGATGCCGCCAGAGGATGGCCGAGATCGTGCGCCGAAGCTCCTGAGGCGGCGTCTTGGCCTTTGGGCGACAGGCCTCGATCAACGGCTCCAACTCATCCCACTGCGCGTCCGACAGCATCACGCCTCCTCACTTGAAAACGAGAAAACGCCAGAGTTGGCAATCCGTTCAAGCGACAACAGGCCCTAGCTCGGTCCAAAATAATGGGTCGGGTCAAGGTGATGATCATCATCAGGAACCGACGAAGCGGGGCCACGCGAGGCACCGGCGCTGACGTCGAGGCGGACGTCGTTCGTACAGGTCGACCAAATGAGAGCAATCATCGCTCGCCCCGCACACGAGATGTCAGGTGTTGGCGAGGCGGCTCAGCGTGTCGGTCAGCGTCAGGGCGAACAGAATCGCGAGCCAGAACAGCCCGCAGGCGGCGGCGAGACGCACCAGGCGGTCGGCGCGATTCAGGCGCATGAACAGCAGGGCGACCAAAGCGGCCTGCGTCGCGGCGAGGCCGAAATTCACGGCTGGAGCCCAGGGGGCCTTGAGGTGGTAGGCAGCGAGCAGGCTTGCCGTCAGGAGCCCCAGCAGCAGAAGCCAGACGACGAGGCCGCGCAGCCAGAGCGCGCCGGCCTTTGTCCGAAGGCGCGCCCTCATGCGCTCCGCCCATCGAGGTAGAGCATCGGGTAGAGGAAGATCCAGACCATGTCGACGAAGCCCCAGTAGAGTGTCGCCACCTCCACCTGTGGGCTCGCAAGCAGGAAGCCCGGTGCGCGCCACTCCCGCCAGATGAGGCGGACGATGAGGCCGATGCCGATCGACAGATGGATCGCGTGGACCGAGGTCGAGAGCCAGTAGAAGCCGAAGAAGAGCTGCGTGGCCGGCGCCTTGAGGGCGAAACCAGCGCCCGGCACGAGATGCTTCTCGATATCCTCGCGGTATTCGAGGCCTTTGACCACTAGGAAGGCAAGACCGAGCAGGACGGTCGCCCCAAGGCAGATCAGGGTGAGGCGGCGCAATCCGTCCTGCTCGGAGGCCTGCGCGGCAATGGCCGCGGTCAGCCCACTGGTCAGCAGCAGCGCGGTGTTGAGGGTGCCGTAGACGATGTTGGTCTCGCGGGCGGCGGTCGCGAAGTCCGTCGCGTGCTCCAGGCGTAGCACCGTATAGAGCAGGAACAGCGCGCCGAAGAACAGCACTTCGCTGGCGAGGAAGACCCACATCCCGAAGGTGGCACCGGCGCGCTGATACGCGAACGCGCCCGTCTCCGGCAGCCTGAGCCCGTCCCAGGGCTCGCGCAGGTGGCGGTCGGCGGTTGGCGGCGTGATGTCACCGCCCGGGCTCACGTCAGCGCTCCTTGCTCGGCGATGCGATCGTCCTCGGCCGGCGCCGCGCTCTCGGGGTGATAATCGTAGGGGCGGCCGAGCACTTCCGGGTTGCCGAAGAAGTTCTGGCGCGGCGGCGGAGACGTGGTGCGCCATTCGAGCCCCGAGGCGTTCCACGGGTCGTTGAGGGCACGGCTGCCATAGAACAGCGACCAGGTGAGGTAGCCGAGCGGCATGAGGTAGGCCACCGCAAGCACGGCCGCGCCCGAGGACGACAGCACGTTCCAGACCTGGAACTCCGGCGGATAGGCGTAGTAGCGCCGCGGCATGCCGAGATAGCCGGCGATGAATTGCGGGAAGAAAGTCAGGTTGAAGCCGAAGAACATCAGCAGCGCGGCAAACCGCGCCCAGCTCTCCGGATACATCCGCCCCGTCACCTTCGGCCACCAGAAATGCAGGCCGGCGAAGTAGGCCGAGACCGAGGCGCCGACCATGATGTAGTGGAAATGGGCGACGACGAAGTAGGTGTCCTGCACGTGCACGTCGATCGGCACGGAAGCCAGGAACAGGCCAGTCAGCCCGCCCATGGTGAACAGGCCGAGGAAGCCAAGCGCGTAGAGCATCGGCGATTCAAAGCCGATCTGGCCGCGGTAGAGCGTGGCGGTCCAGTTGAACACTTTGATCGCCGAGGGCACCGCCACGATGAAGGACAGGAACGAGAAGACCAGGGCGGCAAACGGCGACATGCCCGAGGTGAACATGTGGTGGCCCCAGGTGAAGAAGCCGATTACCGCGATCGCCACCAGGGCGTAGACCATGAACGAGTAGCCGAAGATGCGCCGCCGCGCGTAGCAGGTGATGACCTCCGAGATCACGCCCATCGCCGGCAGGATCATGATGTAGACGGCCGGGTGCGAGTAGAACCAGAACAGGTGCTGGAACAGGATCGGGTCACCGCCCCGCGCCGGATCGAAGATCGGCAGGTTGAAGGTGCGCTCGGCGATGACGAGGACCAGCGTCAGGGCCAGCACCGGCGTGGCGAGCACGAAGATCAGGCTCGTCGTGTACATCGACCAGACGAAGAGCGGCAGGCGGAACCACGTCATGCCGGGCGCCCGCAGGTAATGCACCGTGGCGATGAAGTTCACCCCCGTGGCGATGGTCGAGAAGCCCGACACGAACACGCCGAGCACGGCGAGCGTGACGAAGGTGTTCGAGAACACCGTCGAGTAGGGGACGTAGAAGGTCCAGCCGGTGTCGATGCCCCCCGCCAGCACGGCGGCGAGCGTCAGCAGCCCGCCGGCCAAGTTGAGATACCACGAGATCAGGTTGAGCTTGGGGAAGGCGAGGTCGCGTGCGCCGATCATCAGCGGCAGCAGGAAGTTCCCCATCGTCGTCGGGATCGACGGGATGAGGAAGAACCACACCATGACGATGCCGTGCAGCGAGAACAGCTTGTTGTAGGTGTCGGCGCCGACGACGTCGCCCTGCGGCGTGAACAGCTCCAGCCGCACCAGGGTGGCGGCCGCGCCGCCGATGAAGAAGAAGAACGTGATCGACAGCGCGTAGAGGATCGCGATGCGCTTGTGATCGGTGGTGAACAGCCAGGAGGCGACGGAATGGCCCTCGCCGAGATAGCTGACCGGCAGGCCGAGATCCAATTCGCGCGGATTGGCCAGCGTCGAGGCATCGGAAGAGGCGCCGCTCATCGTAGGCTTTCTGCGGAAGAGGGATGATGCGTCATTGCGGCGTCTCTCCCGAAGCGGGCGCGCCGGGCACCATGGCGGGGCTGCGCAGGGTCTGGTTCGCGGCGCCGTCCTGCGGGGTCAGGCCGGGCGCGCAGATGTTCTGCGCGGTCGCAAGGTTGAGCGAGCCGATCAGGTCGAACCGGTCGGTGCCATGGCGGATATAGGCGGTGAGCGCCTGGATCTCGCCGTCGGAGAGTTTGCCCTCGTAGCTCGGCATGATCGGCTCGTAGCCGGCGACCACATCGCGCTGAGGCTGAAGGATCGAGTCGCGGATGTAAGCTTCGTCCACGCTTGCCATGCGTCCGCCTTCCAGCGGCACCGACTGCCCCCAGATCCCGGCGAGCGAAGGCGCGTGCACCTTCGTACCGGCGTTATGGCAGCCGGAGCAGCCGCGCGCGGAGAAGAGCCGTTCGCCGAGTTCGGCGAGGCCGTCCCGCTCGGGCTGCCGTGTGAGCCATTGCGCGTAGTCCTGCGGCTCCATCACGATCACCCGGCCCAGCATGCGCGAGTGGTCGGTGCCGCAATACTCAGTGCAGAGCAGGTGATAGGTGCCTGTCTTGGTCGCCTGAAACCACGTCTCGGTCTGCTGGTAGGGCAGGGCGTCGCGCTTCAGGCGGAAGGCCGGGACGTAGAACGAGTGGATCACGTCCTGCGACGTCAGAAGCAGGCGCACCGGCGCGCCGACCGGGACATGCAGCTCATTGATCTCGCGCGTGCCGCTCGGCCCTTGCGTCTTCCACATCCATTGCTTGCCGACGACGTGGATCTCGATGGCATCCTTCGGCGGCGAGAAGGCGACGATCTCCACCGAGGCCGCCCACCAGAAGATGAAGACGAAGATGAAGAGCGTCGCGGCGGTCCAGCCGATCTCGAATTCGCGGGAAACGACGCTCGGCATCTCGCCGCGCTTAGCTGGGGAGCCGCGGCGGAACCGGATCGCGAAGGTCAGGACCAGCCCGACCACGAGCAGGACGATGGCCGAGGAGATCAGCAAGAGGCCGACGAAGATCGTATCGACCTTCGCCGCCTGAACGGAGGCCGATTCCGGTCGCAGGAAGGCGGGGATCAGGGAATCGAGCATCAGCGCGCGCCTATCCCCGGTCCGGTGCTCACGGGCGTGCTGACCGCGTCCGGCCCGGCGCCGGGCGAGAGAACGCGGCTCGACGCACCGCCGCGGCTGCCGAGCGCGGGCGTACGCTCCGGCTGGAGAGGGGCCGCGTAGGCCGCGTTGCCGCGCTCCGCGAGGCGTCGCATCGCCTCCTCGATCGGCATCCGGGCGATCCCGTTCGCGCGGTCGATCCAGGCGTAACCGTCGAGCTTGGCCCGCTGATCCCTGAGCATTGCCGCGAGGTCGGCCGCTGGGCTCTGCTGAAGCCGGGGCGCCGGAAACATCCGCGCCGTCTGAACCAGGGGGCCGAGGCCCTGGCGGTTATAGTAGTACCGAAGCCCGCCGATGGTGACGGCGGTGAAGACGACGATGAACAGGCCGGTCAGCAGCAGCGGCTTGAGCCGGATATCGGGCGCCTCGGTGCCGGGTGGAGCATGGCCGACGACGACGTCGTGGACCCGCGTATGGAGTTGACCGCGCGCCGCGTCAGACATGACGAAGCCACCCGGCACGCCGGATGATGAGCCGGGAGGCGAAGCGGGACAGAAGCACCAGCACGGCGAGCGCGACCACGGCCGCCGCGGCGGCGGAGCCGGCCTCGTCGCCGTAAGCCGGGAGAACGAGCCAGGCGAAGTGTACCGCCACGCCGACCAGCACGAGCAGGCCGACGCCGCGCATCAGCGCCGGACTGTTCCGCACGGCCGAGAACAGCAGGGCGAGGAAGGGCAAGATCCCGCCGATGATCGGGCTCGCTACGAGGACGCCGCCCCAGGGGCTCGCGCCGCGCTTGAGATACCACGCCGCCTTGGGCGGAAGGTCGCCGTACCACGCCACGATGTAGGACATCAGCTCGAGGTAAATCACGCCGAGGAGCGTCGCGAGCATAAGGCCCGCGAGGTCGGAGGCGCCGCGCGCGTCGAGGCTCGGCGGACTCACCAGAGCGGCGAAGGCGAGCGCCGCGAGGATCTGGTGGAGCGCGACGTCAGCGGGAAAGGCCGAGGCGTTGAAGCCGGGCTCGACCGAGAGAATCCAGTCGACGGAGACGAGGCTGATGGTCAGGCCGTAGAAGGTGAGACCAAGGGCGGCGACGAGCGTGCCGGCGCGTCCGGACAGGAACAACGCTCCGAGCACCGACCAGCCGAGCAGCGTCACGGCCGCACGGACGAGAAACAGCGTCGGATCGAGGTAGAGGCGCAGCACGTCCGGCTTGGCGCCGGTGCCCGCGGCCCAGGGATAGTCGGCGTGAAGCCCGAGGGCGACACCAAGGAAGGTGACGGCGGCGAGCGGCACGAGGGCGGTCGCCGGCCGCAGCACCGGAGCGAGAACCTCGCCCCAGCGCCCACCGGTCACCCTATGGATCATCACGAGGACGAGGGCACCGAAAGGCACCGCGCTCCAGACGATCCAGGCCAGCAGCCAGCCGCGGGACAGGGCATCGCTCACGGCAGCTTCTCCGCGAGACCGGGCGCCTCGGCGACGCGGGCGCCCTGCGAGAGCTGCAACGCGCGGATATAGGCGGCGATGGCCCAGCGGTCGCGCGGCTCGACTCGGTTGGCGTAGGCGTACATCACACCGTAACCGCGGGTGATGACATCGACGAAGTAGGCGGCCGGCGCCGCCCGCAGGCGGTCGTCGTGATAGGAAGGCGGGGCGGGAAAGCCGCGCTGCACCACCATGCCGTCGCCGTGGCCGGTATAGCCGTGGCAGGGCGTGCAGATCGCGTCGTAGCGCTGGCGACCGCGCTCCAGCAGCGCCGCATCTACGGGCGGCGGCTCGCGCAGGCCGGTCTCGCGTTCGAGCGCGCCGATCGCGACCGTGCCCTCCGGCGGACGCCGCGCCTCCGCGTGATCGGGGAAGAGCGGGGCTTTGCCGTAGACCTCGTAACGCGCCTGCTGGCGCATCGACTGATCCTCGCAGGCGCCGAGGGCGGCCAGCAGCGGCAGCAGCAGGGGGAGGGCGCGCCTCACGGGTGCATCTCCGCGACGAGGAGGGCCCCGGCCCGCTCCAGGCTCTCGCGAAGCGCCGTCGCGTCGGTGTCCTTCGACGCGACGAGGAGCAGGAAGCGGTCCTGGCTCGCGCGCTCGAATTGCGGGATCGCGAAGAGCGGATGGTGCAGGCGCGGCAACCCGCAGCTCCAGAACAGGGCGATGAGGCCCGTGATGGCCGCGATCAGCACGCCGAATTCGAACGGCACCAGCAGGAAGACCGGCCAGGAATGCAGCGGACGCCCGCCGGTGTTCAACGGGTAATCAATCACGGAGGAGTACCATTGCAGGGCGTACATCGCCGCCGCCGCGCCGAAGCCTGCCAAAGCCATCACCGGCCGCACGAGGTTGCGTGGCGGCGCGAAAGCGTTCGTGAGATCCGGCACCGGGAAGGGCGTGAAGGCGTCGAGCGCGCGGTGGCCGTCGGCGGCGGCGAGCCGCATCGCCCGCACCAGCGCGTCGGGGTTGTCGAACTCGGCGAGCAGCGGGGCGCTCATGCCGTTCCCCCTCGCGCCGCGCCCTCATCGTGGGCGAGCTGGCTGACCTCGTGGATGGAGACGATGGGGAAGATCCGCGCCAGCACGAGGAAGCCGAAGGCGAACAGCCCGAGCGGCGCGATCAGGATCACCACGTCGTAGAAGCTGACGTGATAGGTCCGCCACAGGCTCACGGCGTGGCCATGCGAGAGCGTGTTCCAGACGATCAGAATGCGCTCCAGCCACATGCCGAGATTGATCACGATCGAGATGATCGCGAGCGCCCACAGGTTGAGGCGCACCCGGGCGAACCAGAGCGCCTGCGGCACGAGGCAGTTGCAGAACAACAGGCTGTAGTAGAGCCAGCGATAGTCGCCGGTGAAGAAGTAGGCGATCACGGCGCGGTCGGCGTGATCGCCGCCGTACCAGCCCATGAACCACTCCGTGGCGTAGGAGAAGGTCATGACGATCGAGGCGAACAGCATCACCTTCGCCATGGCGTCGAAATGGGCCGGGGTGATCACCGCCTGGAGGTTCAGGCCCCAGCGGATGATGATGGCCAGCACCACCACCATGGCGAAGCCCGAATACATGGCTCCGACGACGAAGTAGGGCGGGAAGATCGATTCCTGCCAGCCGGGCATCAGGCTCGCGGCGAAGTCGAGGCCGACGATGGAGTGGACGGAGCAGACCAGCGGGACGGCCAAAGCCGCCATGGTCTTGTGAAAGGTCTCGTAGACCGCCCAATGCCGCGCCGAGCCGCGCCAGCCCAGCGCCAGCGCACCGTAGAGCCGCCGTCCGAAGCGCGACTGCGCCCGGTCGCGCATGGTCGCGAGGTCGGGCAGCAGGCCGGTGAACCAGAAGATCAGGGAGAACAGAAGGTAGCTGAGGATCGCCCAGAAATCCCAGACCAGCGCCGAGCGCCATTGCGGCCAGAGATCCATGGTGTTGGGGTAGGGGGCGAGCCAATACGAGTAGAGCGGCCGCCCGAGATGGATGATCGGGAAGATGCCGGCGATGGCGGCCGCGAACAGCGTCATCGCCTCGGCGAAGCGATTGATCGAGGCGCGCCAGTGCTGGCGCGTCAGCAGCAGCATCGAGGAGATCAGCGTTCCGGCATTGCCGATGCCGATCCACCAGACGTAGTTGGCGATCGAGAAGCCCCACACCACCGTGGTGTTCACCCCCGAGAGGCCGATGCCGACGGTGAGCACTGCGCCGATGGCGATCACTGTGGCGAGCACGAGCGGCAGCACGCCGAGGAAGGCGATGACCCAGGCCCGTCCCGGCCGGCGCCTCTGGATCGGATCGGCGACCGCGGCGCAGATCTCGCCGTAGCCGAGACGCTCGCGGGCGATCCAGTGATGGGGCTGGGCATGCCCGCTCACGCGCGATCCTCCTTCAGATCCGGGTTCGGCGAGCGAAGGTTGGCGAGGTAGGTCGTGCGCGGGCGGGTGTTCAGCTCCTCCATCAGCGCGTAGTGGCGCGAATCCTTGCGCAGTTCGGTGATGGCGTTGCCGGGCTTGGCGAGGTCGCCGAACCGGATCGCCCGCGTCGGGCAGGCGGATTGGCAGGCGGTGACGACCGCGCCCATCTCGCGCCCGTCGCGCTTGGCCGCCTGCCGCTCGGTGGCGATGCGCTGGATGCAGTAGGTGCACTTCTCCATCACGCCGCGGGCGCGGACGGTGACGTTGGGGTTGCGCTGGGCCTTCACCGATTCCGCGCCGAGATTGGCATAGGGCTGGCCGTCGGCATAGCCGAAGAAGTTGAACCGGCGGACCTTGTAAGGGCAGTTCGCCTCGCAGAAGCGGGTGCCGACGCAGCGATTGTAGACCTGAAGGTTCAGGCCCTCGCCGTCATGGACCGAGGCCGCGACGGGGCAGACCGGCTCGCAGGGCGCGTGCTCGCAATGCATGCAGGGCACGGGCTGGAACCCGGCGCGCGGCGCCTCCGGGCTGCCCTCGTCATAGATATCGACCCGCAGCCAATGCATCATTCGGCCGCGCGCAATCTCTTCCGGGCCGACCACGGGCACGTTGTTCTCGGACTGGCAGGCCACGACGCAGGCGTTGCATCCGATGCAGGCATCGGTGTCGATCACCATCGCCCAGGCATGGCCGTCGGCATCGCCCTTCCACGGATCGAGCAGCGAGGGCTGATCCGCGCCGATGCCCTTCGGCTCGGCATTCGCCAGCGCGGCCAGATCGATCTGCCGGAACAGCTTTTTGGTTTCGCCCTCGATCTCGACGTAGTTTTGCGTCCGCAGGATCGTTTCGGTTTGGTCGGATTTCGCGAGATCGACGCCGGTCACGAGCCAAGGCGACGCCTGCGTCACCAGCCCGTAGGCGTTTGCACCGATACCGTTGCCGATGGCGCCGGCCCGCTCGCGGCCGTAGCCGAGTGTCAGCACGCCGACACCCTCGGCGACGCCGGACTCGATGATGACCGGCACCTCGATCGAGCGTCCACCCGCGCTGGCGCGCACCACGTCGCCGGCCTCGAGCCCGCGCCGCCGGGCTTCCGCGCGTGAGAGCGCGAGCGCGTTGCCCCAGACCTGCTTCGAGATCGGCTTCGGGCATTCCTGAAGCCACGCATTGTTGGCAAAGCGCCCGTCCCAGAGGCACGGGTCGGGACGCAGCTCGACCGTCAGCCCCTCGGCCAGGTGGATCTCGGGAAGGTTCGGCAGGCGCGGCTCGCCGGGATCGACGATGGGCGCGGCGCTGTCGGCAACGACGCCGTCATGCAGGCAGCGGCGCCACCAGCTCTCGAAATCGGCGCCGCCGCGCTCCCGCCACGTCTCGCGCACGAGCGCATAGCCCGACGTCGCGCGGCGGCCGGTGAACAGCGGAAGGATCTCGTGGAGCGAGCGCCCATCGTAGAGCGGGCGCAGCAGCGGCTGGACGAGACTGACCGTGCCATCCGTGGCGCGAAGATCCGACCAGCTCTCCAACTCGTGCGTCAGAGGCAGGTGCCAGTGGGTCGCCCCCGCGGTTTCGTCGCCGTGCAAGCCGGCATGGACGCTGAAGCGGGCGCGGGCGATGCGCCGGGCAAGATCGAGGTCGGCCGGTGCCGTCGCGACCGGATCCGCGCCGAGGATGGCGAGGCAGGTCACGCTGCCGCCGTCGAGCGCTTGGGCAAGATCGGCGAGCGTCGCCGGACTACGGCCCTCGATCCGGTCGGGCGGCGCGATGATATCGACCGGCGCGCGAAGGCGCGCGTTGATCCAGTGGGTCAGCGCGTGCCATTCCGGCGGGAGGGCGGGGCCGGCGAGCACCAGAGCGCGACCCTGATGCGCCATCAACTCGGCGGCGGCCGCCTGTGCGAAGCGGCGGGCCGCCTCGGGCAGATCGGGCGCGGCCAAGCCGGCACCGAGCGCGTTGGCGACGCTCGTCAGGATCGCGGCCTGTTCGAGCGGCGTCAGGGCGCGCCGGGCATCCGCTTTGACGCCCGTGAGCGTCAACGCCGACTCGGCCACGTAGAGGCGCCCGAACCGGGCCGGATCGCGGCGGCGCTCGGCGAAGGCGCGCGCGAGGCGGGTCTGGTCCGGCCCGGCGCCGAGCGGATCGGCGCCGACGCACAGGATCGTCTCGGCCCGGTCGAGCCGCGGCAGGGCCCGCAAGGGGCGGCCGAAGGCGAGTTCGGCTCCCCGCTCGGCATTCGCCTCGTCGATCGCCTCGTGGACATGCCAGACCGCCTCCGGCAGGGCCTGCAGCAGGGCATCGATCTGGCGGGCGAGCGTCGGCGAGGTGACGCGGCCGGTCACGAGGTGCAGGCCCCGTCCGCGCTCGCCGCGCACGGTGGAAAGCGGCCCGCTCAGGGCGCGCTCGAACATGTCCCAGGAGGCGATGCCGTTGACGCGCTCGGTCACCGTGCGGGAGCGGTCGGGATCGTAGAGGTCGAGGATCGCGGCCTCGGCGAACACGTCGGTCGCCCCCAGGCTGCTGGGATGGAGCGGATTGCCCTCGATCTTGATCGGCCTTCCGTCGACGGCGATGGCGTGCGCGCCGCGGGCCCAGCCGCTCAGGGACAGAGTCGTGGCGTAGCGCACCGGTACGCCGGGCAGAAGCTGCTCGGGCGCACGGACATATGGCACGATCTCTTCGACCGGCTTCGAACAGCCGCCCGCGGCGAGCGTGATGCCCGCTCCGAGCAGCCGCAGCGCCTCGCGCCGGGAGGGCGGGGTCAGCGGTGGCATATCGAGCACTCGCTCAGCCGCTCGGCTGACTTGATGTGGCGCTCCTCCATGAAGCGCGCGCCGAACGCCGCCTGATTGGCCGGCGGCTTCCAGTTCATATCGAACACCGCCTCATGCGGACGCAGGTTCGGCGCCGGATCGCGGTGGCAGTCGAGGCACCAGCCCATGGTGAGCGGCGCGGCCTGCCGCATCAGCTTCATGGTCTGGACTTCGCCGTGGCAAGTCGAGCAACCAACGCCCTTGGCCACGTGCACGGAATGATTGAAGTAGACATAGGCCGGAAGGTTGTGAACGCGGTTCCATTGGAGCGGTCTCTCCTCGGCGAGGCTCTGGCGCACGGGCGCAAGCATCGGTGCGTTGGTCCATTCCTGCGAATGGCAGCTCATGCAGGTCTCGGTGGGAGGAATGCCGGCGAAGGCCGCCTTCTCGACGGAGGTGTGGCAGTAGCGGCAGTCGATCCCGAGCCCACCGACATGGTGCTCGTGGCTGAAGGGAATGGGCTGCTCGCGTGTCACGTCCTGGGCCGTGGCGTAGGGCGAGCGCCAAAGCGCGTAGGCGAGCCCCACGGCCAGGACCGGCGCAGCGCCGATCGAGGCAAGAACGACGCGGGCGACCGTATCCGCTCCTGGATGAAATACCTGAACCATCCCGCGCGGGCAGCCTTCCGTCCATCACCGTTCGTATCTTCGGGGATTAAGGCTGGCCGATATTCGTTCTTTCCGCAAGAATGACGATGAGATGTCGACCTAAATTGTTTGTCATCGCCCTAATACAACGATACCGACGCGTCGTATTATTCACGCCTTGCTTACAAGGCGGGTTCTTCTTCTTTCTCGGCGGCGATCTAAACGCGATGGTTTTTGCGCGCTCGGCTCCGCTGGATCTTTTCCGGCGGTCAGAACGGATGGGTGGCTCGTCTGTCGTGCATCCTCCCTCGCGACACGCCCGGCTCGGCGCCGACGCGTCGGTCACGCCTTGATGGCCGGGAAACCTCGGATGCCGGAGAAAGATCAATCGGAAATGTCGAGCTTCGTCGCTCCCCGTCACCGTCGGTCTCGACCGAACGGCCGACGCGTCGAAGGACGGTACGAGCTGTCTGTCGGTTGACCGACGTTTCGTGAACGAGACGGCGTCTGATCCGGTGCGGCGGTACGCATACGGTAAACCGGAGCGTCGAGCCGCCTGCGACGGACGCGAAGCCGGTCTCCCCGGACATTGGCTCGATGAAATGTCACCGATGGGGACGAGAAGTTAGCTCGGCCGCTTCGACCGCGCGGAGCTGCCCGCCTTCCTGTTCCGCTTCAACTCAAAATGCCCACACAGCGGCATCAACGGCACCGCACCCCTCAGCCGCCTCGGCCTAGCCGAGGACAACCTCTCGAGCATCCCCAGGATCAGACTCGCAGAACCTTACCCGGGTTGAGCAGGCCGTCCGGGTCGAGCGCCCGCTTCAGGCGAAGCGCCAAAGCCATCTCCTCGGGCCGGCGGCGGCGCGCCAGCTCGTCGACGCGGTATTGGCCGATGCCGTGCTCGGCGGAGATGCTGCCGGCGAACCGATCGACCACGTCGTGCACGAGCCGGTTGATCGCGGCGCTGTCATGCTCGGGCCCGATCAGCACATTGTAGTGCAGGTTGCCGTCGCCCATGTGGCCGAACACGTTCGGGACGGTGCCGGGCGCGCCCTCGGCCAGGGCTCGGTCGGCGGCCTCAAGGAAGGCCGGGATCGCCGGGATCGGGACCGAGACGTCGTGCTTGACCGACTTGCCCTGGTGCGCCTCGCACTCGGTGATGCGCTCGCGCAGACCCCAAAGGCCGGCAGCCTGCGCCTTCGACTCGGCGAGCACGCCGTCCACGGCGTCGCCCCGCTCCAGAACTTCGCCCAGCGTGCCTTCGACCGCGTCGCGCAGGCCGGAAAGGCTCGATCCCGCTTCGAGCAGGATGCACCAGGGGGAGGGCGGCAGCGGGCTCGGCAGGCCGGCATAGCGCTCCAGCAGATCGAAGGAGCAGCGCGAGATCAGCTCGAAGGCCTGAATGGTGTCGCCGAGGCCGTCCTGCGCGGCGGCCAGCACCCGGAGCGCCGCTTCCGGGTCGGGCACCGCCAGCAGGGCGGTCTCGGTGTGGCGCGGCCGGGGCACGAGGCGCAGCACCGCCGCGGTGACGATGCCGAGCGTCCCCTCGCTGCCGATGAAGAGCTGCTTCCAGTCGTAGCCCGCATTGTCCTTGCGCAAGGCGCGCAGGCCGTCGACGACGCTGCCGTCGGCGAGCACGACTTCGAGACCGAGCACTAGGTTGCGGGTCATGCCGTAGCGCAGCACGTTGATGCCGCCGGAATTGGTGGCGATCATGCCGCCGACCATCGCCGAGCCCTCCGCGCCGTAGCTCACCGGGAACAATCGCCCGGCGGCCTCGGCCGCCGCTTGCACGGCCTGGACGACGCAGCCCGCCTCGACCTCCAGGGTGAGGCCGACCGGATCGATGGCGCGGACCGCGTTCATCCGCGCCAGCGAGAGAGCACGAGTTGGCGCCCCGACGCGTCGGGGGTGGCCCCGCCCGCGAGCCCGGTATGGCCGCCCTGGGGCACCAGGGCGATGCCGGCCTCGCGGCACAGGCCGGCGACCGACGCGACCTGCGCCGTGCTCGACGGCCGCGCCACGGCGGCGGGCCGGCCCGGGAACAGGCGGCGCCAGTCGATGGCGAAGGGCGCGCAATCGGCCTCGTCCGTCAGCAGGCCGCCCGGTCCCAACAGGCCGTCGAGACGGGCGAGAAGATCGGGGGGGGGGAGACCGGTCGCGCTCATGGCTCGAAGGATTCCTTAGGCGATCCGCGCCTGGATCAGGCGGGTGCGCACGGTGCCGTCGATGGCGTCGAGCTCGGCGAGGATGCCGGCGCGATCGGCGGGCGCGGCGTCGGCTTCCACCACGACGTAGCCCAACTCGCCTTCGGTCTGAAGGTACTGCGACGCGATGTTGACGCCGCGCCGGGCGAAGGCTTGGTTGACGTGGCCGAGAACGCCGGGGACGTTCCGGTGCACGTGCAGGAAGCGCACGCCGCCGATGCGCGGCGGGATCTGCACCTGCGGGAAGTTGACGGCACCCAGCGTCGAACCGGTCTCGACGTAATCGACGAGCTTGCGCGCGACCTCCGAGCCGATGCGGTCCTGCGCTTCCTCGGTCGAGCCGCCGATATGCGGCGTGAGGATCACGTTCGGGATGCCCTGGAGCGGCGAGACGAAGCGCTCGTCGTTGGAGCGCGGCTCGACGGGGAACACGTCGACCGCCGCGCCGCGCAGGCGGCCCTCCTTGAGCGCGTCGGCGAGCGCGTCGAGATCGACCACGGTGCCGCGGCTGTTGTTGATGAGGTAGGCGCCGGGCTTCATCCGGCCGATGCGCTCGGCGCTCATGAGCCCGTGGGTCAGCGGCGTCTCCGGGACGTGCAGGCTCACCACGTCGCTGGCGGCGAGCAAGGCGTCGAGGCTGTCGGCCGGCTCCGTGTTGCCGTGGCGCAGCCGGTCGGTGAGATCGAAGAAGATCACCCGCATGCCCATCGCCTCGGCGAGGTTCGAGAGCTGCGCGCCGATATTGCCGTAGCCGACGATGCCGAGCGTCTTGCCGCGGACCTCGTAGGAATTCTCCGCTGACTTGTCCCAGCCGCCTTCATGCGCCGAGGCGGAGCGGGGCGTGATGCGGCGCAGCAGCATCACGATCTCGCCGATCGTCAGTTCGGCGACGCTGCGGGTGTTGGAGAAGGGCGCGTTGAAGACTGGGATGCCGCGGGCTCGGGCCGCTTCCAGATCGACCTGGTTGGTGCCGACGCTGAAGCAGCCGACCGCGACGAGGGCCGGAGCGGCATCGAGCAGGCCGGTCGTCACCTGCGTGCGCGAGCGGATGCCGAGGACGTGCGCCCCGGCGAGCACATCGGCATCCGCCGAGCCGATCGCGCGCGGCAGGCGCCGCACGTGGTGGAGGCTCGCCCGCGCGAGGACCTCGACCGCCGACGGCGCGATATTCTCGGCCAGGACGATGCTGACCTGATCCTGAAGGGTGAAGCTGTCCGTGCCCGGCATGGTCTTGCCTGCGCCTCTCGTCGTTGAGCGCCCGCCACATACACAAATGTTGCGGTGCGGCAATCGCCGGCGGCTCAGTGTGAGCGACGACTGGGACGAATCGTGACGCGTTTCTCTCGGAAAGCCGGCCGGACCATGGCATCCCGCCGTTTCCGCGATCTCGGGCTGGACCGCGACGAGAGAGCGCTTGCCTCCGTCATGCGGTCGGCAGCTGCGCGACGAAAGGTCGTGTCAGCCGGCGAGCCGGCGCAACTCGCCGCGGGCGATGCCGACGAGGGTTCGGGTTGCGAGTGCGGCGATGCCGGCCGTGGCCAGGGCGAGCAGCGCCAGCGCCAGGAGGTCGGCGGGGACCGCGCGGACATGCTCGGCGTAGCGCAGGGCCGCCACCGCCATGGCAGCGAGCGGGAAGCTCACCGCCCACCACGAGACGCGGAACGGGCAGCAGCGCGGCAGGTCGCGCAGGCGGCCGAGAAGGACCACGAACATGAACAGCCCGACGAGAAACAGCGCTTCGGCGAAGGCGTCGATCCGCCCGAAGGTCGCCGTGTAACTGGAGAAGCCGACGGCGAAGGGCGCGACCAGGATCATCAGCGTGGGCCGCTGGGCCGGCGGCAGCGGCTCCTCGAAGACGAGGCGGGCGAAGACCAGGGTGAAGAGCGGGCCGGCGAAGAACAGGCCGATGCTCAGCGCGGCCATCGCCAGCGTCTGCGTGTGGGGCAGGCCCAGTGCGGGCGCGGCGAGGGGGATGTCGAGGAGGCCGACCACCGGCACCATCCAGGCGGGCGTCGCGTGGGCGAGCTGCTGGCGGCTGCCCATCCATCGGCTGACGATGAGGACGGCAAACAGGGCCATGCCGCCCGTGCCGACGATCCAGGCCGCCGCCGCGAGCGCCGGGCTGAGGTCGTGCAGCACGAACGGCAGGAGCAGCAGGCTGATCAGGACGGTGCCGAACAGGTTGCCGGCGATCGGATGGCGGAACTCGGCCGTCACCGCCGGCCAGGCCGTAACCGCCTTCGCGCCGTAGGCCAGCGCGAGGGCGAGGAAGGTGAGGAGTGCGCCCCAGCCGATCGCGTCGGCAACGAGCGCGGGCAGGCCGTACCGCGCCGCCGCGAGGCGCCACGCGACGCTCAGGCCCGTCAGCCCCATCACGGAGCCGAACAGGGCGACCGGAAGGTAATCGAACCGCGGCACCGGGACGGCAGGCGCCTCCGTCGCCGCCGGGGCCAGGCGAGCGGCCATACCGCCGCCGTCAGACACCGGACAGGCGCGTCTTGGCGAGCGGCAGGCTGCGCACCCGCTGCCCCGTGAGCACCGCGACCGCGTTGACCACCGCGGGCGGCACGCCGGGTAGGCCCGGCTCGCCGATGCCGCCCATCGGCGCCCCGCTCTCGACGATGGCCACGTGCACCCTCGGCATCCGCGTGCGGTCGAGGATCGGATAGGTGTCGAAGTTCCGCGCCTGCCGCTGCCCGTTCTCGTAGACCACCTGTTCGAGAAGCGTGGAGGAGAGGCCGAGCGCCGCCGCGCTCTCGACCTGCCGCTTCACGATCGCCGGGTTGACGACACTGCCCGGATCGATGGCGATCCAGAGGTCGTGCACCCGCGCCTCGCCGTCCTCGAGCGAGACCTCGGCGATGGTGGCCGTCTCCGAGCCGAAGGGCGAGGCCATGGAGACGCCTCGCGCCCGGCGCGTGCCGTCCTCGGCCACGAAGGGTCCGCGCCGCCAGCCGCCTGCGAGTTCCGCCACTTTCCGCAGCAGGGTGGCGTGGCGCGCGCTGTTCGTCAGGAGCGCCATGCGCAGGTCGAACGGGTCCCGGCCCCCGGCCGCGGCGATTTCGTCGAGGAAGCTCTCGTAGAAGTAGTCGTTCATCGAGTGGCCGACCGAGCGCCAGAAGGCGATCGTGACGGGATGGGCCACCCGCACATAGTCGAGGCGCCGGTTCGGGATGGCGTAGGGCTTCTTGTCGAGACCCTCGACGACGGAGGAATCGACCGGCGACGTGAACAATGCGCCGAACCAGCGGCTGATCGGGCCCTCGCCCACGGCGGTGGTCTGGAGCGCCACCGGCATCCCGTCGGGCCCGAGCGCGGCTTTGAAGCGGGCAAAGCTGAGGGGCCGCACCGCGTCCATGCCGAACTCCTCTTCGCGCGACCACAGCACCCGCACGGGCCGGCCGGTCGCCTTGGCGAGCAGGATCGCCTGCGGGAAGGGGTTGGCCGGGCCGTAGGCGAAGTGGCGCCCGAAGAAGCCGCCGAGCATCGGCGAATGGATGCGCACCTGCTCCGGCTCCAGCCCCGCGGTCTTCGCGGCGATCTGCTGGAACAGCTCCGGCATCTGGTTGGGCACCCACAGATCGAGGCTGCCATCCGCCGTGAACCGGGCGACCGCCGAGGGCGGTTCGAGCTGGGCATGGGCGAGGTAGGGCGCGTCGTATTCCGCTTCGATCACCTTGGCGGCGTTCGCGAAGGCCGCTCCCGGGTCGCCCTCCTGCTCGGCCGGGAGGCCGGGCTCGGTCGTGCTCTTAAGGGCCGCCAGCATCGCCGCCGAGGAGAAGGTGGCCGAGACGGTGGCGATGCCTTCCGGCGCGGGCTCGCTCCAGGTCACCTGAAGGGCCTCCGCACTCTTGCGCGCGCGCCACCACGAATCGGCGAGTACCGCCACCGCGCCGGGCAGGCGATGGACCGAGTGGACACCGGGCATCGCGCGGACTTCAGCCTCGTTGACGACCGCCCGCGGCTCGGTGCCGAGATGCGGCGCGTGCTGCACGGCGGCGTGCAGCATCGCGTCGAGGCGTATGTCGATGGCGTAGGTCGCCCGGCCCGTCGCCTTGTCGCGCATATCGAGCCGGGCCACCGGCCGGCCGATCCAGCGGAAGTCTTTCGGGTTCTTCAGCGCAACGTCGTCGCGCGGCAGGAGCGCCAGGGCAGCCTGTGCCACCTCGCCATAGCCGAGGGTCCGGCCGGAAGCGGCGTGAATCACGCGCCCGTCGTCGGTGGTCAGGCTGTCCTGCGGCACGGCGAGCCGGGCGGCAGCGGCGCGCAGCAGCATCTCGCGGGCGGTGGCGCCGAGACGGCGCATCGCCTCGAAGCTGGAGCGGGTCGAGAAGCTGCCCCCGGTCATCCGCAGCCCGTTGACGACGGCGTAGTCGGGGCCGGGCGGAGCGCATTCCACAGCAAAGCGGGCGGGGTCGAGGTCGAGTTCCTCGCCGATGGTCTGGGCGAGGCCGGTATTGATGCCCTGGCCGCCCTCGACGAAGGGGCTGAGCAGGCGCACGTCGCCATCCGGACGGATTTCGAGGAAGGCGGCCACGCGGGTGCCGGGCTTTGCTGCCACCGCCGTCGGACCTTCCGCGCGGGTCTGGGCCACAGCTTCCTTCGACAGGTCGATGCCGAGCAGGAGGGCGCCCGAGGCGATCCCGAGGAAGCCGCGCCGCGAGAGGTTGCGCACCGGCTCCGATGCAGGCCGGGCGGCGAGGCGGTGGTGGGGCGTGAGGTCGTTCATCCCCGCCTCCTCAGGCCGCGGCCTGCCGCACGGCGGCGGCGATGGCGTTGTAGGTGCCGCAACGGCACAGATTGGTCATGGCTGCGGCGATCGCGTCCTCGGACGGTTTCGGCGTCTCCTTCAGGAGCCCCGTCGCGGCCATGACCTGACCCGACTGGCAGTAGCCGCATTGCGGCACCTCGATCCCGACCCAGGCCGCCACGACGCGGGCGCCGACCGGATCGGCCTCGATCGCCTCGATGGTGGTCACCGTTTGCGCACCGACGCTCTCGACCGGCATCTGGCAGGATCGGATCGCCTGCCCGTCGATGAGCACGGTGCAGGCACCGCACTGGCCGATGCCGCAACCGTATTTGGTGCCGGTGAGTCCGATGGTGTCACGCAGCGCGAATAGAAGCGGCGTGTCCGGCTCTACATCGATCGAATGTTGATGGCCATTGATCGAAAGGCTTATCATCAACCGACTCCCTCGAGTCTTCGCGTTTCAATATCCATGCTCGTCGGCGGCTTGGCAATTGGCAACGCCGTAAACACGGCAATTCCGGCCATCGAGGCGTAACGGTCCGTCCGACGCGCGGTCGGCGCGGGGGCGTTCGGGCTCCGCCCCGCCCCCGGAGAAGGACTTGATCCTTCCAAAACCCGGCCGTGGCTCAAGCTGCGCGGTAGCGTGCGGCCGGGACGGCGCTCGACAGATGCGGCAGCATGATCGCGCGTGCGGCCTCCCAGGCGTCCCATTCGGCCGCGTCCTGAAGCGACGGGATGGTGGCGAACTCGCCCCGGTCGAGGCCGGCCAGGGCCGCATCGACCAGATCCTCGGCGGACATCACCCACTCCTTCGGCAGGTTGCTCGAGGGCAAGCCGGCGACGTCCCAGAACTCGGTCCCGGTGGCACCGGGCAGCACCACCTGCACCGCGACCCCGGTGCCCGCGAGTTCCTTGCGCAGGGCGTGGCTGAAGCCGAGGACGAACGACTTCGAGCCGCCATAGACCCCGTTCAGGACCTCGGGGCCGATGGCGACGATCGAGGCGATGTTGATGATCGTGCCCTGTCCGCGGCGCTTGAAGGCCGGCACCGCCGCGTAGGTCAGGCGCATCGGCGCGGTGACGTTGATGGCGATCATCCGCTCCATCTCATCGACCGAGGCCGCGGCGAGCGGCGCGGCGGAGCCGAAGCCGGCATTGTTGACGAGATGCGTGATGCCCGCGTCGTCCTTCAGGATCGCCTCGACCGCGGCGAGCCCCGCCCGGTCCGTCAGATCGGCCTCGACGGTCCGAACCGACACGCCGTGGCGGCGGGTGAGATCCTCGGCGACGGCGTCGAGCCGCGCCTTGTTGCGGGCGACGAGGATGAGGTCGTGGCCGCGCCCGGCGAAGCGGTCGGCGTAGACGGCGCCGATGCCGGAGGAGGCGCCGGTGATCAGCACGGTTCCCTGGGTCATGATCGTGGGTCCTGTCGTGAAGCGCGACCGGACTGCCCGGCGCTGGCGATGGCGTGACCCTACGCCTGGACGGCGATGTCATGAATGACGTATAAACGTCAAAATAGGACATGCGGGGGAGGGCCGGATGCGGCAGGTCGGGTTCATCCTCGAGGACGGGTTTCAGGTGATGGGGCTCGCCGCCCTGTCGGCGTTCGAGTTCGCCAACACGGATCTTGGCCGGGAGGCCTATGGGCTGCGCGTCATGTCGGAGCGGGGCGGCACCGTCCGCTCCTCGCTGCGCATCGGCATCGAGACCGTGCCGCTGGCGGAGGCCCCCGACACGCTGATGGTCGTCGGCGAGTTGCAGCCGCGCCCGCTCTCGCCGGGCCTGCGCGCCTACATCGCCGAGGCCGGCCGGACCTCGCGGCGCGTGGCCGGGCTCTGTACGGGGGCCTTCGCGCTGGCCGAGGCCGGGTTGCTCGACGGCCGGGTGGCAACGACCCACTGGGCCCATGCCCGCGACATGCAGGAGCGCTTCCCCCTGATCCGCGTCGATGACGACCGCATCTTCGTGGCCGACGGGAATGTCTGGACCTCGGCGGGGATGAGTGCGGCGATCGACCTGACGCTGGCGCTGATCGAGGACGACCACGGCGCGGAGCTCTCCCGCGCCATCGCCCGCAAGCTCGTCGTCTACCACCGCCGCCCCGGCGGTCAGTCACAATTCTCGGCCCTGCTCGAACTGGAGCCCCGCTCCGATCGAATCCGCCGTGCCCTCGTCTACGCCAAGGAGAACCTGCGCCGCCCTCTGACCGTCGAGGAGATGGCGGAGGCCGCGCGCGTCAGCCCGCGCCAGTTCAGCCGGGTGTTCCGCGAGGAGACGGGTCAATCCCCGGCCAAGGCGGTGGAGCGGCTCCGGCTCGAGGCCGCCAAGGCCATGCTCGAGGACGGCCGCCACTCCCTCGACGTGGTCGCGCGCGATACCGGCTTCACCGACCGCGACCGCATGCGCCGCGCCTTCCTGCGCGCCTTCGGCCACCCGCCGCAGAGCTTGCGCCGGAGCCTGCGCCTGATCGAGGGCGGCGACGAGGCGGCCGGATGAGGCCCGCGGCGCACCGCAACACGGCGTGGGCCGCCGGTCGCTCAGCCGGCAAGCCGTGGTGAAGACTCCTGGCCCGCATAGGCCATGAGTTCGTCCCGCAGATACGGTGCCGTCCGGCTCCCTCGCGCCTCGGCCACGTCCTCGGGATGGCCGGCCGCCACGACGGTGCCGCCGAGGTTTCCGGCGCCGGGCCCCACGTCGATGACGTGATCGGCTCCGGCGGCGACGCGCATGTCGTGCTCGACCATGACGACCGCGTTGCCCGCATCGACCAGGCCGTTGAGCTGGAGCATGAGGCGGTCCACGTCGGTCGGGTGTAGCCCGGTCGTCGGCTCGTCGAGGACGTAGAGCGTGCCCCCGCGCTGGCCCCTCTGAAGCTCCGTGGCGAGCTTGATGCGCTGGGCTTCCCCGCCGGAGAGTTCGGTCGCCGGCTGGCCCAGGCGCAGGTAGCCGAGGCCTAAATCTCGCAGCACGGCCAGGGGTCGCAACACGGACGGCTCGTCCGCGAAGGCGTCGCAGGCGCGCTCGACGGTGAGCCCGAGCACGTCCGCGATGGTCAGCCCGTTCCAGGTGACCTCCAGCGTCTCGGGCGCGTAGCGGGTGCCGTGGCAGGTCGGGCAGGGGGCGTAGACGCTCGGCATGAACAGGAGCTCGACGCTGACGAAGCCCTCGCCCTCGCAGGCCGGACAGCGGCCCTTCGCGACGTTGAAGGAGAAGCGGCCGGCGTCGTAGCGGCGCTTGCGTGCCTCGGGGGTGGCGGCGAACAGCTTGCGCACGGCGTCGAACAGGCCGGTATAGGTCGCGAGATTCGAGCGGGGCGTGCGTCCGATCGGCTTCTGATCGACCTTCACCAGACGCCGGATCCCGTCCATGCCGCCGACGATGCGCCCCTCCGTCGGGCCCGGCGCGTCGTCGAGCGGATCCTCCGGCTCGTCGTCGATCTCGACGGGCCGTCCGAGGCGGTCGCCGACGAGCTCCAGCAGGGCTTGGCTCACGAGGCTCGATTTGCCGGAGCCCGAGATGCCCGTCACGGCGGTGAGACAACCCAGCGGGAACGCGGCCGAGACCCCGCGCAGATTGTTGCGGACGATGCCCTCCAGGCGCAGCCATCCGGAAGGCTCCCGTCGCGGGCGCTGCGGCGGCTCGGCCATGCCGAACAGGTGGAGACGCGTGCGCGACGCCTCCACGTTGCGCAGGCCTTCCGGCGGCCCGCTATAGAGCACGGTGCCGCCGTGCTCGCCCGCGGCCGGACCGACATCGACGAGCCAGTCGGCGCGGCGCATCGTGCCGATGTCGTGCTCGACGACGAATAGCGAATTGCCCGAGGCGAGCAGCCCGGCCAGCGCGTCGTGCATGGCATCGCCGTCGGCGGGGTGCAGCCCGGCCGTGGGCTCGTCGAGCACGTAGGCCACGCCGAAGAGCTGCGAGCGTAGCTGGGTGGCGAGACGCAGCCGCTGCAGCTCGCCCGAAGACAGGGTCGTGGTCACCCGGTCCAGCGACAGGTAGCCCAGACCCAGCTCCGTCAGCGTTCCGATCCGGTCGATGAGGTCGGCGGCGAGACGCTGGGCGGCCAGCCGCTTTTCGATGGAGAGGTTCGGCGTCGCGCGCACGTCCGGCGCGCCCGCATGGGCCGACGCCCCGGACGCGGCGCGCCGGGCGCGATCCTGCCGGCCCGTGTCGCGGTCGAGGGTCTCCGGCGCGGTGCCGTCGGCATCGTCGGGCAGCCGGTCCTCGGCGGCCGGCCGCATCGCTTCGGCCAGGTCGGCGAGCGGCATCCGCGACAGCTCGCCGATGTCCAGCCCCGCGAAGGTGACCGAGAGCGCCTCGGGCTTCAGGCGCTTGCCTTGGCAGACCGGGCAATCCTCGCTCACGAGGTAGCTCGCCGCCCGTCGGCGCATGAGGGCGCTCTGCGAATTGGTGAAGGTGCCGAGCACGTGGCGGCGGGCGCTCGTGAAGGTGCCCATATAGCTCGGCTCCAGGCGACGCCGGCGGGCCAGCCGCGTCTGCTCCGGGGAGAGCCCGGCATAGACCGGCTCCTGCGGCTGGTCGTCCGTGAACAGGATCCAGTCGCGCAACGCCCTCGGCAGGTCCTTCCAAGGCGTGTCGACATCGACGCCCCGGCTCACCAGGATGTCCCGCAGGTTCTGCCCGCCCCAGGCTTGCGGCCAGGCCGCGACGGCGCGCTCGCGGATCGTCAGCGAGGGGTCGGGCACCATCGACGCTTCCGTCGCCTGATAGACCCGTCCGAGCCCGCCGCAGGAGGGGCAGGCGCCCTGGGGCGTGTTCGGCGAGAAGTCCTCCGCGTAAAGCATCGGCTGGCCCGGCGGGTAGGAGCCGGCGCGCGAGTACATCATCCGCACCAGGCTCGACAGAGTGGTGACGCTGCCGACCGAGGAGCGTGCGCTGGGCGTTCCGCGCTGCTGCTGGAGGGCGACCGCCGGGGGCAGGCCTTCGATGGAATCGACGTCGGGCACGCCGACCTGATCGATCATCCGGCGCGCGTAAGGCGCGACCGATTCGAAGTAGCGCCTTTGGGCCTCCGCGTAGAGCGTACCGAAGGCGAGCGAGGATTTGCCGGAGCCCGAGACGCCGGTGAACACAACGAGGGCGTCGCGCGGCACTTCCACGTCGACGTCGCGCAGATTGTGCTCCCGGGCGCCCTTCACCGTGACGTAGCCCGGCCGTCCCGCGCCGGCCCGGGCGATCCTGACTCGTTCCTTGGGCTTGGCTTGGTCCATCGGCATCCCTCTCGGCGCCTCCACGGGGGGGCGCCGGACGCCCCCGCGCCGACTAGAGGTTCGGGCGCGCGGAAGCTACCCGTGTGGGGGAATGGTGATCAGCGACGCAGCGTGGAGAAAAGCCGGCGGCCAGCTATCCATCCCGGCTTGCATCCGGGCTTGCATCAGGACTTGGCGATCTCGCGAAGCAACATCGGCACGCGCGCCCACGGTTCCGTTGCCTGCTGGTTGTGCAGACGACCGAGCGCATCGTTCTGCCCGCCGACAATGAGGATATCCGGCCACCGCGAGCAAAAGGCCTCGACGCAGGCGGGATCGAAATGCCGTCCGCTCTCGGCCCGAATGAGGTCCAAAGCGTCGTCGAACGACATGGCGCCCTTGTAGGGACGCTGCGTCGTGAGGGCGTCGAACACGTCCGCCACGGCCACTATGCGGGCCGAGAGCGGGATATCGGTTCCCGCAAGCCCCTGCGGATAGCCGCTGCCGTCCCACTTCTCGTGGTGTGACTCCGCAATCTCTGCAGCGAGGCTGATCAGCTCGGAGGAACTATCGCCGAGAATACGCTTGCCGATCGCGGCATGGGTCCTGACGAGCGAAAACTCCTCCGGATCGAGCCGACCCGGTTTCAACAGCACTCCGTCCGGAATCGCGACCTTGCCGACATCGTGCAGGGGCGCTGCGAGATACAGGTTCCGGCAGACCTCCGGCGCGAGGTCGAGGGCCTCCGCCACGATCTGGCTGTAGCGCGCCACGCGCCAGGTGTGATCACCGGTGTCGTTGTCACGATACTCGACGGCAAGCGACAGGCGGAAGATGATTTCTTCCTCGCGCTCGCGCAAATGGCGCAGGGCCATCTCCACCTCGCCGTCGAGCCACGTGGCCTGCTCCGCCAATTTCCGGACGGCTTGGGCCAACCGGATGAGGTTGCGCAGCCGGACGGTGAGTTCGATGCCGCGCATGGACTTGTCGATGAAGTCGGTCGCACCGGCATCGAGCGCGGCAAGACGCACCGAGTCGGAGACATCGCTCGTCACCATGACGATCGGGACAAGACTGTAGTGAGGGACCTTTCGCAAGCTTTGGATGAACTCAATCCCATCCATGGCTGGCATGTGATAGTCGACCACGACGAGGTCGAAGGCGCGCATGGTCGCCTCCAACAGCCCCGCCGCCGGATCGGCATGGTCCGTCACCGCCACGTCGGGCTCAGCCTCAAGAAGGCCGCGCAGGCGAAGGCGCATGGTCGCGCTGTCATCGACCAGCAGTGCGTCCATCCTCGGATCTCCTAATCGGAACGCGCGATTGCAGAGCTGGGGTGAAAAGCATCACGCAAAGTTTTCATGTCGGCCGGCACGCACGGACCAACGCATAGCCATCAAATGGTAAACAATTTTGCCAAATTCGCCTGTCAGCAGTCGTCTGGCGAACGTTGTTCGCGGCAGTTACACCCCAGTGTTTTCAAGCATTACACAAATGATTTATCAGTAATGCGCAATTACTGTCTTTGATTACACGTGTGAAATGGAAATAAACCACCTAATCTGTATCAATTAGCACACTGACGCAAACTGAGCCGGCAGGCGCGGTTCCCGCCTGCAGCCGGCCGGATGGCGGCCACGTGAGCGGCGCCAAGCATCGACGCGTCAGGAATGGAGCATGCGTCAGGCCTTGGGAAACAGGCACTGCCAGTTTCTGGGCTCGATCCCCGAATCGACCGGTGGGCCATGCGCCAGGGCTTCGACCTCAGCCGCGGGCTCGGTGCGGTCATCCGCAGCGACAACAATCCGTTCGCGATCGGCGACTGCATCACTCTTCGAGGCGGGGCGGTGTGCCGAAACCCGTCGTACGGAGGACCGCACAACGGTCGGCGATCCGTTCTCAGATCGGTTTTCCAAATTCAGTTTAGACTTGGAAATGAAATCCGGCGATTTGATCGACTCATAGCCCCGCGGAAATTCATTCAACCAAGCTTGATGAACTTGGCTTTGCCTTGGACCGACCAGGGCCCTTTCACGCCGAACTCGGCGCAGAAGGCGTCCACGGCGCGCGTAACGCCGGGAAAGCTGCCTCCGAGACGGTCGTAATCGTCGGCGATGAACAGGCCGCCGGGCCGCAGCACCGGCCACCATGCCCGGAGGTCGGCGGCGACGGATGCTTCTTCGTGGCCGGCATCGAGATGGATCACGTCGGCGGTCACACCGCGCAGGCGCATCAGCTCGGCGGCATTCACCGAATCGAGCGGCAGCGGCACCACCCGCTCGGCAAGTCCTTCGTGCAGAACATTGGCCAGGAAGGTGCGGTAGAGGCTGGGAAAGCCGTGCTCGGTGGCAAGTTCGGTGAAGAGGCTTTCGTCCATCCAGTGATCGACGGCGCCGAGCCAGGTATCGACCGCGACGACGGTGCCGTCGATCCCGTGCTCGGCCATCGTGCGAGCGAGGTAGAGCGCGCTCGCTCCCTTCCAGGTGCCGATCTCGACGACCACGCCGGGGCGGTGCTGGATCACCGCCTCCTCAAGATACGGGTGAACGCTGCGCCAGCCCTGAAGGTCGAGGGACCGCAAGGTGTTTGGGGGATCGGCGAAGGGATCGCGGCCGTGCCAGAGAGCGGCGATGATGTCCTGTCGGGTCATGTCTTCGGCTCGGGAGAGAGGCGGGGGATCAACAGGAGGCAGGGTTCAGCCGGCACAGGCCCCTGCGTAGAGGGCCTCGCAGCGGTCGAGCCATAAGTCGCGGGTGAACAGGCGGCGGACACGCGCATGCGGCACCGTGCGGGGGATCGTCAGCGCCGTGCCGATCGCCTGCGCGAGGGCGGCCTCGTCCTCAGGTGGAACGAGGCAGCCTGCCTCGCCGACGACCTCTGCAGCCGCGCCCGTGGCGAAGCCGGCCACCGGCAGGCCGCAGGCCATCGCCTCGACCGTCACCAGCCCGAACGGTTCGTCCCAGCACGGCGTGAACAGGAAGACGGAGGCGCGGCCGATCTCCTGCGCCAGCGCCGGGCCGCCGAGATGGCCGCCGTAACGGATCGGGCCGCCGATGAGCGGGGCCACCTGCGTCTCCCAGTAGTCAGGCTCCTCGATCGGACCGAACAGGGTAAGGGGCAGGCCGGCCCGCTGCGCGGCTCGAACGGCGAGATGCGTCCCCTTGATCGGCGCGACGCGCCCGCACCAGACGGCACTGCCGTCGCCGTGCGCTTGATAGGGCCAAAGCGCGGGATCGATCCCGTTATGCAGCACCGAGACCTCGGGCGGAGCCCCGTCCGGCCACCAAGCCTGGGCCTGCGCCCGCGAGGTCACGGTGATCCGGTGACCGGGGGTGACACTGTCGTGCACGCACCATCGCAGGGCGTCGTAGGGCGGGACGTGCAGCGAGGTCACCGTCGGCACGGCGCCTGTGCGGCGGCGCTCGAGCGGCAGCCGGCTGAGGCTGTTGTTGTGCAGCACGTCGAAGCCACCGGCCGCGATCCGGTCGCAAGCGGCGGCGTAGCCCGAATCGACATGCGCCTTCAGCCCCGGATCGCCCCGGTGCTCCAGTCCCGGAAAACTCCGCTCGTGATGAACCGGGATCACCGGGTCGATCGAAAAGCGCGGGTCGCTGTCGCCGGCGGCGAACAGCACGACCTCGTGGCCACGCGCCGTCAGCCCCTCCGCGAGGTGCCAGGTATAGGCTTCCAGCCCGCCGGCGAAGGGCGGGGCGATCGGGTGGCGCAGATGGGCAAGGAGCGCAATCCTCACGCCGTCACCGGCACGGAGGCCGGTGGCACGTTCCGTTCGCGTGCGCGGGCTTCCAGATGCCGGATGACCGAGGCGGAGTTGGTGTAGGGCTGGTGGCTCTGCTGCCCGGTCAGCGCGAGATCTTCAGCGTCGGGCCGGCGCAGGATGCGGATCGGCTGCTCCGGCGTGTCGTCGATCAGGCCCATCACCTTGAAGGCGTGAAGCCAGTGGCCCATGGTGCGGTAGCCCCATTTGGCCTCGAACAGCTCGGCGTTGCGCACCACGCTGTCGAGGTGGTGGATCGGTGGCATGTGGTGCGGGTGGTACTGGTGATAGGCCAGCGCGCCCTTCATCCAGGCGATCGGAAGACCGCACTGGTCGAGGATCTTGCCGAAATCGGTGTCCTCGCCGCCATAGCCGGTATAGCGCTCGTCGAAGCCGCCGACCGCCTGGAACGTCGCGCGCCGGATCGCGAAGTTGAGCGACCAGAAGCAGCGGTAATCGTTGCAGATCTCGATGCCCGCAGCCGGCGGACCGCGGCGGTCGGAATGCTTTTCCGCGACCGCTGCGAGGTCGGCGTAGCGCCAGTCGCCCGTGGTGGCGTGCTCGGGCAGGTGCAGCACTTCGCCCATCAGCAGACCGTCGAGTTCGGACAGCGCCCGTGCATAGTCGGCCACGAGGTCGGGCGCCGGGATGCAATCGACGTCGAGGAAGACGATGTTCTCTCCGGTCGCCGCGGCCACGCCGCAGTTGCGCGCGGCCGCGAGCGGTAGCTCAGTGCCCGACACCAGGATCTGGCGGACCGGAAAGGCGGTCTCGGGCAAGTCGTAGGGCGCGTCCTGCATGACGGCGATGATGAATTCGGCGGGCGGCCGCGTCTGGCGTTCCAGCCCGAGGAGGACGTTGCGCAGATGGGCGGGCCGTCCTTTGGCCAGGGTGACGACGGAAACGGTGGACATGCGGGGGGACAGGCTCCGGCAATCGGGAATGTAAATCGGGGCGGTTCGCTCAGCCGGCGGCGACGACGCGCAGCGGCGTGGCGTCCGGCTCCTGCACGGCCGATCCGCCTTGCCAGAGCGCGTCGGTCAGCCCTTCCAGCCAGCCCGCCGCGCGCGTGGCGGCGTCCGGTGCGTAGAGGCTGCGCAGGATGGTCCCGTCGAGGCTGCGGGCGCGGTCGAGAAGCTCGCGCCATCCGTGAAAGTCGCCGGGCCAATGGGGCGCCTGCACAGCGGCGCCGAGGCGGACCAGAGCCTCGGCCTTGCGGGTCTGCTCGCCGAAATAGCGCCATTCCGGCATGACGATCAGGCGCCCCGCCACGCGCGCGACTTCGTGCACCGTGTTGTCGCCGGCCGAGGCGACCACGATGTCGGCCGCCGCGAGATAGTCGGTGACCGACGGCACCCAGCCGAGTTCGCGCAGGTTGGCGAAGTCGGTCTCGTGGCCCTCGCGGTGGGTCGGACCCAGCGTCAGCCAGAGTGCGTCGGGCGCGGCGCGGGCGGCGACCGTCAGCGGCGCGTAGGGTGTGCCGCTTCCCCCGCCGCCGGTGACCGCGACGACGATCTCGCGCTGCGGGTCGAGGCCGAGCCGGGCCCGCGCCTCGGCGCGATCCGGCACGCGATCGACGCTGGTGCAGAGCCCGCCGCTATAGAAGGTCTTATCCCGCAGATGCGCCGGGTAGTCGTCCTGCTCCAGCCGCTCGTCGAAGGGGGCGAGCATCCCGACGCAGGCCTCGTAGGCGCCAATATGGGCGATGTCGTTGCGGTCGCCATGCATGCGGATCTGGACGGCGGGGACGCTGGCGATGCGCGCGAGCATCGCGATCTCCGCCGACACGTCGACCACGAACAGCCCGACCGCGCGCTCGTCGAGATGGTCGAGGATCTGGCGCATGGTGCGACGCATTTCGGCGAGCCCCAGCGGCACGCAGTGCATCACCGGCGGCGTCGGCTCCGCGTAGAGACGTGGGGTGGGCACCGCCGCGCCGATCATGTTCGGCAGCGTCACGATCTCGATGTCGCGGGAAAATCCGTCGAACAGGTGCGGGCCGGCGGTCAGCACCGAGACCGGACGGTCGCGGGCGAACTCGGCAGCCACCGCCATAGTGCGGTTGGCATGGCCCCGGCCCTGATGATGGACAAAGAACGCGATCGGTTTCTTCATGGCGCGTGGTTTCGAGGCTCGGATCGGGAGAAATCGAAGGCGAAGGGGCAAAGCGACGAGACGACTAGGAGAAGAGGGCCTGAGGCCGTAGGGCGGCAGCAATCTCGGGCGCGCTCGGCTGGCGCAGGACGCGGATCGCCGCGGCCTCGGTATCCCAGGCGATCAATCCGGCCGCGCGGAACTGTTCGAGCCAGTACGTCATGCACCAGCGCCCGTGCCGCGCGTGGAAGCGCGTCGCGTTGGCGAGGATCGGCGCGAAGTGCTGGAGCGGCGGCACGTGGACCGGGTGGTGCTGGTGATAGGCCCGCGCGCCCGCGACCCAGAAGGTCGGTAGCCCGGACCCCCGCGAGGCGCGCGGCAAGATCCGTCTCCTCGCCGCCATAGCCGACGTAACGCTCATCCATGCCGCCGACCGCGTGCCACGCCTCGGCGGGCAGGGCGAAGGACAGGCCCCAAAGCTGCCCCGCATCGGGCTCTCGCCGCAGCCCGGTCTCGGGCAGGGGAGGCCGCGCCGGATGAGCGCGGCCGAGCCGGTCGAGCGCGGCGGGATCGGGGGCCGTGCCGCCCACGATCGCATCCGGCGGCAGGTAGAGGACTTCGCCGAGGAACAGGCCCCCGCTCCGCGGCGGCAGCGTCCGCATAGGCGGCCACCAGAGTCGGACCCGGGATACAATCCACGTCGAGGAAGACGAGGAGGTTTCCGGAGGCCGCGGCCGCTGCCCGGTTGCGCGCGGCGGCAAGCGGCATCGGCTCGCCGGGCACGTGGAGGTGGCACACCGGGCAGCCGGGATCAGGCAGGTCGGGCGCCGGTTCCGGCTGCATCCAGGCGATCACCAGTTCGCGCGGGCGCAGGGTCTGGCGGGCGAGCCCACGCATCAGGTTGCGCAGGCGATCGGCCCGGCCGCGGACCAGGGTGAGCACGCTCGGCGCTGGACGAGGAACTGCGTTGCCGGTCACGTGGACACGCCGAAGCGGAGGCTACGACGCATAGGCCAGCGCTCGGCGGAAATGCAGGACGCCTTCGATGATGCCGCGGGCATGCGAAGTGCGGGCGACGTAGGAGTGCTTGAGCGCGGCGTTGGTGGCCAGCCCGTCGGAGTAGTTCGCGACGATGATCGCCTGCGTCCGGGCGCGCAGCATCTCGACGTCGTTGCCGGAATCACCGGCCACGAACACGGCCTGCTCGGGCAACCCGTAGAGGGCGCGGACGTGATCGACCGCCGTCCCCTTCGAGGCCGTCGCGGGCAAGACGTCGAGGTAGCGGCCGTGGCTGTGGATCACGTTCGCCGGGAGGCCCGCCTGCACGAGGCTATCGCGCACCCGATGGGCCGCGGCCTCGTCGCCGAAGAAGCTCAGCTTGTGCGCGCGCTGCTCGAGGGGGCCCTGCGGGACGAGCCCGTCGAGACGGCTCAAAGCCGCGCCGACCGCCCCCCGGTCCCAGGCGTTCGAGACCGCCTCGCGCCACGCGGCGTCGGCCGTGTAGGTCACGCCGTTGGCATCGAGATGGTAGATCTCCGAGCCGACCGAGGTGATCATCACCTGCGGTCGCGGGCTCGCCTGCTGCTCCAGGACCGCCATCGCGCTGTGGAAGGAACGGCCGGTGGCGACGCCGAAGGCCAGCCCGGTCTGGCGGCTGCGCCAGCGCCGGAACGTCGCCAGCGCGGACTCACATCCCACGAGCGTGTTGTCGATATCGCAGATCAGGAGTTGGCGCGGGGTCCGCAGGGGCGGGTTCCGCACGAGCAGCGCGCCGAGGAGGTCATGATAGCGGGCGGCGTGCCGGTCCCAATCGTAGGCGGCCGCCGCGCGGGCGCCGCCGGCGACGCAGCGGGCGCGAAAGGGGGCATCCGTGAGGATGTGCAGGCAGGCGGCGGCGATCGTCGCGGGCGCACGCGGATCGACGAGCAGCCCGTTGCCGCAGGTCTCGACGATGTCGTTGGGGCCGCCGCTGTCGGTGGCCACCAGCGGCAGGCCGGCGGCGGACGCCTCCAGAAGCGTGAGGCCGAACGGCTCGTTGAGGGCCGGGTTGACGAAGACGCCGCCCCGTTCCCGCGCATAGGCGTAGATCGCCGGCACGTCCTCCGGTCGGTGCGTCTTCGGATAGGCAACGCGGCCGTAGAGGTCGTAACGGTCGATGAGCACGAGGAGGTCGCGCATGGTCGCCGCCATGTCGCCGTCGAGGCGGTCGATGTCGTCACGGGTGCCGGCAACGATGACGAGGTTGGCGCAGGCCTGAAGCTCCGGGCTCTCGCCATAGGCCTGAACCAGGGCCGCCAGATTCTTCCGTGCCACCGGCCGGGCCAGCGCCAGCACGGCCGGCTTGCCGGGATCGTGCAGGAACCGGTCGATCGCCGCGTCGATCCGGGGATGCGGGCGGCTCTGCGCGAAGCGGGCGAGATCGCTGCCCGGCGGCAGGACACGGGCGCGGCCGGGATCGTAGGCGGCATAGCCGGCATATTGCACCTCGGCCTCGTCGCGCGACGAAGCGATGACGAGGCTCGCCCGCGCCAGGGCCGCCTCCTCGGTGACGATCCGGCGCGACAGTTCGAGGTCGTTCGCGGCGCCGTCGCCGACCATCGCCGCCTTCACTCGCCCGAGCGAATGGGCCGTGAACACAAAGGGGATGCCGAGCCGCTCCTCGACGATCTCCGCGACCGCGGCGGCATCCGCGTAATGCGCGTGGATGATGTCGGGCGCACGGGGCTGGCGGCCGATCCAAGCGACGAGATTCTCGGCATAGCTCTCGACCTCACCGTGCATCGCCTCCTTCGAACGGTAGCCCGGAGACGCGCTCGCGAGCCGCACGAGCGCGACCTTGTCGGAGATCCGCTCTTCGGGCACGGCGTAGTCGGGGCCGGGCGGGCCCTCGAACCGACGGGTCGCCATCACGATCCGCGCGATTCGCGAGTCTTGGGCCGAGGCGGCGACGAGATCGAGCAGGTATCGGATATGCCCGCCAGTGTCCGAGGTCAGGCCATACACGACGTCACGGCCGCGCAGGCAGCCTTGTAGAGCAATGTGCAGAACGAACATCAGGCGTTCGTCGTGCCGAGACGATCGAAGCTGGATGTATTGAGTAAGGTGCAACACGTGATACGCGTCGCCCAAGTCGCTCCGAACATTTTCCCCCGTTCCCCCCGAACACCATGGCGGCACCGAGAGGATCGTGCACGATCTGTCCGTGGCGCTGCGAAGCTTAGGTATAGACGTAACGCTGTTCGCCTCTTCGGACAGTGCGACAGACTTGCCGCGCGTCGGCGATCATCCGAGCCTTGCGGCTCTGCAACATCGGAACCGGCAGGTCCCCCCCCCCGGGGTTCCAGCGGTCCTCGACGCGTTGCAACTGGAAGCTTTGCGCCAGCGGCTCGACCGCTTCGACATCGTGCATTGTCATGGCGAGTTCGCCCATGCGGCGCTGCTGGGCCCGCGCCGGCGGCAGAGCCTGACGACGGTGCACTGGCGGGTGGACGAACTCGACCGGGCGCTGTTCTTCGCTGGCTTCCCCGATCTGCCAGTTGCGGCGATCTCGGCGGCGCAGGAGGCCGGCATCCCGGCCTCGAACCGGGCGGGCGTTGTGCATCACGGGATCGCCAGGGACCGTTACACGTTCCGGCCCGAGCCCGGCGCGCATGTCGCCTTCGTCGGCCGGATGACCGACCAGAAGCGCCCGGACACCGCGATCCGCGTCGCCCGCGCCGCCGGCCTGCGGATCCGGCTCGGCGGCACGATCGATGTCGGCAATCCGGACTATTTCGAGCGGAGCGTGCGTCCCTTGCTCGGGCCCGACGCGACCTATCTCGGGCCCGTCGACGATCGGGCGAAAGGCGATCTGCTCGGCGGCGCGCGGGCGCTGCTGTTCCCGATCGATTGGCCCGAGCCGTTCGGCCTCGTGATGATCGAGGCCATGGCCTGCGGCACGCCGGTGATCGCCTGGAATCGCGGCTCGGTGCCCGAGATCGTCGAGGAGGGTGTGACCGGCTTCATCGTTGCCTCGGAGGCCGAAGCGGTCGCGGCGGTGGACCGGATCGGGCAGCTCGACCGCGCGGTGGTGCGCCGCCGCTTCGAGGAGCGGTTCACCGCCGAGCGCATGGCGCGCGACTACATCGCCCTCTACCGCCGCCTGCTCGCCGCCTGATGCGCACCGCGCTTCTGGCCTGGGACTATCCGCCGGCGCCGAGCGGCCTCTCGACGGCGGCGCGCGAGATTGCCGAGAGCCTCGCCGCGGCCGGCGCCGAGGTGACCGTCTTCACCCTCGACCGTACCGGCCGCGAACGGGTCGGCGGCGTCACGGTCGAAGGGCTCGCCCTGCCGCCCGGCGGCGGCCTGGCGCGCCTGCGCCTGTGGGGCTCGGCCGGGCATGGGGCCGCGCCGCTCGTGTTTCGGCGGGCTGTCCTGGCCGCCCATGCCCGAGCGCCCTTCGACGTCATCGAGGCGACGAACTGGTACGCGCCTGCCGTGCTGCTCGCCCGCCGTCGCGACCTGCCGCTGGTGACGCGCAGCTCGACCCCGGCCGCCTTCACCCGTGGGCCCGGCGCCACCCTGCGCGACCGCCTCGACGGCCGTACGGCCGATGCGCTGGAGCGTGCCCAGGCACGGAGCAGCGCCGGCCTCATCGCCAACACGGCCGAGCACGGGGCGGTGATCGCGCGGGCTTATCGCCTTTCCGGGCGGCAACCCTCCGCCGTGATCGGCCTCAGCCTGCCGCCGGAGATTTGTTCGAGCGCCCGCGCCGCGCCCTATCGGGAGACGGATGCCCCCCTGCGCCTGCTCTTCGTCGGGCGGGCGGAGGCGCGCAAAGGGTTCGACGCGCTGCTCGCCGCCGTCGCGATCCTTGCCGCGGAGCAGGAGGCCGGCGCCCTGCCGCCGTTCCGGCTCGACCTTGTCGGAGTGCCGCCGAACGACCTGCCGCCGGATCTGCCCGACGCCGCGCGGCAGCGCATCTCTGCCCGCGGCCGGATCGATGCGGCGGCGCTAGCGCAGGCCTATGCGGACGCCCACACGGTGCTTGCGCCATCGCGCTACGAGAGCTTCGGCCTCGTCTACCAGGAGGCCATGGCCTATGGCCGGCCGGTGGTGGCCTGTGCGGAGGATGCCAGCGCCCGCGCCTTCGTCGGCGCGTCCGGGGCGGGCCCCCTGGCGCAGGCCGCCACCGGGCCGGCGCTCGCGGATGCCCTGCGCCCGCTCCTCTTCGATCCCGGCCTGCGCCGCGCCTACCGCATGCGGGCCCTGGCGGCGGCCGGGCGCTTCGACAGAGCGAGCCTCGGGCGCGAGACCCTGGCGCTCTACGAGGCTGCGATCGCGGCGGCACGACGCGGGTGATCGGCGGTGCCGGCAAAAATTCAGTCGCGGTACGGCCGTAGCAGCGCATTCTCCTCTTCCGGGCGGCCACGGCCGGGATCCAGGGCCTCGTAGCGGCGCGAGCGGGCTGCGACATGGGCGCGGCTCAGGCGGTGCTCGATCCCGCCGTGGAGGCTGATGAAGCTCTCGGGCCAGCCGCCGGCGAGAAGCGGTCGCTCGTGCACCCGACCGGCGTAGCGGACATCGTTGCGGTTCAACCGGTACTGCACGTCCGGGTAGACATCCGAGAGAACGCCATCGACGCGGTTGAACCGCGCCAGCCCGATCGAGCGGACAGCGCTGGCCTCGGCGAGGGCTACGAGCGCGGGCAGGAGGTGGCCGGTGGCTGCATCAAGCGTCTCGTCGGCGTCGAGCTGGAGCATCCAGGCATGGCGAGCCTGGGCCTGGAGCGCGTTGCGCTGCGCGGCGAAGTCGCCTTCCAGCGGCCGGGCGGCTACGTGCACCGCCCCTGCCGGAAACCCGGCGACCGACACCGCGCCGGGCGGGGTGACGTCTGAATCGACCAGGATCGTGATGTCGTCGGTCCAGCCCGCTTGCGCCGGCAGACCCGCGAGCACCGCATCGACTTCCGACGGACGGCAGAGCAGGCCGAGCGAGACGGAGCATTTGTCCGAACCATCGAGGGCGTAGAGGGCGGCACGCGCGGCGTGCCCGTCATGGGGATGGCGCAGAGCTGCGCGGCCCTCGGCGTCGAGCGGGCGGATGCCACGTCCGAGCCCCGTGGCGGCAGTGCGGAGGGTGTAGAGGTCGAGCCCGTAGGGCGCGTCGGGATCGGATTCGAACGTCGTCGCAGCGAGCGCCTCGGCCAGATGCGCACGGCAACGGGATGCGTCGGCCTCGCGTTCGAGCAGGACGCCGCAGGAGGCGCAGGCGAGCGGAAACAGCCGCCGACGCCCATCCGGGTAGATCAGGTGCCGCTCGCTCGGCGCGAGCATGTCGGCCGCGCAGACGAAGCATCGGCGCATGGTGATCACTCCGGCGTCCTCGAATCGCGGAGAAGCTCTGGTTGGGTCGGGCTGGCGCCTTACCTTCGCTGTTCCGCGAGCTTCAAACCCCGAGCCCCTGCCGCAAGTGCCCGCCGACTTCGATCTTCCCGAAGCAGAATGCTTCGCTTTGCCTCCCGCCGCCTCGCTGGCGATCGTCGGCAATGCACCGGAAATCGGTGCGGCGGCGCGTGAGATCGATGAAGCGGACTGCGTCGTGCGCTTCAACAACGCGGAGGGCTTCGGTGGCCGCACCGGCTCGCGGGTCACCCACCTCGCTTTAGTGAATCGCGGAGGTCAGATGCGGGAATGGCTGGCGGAGCGGGCCTTTCTCGAGCGGCCGGTGGTCCGGGCGGCGCAGGCCTTCATCCTGCCGTTCCCGATGCTGACGGCGGAGGAGAACGGTCCCGAGCCGATCTGCTGGACCCGCGAAGCCCTAGCGCTGCTGCGCCCCACCGGCCGCCCGATCCACATCCTGCCCGAAGAACTCCACGAGCGCGCACGTCGCTTGCTGGCACCCCACACGGCCGGGCGCCCGAACCCGAGCACCGGTTTCCTCGTGACGCTTGCGCTCCTGAACGATCGCCCCCTCGAAGCTGCTCCGGCGCAGGCCTACGGCTTCGGGTTCGCTGGCTGGCCCGGACATCCCTGGGCCGCCGAGCGCGCGTGGTTCGCGGAAGCCCAGGCGGCCGGGCGCGTGCGCCTGCACCCTCTCGCAGATTGATCCGCTCATCATGTCCACGCTGATCACGGTGCTGAAGAGCGGCGGCCGCTACAATGCGGTCTGGGTCGAGCGATTGGCCCGCGGCGTGCGCCGCCACGCACCGGCCTTCGACCGGATCCTCTGCCTCACCGACCTGCCGCTCGCCGTCGAAGGCGTGGAGCGCGTGCCCCTGCATCACGACTGGCCGGCCTGGTGGGCGAAGATGGAAGCATTCCGCCCCGGCTTCACCGAAGGCACGACGCTGCTCTGCGACCTCGACACCGTCCTCACCGGCCCAGCCGGCGTCCTGGCCGAGCCCGGCCTCGCGGCGATGGAGGACTACTTTCACAAGGGCCGCCTTTCCAGCGCGCTGCTGCGTTGGTCCGGGGACGAACTCGCTGGGCTCTACGAGCGCTTTGCGGCCGAGCCCGAGCGCTGGATGACGGCCGGGTCCTGCGGCCCGGTGCCCAACGCCGTGCACGGCGATCAGGTCGTCATCGACCATCTGCTGCGCGAGGCAGGCATGCGCCCGAGCTTCTTCCAAGACATCGCACCGGACCTGCTCGACTTCTACGATCCCCGACGCGCCGCTCACGGCCCTGTCGTGATCTTCATCGGTGAGTCCAAGCCGGACACCGTCCGCGGACCGGTCCACGAGGCCTGGGCCGGCGCTTGAGACGCGCAGCTCGGCGCGAACGGCGCTCCGACCGGGGTGACAGCCGATCGGCGTCTGGCGAATGGCGATTCTTCTTCCATCATCCTCAACAGCAGGCCGCCGAAAGAGATTTGGACGCTCACCGCTCAGCCGAACCAGAATCCGGGGGACCCTCGATGATCCCTTCCGCCGCGCGGGCGTTGATCGGTTCGGGTGATGTGGCGGGAGGATGCGAGCCATGACGAAGCTTTTCATCGCGCGGGTGCGCAACGCTGGCGGTGAGCGCCCCCTCGTGACCGTGCGGGCCGCAGCGGAGGGCGAGGCGCGCCTGTTCGTCGAGGCGGCCTACCCCGAGGACGAGATCGTCGAGATTACTGAGCCCGGCGAGTGGGTGAGCGACAGCGACACGGGTACGAAGAACGGCGATGTGCGCGAGCATCCGGGCACCGCGTGGCAGGCGCCGACGAGCCGGGCGTAGCGCGCGGCCATGTCCTGCCTACCCGAGGATGTCCGCGCCCTTGCGCTGATGCTGCCGGAAACGGTCGAGGGCGCGCATCAGGGCCATCCGGATTACCGGGTCGGCGGGCGGATCTTCGCCACGCTCTGGACCGATGAGGCGCGGGTGGTCGTGCGGCTGACGCCCGAGGCGCAGGCGCTGTGGCTGGAGGCCGAGCCGGACGCGTTCGAACCCGTGCCGGGCGCCTGGGGCGCACGCGGCTGGACGAGCCTCGAACTCGATCTTGCAGAAGAGGAGACCTTGCGCGGCGCGCTTCTGACCGCTTGGCGGATCGTCGCGCCGCCCGGTCTCGTTGCCCGCTACGAAGGTCTCGCGCTCGACCCGTAAGTGTGGGTCAGCTTCTCAGCCCCGGCGCTTCCTGGCCGGTGCTCGCCACGTATTCCGAGTAGCCCCCGCCATACTGGCGGATCCCGTCCCCGGAGACTTCGAGCACCCGGTTCGAGAGGGCGGCCAGGAAGTGTCGATCGTGGCTCACGAACAGCATCGTGCCCTCGAAGCCCGCCAACGCGTTGATCAGCATTTCCTTGGTGGCGATGTCGAGGTGGTTGGTCGGCTCGTCGAGAACGAGGAAGTTCGGCGGGTCGTAGAGCATCTTGGCCATCACCAGCCGCGCCTTCTCGCCGCCGGACAGCACGCGGCAGGGCTTCTCGACGTCGTCGCCGGAGAAGCCGAAGCAGCCGGCCAGCGCCCGCAGCGAGCCCTGGCCCGCCTGCGGGAAGGTGCTCTCCAGATCCTCGAACACGGTCAGGTCGCCATCGAGCAGGTCCATGGCATGCTGGGCGAAGTAGCCGAGCTTGACGCTGCCGCCGACGGCGACCGTGCCGGCATCGGGCTGCGCCGTGCCGGTGATGAGCTTCAGCAGCGTCGATTTCCCGGCGCCGTTGATGCCCATCACGCACCAGCGCTCCTTGCGGCGGATCGCGAAGTCGAGGCCTTCGTAGATGATGCGGCTGCCGTAGCGCTTGTGTACGCCCTTGAGCATCGCGACGTCGTCGCCCGAGCGCGGCGCCGGCTGGAACTCGAAGGCAACGGTCTGGCGGCGGCGCGGCGGCTCGACCCGCTCAATCTTGTCGAGCTTCTTCACCCGGCTCTGGACCTGCGCGGCGTGGCTGGCGCGGGCCTTGAAGCGCTCGATGAACTTGATCTCCTTGGCGAGCATCGCCTGCTGGCGCTCGAATTGCGCCTGCTGATGCTGCTCGTTCAGCGCCCGCTGCTGCTCGTAGAAGCCGTAATCACCGGAATAGGTGGTGAGCGTGCCGCCATCGATCTCGATGACCTTGGAGACGATGCGGTTCATGAACTCGCGATCGTGCGAGGTCATCAGCAGCGCGCCGTCATAGCCTTTGAGGAAGGCTTCGAGCCAGATCAGGCTTTCGAGGTCGAGGTGGTTGCTCGGCTCGTCGAGCAGCATCACGTCGGGGCGCATCAGCAGGATGCGGGCGAGCGCGACACGCATCTTCCAGCCGCCCGAAAGCCGGCCGACATCGCCGTCCATCATCTCCTGGGAGAAGCCGAGTCCGGCCAGAACCTCGTAGGCGCGGCCTTCGAGCGCGTAGCCGTCGAGTTCCTCGAAGCGGGCCTGCACCTCGCCGTAGCGCTCGATCAGCGCCTCCATCTCGTCGGCCCGGTCGGGATCGGCGAGACCGGCCTCCAGCTCCTTCAGCTCGGCCGCGACGACGCTGACCGGGCCGGCGCCGTCCATGACTTCGGCGACGACCGTGCGGCCGGCCATCTCGCCGACATCCTGGCTGAAATAGCCGATGGTGATGCCGCGCTCCGAGGAGACCTGCCCCTCGTCGGGCTGCTCCTGCCCGGTCATCATCCGGAAGAGCGTGGTCTTGCCGGCGCCGTTCGGGCCGACGAGGCCCGCCTTCTCGCCCTTCTGAAGGGCGGCGGACGCCTCGATGAAGACGATCTGACGACCGTTCTGCTTGCCGATCTTGTCGAGGCGAATCATGCGTCCGCGAGGCCTGGTTGGTGGTCTGGGGGCGGTGTGCCGGGAAGGGAGCGCTCGCGCCTTACGCCAAGGGCGCGGCGAGCGGAAGCAGAGGGGCTTCAGGGCAGGTCCGCTTCAGGCGACCACGAGGTTTTCGGTCGCCGGTGCCCGACAGACCAAGGAAGGCGAGCAAGCGACCGGATTTTATCGGTGAGGCAAATCGAGTTCGGTTAGTGGCTATCGAACCGAATTCAAAAAGACATCATATGTTGTAAGTGGTCATCGGCGCCAAATTATCCGTAGAGTTGCAGCTTATTAACCGTGCCTGCCTCACATCATTGTGATCCGAGGCGACCGGGGCCGCGCGCGGATACTCTTTGACGGTCCCCGCGACGCGAACAGATGCGCTGGTTCACAAATCTCAAGCTGATCGGAAAACTCGCCATTCCGGTGGCCCTGGTCGCGCTGGTCGCGGCCGGCATCGTCGGTCTGGCGCGGAACACGCTCGACCAGTTGCAGCGCGGGACTCAGGAGGTCGTCGATGTGCGCGCGGCGCGGGTCATCACCGCCTTGCAGACCGCGCTCGCCATCGACGAGGCCGTGATCAGCGAGAAGAACATCATCCTCGAGACCGACGCCTCGATCCTGTCGGCGCAGCGCGAGCGGTTCGAGGCATCGCGGGCGCGGGCGCTTGCCGGCGCAGACCACTTGATCGCCATCGCGGATACCGACGCGCGCCGGGCGATGCTGACCGAGGTCAAAGCGACGATTTCCGGCTTCTTCGCGACGGTCGAGCGTTCGATCGCCCTGGGACTGAAGAACCAGAAGGAGCAGGCGTTCAAGGTCTCTGCGGATGAGGTGCGCCCGGTCCGGACAAAGGCGATCGAGGCGATCCAGAAGCGCATCGCGGCCAATATCAGCGATCTCGAGGATGCTAAGCGGGAGGCCGCTGAAATCGGCTCGTCCGCCGCCCTAGCGCTGACGGTCATCGCGGTCGTCGGCCTGCTGCTGGCCTTCGGGTTACTCGGGGTGATCGTGATCGTGGGCGTCGTGCGCCCCATCGGCCGGCTCGTGCGCGTGCTTCAGCGGATGGCCGAAGGCGAGATCGAGACCGAGATCGCCGAGGCGCGCCGCGGCGACGAGATCGGCGCCGTCGCCCGCGCCGTCGAGGCCATCAAGGCGCTCGTGGCGCGCAAGGCCGCCGAGCAGGCGGAAATGAAGCGCGTGGCGGATGAAGCCGCGGCGATCGAGCGCCGCCGCACCATGATCGAGTTGGCCGACGGCTTCGAGCGTGCCGTCGGCGGTGTCGTCGGGATGGTGTCGTCCTCCGCCACCGAGCTGCAGGCGACCGCCCAGCAGATGACCGCGACCGCGACCGAGACCGCAAGCCAATCGACCACCGTCGCGGCTGCGGCGGAGGAGGCGGCCTCCAATGTCGGCACAGTCGCCGCCGCCGCGGAGGAACTCGGTGCCTCGGTTCACGAGATCGGCCGGCAGGTCGGCGCGTCGGCGGACATGGCGCAGCGCGCCGTCGGTGAGGCGGACCACAGCGCCGCCCTCATCCATGAATTGAGCCAAGCCGCGGCGCGGATCGGCGACGTGGTGAACCTCATCGCCACCATCGCCAGCCAGACCAACCTGCTCGCGCTCAACGCCACCATCGAGGCGGCGCGGGCAGGGGAGGCGGGGCGTGGCTTTGCCGTGGTCGCAAGCGAGGTGAAGGAACTTGCCGCGCAGACCTCGCGGGCGACGGAGGAGATTTCCGGGCAGATCGCGCAGATCCAGGGTGCCACCGGCCAGGCAGTGACGGCGATCGGCGGCATCACCGGGCGCATCCGCGAGATCAACGCGGTGGCGACGACGATTGCCGCGGCCGTCGAGGAGCAGGGGGCCGCGACCCAGGAGATCGTGCGCAACGTCTCCCAGGCGGCCGTGGGCGCGGGCGAAGTCACCAGCAACATCGCGGGCGTGGCGCAGGCATCGGAGGAAACCGGAGCCGCCGCCACGCAGGTTCTGGCCTCGGCCTCGGAGCTTTCGCAGCAATCCGAGCATCTGCGGGCGGAAGTCGCGCGCTTCCTCGCGACGGTGCGCGCGGCCTGAACTAAGCCCCACGCGAATTGAAAAAGGGGACGCCTCACGGCGTCCCCTTTTTCGTTCGTCGAGGGAGTTTCGAAGGGGGTCACTGAGCGCCGGCAACCCCGATCGAACGGTGCCTCAGCCCGGTACCTTCTTATGGGTCACGGCGGCGGCCACTTCATCGGGCCGGACCTCGTCACCGGCCACCGCGCCCGAAAGCGCCGCGGCGTGAAGGGCCAGTACGGGCACGAAGACGAGCGCCATCATCAGCGCCACAACGAGCACCACGCTGCCGTTACCGCCGGATTTCGCCGCGCGGGAGCGCGCACGGCGGGAAATGACATTGGAGTCAGTCATGGCTCACCTTTTTGTCGGACCAGCCGCCAAGGCCGGTCGCGGGTGAGCCGGATCAGACGATCAGGCGCAGAACACGCGGGTGGCCGAAGGCGGCGTGGTCGATCGACTACTGTCGTCGGGCATTGGGGTCGGAAGTTCCTGTGGAGCCGCGCATCGCGCGCACGGCGACGATGAGCAGACAACGCGCGCTTGCAGGATCGGTTCGATCCCGTCAAGTCCGAACGTCGTTGCGCGCTGTGAATATGGGCGGTCGTCGCGTTCCGACATCATCGGCGATCGGCGGCGGACCTGCGCGAACGTGTGCAGTGCAACTCGCGTTGGGACACCATGTCGAACGACACGATCATCTGGACGCAGGGCGGCATCGCCGAGGTGCCCCTGCAGCGCTTCACCGGCCGAATCGGCGCGATCGAGGTCGCCACCGTCGAGTATGACGGGTCGAACCGCCTGTGGACGTGGTGGAGCCCGCTCGCCGAGGACATCTGGGGCCATGCGCAGGAGCCGGAGGGGGCCAAACAGGCCGCCGAACTCTGGCTGCGCAACTGGCTGGAGAATTTCCGGCCGTTCTTCGAGGCGGGCCGCTGAACACATCAGGCGGCGACGGGCGCTGCGTCCCGGCTGCGCCACATGTAGCGGGCGAGGATCGAGCGGTACGGCGCGAACTGCGCGGCCACCGCGACCGTATCCTCAATCCCTGCGAGCCGCCGCAGGACGCCGACCGCGGCCACGTCGCCGACAGGCCAGATATCCGGATCGAGAAAGTGGAAGATGCCGACCATGTCGGCGGTCCACGGCCCGACCCCGCGGATACGGCACAGAACGGCCGAGCGCTCGGCATGCGGTAGCGTCGCGAGTTCCGGGCCGAGCAGGCCGGCCTCCTCGGCCTGGCGGATGGCGTGGAGCGCGCGCACCTTGTTCGCCGAAACGCCGCAACTGCGCAAAAGAACCTCGGTGCCGGGAATGAACAGATCGCGCGGCGTGCCGTCCTGAGCCGCGGCGGCGGCCTCGATCCGCGTCCAAATCGAGAGGGCGGCCCTCGTCGAGAGCTGCTGGTTGACGACTTCGACGAACAGACGCTCGGCCAGGCTGGCATGTGCGGGCGGCGCGATCTCGATCCGGCCGATTGCCGCGATGGCGGCTCGCAACGGCTCCGCGACCGTGGCGGCCGTTCCGAGTATCCTTTCGTAGATAACTGCGTCGAGCATCTTCTTCCTGGGGCGACGATGACCACCGCCGGGAAACGCCCGGCACCGTCCGCCGCTCCGCCTTCCCGCCTCCCCGTTTGACCCGCAGCGGCCGCGCAGTCCCTTGCTCAGAAGCGCGTCGTGAGCGCGGTCAGCCAATCCGGCGAGGCCTCGACCAATGAGGTTTCGAGCGCCCGATCATAGCCCGACAGAATCAGGGCGCCGGTGGCGACGAGGATCACGCCCAGCGCGAGCTTGAGCCCCTTGCCGACGCCCATCATCCGCGCGCGCCAGCGGATCAGCACCTCGCGCGACAGCATCCCTAGGGCGACGAGGGGGAGGGCGGCCCCGAGGCCGAACACCAGCATGGTGACCGCCACAGTGCCGAGGTCGCGCCCCTGGGCGGCGAGCAGGGAGGCTGCGCCGAGGGTCGGGCCGACGCAGGGGCTCCAGACGGCGCCGAGGAGGAGGCCGACGGCGAACTGGCCCGCCAGCCCCGCGGTCGCGACCCCGCCGAATCGCTGCTCGGCCCAGTTGCTCAACGGCCCGGCCGCAACGGCGAACCGATTCTGCGCCGCCGGTACGATCAGGATAATGCCGAGCAGCACCAGCAGTACCGCCCCGATGGCGCGAAACCGGTCGCCGTCGAGGCCGAGCGCGAACCCGATCGTCGCGATGAACAGGCCGATCGCGACGAAGGAGAGCGCCAGACCGGCGGCCAGTGCCACGGGCCCGAGGCGATGCTCCGCGACCGCCGCGCCCAGCACCAGCGGAAGCAGCGGCAGTACGCAGGGCGACAGCACCGAGAGGAGGCCGGCAAGGAAGGCGAGGCCGAGATGGCTGGCCATGGTGCGGCTCGAAACCCTTCGCCGAGACGTCCCTAGTCACACGCCGGCTGGATCGCCTCGGCCGGGTGCCCTCGTCTCCCGGCTTTCTCTACAGGCGAACGCCGTGCCCCGCATCGTCCGGCCGCCTTCCCTTGGTGCCGCATCCCAGGCGGCCCACTGTCTTCGCCGCCGTGCGCCGCTCACCCGTGCCCATGGGTCGACATGGACGCATTCCCCCGGATCAGCTCCCGGCCGGCATAGAGGCCGCCGACGACCTGCAGGTCGAGGCGCTCCGCGTCGCGCCGGCGAACCTCGGCCATGATCTCACCGGCCGCGTCCGGATCGGCCCCGATCGTCACCAACGCCTGCTCACCCAGCGCGAAGGCCGATTCGAGCGTCTCGCGCATCTGGTAGGCGACACCCGCCTCGATCAGCTCCACCGCGTGCTCGCGGTCACGGGCACGCGCCAGCACCGGAACCAGCGGAAACTCCGCCTTCGCCAGTTCAGCGATGCGCTTGGCCATGGCGCGGTCGTCGATGCAGATCAGGATCGCCCGCGCCGTCGCGGCGCCGGCCGCGCGTAGAATGTCGAGCCGGGCCCCATCGCCGTAATAGACCTTGAAGCCGAACCCCTCGGCGAGGCGGATGTTGTCGGCATTGGTGTCGATGATCGAGACTGAGCACCCGCGCGAGATCAGCGGCTGGCTGACGATCTGCCCGAAGCGCCCGAACCCGATGATCAGGGCGCTGCCGACGAGATCCTCCGGCGCCTCGACGCCGTCCGTGGACGCGGTGGCCTTCGGCCCGAAGCGATCGAAGGCGATGACGGTCAGCGGCGTGATCGCCATCGACAGGATGACGGTGGCCGTCAGGATCGCGTTGGTGGTGCCGTCGATGATCCCCGCACTTGCCGCCGCCGCATAGAGCACGAAGGCGAATTCGCCGCCCTGCGCCATCAGGGCCGTCCGCTCCAGCGCTTCGGCATCTTTGGTCCGCAGGGCGCGGGCGACGCCGTAGATGACGAGGCTTTTGACCGCCATGTAGGCGGCCACGCTCATGAGGATCAGGCCCCAGTTCGCGGCGATCACCGCGAGATCGAGGGACATCCCGACGCCGAGGAAGAACAGGCCGAGCAGGATGCCGCGGAACGGCTCGACATCGGCCTCCAGCTGGTGGCGGAAGCTCGATTCCGAGAGCAGCACGCCGGCGAGGAAGGCCCCCATCGCCATGGAGAGGCCGCCGAGCTGCATCGCCAGCGCCGAGCCGAGCACGACCAGCAGTGCCGCCGCGGTCATCACCTCCCGCGCCTTCGCCGCGGCGAGCAGGCGGAACAGCGGGTTGAGCAGCCAGCGGCCCGCGGCCACGAGCGCGGCGATGGAAACCAGGGCGATGGCGACGGCGATGGCGCGCTCGGTCCCGCTCGTCTCGGCGCCGCCGGGCGCAAGCAGCGCGACGGCGGCCAGCAGCGGCACGATGGCGAGATCTTCGAGCAGCAGGATCGCGACGATCCGCTGGCCTTTCGGCGTCGAGAGCGAGCCGCGTTCTTCGAGAAGCTGCATGACGATGGCGGTCGAAGTGAGCACGAAGCCGGTGCCGGCCACGAAGGCCACGACGACCGGAAACCCCATGGCGACGCCGACCAGCGTGAGGGCGGCGATGCAGGCGCCGACCTGCGCGAGGCCGAGACCGAAGATTTCGCGGCGCATGCCCCAGAGCCGCGACGGCTCCATCTCCAATCCGATGATGAAGAGGAACATCACGACGCCGAGTTCGGCGACGTGAAGGATTGCGTGGGCGTCGGTGAAGAGGCCGACGCCGAACGGCCCGATGGCCAACCCCGCCACGAGGTAGCCGAGGACCGAGCCGAGCCCGAGCCGCTTGAACAAGGGAACGGCCACGACGCCCGCGGCGAGGAGGGAGACGACCTGAACGAGTTCGCTCGCGGCCCCGGATGCTTCGATCGCCATGGCGTGGTCGGACCTCTGGACGGGTTGGAAAGCGCCGGTCGGGCGCAGGACGGGGCGTGTGGGCAGGGCGCGCGCAGCCCTCGGTGAGCCGCGCGCCTTCGCTTACGGATAGCGGACGGGCGGGGGATCCTCGGGCAGCGGGATGAACTCGGCGTCGTTCGGCACCGTGTCGAAGCGGCCCTGGCGCCAATCCTCCTTGGCCTGGGCGATCCGCTCCGGCCGCGAGGAGACGAAGTTCCACCAGAGGTGCCGCGGGCCGTCCATCGGCTCGCCGCCCAGAACCATGAACCGCGCGGCCTCCGTGGCGCGCACGCTGATGCGGTCGCCGGGCCGGAACACCAAGAGCTGGCCGGGACCGAAACCGTCGCCGGCAATCTTGATCGCGCCCGCAACCGTATAGATCGCGCGCTCGTCGTAGGTCGGGTCCAGCGGCAGGACGGCGCCGGCTTCCAGCACCACATCGGCATAAACCATCGGGCTCGATGTCCGCACCGGCGAGCGCGCGCCGAAGGCTTCGCCCGCGATCAGGCGCACGGTCTTGCCCTCGCCTGTGAGGACCGGAAGCGCCGAGGCATCATAGTGCTCGAAGGCCGGCGCGCTTTCCTCCTCCCGAGCCGACAGGGCGACCCAGCTCTGGATGCCGAACAGGCGGGAGCCGGTCTGGCGGAGGGTCGGGGCGGTTCGCTCCGAATGGGTGATGCCGCGTCCGGCCGTCATCCAATTCAGTTCGCCCGGCCGGATCGGCAGCTCGGTGCCGAGACTGTCGCGATGCATGATTTCGCCGTCGAACAGGTAGGTGACGGTCGAAAGGCCGATATGCGGGTGCGGACGGACATCCATACCCTGACCGAGCAGGAACTCGGACGGTCCCATCTGGTCGAAGAAGATGAACGGGCCGACCATCCGGCACTCGGTCGAGGGGAGGGCGCGGCGCACGGCAAACGAGCCGAGATCGCGCGAGCGCGGCACGATCAAGGTCTGGATTGCGTCGCAACTGAAATGGTCGCCCGGGATCGGATCATCCGCACTGTGCCAACTCATCGCCCTTCTCCCTCTTCGGCCGAGACCGACGGCACGGCACGGCGCGAGACGCGTGTCGATCGCCGCGTCGCCCGTCATCCTGTGTCGGCGTGTCGTCGAAAGCACTATGGAATGAGCGTGATCGAACGAAAATGGAAACTGATGAAACGTATCGTTTCCAAGAATACCTTTCTTGACCCTTCACGCCCCGTTCGGTAGCCGCGCAATGCGCCCGCCCGTTTGGCCTGACGTCCCCTGCCTCGCGGCCTATCCCTATGTCATCGTGCGCGTGGCCTGCTCCCATTGTCCGAACCGCACGGGCAGCTACCGGCTTGCTCGGTTGGCCGCTCGGCTTGGCCCTGAGACTTCGCTAGAGGAACATGCTTCGGCTTGCTCAGCGCGCCCGCAGCCGGCTTTCCACATCTCCATGAGCGCCGCACCGGTGCTGGCGACGCACCGCCTTGGCCGCATGGCAACCTCAGCCGGATACCTCTGGGGTGCAGGCGGGTTTCCGTTGATGCAAGCCGATGGCGTGATGCCCGAACATGCGGCTCACCATCGGCCTCACGAGCAGGAGGGAGCTACCGCTATGGCAGACATTCGCTCACACGACCCGCTTGGCAGATCCGATGGCGGGCCAGCATCCGGCCGAGGCGGCTCAACGAGTGGTGGCGGGGCAGCGGATCAGGCGCGACAGGCGTTGCGCGATGCGACGGATAAAGCTTCTGACGCCTGGGACAGCGCCTCGGAGTACGGCTCGCGGTACTACCGTCAGGGAAGCCGAGCAGTCGGCAATGTGGATTCAACCACGATGACGGGCTTCCTCGTCGCGGGGGCTATCGGCTTCGGGCTCGGCTGGTTGGTGTTCGGCCAGCACTCCTATTCAGGGGATTACGTCGCGAGACGCATGAGCCGCAGCAGCGAGCGCGATTACTAAATCGGAGCTGCCGGCGACTGGCCAAGCCGAGCAAGGCACAGTCTGTCGTCGGCACCCCCCTCTCATGCCTGGTGTCTTCCCCGACCAGATCGCCCCCGTGGTTTTGGGCGGTAAGGTGCGCCGCGAGCTGACTATGATGCGCTGGGGCATCCCAGGGCCGAAGACTTACGGCAAACAGTCCGTCACCAACGTCCACTGTTGGATGGGCGCATGAAGGAGGTGGCGCGTGGCGAGCGTCACGGCGGAGAGGCAACCCCATAGGAGGGTCGAAGCCTCGTGCGCTTTGTGATGCCGCGGCAGGGAACGGAAAGTCGCTGACCCGGCAGTGCCAAGCTGCAGTTCATATCGCCGCACTTTTGAGGTTCACGGCCAAAAACCATGAGCCCTCAGGCATTGCGACTGATTGTGCTTTTCGATCCAGAGGGGAATGGCGCGCCCTGCGGGAATCGAACCCGCCTTTTCAGCGTGAAAGGCTGACGTCCTAACCGATAGACGAAGGGCGCTGTCTGACGGCGACCGGTCTATAGTCGGGTTCGCCGCCGACGGCAACGGCTTTGCCGCATGATTCCGCGACTTGACGCGGGGCGGTCCCATCGGCTTCTCGGACATCCGATACGCCGCGTCCCTTTCCTGCCCTGAAAGACCCGCCCATGACCCCGCCGCGCGACCGCCCGGCCAAGCCGTACGGCTTCCGGCCCCGCCCGCGAACCCAGCCTCCGGGACCGGCCGCGCGTGAGGGGAAGGACCATGTCGTGCTCTATGGCTGGCACCCCGTCTCGCAGGCCTTGGCCAATGCGGGCCGCCACTTCCATCGGCTGCTCGCCACCGAGAATGCGCTGGCGCGCCTGAAAGAGGCCGGCATCGAACTGCCGATCGAACCGGAGATGGTCCGCCCGAGCGCGATCGACCGGCTGCTCGGCCCGGACGCGGTGCATCAGGGCCTCTATGCGGAGGCCGAGCCGCTGGCCGCACCCGCACTCGACGCGATGCCGGACGACGCGCTGCTGCTCGCGCTCGATCAGATCACCGATCCGCACAATGTCGGCGCCATCGTCCGAACGGCGGCCGCGTTCGGCGTCACCGCCATCGTCACCACCGCGCGCCACTCCCCGAATGCCACGGGCGTACTGGCGAAATCGGCGTCCGGCGGCCTGGAGCACGTCCCGCTGGTGATCGTCCGCAACCTCGCCGAGGCACTGATCACGCTCGGCGAGCGCGGTTTCACCCGGATCGGTCTCGATTCGGACGCCGGCACGACCCTCGACGCGGTCGGCCCGCGCCGTCCGGCGGTGCTCGTGCTCGGGGCCGAGGGCAAGGGCCTGCGTCAGCGCACCACCGAATGCTGCGACCTGCTGGTGCGCATCGACGCGACCGGCGCCATCCGCAGCCTCAACGTCTCGAACGCCGCGGCGATCACCCTCTACGCCCTGACGCGTTCGGCCGGGACGGCGGCCTGAAACCTGATCCCGGCGCCGGATGGCGCCGGGCATCGTCTGAAGACCGATACGCTCCGGTCTGGTCGCGACAAGATCCCGGACGAATCGTATCCGCCTGAACTCAACTCTCGCGGCGGCGCTCGCGTCCGAGACTCCGGCATTTCAAGACGTTGCAAGACGTTGCGTCGCGCACGCGGATCCGGTATCGCTCGCACCGATTTCCTCATCGATACCGTCAGGATCCAGGCTTTCTTGCCCGGCGGACGAATCGCCGGGGGGATCGAGCCCTCGGCCATCGCTTTCAACATGCGTCGGCCCTCCGAAAGGAGGCGAGCCCGGCCGGATCGTCCATCCGGCGGGCGGCGGTGACGGGGGTCCTTTGCAACACGAGCCGCCGACGCAGGCCTCACGAAATGGGGCCATTCAGGAGAAAGAATGTCAGCTGGTCTGAACGTAAGCTCTTCGGCCCGCGAGGATTTCGCGGCCCTGCTCGAGGAATCCTTCCTCCAGCATGAGATCACCGAAGGTTCGGTCGTCAAGGGCACCGTCGTCGGCATCGAGAAAGATGTCGCCGTCATCGATATCGGTGCCAAGACCGAGGGGCGCGTCCCCCTCAAGGAATTCACCGGCCCGGGCCGCGAGGGCGAGCTCAAGGTTGGCGACGAGGTCGAGGTTTACGTCGACCGCATTGAGAACGCGCTGGGCGAGGCCGTCATCTCGCGCGACAAGGCGCGCCGCGAGGAGTCGTGGGTCAAGCTCGAGAAGGCCTTCGAGGCCAACGAGCGCGTCACCGGCACGATCTTCAACCAGGTCAAGGGCGGCTACACCGTCGATCTCGACGGCGCCGTGGCGTTCCTGCCGCGCTCCCAGGTCGATATCCGTCCGGTCCGCGACGTGACCCCGCTGCTCGGCACGCCCCAGCCGTTCCAGATCCTCAAGATGGATCGCCGCCGCGGCAACATCGTCGTGTCGCGCCGCACCGTGCTCGAAGAGAGCCGCGCCGAGCAGCGCTCGGAGCTGGTGGCCAACCTTGAGGAAGGTCAGGTCATCGACGGCGTCGTCAAGAACATCACCGAGTACGGCGCCTTCGTCGATCTCGGCGGTATCGACGGCCTGCTGCACGTCACCGACATGGCGTGGCGCCGCGTGAACCACCCGTCCGAGGTCGTGACCATCGGCCAGACGGTCAAGGTCAAGATCATCAAGATCAACCACGAGACGCACCGCATCTCGCTCGGCATCAAGCAGCTCCTGGCCGATCCGTGGGAGGGCATCGCCGCCCGTTACCCCGAGGAAGCCAAGCTCAAGGGCCGCGTGACCAACATCACCGACTACGGCGCCTTCGTGGAGCTGGAGCCGGGGATCGAGGGCCTGATCCACGTCTCCGAGATGAGCTGGACCAAGAAGAACGTCCATCCGGGCAAGATCGTCTCCACCTCTCAGGAGGTCGAGGTGCAGATCCTGGAAGTCGATTCGGTCAAGCGCCGCATCTCGCTCGGCCTCAAGCAGACCCTTCAGAACCCGTGGGATGCCTTCGCTGAGAAGCACCCGGTCGGTTCCGAGGTCGAGGGCGAGGTCAAGAACAAGACCGAGTTCGGCCTGTTCATCGGCCTCGAAGGCGATGTCGACGGCATGGTTCACCTGTCGGATCTCGACTGGAACCGTCCCGGCGAGCAGGTCATCGAGGAGTTCAAGAAGGGCGACATGGTGCGTGCCCAGGTTCTCGACGTCGATGTCGAAAAGGAGCGCATCTCGCTCGGCGTGAAGCAGCTCGGCGGCGATCCCTTCGCCGAAGCCGGCGAGGTCAAGAAGGGCCAGATCGTCACCTGCGAGGTCATCGAGGTGAAGGATTCCGGCCTGGAGGTGAAGCTCGTCGACACCGACATGCAGACCTTCATCCGCCGCGCCGAACTCGCCCGTGACCGTGGCGACCAGCGTCCCGAGCGTTTCGCCGCCGGCGAGAAGTTCGACGCGCGCGTCATCCAGTTCGATCGCAAGGCCCGCCGCGTGCAGGTCTCGATCAAGGCTCTGGAAGTCGCCGAGGAGAAGGAGGCGATGGCCCAGTTCGGCTCCGCCGATTCGGGCGCTTCGCTCGGCGACATCCTCGGTGCCGCCTTCAACAAGAAGAAGGGTGGCGACGAGGAGTAAGCCTCGCTGCCTTCCGATAATGCCTCGGGGCCGGCTCTGCCGGCCCCGAACTTTTTCTGGTCCCGTTTTCGAATCGTCCCGAAGCGAGCGCGATGGCAAACCGCCTCTCGAGCTTAGGCGCCAGCCTGAGATGGTTGAGGGGCCAGCGCCCCGGACGCCGTTCCGACCCGCTCCCGTCCTATTTCGATTCCGAGCGCTATCTCGACCTCAACGCCGATGTTGCGATGGCGGTCGAAGCCGGTCTCGTCGCCTCGGCGGAAGAGCATTACCGCGTCTTCGGTCGCCGCGAGGGGCGCCCGATCCAGGTCCCGTCCGCGACAGCCGAACTCGGCGGCGGGATCGCCGGACAGTGGACCTACCGATATCCCTACCGCGCCTGGCCCGAACTGCCGGCCATCGCCTTCGCCGCGCCCCGACCCGGCCCTGAGGATGACGCCATCGCGCGACGCCTCATCGCCGCCTGGCAATCCGGTACTGGACGCGCACCGGTCCAGGCCGACAGCGAGGGCATGTGGGCGGCCCGGAGTCAGGGCTTTCCCGATTTCCACCGTGCCCTGCAGGGCGGGGATGCGGGCGCGCTCGCGGGCCTGCTGAACAACCTGTTCCAGTCGCATCTCGCGCACGGCATCGCCATGGGGCGCACGATGGCGACGCTGGCCCGCCACGCGCCCACGCCGTTCGCCGCAAGCTGGTGCGACCGGCTGCTGCGGCTCTCGGAGGCGGTCGGCCTCGCCCCGATCCGCTCACCCGAGCAGGGCGATTACGCGGCCGCGCTCCCTGGCCCCCTTGCCCACCATGTCGCACCCGCGCGTCTCGAGGCCGAGCTCGGCTTCCCCCTGGCTTTCCCCGAGGTCGGTGCCCCGTTCGGCGTGCGTTACGGCGCCAACATCCTGCCCGAGCACGCCTTGACCCACGCCTACGCCGCTTGGCGGGTGGGACAACTCGGCCGCTTTGGCCGGGTGGTCGAGATCGGCGGCGGTTTCGGCGGGCTGGCTTGGTTCCTGCGCCATCCCGGCCGGCACTACACGATCCTCGATCTGCCCTTCACCAACGTGCTCCAGGGCTGGTTCCTGCTGAAAGCGGGCCTCGACGTGTCCCTGGCCGGCGAGCCGGACGCCGCGATCCGGGTCCGGCCATGGTGGGAGATCGAGCGGAACGAGCGCTACGATCTGGCGATCAATCAGGACTCGCTGCCGGAGATGCCGCCGGAGACGGCCGCCATGTACATCGCGCGGATCCGCGCCATCGCGCCGCTGTTCTACTCGATCAACCAAGAGGCGGCGGCACCGAACACCGACGCTTTCCGGCAGGCCGTCGTCGCCGATCTGGTTGCGTGGGACGGTGGCTATCGCAGGCTGGGCCGGCATCTGTTCTGGATGCGTGACGGCTACGTCGAAGAAATCTACGCTCGACGCTAACCGGCTGCGTCCCGCGGACATGGCGTCCGACGACGACCGCTGCGGGTTGTACCGGCGTGGCCGGAACGGGCTCTTGCCCGCGCGCCTCGGGCGGCGCTAAACACGTGCGCGGACTCGGTCGCAGCAACCGAACCCAAGTCCATCAAGGGTTTGGCCAGCATCCGGATCGGACAGGGCCGTGCTCCGGTGCGGCACGGCGTGAACGGTCCCAAAGAAACGACGGCTGCACCGCGCCGCTTGGAGAGGAGTACATCGTCGGATGGCTGCAGACGCCGAGTTTCTCATCGACCGCCGCCGTCTGCGCCGCAAGCTCACGCTATGGCGGATGCTCGGCATCGGTGCTGCCATCGTCGCCGTCGGTGCCTTGGGCTACCGCGCGCGGGTCGGCGAGGGCCGGCTGTTTCCGGCCACCGAGAATCAGATCGCCCGGATCTCGATCGGCGGCTTCATCGCCGGCAGCGACTCGACCCGCAAGCTGATCGAGCGGGTCGGCGAGTCGAACGCGGTCAAGGGTGTGGTGATCTCGATCTCGTCACCGGGCGGCACGACGACCGGCTCGGAGGAGCTCTACCGCAACCTGCGCGCGCTGGCCGCGAAGAAGCCGATGGTCGCCTTCGTCGATGGCACAGCCGCCTCGGGCGCCTACATCACCGCGATCGCCGCCGATCACATCGTCGCCCGCGAGACCGCGCTCGTCGGCTCGATCGGCGTGCTGTTCCAGTATCCGGACGTATCCGGCCTGCTCGACAAGGTCGGCGTGAAGGTCGAGTCGGTCAAATCCTCGCCGCTCAAGGCGGAGCCCTCGGGCTTCAGCCCGACTTCGCCGGAGGCCCGCGCGGCCCTGTCGTCGATCGTCCTCGACACCTACGGCTGGTTCAAGGGCCTGGTGGCGGAGCGCCGCGGCATGGATGAGAGCCAGATTGCCGCCGTCGCCGATGGCCGCGTGTTCAGCGGTCGCCAGAGCCTGCCCCTCAAGCTCGTCGATGAGCTCGGCGGCGAGCGCCAGGCGGTAGAGTGGCTGGAGAAGGAGAAGAAGGTCCCCGAGAAGCTTCCGGTGAAGGACTGGAAGCCGAAGGCCGATGGCGGGTTCAAGCTCTGGTCGACTCTGGGGCTCGGCGCCGATCTTCTCGGCCTCGAAGGGCTTGCCAGCCGTCTCCGTGCCGTCGAGGACGAAGCCGCCGGGCTCAGCGGCGGGCTCCTGGCCGTCTGGCGGCCGGCTCCCTGAGGTCTCGCGCCGCGCCAGCCCCGCATCCGGAAGAGAGCCGCATGATCAAGTCGGAACTCGTGCTCAAGATTGCTGAGCAGAACCCCCATCTCTACCAGCGCGACGTCGAGACCCTGGTGAACGCGATCCTCGACACGATCGCCGACGCCCTGGCGCAGGGCGACCGGGTGGAGCTGCGCGGCTTCGGCGCCTTCTCGGTCAAGCGCCGCGAGGCTCGCCGCGGGCGCAATCCGCGCACGGGCGAATCCGTGGCTGTGTCGGAGAAGGCGATCCCCGTCTTCAAGACCGGCAAGGAGATGCGCCTGCGCCTCAACCGCGCCGGTATCGGCGACGAGCAGCCGAGCGCCTGATCGCATCCGCTCTGAGACCCTGTCACGGGCGTGACACGAGGCGCGCTCTCGACATCTCGCTTCGCCGCGCCCATTTCGACGCCGCTTGCGCCGAACCGGCATCCCCCCTTCGGCGTGAAACGCTCTAGTTCTGCGGTCTGAGCCTCGAAAAGCCCCTCGCTCGAAAGCCCTTAGCGGCACCGGTGAGCCCCTCGCAGGCTTAACGCCGTCCGTCGGAGACCTCTTGCATGATTCGATTTCTGAAGGCGCTGATCCTGCTGCCGATCGCGGTGGTGGTGGTCCTGCTGGCCGTCGCCAATCGCGAAGCCGTGACCCTCTCCTTCGATCCGTTCTCGCCTGAGCCCGTGTTCAGCCTCGTCCTGCCGCTCTACGCCGTGGTGTTCGGCTCGGTGGCGCTCGGCATTCTCGTCGGCGGTATCGGAAGCTGGCTCGGGCAGAGCCGGACCCGCCAGCGCGCACGCTATCACCGCCGTGAGGCCGACCGTCTCGCCAAGGAGGCGGCCGAGTTGAAGACCTTCGGTACGCCGGGCGTCGAGCCGGGTTACGCTGGCGCCGGCTCCTACACCGCCCTGCCGGCCCCGGCACCGGCGCGCTGAGGGCTTCGTCCCGTCCATGGCAGATATCTGCGTCAAGATCTGCGGCCTCAGCACCGAGCCGACGCTCGACGCGGCTCTCGACGCGGGCGCCGACCTCGTTGGCTTCGTCCACTTCCCCAAGAGCCCGCGCCACGTCACCCTGGAACAGGGCCGAGGCCTGGCGCAGCGGGCGCGGGGGGAGGGCGCAGCGCGTGGTGCTGCTGGTCGATCCGGACGACGCGCTGCTTGCCGCCGCGATCGAGGCGCTCGATCCCGACCTGATCCAGCTTCACGGCCAGGAGACGCCGCAGCGCGTCGCGGAGATCCGTGCGCGGACCGGTCGGCCGGTCATGAAGGCCTTCGGTATTGCCGCGGTCGCCGATCTTCGCGCGCTTCCGGCCTATGCCGTCGTCGCGGACCGGCTTCTGCTCGACGCCAAACCTCCCTCCGGCGCCGATCTGCCGGGCGGGAACGGACGCAGCTTCGACTGGGACATCCTGAACGGGGCCGAGCTACCAGCGGGCACGATGCTGTCGGGCGGCCTCGATAGCGGGAATGTCGGCACGGCGCTGGCGCGCACGGGGCTCGCCGCCGTCGACGTCTCGTCGGGTGTCGAGATTCGGCCGGGCGAGAAAGATTCGGACAGGATCGCGGCCTTCGTCGCCGCCGCCCGTCGCAGAGCCTGAGCATCGCGGGGATTGCCCAGCGGTTGCTTCAGCGCGTTTGTCCGGCTGTGCCGCATTGCGGCGACCCGCGCATGGGTCTAGCACGCGAGGCCACGATCAGATTTTCGCGAAGGACCGTCCCCGTGACGCTGAACCCCGCTCCCAATTCCTTCCGCACCGGGCCGGATGAGCGCGGTCGCTTCGGCATCTTCGGCGGCCGCTTCGTGGCCGAGACGCTGATGCCGCTGATTCTCGATCTCGAGAAGGCCTATGCCGACGCCAAGGCCGACCCGTCGTTCAAGGCGGATATGGAATCCTACGGCACCCACTACATCGGCCGGCCGAGCCCGCTCTACTATGCCGAGCGCCTGACCGAGCACCTGCGCGCCCAGGCCCCGGCGGGGCAGGGGGCGAAGATCTTCTTCAAGCGCGAGGAGCTGAACCACACCGGTTCGCACAAGGTGAACAACGTCCTCGGCCAGATCCTGCTCGCCCGCCGCATGGGCAAGCCGCGGATCATCGCCGAGACCGGCGCGGGCCAGCACGGTGTCGCAACGGCGACGCTCTGCGCCCGCTTCGGCCTGAAATGCGTGGTCTATATGGGCGCCGTCGATGTCGAGCGGCAGGCCCCGAACGTGTTCCGCATGAAGATGCTCGGCGCCGAGGTGATCCCGGTGCAATCCGGCACGCGCACGCTCAAGGACGCGATGAACGAGGCCCTGCGCGACTGGGTCACCAACGTCTCCGACACCTTCTACTGCATCGGCACCGTGGCCGGACCCCATCCCTATCCGGCGATGGTGCGCGATTTCCAATCGGTGATCGGCATCGAGACGAAGCAGCAGATGCTGGAGATGGAGGGCCGCCTGCCGGACTCGCTCATCGCCTGCATCGGCGGCGGCTCGAACGCCATGGGTCTGTTCCACCCCTTCCTTGATGACCGCGACGTCGAAATCTACGGCGTCGAGGCGGCCGGGCACGGCGTGCAGAGCGGCCTCCACGCCGCCTCGCTCACCGGCGGCCGCCCGGGCGTGCTGCACGGCAACCGGACCTACCTGCTGATGAACGAGGACGGCCAGATCGCCGACGCCCACTCGATCTCGGCGGGCCTCGATTATCCCGGGATCGGCCCCGAGCACGCATGGCTGCACGAGATGGGCCGGGTCACCTACCTGTCGGCGACCGATGCCGAGACGCTGGAAGCGTTCAAGCTCTGCTCGATGCTGGAAGGCATCATCCCGGCTCTGGAGCCGGCGCACGCGCTGTCGAAGGTGATGGAACTGGCGCCGACCAAGCCGGCGGACCACCTGATGGTGCTGAACCTCTCCGGCCGCGGCGACAAGGATATCCCGCAGGTGGCGCAGATCTTCGGTCAGACGCTCTGAGGGGGGAGAACCTGCGCGGGGGCCGCAACAGACCGTTGACACCCTCGCGCGCTTCTCCCTATATCCCGCCCATCGGACGCCGCGTCAGCGCCGTCCGTGACAGTGGCGGGGTAGCTCAGCTGGTTAGAGCAGAGGAATCATAATCCTTGTGTCGGGGGTTCAAATCCCTCCCCTCGCTACCAATTCTTCAAGTCATAAACCGTTGTAAACTATACAATTTCCTGAGAAGCCGGAGAAGGCTCAGTCTCAGGGTTTGACGCTTTTCTCGCCGGTTTGTCAGACGGCTTGATGCGTCGCTCGAACTCCTCGTCCAGCGTGTTGACGACCTTTCGCATCTTAGGCGCGAGGTCTGCGCCCTTGGCGTAGTGCCGGGCCATCTCAATGGTTCGCTGCCCGAGTGCGTCGGCGATAGCCCGTTCGTCGTGTCCGATCTCACGCAGGATGACCGCCAGGGTGTGTCGCAGGCCGTAGGGTGTGAGTCCGCTCTGGACCCTGCCTGCCTTCTCCAGCTTGATCCGCACCGTGCGCCAGGACGCGCGGAAACCGCTCAGCGTCCACGGCTTGCCATCGGAGTTGGCGCATAGCGTTTCGGCGTCGTGCTCTGGCGCGGCGGCCAGGATCATCCGCAAGGGGAAGGGAACCGGCCAGAACACGCGCTCGCCCGTCTTTGATCGGCTCGTGGAAATCTCGCCGTCCTTGTACTGATCCTTCTTCAGCGTCAGGGCGTCCTTCGGACCGAGCCCGGTGAACATCATCAGCGCCATCGCGACTTTGATGTGCGGCGGGGCATGTTCCAGCACAGCTTCACGCTCGGTGTCCGTCCATGGCCGGTTGCGGTCGGGAGTGCCGCGCTTCTTGCGCAGATCCTTGATGCCGCTTGCGGTGTTGGTCTCCATGTAGCCGCGCTCGGAACCCCACGAGAACAGCAGGGACAGCACGGCCTTCACGTAGTTGGCGAAGCGGCGCCCCTTTGTCTCGGCTGCCTTGTCCCGCAGCTTGACGACGAACTCGCGCTTGAACCGGGCGAGGTGCGTTCCGTCGATGTCCTTCAGGTAGTCAAAGACCTTTTGGTAGTCGGCGCGGGTCTGCGGAGCCAGGTCGGTGAACGCGGCATGCTGCCGGTAGTCGGCGATCAACAGGCCAAGCGTGCCCGGCTGCAATGCCTTCGGCTCCTGCTTCGCGCCGATCCGCGCCACCTCGGCGAAAAACTCCGAAGTGCCGAGCGGCGTGCGCTTCAGGTCGATCTTCTCACCGGTCTTCCGATGGTAGCACCTCTGATGCCCGAACCGGTCGGCGAAGATCTTGAAACCTTTGACACGGATGCGCGTCATCCGAGCCTCGCCAAGATATCGCCGTCGCTCTCCTGATCCGGAGTGCTGCCCTTCAGCCCCTCGATCCAGGCATCAAGGTCGCGCCGGTCGTACCGCTTCACTGACTCGCCGGGGAAGATGATCGGCCGAACGTTGCAGATGCGGTCGAAGGTGGCCCGAGGCATGCTGCAATAGGCAGCCGCCTGCGAATGCGCGAGAAGCCGGCTCGCTGGCAGCGGCAACGCCCGATCGCGCGGGTTGAGACCGATACGTCCGCCCCTCTCCCTAGGCACGATCCGTTCTCCCTGTCGTGTTGGAGGCCGAAAGGACAGCTTGTCTCTCCCTTGCGGCGGCCGCGCGGGCGAGTGAGTTAGTGACCGCTTCCTTCCCGAGCGCAGACAGTGCCTCGTAAGCGTCCTCGAACTCGGCCAGGGCGTTCGAGCACTGCGGATCGGCGGCGTGCCAAAGGGCGGCGCGGTAGAACCGCTCCCGAGCCTCGGCGCGAGCGTCAGTCGGTGCAGGCGCAGTCAAGGGACTCCTCCTCTTCCGGCGTGAAGGTCAGGAGGTCGCCCTGCGACTGCGACAGGCGCAGCATCTCGGCGTAGGAGGGGCGATCCTTGCGGAAGTAGGCGAAGTCGCCGGGGCGCTTCGTGCTGTCGAAGCGGGTCTCCTGCTCGATCCACCAGCGGGCCAGATCGGGGCGATCGCGCAGGATGCCCATGATGGTGGCGGCCCCCTTCAGGAAGCAGAGGTCGCAGTTGCCGAGCGGCGTCTTCCCGCCGACGTTCTCAAGCTGGAGGTCGAACGGCTGGGCGACCCACCACGCGGCCACGTCGCGGCGAGCGACCCCCACCTCGGCCAGAGGCATGACGGGATGGCCGAAGTTCTTCCCGTCCTTGCCGCTGGCCGCACGGGCGTGCTGTTTGGCGACGCGCTCGGGCTCGTCGGCTCGCAGTCCAACCACGTTGGCCCAAGTCGCCAACCCGAGGATGTGGCGCGCATACGCCTGAAGCCGCTTGATCTTGCTGTCGATCGTGCAGAACCGCATCACCGGATTGGCGAGCATCTTCCGCGTGCCGAGGACGGCCGCCAACGGCTCTCCGTCGCGCGCTGCGCTGTTGTGGCTGACGATCCGGGTCCGGTGCTCGGCCTCGGCGTCGAACTCCAGCCACGCGATGTAGACGCCCCAGCGCTCCGAGCACTCCTGAACGAAGTCTAGGGTCTCGGGCATCTCCCGGCCGGTGTTGGCGAAGGCGACATGCACGTCATCCGGCAGCGTGCCGCCGTGCGCGTCGAGGATGTGCTTCAGCATGAAGCCGGACGTGCGCCCGCCGCTGAAGCTGATGAGGGCCGGGCCCTCGATCCGGTAGGGGTCCGCCATCACGCCGCCTCCCCTGTCGCAAGAGGGGTTGCCGGGGGCGCGTCGAGGGGCTTCCAGTTCCGGCAAGCGGGTGCGGAGGCGAGCACGTCGGTTGCCTTGCCGCCGGTCCAGTGCACGCGCATCAGGCCGCACTTCCAGTAGACCTTGGCGAGGCTCTTGCGAACGAGGTGGCCGCATGAGCCGCACGTCTCGTCGGCAGGCCCGGTGCCGGGCTGTGCCGCGTAGCCCTTGGCCTGCGGGCCGCCTTTGAGGCGCCGCCGCTCGGCCGGCGTCAGTGCGTGCTCGGCGCGGAAGAGATCATGCTGCGGGTTCAAGCTCCCCGCCCTCTCCCGAAGCTCGGGGGTGATGGCGGGGGTCATGCGGCAGAACCTTTGGTGAGGGCGTCGAAGGCACGGGCGATGAGGCTGCGGGCCGCGGGGCTGCGCGGGTCGGTCTCTCGCGCCTCGGGCGCGGGCCGGCCGCTCTGCTCGTCGGCCATGAAGCGCATCGTCAGCGAGACCAGGCGCTCAAGATCGGCGAGCGCCGCGGTGTCCTGCTCCGCCACCTCGACGAGGCGATGGGTCTCCGGGCAGTTGGCCGGGACGCCGATGCTCTGCGCCTCGCGGCGGTAGCGGTTCTGGCGGACGGCCATGTCTTGGATCCGCACCCGGAGGCTTGCGAGCCGGGGCGCGTCGAAGCCGGGGAGGCTCAGCATGCGCGGGCCTCCTGAGCGGCCTCGCGGCGCTGACGACGAAGACGGCAGACGGTGGCGGCGATGCAGTTGCGAGTGGTGCCGAAGCGCTCAGCAAGCTCGGGATAAGGTACCCCCTCGTCCGCCGCCTTCAGCATCCGCGCACGCGCGGCCTCACCTCGACCGCTCGTGCCAGAGCGGCATCGGACATCGATGTCGCTGACATGAAAAAGGACGGTGCGAGCGGGCCTCCCGAGTTCTTCACCGATGCGGGCGAGAGACCACCCCTGCTTGCGCAGCTGGCGCATCTGGGCACGCTCAGGACACGAGACAGGCTTCCACTTCATGGTCGTCGCTCTGGCTGCGATTGATGGGTCGGGTGGATCAGCGGCGCGTCACGCGCCCGTCGAAGCCGCGCTTCAGGCCGGAAGCCTTGGTGCCGGGCATCGGCCGGCCCTTGGCCGTCTTGAAGCCGAGCGAGGCCCGCTTCTGGGCCTTGGCCTTCGCACCGGTGGCGAGGTCGCCATCGGGGCCTTCGGTCTTCGCCTTGGCGCAGCGCTCGTGGACGATCGCCCGGTTGATCCGGTCGTTGCTGCCGCCGAGCGAGAGCGGGCGCAGGTGCTCGTCGATCAGCTTCTCGCCACGCAGCATCGGCTGATCGCAGAGGGGGCAGATCCCCTTCTGCTCCTCGTAGAGGGCGAGCTTCTTTGAGGCGCTGAGCGGCTTGCGCGGGGTGGTGCCGACGTCCTCGAAGGTGACAGTCTCGCAGCGGATCATAGCTCGCACGCCTCCTGCGGAGTGCGGCCGGCGGTCCACCAGCGCTTCACGTATTCCTGCAGGAAGACCTCGCGCTCGCACTTCGGGCAGCCGAGGCTCGTGACCCTGTCCTGGCCCCAGTAGGTGACGTGGCCCTGCAGGCGCTCGCCATCCGTCATCCGGATCCGATGCTGGCAGTGGGGGCAGGTGATGCTGTCGTCGCTCACGACCGCTCCCCCATCGCAGCAAGGGCAGCCTCGACGAGTTCACCGGTGGCGCTCGGCATGGCCGTGTCGGTGTCGGGATCGCGGCAGGCGTCGCGGACGGCGCGGAGCGCCTTGAGCGCGGGGCCGTGTGCGTTGAGCGCCTGGACGACATCGGCGGCGATCTCGGCGCTGGACATGCCCGCCATCACGCGGGCGCGTAGATCCGTGCCAGCGAACTCAATCGCCGTTGAGGAGTCGCCGGGCTGCGCGCTGAAGATCAGCATCAGGGGCGCAGTGTTGTCGGCCATCACAGCCATCCATGAGCGCGGGCGCATGCCACGACAGCCAGCGTGCAGAGGACGGCTATCGAGCCCATGCCGGCAGCGATCGACATGGCGGAGACATCGACGGACGGCGCAGCGGCCGGGCGCGGCGTGGACATGGCGGGCCTGTTGTCGTTCGAGGTTGAGGGGAGAGCCCGCAGCGGCGGGGCGAGGCGCTGGCACCGGCCGAGGATGAGCAGGGCGCCGGCGACGTAGAGGGCCAGTGCAATCCCGGCCGCGAGGAGATCCTGGGCCAGGGCGAGCATGGTTCAGGCGCCGGGAGAGACGAAGCCGGCCTCGTGGGAGGCATGCGCGGGCGCCGCGCTCTTGCCGTAGGGATGCGTGGCGTCGAGGCGGGCGAGTTCGGCGCCGGCGGCGTGGGCGCGGTCGATCAGCGAGCGCTCGGCGGTCTCGACCGCATCGGCCCGGCGCATCGCGGTGCGGTTGATGTTCCTGTCGTTCTGTTGGATGCGCTGGCTCTGCGCCTCGGCGAGGTCGGCTTCGCTGGCGTAGGTGCCAGCCGTGCCGGCGAGCGCATTCCGGCAGGTGGCGCGGAGGGCGATCATCGCCTCCTCCAGGCGCAGCCGCACCATGTTCGCGCTCTGCGATCCGCGCGGCCCGAGCTGCGCGCTGGTGGCGTCCCCGATGGCGATCTTCCGGACCACGTCGCTGTAGGCCAGCGCCGCGAGATGCAGGTGCTCGACCGCGTCAGCGAGGTCGAGGGACGAGATGGCAGGCTCGGGCTGGTCGGCCTGGCTGAACGGCGCGCACATGGGTGGCCTCGTCGGGCTGGTGTTGCGGGAAGGCGAAGGGGCGCGCCGAAGCGCGGCAGGCTCAGGCGGCGCAATCGTCCAGCGGCAGCGCCGGCGCGAGATCGGCGACCACGGCGGCGCGCTCGGAGGCGGCATCGGCAAGTCGGTGAATGTGAAGCTCAGAGGCGCCCGACGCCTGAGCCAAGCGGACCCAAGCCACGGCGTCCGCGGCAGTCTCGATGCTGGCGACGTCCAGGGGGGAAGCGAGGCCGGCCTCGTCGCGGCGCACGGCGATCACGACGGCGGGAGCGGCCTCGATGGCGTCATCCGAACCGACATCGTGGATGCCGACGACGTAGCGCTGGGCCGAACGGCCGCGCCAAGCGGAAAGGGCAATCGCTGCCGAGCCGCGCAGCCCGGCCATCGTGCGCAGGCGCTCCTCACGGACCTCTGGCGGCGCCGCACGCTGGCCGCGCATCCGGTCTTTCTCACGGCCCCAGTTCAAGGGTGGCTTGTTGGACATCGTCGGCTCCAGCGCGGGGTGGCGATGGGCGACCATACCAATTCGGTATTTCCCGTCAATACCAAAATGACATTGTGCCGATACCGATCCAGGGGCCATGTCCTGACTTGTCCACGCCTGTCCACAGGCCGTGAAATTCTTCCGCCAACGCGCTCGACAACCCTACGTCACCGCTCCACCATAGAACGAAAGGTGAACATGCCAGAAGGTCTATAGGTGGGAACAAGGCATGGGCACAACGAAACGCACTTGGCGGACCTCGCCGCCTTATCGGCGACCTGCGACGACTGCGGCCGTCGGAACTGGTGGGCGCGGTGGCATCTGGACGAGGCAGAGAGTGCTGGTCTCGGGACGGTCTCAGCCCTCGGGAGCAAGCTTCGATGCATCTACTGCGCTGAGCGTGGCGGCGGAGGCCGAAACCTCAACCTACGTGCTGTCCTTCGAGAGGATATGGATCATGTCGAGGAATGAGCGGTACGGCGCCATGACCTTCGTGCGCGATCGGTTCGGGCAGCTCCGCGAGGGGCGCGTCTACCCGTGCAGCGATGGTGAGGTCGCGAAGAAGGTCGCGGAGGATCGCGTCGAAAAGGGATGGGCGCCGGGCGCGGCCGCCTTCCTGCGTCGTGGTGGCGGCGAGTTCGACGAGGGAGAGACGATCACCCTCGCGGCGTTCGGAGAGGTGCCACGCGAGGTGCGGGACCAGATGCCGTTTTAGTGGTCTGCGAGCAACTATGGGGTGGCATCTCAGTTTCTTCGAGGCAGCCCAAAAATTCGCAGGTTGACCCAAGGAGATGCTGGTCAATAATTGCGGTCGGTAGGCCCGCTGGGTAGCTCGGTCGCAACCGCGGCAACCGGTCGGACGTCAGCTCGTTGGATGGCTGGCTCTACGCCTTCCGGAACACGGGTCCGGGGGCCTACCGCGCTCTCCGCGTCGGGACACCGTAAAAGTTGAACACCTCGGCCTGCGCTTCAGTCAAAGCAGCGGTGTAGAGCTGAGGGGGCATAGCTTTTAAGCCGAACCCGTTCGCGGTCGCGTTCTTTCTTGCGACCCTGGGCGCCAGCAGTTTTGCATACTCTGGTCGGCATGTTTGGTCGTCCCGCAAAGTAACTCCTTGGAAAAAGGCGCTCGCCACAACATCGGCCAGCATTAATCCTGCCCGCGTTTTATGAGGATGCGCCTCGACAAGATCTATATCAACCACGCTCCAATCTAAATCGCCCTTGTCTAAATGGAGTGATCCCCCAATGCTTTGCAGCTTTATCCAATGCAGGTAAGCTCTGAATTGACTATAAGACATGCGATGGCTTTCGGAGAAAACAAATTTAACTTTTCCGCCAGCCGCGTCCTCATGGTCATTAACCGCGCTGCAATATTCAGTGACTCTCTCCAGCAAAAGGCGCGTCATCCAGCAGTAAAAGAAATTTCTAGATGGAACCTTTGCTGCCTTTTTGTTTAGATAATGTCTCATATTCTTCTTGTTCGAGGCCACCACAAAGCATTTTAGTGGAAGCTCAGATATCAACTCACAAGCACGTGTCTTTTGATCGGGAGAAAGGCGGTTAAAGTGAAGATCTGCTGCGTTTTCATTGCCGATGTCACGCAGTATGTCACGGACCCAAGCACGAGGTTCGCTCTCTCTATTTGCTCTAATGACGACGGCTGAAAGGATAAACCATTCAGTGCCGCCATTTGGGTCTATCGGTTTGACAGAGCGGAGACCGTCATCGCCCGCCTCATCAATGAACGCGACGTAACGGTACGTCTGGTCTCGATCTGGTGGACCCATCGCTCGATCTCAGTGAGAGGCAGGAAAGATCAAGCCATCACCAAACAGCAACCCCGTCGGCGGCTCGCCTAAGCATATCCAACCACAACCTCGCCCCAACCGCACTGCTCACTCAGCAAGCCGGCAAATACCGCATCGAGCCGCATCCGCTCGGCATCGACCAGTGGGCCATCAACCACGACCGGGCGGCAGCGCGCGTCCCAGGCCGTGGGCACGAAGTCCGGGTTGTGCAGGGCATGGTCGGAGGCTTCCGTGAAGAAGGAACGGTCGCCGCCGTCGATGTAGCTCTCGGCCGGCAGGTCCTCCGCGAGCAGGATGTCGTGGCTGTCGAGTTCGACGTGCCAGTAGGTGACGCTGGCGACCGGCTCGCGGGTGATCGTGGTGCCGTTGATCAAGCACATCACGGGCACGAGCACGCCGCCCTCACCGTTGGCATCGTCGCCGATGAGAACCGGATGGCCGTGCGAGAGGCGCAGATCGCGCGCCGGGAGGCGGGGGCCGAAGGCGCCCGCGCGGATCCGGATGGGCTGCTCGTTGTGGGGCAGCGCATCACCCTTGGCACCGAGGGTGCGGTTGCCGATCCAGGTGATCGGACGCAGCAGGCCGGAGGCCGTCACGGCGAGATCGCCGACGATCAGATCCTCGACCGCCACCTCGCCGCGGGCGGTGCGGATGAGCGTGCCCGTGGTGAAGCAGACGGGCGTGCTGGTTACTGCAATTTGTTGCGAGCGGTAGATAGCATCTTCATTCCGAGCTGGGAAAACGCTGTTGTCGGCATTCGTGGTAAGCAATTGCACATTTACAAAGGAGGTTGGCGCCTGCCCATTATAATAAAGGTTGACGCTCTGCCTTGGGCCTTCCAAAGACTGAAAGCGATTTGCGAAGATATCGTACGTAATCACGCCGCTTGAATTTTGCGTCTGGAAGATCGATGGCCCACTTACCCTCTGCCCATTCACAAAAATATCGCCGGGTATGGCTGTGCCGTTCGCGTACTGCCGGTCATAGTCAACAGTGAAGTTGCCACTTACTTCTGCAAACCGCGGGTAGTTTGAGCCCTGACTCTGCTGCGCTAAATTCACCGTTCCATTGAACGTGTAATTGTAAACGTTGGCCACAATAAATCCCCGCCCAGAAAGTTTATATTTAGACCCCGATTAGTTCCAACCAGGGTATGACCCTGTGCACCCGCACGACCTCGCTCTCGTCGATCGGGTCAAGCGGTCCCGACGGGTTGTGCTGTTCGAGCTTCAGCTTGCCGGCACCGCGAGCAACAAGGCGCTTGACGAAGGCTGGGCCCGGCTCGTCCTCGCGGGCGCCACGCAACTCGACGACCACGTAATCGCGCGGCTGGGGCCGGCGGTGCGGGTCCACGTAGATCGGCGTGCCGTCCTCATACGCAGGCGAGATGCTGTCGCCGACGAGGTAGACGACATAGACGTCCTTGCGGTTTGCAATGCCAGGTGGGCGCGGCGCGTGGTCGATCAGCTGGCCATTGAAGCTGAAATCGCCGCCGTCGCCGCCGGAGCCGGTGCCATAGACCGGCACGTTCCGAGGCCCCTTGAAGGTGCTCGTATCAACCGGGCTCGACGCTTCAGGGAACACGACGTTTGCTTCCGCCCCGTGGCCGCGTTCAGGCACGGCAGTGTCAGTTGCGCGAGGCGCATTGACGTCGTCCGCGTCGATTTCAAGTGGCGTCGGAGGAAACAGCAGGGTTTCAGCGGTGATCCCCAGATGCGGAGCCAACTGCTCCGCCCACTTCTTTGAAAGTGTCCGCTCGCCGGCCTCCAGCCGCTTGATCTGCGGTTGCGACGTGCCGGCAGCGGTAGCGAGGGCCTGTTGGCTCAGGCCCGCTTTGGTGCGGAAGTGCCGTAGGGCGCTCATACCAAAGTGATATTTGGTCTCGCGTCCACCGTCTAAGTCCAAAATGGTATCATCGGCCTTGCACCACCCATACCGCAATGGTATTGGTAGGCCATGACGCTCTCCGACTACCTTCGGGCGCATTCGCTCACCCACTCCGAGTTTGCCGCTCGGATCGGCGCCACCCAGGCCGCCGTGACGCGCTATGCGAACGGCCGGCGGAAGCCGAGCCTGGAAAAGATTATTGTCATCGAGCGGGAGACCGCCGGCCAAGTCCGCGCGATCGACTTCTTGCCTGGGATGGCTGGGGCCAGCGTCAGCGGGGCGGCGGCATGACCCACCGCTCCCTCCGCCTCTGCGCAATCTTGGGCGCCCTCGGCCTGACCGCGATCTTGTGCGCGGCGGCCCTGATTGGCGCCTCCGTGTGGGACGCCGCCCGCGGCGGTCGCCTCATCACTCTTTCGTGGAGCCAGGCCCGATGACCGCGCCCCGTTCACCTTCCGGTATGAGCGCCGCGGTTCAGCACGTGCTGTTCAGCGACCCCCGAACAGCCAAGATCTTAGCTTTGTGCGGACCGGAGCGTTCGGAACCGAAGACGCAGCCTGTTCGGCAGCGCGTAGATCGGCGTGGATGCGGTCGCGCACATTCACCCATCCGGCCTCAACAAGTGCTGTGCTTCGCGATCGTAGCGTTTTGTCTAGTTCTCGCCGGATCGCGGCTGCAAAGCCGGGAAATCTCTGCTCCTCTAGGCCGAGGAGAGCTTGAATGAACATGTTGTGCGCCAGCGCAGTCTCGCTGAGGTACTGCAGCGTCTCCGCGTCGATTTCGACCTTTTCAGCCAACTTCCGCTCCATCGGTGGTGTCGCAACCTCCGATGTAGGGCAGCACGGCCGGGCGGCTCTGGCCCCCGCAGTCACGCTCGGCCGTGCTCGCACTCTTTCCCCCTTCCCGCAGCCGGACGGCACCGCGGCTGCCGGATCGCGCCCGATCCTGTCTCACGTTCCTGCGTCTGGATCGGGCGCACCTCAGTTCAGCACCGCCAGCATCGGCCGGGTGTCGATGACGCGGGCGACGACGTTGCTCGCCTCGTGCGCCGCTTCGGCGAGTGCCGGGTCGACCTGCACCACGCCGAGCATCGCCTCGACCATGTGCCGGGTGAGTTCGGCGCCGGCCCCGTCGCCTCGTTCGACCTCTCGCCGCACCAGCCACATCACCATGGCGTGCATCGCCAGGATGGTTGCGGCGCCGTCGGTCTCCGGTGTGTGCTCGTTCATCTCGGTTTCCCTTTCGCGCCCCGGCGCGTCCGTTGCCCGTGGCGCCCCCTGCGCCCCCGGCCGCCCTCTCTCGGGCGTTTCCTCCCTCGACTTGGCCGCTCCCCTTTCCGTGGGAGCGGCCCCTTCTTGGGACCGTGTTCATTCCCTGCGCGTCCGCCCCTGCCGCCAAGCCCGTGGCGGTCGCGCTGTCCTGCGTATCGCGTACCCGCATCTTTCGACCGGGATCCGCTAAGATGTCCGCCGCGTCCCTCACCTCCAATTTCCTGCCGGCGCCTTCCTCGATGCACACAGCATCGGGGAAGACGATGGGAAAGTCTGGTCAGGCTTCTGCCAAGGTTGGTCAGGTTGATGGCCGAACATTAGCGGAACGCGTCTCGGCGTTTCTGCGCACGCAGCACCCGCTCAAGACCGCGCAGTGCGTCGAGGCGGAGACCAACATCTCGGCCAACACCGTCCGGAAGTGGCTGGAGCAGGGCAACTCACCGAGCGGGTCGGCCTACGACGCCCTCGTGTGTCGCTACGGCGCCGACTTCCTCTGCGCGGTCCACCCTGAGCATGCGGGCGCGTGGTTCGCCGCCGTCGCCCGCCAGCAGCGCCAGGTGCGCCTCGAGCGCCGCGCCGCCGATCTCCGCCGAGAACTCGCTGAGCTTCAGGAGAGCCGCCTGTGATCCTTCACCGCGTCGCGCTCGTCATGGAAGCCATCTGCGAGGCTGCGGCCAACGCCTGCTTGGACCTCAGCGACGCTTGCCTCGCCGGCATGCGGTTCTGGCGTGAGCGCGCCCGGGAGTGGCAGCCCCGTCTCTGGGAGCGCGACAAGGATCCCCGCTCAGACGCGGAGGAGCGCCACCCGGAGGGGTGAGCGCAAAAGGAAACCGCCCGGGCCCCCTGCCAGAAGGGTCCGAGCGGCTGTGTACCCCTAGCGAAGGACTTGAGTATGAGCACACCCGCAGCAGTCGGGCAAGGCGATCCATCTTCGGTCGCCGCAGATCAACTGAAAAGCATCATCGAGCGCATCGAGCGTCTTGAGGAGGAGAAGGCCGGCATCGCCGGTGACATCAAGGACGTCTACGCGGAGGCCGGCGCCAACGGCTTCGACGTGAAGATCCTCCGCAAGATCGTCGCCCTGCGGAAGAAGGACCACGACGAGCGCACCGAGGAAGAGGCGATCCTCGAGCTGTACCTCCAAGCCCTCGGCATGGCGTAGCCGACATGCGCGCGCCCTCCCTCTCATCCGCAAAGCTGGGCGCGCGCCTCAAGCCCGAGGATCGCCCGGTCTACGCTCAGCGCCGGATCGTGGCCTCGGTCGAGATCCGCTTTCCGCTGCCGCCGAGCACGAACAGCCTGTTCTACAACGTCGCCGGCGGCCGTCGGAAAACGCCGAAGTACCGGGCGTGGCGCCAGCAGGCGGCGCTCCTAATCGACGTGCAGCGCCCCGGCCGAATGGCCGGCCCCTGCGACGTCACGATTTTCCTGCCGCCGTTCAGCGGCGACGCCGACAACCGCATCAAGCCGTGCCTGGACGCGGCCGTAGAGGCGGGCGTCATCGCCGACGACGGCCAGCGCTACGTGCGCCAGACCCAGGTCGAGGTCGATCGCTCCGCCACCGAGGTCCGCATGGTCCTCACCATGCCCTCCGTCGAAGAGCAGGACCGCGCCGAGATCGAGGTGCGGAGCCGCGAAGGCCAGAGCGCCGCGCACATCGCCGTCTCGCTCGGCCTCGACGAGGGCCAAGTCCGCACCGTGCTCGCGGAGATCCGATCATGAAGGCTCGCGCCGCCGACACATGGCCCGACACGCCCCGCAACCGCACCGCAATCGCCGAGCGCTGGGCCAAGGGCCGCGACACCCTGCGGATCGCCAGATCGGTTGGGCTCACCGAGCCGGACGTCTGCCGGATCCTGGCCCGCCTTCAAGACGAGCGCTACGCCGCGCGTCAGCGGGAGGGCGCCGGTGTCTGACCCCAGCCTCATCGCTGACCTGATCCGTGCCGGTGTCGATGCCGACCTCGTGCAGCGCGTTGCTCTGGAGCTTGGGCGGGCGTCAGCCGAGCGCGAGGCGATCGAGAGGCGTCGGCAGGCTGATCGGGAGCGTCAGGCCCGTCGTCGCAGTCACGTTATGTCACGTGACGTCACGTTACAGCACGTGACAACACGTGACGTCACGGCGGCTCCCTAACGGCCCCGCCCCCTTGCCCCCCCAGACCCCCCCTATAACCCCCACCCCAAACACCATCCCCCCTGTCAGCCCTGACGGGCTGCCAGCCCCCGAGGGGGGCCGATGACGTTGCCGCCGAGGCGATGGACGGGTCGGAGAGCGAGGCTGGCGAACGGGAAGCCGAGGAGGGCGGCGGCAAGGGCTCGAAGGCCGCCAGGGCGCGCCGGATCCCCGCCGACTTCGCCGAGAGCCCGGAAGCCCTCGCCGTCTGCGCCGAGATGGGGCTGACCGGCACCGAGGCGACCGAGGCGCTGGCCGAGTTCTGCGATTTCTGGATGGCCGAGGGCGGCCAACGGGCTCGGAAGCTCGATTGGCCCCGCACCCTGCGCAACAGGCTTCGGGAGATCGGCCGGCGCCGCCCTGCGGCCCGCGCCAGCCCCGGCCGTCCCCGCTCCTCCAACGGCTACTTCGACATCCTTCGCGACGAACCTGCGAGACCCGATGACCCGCGTTCAGACACGCACCGCCAGCACCTCCGTCTCGCCTCCGGAGCCCGTTAGCAGGCTACTCCTCGACCTCGTCAGCCGGTTCCAGAATCGCCTGGAGGACGGCGACCGGCCCGGCCACAAGCTCATCAGCGCCGGGCTGGCGCCGCTGGAGCATGAGCGGGCGGCTCTAGAGGAGCGCAGGCAGCATCTTCTCGGCAGTCTCAGCCCGCCTGCCTCGGACGAAGCGCGCGCGAAGATGGCCAAAATCGTCGCTTCCCTTCTGGGCGCATTCCCGACCTACGGGGCCGATCGCGAGGACGCGAGAATCACCGTCGGCCTCATCGTCCGCGCCCTCGATGACGTCCCAGTGTGGACCGTGCAGCGGGCCGCGGGGCTGTTCCTCAAGAACATGCAGAAGACGCGATGGAACCCGGAGCGGGCCCCGACCGCGCCGCAGATCCGCGCCGAGGCAAAGCTCGTCATGCTCGACGTGGAGGTCGAGCTACACCGCTTGGATCAGGTGCTGAGCGCCGAGATCGTCGACAGCGCGACTACCGAGGACGAGCGCAAGGCCGCGGTCGCGCACTGGAACCAGATTAAATCCCAGATGGGCCGGTCGAACGTCATCGCTGAGCGCACAGCCGAAGAGATCGATCGCGAGCGGCAAGAGATGCGACGCGCCAACGATCTAGTCGAACAACGGGACGCCTGGGAGCGCGAGCGTGCCGGCCTACCGCCGGCCCGAAGCCCGTTCGAACCGCGTTCGTCTCCGATCGTCTGACCGCCGCCACCCCTCTCGTAGCGTACCGAGGAACAGCCGCCATGGGCGCCAAACTGCACGGGCAGCGATTTCAGGCCCGCGTGACCCCTCAGCACAACTCTATCATCGCGAAGGACGAGCCAATCCTGGCCGAGCGCCGTAATAAGACTCCGAACCTCTACGCCGCAGCCGTGCGCTGGTACGTCTGCACGACGGCGCCGAGTCGGGAGCTGTCGGCTGCGGCCAGTATCCGACGCGCGATGCTCCGCGGTGTTCGCGAGGATGAGACGCCGTTCATCCCCTACGTGCCCTGCGAGTACCTGTGGCGGCGCTCGGTGCGCTCGAACTTGCGCGTGCCGCGGCGTGAGCAGCAGCGGCCGGCCATGCGGTCCTACCTGTTCCTCGGCGTGCTGGGCGGCCTCTGCGACCAGACGCTGGCAGCGCTGCGCGAGCGAGACATCGACGGACGGAATATGCATGGATTGACCGGCATCCTCGGATCGGCCAACCGCGGCCCGCTTGCCATGAACCCGGCCGGCCTGCGCTGGCTCAGGCAGTGGGGTGTGGATGAACTGGCCGGGCGCACGAACCTCACGCCGCTGGCTGGCATGCAGGTGGGCGAGGAGGTGCGGGCCGGCTCGGGCCTGTTCAACGGGTTCATCGGCAAGTTCGTCGGCACAGCCGAGGGCGGCGCAGTAGGCGTCATCTCACTGGAGGTCATGGGCGCACCGTTCGATTATCGGCTGCCGATCGAGGACATGCAGAGGGTGGCCTGACGCGCACATTCAGGCGGAACCTGCGCGCACCGCTAGGTCAAAACTCGATCAGCTTGACCACGCAAGGGGGCCGCTTTCGACCCCGAGCGCCCCTGTGTGATTGCTGTGATGAGGGACCGTTCCCGAAGAGATAGCGGAACTCCATAGGGCTAAGGCGCTGCGCTCACTGGAGCTTGACCAAATCCTTGAACAGCAGGAGAGCGAGCACGACACCTTCAGCGCTCGTGATCTCGAACCGTTGGCCGTCGAGCACTTCGCCAGCCTTCAGCTTTTCCGCCAGGAGGAAGCGCGCACCCTGAACGGCCTCTTCGCGCGCCGCGGCAAGGTCCGGCAGCTCGCTCCCGTCCGGGTCCTCAATCAGCGTTGCACCGTCGCGGATGTGGAAGAAAAACAGAGGCATCAACCCCTAAACGTCTTTGCCCCGGCTAGGTTTCAGTCCGACGTCGGACCGATAATGACGGACGATCCTACCGGGATGCAGAGCCAGATCAGCCGCAGCCTTGTGCCTCTGCCAGCAGCCGCTCGTACTCAGCCTCGGCCGGTCCGTAGGTGTCGCCGGCCAGCTCCTTCAGCTTCTCGCGGTCGAGCACGATGATGCGCCCGCGCTTGGCCTTGATCATGCCGGCGCCCTCCAGGATGTGCATGGACGTGGTCACGCCCGGACGGCGCACCCCGAGCATCATCCCCATGAACTCGTGCGTCATGGGCAGCTCGTCCGTGCGGAGCCGGTCGTCGGTCATGAGGGATCCAACGGGCGAGCCGCGCCTCGACGTTGTAGTCGGCATTGGCGTAGACCGACTGCCCGACCTGGACAATCAGGCTCTGGACGTAACGTCCGAGCACGCCGCGCAGTGCCCGGCTGGCATCGAGTGCCGCCTCAAGCTCAAGCGCAGCGATCCGCAAGGCTGTACCCTCCGCCTGCACCATCGCGATGTGCGGGGTGCGGTCCGTGCCCAGCACAAGAGGAACACCGACGAAGCCCTCGTAGCCCGCCAGGCCGATCTCGACGCGGCCCTCGCAAGTGTCGACGATCATCGAGACGAGACCCTCCTCGACAAAGCTGGCGTGGCTGATCGGCTGGTCGGGCGTGATGAGCTGCTGCCGCATTGCAAGCGGCACCGCCTCCAGGTGCGGAGCGAGGCGGGTGAAGTCGCCGGGGGTGAGCGCCTTCAGAAGGCGATTGCGAAGGGCGGATTGTTGAGGCTGAGGCATAGCTCTGCTCCCGAAAGGGGCAAGAGCGCGCGCCGTCTCCCAAGCGCCGGCACCCAAATAAGTCAGCCGGCGATGAACAAGATGTATGACTGATCGCCAGGGATTGCACGGGAGTTTCTGAAAATATTTCCTACTCCCTGCTGAAGCCGAGAACAATAATGGCGCAGCTAAGAACTAAGTGCTGCTGCGCTTGACCCAGTTTAATGCGACGCAGCCAGTTATGTCCGAAAACGTACACACCGCTGGCCTGATCCTGGCTGCTGGCGTCTGAGAGACTTCCGTGCTCCCGCCTCCTTCACAGCGGAGGGTCATGTGGCTCGCTACTTCTTCGACGTCATCGACGGTGAGACCCGGATCGATACGGTGGGCACCGAGTGCGGCTCCCCTGAGGAGGCGCAGGCTTGGATCACGAGCCAGCTCGCGTAGCATCCTCAGCGCCGCTGTCCTGAAATGTTCAGTGATGCACCCTCGCCAAAGGTCTGCTTTCGGCGGAGAACCTGCCAGTCGAGACATCTCGACCGAATGCCTGCTTGCCACCGAGGCTGTGTGAAAACGCAATCTCGTAAGAAGATTTTTCTCCCGCACAGCGTGAGCAGCGGCTGAGTTGGCCGTCTGATATCACCGAAGCCGCTGCCCGGCATGCTCCATGTACGTCGCGTAGAAGATTGTTCTATGATTTCGGAGCCTGCCTGCGTTTTCACACAGCCTGCACCCTAAGCCGCCCTTTGCGGATCAAACTGCTTCGGTTGATGATAGGCACCTAAACCACGACCGAGGATGTCAATTTAGGCTGCATTGCGCCTATAGCGTCGTTGACTTCTGATAGAGCGCACCTACTGTGTTACCTGCGTCCCACGAACGAAGCGGAATAGCTCGGTGGCGACGAGAGGACGGATGTGAGGCCGCCATAGGCCCTGCCGCTTCTCACGATTGGAAAGATGCGCCCCGAGCGGATAGCCCGCTGCGGGGCTTTCTCATGCGCCTCGTAGGGCATGGGCGCTGATCGCAACGACACCCACTCACCGCCTGGGCCGCTGGTCGCTCCTGCCAGTGCGCTCTCCTCCACTCTTCCCTTTACACTTTGTTCAACAATTCGATCAGCAGGGTCGCGACTACGCCGCTTGCGACCGCGAGCCCAAGCAGCATCGGGCTGCTGAGCTGATCGACTCTGTCGACGTTCTGGCCGATCTGGTGCTTGAGATCAGTTGACGACATGGCACTCTCCTCTCTGGGAAGGGGAGAACCCGGGAGAAGGCAGCAGGTTCGATGGTTGCCGTATCAATCTCTTCAAAGGGTTGAGACCCTGAAGCCGCACGACCAACTAGCCCGCAACCGAGAGCACGACGCCCGGCGCCGCACCGAGAAACCGTACGGGAGAAGCTCGGACCTCCGCGAGTTGAACCTCGAAGCCGGATCGGTTTGCGACCTATTTCCTGCCCACGCGTTCCTTCATGAGGCAAAAAAATCTCAGGAGGAACACACATGAAGTTGCGTCATTTGTTGTCGGCAGTCTCAGGGCTATTGCTCGTGACCACGGCGGCACACGCCGAGCCACCCAAAGCTGCCGTCTTCGACTTTCAGCTTGCGAACCTCGGCGCCCAGAGCCCAACCGATGCCGACCGAGCCCGCCTCGGCCCCCTCACCGATCTGCTGCGTCAGCAGCTACAAGAGAGTGGTCGCTATCAGATCGTGTCCACGGATCCCGTGAGGGCTGAGGTCGAGAAGAGTTCCGACCTGCGCAAGTGCGGCGGCTGCGCCGAAGATTTTGCGCGCAAACTTAAGGCGGACGTCGCGATCACTGGCGAGATCCAGAAGGTCTCCAACCTAATCCTCAATATCAACGTCTACGTGAAAAATCTGAAGGCCGACACGCCCGAGCAAGCTTATAGCGTCGACATCCGCGGCAACAACGACACCTCGTTCGATCGCGGTGTGAAGTACCTCGTGAAGAACAACATGCCCCCCGCGACTGAGGCAGTTTCACCGCAGAAGTGAGGCTGGCTGCGGGCTTGCGGTCTGTGCCGCTATACAGCCCTTAGAAGCCTATCGGCTCCCGAACCCAGTCTGATCTTTCTCAATCGCTCTCAACGCGTTCTCGAACGCCTTGGCCTCGCTGGTGAAGGCGCGATCGGATCGCTCGGTCAGCTTACCGTGCTTCCTGAGCGCCCATCCGAACTGGCCTTCGGGCTTCTTCAGCGGTTCGATGGTGATGGAATAGGGGTGAGGCACTTCATTGGTCATGCCTCCCGTATGCCATGCAGGTCATCCAGCCACTAGCGCCCCCGTTGGTCGGCCAAGGCGGTGGGGCAGCCTCACGCTCAGAGGTCGTCGGTTTGATGCCGACCGCCGCTACTACTTCACCGCGGGGTTCGGCGACGCCCTGCCCCGAGCGGGCGGCCCGCTGCGTGGCTTTTTGATCCGGCCGGTTAGCGGCCCGATCCGCCACCGCCAGCAGAGCTTGTGTTGCCGCCACCGGCGTTGCTCGGATTCCCAGCGTTTCCACCGTTCTGCTGAGCCATCGCAGAACCGGTCAGGAGGGCGAGCGCCAGCGCCGCCGTAATCAACTTGGTCATGTGTTGCTCCATCGAGTGAGGCCCGTGCGGCCACAATATCGGGCAACTGGATCGGCATCCTGCTGTTCCGACTGCCTCGCTTAGGGACCGAGGCCGTCATGTGCGCCGTCGAGTGGGTCGCATGGACCAGGCGCTCGCCCCAGATCGCCTGGGACCAATCGAGCAGCAGATGGATACGTGTGATTGAGGAAGCTGAATGCCTTAGCAGTGGCCGGTGCTACCAGATCGCACGTTCAACCTTTGGCTTCTGGCGACGTGGCGGAGCGACAAAGCCCTCCGTCGGTGCCATCCCACCAGCCATGGAGTAGGATACGGGTCGGATAGGTTCGCTGACGTGCCCGACCTGCGAGGCGCCGACAACGACCGCCCCGCCGAGGCTCAGCAGCACAAATCCGAAGGTGACGAACTTCGGGAGGTCCCAGCTGTGCAGGACCGCAGCTCCCGCAGCTCCGACAGCCAAGAACCCGACAACCTGATACACCGCCCGTCCACCTTCAGTTGCGCACACTTCCTTGGTGCGCAATCCGTCTAAACGCGACGCCTAAGGCGCGCCAGTGCTGCGGCGCACATAAGCTCGGCTGCTGAGAATGCGGCCGGGCCGGTCCAAGCACGTAGGTTGCCCTGTTCCGCCGCCTGGACCCCGGGGGACCCTGGCACCTCCAAACCTATACGGGTGGTCGGGGCCCCCAGCTTTCCTAGCGCCAGGGTCGTGGAACCCGGTAACGCGGTGACGGGTAACAGCGCCCATGGCAGAAACGAGCGGCGCAAAATTTCTCAGCCAAGCCGAGTTCGCCCGTCATCGCGGCGTTTCTCGCAAGGCCGTAACCACTTGGAAGCAGAAGGGCTTACTCGTTCTCGACGGCACTGGCCGTGTGGACGTAGAGCGCACCGAGTGGAACCTCGACCAGCGGCCGACGACCTATCGAGGTGGCGTTACCCACCGCCCGGTGCGGGCGAAGGATGGTAACAACGCCTCCCACGCCGAGGCTGCACCGAAGCCGTCACCGAAGCCCGCTCCCGAGCCGCAGCCGCGCCCGGCGCCTCTCGATGGCGACGGCGGCCAGGAAGATGCCTTCGACCCCGACGATCCGAACCTGCCGACGGCCATTGCGGTCCGGCGCAAGGAGAACTGGCTCGGCCTCCACCGAAAGCAGATCGTCGAGCGGGACGGCAGCAAGCTCGTTGATCGGCCCGCAGCCGAGGCAGCGTTCTTTGAGGAAGGCCGAGCGCTCCGAGATGCCTGGCTGGCGTGGCCGGCCCGAGTCGCAATCGAGATGGCCGACGAGCTCAAGATCGAACCGAGGCAGCTGACGCCGGTCCTGACCGCCTATGTCAAAAAGCACCTCACCGAACTCGGTGAGCCCTCCGCCGGCGAGTTCGGCTGACACCGCGAGCCTGCGCAGCGCGTGGCGACGCGGACTGACCCCGCCTCCGGATCTCGACGTGGTGCAGTGGGCGGAGCGGTATCGCCGGCTGAGCAAGGAGAGTTCGAACGGCGGCCGGTTCATCGCCTCGCGTGTCGAGGTCGCGCGCGGGCCCATGCTGTGGGCGACCGAGCCGGGCGTCAGCAAGATCACGCTGATGGCCTGCACGCAGCTGCTCAAGACCACCTGCATCGAGAACATTGCGGGCCGCTTCATCCATGTCGAGCCGTGCCCGATCCTCGGCGTGTTCCCGAAGGACGACGCGGCCGAGACCTTCTCGAAGGACCGTCTCGCCCCGATGATCCGCGACACGCGGGTGCTGCGCGACCTGTTCGGGGACGCCAAGTCGCGGGACTCGGGCGCGACCCTGACGCACAAGCAATTCCCTTGGGGCCACATCACCCTCGTGGGCGCCAACAGCCCGACCAACCTCGCCATGCGGCCGATCCGGCTGCTGGTCTGCGACGAGATCGACAAGTACCCGCTGTCAGCCGGCGGCGAGGGCTCGCCCATCGATCTCGCCGAGGAGCGGCAGGCCGAGTTCAAGGCTAACAGCCTGACGGTGGTGGCCTGCTCTCCGACAATCGCCGGCCGCTCCGCGATCGAGGCGAGCTACGACGAGAGCGACCAGCGCAAACCCTTCGTCTGCTGCCCGCACTGTGCGGCTTGGCAGTCGATGGAGTGGGAGCAGGTCCGCTTCGACAAGGACGGAGGCGGCAAGATCATCGCCGCCTCGGCGCGGTACGAGTGCGTCACCTGCGAGCAGCCCTGGACCGAGGCGCAGCGCCTCGTCGCCCTCCGCAAGATCGAGTGGCGGCAGACCGCCTCGTTCACCTGCTGCGGCGAGAACCAAGTGCCCGAGCAATGGGCGCCCGAGGCGCACGGGGTGCGGCGGGCCCTCTGCCGATCCTGCGGCTGTGAGGCGGTCCCGAACGACCACGCCGGCGGGCAGGCCTCCAAGCTCTACGCGCCGAAGCAGACCATCAAGGAGACGGTCGCGAAGTTCGCGCGGGCGCTGCGACGGGGGCCGGAGGCGTTGCGGACCTTCTTCAACACGCAGCTCGCCCGGACGTGGAAGGAAGGCGCGGACGCTCCCGAGTGGCAGGACGTCTACTCACGGCGCGACGACTACCTGACGGGCACGGTCCCGTCCGGCGCGCTGATCCTGTTCGCAGGCGCAGACGTGCAGAAGGACCGCATTGAGGTCACGGTCTGGGGGTTCGGGCGCAATCGCGAGCGCTGGCTGATCGAGCACCGGGTGCTCACCGGCGACACCAGCCGGGGCGAGGTCTGGGCCGAGCTCGAGGCCATGTTCAGCGAGACCTGGGAGCACACCAGCGGCTCCGAGATGATGGTGCGGGACTGGGGCATCGACTCCAGCGCCTTCACCGCCGAGGTCTACGCCTTCGTCCGGTCCCAGGCCGGCCGCGGCAACGTCCACGCGATCGACGGCCAGGATAGCTACTCGGGGGCCTTCCTCGGCCTCGGCAACAAGGACTCGACCGCCAAGGGCAAGAAGCTGCGGCGCGGGCTGAAGACGGTCCGGGTCGGCGCCTCGTTCGCCAAGCAGGAGCTGATGGGCTGCCTGGGCCTGCAGCGCCCCTCGGGTGATGCACCGTTCCCGGCCGGCTTCATCCACCTGCCGCGAGACATTCCCGAGGACGGTGTCCGGCAGCTGACCGCCGAGGAACTGGTGGTGAGCGTCAGCCGGGGCCGAACCCGACGCGAGTGGGTGCCGATCGGCGGGCGCCGCAATGAGTGGCTGGACTGCGCGAACTACGCCCGTGGCCTCGCCGCGATGCGCGGCTGGGACCGCTGGCGCGAGACGCACTGGCGCGGCCTGGAGGATGCCCTCGGCATCCAGAGGACCACAATCGCACCGGCGGCAGAGATCACGACCCCGGCCGTTGCCGCGGGCTCGCTCGCCGACCGCAACCTGAGGCGCAGCACGCGCCGCAGCGTGGTCCGCAAGGGGACCGATGAGGTAGGCATGCCCGGCTATACCGAGAAGCAGCGCGACGCCCTGAAGCGAGCCATCGCCAGCGGCGCCCCTGACTGTCGAAAGCCCCGATACGGGCCGGATCACCTACCGCAGTCTCGCCGAGATGCGGCAGGCGCTCGCGATGATCGAGCGCAACCTTGCCGGCGATCAGACCGGCGCGACGCGTCGGCGCCGGACGCGTGCGATCGTGATGTCGGGCAGCGGCGGGTGGTAGCCGTGGCCACGCCCGTCCGGTTTCGGATCAAGGGCACACGGGACTACGTCGCGCCGCTCGCCATGGACGTGGCGGGTGACGTGCCCGGTGTTGCTGCGTCGTCGGCCTACGAAGTCGCTGGCGGCACGGGGCGCCGCTCGCGCGCGTGGCGCGTCGGCAGCTTCGGTCCGAACAGCGCGCTCACCTACGCGCTCGACGAGTTGCGCCGGAAGTCGCGCGACCAAGCCCGCAAGAACCCGCTGGCGGGCGCGGCGGTGGACCGGCTGACCGCGAACGTCGTCGGCACCGGCATCGTGCCGCGCTCGACCGCCGCTCGCTCGACTGCTGGCCTCTCGAAGAGAGAAGCCAAGCGCGTGAAGGCCGAGGATGCGGCCTACCGGGCAGAGGTCCAGCGGCTCTGGCTCGAATGGACAGACCAAGCCGACAGCGTCGGCGCGCATGACTTCTATGGCCTTCAGGCGCTCGCCGTGCGCGGGATGATCGAGGGTGGCGAGACCTTCGTCCGGCTGCGCACCCGGCGCCTCACGGACGGCCTGCCGGTGCCGCTGCAGCTTCAGGTGCTGGAGGGCGACCACTGCCCCCACACTCGAACCGAACCCACGAACCGGATCCGTCAGGGCATCCAGTACGACGCGATCGGTCGGCGGATCGGTTACTGGCTCTATCGCGAACATCCCGGTGACAGCATGCAGTCGCTGTCCGGTTTCGAGCAGGTGCAGGTCTCAGCCGACGACGTCTGCCACCTCTATCGTGCGATGCGGCCTGGGCAGGATCGCGGCGAACCCTGGCTCGCCCGGGCGCTGCGCACTCTCTACGACCTCGATGGCTACCTCGACGCCGAGCTGGTGCGGAAGAAGAACACCACCCGCCTCGTCGGCTTCATCAAGAAATCGCTCGACGAAAGTGGCGATCCGATTGCCCCGGGTGGAGGGCCGCTCGGGTCTGACGCTCCGGACGACGACGGGGTCGCCACCCTCGACTTCGACCCCGGCACCCTGCAGGTGCTGGCCGACGGCGAAGACATCACCTTCTCAGACCCGAAGGACGTCGGACCAAATTTCGAGGCTTTCGTTCGCGAGGCCAAGCGCGGCATCGCGGCGGCATGCGGGCTGCTCTACGAGGTCCTGAGCGGCGACTACAGCCAGCTCAATGACCGCACGCTGCGCGCCGCGCTCAACGACTTCCGCCGCGCCGTCGAGGGATGGCAGCACCACCTGGTCGTGTTTCAGCTGTGCCGGCCGGTCTGGGCGCGCTGGATCGATCTCGCGCTCCTGTCTGGCGCACTGAAGCCTCCGGCCGGAATGACCCGCCAGCAGGCCGCGGCGGTCGGCTGGATCCCGCAGGCGTGGCCGTACATCCACCCTGTGCAGGACGTGCAGGGCAAGACGATGGAGATCCAGGCGGGGCTCTCCTCACGTAGCCGCAAGGTCGCCGAGGGCGGCTACGACGCCGAGACGATCGACGCCGAGAACCAGGCTGACAATGAGCGGGCCGACACGCTCGGCCTCTCCTACACCAGCGACGGACGACGGTCGGCCAAGGATGCCGAAGCTCCCGATGCTGTCGAGCCGCCCGAAGGCGACCAGCCCCCCACAACCTGAATTGGAGCCGCCATGACCGTACTGGTCAGTGGAAGCGAGATCGTGCTCTCGGGCACGGTCGGCAATCTCTATTGGGACGAAGGCTTCACCGCCGCCGAGGTCTCGGTTGCGCTGGCGCAGATCGGCCGCAGCCAGGACGTCACGATCCGGCTGAACAGCCCGGGCGGTATCGCGAGCGAAGGCGCGGCGATCCACGCGGCGATCGCCGCGCACCAGGGGCGCACCGTCGTCATCGTCGAAGGCGTCGCCGCCTCGGCCGCATCCGCTCTCGCCATGGCTGCGGACGAGGTCGTGATGTCCCTCGGCGCCCTGATGATGGTGCACGACCCGTCCGGGTTCACGTTCGGGACTGCCGCCGACCACGAAGCATCGCTGCGCGAGCTGACCGCACTCGCGACAGCCATGGCCGCGATCTACGCCGACAAGACCGGCCGCACCGCCGAGCAGGCCCGCGCGGACATGCGTGCCGAGATCTGGATGACGCCGGAAGAGGCTGTGGCCCAGGGCTACGCCGACCGTGCGCTCAGCCGGGCGGCCAATGACGACGTCGAGCCCATCGAGCCGGCGGCCTTCGACTATCGCCTTTTCGCACATCCGCCCGAGCGCCTCGTCGCACTGGCGGACAAGCGCGCGTGGTCCAGCCGTGCGCGTCCGACCGCGGCCTCCCCGGCCGCCCCACCCCGCCTGACGGAGAAACCCATGGCGACCGAACCGGCGGGCAACGGGCCCGCACTTCCTCCGAACCCGAGCGCCGCCCTCGCAGCCGTTGTCGACGGCCCGCGCGCGGACGCTTCCAGCACCACCCTGGCGCGCGCCGACGCTGCGGAGATCGCCAAGCTCTGCGTCGATGGGGGCGTGCCGGCCATGGCCTCGGCCCTTCTCGCCGAGGGCGTGACGGTGGCCCAGGCTAAGGAGCGCATCGGTGCGGCTGGCCAGATCAACGATCTCGTCGCGCTCGCCCGGCGCAAGGATCCGACCCTCCCGGCCGAACTCGGCGCCACCATGCTGGCTGAGGGCAAAACCGTCGAGCAGGCCCGCTCCGTGCTCTTCGACAAGCTCGTGGCGGCCGAGGAGAAGACCGCCGTTTCGTCGCACGTACCGGCGGACGGCAAGGGCGATCCGACTGCCCGGATCGTCGGCCACTACCGCGCTGCCACCGGTGCCAAGCCCCGGGCGGCCTGACGGGCCGACCGCACTTCCCCCGGAAAACAGGAGGCCGCTATGGCCGTGACCAACATCCCCTACGCCGGGGCCGGCATGGCCGGCTTCGAGAGCAACGACGGCTTCGCCCAGGTCGAGCTTTTCAATTCCGCCATCCCGCATCCGGTGACGGAGGACTTTCCAGTCGGCGAGAGCGCGAACCTGCCGGCCTTCTCGGTGGTGGGGCTCAACACCGACGGCAATCTCGTCCTGGCGCAGACCAGCGGGACCGCCGTTGCGCCGATTGGCGTGACCACGGCGCCCGTCGCCACCGGTGCGGGGCAGACCGACCGCATCGCGATCTACCGCGCCGGCAACTTCAACCCGGCCGCTCTGACCTGGCACGCCGACTTCAACACCGACGCCAAGAAGGCGGCGGCGTTCCGCGGCGCACCGACCCCCACCAACATCGTCATCCGCAAGCGTCTCTGACGCCAGGGCAAGGAAAGGACCATCGTCATGGCGTTCGAGCGCTACGAAATCTGGAACACCCACACGCTGCTCGGCGTGTACCGGGAGACCGACAGCCCGACCAGCTACTGGCTGGACCTGCTCTTCCCCAACGAGATCTCCTCGACGGACGAGTACATCGACTTCGAGAAGATCCCGCGTGCCGGCCGCAAGCTCGCGCCCTTCGTGGCGCCGCTCGCGCAGGGCCGGCCGATCTATGAGGAAGGCGGTCGGGTGGCCCGGTTCAAGCCGGCCTACGTGAAGCCCTCGGATCCGGTGACGCCCTCACGGGCGCTGACGCGTCGTCCGGGTGCGCTGCTCGCCCCGCAGGACATCACGCCCGAGGCTCGCTACGACGCGATCAAGGCCGACATCCTCGCCTATCACCGCACGGCAATCGAGCGGCGGTGGGAATGGCTCGCCGCCAAGGCCGTCATCGACGGTGCGGTGACCATCGAGGGTGACGATTACCCGGCCGTCAGCATCAACTTCGGTCGCGCCGCCGGGCACACCGTCGTTCTCGGCGCCGGCGCACGATGGGGCGATGCCGGTGTGTCGGTGCTCGACACCATCCAGGGCTGGATGGATCAGATGCACGCGGCCGAGTTCGGCGGTGCTCCGAACCGGATCACGCTCGGCACAGCGGCATGGGCGGCGGCTCGGAAGGACGAGGCTCTGCTGAAGGAGATGGACACCACCCGCCGCGGCAACGATGTGGACGTCCGCACCGGCCTCTACGGCACGGGGGAGGCCCGCTACGTCGGCACGCTCGGCGCTGGGCTCGAGGTCTGGGTCTACAACGACTACTACAGCCTCGGTGGCACGGTGACGCCCTTCATGTCGCCGAAGGACATCGTCCTCACGGGTCCCAACGTTCAGGGCTACCGCTGCTTCGGCGCCATCGTCGACGTCTACGCGCAGTTCCAGGCGCTGCCGATCTTCCCGCGCAACTACATCATCCCCGGCGATGTCGCGATCGAGCAGATCGTGACGCAGTCCGCGCCGCTGATGGTGCCGGTCAATCCCAACGCCACCCTGAAGGCGACCGTCGTCGCCTGACACCCCCAGATCCGAGAGGAGAGAGCACGATGGCCCAGGCCTTCGCGATTGCGAGCCTTCATGTCCGCCGCTCCGCGCCCGAGGTGCGGGACGGCAAGGTGGTGGTGCCCGGCAAGGTTGAAGTCGTGCCCGCCGGCGCGATCACCGACCTGTCCGACGAAGACTTCAAGATCTTCGAGGCGGCCGGCGCGGTGCGCCGCCCGTCCAAGATGGACCGAGCGATGGCCGAGGGCGACGATGCGCCCGAGGCCGTCGAGACCGCTGTCGGTCGCCCCGTCCCGGCCAAGCAGGCGCGGTGAGCGTCTTCGACCTCGCTGTCGACGCCCAGTTCGAGGATCCGAACCTCGGGCTAGATGCGATCTGGCGCGCGGGCGGTGCCGAGACCGGCCTGCCCGTGCGCATCCGTCGGCGCTCGCCCGAGGCGATCATCGGCGCGGCCGGTAACCAGTTCGACCTCGACGCCATGCTGATCGACGTGCGCCTCTCCGAGGTGGCGGAGCCGGCAGAAGGCGACGCGATCGACCTCCTCGACGACGACGGCGAGGTCACCGAGACGGTGCAGGTCATCGGCCTCGCTCGGATCGACACGCGCCGGCTGGTGCGCACCTGCGAGGTGGCGCCCGTGCTGCCGGATGATCCCGACGAGGACGAAGAGCCGTGAGGTTCAAGGCGACCGCTGCCGATCCGCGCGCGGCGCTGAAGGGCACGGAGGAACAAGTCGCACGCTCGGTCACCGCCGGCATGCGCGAGATTACAGAGGGCCTGAAGGAGGATCTGCGCGCCGACGTGCGCGAGTCCGGCCTCGGCCAGCGCCTCGCCAACACATGGCGCGGCCAGACCTTTCCGCGGACGGGCGAGAGCGCGGAGGCTGCAGCCTACGTCTCGACCAACGCACCGAAGCTGATCGACGCCTTCGACCGCGGCGTCACCATCACCGCGCAGGGCCGGAAGTACCTCGCGATCCCGACCCCTGACGCGGGCGTGCGCCAGATTTCACGCCGCCGCTCCAAGGGCTCGACCGGCAACACGCTGTCGCCCGCCTCCTGGGAGCGCGAGACCGGCGTGAAGTTGCGCTTCGTCCCGAGCAAGTCCGGCGGCGTGCTGGTCGCCGACGCGTTCTACCGGCGGCAGGCTACCCGCTACCAAGGCCGCAAGTCCTTCCGCGCGATCAAGGAAGCCGGGCCCGATCGGGGCCGGTCCTTCGTCGTGATCTTCGTACTCGTGAAGCAGGTGAAGCTGCGCAAGCGGCTCGACATCGCCACGACTGCCAAGCGCTGGGCCGACCGCGTGCCGGGCGCCATCGCCGCGAATTGGGAGGCCTGATGCCGAGCAAGCGCGAGCAGGTGATCGAGGCCGTGGCCGCTCTGGTGAAAGGGGCGCTGCCGAAGGCCACCCACTACCGCAACGAGGTCAAGCAGCGGACCATCCCGGCGAACGGCTACGTCAACGTCGATGACGGCGACCCCGGCGACCCCGATGTCACGCTGAACCCGACCACTTGGATTTACGAGCACGAGCTGCCGGTCGAGGTCGCGGCGAACGCAACGCGGACCGTGAGCGCCGAGGCACGGCTCGACACCATGCTCCAGGCCATCGGCACCGCCGTCGCAACCGACCGGACCCTCGGCGGCCTCTGCGACTACCTGCAGGTCGGTGCCGCCAGCACCGAGCCCCTGACCGCCGAAGGTGCGCCGGTCTCCCGCCTCGCCGTCGTCGCCATCGTCGCCGTCTACGGCACGACCGACCCCCTGAACTGAACCACCCCGCCAGAGGAGAGAGACCATGGCTAGAGCCCGTGGCGCGAACGCCATTATGGCGGCGTCCTTCGAGACCACCTACGGCACCCCGCCCAGCACCGGATACCGGAAGCTGCCCTTCGTCTCGTCGAACCTCGGCGAGGAGCAGGGGCTCATCCCGTCCGACCTGCTCGGCTACGGTCGCGAGGCCCTGCCGCCGTCGCGCGACGTCATCAACAACGACGGCGACGTGGTCGTGCCGATCGACCTGCGCAACTTCGGCAACTGGCTGAAGCTGTTCATGGGCCAGCCGGTCACCACCGCCATCACCGACGGGCAGCAGCACGTCTTCTCCTCGGGCGCCACCAATCTGCCGTCCATGACGGTCGAGATCGGTCTGCCGGAGGTGCCGAGCTACGGCCAGAACTTCGGCGTCCGCGGCAACACGATGCGCGTGCAGATGCAGCGCTCGGGCCTGCTCACCGCCACCCTCGGGCTGATCGCGCAGGGTGAGAACAAGCTGTCCGCCTCTGGCGCCGGCACGCCGGCCGAGGCGTCGATCGAGCGGTTCTCGCCGTTCCAGGGCGCCGTCACCCGCGCGGGCGTGGCGCTCGCCTCCGTCACCTCGGCCGACTTCACCTACTCGAACGGGTTGGAGAAGGTGGAGACGATCCGCGGCGACGGCCGGATCGAGGACGCCGACCCCGGCATGGTGATGATGTCGGGCTCCATCACCACCCGCTTCCGCGACACCACCCTGCTCGACCAGGCAACCGCGGGCGACCCCGTGGCCCTCACCTTCGGCTGGGTCACCGATGCCGACCGCTCGCTCGTGTTCGAGGTGCCGGCCGTCTACCTGCCGCGCGCCAAGACCCCGGTGACGGGCCCGAACGGCGTGCAGGCGACCTTCAACTGGCAGGCGGCCAAGGACAGCGTGTCCGGCAAGACCGTCATCGCCACCCTGCGCAACAACGTCACCACCTACTGAGGCATCGGATGCTGAAGCTCGCCCCCCGCGCCGACGAGCCGTTCTGGCTCGACCTTCTCCCGGGCGTTCGCGTCAGGGTGCGCCCCATCACGGTCGCATCCATGCTCGTCGCCCGCGAGGCCGTCGGCAAGGTCTACCGCGACGAGGACAAGACGGACCTCACGGCGCGCGCCAGCATGGCGCTGGTCCGCGAACTCGCACATCGCGGCATCGTGGAGTGGGAGGGCGTCGGCACCGCCGAGGGCGAGCCGGCTGCGGTGACCTCCGAGACTGTCGGTGAGCTGCTGGACTACTGGCCCGCCTACGATGCACTCGATGCCCTCTACGTCACCCCGGCCCTGCGGCGGGACGAGGAAAAAAACGCATCCTCGAACTCGCCCGATGGCACTTCGGGGGAGGATCCGAATACTGCGAGGCCTGCGGCGTAGCCTGCCCCGAGTGCCCCTACGCCGTGCACTCGCCTGAGACCGACGAGGGCGTGGTGGCGTGGGCAGTGGTCCGCCGATGCGGCGGGCAAGTCCGGGCCGGGTTCGGCGGCCCCTATGCGCTCGATTACGGGGCGATCCTGATGATGGCGGATGCGATGGGCGCGGGCACGGCGTTGCTCGCCGACGTGCTGCCGTCAGTCGAGCCGGTCATCGTGAAGGCCTACCGGGAGAACGCTGACGATGGCGACTAGCATCGCGATCCGCCTCGGCGTCGAGGGCGGCGCCGAACTGAAGCGCGTCCTCGACGACGCCGGCAACGCCGGGCAGGCGGCCTTTCAAAAGGTCGGTGTAGCAGCCGATCAGGCTGCGGCAGCCACGGACCGACAGACGGCGAAGTGGCAACGGCTGGCCCAGGCGGCGCGCGAGGCGGAAGCGCAGGCGCGCGCGCAGTCGAACGTCAACGCTCTGCTAGGCGTCAGTGCTGGCTCGACTGGTTCGGCACGCGACTCCGCCTCGGTGTTCGAGGCCGAGATGGCGCGGCAGGATCAGATCCGCGCCGCACGACAAGAGCAGTCCGCCCGCACCGCGCAGGCCAACATCAACACGCTGCTCGGTGTGCGTGACGCGCAGGTGGGCGCTGCCCGTGCCTCGGCGTCGGCGTTCGAGGACGCATATCGGGCCGAGACGGATGCGCTACGGCGGACGGCCGAGGCTCGCACGACCATCATCCGCAGCACGGTGGCCGGATGGCGCGACCTCGGCGCAAGCGGCGCGGCGACGCTCGCCAACATCGAGGCCGGCCGCCGCCTCGGCTCGCTCAACAATGTGCCTGAGGCGGCCAACCAGAACCGGCGGCTGCGCTCGGACGAAGTCACCAATCTGATGTACCAGGGCGGCGACATCGCCGCTCAGCTCGGCTCCGGCTCGCCGCTCAGCATGATCGCGATGCAGCAGGGGCCGCAGATCGCTCAGATCTTCGCCGGTCCCGGCGGCGCCAGCGTGAAGGGCGCCTTCGCGCAGGCAGGCGAAGCCGTCGGCAACTTCGTCACGAAGATCGGCCCGGTGGGGCTGGCGTTCGGTGGGTTGGCCGTCGCGACCGGCGTCGGTCTGGCCGCCCTCATCTCCTACCGTAGCGGTCAGGCCGAGGTCGAGAAGGCCCTGTCCGGCGTCGGGCGGGCGTCCGGCGCGACGCAGTCCAGCATCAACGCATTGGCCGAGGCTCAGTCTCAGGCCGGCGCCATGAGCCGCCGATCGGCACGCGACATCGCGGCGGCCTATGCCGGCACCGGCCGCATCGACGCGAGCCTCCTCGGCGGCGCGGTCAGCGCCACGCCCGACTTCGCCAAGTTCCTCGGTTTGGACCGCTCCGAGGGGGCGACCGAGCTGGCCGGCTCTCTCAGTGATGTTTCGCGCGGCGCGACCGAACTCGCTGAGCGCTATGGCCTGCTGACCGACGCCCAGGCGGAGAGCATCCGCCGGATGGACGCGCAGGGCGACCGGCTCGGTGCACAGCGGCGCCTTCTCGATGCGGTGCGTGACAGCACGCGCGGTCTGGCGGAGGCGACGACCGGTTGGGGCCGGGCCACGGAATGGCTCAGCGACCGATGGGACGATCTCGGGCGCGGCATAGACAGGGCGGTCACCGGCGGTGACCTCGACACGCGGCTGAAGACGGCGCGCGATGCCCTCGCGGACGCGCGCAAGGATGCTGAGGGATCAACCTCAATCTATCGGCAGGTCTTCACCGATCCGCAGATCGCCACGTTCGAAGCCGAGATCCGCCGGCTGGAGAAGCTGGTTCAGACCCGCGACGCGGTGTCCGAGCAGGTGCAGCGCGGCCTTCGCTCCCAGCAGGTTGGCGGCCTCATCCGCTCGCTTGATCCGGATCGCGCCGAGCTGAAGAAGCTGACCGACGAGGGCATGCTGCTGCGTCGCGCGATTACGGACCCGATCCGGTTCGGCCTCAGCACTGAGCAGATCGAAGCCGCGAAGCGGGGCTTCGGCGACCTCGGCACGATCGTCAAAAATCTCGTTGCCGACATCGACCAGTTCGGGAGCCGCGCGGTCGCTGCCCTCAACCGGACGGCCGACTTCAACGCGCGGATGGTCGGTGCGACGCCTTTTGGGCGCTCGGCCGCTCAGATCAACAAGGAGTTCGACGATAAGCTTCGTGACGCGCCGGAGCGGGAGCGCGCCGGGATCGAGCTTGCCCGCCAGAAGGAACTCGATACCGCCACCCGCTCGCAGTCGCTGGATCTGACGCAGCGGGGCGGTGCCTTCGGCCGTGCCCCGTCCGAGATCCAACAGATGGTGCTGGCCGCCGCCCAGCGCTTCCCAACCGTGCCGCCGGAGATCCTTGCGGCGATCGGCGAGAAGGAGAACGGCTTCCGGCTCTCGGGCCCGACCAACATCAAGGACCGCTTCGGCAACCCGGCCTCGACCGCGTGGGGCTACGGTCAGATCACGGTCGGCGCCGAGGAGGACATCCGCAAGCTAATCCCCGGCTTCGACCGCAAGGATCCGAACCAGGCGGTGATGGGTGCTGCGGCCTATCTCAGCCTGCGCCAGAAGTGGGCGGGCGGCGACCTCACCAAGGCGCTCGACGGCTACGGCACCGGCCCCGGCTACGGCATCGACGTCCAGCGCCGGGCTGGCCAGTTGGGCGACGCCTCGTCGCTTGGCGTGGCTCGTGATCTCGACGCGCAGACCCAGGCCGTCGAGCGGAGCCAGGACGCTCTCCGCCGCAACACCGAGCTTTATGGCCGCAACGGCGCCGCCCTGGAGGCATCTAGCCGCGCGGCCGATCTCTATCGCGACATGCTCGCCCGCGGCGTCCCGCCGAGCGAGGCCCTGCGCAAGAGCCTGGAAGGCTTTGCCCTGTCCGCGGAGCAGGCGTCGCGCGCGACCCGCCTTGTGCAGTTCGCCCGGGATGATGAGTTCGCCCGCGAACAGCTTGGGCGCGGCCGCATTGATCAGCAGGCCTACGCTATGGCCCGCGCTCGGTTCGGAGACACGACCTCAGCCGAGGCGCGCGCTGCGATCGACCGGAGCCGCGACACGCTGGAGATGGCCGAGACCAAGGCCGTATTCTCCGACGGCGTCACCTCCTTCGTCACCGATCTTCGACGTAGCGGGGATGCGGCCACGGCCTTCACGAACGCCGCCGGCAACGCCGCTGATCGGCTGCTCGCCAAGTTCATGGACAGCGCGATCTCCTCAGCCTTCGGCGCCGTTGGCGGAGGTTCTGGCGGTGGCATTGGTGGCTTCATCTCCAACCTGTTCGGTGGTGGAGCGAGTGCAGCCGGCGCTTCGCCCACCGGCGGCGTCCGGCTCTTCGACGTCGGCGGCTTTACGGGCCACGGCGAGCGCTACGACGTGGCGGGTCTCGTCCACCGCGGCGAGGTGGTGTTCTCGCAGGATGATGTAGCCCGGCACGGCGGCGTGGCCGCGGTCGAGGTAATGCGCCGTAGCGGAGGCCTCCGCGGATATGATGGCGGCGGGATCGTTGGTCGCGACGCCTTTACCATGCCGAGCGCGGCGGCGATGCGGCCGGCCAACGGCAATGGGGTGCCGAACATCAACTTCATCGACCAGCGCCCAGCGGGATCACCCGAGATGGAGCCGGCCGTGAAGCGCCGTTCCGACGGCAGCCTCGATGTGATCGTGCGCACCGTCGAGGGGCGCATGGGCCAGCGTGCGGCTGGTGGTCAGGGCCCCTTCAAGCAGGCGGCGGGCGGCGCCGGCTACCGGATCGGCTGACGCATGGCACTCCCTTCATGGCCTGAAGGCTTGCCCGAGCTGCGCGGCATGGCTTCGTCAGGTGGCACGCGCAGCCTGCATCCGGCTCCGCAGGAGACGCAGTTCGATGACGGGCCGACGCGGTGCCGGCGCCGACAGCTTTTCGTCACGACCCCGCTGAGCATGTCGCTGCGGCTGACGCCCGAGCAGTTCGTGATCTTCAAGGCGTTCCACCTCAACGACCTGAACACGGGCGCGCGCCGCTTCACCGCGCCCGTGCTGCTGCCGGACATGAGCATCGGCGAACGAGTCTGCTCCATTGAGGGTGGGGTCGCATGGTCGGCGCCGCAGCGGTCTCGATACGTCGTGACCTTCACCCTCATCGTTCAGGATTGGTGACCCCATGACGGTGAGTGCCGCCCTGCGTGAGGCCTATGCCTCAGGCGACGAGGGCGTCGTGATCGAGACGCTTGAGGTGGACCACGCATCGCTCGATGCCGCGTTCCGGCTCGTGCGGAACGTGGACGGCCAGTTGGGCGAGCCGGGCGAGACGCTGAGCCTGCCGATCGAGGCCGGCGGTCCCCGTCTCGCGCACCTGCTCTGCGCCTTCGAGCTGATCGCACCCGGCGCCGACAGTGATGGTCCGACGGACGGCAAGATCCGCATGGACAATGTGTCGGACCTCTTCCACGAGTTGCTGAAGGGCGCCATCGGCTACGACGCGGCCATCCGGGTCACGATCCGGTTCTATCGCGTCCTGCCGGGGCGCCTCGACGAAGTGACTGGGCCAGACGACGACAGCTTCAGTGGCTTGGAGATGACGGCCGTCGAACTCTCGGCCGACAGCGCCGAGGGCACGATCGCTTGGCCGGACGGCCGGCAGCAGAACGTGCCGAGCGGCCCGAACGCCTTCTTCGACCGCGCCAACTATCCGGCGCTGTTCACGTAATCTGAGGCAGCAAGGCTGCGCTACACTGGATGGCTGCTCTCGACCCCGAGCTGTCCTACGAAGATGTCTGAGAGTTAAGCAGCTATCAAGATAACATCTTTCCATCGCATCGAGAGCCGCAAGCAGATTGGGCATCGAACAACGCAAACCATCGACCTGACCAACTTAGGTTGGGTGCCGACGCTTAAGCTATAGGCACCCAGGAGGCAGAGAACGGCAGGTATTCCGTTAAGTTATGGGTGCGAGAACGAGGCTGAAGGAAAGGCACTTGGCGGGTCATCTTGGTTCATGGTTTCGGACGGCTAAGGAGCAGACTGGTGCCATTGAACCGCATGGCCAGCGCCTTCCATCGGGATAGCGGCGGCACCGTCACCGTCATCGTCGCGCTCGCCGCAACGACCCTGATGGGACTCGTGGGCGGGGCGATCGACTATTCCCGGCTGGTCTCAGCCCAGAGCCACATTCAGCAGGCCGCCGACGCCGGTGTGATGGCCGGTGGCAACGCCCTCAAACTCGTCGTGTCCAACACCGCCTCGATCGTTGGCCTGACCACCCAGACCATTCAGGCCGAAATCAAGGACGGTCACAAAAACCCCGTCACAATCCAGGTTGACGTTGCCAGCGACAAAACCAGCGTGACAGCGAGGGTCGAGCAGACCATCCATCTCACCTTCGGGCCGTTCGTCGGTATGTCGGAGTCCAAGGTTTCGGCCAAAGCGAAGGCCAGTGTCGTCGGCAAGATGCGCCTGTGCATGCTCGCGCTCGACCCGGCTGCAGCCGGTGCGTTCAACCTCGAAAAGAGCGCGCAAGTCACCGCCTACGATTGCGCGCTCTACTCGAACTCCGTCAGCCGCTCGGGGATGGTCGGTCGCGACGGCGCGCTCGCCCGGGCGCAGACGATCTGCTCGGCCGGTGGCTTTAAGGACGACCGGGCCAACTTCACGCCCAATCCGCAGACGAGCTGTCCCGTCATTGAGGACCCGCTCCGCAACCGGCCGGCCCCACCGGTCGGGAACTGCGTAAACCTGCCCGAGATCCTCCGCCTTGCCGATCTGCTGACCGGCAAGAGCAAGGGCAGCAACGTCATCGCGGAGCCGATCACCCTCGATCCCGGCACCTATTGCGGCGGCTTGCACATCACGAAGAATGCCGTCGTCACGCTGCGGCCGGGCATCTACGTCATGAAGGACGGCCCGCTCATCGTCGACAAGAGGGCGACGATGACGGGCAAGGATGTCGGTTTCTACTTCGTCGGAAACAACAGCGGCCTTCTCTTCGACAAGAGGACGACCGTGGACCTGACAGCGCCGACGACGGGTGCGATGGCGGGCCTGCTGATGGCGGAGGACCCGTCCGTCACCCTGCCGATCGATCCGGTGCTGGCCGTTGATACCCTTCTTGGCGACATCGTCACGCCGACGCCCCCGCCGCTCGGCGCGAGCAGGCCGATGCGGACCTACCGCATCATCAGCGACAACACCCGCACCATGCTCGGGACCATCTACCTGCCGGCCGGTCGCCTCGTGATCGACTCGCAGCGGCCCGTGGCGGATCTCTCCGCCTATACGGTCGTCGTGGCCCAGCAGATAAACCTCTACGAGGGGCCAAACCTCGTTCTCAACGCCAACTACGGCAACACAAGCGTGCCTGTGCCGAAGGGGGTTGGCCCTGTCTCGGGACGGCTCCTGCTCAGCCAGTGACATGGATCTTAGAGTGCCACCATCTCGGCTGTGCTCTCTAAGGCTTCTCGGTTTGTGAAAGGCAGGGCGAAATGTCGTATCGTCTGCTTCAACCTGCAATCCAGACGTTGAGCTCGCGATCAACGTATGACCGCTATCCAACTGTTGCGGACCCTAGGAAAGGGCAAGCGGGCAATGAGCAACGATTGCGCCGCGTTCCTGCGCCGCTGGCGCGGCACGACCTACGACAAGACCGAGCGGAATTGCTGGTGGCTCGCCGCCCTGGCGCAGGCTGAACTATTCGGTCGCACCCTACCGGCAGCGGACCCGGCGCTCGTGGCTGACATCCGCGCCCGCGCCGAGAGCATGGCGACCCACCCGGCCCGCGCCGAGTGGCGCGAGATCGAGACGCCCGTGGATGGCGCCCTCGTGCTCATGGGGAAGGTCTCCGGCGCCGAGACCCATTGCGGCGTGTTCCTCGCCCAGGACGGCGGGCTGATCCTGCACACCGACGAACGGCACGGCGTCGTGCTCGACCCGCCGCTCGAACTCGCCGCCGCCCGGCGCTGGCGGCTCACGTACCTGATTCCGGCCTGAGCAGAGACGTGATGATGGTTGCATGCGCTAATCGCGTGAGCGGTAGCTCCGGCGTGCGCCAATGCGATGGTAGTCAGCTGGAGCTGTGGTCGCTTCGTCCTGTTTAGATACCGCCTGCTTTGGCGCAGGGAGCTTGCCGATTTTTAATATTGTCAGCCCAACGAAGTGGCCGCGCCGCCAAGCCTGCTGAACGTTGAATATCAGATCTCGGCCGACCACCCGAATGTTAAATGTATCAGGTATAGATACATCTGAAGGCAGCACCACTTTCATGCCCGATGCAGAAACATCCTTTATCGAGCAAGGTACCTTTGCTCCGCTTGGCAAACGTATGATTGAAATCCAATTCACATCTGTCCGCTCGGAGGTGCGATTTTGGATATCTGGCATGGTCGCCACGCAATGAGGTTTTGCCCAATTAAATATCGTGCTACTAATTCTGAGTTAATGCGCGCAATTCGAGATTTCTGGATTGATAGATGCAGTAAACACTCCTTTTGCATGGTTGGATATAATCATAGTTCCCATCGGGTTCGTTGGCACCTCCGATGGTGAGCGGGCCGGGTGATCCGCACAAAGGTTCCCAGCCCGCATCCTTCTCACAGCATGTCCGCAAGTTGAGAGCCTTGCAGATCAATCCTGCCCTTGCTGTTGCTCTGGGGTCATGCTTTCGAGTGTCTCGAGTGCCTCGCGAAGTGCGGCCTTCGCAGCGCCGATCCCAACCTGCCTCAGGTCAGCTTCGGTTTGGTCGCCCGGCGCTCCAATTGGCACCTGTATTCTTATTTCGGTGTGCCGCAACTTGCCCGCAACGTAATCGTCGCTCGTTTTAAAGAGCACAACTGCGGCGCTGTCCCTCAGCAAATCCAAGGTCAGCGCATCCAAAGTCATCTGTGGCATCGGCTTTTCCATCAGTAAGTTTTCTTACTCAGATGGTGAACGGGCCGCGTGATGAGCACAAGTCTCCTCGCCCCACATAAATTTCGTCATCGAGTCTCAATGACCCTCGTCGTCACTGCGAACATCGCCGGGCAGACCCGCGGCGAGCCCGTGCGGCTGCCTGATCGGCGCCGCCGCCGGCTCTCCACGATCATCGCGCGCCACAAGCCGCCGGCCGGCCGCCGCTTCATCGTTTCGGTGCACCGGAAGGGCGAAACCTTCCTGCGGCCGACGGATGGCTCTGTGCGCCTGCGCGCGAGGTGGTCCCGCACGCTGGTCGGGCCCGACGACGTGGTGCTCATGACGGAGGTTCCGCTCGGCCGCGGCATCGCCTCCATTGGCCTCGCCATCGCGTCGATTGCGCTGATCGCCGTGGCGCCTTACGCCGCGCCGGCCCTTGCCGGGGTGCTGGGCGGTGCGGTCTCGGTCGGCGCCGTGCAGGCTGGCCTCGTCATCGGTGGCGTGGCGCTTGGCTACGCCGCGCAGGCCTCGGCTGCGGCGAAGAAGAAGACCGAGCGCAGCCTGTTCAGCGTCACCGGCGGCGGCAACGTGCCGAAGCCCGGCGCGCGCAAGCCGCTGCTCTACGGCCGGTGCTGGTCCACCCGCCGCTCAGCCAAAGGACTTCATCACCTACGACGGCGACACGATGGTGCTCACCAAGCGCATGACGCTTGGCATCGGCCGGTTTCAGATCCACGCCGTGCATGTTGGCGAGGCGGTGTTCTGGACCGAGGGCGGTGGCATCCAGGCGCCCTTCACCTCGACCGATGGCACGTTCGGGACGCAGATCGAGTTCCTGTACGGCCAGCCCTCGGCCATCGCGCCGGGCGACGTAATCTCGTCGCCGTCCGTCGGCGGGCAGGAGATGCCGCGGCCGAACGGCAATCCCGAATGGACGCCGTGGTTCCGGCTGACCCCGCAGGGTGTCACGGCCGACGCCGCGCAGATGTCGTGGACCTATCCGGCGATCTACCGGGTGTCGTCGCAGGGCCGGCAGGCGCCGACCGTGGCCGGTGTCATCTTCCAGGCGCGCGAGATCAACCCGAACACGGGAGAGGTGATCGGGCCGGAGTTCGTGCTGCACAACTCCAGCGAGGGCGTGACCGCGCTGACCACCACGCCGCTGCGCCGCTCGGCCTACGTTCGTCTGCCGAAGAACGGCGCCTTTCAGGTGCGGGCACAGAATGCATGGCCGGAGGCGGTCGGGTTCGAGCAGAAGAACGCCGCCTCGTGGGACGAGATGGCAGCGATCAAGGACGATGTCCGGGTCCGCCCGAACACCACCGAGATCGTCATGCGGGTGCGGGCCGGGAAGGGCCTGACCGTCACCGCCTTCTCCGAGATCTGGGTCGACGCCACCCGCATCTTGTCGGTGTGGAACGGCTCGGCCTGGGTCGAGCAGGCAGAGCGCAAGGCGGTTTGGGCCTTCGCCGACCTCGTGCGGTCGCAGCACGGCCTCGCCCTGCCGAACGGCTTCGACGCGGACAAGGCCATCTACTACCACCACCTGCTCGACGCGAACGACACCTTCGATGGTGCGCTGCCCGAGGTGTCATCGTTCTGGGAGGCGGCATCCGAGGTGCTGCTGCCGCTGCGCTGCGATCCGGTGAAGGTCGGGCCGGTCCACTCCTTCGTGCGCGACGAGAGCCGGGCCGAGCCGCGCCACGTCCTGACCCGTCGGCAGATCGTACGCGACAGCGCGGGCGCGACCTTCAAGACCAAGGTCGAGGGCGGCGACGTCATCGTCGAGTTCGACCGCGACGGCGACCCTCGCCGGCCCGACGAGGTGCGGTTCAGCTACGGCCCGGCCACACGCACGCCGAAGCGCTACCGGGTGAAGGGCATCCGCGACGGTCTCCACGCGCTGAAGCACGCAACGTGGCTTGCGGCGGTGGCCGTGTTTCGCGGCGCCGAGCGGCGCATCACCACCGAATGGGATGGGCGTCTCGTCTTCCCCGGCGACCACGTCCTGTCGGATCTCTGGTATCTGAAGGGAAAGCGGACCTTCGGCGTCGCTTCGGCGGCCGGCAACATGCTGACGCTGGACGTCACCGCCAACGTGCCGGCCGAGTGGGGCTACGGCTCCATCCGTACCCGTGAGGGGCGGGAATGGGGCATCCTGCGCATGCGCGGCGTCGGTGCCCGAGGCCTGGAACTGCATGCCGAGGACGTGACGGCGCTCGAGGCGCGGGTCCACCAGACCCCGAACGGCCCGGTCCGCCTCCGTCTGACTGATGTGCTGGCCCGCGACAGCCAGGGCCCAACCACGGTGGTGATTGGCGATCTCGTCGAGCTGCAGGAGACCTATGTCGCCCGCTCAGCCGTCCCGAGCGACGCCGACCACGTCCAGATCGAGATGGTGGCCGACGACGCGCGCGTCTGGCAGCTGCTCGACGAGCAGGTGATCGCGCCGGCTCCGATCAACGCCGACAGTCTCGCCGAGCCGCTGATCCCGCAGATCTCGGTCCTGCACGCCAGGTGCGAGCGGATCGAGACCGGCATCGAGATCGTGTGGGGCGTGTCCGTCACCCGTGGCGCTCGGAACTACGAGGCTGACATCTCCTACGACGCCGGAGGCACCTGGGAGCCGCTGTCGCCCTATGGCCCGGCCTCGAGCGGCCGGGCGCAGATGCGGCAGTCCGACAAGCCGGTGGTAGTCCGCGCGCGCGCCTTCGGACGCACCGGGCTGCCGGGCGATTACGTGGACACCACGTTCACCACCGTCGCGCCGATCGTCCAGGGCAGCCTTGTGGATGTCTCAACGATCCCGCCCATCCCCTACGAGAAGTTGGGGCCGGACGCGCAGGGCAAGATCGCCGCCGCCCAAGCCGCGGCCGATGCGGCGCAGGAAGCCGCCGACGCTGCGAGCCAAGAGGCGACCAGCGCCCTCGCCAGCGCCTATGGCCGTCTCGACGACCTGCGCCGTGCGCTCGCAGCGGACCCATCTGTGCGGATCGGGTTCGTCGATGCCGTGATGGGCGACGTTCGCAAGGACATCTCGCTCCTGACTGAGGCGACCTTCCGGGCTGCTCGCCGACGTGGCGACCTTGCGCGACAACCAGGCCGCGGCCGGCATCGAGATCCTGCCCGACGAGGGCCGGGTGCGCATCGCCGCAGTGGCGCGCCTGGAAGCCGAGACCGGCGAGCGCCTGACTTCACTCTCCGTGCTGGTCGATGCGCTCAAGGGTCAGATCGACCTCTACGGCTCGGTCCAGGGCAAGGACGTGTCTGGGCTGGTTACCGACATCAACGCCGTCCGTGTTCGCCTCGATGCGGTGGCCGCGACGGTCTCGACGCTGGCGACCTCGGCGCAGTTCGACGGGGTGAGTGCACGTCTCGGCACCGCCGAGCAGACCATCACCGCACAGGGCGCGGCGATCGAGCAGCGGGCGACGCTCGCGGCGGTGAACGCGCAGGGCACCCTCCTGACCACGGCGATGACGCGGATCTCTGCCGCCGAGGGCAGCATCCGCAACGTCGTCACCGCCGCCGGCACGAGCGCCGTCGATCTGCCGCTGATGGTCGGAACGTTGGCACAGATGCTCGACTACCTCGGCGAGCAAACCGGGGGCCTGTACGAGCACGTCGCCCGCGCCGAGACCGCGACCTCCGCCAACTTCGACGAGGCGGGTCGGGCCGTGGCCGAGGTGTCCACGCGCTTGCTCACTTTCCAGGGCGACACGGCAGCGCAATTCGTTGATGTCACCCCGGGCGATCGCCGGCAACGGCGAGGCTCTTGTGCAGAGCCAGACGTTACTTTCGGCGCAGATCGGCAAGGTCGCAGCCGACGTCACGTCGGAGATCCAGGTGCGGGCCGCGGCCGACGCGGCGCAGACGACCCGCATCGACGGGGCGGTGTCACGGATCGGGACCGCGGAGGCGCGGCTCGTTACGGAGGAGCAGACGCGCGCCAGCGAGACCAGCGCTCTTTCGAGCCGCCTGACCAGCGTCACGAGCCGGGTTGGTTCGTCCGAGGCCGCAATCACCACCCTCGGTCAAGCGATCACGGACAACTTCAGCAGCGCCGCCTCGCAGTTTCAGGGCATATCCGTGCGCTTTGGTAGTGTGGAGGGCAAGGTCGCCTCGTCTGAGGCGAACATCCAGACCCTGTTCACGTCGTACGCTGCAGGAGATGCCGCTAACGCGCAGGCGATCAACGTCCTGCGCGCGGACGTCAACACGCACGTCGGCAACCTGAACGCATTCAACGTCGAGACGCGGCAGGTGATCGTCAACGGCGACAGCGCGCAGGCCACCCGCACCGACCAACTCGTCGCCCAAACCAACGGGGATCGCGCCTACTTCCTGTCGGAGAACAGCGCCCGATTCAATCAAACCGAGGGGGGTTGCACGTGCGCTGAATGCACTGGTCGTGCAGACCAACTCGGATCGCGGTTATTTCCTGAACGAGCAAACCGCACGGATCAATCAGGATGGCGTCTTCGCCGGCCAGATCCAGGACGTTTATGCGCGAAACGATGCCGGCACAGCAGCCGGCCGGATCAAGTTTGAGGCCGTGTCATCCCCCGGCGGCGTGACTGCCCGCTTCGGCATCCAACTCTCTACCGAGCGCGGCGGCCAGTACGCGAACGCCGGCTTCTTTATGGACATCTTGCCGGATGGCCAGCGCCGCACGGTTTTTGATGCCAACCTCATCGCGTTCACGGCGAATGGCGGCCTGACCTATCCATTCCGCTTCAACGGTGTCGAGACGTACATCGACACTCTTCGGCTTGGGCCGGGCAACTTCCTGCCGAACAGTATCTCGCAGTCAAACAGCGGATACGACCCTAATGCGAGTTCTATCCAGTTCGGCATCACAACACGCCCTGGATCAGCGGTGATGATTTTCGCTGAGTTTTTACGGCGAGCCGCAATCTGTACGCCCGCTCGGCTCCGAAGGTGTCTTGCGCATCGCTCGGGACGGCACTCCGCTGCGCGACAAGGGCGTGGCCTACTACGTTACTCCGACCGGCAGTGTCCCGTCACTGCAAACACTTGCAACTGAGTCGAAATACACCGACAAGCCCCCGCCCGGATACCACGTCTATACAATCAGCGTGACGAATGGCCAGCGGGGCCTAGCGTATACTTACCTTGAAATCACCGGCTCCTAAGCCGTCGCGCCATCGAGCGCCTTCCGCACGACTCCGCGAACAATTCCGCTTCGCTATCACCTCGCTTCTGAGGACGCTTCCCCATGCCTCTCTACGGCCCCTCAACCGCGACCGCGACGGTCGCCGCAAACACCAACTCGGTGTCGATCACCAGCATGGATCTGAACGCCGTTGTTCAGCAGGGCATGACGATCAACTTCGGCTCTCGCGAGCGGGCTGTGGGAGACGCCTGGATCATCAACACGGTGGTCCCGAACGGCACGAACGGCGGCACGATCACCACCGCGGGCAGCATCCCGACCGCGTACAACAGCGTGCCCTTCCTGATCGACACGCGCGGCTTCAACGGTACCGATTCCAGCTTTGCGGCGGCGGTGAGCCTGAAGCTGTTGCAGGCGCTGAGCAACCTTATCGGCCCGGCGACGAACCTGTTTGCCGGCGCCCGCCAACTTGTCCTCGACAAGGTGGCGCCAACGGCTCTGAGCCGCATCGGCTTCGCGACGGCCGGCCGCACGTGGGCCGATGTCGTGCACCGCCCGCACATCTACACACCGCCGGGTGGCGCGCAGGTCAGCACGGAGGTGTTGGCGGTTCGGGCGTTTCCTGACGGCGCAACGCCGATCGAGGCGGCTCTTTTCGACCTGTCGGCCGGCACGGTGGATTTCCGGCAAAATGAAATGACGCTGGCCTCGGCGGCGACCCTCGATCTCGGGCAGGTGCCGGCGGCGCGCGCTATCATCTCCGGCGCGGCAACAATCCAGTCTTTCGGGCCGGGGAAGAACCTCACGCGCCTGTTGCGGTTTACGGGCGCTTGCACGCTCGCGCACAACGGAACGACCCTGATCCTACCCACCGCCGCCAATATCGTGACGGCGGCGGGCGACACGGCGCTTGCGACCTCCGACTCTGCCGGCAACTGGACGGTGCGGCACTATCAGCGGCGGAACGGCTATCCGCTCATCACGCCGCTTGTGTTCTCCGGCAGCGCGGGCACGACCGGCATTCCCGCTGGCGTGACCCGTTATTTCACCGCCGGCAGTGTGCAGACGACCTGGAGCCTCTGCTACCAGCCGGCGGGGCGCCGAGGGCGTTTCAGTAAGCTCCGCGTGGCGACGCCCGGCCCGCCGGGTGCCGGCGAAAGCTGGACGATCACGCTGCAAAAGCTGTTTTCCGACACAGTGTTGAGCTGCACGATTACGGGCACGGGCTCAAATTCTGGGGCCGATCTCGTCAATAGCGTGCCGTTTGAGGCCGACGACCGCTGGTGCCTCAAGATCGTGTCGAGCGCCGGCGCGGCTCCGACAAACGCTGTTCTGTTCTCCATGGTCTTTGAGGCGATCGATTAGCCATGACCTTCATGCAGATACTGGACGACGGCGGCCGGAAGGTCGCGCACTACACGGTCGGGGCGGAACGCCCGGCGCCGGCCCTGCCGGAGGGCTGGACGATCGAGCCGGCCGACGCTCGCCCGCTCTGGACGGCGCCAGCCAACGCCATCTCGGACCGCCAGTTCGCCCAGGCGCTGGCGCTCGCCGGCACCATCACCGAGGCCGAGGCGCTGGCTTGGGCCGCGCGGGGCGACCTGCCCGCGGCCATGGAAGCCGCGCTGACGAAGATCCCGGAGGCGGATGGGCGGCGTTTCGGCGCGCGCATGATGCTGGCCGGTGCAACGACCTTCGAGCGTAGCCACCCGCTGACCGATCAGCTCGGCGGCCTGCTGATCAACCCTGCCACCGGCAAACCCTACGACGCCGCAGCGCTCGATGCGCTGTGGTCCCGCGCCGCCGCCCTGTGAGGAGCCATCCATGCTGACCCTGACCAAGACCGTCACAACGACGGAAACGAAGACCCTGGAGACGGCAGCCGACATCGCCGATCACGTCCACGCCGAATTCTTGCGGCGGATGGAGGCCGCGCCGTTCAAGTTCGGCGACCGCGTCCGGATCACCCGCCGCGACGGCATACCGCCCGAGTTCATGACTGGTGACGTCGGCACGGTGATGCTGTGTGATCCTGAGTTCTCGCCGCTCACGACCCTGATGGGCGTGAACGCCTCTGGCATGACGATCCAGTTCCCGGTTCAGACGGCGAACCTCGAGGCCGCCTGACTCGACCGCAACTACCGTGCGGCTTTGGCGATCGCCTCCCACGCCAAGCCTGCGAAATACAGGCCCCCGAAGATCAGCAGGCAACAGATCACACCGTAGCCGACAAACCGGAGCCAGAAGGCGACATCTCGCTGGTCGCGCTGCTCGCGCTTGAACCACTGCATCGTCAACTCCTTTGCGTTGCATCGGAGGCGACAAAGCACGGCGGTCAGTAAGGGACACGCGGAAAAGACGTCCATCATTAACGCGCTCGCAGCGCCACCCGGCCCGAGCCTGAGACGCCCCCTTCACATCGGAGAACACCATGGACCTGTCGCCCATTGGGCGCGCGGCTCTCAAGTCGCGCGAAGGCGAGGCGCTGACCGCCTACAAGGACAGCGTAGGCGTCTGGACGATCGGCGTCGGGATCACGACGGCCTCGGGGCTCATCACCGTCAAGCAGGGGCTGACGATCACGGCCGCCACCAGCGACGCGCTCTTTACCGAAGCCGTGAAGGCATACGCCAAGCCGGTGAGCGCGCTGGGCGTGAGGCTGGAGCAGCACCAGTTCGATGCGCTGGTGTCGCTGTGCTTCAACATCGGCCCCGGCGCCTTCGCAGGCTCCACCGTCGCCAAGCGGGTGAAGGCTGGCGACATCGCTGGCGCGGCTGAGGCGATCCTGATGTGGAACAAGCCCGCCGCGATCATCTCGCGCCGGCAGGGCGAGTACGACCAGTTCCGCACGCCCTACGCCAAGGCACTGCCGAAGGCCCGGCGCAGCGACAAGGCCCCGATGAAGGTGCCGTCGTTCATGGCGCCTGAGCCAGCGCCGCTGCCTGCGGTCCTGCCTGCTCCTATCCCTGTGGCCCCCGTGGCTGAGAGCAGCCCCAAGGCCGGCATCCTCAACAGTTGGCTGGCAGCGCTGCTCCGGTGGGTATCGTGAACCCGACGTCGATCGCCGGGGCGCGCTCGGGCGTGAGCGAGGCATAGAGCAGCGGGTCGGCGCTGAAGGGGGGCCCAGTGCCGACCCGCCGGCCGTCTGCCGTGAGTATCGGGTGGTGACCACGGCGCAACGACGGCAAACCATGGAATGCGACTAGAGCGCCTCAAGCTGCGCTTGCGGCCTAACTCGATCGAGACCCGAGCCGGCCGGGCCCGCCGCGCATCCTCCTGACATCGAGGGACACCATGAACGCAGCTCAGATCGCGAGCGCGCTGCGCCTCGCCATTGTCTTCTTCGGCGGCTTCGCGGTCGCCCGCGGCTGGCTCACTCAGGAGCAGGTCGACTTTGCGAGTGATGCCACGCTCGTGACGGCCGTGGTCGGCGGTGTCGCTGCCATCGTGGCGGCGGTCTACGGCATCTGGATCCGCCAGCCGGCGGGCATCGTCGCGCAGGCTGCGAAGCTGTCCGATGTCGGCATGATCCAGGCCTCGCCGTCCCTGGCTCACGCCTCGCGCAGCGGCAAGGTCCAGCCGGTCGACGCCGACGAGTTGCGCCGCATGGACGAGATGACCCGGCGATAGGCAGGAGGGGCGCATGCCCGGCTCGAACGGGGGAGCGCGCCGGCCGCTCCTGCCCATGCACTCCGCTGGCCCCTACAGCACCTATCGCCTGTTCGAGTGGTGCATGGCGACGATGATGGTGTTGATCGCCTTCACCCTCGCCATGCCCGGCGACACGATGGAGCGCAACGCGCTGAAGCCGATTGCCAACATGGGCTTCAGCGAACCGAACATGGCGCTCATCTTCGGCTGCGTCGGGAGCGTGCGCATCATGGCGCTGTTCCTGAACGGCTACATCAACAACGTCCGCATCGGGCCGAAGGGCGCCTACGCGCGGGCCGCCGGTGCGGCCGTCGGCTGCGCCATCATGGGCCAATTCGCGACCGCCCTGGTCTATGATGCCTTCACGGTGGCGCACGCCCCGAGCTTCGTCATCCCCGTGTTCGGGACGCTGGCTGGGTTCGAAGCCATCTCCGTCTACATCGCCGTGCTGGACGGCGTGTCGCGCAAGAGCCGGATCGGCAAGGCTCTGGCGGCACTTGAGGAGGTTCGGGGCTGATGGATTGGCTCACCTTTCTCAAGGACGTGATCGCGACCCAGCAGTTCCTCCAGATCTTCGTCGGCGGCTGCACCATGATGCTGATCGGCTGGATGGTGACGCGGGCGAAAGGCGATCGCGACCACCTGCCGCCGCCGGCCCCGGTCGGCATCGCCGACGTGCCAGCGCCCTTCCTCCAAGGGCCCCGCGAGGCGGTCGATCTGATGCGCGAACTTCGCGACCTCGCCCGCCGTCAGACCGAGGACACCGGCCGGATCGCGGAGTGCGTCCGCGTCATCCGCGAGGAGACGAAGCGGCAGACCGAACTCCTCGGCCTGATCGAGCGTGAGCAGGCGATCGAGAACAGGGCGCATCATGATCGGGATCGGTCGTGACGCCCCGCTTCGTCGCGGTCACCCCGGCGGCTATGCTGGTGATTCAGACCTGACGCTTGGCATCTGATCGCAGGGGAGCCGCTTCCGACCCTTCTCGGGCGTTCAGAAGGTCTGCTTACCGGCAGTCTGTTTGACCGGAACGACCGAGCCTGGCCGACAGCCGCCGGCCTGCTTTCCGCACTCGCACCCCAGAACCGGACATCCCTTGCAGCTCAAGCAGCCGTCGCAAGGAAACGCCTTCCGGACCTTTCCCCGTGCCTCCATGAGTTGCTGGGCGCCGAGAGTGACACGGCCGGTGAAGGCGTTATTCGATCCGGTTCGCAACCCGATGCACGACGGGTTAGCGGCTTGCCGCGAACGATTTTCAGAGGCAGCCATTTTCGTGTTATGACTGGCCCCGGATATTTGCGGCAGTGATCCGCAATTATTTGACGGAGACCGTATCGATTTGATCGGACGCCGCCATGAACATCCACATCGCTTACGCCGTCCCGGCTTTAGTCCTAGGCCTATTGTCACCCGCCGCGATCGCACAGAGCCTTCCTGCCCCGGCAGGACGCCCGCCTGTAATGGATCCGGGTGGCTTTGAGGGCCGGAACGGGCTCTCCAACTCGTTGAGAGAGCGACAGCACGGTGTCGCCCCCGACAACGACCTGACGACCGGTTCGGTTGTGCCACCAGCGAAGACGCAGGAGGAAGCCCCGCCGAGTCGTTGGAGAGGCATCGAACGATATCGGAAGGGCAATGACCTTCCGCTCAACGGCGATGGCACGCAGAGCGGAGATCTCTAGGCAGCTGTCCAAGCCGAGCGGGCTGCAGCGGAGTGGGCCTCCCGACGACTTGAACCTCCGCCGCTTCCGAGCTGGAAGGGGAATCAAGTCATGCACTTCGAGCGCGACACGAGCGGCGGCTGGGTGATTGATCCGGAGCAGCTTGCTTCCAAGCTCGGGATCAATGCCGCGCACCTCCGGCACGAGATGCGTCTTGGGCTCGTCACCAGCCGCATCGAGGCTGGGCAGGGCACTGATGAGGGGTATTGGCGCGTTACAATTCGGACCCGCAAGGCGGCTTGGCAGGGCATCATTGATGATGCGGGTTGCCTTGTCAGCGAACGCTGCCCGTGAACCCCGCGCAGCTCAATCACAGCGGCTTCTCACGTTCGCGAGGTCGAAAGTACCCCAGGCGCGGCCGCGCCCCGCGCGAGGTGAGCGTCAGCGTCAAAACGCAGTCGCCGCCAGGAAGCAGACAATTTCGGCCGCAAGCGCGATCCGAGATCACCATCGGGCCGCTGACGACGTTCGCACGAGAGACGCCGGAGGAGGTGGTGCGGGCGCCGTGGGTCGAGCGCGGGCCACTGAAGCCTGGGACCTAAAAGCCTGCCCTCGCAGCCCGAGCGGACTGTCACAGCGTCCCGGCCACACGCTCAATTTCGTCGCAGGCTGATGCAACGCCATCATCCGCTGTCATACGCCTTCGGGCGATGGTGCGGGCATCGATCATAACTGGAGAGGCGAGCATCCTCTCGATCTCACGGCAGGCATGGCGCGGGCGAAAGGCTTGCCGCCGAAGCACAGCGCCGAGGCCTAGGCGAGATAGGCGTTGGGCGTCATCGAAGTGATTGAAGGCGACCGGCACCACCATCTGCGGCACGCCTGCGGCTAGCGCTTGCGCGACGGTTCCGATGCCGCCGTGATGGATCAAGGCAGCGCTGCGAGGCAGTAGCAGGCTGAGCGGCGCGTAGCGGACGTGGATTACGTCTGCAGGAAACGAGTCCGGCACCTGTTCCGCTTCGTGAGCGAGCAGGATACCCCGTCGGCGCATTCGCCTGCAGATCTCCACGGCGACTCTGAAGAACTGCGCACCCTGGCGCATCCCCGATCCGTACGTGAAAACCAGCGGCGCTGGCCCGGCGTCGAGATAGGCTTCGAGCGTAGGCGTGAGTTCGCCGACATCGCCGAGGCGGTCGGCCATTGGGAAGCCCACTTGGATCAGCTGCCTCGGCCAATCGGGCTGCGGTGGCACGTACCAGGGTGGACACATGAGGATTATCCGCAACGGGCTGTTCCACCAGTATCGTAGCCGCTTGACGGGAGACAGGCCGAGGCTGACGCGCAAGTCGTTGAGCGGAGGAAGGCTGACCGGATCAATCAGAACGCGATCTGCCCCGCGACCAAGCCAATGCCGCAGGCGCGAGGGCATCAAGCCCTGCAACGGCACTCCCGGTAGCCAAGGCGCTGCGTTTCGGCTTTCGATCAAAAAAGGGGTGACATGGATAGTGATAACCGGAACCCCACCCTTGTCTTGAGCAAGACGTGCGCCAAACGCGTTGGGCGAAGCAATGACAAGGCACGAGTTTTCGCTAGTTCTGTCTAGCAGCCATTGCATGGTTCTCCCCGCCAGCGAGGCCATCATATCGAATAAGGGGGCTAGACCGCGCCGCGGATGCCAGAGATTGGGGGAGCTGAGTGCTTCGTCATACTCAGCCTCGGTGCACATGGCATCGAAACCTAGGCCGGATCGCAGAGCCGGCTGTCGAAATGGCTCGGGTGCATACAGCGACACATCATGCCCGCGCTGCGCCAGCTGACGCCCTATAGCGAGAAACGGCAAGACGTCGCCGTAAGTTCCGAGTACTGAAAGGACTATATTCATCGTGTCTCGAGTTAAGATGGGCGAAATGAATTACCTTAATGACTTGGATTTACGAGGGAAATAACTTGGATCGAGAAAGAGTTCTGGCGACGCGGGCCGAAATCATTGGTTCAATGAGAGCTGTCGTCGGGGGCTCAGAAGCAGCGGCGCAAACTGAGGAGCGCGGCTGACCGCTGGAGGGGCTTTAACCGCGATGATGTGGGGCTTGGCTGTTTCGATGGATGCTGAGGGTTCTGGGACCGAGGCATTTAAGACGCTCGGTTCTCCAGCCGCCACGCACTTGGCGTCATGCCCGACCAGCGCCGGAAGGCATGCGTGAAAGCGGCCGGCTCGGAGAAGTTCAGGGTGGCCGAGATTGCCGTCAGGCTCATGCACGTGTCGGCCAACAGTTGCTTGGCCACCTGGAACAGTGCCTCGTTGGCAAGCTGCCTGAAGGTCGTGCCCTCGGCCCGCAAATGTCGGCTCAAGGTGCGGCGGTTGACTCGCCACATACGCGCCACGCGCTCCGTCGTGCAGAGCTGCCGGGTCATTTGGATCCGGAGGTATCGACGCAGCTCCTCCGTCAAACTGGATGACCGTTGGGCCTCAAGTCGGCGGATGCGGCCGTCTACCAGCTGGCGGACAGTCGGGTCTGCACCAGCGATGGGCTGCGTAAGAACTTCGGCCGAGAACACCAAGGCGGCCACTTCCTGATCGAACCGGACGGGCGCACGGAAGAAGCGGTCATAGGGAAGGGCGTCGCGTGGCTTGACGCGCGGCAGCAGAACCTCCTGCAGCGCCCCATCAGCCCCGCACAGCGCCCGAAGGACGTTGGTCATGGTGGCGAGGGCTCGCTCCGACTGGATGCCCGTGCACTCGGCTTCCGGACCATAAGGGGCGTAGCTGAGGACGGCGACGCCGCTATGGATGCCGAGCCCGACCACCGCGCCCCAGTTCTGCGTGCCCGAGTGCGCCACGAGCGCCCGCAAGGCGTCGCCGATGCTGTCCGAGTGGCGCATCAACACGCTGATCGGCCCCAGCGACGCCAGGGTGCCGCGCTGGCCGACGAGGAGCCCAAGATGAGGGCAGTTCGTCCGCTCGGCCCCGAGGGTGATCAGGCGGCCGAGGGCGGCATAGGGGACTAGCTTGCCGCCGTCGAAGAGCCCGGGATCGAGACCCAACTCGGCAATGAGGCCCTCCGGATCTGCACCGAGTTCGACAAGGGTGGCGTAAACCGCCGGACCAACCCCAGGACGGCTCAAGGCAACAGGGAGCGGCTTCCCGTTCGCGGTGGGGCTGTCGGTTCCCACCGGCCGGACTGCGGGTCCGTGCAATCCTGCTATGACAGAAGAGGACATGGCCACCCATCATTCGACGCCAACCGGCGCAAGCGGCCCAGTTAACCCAGATTACGTCAGAAAGACTTGATCGAACGGGACCCTGCCTCGACGCAGGCGGGGTAGAAGTCGCCTCATGATCTTCGATCGGCGCAGGTCTGCTGTCAGCGGAGGAGCAGCCCGTTGCGGCATCTTGAGTGAATGCTTGCTACCTGCCCTCGGCGGATATCAGCTCGGCGCTCAATCACACACGGCCCTACATCGGGGATTGGTGGCGAACGGGGGCGCTTCCGTTCGGAGCGGTGGCGCCGAGCTGACGCCATTACCCACCATTGCCGATCAATACCCATCCCCGCCGGCACCTGCCGCGCGGGGCTCTTTATGTCCGCGGCCCAGGACTGGCTTTGCCGCAGGTTGTACCATAGGCTGCGGCCGTTCTTTCCTGAACACGACCACCTTGCCCCGCCCGGCTCGCCGCGGCGGGGATTTTCGTTACAGGCCCCACGCGCCGCCGCGAGCATCCGCTTCCGCACCTCGGCCATGCGGTCGTCCCAGTTCGCCTCGCATGGCGTGGTGACCCGAGCTGAGGGGGATCTCCGTCCTCTCGGCGTTCGCCAGGGCCGGGCACTCGTGGCTCCACTAGCTCAGGCGCCCTGATCCTGCTCCATGCGAACTGCGCTGCGAACGATGGCCAGCACCTCACGGCGTAGCCGGTCATCCTCGATCGTAATGAAGGCGTTCAGCAGATCGACGGCGCCCGGGGCGCGCAGCAAATCGAAAACCTCTGCCTTTTCCTGCGCAGCGGCGTCATCTCCTTCCTCAAAGAAAAGGGAAACCGACGCTCCAAGTACCCGAGCGATGTCGCTCAGGCGACCGGCGCCGACGCGGTTGGCGCCATTCTCGTATTTTTGGATCTGTTGGAACGTCACGCCGAGGGCGCTGCCGAGTGCGGTCTGTGAGATCCCCTTGGACTTGCGCAGCACCTTGATGCGCTCTCCGACGAGACGGTCTTGCTCGGTCGCACGCTTCGGCTCGGCGCTCGGAGTATCCACGGCTTAGGCCCTGTATGTAAGAACGGCATAGTAGGCTTGTGGCCCAGCCAGCCGGGATGCCTCAGCAACTCCTACGGGATGATTTTTTCTCCAGCAACCAGCCGGGCGACAGTACCTGAACCCGCTCTTGTAGGGCTTCCGCCGGTCATGCTCGGCGACGTCTCGTATCAAGTAACCGCCAGGAGCATCCGCTTCCGGATTTCAGCCATGCGCTCGTCATCATCAACGCCGGCCGCTACGGCTTCCTGCCCGACGGCCTCGTAGATCTTCCGGACGGTCTCCTTATCCAGGCCTAGCCCATGGGCGAAGCCGAGAAGGCCCCGCATCTCGGCGGCGGCGAGTTCGGTGGCCTCGGCCATCGGCCTACCGGACCGCGATCGTGCACTCGCCAACGACGACCTTCGTTGGCTCCGTTGGGTGACGCTCGACAAGGCGCTGGATCCCGTAGGGCCGCAGCTTATCCCAAGACGCATCGCTCCCGGTCATGAGCGCGCGGGCCAGCAAGTCGGCCAGATCCTTCCCGCCGCTGCTGATGGCTGCTGCGCTACCGTTGTCGATCTCGATGATGGTGCGCATGGTCAGGCCTTCTGCGCGCGGGCCAGCAGGATTGCCGTGCGCGCGGCCATGCGCCTAGCGCCAGTCGAGCTCGTCTTGTCGCGCAGAACAGCGGTAGCGAAGGCGTTTGCCTTGATGGCGGCCGCCACGTCGACCGTGTAGCCCTCGCCGAGTTCCGCCCGCTCCTCCATCCGGCCGCCGAGCACAGCATCGACCAGCGCGTTCAAATCGTCATGGGTGACGACCTTGGCCTTGAACAGTTCGCCGACGGTGGGTTTAGGATCAGCCATGCGTGGACCCTATCGCCTGGACTGGGCGCGCGCCATCGTCAGCACCCAAGCGCCACGCCGGACAGCGACGTCGTGGTCTCGCCCTCGGCGACCGTGCGGTCTCTAATCTCCCGGCAAATTATCGCGAGGAGGACGGCACTGCGAGGCCAATTAGGTGGCGAGTTGCCGAACCTCTCCAGCACGGATGTTCATGCGGGCGACGGTCTCTTTAGTCAGGGTGTCCCTGGTCAACTCCGCCCGCCAACCAGCCGGAATCGCCTTTTGCACGGCCTCCTCGGCTAGGTCACGAGGCACAGCGGCCACCCAAAGCTGCACGGTGGGTATCCCGCCGACGCCGCTGTCCATGTAGACGCGAACAATGTGGATGCCGGCGGCAACGTTGTTCAGTCTGTCCATTTGGCGAGGATGGCACGATCCCGCGCCGTCACCAAGATCATCGCTCATTCTGTTCCCCCTTCAGCGGCGGGCGGGGAAGGGGAAGGCAACGGCAACCTGCCCCCGCACTTCCGAATGACGATCTGCAACACGTCACCGAGGTCGGCTCTGTCCTTGCCGACTGCCGCCTCGTGGATCGCTGCCATGACGATAAAGGCGTCACCGCGGGCGAGGCGGATGAGCCCCTGCATAGTCTTGGTGATCCCGACTCGCGCCATGGCTACTCTTCTCTCCCGTCGAGAGAGAGGGCGAGGTCTTGGGCGGCAGGATCTGTCGCGTTGAGCGCGTCGGCCATCCGCGCCTCGCCTTCCTGGCTGTAGTCGCAGCGCTTGTTGATCTCGGCCGTGCCCAGCAGCCTCGGCACGCACATCCAAAGCGGCTCGGGCGGGGTCTCGCCGCAGATGGGACGTTGGGCTACCCCTCAGGCTCCTTCCGTGCGGGGTAGGGCGGTGGAAGGAGCGACACGCATCTTACCGGTGCCATTGCAGCACCCGCACCGAGGCGACCTGTTGTGGTCGTAGAGACCCAAGCCGGAGCAGGCCGTGCAGGTTTGGAGCTTCCAGCCCTTCACGTACCGCTCGAAATGCTGGCGCCGCTCGGCCTTGCGGGCGTGGAAGTCGTCGCGCCAAGCAGCCTCAGGTTGCGCTTGCCCAGATAAAACGGCACTCACTCTCGCCTCTGTCCGGTTTGACAAACGGGGCCTAAGACATTGATCCGTAGTAGCAGGTTTGACGCTATGCCGAGGGCTAAGAACCTAGGAACGCAAGGATAACCAGTGCATCATAATCCTTGTGTCGGGGGTTCAAATCCCTTCCTCGCTACCAAATTACCTTCAAATAGAATACCGAGACGCCGAGCCCTGGACAATCGTCCGGGGCTTTTTGGTTCTCTGGGCTGCCCTTCGGAACTCAGATGCTTGAGCCGATGAGGATCGCGCCGTCACCCGTTCTCTGTAACCTCGCCTCAGTTCCGAAGCGCCGGCTCCAGCGGTAGCGGTCGCAGCGTGACCGGTTGGCCCATGAACGCGGCGGTGAACGGGCGGCCGTTCTGATCGAGCGTGACGCTGTCGGGGGCGATGCCGGTGATGCGCCAGTTGTCCCGTCCCTCGCCGCGGCCGAGCCAGCGCTCGTCACCGCTCCCGTCGTCGATCAGCACACGGGCCTTGCCGCCATCGACGACGATTCCGCGCACCGTCAACACCGGGCGGCGCGGCTCGCCTTCGAGGATCGCGGCCCGGCTTCCTCGCGCGGTCCAGTCGCGTCGGCCGGGATCGAACAGGGGCCGGCGCAACGCCGCGCCGCTCGAAGCGGCGCCGGGTTGCGAGTCGAAAGGCCGTGCGGGGGCCTCCGGCGCCGGCTCAACCCCGATCGGCCAAGCGGAGGCAGCCAACGCCGCGGCACAGGCGAGCCCGAAGACCGCACGCGGCAGCGGGCGGGTCGCGCCGAGGGCACGTCGGACACCCGTCACGGCGTCGCTCCCGGCGCCGGTGGCGGGATCAGGACGCCGCGGGCGGTCAGGGTCGCCCGCATCACCGTTAGCCGGCCGGTCTCGCGATCCGCCGCGCGCTCGATGCCGAGTTCGGCCTCTTCGACAGCGACGAGCGGCGATTCCGTCTCGAGCGCGTGCAGCAGCCCGTGCAGCCCCTCCGCCGTGCCCCGGACGGAGGCGCGCAGGCGCGGAAGGGTGGGGCGGTCGGGATCGGCTTCGATGTCGTCGCGCTCGACCACCGCCGCCCGTGCGCCGGCCAGGCTCTCGAGGCGCTGGCGGAAGATCGCAAGCAGTTCCTCTCCGCTTGAACCGGCAAGCGGTATCGGCAGCGGCGGACGCGACGCGGCGGCGCGGGCGCGGTCGAGCCGCTCGCGGCCTACCTCGATCTGCGCGGCCGCCTCGACCGCCTCGCCGATCGGGCCGGCGACGAGCGCGAGGATCAGGCCGACAGCGAGCACGCCGAACAGGATCGGCCGGGCTTGGCCCTCCACGAGCGGCATCCTCACGGCCGGGTTCCTCGGCCGGCGCGGGGCAGCTCGACGAGGAGCCGCAACCGTCCACCCGCATCGGGTTGGGACAAGCGCAACGTCGGCGCCGCGAAGCCCGGCAGATGCGCCAGCGCGGCAAGCGGCGTGGCCTCGTCCGAGGCCGTCAGGGTGAGGTAGGCGCCCTCCGCGTCGAGGCGCAGCGATGCCGCCGCGACCGTGTCGGGAAGCGCTTGCGCCACCGCGTCCCAGGCCTCGACGACCGGCGGCGCGCGTCCGGACAGGATCGCGGCGGCCCCCGCCCGGAGGGGCGCCTGGACCGCCGGACCGGACGCCCGCCGCGCCGCGGCGAAGGCGGCGTCCAGGGCGGCGAGCGTTGCCTCCTGATGCCGGCGAAAGCCCCAGAAGGCGCCGAGCAGGAGCAGGAGCGCGCCGGCGATCAGCGCGAGGTCGCCTCCACGTCCGCCGCCCGTGAAACTCTGGAGGGCCCGGTGTCCCCCGGTGAGAAGATCGAGCGGCAGGCTTCGCGCCTCGTCCCTACCAACCGTCACCGGACCAGCGGCGATGCCGGCCTGCGCGAGGGCGGCGAGGAGCGGATCGAGCCGCGTCCGCTTGAGCACGACGTGGCGCACGCGGATCGTGCGCGCCTGCGCATCCTCGCCCTCGACGTACCAATCGCTGTGCACGCTCTCCGCCCGGAACGGTGTCGCCGCCTCCAATTCCTGCGCCAGCACCGCGCGCATCCGCGGCAGCACGGCGCTCGGAAGGTTCAGGGTGCGCACGAAACAATAGGCCGGATCGACGAGGATCTTGGCCCTCACACCGGCCTGTCCGCCGCGGATCGCCGCCAGCCGTTCACCGAAGTCGTCGGCCGCCGGATCGAGCCGGTGGGAGCGGGCCTCCCCGGCACGGCGGTCGATCAGGATCAGCCCGGTTTCCGCGGGCGCCCCGAGGCGGATCGTCAAGACAGCAGGAGCGCGGTCGCGCCGCGTGTCACTCAGGCCGAGCCAATGGGCTGCCGTATCGAGACCGTCCCGCAGGGCCGCCCGACCGCTTGCCCGCAGCGAGGAAAGCGCGCGCCCGGACGCGGCGGTTTCGGTGGCACTCACGGGGGCAGCGCTCCCTGAACGGCGCGGGCGCCGGAGAGGAGTTGTTAAGCGTGGCGGCGTTTATGTCAGCTTAATGCGCCGGCCCGCGCCGCCGACGACTGTTTACGCGGTGCGATTCTGGCGCCGTGGATTGGAGCAGCCCGCCTGCGCGGACAAGGCGATTACGAAAGACCTGCCTTGGAGGCCGGACAATGTTGAGCGTCTGGGGATCGAAGAGCCGTCGGCGGCGGATCCTGCAGGACCGGCGCGGACGGGACCGGCACGGGTGCGGCGCTGCGGAGGCCTTCGTCGAAACGCTCGCCGCGTCGGAGGTTCTCGACGCCGCCGGCCGCGAGCGCGCGCTGGCCGCTCTCGATCGCCCCGGCCGCCGACCGCTGCCCGTGCTGCTCACCGAACTCGGCCTCATCCACGAAGCGGGCCGCTCGCCGCCGCGCTGATCCGGCCTTGAGCCAAACTTATCAAATGTCAATCGGTCGTTAACCATAAGTAGCTAGCGTCACCGCCACCAGCAACCAGCGGCATCGAGGTCGAGCGGAGGCATGGCGATTCGTGCACATGTCCTCGCGCTGACATTCGGGCTGGCTCTCGGCCCATCCGGCGCAGCCTTCGCCGCCGAGCCGTTGTCGGGGCCCGGCTACGGCCCGCGGCCCTCGGGTGGATTCATCCTTCGCGGGAACGACCGGTTCATCGCCGGGGAGGCTCCCGCGGCGCAGGCGCTTCCGGGCGGCCTCGTCAGCCTCAACCTCGTGGAGGCCCCTCTGCCGAATGCCGCCAAGGCGGTGCTCGCCGACACGCTGGGCCTCGGCTACACCCTCGATCCGCAGGCCACCGGCACCGTCACGCTCCAGACCGGCGGTGCGGTCACCCGCGAGGCGCTGCTGCAGATGTTCGAGGCGGCGCTGGCGAGCCGCGGGCTCGTGCTGCGCCGCCGCGGACGCATCGCCCAGATCGCCCCCGCCGCCACCGACCCGAACGCCGTGCGCGCGGTGCGCGGCCCGGCCGCGGAAGCCGGCGCCGTCGCCGTGCCCCTGCGCTGGGTCTCGGCGGTCGAAATGCAGGCGATCCTGACATCGGTCGCACCCCGCGACGTGGTGCTTCGGGCCGACCGGGCGCGCAATCTCCTGATCCTCAACGGCGACGCGACCCAGATCCGCGCCCTGCGCCAGACCATCGAGATGTTCGACGTCGATTGGATGCGCGGCATGTCCACGGCGATGCTGCCGGTGCGCAGCGCCAGCCCCGTCACGCTCGCCCGCGACATGACGCAGATGTTCGGGGGCGAGGCCGCTGGCACCGGGGACGTGATCCGCTTCATCCCCAACGAGGCGCTGAGCGCCATCCTCGTGGTGAGCTCGCGCGCCGTCTATCTCGACCGCGCCCGCGTGATGCTGGAGCAGATGGAGGTGCTCGCGGCCGAGCGCGAGCGCCAGCTCTTCGTCTACCGCATCCAGAATCGCTCGGCCCGGGAACTCGCAGCGGTGCTCCAGGGTGTGGTCGCCGCGGAAACAGGCGCCCCCGTGAACGTCTCGTCGGGCTCCGGCGCCGCGCAGGCCGGCCTGGGCGGCGGCTTCGCCCAGGGTGCGGGCGCGATGCCGGGCGGACTCGCAGTCGGATATGGCGGCCCCGGCGGCTCGGGATATGGCGGCTTGAGCGGCTCGGCGGGACAGTCCGGCGCAGGTGCCCCGTACGGTGCCGGCTACGGAACTGACGCCGCGACGGGCGGTGCCGGTGGCACGGGCGCCTACGGAAGCACCGGGTCCATGCCCGGCATAGGATCCGCGGGGGGCATGTCCCCCATGGGCGGCATGGACGGAACCGGGGGCCTGCCCGCAGCGTACGGCGCCGCGCCGGCCGCCTACGGTGGCGGCTACGGTGCCGAGACGGGCATGGCGGGGGTACGGCGGGGCCTACGGCGCCCGCCGCGACGCCATCGGCGTCGTCGCCGACGAGGCCAACAGCAGCCTCGTGATCTCGGCTACCCGCAACCAGTACGACAAGATCCTGCGCATCCTCGGCCGGCTCGACGCGATGCCGACGCAGGTTCTGCTCGAGACCGTAATCGCGGAGGTGACGCTCAACAACGAGCTTCAGTTCGGCGCGCAGTGGTTCCTCAAGAACAGCGGTTCGCGCTTCAACCTGGCCCAGGCGGACACCAACCGCAGCGTCGCCCAGGGTACGAGCGGCACGGATGCGCTGATCAAGGCCGCCGCGCGGGGCGTGCCGGGCTTCAACTACCTGCTCAACGCCTCCGACTTCAACGTCGTGCTCAACGCCCTGCAGGGCGTGACGCGTGTCAACGTCATCTCCTCGCCCAACATCACCGTGCTCGACAACCGCACCGCCAAGCTCCAAGTCGGCGATCAGGTGCCGATCGTGCGTCAGAGCGGCCAGAGCGCGTTCGCGGCGGGTGCGCCGATCCTCAACCAGATCGAGATGAAAGATACCGGCGTGATCCTGTCGGTGACGCCGCGGGTGAACAAGAACGGCCTCGTGGTGCTCGACATCAACCAGGAGGTCAGCGACGTCGTGAAGACCACGACCTCGGAGATCAACTCGCCGACCATCCGTCAGCGCCGGGTCGCGACCAGCGTGGCGGTGAATGACGGCCACAGCCTCGCCATCGGCGGCATGGTGCAGGAGAAGGCACAGATCACCAACGAGAGCGTGCCCCTCCTGGGCGATTTGCCGATCGTCGGACCCGCCTTCCGCAACCGCATCGACGGGCGCGTGCGCACGGAGTTGATCGTGTTCATCCGGCCGAAGGTGATCCGCGGCACCGTCGAGGCCGACCGCATCGCCGAGGATTTCCGCCAGCAATTCCGGGCGATGATGCCGATCCGCCCGGTGCCGGCACCCCTGCCGATGGCCGCCATGCCGATCGGGCCGGACGGCGTGCTGCGCCGGATGATCGACTGATCCGCTCAGGCGTTCAGCCCGCCCAAGCGGTGAACGACCACGCGCTTCAAAGCCGCCAAGCCTAACGCGTCAGAGGGCCCGACCGGCGAAGGACGACCCTGGAGGGAGACACAACGCGCCCGCGGATCGCATCGCGCTCATCGTCCCCCGATCCATTCAATGACGCCGGAGGCCGAGCGGAATTCTTCGAGGGCATGGACCCGCGCCTCGGGGAGCGCATTACGGGCCATGGTCGCGAGGGCATGGCCGGGGCCGAGTTCCAGCACGGTGTCGCAGCCGTACTCCCGGCAGGCGTCCAGGCAGGCCGCCCAGTCGATGGTGTGCGAGATCTGGCGCGCGAGCTTCGAGAGCCCCGCTCGGACGTCAAAGACGGGCGCGCCGTCCAGACCGCTGATCAGCCGGGGAGCGCCCGGCGGGGGGCGCAGGGGTTGCACCTCGGCGAGAGCCGCTTCGAAGCGCTGGCTGGCCTCGCGCAGCAGGGGCGTATGCGAAGGGGTGCGCACCTGCAGAACCACAGCGCGCAGCGCACCGGCCGCCAGCGCCTCGACGCAGAGTGTTTCGAGCGCCGGGCTCGGGCCGCCTATGACGGCGCTGTCGCTGGCGTTGCGGATGGCGAGTTCGCAGCCCTGCGCCGCCGCCAGGGTCTCGATCGCCGCGATCGGCAACCCGCGGATGCCGGCGAGGCCGGCGCCGTCACCGGCGGCCGCATCCATGGCCTCGGCGCGCGTCGCGGCCAGGCGCAGGATCGTCTCGGCGTCGAAGCGGCCGGCGCAGCCCCAGGCGGCAAGATCGCCGATGCTGTAGCCGGCGACGATCGTGCGGGCGGGGTACGCCGCCTGCACGAGGGTCCAGCCCGCCAGCGCGGCGACGCAGCAGAGGATCTGCCCGGTGCGGTTGCCATGCAGGTCCGCCCCCGGCGTGCGGACGAGTGCCCGCGGGTCTTGTCCGAGGACGCGTTCGGCCGCCGCGAAGACCGGCGCGGCGGCGGGCCAATCCGCAGTGAGGTCGAACATCCCCGGATGCTGGCCGCCCTGCCCGGAAAGGAGCACCGCGAGCGTCACGCGGACGCCTCGACGCTTTCCACGAACAGCGTCATCGCGAGCAGGTCGGCGGCGCCGCCGGGGCTGAGGTTACGGGTGACGAAGGCGCGATGCAGCGCCTCGGCGCGCGCGCGCCAGCGGGGCTGCGCCACGCCGCCCTCGATGAGGAACCGCGCGGCCTCGCCACGCGCGAAGGCAAAGCCCTCCGTCCCGCCGCGATGCAGCAGGTTCGTATCCTCGACATGCGCGATCAGGGCGAGGCAGGCTTCGACGCGCGCGGCCTCCGCATCACCCGGATGGCACTGCCGGCCGCGGCGCAGGGCGGGCAGGGCGACCCGGTAGAGGCTAGGAAAGCCGGCGGCGGCCTCTGCCGGTGCGCCACCGACGCCGTGGCGGCGGCGTGCCCGCGCGCCGGGCGCGTGGAGCAGCACCGGCCCGTCGAGGATTGCTGCACCGTAGCGGTCCCGGACGAGGGCGCCGAGCGCTCCGGCCCCCGGGCGCTTCAGGGCGCCGGCCGCGGCGCAGAGCAGGCCGAGCCCGAAGATGGCGCCGCGATGGGTGTTCACGCCGCCGGTCGCCGCCCGCATCGCCGCCTCGGCCTCAAGGCCGATGCGGCGCAGAGCCGGCATCGACGCACCCGCCGCACCGGCGAGTGCGAGGGCGCGGAAGAAGGGCATGATCGCACCTGTGCTCACCCGGAAGGTGTCCGCATCCATGTCGGCATGGCTGCCGCGATCGACATGGCTGACGAGGCCCGGCTTCGGGTAGGTCTCAAGTTCGAGCCGCAACGCCGTCGCCGCGGACCGCGCGATCGCATCCGCCGCTGGGCCCCGATCATCCCTGGGGGAAAGCGCTCGAAGCGCAGCGAGCGGGCTCATTCGGGATCTCCCGCGAGAAGGGCGGCGGCCTCGCGGAGGGCGAGGCGGTCGCAGTGCTTGACCAGCACCGTTCCGCCGGGGCCGGCGCCGTGCAGTTCGCGCCAGTTCACGCCGCCCCCGTCGGACAGCAGGATCTCACCATCGAGGCGCATCGGCGCCCGCGCCTCGATCGCGGCGATGCCCTCCATCAGCCGAGGCGGAACCGCGCCAGGAACCGGCCAGAGCAGATCGAGGTCCGACCCCTCGGACAGGTAGGGGAGGCCGGTCAGGCTCTGCCAGAGCAGGCTTCCGAAGGGACGCGGCGCGAGGCCATGGCGCTCGCCGAGGGCGATCATCGCTTCGAGCGTCGCCGCCCAGGAGGGCGGGCATGCAGCGCGCGCCTCGGACAGGAGGACGGGCGCGCGTGGCCGGACCGCGTCCGGCGGGAGGGCGAGGCCGATGCGGCGCTTTCCGTCGCGGGGCGGCAGGGGCAGGCCGACCGGCACGAGGCCCGCATCCTCTCCCGGATGCGAGCGGCGCAGGATGACCGGCCGGCCGTCATCCACCCACGCCGCGACGTGCGGCACCTCTGCGAGATCCGCCCGCGCGGTCACGGCAGCGGCCCAGGCTACCGGCTCGACGTCGAGGAGGTCGTGGCGCCGGTGCGCCTCAGCCAAAAGCGGCCTCCCGCACCACCTGCGCGGCGATCGCCTCGGCCACCGGTCGTCCGCCGCGCTCATGCCCGGCCCGGTCGCGGGTATCCTCGGCGGGCAGCGCGTCGATCACGGAGGCGATCTGCTCTGCCAGCGGCCGCTCGGGGTCAAGCACCGACTGCACCGCGCCGGTGCGCACCATGTTGTCGAGGCCCGGCGCGAAGACGGGCGTGTCCTTCGCCATCGCCTCCAGCCGGTCGAGCGGCAGCTTGGTGACGCGGGCGACGGAGGGCAGGTCCATCACGCTCGGGTTCGCCCCCGGCAGGCCGACGAGGACGCGGGTGGCGAGCGCCGTGGCGATGAAGGCGCCCGCGGCCGAGTGGCCGTAGATCAGCCCGACGGTGGGGTGGCCGTGGGCGTCGGCGAGCAGCAGCGTCTTGGCGAGGTGAGCGAGGTACTCGTTGAGGCCGAGCAATTCGTCGCGCCGGCTCATGCGCTGGCTGTCGGAATCGATCGCCACGAGGATCGGGGTGGCACCGCCCCGGCGCACCACGTCGAGGACGTGGCCCGCGAGCCGGCAGGCGCCGTCGACGCCGAGCGCCGTGTCGCCGTCGATGCCGATCACCGCCAGCCGGCCGCCGCGGAACGGGCCTTCGCCGTTCACGAGTCCGTCCGCGACGGTCACGGAATGACCCTCCGGAAACAGCGAGGCCAGGATCTCAGCGAGCGTCATGGGTCGTCTCTCCCAGGCTGGCGAGCAGGGTGTCGAATGCGGCCGTAGTCAGGGCCGGCACCGCCTCCGGATCGTTCACCCCGAGCCGCGCCCAGATCTCGGTCCCGTCGCGGCAGTCGCCGAAGCGCGTGAGGCGCTGTTCCAACCGCGCCTGCTCCGCCTCCAGCGTGGCGAGGTCGAAGGCCGGGGCGCGCCCGATCTGGTCCAGGGCCGCTTGGCGGAAGGCCGCGACGGTGTCGTCGGCATAGGCGTCGGCGCCGCCGGTGAGGCGGCGGTGCTTGCCGCCCATGGTGCGCCAGACGAGGGCACGGTCGCGGGAATCGAATTCCTCCGCCCCCTTATTCGTCTCGATCACCTCCGGCCCCGAGACCGAGATGCGCCCGCCCTCGGAAACGACGAGCCGCGAGCAGGTGCCCGCGATCAGGCCGCCGCCGCCATAGGCCCCGGCGCGGCCGCCGATCAGTCCGATCACCGGCACGCCGGCCGCGCGCAATTTCGTGATCGCGCGCATCACCTCGGCGATGGCGGTCTCGCCGGCATTGGCCTCCTGCAGGCGCACGCCGCCCGTATCGAACAGGATCAGCACGGCGTCCGGCTTCAGCGCCAGGGCGGCGCGCAGCAGGCCGATCAGCTTGGCGCCGTGCACTTCGCCGAAGGCGCCGCCCATGAAGCGGCCCTCCTGCGCGGCGACGAGGACGGGTTTGCCGTCGAGGCGGCCCGAGCCGACGATCATGCCGTCATCGAAGGCGCGCGGCAGGTCGAACAGCGGCAGGTGCGGGCTCATCTGGCGCTGCTCGGGGCCGATGACTTCGCGAAAACTGCCCGCATCCAGCAGGCCGTCGAGCCGTGCGCGGGCGCTCGCCTCGTACCAGCTCGTCGCCCAGCCCTTGGCCGCTGGGTCGATGATCCGTTCGCTCATCGTCAGACCTCCATCAGCCGGGCGCCCTGGAGCAGGCGTAGGGACACGGTGTCGGGGCGCGCGCCGCCGTCATTGATCGTGATGCGCAGGCCGCCGGGCTGGCTGCGGGCGACGAAGTCGGCGACCACCGCCGCCCAGACCTCGCCGTAGCCGCGGATTGGCGTCTCGATCTCGACGGTGCACTCGGTCGGGGCAAGCGCGCGTTCCAGCAGCACTTCGAGGTTGCCAGAGGCGACGACCCCCGTGATGGCCTGGGCCTTCGCGCCGGCCAGGGCCCGCTGCGTCGTGTGTCGGAAGCTCAGCTTTTCCATCGCGGCCTCACCAGTTCCGGAACTTCGCCGGCGGCTCGTAGAGCCCGCCGGACCAGTGCACGAGATCCTTGATCGACCGCGCCGCGAGCAGGGAGCGGTCGGCATCGAGGGGTTCGATGCAGAGATCCTCCGGACGGCGCACGATGCCGCGCTGGCGCAGACGCTCGACCATGGCCCGGTCACGCCCGCGGCCGATCTCGGTGTAGCCGGCCACCCCGCGGATCGCCTGCTCGCGCTCGTCGGCGGTGCGGCAGAGCAGGAGGTTGGCGATGCCTTCCTCGGTGACGATGTGAGTGACGTCGTCGGCGTAGACCATCACCGGCGCGAGTTCGAGGCCGATCTTGCGCGCCAGTTCGAGCGCGTCGAGCCGTTCGACGAAGGCCGGCACCAACCCCTCGCCGAAGGTTTCGACGATCTGCACCACGAGCTTGCGCCCGCGCATCAGGGCGGGATCGCCGGTGACTTGCGCCTCGCGCCCCGCCTTCATCCAGGTGTCGGAGGGGTGGCGCCGCCCGTGCGGGTCCGAGCCCATGTTCGGCGCGCCGCCAAAGCCCGCCACGCGGTTCTGCGTCACCGTCGAGGAATGGCCGACTAGGTCGATCTGCAGGGTCGAGCCGATGAACAGGTCGCAGGCGTAGAGACCGGCCGTCTGACAGAAGGCCCGGTTCGAGCGGAGCGAACCGTCGGCGCCGGTGAAGAAGATGTCGGAGCGCTCGCGAATGTAGCGGTCCATGCCGACTTCGGAGCCGAAGCAATGAACCTGTTTCACCCAGCCCGATTCGATCGCCGGGATCAGGGTCGGATGCGGGTTGAGCGCCCAGTGGGTGGCGATCTGACCTTTCAGGCCGAGCCGCTCGGCATAGGTCGGCAGCAGCAATTCGATCGCCGCCGTGCCGAAGCCGATGCCGTGGTTGAGCCGGCGGATGCCGTACTCGGCATAGATCCCCTTGATCGCCATCATGGCCATCAGGATCTGCGTCTCCGTCATCGCCGCCGGATCACGGGTGAACAGCGGCTCGACGTAGAACGGCCTGTCGGCCTCGACCACGAAGTCGATCCGGTCGCCGGGGATGTCGACGCGGGGTACGCGATCGACGATCTCGTTGACCTGCGCCACCACGACGCCGTTCTTGAAGGCGGTCGCCTCCACCACCGTCGGCGTGTCCTCGGTGTTCGGCCCGGTATAGAGGTTGCCGTCCCGGTCGGCCGAGACGCCGGCGATCAGCGCCACGTTCGGGGTCAGATCGACGAAGTAGCGGGCGAACAGCTCGAGATAGGTGTGCACCGCCCCGAGCTCGATCTGACCGCCATAGAGCATGCGGGCGATGCGCGCGCCCTGCGGCCCTGAATAAGAATAGTCGAGGCGCCGCGCGATCCCCTGCTCGAAGATGTCGAGATGCTCGGGCAGCACGATGCCGGACTGGACCATGTGCAGGTCGTGCACGCGGGCGGGGTCGCACTGGCTCAAGCCACGCGCGAGGCAATCCGCCTGCTTCTGGTTGTCGCCCTCCAGACAGACCCGGTCGCCGGGCTGAAGGATCGCCTCCAGGAGAGCGACCACGTCGGCCGCCGTCACGACCTTGCCCGCGGCATGGGCCCGGCCTGCCTCGATCCGCGCATCGCGGGCCGCCCGTTCTCGACCCCAACCGCTCATCCGGTCTGCTCCCTGTGATGGCTTGGCTGCGCATACGCCGGCCGGTGCACCTACCAACGCCGTATATTGAGACCCGCCGCAATGCAGCTTTTTGTATTCTCGCTTGCGCCATTGTCAATATCTTGCATACGATAGGGTAACAAAAACGAATCACTGAATACAGGAAGGACGCGCTGGGTGATCGCTGCATGCAGCAGGCCCGCGAGAGGCCGGATACGGAGGTCGAAGCCAGTCGAACCGTCGGCGGTTCCGCGCGGGGAGGGCGCCCGATCCTGATGGGCGGGGCGATGTTGCGGGACTTCGCCATCGTTGCCACCGCCTTCGAGGTGGACGTGATCGAGGCGCGCCTCCGCGGCGCCGATTCGACCGTCATGGCGCTCTCGACCGCCACGGGTGTCACCAAGGCGGTGAGGGTGATGGTGGGGACACCCCTCGTCGCGCGGCTGATCGGCCTCGACAACCCGCGCTCGGCGATGGCCTATGGCGGGCTGATGGGGACGGTCAGCGGTGTCGCCGGCGGACTTGCGGCCACCGATCCGAAGCTCGTGCCCTACGGCGCGTTGACCGCGGCCTTCCACACCGGCATCGGCTGCCTCGTCGGCCCGTCGCTGCTGTTCCTGATCGTACGGGCTTTGGTAGGGTGATGCGGATGGGAGAGGGAGGCGCGATGGACGCCATGGCCGAGGGCCGCGGCCTCCTCTCCGACCAGATCCGCAATGCCCTGACGGACGAGATCGCCTCCGGTGTCCTCGCGGCGGGCATCGCGCTGGACGAGCAGGATCTCGCCGACCGCTTCGGCGCCTCGCGCACCCCCGTCCGCGAAGCCCTGCGCCAGCTCGCCTCCAGCGGTCTGGTCGAGATGCGTCCCCGGCGCGGCGTCGTCGTCACCCGCATGACGCCGGAGCGGATCATGGAGATGTTCGAGACGACGGCCGAGTTCGAGGCCCTATGCGTGCGGCTCGCCACCTACCGGATGACGCCACTCGAACTCAGCGCGCTGATGGATCTGCACGAGCAATCGGCCGAGCCGGTGGCGGCACAGGACTACGACACCTACGACGCCCTCAACCGCGCCTTCCACGAGGCCCTGTACCGCGGGACCCATAACGGCTTCATGGCCGAGCAGGCGCTCGCGATCCGCTCGCGCCTGTCGGCTTTCCGCCGGACGCAACTGCGCCAGGGCGAGCGCATCCTGCGCTCCCGCGCCGAGCACGGCGAGATCCTCCAGGCGATCGCCGAGGGCGACGGCGATGCCGCGGCGCGGCGGATGCGGGCCCACATGCTCAACGCGGCGAGTGCCCTCGGCCGCTACGTGGCCGACCACGCGAGCGACTGAGCGCCGGGACGTTTCGCGACGTCTGCGGCCTGCGCGGTTTGCGCGCGGGCCGAAACAGTTCGCCCCGTCGCGCGTACCCCCATCGCCGCCGCATCGACATGGCAGGATGGGAGACAGTCGGAATGGGTCACAAGCCGCTGAACGAACAGGTCATCGTGATCACCGGCGCGTCCAGCGGCATCGGGCTCGCGACGGCGCGCATGGCCGCGCGGCGCGGTGCCCGCGTCGTGCTCGCCGCCCGCAGCGAGGATGTCCTGGCGGACATCGCCGCGGAGTTTGGGACACGCGCCACTTACGTGGTCGCCGATGTCGGCCGGCGGGAGGAGGTTCAGGCCATCGCCGACCATGCGGTCGCCACGTTCGGTGGCTTCGACACCTGGGTCAACGTGGCCGGTCTCACCGTCTACGGGCCGCTTCGCAAGATCGCCCTCGAGGACCACGAGCGGCTGATTCAAACCAACCTGTGGGGGACGGTGTACGGCTCGCTGATCGCCGCCGAGCATCTGCGCGGCCGCGGCGGCGCCATCGTCAATGTCGGCAGCATCGCCTCCGACCTCGCCTTCCCGTTCCAGGGCCTCTACGCCACGTCGAAACACGCGGTGAAGGGCTTCACCGACACGCTCCGCATGGAACTGATCGCCGAGGGCGCGCCGGTTTCCGTCACGCTGGTGAAGCCCGCCTCCATCGACACGCCGCTGCCGAACCGGGCCCGCAACTACATGGATCGCGAGCCGACGCTGCCGCCGCCGATCTATCCCCCGAAGGAAGTCGCCAACGCGATCCTGCACGCCGCGGTCCATCCGCAGCGGGACATCTTCGTGGGCGGCGGCGGCAAGCTCTTTGTCATGGGCAAGGAGTTCGCGCCGGGGGCCTACGATGAGCTCGCATCGGCCATCATCGCCCAGCAGAAGCGGACGGAACCGCCGAGGAACCCGAAGGGAGCGCTGCACGCCCCGCAGGGGGCCGGCCGTGAACGGGGCGATCCGCCGATCTACGTCATGCGCAGCAGCGCCTATACCCGTGCGACCCTGCACCCGCTCGCGACAGCTGGGCTCGCTGCAGGCTTGGCGGCAACAGCAGCGCTGGTGCTGGGAGGAAAGAGCGCCCGGCGCCGACCCTGAGATCGGGCGCCGGGACGCCCCGTCCCGGCGTCAGGCCGCCTCCTGGCCGGCGTAGCGGCGGCAATGCTGCAGGTATCCGACCTCGTGGCGTCCGGCGAGTTCGACCACGCTGGACCAGAGCCAGGAGGGCGCCCCCTCGTCCACGTCGCTGCCGCGCGTGATCTCGGTCCGCCAGGCCGCACGCGTCTCGGCGTCCATCTGCCGGCCATGCGCCTTTCCGACGACATGGGCGAGGTAATGCGCGGCGCGGACCGCCTCCTCACGGCCGAACTGATCGACGTCGAGCTTCAGGTCCTGCGGCGCGAGTTCGCGCATCACGGCCGACTTGCTCAGCAGCCGAACCGGCAGCATGCGTTCGCCCAGATTCGGCGACAGGGCCCGCGCGCCGGCCACCACCCGTTCGGCCGGCTCGGAGGGCATCTCCACACCGGGAGCGGTCGGCGCGGCCGGCGCGACCGCCTCCTTCAAATCCACCAGCGCGAGTCGACGCTTGTTCCCGGGCTCGGTGATGCCGACGAGCGCGGCGTAGCGCAGGAAGCCGAGCGAGCTGCATCCCTTCATCCAGTAGGCCGCGTCGATCAGGCGGATCTCGGCCTCGTCGCTGCGCCCGTTCAGGGCCAGCACGAGCTGGCGCACCGCGTCTTCCTGAAAGACCCCATCGAGGGCCTCGCGCTCCTCCGTGTCGAGCCTCCAGAACTTGCGCCCGAGCGGAATCGCCGGCTCCACGCCCTTCAGGCGCTCCCGCGCGAGATGCTTCCAATGACGCCCGAGCGCCCGGCGGCGGACCGAGCGCACCGCGTCCGGTTCGGAAGGCTCCCGGTTCGTCTCGTTCTGTCCCAGTCCCGCGGCGTAGCCCAGAAGCATCTGTTCCAGCATTCGCGCCGTCACCACACCGGGGAGGTCGGAGCCGCGCGCGGCGCTGGCGAGCGACAGCCCGAGGCGCACGAGGTCATGCGTCGGGTTGCCGATGACGGTCTGGTCGAGATCGCGAATCTGGATGTCGACGCGGCCGTCGGCATCGGCCAGGGGCCCGAGATTTCCGAGATGGCAATCACCGCAGATCCAGACCGGCGGTCCCTCCGGCAGGGTGCCGCGGGTGAGACCCTCGAGCCACTCGTAGAACTTCAGGGTATTGCCCCGGACGTAGGCGTGGGCTGATTGGGCCATTTTGAGGGTGCGTTGCCGCTCCAGCACCAAAGCACGTTCCTCAGGACCATAGGATCCGTTCACGAGCATCAATCACCTTCATTCGATCGTTCGGCGCTCAGCGCCCGCTTTCAGCCTCAACGCGCTCACGGTGGTGAGCGGAGCGCGGCTCATCGTCTCCGCTGTGGATTACCGTCGCACCTAAAACGTGCCAGCACGCCGAGCCGAGCATGGACGAACCGGTCGAAGCGCGGGAAAAAGCAATTTCGATAGCATTCGAGAGGGAGACGCCGACGGACAAACGGGTTTGAATGGCTGCGACAGGGGTCGTTGGAAGAGTAGCGCCCGACACGCTAAGGAAGTGATCGGAACGCGCCGCCCGTGCGTTATCCCCGGCGCTGACGCAGGTTTGTGGGGCGCCCGGTGGGCGCCCATGCGAGATGGGCCATAACAGTACAGGAGCGGCGTCCGAGCCGATGAACGAGGCGATGAGCACGACAAGCACCCGATCCGGTTCCGAGACCAGGATCTCGACCGGCATATCGGGCTTGGACGAGGTTCTCTGCGGCGGCCTGACGCCGGATCGGCTCTACCTTCTGGAAGGGACGCCCGGCACCGGAAAGACGACACTCGCACTGCAATTCCTGCTCGAAGGCGCGGCCCGGAAGGGACGCAGCCTCTACGTGACGCTGTCGGAAACGGCGGACGAGCTGCGCGCCGCGGCCCTGAGCCACGGCTGGTCGCTCGACGGCATCGAACTCTACGAACTCGTCAACGAGATGGGGCTCGACCCCGACAGCGAGCAATCGATCCTGCACCCGTCCGAGATCGAGCTCGGCGAGACGGTCAGGGAGGTCATGGCGCGGGTCGAAAGTCTCAAGCCCGAACGCGTGGTGTTCGACAGCCTCTCGGAACTGCGCCTGCTGGCCCAGAACCCGCTGCGCTACCGGCGTCAGATCCTCGCGCTGAAGCAGTTCTTCGCCAAGCGCGCCTGCACCGTGCTGATGCTCGATGACCGCACCTCGGAGGCGGGCGACCTCCAGCTCCACAGTATCGCGCACGGGGTGATCTCCCTCGACCAGAACCCGCGCGAGTTCGGCTCCGAGCGCCGACGCCTGCGGATCGTGAAGATGCGCGGCATCAAGTTCCGGGGCGGCTACCACGACTTCGTGCTGGAGACCGGCGGCGTGCAGGTCTTCCCAAGACTCATTGCGGCTGAGCATCGCGCGACCTTCGACCCGACGGCGCAATCGACGGGTTCGGACGAACTGGACCTGCTGCTGGGCGGCGGCCTCGTGCCCGGCACCAACACGCTCCTGCTCGGCCCCTCCGGTGTGGGCAAGACCACGACCGGATTGCGCTGCATGTTGGCCGCGCTCGAACGGGGCGAGACGGCGACGTACTACCTGTTCGACGAAGGGCTCGCGACGATGATCGCCCGGGCTACCCTGCTCGGCATGGATCTGCGGCCGCATCTCGGGACCGGGCGGCTGACCATCATGCAGATCGACCCGGCGGAGCTCTCACCGGGAGAGTTCGCCTCGATCGTCCGACAGGCCGTCGAGGAGCGCGGCTCCACCTTCGTCGCCGTCGACAGCCTGAACGCCTACCTGCACGCGATGCCGGGCGAGGAGCACCTCATCCTGCAGATGCACGAACTCCTGAGCTATCTCAATCAGAAGGGTGTCACCACGCTCCTCGTGCTCGGGCAGCACGGTGTGATCGGCGAGGTTCGGACCGACATCGACCTGAGCTACCTCAGCGACTGCATCCTGCTGTTCCGGTTCTTCGAAGCGAGCGGCGAGATCCGCACGGCGCTGTCGGTGGTGAAGAGCCGCGTCAATCCGCATGAGCGCACGATCCGTGAGCTGAGACTCTCGACCGACGGGCTTCGGGTCGGCGAGGCGTTGAGCGATTTCGAGGGCGTGCTTACCGGTCTGCCGGCCTATCGCGGCCGGGTCGAGATGCTGAAGGGGCCGCGTGAGACCGGGGACGGCGCTTGATGTCATCCACCGAGGAGCGCGTCCTGATCCTGACACCACGCGGGCGCGATGCCGCGGTGATCGAGGGGGTGCTGGACCGTTCGGGCATTCACGCCACGGTCTGCGCGAACGTCGCGGCGTGGTTGACGGGGCTGCGCGAGGGGGCCGGAACCGCTCTTGTGACCGAGGAGGCTCTGGCCGACGGCGACACGGCGGACGTGTTCGCTTGGCTCGATGCGCAACAGCCCTGGTCGGACTTCCCCTTCATCGTGCTGGCGACGCGCCAAGCCGGCCGTCGCACCCAGAGCGCGGCGGAATTGCTGCGGCGGCTCGGCAACGTGGTTCTGCTGGAACGCCCGATCAACGCCGAGACGCTGACCAGCGCGGTCGTCTCGTCCCTGCGTGCACGCCGCCGCCAGTACCAAGCCCGGCAGCATCTGCTGGAACGGGAGCGTGCGCAGGAGCAACTCCGGCTGGCGAACGAGGAGTTGGAGCGGCGTGTCGCCGAGCGGACGCGGGAGGTCGAGACCGCCCACGAGACCCTCGCCTTCGCCCTCGACGCCGCCGGCATGAGTTCGTGGGACATCGACTACGTCGCCGGAACCCATCGCCGCTCGCCCCGCTTCGATGCCGTGTTCGGCTACGCGGGCACAGGACAGTCCTGGGACCGTGAGACGTTCCTGGCCCATGTCGTCGACGAAGACCGCGAGACGGCCGAGGACGCCTTCGCGAACGTCCCGAAGACGAGCCGGCTCGACCTCGAATGCCGCATCCGGCGCGCGGATGGAGCGGTGCGCTGGATTGCGATGCGGGGGCGGGTCAAATCCGGCGAGGCTGATAGGCCGGAGCGGATCGCCGGCATCCTGATGGACCGCACGGATCAGCACGTCACGGAGGAGGCGCTGCGCCAAGCCCAGAAGATGGAGGCGATCGGCCAGCTCACGGGCGGTGTGGCGCACGATTTCAACAACCTGCTCACCGTCATCGTCGGCGGCCTCGACATGATGCTGCGCCGTCCCGACCAGCCCGACCGCGTGAAGCGGCTGGCCGAGGCGGCCATGGGTGCGGCGCGCCGCGGCGAGCAGCTCACCCAGCAGCTTCTCGCCTTCTCACGCCGCCAGATGCTGCGGCCGCAGACGCTCAACCCGAACCGGCTGCTGCTGGACTTCCGGCCGCTCGCCGAGCGCGCGGCGACCGGTGCCGTCGAATTGGCCTTCGATCTCGACCCGGCCCTCGACCCGATCCGCATTGATCCGGCTCAGTTCGAGTCGGCCGTGCTGAACTTGATCGTGAACGCGCGCGACGCCCTGGAGGGCAGGGGGGGCCACGCCCGCATCGCGGTCACGAGCCGCAACGTCCGGCTCGGCACGGCGGCGGTGGCAGACCGGGGCGTTCCGCCGGGCCCTTACGTCGTCATCTCGGTGACGGATACCGGCAGCGGTATCCCGCCCGACAAGCTTCAACGCGTCTTCGAGCCGTTCTTCACCACGAAGGAGGTCGGCAAGGGCACCGGCCTCGGGCTCAGCCAGGTCTACGGCTTCACCCGCAGCGCCAAGGGGTTCGCGCAGATCGAATCGGAAGTCGGCAAAGGCACGACGGTCAGCCTGTACTTTCCGCGCTCGACCGACCCGGCCGGCGAAGAGATCGGACCCGGACCGGTCGGCGCCATCCCGCTGCGCCGGGCCGGAGAGGGCGAGACGGTGCTGCTGGTCGAGGACGACGAACAGGTGCTCGGCATGGCCGTCGAGAGCCTGGAGGAGCTGCGCTATCGAGTCATCGTCACCCGCAACGCGGCCGAGGCGCTGGAGCATCTGCACGGCGTCGAGCGGATCGACATCTTGTTTTCGGACGTCGTCATGCCCGGCGGCATGAACGGCTCGCAACTCGCCGTCGAGGCGCGGCGGGTGCGCCCGGACATTAAGATCCTGCTGACCTCGGGCTATGTAGCGAATCTCGATGAGGGGCAGGTGATCGGCCAGGGCGAGCTTCCGGTGCTCAACAAGCCCTACCGGCGCGACGAACTCGCCCGGTCGCTCCGCCTCGTGCTCGGTGGCGAAAGGGCCTGACGGTTCCGGGTTCGTCGCCCGGACCGATTACCGGACCTGTCAGCGCCAAGCAGGACGGGCCCGCCAGCGCCCTCAAGTTTTCGACAGTCGAACGAGGTCGGAAATGCAGGAATGCGTCGTGCTCCAAGGCATGAGCGCATCCGCGCCGGTAACCTTTCGGTAAACAAACATCCTTAACAGAATTCTTGAATGGCCGACTGGATGTGGTTCGGGCGATTGTTTCCGCCCCGTCTCGTGTCCAGCGGTGCGCTTCTCGGGGAAGCATGCCGGGCGGGCGGTGAAGTCTCGACGACGCCGATCGTTTTGGGCCAGCGTCCTTATGGATCACCGGTCGAGGTCTGCCGACCGCGTCGTTGGAAAGCCTATGCCATGCCGGAGACGATCGAACCGCGCAAAGGTGCAACCGGTCAGCCGATCGCGCAGCCCTCGCCGGTCGAGATGCTGAAGCAGGCCGTCGCCGGTGGCCCGAAAGCCGCGGCAAAGGCGACGCCGCCCGCAGCCGCGCCGACGCGGAAGGCGTTCCACCTCGGAGCCAACGGTCGGCTTGCCGCAGCGAGCGTGGCCGCCTTGGTTGGTGGCGTGTGCCTAGGCTTGGTGACAGCCCCTCAAGAGCGATCCGGCGGGGCGCTTGCGCAGGTCCAGGCCGAATTGTCGGCCGGGCGCTCGGAAGCGGCCAGGTTCGCCCAGGAGATCGACCGGCTCGCCCGTACGGTGACGGCCCTGCGTGACGCGAGCGAAGCAGCACGCGGTGAGACCAAAGCGCTCGGCCACACCGTGACGGATCGGCTCAGCCGTACCGAGCAAACGCTGGATAAGCGACTGGCGAACTTGTCCGAAACGGTGGCCCGCGTCGAGCGTGATCAGACTGAGCGCATGACGAGCGCGATCGCGCAATGGGAGAAGAAGCTGCAACCGGTTGCCGCCGCCGCTCCCGCGAAATCCGAGGCGAAGCCCGAGGCGCGCGCGGCGGAGCCGACCCAGACCGGAAGTCTGCCGGACAAGCCGAAATCCGACACCCTCGAAGGCTGGGCGCTGCGCGACGTCTATGACGGCGTCGCGGTGCTCGAGGATCGTCGCCGCCGGCTCGTCGAAGTCGGGCGGGGCGACGCGGTGCCGGGTATCGGCCGGGTCGAGGCGATCGAACGCCGGGGTCGACAGTGGGTCGTGGTCACCCGTCAGGGCATCATCACGCCCCAAGCGTGGTAGCGCCGATTCGGCAGTGTGACCGTTCTGTCAGTCCACCGGTAGGATATCGGCGCGCTTGACGGCAGCGAGCGTCGTGCCCGGCACGGCGGGTGCCAACTCGGCCAGCATGGTCGCCCGCTCAAGGCGCATCCGACCGCGCTCAAGCGCCTCCTCCCGAGCCTTCGGCGTCGGGCGGAGAATCATGGCGAGAAGCGCTTCGCTTTCGCCATGCTCGGTCAGATACTTCCCGTCGAAGACTGGCATGACCTGTTCCAACCCTCGGTGAGGGCATGCGGCTTACGAGCAAAAGCTCGACCGTGCGTGAAGAACCAACAAAACGGGGATAAGTTCCGCCATTTCTTCAATCTTCACTGCGTCTTCATATTTGCGCCGCAGCAGACCTTACGGCGGTGCGAAGCCGCACACCAGACTGACAATAGTCGTACAACTCAGGTTTGCGGCAGCGCCAAAAGATTAGCCGGGAAGCCACGAAAGCCCGTTTCGACTTTGTAGAGGTGCCCCGCCATCGGCTCGAGCGTCGGATCGCGGCCGCGAAGACAGGTCGTGACGTAGAGCGTCGAGAGGTCGTCACCGCCGAACGCGCATTTCGTGACGAGCGGTGTCGGCATCGGCACGACGTACGCGACGCGGCCGTCCGGGTCGAAACGGGTGATGCGACCCGCGCCGTAATGGCAGATCCAGAGGTGATCCTCGGCATCGAGCGTCAGGCCGTCCGGCTTGCCCCAGCCCTCTTCGAAACGGATCAACGGTCGCGCTTCGCCGATGCGCCCGTCATCGAGCGCGTGAACCTGCACGAGGCCGTTCGCCGTATCGATCGTGTAGACGCGCCGTCCGTCCGGGCTGACGACCGGACCGTTGGTCACGGCGGCACGGCTGCCGAATGTCTCGACCCGCGAACCGTCCCAGCGGTGGAAGCCACCGGTCTCCGCTTCCTCCGCGTCGTCCATGCTGCCGAAATAGAGCCAGCCATCGGGCCCGGCATTACCGCTGTTGAGCCGATTGCCCGCGGGATAGTTGTCCGGACGAACGAGCGGCGTGCGTGATCCGTCCGAGAGCCGCAAGGCAGCGACACCGGACTTGAACCCCGCGACGACGCGGTCCGGATCGGGCGTCAGAACGGCGAAACCGATCTTCTCGTCGAGCGGGAGCCGCACGGTCTCGCCCGTAGTAGGCCAGTGCCGCCAGATCGCCGGGTTCTCGATATCGACCCATAGCAACGACCCGTCACGGGCATCCCAGACAACCTCCTCACCGAGGGTGCAGCCGCAGGCGACCGCAACGCGCGGCGTGTGGGGATGGACGGGTGGGGTCATCGAGGCTCCGGCACGCTGAAGGGCGGGATCTTCAAACCCCGCCTCAATCAACGCGCCCCGCCCGCGCTTTTTCCCTCATCGGATGGCGCCGGCTCGAAACCTGTGGTTCTACCGGGTCGCCTCCGCGACGAACTCGGCATTGATGGCGAAGGCGGCCATCGCGCCCTCCGCGGCGGCCACGACGGCGAATTGCACGCGGCGCGACGCGTCACCCGCCACATAGAGACCGGGCACGTTGGTCTTCTCGTATTCGCGGGTCGGAACCACGCTGCGGGTCTCGTCGAGTTCGCAGCCGAGCTGGGTGATGAGCGGGGAAGGGCTGCAGGCGAACGGCATCAGGAAGAGCGCAGTGCAAGGGGTTTGGCTGCCGTCGCGGAAGCGGAGGCAGGTGGGCCGCGATCCGTCCCCTTCCAGCCGTTCGATCTCCGCCTCGATCACCCGCACGCCGTTGCGGGCGAGCCGATCACGGTCCTTGTCAGACAGATCGCCGTCGTGACCGCTCGTGCACAGGGTGACGTCCTGGCTCCAGCCGGTCAGTTCCAGCGCCAGCCCGCAGCCGCCATGCCCGCAGCCGTAGACGACGAGCGGGCGGTCGCGAACCTCGAAGCCATCGCAGTAGGGGCAGGAGTGCACGCCCGTGCCCCAATAGGTCTCGAAGCCCTCGATCTCGGGGATGTCCTGCGCCAGGCCCGTCGCCAGGATCAGACGGCGCGCCCGCTCAACGGTGCCGTCGGCCTGGATGATGGTGAAGCCGTCGGCGTCACGTGCGGCTTCCGTCACCGCGACGTCGCGGCACTCGACGGTCTCGTACCGGTCGAGGTCGGCCCGGCCCTTTGCGCGCAGATCGAAGGGCGGGGTGCCGTCTCGGGTAAACAGCCCCCAGGTGAGGGGCGTCGCGGCGTTGCGGGGCTGGCTCGCATCGCAGAGCAGAACCGTGCGACGGGCCCGGCCGAGGATCAGGGCGGCGTTGAGCCCGGCCGGGCCGCCGCCCACGATAATGACGTCGTGCATGCTGTTCTCCCGGCGAACCCGCCGGGGATCAAGCCTCGTGATCGCGAAAGAGTTTCGCGAAAGTGCCGCCGCTTAGGCGGCGCTCTTCACCGGCACGCCCTTCTCGGACAGGAACTGCTGCAGCTCACCCGACTGGAACATCTCGCGGGCAATATCGCATCCGCCGACGAATTCGCCCTTCACGTAGATCTGCGGGATCGTCGGCCAGTTCGAGAAGGCCTTGATGCCCTCGCGCACCGCCATGTCGTCGAGGACGTTCACGCCCTTGAACGGGACGCCGAGGTAGTTGAGGATCTGGACGACCTGACCCGAGAAGCCGCACATCGGGAATTGCGGCGTGCCCTTCATGAACACGACCACGTCCTGCGAATCGATCTCGTTCTTGATGGTGGAGTTAACGTCGGTCATCGCACGGTCCTCGTTGTCGCTTCGTCTCGGTCGGGTGTCAGATCAGACCTGACCGTCTAATTTCAAGGTCGGCTCAATCCTGCGGGACACCCGTGGTCAGCGCAAGAGCGTGGAGCACGCCCCCCATCCGTCCCTGGAGCGCGCCGTAGACCATCTGATGCTGGGCGACGCGGGTCTTGCCCTTGAAGGCGGCGGAGATAACGGTCGCCGCGTAGTGGTCGCCGTCGCCCGCCAGATCCTTGATCTCGACGTGCGCGTCGGGCAGCGCCTCGCGGATCATCGACTCGATCTCGCGCGCATCCATCGGCATGGGGGCTCTCCGCTCGCTTTCGTCTCGTTACGCCGCAGGTGCGGCCGGCTGGCTCGCCATGTAGGCGGGGAACCAGCCCTCATGCGCGGCCTTCAGCTCGGCCACGGATATGGTCTCTTCGCCCGGCAGCACCAAGCTGTCGCCCGCGACGATGCCGACGGTCGATGCGTCGATGCCCTGCGCCGAGGCGCTGTAGAGAAGGTCGGCGGCCGCCTCCGCGGGAACCGCGATCAGGTAGCGGCCCTGATCCTCGCCGAACAGGTAGGCATGAACCGGCACGCCCTCCGGCGCCGCCGGCAGGGCCGCGCCAAGGCCGCCAGCCATCGCCATCTCGGCCAAAGCCACGGCGAGGCCGCCGTCGGAGAGGTCGTGCACCGTGTCTGCGATGCCGGAGACGATGAGGCTGCGTACGAAGTCGCCGTTGCGGCGCTCGATCGCCAGATCGACCGGCGGCGGCGCACCCTCTTCGCGGCCCGCGATCTCGGAGAGGTAGAGCGACTGGCCAAGCCAGCCCTCGGTGCGCCCGATCAGCACGAGCACATCGCCCTCGCGCTTGAGCGCGACCGTGGCGTGGCACTCGACATCATCGATGACGCCGACGCCGCCGATGGTCGGGGTCGGAAGGATGCCGATGCCGTTGGTCTCGTTGTAGAGCGAGACGTTGCCGGACACGACGGGGAAGTCGAGGGCGAGACAGGCTTCGCCGATGCCCTTCAGGCAGCCGACGAGCTGGCCCATCACCTCGGGCTTCTCCGGGTTTCCGAAGTTGAGGTTGTCGGTGATCGCGAGCGGGCGTGCGCCGACGGCCGTGATGTTGCGCCACGCTTCCGCAACCGCTTGGCGTCCGCCCTCGACCGGATCGGCTTCGCAGTAGCGCGGCGTCACGTCGGTGGAGATCGCGAGACCCTTCGGCCCGTCCTCGACCCGGACGATGGCGGCGTCGCCGCCGGGCTTCTGCACGGTGTTGCCGAGGATGAAGTGATCGTACTGCTCGTAGACCCAGCGCTTCGAGGCGAGCTCGGGCGAGCCGACCAGACGCTTGAGCGCCTCCGAGTTCGGCACACTCGCCTCGACGCTCGCCGCAGCGATCACCGGCTGATGCGTGTTGGCGATGTGCGGGCGGTCGTAGAGCGGAGCCTCGTCGCCGAGTTCCTTGATCGGCAGGTCGGCGACGGTCTCACCGTTGTGCTTGATGACGAAGCGCAGCGTATCGGTGGTGTGGCCGATGACCGCGAAATCGAGGCCCCACTTCACGAAGATAGCCTGCGCCTCGGCTTCCATGCCGGGCTTGAGCACCATGAGCATCCGCTCCTGGCTCTCCGAGAGCATCATCTCGTAGGGGGTCATGCCCTCTTCGCGGGTCGGCACCTTTTCGAGGTGCAGCTCCACGCCAAGATCGCCCTTGGCGCCCATCTCGACGGCCGAGCAGGTGAGGCCGGCCGCGCCCATGTCCTGAATCGCGATGACGGCGCCCGAGGCCATCAGCTCGAGGCAGGCCTCCAGCAGCAGCTTCTCGGCGAAGGGATCGCCGACCTGCACCGTCGGTCGCTTCGACTCGCTCGACTCGTCGAACTCGGCCGAGGCCATGGTGGCGCCGTGGATGCCGTCGCGGCCGGTCTTCGAGCCGAGATAGACGATCGGGTTTCCGACGCCCGTGGCGGCCGCGTAGAAGATCGCGTCGGTGCGGGCGAGGCCCACCGCCATGGCGTTGACGAGGATGTTGCCGTCGTAGCGCCGATGGAAGCCGACGAGGCCGCCCACCGTCGGCACGCCGAAGGAATTGCCGTAGCCGCCCACGCCCGCGACGACACCCGAGACGAGGTGGCGGGTGCGCGGATGGTCCGGCGAGCCGAAGCGGAGCGCGTTGAGCGCCGCGATCGGCCGTGCACCCATGGTGAACACGTCGCGCAGGATGCCGCCGACGCCGGTCGCCGCGCCCTGGTAGGGCTCGATGAAGCTCGGGTGGTTGTGGCTCTCCATCTTGAAGACGCAGGCGAGGCCGTCGCCGATATCGATCACGCCGGCATTCTCGCCCGGCCCCTGGATCACGTGCGGACCGGAGGTCGGCAGGCCGCGCAAGTGCTTGCGCGAGGACTTGTACGAGCAGTGCTCGTTCCACATCGCCGAGACGATGCCGAGTTCGGTCAGCGTCGGCTCGCGGCCGACGAGGGCGCGGAAGCGCTCGTACTCGTCGGGTGTCAGGCCGTGCTGGCGCACCAGCTCGGGTGTGATCGGAACATCGTTGCGAAACATCCGAAGGCCCTGTCCCAAACCGTTGCCGCAGATCGATCCGATCCCTCAACCGGAACCGGTCGATGGCAAGCCGAACGGGCTTGCTGCGACGAAAATGACTTCGCGCATCGCTCTAGAGCGGATCAGGACCGGCTGCAAAGGGCGCGCACAGCCATGGTCGGATTGCGCACAAGCCGTCTACGCCTTTTCCCTACGTAAATTCGGCGCTGGCCGTCACAGGCCGCTGCGTCCGGCACCGTTCCACCGCCGCGTGGACGGGCTCCGGCCCGGCGACGAAGGCGACGTAGTCGAAGGCCTTTTGCTCCCGGCTCGACATCAGGAGCTGGAAATGCATGCGAAACAGGTTCCAGCGCCGCCGCGCCACGAGAGCCGGCTCGATCAGATCCTCGATCTCGACGCGCATCACCGCAAAGCGGCCGGGAGGCGGCGCGGGTAGGCCGGAAGCGCTAACCGGATCGCGCAAGTGAATTGAGAGCCAGTCCCAGTTCGCTCGGATGTCGAGCCAGCCGATCGCCGTGTCGCCACCGATCCGGCCGAGGGAGCCCCGCGCCTCCTCGGCCAGCGGGTCGAGGGTGAGCCAGGGAATGACGCTGCCGATTGTCACGAGCGTCACCGGCGTGCCGCGCCGGCCGAATTCGGGATCGGCCTTCAGGATACGGTCGAGGCACTCGAAGGCGAGGAAGCTCGACGACGAATGGCCGATCACCACGATCTCGGAGGCCCGTCCCTCCGCCGCGCGGATGCGCTCCGCCCAGGGCCCCAGGCGCTCGCGCATCGCCGTTTCGCGCCCCGAGGCGTGATCGTGGGTGAAGGCGGTGTCATCGACGAGATGCGTGACGTAGAGCGGCTTGCCCCGGGTCAGATGAGTCACCAAAGCCAGGATCGCGTAGGCGAGCAGCGGGACGAGGGCGATGCCGGCGAGCGTCGGCAGCGCGGCGAGCGGTGTCAGCGTCACCGCCGCAACGGCGAGGGCGAGGCTCGCCAGAACGAAGACCAGATAGAACTGGTGGACGCTGACGATGACCCGATAGAAGCGCCGCGCCTCGCGCTGGAACTTCCGCAGGTAACCGGAACGCCACAGCCGCCACCACAGACCCGGCAAGCTCGCGAGCCGGCGCAGGTTGGAGCGGGGAAACCGGTCGCGGACGATGTCGTCCCAGCGCAGGAGGCTGTAGCGCACCCGCGTCGCCTCCCCCCCGGCCTCGCTGTTCACGTCCCAATCGAGGCTGATGCCGTCGGCGGATCGGACCGGGTCGCCGACCGCGATCGCCATGCCGCGCCGTTCGGCCGTGATGCGGCTCTCGCGGCGGAACAGACCCCAATAGGTCTCGGGTTCGCGGGGATCGAAACCGGGCAGGTAGAACACCTGCCGCACCGGATGCGCGTCTTCGGATTCAGGAATGGCGGACCGCCGTTTGTCTCGACTGAAGGCGGGGCGTGCGGACGACGCGCCCCTTCGCCCGCTGCCTACACGATGCGGCGGGGCCGGGGCGAGGGCAAAACGCCGACGGCGCGGCCTCAGGCGGCGTCCAGCCACTCTCGCAACTTGGTCCAGCGCCGCCGCGAGGCCCCTTCGCGGACCGCCATCGCAAGGGCCCGGCGCTGGCCGATCAGCACGACGAGGCGGCGCCCGCGGGTGACGCCGGTATAGAGCAGGTTGCGCGCCAGCATCGTGCGGTGCTGGGTCACCACCGGGATCACCACGGCCGGATATTCCGAGCCCTGCGCCTTGTGGATCGTCGTGGCGAAGGCCGGCACCAGCGTGTCGAGTTCGTTGAAGGGGGTAGATCACCGCGCGACCGTCGAAATCGACCACGAGCGCTTCGTCCTCCGCATCGATGGCGCTGATCGTGCCGAGGTCGCCGTTGAACACGTCGCGGTCGTAGTCGTTGCGGGTCTCCATCACCCGGTCGCCGGGCGCAAAGCGCCAGCCGAAGCGCTCGACCTCCGCCGAGGGCGACGGATTCAACACGCGCTGAAGGGCGTTGTTGAGGTTGCGGCTGCCGAGCGAGCCGCGGATCATCGGCGTCAACACTTGGATGTCGCGGGTGGGATCGAGGCCGAAGCGGCGGGGGATGCGGCGGGTGACGAGTTCGATCAGCGTCTCCACGCCCTCGTCCGCGTCCTCGATCTCGACGAGGTAGAAGTCGCTGTCCTCGCCCTTGGCGGGCGCGGCCGGCATCCGCCCGGTGTTGATGCTGTGAGCGTTGACGACGATCCGGCTCTGCGCCGCCTGACGGAAGATCTCGGTGAGGCGCGCCACCGGCACGGTTCCGGAGGCAATCACGTCGGCGAGCACCTGTCCGGGTCCGACCGAGGGGAAGCTGGTCGACATCACCGACGAGGATCAGGCCCGCCCGCTCCGGCACCGCCTTGAGCAGCGCATGCATCAGCGGCACGTCGACCATCGAGGTCTCGTCGATGACGAGGAGATCGCAATCGAGCGGGTTGTCCTCGTTGCGCTGAAAGCCGCCGTTGCGCGGGTCGATCTCCAGCAGGCGATGGAGGGTGCGTGCTTCCAGCCCGGTCTGCTCGGCCATGCGCTTGGCTGCGCGGCCAGTGGGGGCGGCGAGCAGCACCCGCACGCCCTTGGCGGTGAGGATGCGCAGGATCGCGTCGAGGGTGCTGGTCTTGCCGACGCCAGGGCCGCCGGTGAGAACGCAGAGCTTCGAGCGGAGCACCAGCCCGACCGCCTCGGCCTGCGAGGCGGACAGCGTCTTTCCGGTCTTCGCCTCGACCCAGGGCTTGGCCAGCGCGAAGTCGATCGCGGCCCAGGGCGGCGGGCCGGCGGCGCGTTCGGCCAGCCGCATCGCGATGACGCGCTCGGCGCCGTGCAGGCCCTTGAGGAACAGGCAGGGCTCGCCGCGCAGCGTATCCGCGACGACCTCCCGGCCCTCGCGCAGGACGAGCGCCGCGGCGAGCCGGACGAGATCGGACGCGACGTCGAGAAGGTCGGCAGCGAGGCGCACCAGCCGCTCGACGGGCAGGCCGCAATGGCCCTCATCCATCGCCGTCTGGAGGGCGTAGGAGACACCGGCAGCGAGCCGCTGCGGCGCGTCGCGGGCGAGGCCGAGGCGCAGGGCGATGGCGTCCGCCGTGCGGAAGCCGATGCCGCGGATGTCGCGGGCGAGCCGATAGGGATCCTCGGCCATCACCTTAAGGGAATCCCCGCCATAGGTGCGGAAGATCCGGGTCGCCCGCGCGGTACCGACGCCGTGGGCGTGCAGGAAGATCATGATCTCCCGCACGGCCTTCTGCTCGGCCCAGCCCTTGACGATGCGCGCGGCGCGCTTGCGGCCGATCCCCTCGACCTCGGTGAGGCGGGCGGGCTCGGCCTCGATGATCTCGAATACCGCCTCGCCGAAGCGGGCGACAATGCGCTTGGCCATCATCGGGCCGATGCCGCGCATCTGCCCGGAGGCGAGGTAGCGCTCGATGCCCTCGATCCCGGTCGGCGGTGTCACCTGAAGCGTGTCGGCGCGGAACTGGAGGCCGTGCTCACGGTCCGTGACCCATCGCCCGTAGGCCGTCAGCCACTCGCCCGCGGCGATGGCGGGCGCGTGACCCACCACCGGCACGAGGTCGCGCCGGCCGCGGGCATGGACCTTGAGGACGCAGAAGCCGGTCTCGGCGCTGTGGAACGTCACCCGCTCGACCGAGCCGGCGAGCATGTCGAGGGGCGTACCGCCATCGAGGTCGCCGGGACGAACTGAGGTGTTCATCGGCTCGATCCGTCATGGTTTCGAAAGGACGAGTCCTTTCGCGGGTCCAAGGCAGAGCCCTGGAACACCGCCAGGGCTCCGCCCCGGCACCCCGCCGAAGGGCTTGTCCTTCGGAATCCCCTTACGCAGCGCGGCTGCCGCGTCCGCCCTTCTTGGCCGGCGGCCAGCCGAGCGCCCGGAGGCGGGCCTTGGCGTAGTCGCGCACCTCCTCGCGGGTGCCGTGCGGCATGGCGTTGAGGATGCCCTGCGTCCGCTCGTCGAGCATCAGGTCGGTCACCGCGTTGATCGATTCCGCCTCGTCGATCAGGCGCTTGAGGTCGGCCTCCTGCTCCGTCACCTCGTCGAATGCCGGCGGCGCGTCGAAATCCTCGTCCACCGCGCGGATCGCCATCGGCTGGTTCTGGCGGAACTCGTCCGCCTCCTCCTCGGAATAGACGAGGCCGTGCAGCTCGATCAGCTTGAGGATCACCCGGTCCTTCGCCCGCTTCTCGGCCATTGCGTATACATAGGCCGCCTGCCGGCCGGAGACGCGATAGTTCACGTTGACCAGCGCCTCGCCGATCGACCACTCGACCCGCTCCTCGCCGGCCTTCTCGCCGGGCATGTGACCGGTGACGAGGATCACCGCCTCGTCGCGCTCGCTGCGCAGCAGGGTCGGCGGATCGAAGCGGATCTTCGTGTGAGCGGCGATCCGCTCCAGGGTCTTGTGGTAGATCACGGCGGTGCCCTGCACGCGCCAGACGTTGCCCGCGAAGGGCTCGCCAAAGCGCACGAGGATGTCGGCAATCTGCTTGTCGGCTGTTCTCATGGTGCGTCCCCAGACTGTGGACAGGGCCCGTGAGTGGGAGTACGCCGCTCTCTGCGACGGCGGATGTTCGCGATATGTTCTCTTTGTGGATAATATGTGGATAACTTTTCCCGATGCAAACCGTGGGGCCTGCGGCGGGAGGTCGCGACACCGCGATGCTATTCGATCAGACGGCATTCAATGAAGGTGTAGCGCCGCTGCGCCAAGCCCAATCAAATTTTGGGACGCTTCGTCAATCCGCGGTCGTTTCATCAATTTACGGATCGATACGAATATGACTTTATCGTTTGATCGAGTCTAAAAACTGGATCTAAAATTATTAAGTCTATCTTCGCTATTGCTTTAGCCGGACTGTTTGCTCTTCCTTCTGCGGCAATGGCGAGCGACTATGCCTTCAAATTGCACAACCGTGCGGAAGGCTATTCGATTACCGGGTTCTATACGTATCAGAACGGACGCTGGAGCCGGAATTGGATCGGCGGATCGATCAATCCCGGCCAGTCAGCGTCGTTGGACTGGAACAGCAACGATGGCGACTGCGTCGTGCCGTTCCGCGTGAAGTGGCGTGACTACGGCTCGGACGATTTCAAGCTCGATTGGTGCAAGGGCGTGTCCAACGTCTACATGAAGGACAAGGGCTTCACCTACGATTGATCCTTGTTCGCAAGGGGGCAACGCGCCATTGCGCTGCCCCCGGTCAGCCGGCGCGCTTCGCGTCGGCCAGGAATTCACGGATCGTGTCGGTGAAGCGCTCGCCATAGGCCTCGCGCTTGCGCTCGCCGACGCCATGGACGGTTCGGAGCGCCCAGAGATCGACGGGTTTCGCGCGCGCCATCTCGATCAGGGTGCGGTCGGGGAACACCATGAAGGCGGCGATGCCTTCCGCCCGCGCGATGGTGGCGCGAAGGCCCCGCAGGTGCTGGAACAGCGCTTCGTCCGCCTCGCTCAGCGCATTCGCCTCGTCGTCGCGCGGCGTGGCACGGCGGCTCCTCGGCTCGGCCTTCTTCGGCTCCGGATCGGGCCTGACCTCGATCGTTTCGCGGCCGAACAGGATGGCCTCGCCCTTCTCGGTCATCACGAGGCCGCCATAGCCGTCGGTGTTCTCCGCCACCGCTCCGGCTGCGAAGAGCTGGCGCAGCAGGGCGCGCCACGCCGCCACCGGCTTATCATTGCCGACGCCGAAGGTTTTGAGCGCGGCATGGCCGTTACGGCGGATGGATTCGCTCTCCTTGCCATGCACCACGTCGCAGACATAAGCCGCGCCGAAGCGCTGCCCGGTGCGGACGATGGCGGAGAGCAGCTTCTGGGCCGCCACCGTCCCGTCGATGAGGGAGATGCCGCCGCGGCAGAGATCGCAGCGCCCGCAGCGCTCGCTCGCCTCGCCGAAATAGCCGAGCAGCGACTGGCGGCGGCAGGCAGCGCCCTCGCACAGGGCGATCATCGCCTCAAGCTTGCGCCGCTCAACCCGGCGGCGCTCCTCCGAGATTTCCTTCTCGTCGATCTGCCGGCGGCGCAGCGCCATGTCATCGAGGCCGTAGAGGGTCAGGGTGTCGGAGGGCAGCCCGTCGCGGCCGGCGCGGCCGATCTCCTGATAGTAGCCCTCGATGTTGGTCGGCATATCGGAGTGGCAGACGTAGCGCACATCCGGCTTGTTGATGCCCATGCCGAAGGCGATCGTGGCGGTCATCACCACGCCGTCCTCCTGCAAGAAGGTGTCCTGGTTCCTCGCCCGCGTGCCCTGATCGAGCCCGGCATGGTAGGGCAGGGCGTTGAAGCCGTCCCCCTTGAGCGTGTCGGCGAGCTGCTCCACCCGCTTGCGCGAGGAGCAGTAGATGATGCCGCTCTCCGCGCGGCGGTCGCGTAGGAAGCGCTCCAACTGGCGGGTCGGGTTGTCCTTGGGCTGGAAGGTCAGCCGGATATTGGGCCGGTCGAAGGAGTAGACGAAGGTTTTCGGAGGGCGTCCCGCCGGGAACAGCCGCTCGGCGATCTCGGCGCGGGTCGCAGCGTCGGCGGTGGCGGTGAGCGCCAGGGTCTGCACGTTGCCGAGCGCCTCGCGGGCGCGGGCGATCTCGCGGTATTCGGGGCGGAAATCGTGGCCCCATTGCGAGACGCAATGCGCCTCGTCCACCGCGAGCCGCCGCACGCCGGCCCCGCGCAGGGCCTCCATGCAGCCGTCCATCAGCAGACGTTCCGGCGAGACGAACAGCAGCCGCAGCTCACCGGAGCGGATCTTGCGCCACGTCTCCCGCGACACCGTCTCCGCGATCGTCGAGTTGAGGGTCGCGGCCTCGATGCCGAAGGCGTGCATCTGCTGCACCTGATCGTGCATCAGCGCGATCAGCGGCGAGACCACGACGGTGAGCCCGGCATCGACCAGAGCGGGCAACTGATAGGTCATCGACTTGCCCGAGCCCGTCGGCATCACCGCGAACACGTCCGTGCCGTCGAGCACGGCGCCGATCACCTCGTCCTGGCCGGGACGGAAATCGTCGTAGCCGAAGGTTTTTTTCAGCGCGGCGCGGGCCTCGTCGAGGCGTCTAGACATGGTTTCTCGATGGCTGGCTTCTGGACGGGACCGCGAGGCGGAGCGTGTCGGTTCAGGTTGATGCCGAGCCTACAACGGCAACGCGACGGCTGCAGCCGAGACCTGAGACCATGCCCCTGACCATCGACGACGAGACCGACCGGGTCGCCGAGCAGTTGGCGGCTCGGTTGCGGGTTGGCAAGATCGAAGCCATGCGTGTGGCGCTCGCCAACGACCTGCGCCTCGGTGAAGCGTCGCTCGCGAACGACGGGCCGCCTTCGCCGGGACCCGACCGGACTGAGGCAACCGGGTCAGGACCGCACCGCGACAGCGATGGCTGCCCCCGCCATCACCGTGCCAGCGCCGCGATTGACCGCCCGCCTTGCGCCGACCGAGACGAAGAGACGTCGAACCCGGATTGCGGCAACCGCGTAGGCGGTGAGCGTCGCGCCGAGAACGGCCACGATGGTCGCGGCGATCTCGATCATTCCGAGCGGCGTCAGATGCTCCAGATCGATCACGGTCGGCAGCAGCGCGAGGAAGAACAAGACGACCTTCGGGTTGCCGAGCGTCAACGCCAGGCCACCAAGAAAGAGCCGCGCCCCGCTCTCGCCGTGCACGGGCTCACCCGAGATGGGCTCGACTTGTGCAGTCCATGCACGCCACGCGAGGTAGGCGAGATAGGCTGCGCCGAGATAGCGGATGCCGATGAAGAGGGCGGCAAAGCTCTGAGCGAGCAGGGCGAAGCCGGTCGCTGCGATCGAGAACCACAGCAAGTCGCCGACGAGGAAACCCGCGATGAAGGCGGGAACGCCGCGGGTTCCACGCGCCAGCACGCGGGCGACGAGGGCGAAAACACCCGGCCCCGGTGAGGCAACTGCAACCGCGTAGACGGCAGCAAAGAGCGCGAGGCTCGATAGCGGCATTGGCGCTTCAACCGGCGTCCGACGCGACGATGCGCCCGTCTGCAATGTTAACCATATCGGCCCGGCCTTCCAGCTCGGCGAACAGAGCCGGGTCGGCGCCCGTCATCCAGACCTGCCCCTCCAAGGCTTCGAGCGCATCGAACAGCCCGCCGCGGCGGCGCGGATCGAGATGCGCGGCGACCTCGTCGAGGAGGATGACGGGCGCGAGCCCGCTCATCGCGCGCACCAGGCGGGCATGGGCGAGCACGAGGCCGATCAGCAGGGCCTTCTGCTCGCCGGTCGAAGCGGTGGCGGCGGGCACGTCCTTGGGGCCGTGGCGCACGACGAGATCGGTGGTCTGCGGCCCAATCAGGGTGCGGCCGGCCGCGCGGTCGCGGTGGCGGCCCTGCATCAATGCCCGGCGAAAGCGATCCTCCGCCTCCAAAGCCGGCCAGACCGCGACGAGATCGTCGAGGTCGCCCTCCAGCCGGAGCGAGGCCCAGGGGGGAAGGGCGCCGCATCGTCCCGCGTCTCGGCGATGAGCCGATCGAGGCGCTCCACCGTCTCACGCCGGGCCAGCGCCACGGCGACGCCGAGTTCGGCCACCTCGCGCTCGACCGCATCGAGCCAGCGGCCGTCATCCGGCCGCTCGTCGAGCAGGCGGTTGCGCGAGCGCAGGGCCCGCTCCATCGCCGAGACGCGGGCACCGTGGCCGGCATCGACGGCGAGCACGAGCCGGTCGAGGAAGCGGCGCCGGTCACCGGCCGCGCCGCGGAACAGCCCGTCGAAGTCCGGCGTCAGCCAGACGATCCGCAGGAATTCGGAGAAGGCGACGGGGGAGGGGGTGTTCGCGCCATCGATCCGGCAGACCCGCGTGCCGCGCCCGTCATAGCCCGGCGGCTCGTAGCCGGACCCGAACCGGTGCTCGGCCTCCGAGGCTTCGAGGGTCGCCGACACAGCGAATCCGCCCGGTCCGCCGACCCGCGCCATGGTCGCGAGATCGGCCCGGCGCAGGCCGCGACCGGGGCAGAACAGCGAGACCGCTTCGAGGATGTTCGTCTTGCCCGCCCCGTTCTCGCCAACCAGCGCCACGAAGCGGCGGGTGGTGGCAAGATCGAGATCGACGTGGTTGCGGAAGTCGCGGGCGATCAGGCGGGTGAGGCGGGGGCCTCCCGGCAGTATGTCCATGTGAGCGATATATCCGATCCGGCCGCGGCCGGAAGCGGACTCACACACGCGCATCGGCATCAACACATAAAGCGCCGGGGCGCCGTCGCGGTCCTGGATCAGCGTCGGCGAGCCCGGATCGGCGAGCTTGAACAGGGCCGTATCGCCCTGGAGCTGCGCGGTGATATCGAGCAGGTAGCGGGCATTGAAGCCGATATCGAGGGCGGAGGCCTCGTAATCGACATCGAGTTCCTCGGTCGCCGAGCCGGCATCCGGGTTGGTCACGGACAAAGCGAGGCGCCCCTCGCTCACAGCGAGCTTCACGGCGCGGCCGCGCTCGGAGGAAATGGTCGAAACGCGGTCCACCGCCTTGGCGAAGGCGTCGCGCTCCACCGTCAGGCGCTTGTCGTTGCCGGTGGGAATCACCCGCTGATAGTCAGGGAAGGTGCCGTCGATCAGCTTCGAGATCAGGATCACGCCGCCCGCAAACGTCAGGCGGATCTTGGCCGGGGACAGCTCGACCTGCACGCTCTCGCCGCCATCGTCGACGAGCTTCTGGATCTCGGCGACGGCTTTACGCGGCACGATGATGCCCGGCATGCCGCGGCTGCCCTCGGGCGCCTCGGTCTCGACGCGTGCGAGCCGGTGCCCATCGGTCGCCACCGCGCGCAGCTTCAGCGCGCCCTCGACCTCGAGGGTGTGGAAGTAGATGCCGTTGAGGTAGTAGCGCGTCTCCTCGGTGGAGATCGCGAACTGCGTCTTCTCGATGAGCTGCTTCAGCTCGGCCGCCGCAATGGCGAACGAATGCGGCAGCTCGCCCGCGGCGAGATCGGGGAAATCGCCCTCCGGCAGGGCGCCCAGCGCAAAGCGCGAGCGGCCGGAACGGATCGTCATCTGGCCCGTCTCACCGGAGGTCTCCAGCGAGACCTGCGCGCCTTCGGGTAGCTTGCGAACGATATCGTAGATGACGTGGGCCGGCACCGTGGTGGCGCCGGCATCGAGCACGTCGGCGGCCACGGTCTCGGTCACCTCGATATCGAGGTCGGTCGCCTTGAGCTGAAGGCCGTTCTCGCCGGTGCGCAGCAGGACGTTGGAGAGGATCGGAATCGTGTTGCGCCGCTCCACCACCCGGTGCACGTGGCCGAGCGATTTCAGGAGGGCCGCGCGCTCGACTGTGACTCTCATCGGAAAACCCGTCGTCTCTTGAACAATCGGCCCGCCCGCGGTCGATCAGGCCGGATAAGGATATCGCCCACCCAACGCCCGTGCGACCATCGCGACCGGAGAAACGGTCGGCGACCGGACGTTTCGCAAGGCACTCCGAAGCGGAACGGGGCCGGCAGCTTGGCGAAGCGCCCCCGCGAAGGCAAGGGCAGCCTTCGCACTGTCCCGCCCCGCGACGGCGCACGGCCCGGGAGGGCGGCCCGGACCGGACAGGATCTGCGGCCGGGATAAAACGTCCTCAAGGCGAGACCGGGACGCACCCGACCCCGCCCAGAGCCGTCTCTCAGTCTTGGAGCATGCGCTTCAGCAGTTCGACCTCATCGCCGAGCACCGCATCCTCACCGATCTGCTTCTCGATCTTGCGCACCGCGTGCAGCACGGTGGTGTGGTCACGCCCGCCGAAGCGGCGGCCGATCTCGGGCAGCGAGCGCAGGGTCAGCACCTTCGACAGATACATCGCGATCTGGCGCGGTTTCACCACGGCGGCGGTGCGGCGCTCGGACAGGATGTCGGAACGCGAGACGTTGTAGCGCGAGGCCACCAGCTTCTGGATGTCCTCGATCTTCACCCGCTTGGGCTCGCGGTTCTTCACGAGGTCGCGGATCGCGGTCTCGGCGGTCTCCACCGTGACCGGCGCGCCGGTCAGGGTCGCGTGCGCCAGGAGCCGGTTCACCGCACCTTCGAGGTCGCGGCCATTGGCCGTGATCGCCCGGGCGACATAGGCCGACACGGCCGGGGAGACCTCGAAATTCGGGTGGCTCTGGCGCACGGCGTCGAGCCGGGCGGAGAGAATCGAGGCACGAAGCCCCTCGTCGAGCCCGCCGATCTCGACGACCAGACCACCGGCGAGGCGCGAGCGCACGCGCTCGTCGAGCGCTTCCAGCTCCGTCGGCGGCCGGTCGGAGGCGACCACCACCTGACGCCCCGAATCGATCAGCGCGTTGAGGGTGTGACCGAACTCGGTCTGGATCGACTTGCCCTGGATGAACTGCACGTCGTCGAGGATGAGCAGATCGATCGCCCGCAGGCGCTCCTTGAAGGCCAGCGCGTTCTGCGTCTTCAGGGCGTTGACGAAGCCGTACATGAAGCGGTCGGCGGTGAGATAGATCACCCGGCGGCCGGCCTCGCGGGCGGCGTGGCCGGCCGCGTGAAGCAGGTGTGTCTTGCCGAGGCCCACGCCGGCATGGACGTAGAGCGGGTTATAGAGCGCGCCGTCGCTGTCGCTGCGGGCGATTCGCTCGGCGGCGGCATGGGCCAGCGCATTGGAGCGGCCCACCACGAAGTTCGCGAAGGAGAGCCGCGCATCGAGCGGCGCACCGTTGAGATCGACCGAGGCCGAATCGCCGCGGGGCGAGGCGATCTCGGTCTCGATCATCGGGCCGGGCCCCCTGGAGAGCCGCGGGCGTCGCGATCGCGTGGAGACGGTTCAGCGGCCCGCTCGTCGCGTTCGGCTTCGCCGGCACGCCGGCACTCGGCCGGGCCGGGCCGGAGGGGCCGCGTACGCCGACCTCGATGCGGCTGACGCCGTCGGCCTCGGCGCGGAAGGTCGTCAGCACCCGGTCGATGTAATGCGATTCGATCCAGCTCTTGAGAAACCGGGTCGGAACGGTGAGGCGGGCGACCCCCCCGTCCACAGTCTCCAGTTCGAGGCGGGCGAACCAGCTTGCGAAGACATCCTCGCCAAGCTCCGCCCGCAGCCGCCGCTTCACCCGCGTCCAGGCGGCGGGAAGATCGACGCTTCCTCTGCCGTTTCCGCCATCGCCGTCCGACATGCTGCCGTCGAGGTGCATCACCGTGTCTCCTCGCATCCTCAGCCGGCAGACCGGAGGGGACGCGTACGCATACGCCACACGAGAGGAGGCGCCGCCCGATCGGGGCGGCGCCGAGAGTGGCCGCGGCGCTGTCAAGAGCGGCGTCGCGGCCCATCGCTAAAGATGGCTGTGTATCAACAATCCTCTATCGTTCTCCTAACAGCGGGACGATCGGGGAAACATCTTCGCGCCCACAGAGTCGTCAGGCCGGGACCGAAGAGTCGAAGGCCTGCCCGCAACTTGGGGACGACTCTGGGGGGTGCCGGTGCTGAACTTGTCGAGCCGCTCAACCGGCAACGTTTTGTTAAGCTACACGGCCGGCGTGGCACCACGCAATGGAAAGCACTTTCCGCATGGTTAAGGAAACCTTCACGGCGCCCTGAACAGGCAGGTGCAAGCGTCAACTCGGGATAACCCGGCGCGAACTGTGGAGAAGCATCACGGGTCGGTGCACAACCGCGACCCATCGAATCTCAGCGTGGTGCCTGATCCCGGGCACGGCGAGGCCCGCTTGGCTGAGCGTTTCTCACCGCCCCTTCGCTGCTCAGTCATCCCTAGCGTGGAGACGATGGGCAATCGGGGGCTTCTGAGCACGGATGGCGCCAGAACCTTGCGGGGAAGGGGAATTCCACCACGCAGCCAGAACCAGCTATGGCCCTGCACGACGATTCGCGCGGCCCGCGGGCACAAAAAAAGCCCGGCCTGAGCGGCCGGGCTGAAAGCAGCATCATATCGAGCGGGGCTCCCAGAAGCCTTCCATTCGGAAGGCCGGGAGCCGTCGCAGTCCGATCAGGCAGCGATGGCCTTCACGCGGGCAGCCAGGCGGGAAACCTTCCGCGAAGCATTGTTCTTATGAACGATGCCGTTCTGGGCAGCGCGCATGATCTCCGGCTCGGCGGCGCGGAGGGCGGTGAGGGCCTGGCCCTGATCGCCGGACGCAATCGCCTCCTCGACCTTGCGGACGAAGGTACGCATCCGCGAACGGCGCGAGCGGTTGATCGCCGTACGCTTGGCGATCTTGCGGGTCATCTTCTTGGCCGACACGGTGTTGGCCATGGGGCATCCTCGTCTGGTCGTGGCGGCAAGAACTCGGCCCGGAGCATCCGGTGTCGGTCAGCGCAGCCTGATGATAAGCAAAGGCGAAAAGACCGGGCGCAATGCTGCGGCCGGACGTGGTGGCTGCTCTATAGCGACACCCCCATGGTCCGTCAACAAATCGTCACGCCATCGCTCGATCTTGCCGCTCACGCATTTTGTGCGACGGAAGAGCGTTGCCAAGCGAAATTCGATCGGCTAATGCCCCTCCAGTCCGGCGGCGGCACCGCCCCCCGGCACCGCGCTGCGGTAGCTCAGTGGTAGAGCACCTCATTGGTAATGAGGAGGTCGAGAGTTCAATCCTCTCTCGCAGCACCATTCTTCTCGATGACATCGCTGTCGTTTTGTGGAGTGCCCCGAGGTTCTCAGGAACCTGAGCACCCAGCCCCGAACCCGTGCACGGGTTTGCGACATGCCGAATCCTCCACCGTTACCGACGAGCAGGTGAACGCGGCAGTCGATGCGTACCTCGCTGATTCTGGCACCAAGGCTGGCCCGAACGCCGACGGCTACGGTCCCCACCTCGCCGCGGCCGTCGTCGGGCATGGCTGGGCGAGTTCGGTCGTAGCCAGTCCCAAGAGCAGTCCAAGCCTGACGCGCGGGGCGATCCTACTCGCACGGGCGCGGAAGGCGCGACCGACCCTGACGCCAAGGTCCGGCAATACACCTCCAAGCCCGGCCCTGACTTCTCGCTATCAGTCCGCGACGAGAGCATCGGCCAAGCCTCGTCCTCGCGCGACGGCTGGTAGACACGGCGCGAGAAGATTTCGCCACTTTCACAGCGCGTCGAACGCTTTTGTCCCGCTCCACGTTGAGGAGGGCTCAGCGCCCAAGCCAGTATCTTCGGGAGCCAACGATGACTGAAGCCGAGCGAGAGCACGAGTGGAACCGGGATCGATTGCTGGTCGAGATTGCAGAGGCTGTCGAAAGAATGCTGGAGCTGACACGGCACACGCATCCTTCCGGGTCAATGCTTACGCTCGGCGCAACTCAACAGCAGGATAGGCTGGAAGCGGCTCGAGAACGGTTCATGGGCTCGATGGAGAAGCAGTAGCAGCCGCACCGGAGCTGTCCCTTCCACGGGTAGCCCGCGGGCTTGCGAACCGCACCGTGGCATGAACACGACGGGTCGGTAAGCCTGATGCAACCGGGCGCCTCTATACCGTCGGCACCGCCATCAGCCGGCAGCCAGGATACTCCCTCCCGAACTCACGCCGAGCGCGCTTCCGCCCCAAGCAGTCGAGTGGCGCAAAGCCGTCGGCGCCCTGCGCCCCAGCTCCTCGCCATGGCGGTATCTCAGCACACTATTTGAGCGAACACCCACGAGGCCTGCACCGACGTGATTGAACGCCTTCGGCGCCGGGGCCGTAGGTGTGGACCGTGCCACAGGTCTTCGGAGTCGATCCCGAGCACGGCACGTTGCGTGTCGGCTGGTCTGAGGTGAAGGTCACTGGCGGGAACAAGGCGATCGGCATCGCGCCGAACCGGATCCTGTTCGGCCATGTGAGCGGATACCAGAAGACGCCCGGCGCACCTGTTGGCGTCCCGGCTTGGGAGTTCGCCACGCAAGCGGCCGGACAGTAGAATCGAAGTTGCGAGACACGTCCGGCGACCTTCCAGTTCCGGGCAGGCCAAGCAGGTGCGGTCGAATAGCGAACTCGCTGTCAGATACGACGAGTTTTCAGTTCGCGTCGAATGCGGCGTCCTCTTGAGGCGCGGCATTTACCGTCAGGCTATAAGTGTCGATGGAAGAGACGGGCCGCGCTTCGGTCACTGGCGGCGCCGTGAGCATTGTGATCGTGAAAGCTGCGGCGGCCAGAGCGAATGCTGCTGCGAACGTGAATGCTTTCCTCATGCATGCCTCCCGGCAGGCTGACGCGCCGTTCACTGGAGAGCGAAGGCGTCATGCATAGAAAAATCCTTACTTTTTTCCCGAGTCAATACAATAATCGCGAATCGACAAATGTTAGAAGGATGATATTCGCATCGCAGGACTGATCTCTGATGGTCGCCAATATTGAGATTACACGCCCATCAGCAAGATATTTTCCGCAACATTTGATTGCGGGCCGGTTCGTAGCGCGCGAGCAGCAAACACCGAAGCTTCGTCGCCGCTGGCGAGGCTGAAAGACGAAACGGCCAGCCGTGCGCGACCGGCTATTCATCCAACTGATTCGTGTAGCGCGGCGTGCGCATTTCGAACGTCGTCCAACGCCGCCGCAGCGGCGCGAGACTCGCCCGCGCCGGCACGACGCCGGCGCGTCCGAAGCGGGCACGGCAGGAGGCGATCGCGCCCACGAGCCACGTCGGGCGCTGGCGATCGAGCCGACGGACGAGCGGTCGGCGCGCTCGTCCGGTCGAGCCGGGCATGCGCGCCTCCTGCTGATCGCCGGGGTCATCTTGTCCGTGCGACGCAGCTCGTGGGCATCCACCGTGCCCGCGCCGACCTGCTCCTGAGCCGGGACAAGCTCGGTTGCCTCGCCGGCGTGATCGTCGAGGTCGAGCCTGCAGAAGATCCGGGCCGCGATACCATCAGCACCGCCGGCCGCCTTGATAACCGCGGGCGGCGCGGTGTCGATGACGTACTGCGTGCCCTCAGCGATGACCGGCATCGCGACGTTGACCGAGAGGGTCTTTCCTTTAGCCGCACCGTTCACTGCTTTGCGGCGGAAGCCGACAGCCTGCTCAAGCCTCATCTCGCCCCGGCGCTGCGATAGGAATAGGGCCGCCCAAGGGTAGACCTTGCGGGTGGCCCGGGTGATCGAGGCCGCGATGATCGGCGAGAAGATCGTCAGGACTGGATCGCAAAGCGACAAGGCCAGCGCAACGAGCCAGTCGCCCCTGGGCAGGATGACGGCCTTATCGCCGACGACAGCGACCTCGATGGCGAGAGCGGGAGATGTAACCCAGGCGAGCGCCAGCGCTGCGAGCACAAGCATGCAGATCATGGTGGTGATCCTGATGGTGGCATGGGCGGCGGGCCCGGCCGGCTTGGGATCGAAAAATTCGCCAGTGGTGCCGAGAAAAGCTTGAGCGCCGAGCAAATGCAGGGCATGGAGCCTGACCGCCGCGTCGATCTCGTCTGACCAGCGTGTACGACCGCTGCGCTGACCTTGTCTGGCCAGCGGTCGGCAAATTGCCTCTCAATCAGCCCAGTCCAAAAGACCAGGCAGGTCACATCCTCCCGCGCAGGAAGCGCGTACGAGGGCGCCTCAGCGTCAGGGACGGTTATTGAACGCGATGGACGGCGATGTGTCCGCCCGTTCTGAGCGGATCGCGATCGTCAATACGGAGCCAGAACTACGCGGCGTTGCCGGATCGTGGCATCGGTCGCGCCCGTCCCGTTCCGAATAGCTAAGAACTCGGCGTGCAGGCGGCTACTGATCTCGTCGAAGGGAACCTCTCTGAGGAGGCAATGAATCGGTCACGCCTTACAGCGGCAGCCTTCGATCGCCCGGTCTTGGAAGCCGGCTCAATGAGGAGACGATCCAACGCTTCGATCAGAAGATGACCGCGAAGATTCAAGAAATATTTAGAAACGGCTCCGTTTGGCAAGTGCACGCCCGACGGCCCAAAGTAGACCGTCGATAGCCGACCGCAGAGCTGGCCCATCATGCCCTGCAACGTCATCAACTGCACGGCGTGCTTGAAGGGCATAGGTCGCGATCTGATCGAGCGGCGGTTCGTTCCGGTTTGGTAGGACGAAGAGTGCGCGATCTTCCGCCTGCCCGTTCAGTTTACCTTCGGTGATATCAACGACAATGCCTCGTCCGAGGACTTTTCCTGTTTGAGTATTGCGCTTGTAGTGCCCCCGAGCCAGCACCCAACGCACGCCACGCTCGGCGGAGCACACGCGATACTCAACAACGAACAATCCGCCCTGCTCGCAGACGCGATCGATGTTGGTAAAAAACTCGTCCTGGTCAGCAGGGAGAATTGCTTTCGTGTAAGCCGCCAGAGGCAATCCTATTGCGGCCTGCACTGGATCGAGACCGAACAACGCAGCGGTGATGGAGTCAGCAACGGTGCGATCGTTTGCGAAATCCGTTTCCCAAATGCCAACCTGAGACGCAATCAAGGCATCCGGCAGAAATCCAAGCCAGTATCGCTTTGTATCATACGGCATACTGTGACACCCAAGCGACGCTTAAAATATGTAGACGACTAAAGGAAAAACCTCCGTCAAGTTCCATACTGTTCGTTCTGGCAGCGAGGGGAAGTCGTAGGGCATGAGCACCGATTCTCTCCCGCGCTGTAATCAGCTGACTTCCATGACAGATTCGATGCGCCTGCGAGAACTCGCGGATGCGCTTGGCGTTCCAGTAGCTGCGTTCGAGGTTTCGAAAGAGTTTCAGCCCCTCGCTGAAGATACAGACGGCAATCTCTGGTTGTTGATGCTCGACATACAGGGCAAACCCGTCATCCGCCGGATCGGACAAGATTCGAAGCAGAACTTGATGGAAGAACGAGTTTCAGTCTTCCTGCAACGCGATGACGAAAGTTCCGCGCGTGATGCACTCGCCGCTCTCGTCGATCAGCTACTCGTGGCGCATTTTACGGATTGATACCGATTGCTTCCCACCCTCGACCTATCTGCGCATCCGGTATTATCGACGCAACGTTACGCCCCTCGTCTGGTTCGAGGCGACCGCCTCGCCAAATTCTACACCGCGCTCCGGGCAAACCATCCAGGTAGGGGCTTCGCGATCGTCGTGAACCGTGTCGCCCTGATGGACGAGACGACGGTTCATAGGGCAGGTCCAGCTTCGAACGACCCAACTGAACGCAACATCCTCCCGTCAACGTCGCTCACGACTCCGGCCGTGTACGAGAAGATGCGGACACTCCGCGTCCGGACTGGACGGCGTGACCTTGTAAGGCTGCGCCGCGTGGACGTGTCCAAGCAGTCGGCGGGCAGAAATCTCCGCCTCCCTTCGCTCCAGAGGCCAATTTTTATTCCGTGTTGGCCGAGCCTCGATCCAAGGTGCTTCCTTGGGCATCCGACACGCGCGTCGTCCAACCCAGCCCCATCCCGGGCACTTCCTACGCGCTGACCCTTCGATCGACCCAGTTCGCATTATACCCGTTTCCTCGTGGGATAAGTTGGCACGATTTCTCACGTGACGCGTTTTCGTCCAAGCACGCTGGACTTGGACTGCAACGACCCCTTCCATGGAGGAAGTCGACGTCAATAAGAACCAAGTCAATTCCGACAAAGCTTAAGCCGTTCCGGCGGTGTTCCCGCGAACATTTAATATGACCTCAATTCAAAATGTTTAGCAGAATGAAATTGCGACATGATTATCAACGTAGACGTTTTAGTCATCTATCGTCGACACTATGAGCTTACTGATTCACTTCGTGCCAGGCCTATTTGGATAAGGCCCGAGATATCCATCAGCAGCCTCTATTTACGCATGCCTCGTTCGAAGTCGCATGCCGTAAGGGGAACGGGGCGGGAGTTCACCCAATGAACTCCTCCGAGATGGGTCCGGACGCCAAATCCGGCCGATCGCCTGATGTCTCTGCAGCGAAGCGGATCGCGGCGATCCCGACCATGCTCGAGATCGTCTGTCGCTCCACGGGCCTGGGCTTTGCAGCCGTGGCGCAGGTGACGGACGCGACGTGGCTGGCTTGCCGAGTCAGGGATGACGCCGGTTTCGGCCTTCAGGCGGACACCGTGCTTCGCGCGGACGCGATGCCCTGCCGGGAAGTGCGGCGGCATCGACAGCCGGTCGTCATCGACGATGTTGGCCCGGATACGGCGGTGCTTGGACTTTCGAGTTCCGGATCTTTCGGCTTTCGCAGCTACATCTCCTTTCCGATTACGATGCCGGATGGGGAGATCTTCGGAACACTTTGCGCCATCGGAAAGGAGCCCGCCGCTCTGGATCGCCCAGAGATCACGGGCCTTTTCCAGCAATTCTCCGAACTGATCGGGCTTCTCCTCGACGCGCAGCGGCAGCCCCCCGTCGCCCGCCCTCAGCTTGAGGAGGTGGGGTTCGCATCTTGGGAGCGGAACGAGCCGTTGAGGGCTCTGATCGAGCATCTGCCGGTCGGGGCTGGGCTGTTCGGGTCCGACGGTCAGGCCCTCGTCGCAAATGCCATTCTGCAGCCTCTTCTGTCACAGGGCCGCGTGCCCGGTGCCGATCCCGATGCGGCCTCGCATTGGACCGGTTATGCGGGCGACGGCACCGTCCTCGATCCGCGCGATCATCCGTTTGCACGGGCTTTGCGTGGCGATCGCGTCCCGGGCACGCGCTTCCATCACCGCGGGGACGACGGAACCGGGCGGTGGACACGGATCAGCGGAGTGCCTCTCCCGGGAACGACCGACAACGCACGCACCCAAAACGGAAAGGAGCCGGCCGTACTCCTCTTCGCCGAGGAAGAGCGCGAGGTGGCAGAAATTCGACGCGCGAGCGACGAGCGCTTCCGGCGGTTTGCCGAACATTCGACCAACGTCTTGTGGCTCGCCGACTTGGAGAGCCGCCGACTGACTTACCTCAATCATGCCCTCCAGCGTGTCTGGGGCGTCGCGCCGGAGCAGCTGCCCTCCCTCGAAAGCTGGCTTGAAACGATCCATTCGGACGACCGCGACAGCGTTGAGCGCACGCTCGAACGGGTCTGGGATGGTGCGGCCGTCGTCCAAGAGTACCGCATCCTGCGCCCGTCGGACGGCGCTGTGAGGCGGATCCGTGAGACAGTCTTCCCGATCGCCAGGGAGGATGGCCGCGTTCGCCAGCTGGGTGGCATCGCCGAAGATGTCGCGGGTCACACCGGCGCGCGGATCTACCTCGTGGACGAGGATTCGCCCGCGCGACGGGCGCTGCTCGGGCTGCTGCAACGCGCTGGCTACGAGGTTCAGGTCTTCGCGAAGGCCGCAGCGCTGGCGGAGGTCGCAAGCGCTCTGCAGCAGGGTTGCGTCATTCTCGACATCGAGTCCGCCGGACCGGAAAGCCTCACGGTGGCGAAAGCGCTCAGGGCCGGCCGGCTCGCCCTGCCGGTGGTCGTGATCGGGCGCAGCCAGGGCGATGTCGGCTTCGGTGTGCGCGCCATGAAGGCCGGCGCCGTCGATTACCTTGAAAAGCCGTGCGAGCCGGCGGTGCTGCTCACCGCCGTGTCGGCCGCGTTGGCCGAACTGCGCACCGACACCGAGCGCAGCCACGCACATGACGACGCCAAGCTTCGCATCGCGGCCCTTTCGCCCCGAGAACGGGAAGTTCTGGAGGGATTGCTGGCAGGCGGCACGAACAAGTCGATCGGCCGGGCACTCGGCCTCAGTCCGCGCACCGTGGAGATCCACCGAGCCCGCGTGATGGAAGCGCTCGGGGCGCGCACCCTGCCGGAGGCGGTGCTGACGGCGGCCAGGGCCGGGGTACAGCCCACCGAAAGTCAATGAGGGGCGAGGGGGGGGACGAGGGGAAGCCGCCGCTTCGGAGCAGAATGCGTCAGGCATTGAGTTTGTCGATGGCGGAGGGCCGCAGCGGGACCGCGGCCGGCTCCAGATAAGACGCATCGTATTCGGCCAGCAGCCTGAGCCCCTCGGGCTTCAAGATCGTGAGCCTGCGGCCGGAGAGCTCGATCAGGCCATCGCGACGCAGCTTCTGCAGGACGCGATTGATGTGAACGCACGACATGCCGAGTGTGTCGGCGAGATCGGCCTGCGTGATGGGGAAGCTGTACTGGTTACCGGGGGCGAGACCGGCCGTCCGCAGGCGCAGCAGCATCTCGCAGAGGAAGTGCGCCAGCCGCTCGGGGCCGGACCGGGAGCCGAGATTGGTGATCCATTCGCGCAGGGTCGCCGCCTCGGTGAGCCGAACCATCTGCAGGGCGCGGGCGATCCGCGGACGTCGCCCGATGAGATCTTCGTAGTCGGCACGCGGAATGAAAGCGAGTTGGCAGGCGGTCAGCGTTCCGACCGCGCAGTCCAGCGGCAGGCGGAAATCGAGATCGAGTTCGAACAGGTCCCCCGGTAGAAGGTAGGCCGTGATCTGCCGGCGCCCGTTCGTGAGGAACTTGTAGCGGCAGGCAAAGCCATCGAGCACCAGGATGGCGCTCTCCGGGACGTCGGACTGGTGCAAGAGTGGCGTCTGCGCGGCGAAGCGGCGGCCGTTTGCAGCCCACTCTTCCAGGTCCAGCAAATCGCCAGGGGTCAGATCCACATAGGTCGCAAGCTTGCGCGCCAAGGGATCACGCAACGGCTGCTCCATCCGCGCGCTCTGGACCGTCTCCGAAAAGACAGGCCCGAGGGCTTGAGACGCGACCGTCCCCACCTCGTCGAGGGGCGCTCGACCGGATGCGGCCACGAGCGGCGAGGTCATGAGGCAATCCGATCGCTTCTGCCGCATTTGGTTCTGGTACTCAGCCTGACTAGTTCGCCACCCATGCGACATTCCGCGCATGGCCGCATCTGTTTCCTACCTAAGGTAGTTACCGAAGCAAGCGGGTTGCAGGCCTTTTCCGATCTAAAACGCTCGCGTCACTTTCTATGGCACCGAGCGGGGCAAGATCTCAGTGGCGGGCCGCGATAGCGTCAAACGCGCGGGCACGATAACTTAAGTGGATCTCGGGCAGTCGTGCCGCGCCCGGCTCGCGTCGTCACGGTTCGAGGAGCCGACCCGATGGCGCTCGTGGCGCAAGCACCTACCGACAGCCTACGAGATTCGGCACGACGATGGTTTCCACCGGCTACAATCCGGCTCTCGTGGCGCTGTCCCTCGCCATCGCCGTGCTCGCCTCCTACACGGCGCTCGATCTCGGCGGCCGCGTGCGGGCCGCCGCATCCGGACTCGGCTGGGCTTGGCTTCTGGGTGCCGCCCTGGCGATGGGGGGCGGCATCTGGTCGATGCACTTCGTCGGGATGCTGGCCTTCGAGATGGGCCTGCCCGCCGCCTACGACCTCGGCCACACCCTCCTGTCCCTGCTCATCGCCATTGGGACGACCGGCGCGGCCCTGGCCTGGGTCGGCCGTCGGCGGGCCGGCCGCTGGGATGTCCTCGTCGCTGGCCCCGTGATGGGGATCGGCGTGGCGGCGATGCACTATACCGGGATGGCCGCGATGCGGATGCCCGGCCATCTCGCCTACAGCGTGCCGGTCGTCGCGCTCTCGGTCGGGATCGCCATCACCGCGGCGACCATCGCTTTGTGGCTGACCTTTAGACCCACGAGCGTCTGGCAGCGCTTCGCGGCCGCCCTGATCATGGGCGTCGCCGTGGCCGGGATGCACTATACCGGCATGGCAGCCGCGACGATCACCGCCGAGGAAGCCGGCGCCCATTCCGCTCATCTCGCCGCAACGAGCGTGGATCAGCAGAATCTCGCCCTCTACGTCGCCGGGGTGACCTTCGTGATCCTGTTCCTCGCGATGCTCGCCTCCGCTTTCGATCAGCAGCGGATCCAGGGCGAGTTGCGGGCGAGCGAGGAGCGTTTCCGTGCCGCCGTACAGGCCGTGCGCGGCGTGTTGTGGACCAACGACCCGCAGGGGCGGATGACGGGCGAACAGCCCGGCTGGACCGCCCTCACGGGACAAACCCGCACCGAGTACGAGGGCTTCGGCTGGGCCGACGCCGTGCATCCGGAGGACCGGCAAGCGAGCGTCGAGGCTTGGAATGCGACTGTCGCCGCCCGCAGCACCTTCCTGCACGAGCATCGGGTGCGCGCCCGGGACGGCCTGTGGCGACATTTCTCGATCCGCGCGATCCCCGTGCTCGACCCGCATGGCGCCATCCGCGAATGGGTCGGCGTCCATACCGACATCACGGAGCAGCGCGAGGCCGAAGCCGAATTGCGGGAGTCGAACGAGGAGATCCAGCGCTACGCCTACATCGTCAGCCACGACCTGCGCGCGCCGCTCGTCAACGTCATGGGTTTCACGAGCGAGTTGGAGGCAGTGCGCGAAGAATTGCGCACGGTGCTGCGCGACCATCCGCAGGGCGCGCGGATCGATGAGGACATCACCGAGGCGCTGAGCTTCATCCAGGCGGCGATCGTCAAGATGGAGCGCTTGATCGCAGCCATCCTGAAGCTCTCGCGGGAGGGACGGCGCCGGTTCAGCCCGGAGCCGCTCGCGATGACGCCCGTAATCCGCGGCATCGCCGACGCGCAGCGTCATCAGGCCGGGCGCAAGGGTGTGACGGTGACGGTGGCCGACGATCTTCCCTCGATCGTCGCCGACCGGCTCGCCGTGGAGCAGGTCTTCGGCAACCTGATCGACAACGCTCTCAAATATCTCGATCCGGCCCGTCCCGGAACGATCGAGGTCACGGCCCGGCCTGCACCCGGCAACCGGATCCGTTTTGACGTCTCCGATACCGGGCGAGGTATCGCACCGCAGGATCATGGCCGCATCTTCGAGCTGTTCCGGCGGTCCGGCACGCAGGATCAGCCGGGGGAAGGGATCGGGCTCGCCAGCGTGAAAGCTTTGGTGCGCGCGCTCGGCGGCCGGATCGAGATTTCGTCACAACCCGGTGTCGGCACAACCTTTATCGTGACGCTGCCGCGCGAGCCAGTTACAGGCCGAGGCGGGGCCGCGACACTCGATCCTCCCGATACGATAAGCCTGGCCGCGGAGTAGCGATGCAGCCCCCATTTCATACCGTCAGCATCGTGATGATCGAGGATGACGAGGGTCACGCCCGGCTGATCGAGCGCAACATCCGGCGCGCGGGGGTCAACAACGAGATTCTGCCGTTTCGCGACGGGACCTCGGCCCTCGAATTCCTGTTCGGGGCCGACGGCACCGGCGAGGTGAGCGGGCGGCGCCACCTGCTGATCCTGCTCGATCTCAACCTGCCCGACATGACCGGCATCGACATCCTGGAGCGGATCAAGGCCAATCCGCACACCAAGCGCTCGCCCGTCGTCGTCCTCACGACCACCGATGACAGCCGTGAGATTCAGCGCTGCTACGATCTCGGGGCGAACGTCTACATCACCAAACCCGTGAACTACGAGGGCTTCTCCAACGCCATCCGTCAGCTCGGGCTGTTCTTCTCGGTCATTCAGGTTCCCGAGAACTCATGAGCGACGCGCCCCCCGCCTCCTGCCGCATCCTCTATATCGACGACGATCCCGGGCTTGGGCGCCTCGTTCAGCGCTCGCTCCAGGCACGGGGGCACCATGTCGAGCTGGCGGCGAGCGGCACGGACGGGCTGGCGCGGGCGCAGGCGGGCGAGATCGACCTCATCGCCCTCGACCATCACATGCCGGACCGGACCGGGCTCGAATTGCTGCCGCTGCTCCGGGCCCTGCCGGACGCGCCGCCGGTGATCTACGTGACCGGCTCCGAGGACAGCCGGGTTGCGGTGGCGGCCCTCAAAGCGGGCGCGGTCGATTACGTCTGGAAGGACGTGCAGGGCCAGTTCCGGGAACTGCTCGGCGAGGCGGTCGATACCGCCCTGCGCCAGGAGACGCTGCGGCGCGACAAGGAGCGGGCGGAAGCCGCCGTCCGCGAGGCGCGCGACCGGGCGGAATTGCTGCTGCGCGAGGTGAACCATCGCGTCGCCAATTCCCTGACCCTCGTCGCGGCGCTCGCCCGAATGCAGACCAACGCCGTGACGGACCCGGCGGCCAAGGACGCGCTGGAAGAGATGCAGGCCCGCATCTCGGCCATCGCGGGCATCCACCGCCGGCTCTACACGTCGGAGGATGTCGAGGCCGTGGAGCTCGATGCCTACCTGACCGGGCTCGTCGAGGAGTTGCAGCTCGCGATGAAGGCGTCCGGGCGCGACCATGCCATCCGCCTGCGCGCGGAGCCGATCCGGCTGGCCACCGACAAGGCGGTGTCGCTCGGCGTCGTGGTCACCGAACTCGTCACCAACGCCTATAAGTATGCCTATCCCGCCGAGACACAGGGCGAGATCCGCGTCCAGGTGATGCGCGAGAGCCCCGACACGCTCTCGCTTGCCGTGGAGGATGACGGGATCGGCTGGACAGGAGAGGGGGAGGCGAAGGGCACCGGCCTCGGTTCGCGCATCATCCGGGCCATGGCTTCCAACCTGCGCTCGGTGCTGACCTACGTTCCCGGCGCGAGCGGAACCCGCGCGGTCTTGTCGTTTCAAGCCTGACCCGGAGTGATGGCCCTGGAAGCGGTGCCTGAAGCACAACGCTGCAGGGCACTTTCTCGCCTGAAGGGATGAACCGCGTCGGTCGAAACCGGTTACCCGCTCAACAGGTCTCCTGCCTGTTTCTCCGAGACTTCGACCCGCCCGGCTCGGCCGGCGCGGGCTTTTTTGTGGGGTCTCGCGATCCGAAACGAAGAGTCCGGCTTCAGCGAAACCCTGCCGTTCAGAATCGGCGGCAGCGAACCGCGTCGTCGGCCGGCGAGGCGTGCACGACCTGTCCACCCGCCGCCTCGCAGGTCGAGCGGAACGAACGCTCGGAGCGATGGAAGCCCCAGATGGCGACCATCGGCGCGACCATGATGAACACGGTCATGCCCATGATGAAGGCGGGAAACCAGTCCGGCATCCGCGGAGGTGATGGTGGCTCCGGCCGGATCGGCGGCATCGGTGCTAGAAAGGCCAGGAGCGGGAGCACGTCCAAAACGCTCATGGTTCGGGCTCATTCGCTGGGGTGGCTCACGCCGTGGGAGAGCCACGGTTTCCGGATCGATCGAGGTTAACCAGCCCCAGCCGCGTCGGATCACCGCGAAACCCAATCCGGGCGATGCGTCGCAGCGGCGGCCTGGACCGAGGGAGGGTCGTGGTCATGGCACCGGCACAGGTTCGGTCAACCGGTTGACCGAGAGAAGATAGGCGACGAGATCCGCCTGCTCCTCGCCTGAAACTCCGGCCTCAGTATCGGCCCAGTAGGCGTGCCCCTCGCCCGTGACGCGCGCAGTGCGTGCCTTCGCTGAGGCCTTGTTCGCCGAAACGACCTTTGCGCGGAGGTTGCGATCGACCAGCGCCCGCAAGCTGTTGGCCGGATTGGGCGGGATGCCCGCATCGAGCGTGCCTGGAACGCCGAGCTGCGCGTCACCGTCGGCACCGACCGCGACGCCGGAATCGTGGAGATAAGGTGCGCTCCAGGCCAGACCGACGAGGTTCGGCACCTTGTAGCCGCCCCCGGTGCCGGCATGGGCCCAGGCAAGCTGCACCTGCTTGAGCGCATTGCCCCCTAGGGGGATCGGCACGAGTTTGGGATCGGGCGGAAGCGGGAAGGGCGTGTCGGTGGCAAAGATCGTCGGCGAGGCGAGGCGCGCTTCCATCCGGACGGTCGAGTGCGCGCGGCTCGGCTGCGTGCCGATCTCGTCCACGGGGATAACCCGATGATTGGTGAGCGCCGGCCCGGTATGGCAACCGGCGCAGCCAGCGCGCTCGAACACCGCCCGGCCGCTCTTCACCTGCTCGGCATCGAGGGAAGGCTCGGGCGCGCGCAACAGGTTCTGGAAAGCCGACATGGCGTTGTTGGCGTAGTTGGCCGGCTCCCCGGGGACCGAGGCCAGCAGGCCATTGTCGGTCATGTAGTTGGTAGCGGGGAACGACGGCAGCACGGCGTAGCTATTGAGGCCCGGCGCCCCCGGCGTCGGATCGGCCGCCTCCAGCACATCCGTCGGGCGCTTACCCGATGCCGGATCGTAGCGCAGGGATGCGACCGCTGCGCCCTGCAGAACCGTGCCGAGATAGACCTGCGGATCGAGCCCGAACAGCGTCTTGGCGGCTGTCGTCTGCTGGGTCGTGTCGGAATTGGCCGCGTGGACGTTGTTGTTCAGCGCCGACAGCCCTTTGAACGGGCCGATCCCGGCACGCCCGCTCCAGCTATAGGGCTCGCCGTAGGCCGAGAAACTCGACGGAATCGAGGTCGGATTGGTCTCGCGGTCGGCGGAAGAATCAAAGCTGCCAGCGGGCCAGCTCGCGACCTCTACCTTGGCCGCGGCCTCGAACCGGGCGGGATCGGGGAGGGCGCTCTTCGCACCGTCCTCGATTGTGACGCTGCGGGCCGGATCACCCGGATGGGCGGACGGGTCGGCGCTGCCATGCATGAAGTAGGCGGTCGCGTTGCTGGCGAGCGCCATCAGCAGACCGGCATTGAGATCGGTGTTGGGCGCGCCCTCCACCACCTTGCCCGATTGCGGATCGACCGCCGTGTGACAGAGCGCGCAGGTGATGCCCATGCGCAGATGTCCGCGGTCGTAGAAGGTACGGATGCCGAGGATGAAGGGGGAGCCGCGCGGCACGTCGAGGCCCGTCGGGACCAATTCGCCCGTCTTCCAGACCCGATCGCCCACGGTGACGTCGCGGGCCATGCGGACCTTCAGGTTGGTAGTGCCGGCACCGCCGAGCATGAGGATGGCGCGCGCCACCTCAAAGGGCGTCAGCCCCCCGTCGAGCATGCCCATCACGTCGGAGAGAAACACCTCGTTGCCGAACGTCTCGCGATAGAACGCCTCGCGACCCCGCCTCACCAGCGCGTCGTCGATCGCCACGGCGCCGCTCCCCGGCGACAGGGCGTTGCGTCCCTCCGGTGTGGCTTTCAGCCGCTCCGCCTCGTCCCGTGCGATGCGGCGGCCGAGGACGTCGAAAGCGGTCTCGATCGGAGAGCGTTCGGGATTGAGAAGGTCGCCTGCCTCCGGCATCGGCGCGTAACTGAAGCGGGCCAGGAAGCCGGCGACGAGAACGGTGCCGATGGCGGCCGCGGAAATCACGATTACCCGAAGTGGCCGACCCATTACGAAGCACGATCCCCCTCACGACACGGTCGCGAAACTGCGCAGTTTCAACCGTGATCGCCGCCGCTCGTTCGACGCGACTGGAAAAAAAGAACGTGAGGCCGGCTTTCACACGGGCTCGACCGCGAGCGCCGTTGGATTTGGACCGCCTGCCTATTCGTCTGTACGCCGATACGCTCTTTCGAGCCCTGATAATCTATGTTGGCGCAGGGGACGGCAAATCGCGAGACAAGTCCGGCGTTGGGGCACGAACCCACGCGCGCGTCCGTGACCAGCCACAGGACCTGATGCCAAAGACGACCCTCGACGACTTCGCCTTGCACCCCGATGACGAGGTGCCGACGCTCCCTGCTGCTGTCCAGCAACGCCTCGGAGCGCTTCTCGCCGATGCCTATGCGCAGATGCCGGGGAATCCGGGTGTCGAAGCCGGTCGCTTCGACGCCTTGCTGGCCAGGCTGGAGACCGTCCTCGTCGCCCAGGAAGGGAAGGACGAGGAATCGTTCCGGTCCGCCATCATCGAGATGACGCCGCGCCTCTACAACTTCGCCATGTCGCTGACGAAGAACCCGTCGGCCGCCGACGACCTCGTGCAGGATACGTTCCTGCGGGCGTGGCGCAGCCGTGCGCGTTTCACCGTCGGCACCAACCTCGGCGCGTGGCTGTTCACGATCATGCGCAACGCCTTCTACTCGCGCCACCGCAAGGAGGTGCGCGAGGTCGCCGACAGCGACGGCGATTATGCCGAGCGGCTCGCCGCGGCACCCGAGCAATCGGGCCATGTCGATCTGATGGATGCGCAGACCGCGCTCGCCAAGCTTCCCCTGCCGATGCGGCAGGCGTTGATCCTCGTGGCGATCGAGAACCTCAGCTACGAGGAGGCGGCGACCGTCATGAACTGCCGCATCGGCACGGTGAAGAGCCGGGTCTGGCGTGCCCGGGAGCAACTCGCGCAGATTCTCGGCTACAGCGCCGCCGATGTCGGCTCCGACAGCATGACGCTCTCCGCCGTCAGCGGCTCGACCTGGATGGCCTAAAGCGCGGCCCGACGAAGCGGCCACCGCTTCGTCAAAGAAGACGCCTCAATACAAGGACCGATGGGCGCCGACCTGAGGCAATCAGGTCGGATACGTCTCTAGCCCCTCAGGATCGAAGGCGCCGAGCGCGGCTCGGCGCCGTGCCCGGTCACGCGCTCATCTGCATCTGCAGTTGCGGCAGGCGGGACGTGCGGGCGAGGCCGAACTCCTTCAGCGATACGACCTCGACCAGCGCGTCCTTACGGGCGATCACGACGCTGTTGTCCGGCACCGGGGTCCAGGTCGCGTGCTCCTTGTCCAACGGCTCCGAGACCACCACCACGCCATCCGCCGATTGGCGGTAATACATGCTGTTGGCCGCATCGTTGGCGGCGTAACGGAAGGCGTAGAGGTCGCGTCCATCGGCAAGCGCCGCGGTGAAGCGGAACGGGTGCCCGCCCTCGATGCCGCCGACCAGTTCCGTCACCGCCGCGAGCGCCCGCGTCGTGGCGGTGATCGGGTCGCGCTTCACCTCCGAGGCCATCAAACCCTGGCCGAGGATCGCCAGGAACAGCGCCTCGGAATCGGTCGTGCCGTTGCGCGAGGGATAGAGCTCGTCCGGAATCAGCGCCTCGATCGGCCGGCGCAGCCGCGCCCAGTCGCCGATATAGCCGTTATGCATGAACAGCCACGGCCCGCAGGCAAAGGGGTGGCAGTTCGGCCGGGTGATCGGCGTGCCGGTCGCCGCCCGCACATGGGCGAAGAACAGGTGCGAGTGCAGGTGGCGGCAGATGTAGCGCAGGTTCTCGTCGGACCACGCCGGCTGCACCTCGCGGAAGCGGCCGGGTTCGGGATGGTCGCCGTACCAGCCGAGGCCGAAGCCGTCGCCATTGGTGCTCGCGGTCGATTCGAGCGCCTTGATGCTCTGCGAGACCAGCGAATGCGCCGGTTCGGTCACGTAATGCTCGAGCGGGATCGTGCGGCCTCGATAGGCGATCCAGCGACACATCGTTTGGGGTCTCCCGCAGCGTTCCAGCGCAGTGCGCATCGGCCAAGATCGTGGAGAATCCAAGATCGTGGTGGATCAACGTCACTGTGAGTGATGCCGCCCGCGCCGGCGAATTTCGGCGCGGCGGTTCATGCGGGCAACGCAGGAGCGGCGGATCAGATGCCGTGCGATTGCAGCCACGCTTCGAGCAGCGCGACCTGCCAGAGTTTGGAATTGCCCTTCGGCGTCAGCGTTCCGTCGGGATCGGCGAGCAGGTGGTCGACGTACGTTCGGTTGAAAATACCGCGCTCGCGGGCGGCCGGACGGTCGAGAACGTCGCGCACGAACTCCATGAACGGCCCGCGGATGTGCTTGAGGGCCGGGACCGGAAAGTAGCCCTTCGGCCGGTCGATCACCTCGGCCGGGACCACGGCGCGGGCGGCCTCCTTGAGGATGTACTTGCCGCCGTCGCGCACCTTCAGTTCGGCGGGGATGCGGGCGGCGAGTTCGACCAGTTCGTGATCGAGGAAGGGGACACGTGCCTCAAGCCCCCAGGCCATGGTCATGTTGTCGACCCGCTTGACCGGATCGTCGACGAGCATGATCCGCTGATCGAGGTCGAGGGTCTTGTCGATGGCGCTCGCGCTCTGCGATTCGGCAAAGAAGCGGGCGATGAAGTCGCGGCTGTAATCCTCGTCCACGAAATCGGGTGTGAGCGCCTCGCGCATCTCCGCGTGGTCGCGATCGAAGTAAGCGTTCGCGTAATCCGTCGTCGGGTCGGTCGATCCCATCAGCTTCGGATACCAGTGGTAGCCGCCGAACACCTCGTCGGCGCCCTGGCCGCTCTGGATCACCTTCACGTGCTTGGCGACCTCCTGCGACAGCAGAAGGAAGGCCACGGCGTCGTGGCTCATCTGCGGCTCGGCCATGGCATGGATCGCCGCCGGCAGGGCGTCCAGCGTGCGCGAGCCGTCCACGATGAGCTTGGCGTGGTCGGTCTCGAACCGCTCGGCGATGATGTCGGAATACTTGAACTCGTCGCCCTCGACGCCGTTCACCGCGTCGAAGCCGACCGAAAAGGTCTTGAGGCCGCTCTGACCGCTCTTGGCCAGCAGGGCGACGATCACCGAGGAATCGAGACCGCCCGACAGCAGCACGCCGGTCGGCACGTCGGCGATCTGACGGCGCGCGACCGCCGTGGTGAGCGAGTCGAGCACCGCTGCGCGCCAATCCGCCTCGGTCCTGTGGCGGTCCTCCTCGCGCGGACCAACCACAAGCGACCAGTAGGTCTCTTCGCGGCGCGACCCATTGGGCTCGAACGTCAGCGTCGTAGCTGGGTGGACCTTCCGCACGCCCTTGAGGATCGTCAGCGGCGCCGGCACGCCGGCGTGCCAGCTCATGTAGTGGTGGAGCGCCACCTTATCGATCGTGGTGTCGACATCGCCCGCTGCGAGCAGGGCCGGCAGCGAGGAGGCGAAGCGGAAGCGCTTGCCGGTCTCGGCGTAGTAGAGTGGCTTGATGCCGAGCCGGTCGCGGGCGAGGGTGACCCGGCCCGTATCGCGTTCGTGGACGGCGAAGACGAACATGCCGAGGAAGCGCTTCACGCAATCCCGGCCCCAGGCGTGGAACGCCTTGAGCACCACCTCGGTGTCGCTGGTCGAGAAGAAGCGGTAGCCCTTGCCGACGAGCTCCTCGCGAAGGTCCTTGTAGTTGTAGATACAGCCGTTGAAGACGACCGAAAGCCCGAGCTCAGCATCGACCATCGGCTGCTGGCCGGCTTCCGACAGGTCGATGATCTTCAGGCGGCAATGGCCGAACAGGACGCCGCCCTGGCCATGGAGCCCGCCGGCATCGGGACCGCGGGGGCGCAGAACCTCCATCATCGCCCGCACGGCGTTCGGATCGGCTGTCCCGCCGAAATTGATCTCTCCGCAGATCCCGCACATCGCCGCCAGCCGCCCTCGTCTCGTCCTCGGTCATTGAACCTGAGCGACAGAACCGAGTCGCGCCCGGCGCGTTCCATGCCGCCTGCGAAACCCTCACCTTTGTTCGATTCCACACGGTGAGGTCGCTTCGGGTGTCGTAGCCAAGCGATTCCCGCGCCACGTGCGATGCCCCCGTCGGCAGCCGTCCAACGAAGGGATCACCGTCGGACCGCGTGCCGAAAGCTCAGGCCGGCAGCGCCAGTCCCTCGCGGGCGAAGACGGCGCGCACCGCAGGGCGCTCGGCCATGCGGCGGGCATGCGCCGTCCAGGCCGGGAAGAGCGCGGGCATATCGAAGCCGATCGTCGGGCCGCGGGCCCAAACCCAGAACACCAGGAGATAGGCATCGACGACGCTGTAGCGCTCGCCGAGCGCCCAGCCGCCGTTGGAGAGACGTACCTCGGTCATGGTGCAGAGATCGCCGAACGTGTCGGCACCCTTCGCACGAATTTCCGGGAAGGCGGCCTCGTCGGCGCTGTAGCGTTCGGGCCGGCGGACATGGGCGTAGGCGATGTGATGCCCGGTCGAGAGCCACGCCATCCACTCGTCGGCCACCGCCTGCCCGCGCCGATCCTCCGGCAGCAAGCCGGCCTCCGGATGGGAGCGGGCGAGGTGGCGAAGGATCGCGGCGTTCTCGGTGAGCACCCAGCCCTCCTCGTAGAGGGCCGGTACGCGTCCGCGCTCGTTGACCGCGAGATATTCCGGCGCCCGCTGGTCGCCCCTGGCGAGGTCGAGGCGAATGGTCTCGTAGGGCGCGCCGATCTCCTCCAGCACGATGTGGGAGGCGAGCGAGCAGGCGCCGGGGGCGTAGTAGAGGGTGCGGGCGGTCATGGGCTTCTTATCGCTGCGGACGACGCCTCCCGAAGAATAGCGCCGTCCGCGGAAACGCCCAGTTACAGCGGCTCCGCGCCGCGCCCCATCGCGGCGATGCCGGTGCGGGAGATCTCCACGAGGCCGATCACGCTGAGCAGGCGGATGAAGCGGTCGATTTCCTCCGTCGAGCCGGTCAGCTCGAACACGAAGGAGTTCAGCGTGGCATCGAGGGTGCGGGCGCCGAAGGCGGAGGCAAGGCGTAGGGCCTCGCTCCGGTGCTCGCCGGTGCCGGCCACCTTCACGAGGCACAGCTCGCGCTCCAGCGCCTGCCCCTGAAGCGTCAGATCGACGACGCGGTGCACCGGCACGAGGCGGTCGAGCTGCGCCTTGATCTGGTCGATCACGGCGTTGGTGCCGGTGGTGACGATGGTGATGCGCGAGAGAGGTGGCGCGCCTCTTCCGTCTCAGAGACCGTCAGGCTCTCGATGTTGTAGCCGCGGCCGGAGAACAGGCCGGCGATGCGGGCCAGCGCACCGGGCTCGTTGTCCACGACCACCGCGAGGGTATGGCGGTTGACGCTCTCGATCCGCGTGGGCTCGGGGTAGTGGGTGTTCATCGCATTCATTTCGTCGCGTCCCTCAACTTGATCTTCTTACGATCTCACCTGCGCCACCTCAGGTCGGCACTCGAGTGCTGGACCCGCCTGCCGATGGCATGATACCGGCCGCGCCATGGATCGGCGTCAGCGTGTTTTGAATCTCGTCCGGCCGCAGGGCCGAACCGGCGTCGAGCTTGGGCCCCTCACACGCCCGATTCTCCTCAAGAGCGACGGCAACGTCCTCTATGCCGATCACCTCTCGACCGAGGGGCTGCGCCACCAGTACCGCGACCACCCGACCCTCGGCCCCGCCGGCATCGAGGGGGATCGTTCCAGTCGATGTCGTGCTCGGCGAAGGCGGGCTGCCGCGGGCGCTCGGCTCGCGCGGTCCGGTCGATTACATCGTCGCCTCGCACGTCGTCGAGCACGTTCCCGACTGCATCGGTTGGCTGCGGGAGTGCGGCGACGCCCTGAACGAGGGCGGCGTGTTCTGCCTGATGGTGCCGGACAAGCGCTTCACCTTCGACCATTTCCGCACGCCGAGCAGCGTCGGCGCGCTCGTCGCCGCCCATCTGCTGCGGCTGCGCACGCCACCGCCCGAGGCCGTGTACGAACATTTCGCCAGGGCCAGCGAGATCGACGTGCGCGCCACGTGGCGCGGCAAGCCGGCTCCGGACAGGCCGATCGTCGGCGGCCCGCCGGCGGCTCTCGATGCCACCGCGACCGCCATCGCGAGCGGCGTGCACATCGACGTCCACTGCACGGTGTTCACGCCGTACAGCTTCGCCCGCGCCCTCACCGAACTCCTCGCCCTCGACCTGCTCCCGTACGAATGCGCGGCCCTGGAGCCGACTCGTCCGTACGAGACCGAGTTCTTCGTGCTGCTGCGCAAGCGCAGCGACCTCACCGCCGCGGAGCGCGCCGCCACGGTGCCCCAGCTGGACCCGCGCCGGCACGACGCCCTGCCACCGCCCGCGGGTTGGCCGAAGCGAACCCGAGCGGCAGCGGGCCGATGGGTCAGGCGCCTCCGCGGACGGAAGCCCTGACCGATCGAAACGGGCGACGCTGGGCATGGCGGTCCGGGCGTTCGCGCGATGCGGGACCGATCAGACCAGCATCTTGCCCTCGGCCGAGATGACGTCGCCGATCTCCACCCCGGTCTCACCGAGATAGTCGGACAGCAGCATCTCGTTGTGTGCCTTACCCGACGGGATCATCGGGAAGCAGTTTTCCTTCTTGTCGACGATGCAGTCGAAGATGACCGGACCGTCATAGTCCAGCATCTCCTGGATCGCCGCATCGAGTTCACCGGGCTTCTCGCAGCGGATACCCTTGGCACCGTAGGCCTCGGCGAGCTTCACGAAGTCCGGCAGGCTCTCCGAGTAGCTCTGCGAGTAGCGCGAGCCGTGCAGCAGCTCCTGCCACTGGCGCACCATGCCCATATACTCGTTGTTCAGGATGAAGATCTTGACCGGCAGCCGGTACTGCACCGCCGTCGACATCTCCTGCATGTTCATCAGGATCGAGGCTTCGCCCGCGATGTCGATGACCAGGCCGTCCGGATTGGCAAGCTGCGTGCCGATCGCCGCCGGCAGGCCGTAGCCCATGGTGCCAAGACCGCCCGAGGTCATCCAGCGGTTCGGCTCATCGAACTTGAAGTATTGCGCCGCCCACATCTGGTGCTGGCCGACCTCGGTCGTGACGAAGGTCTTGCGATCCTTGCACGCCTCGTAGAGCCGCTGCACCGCGTATTGCGGCTTGATGATGGTGCCCGACGGCCAGTAGGCGAGGCAGTCGCGCGACTTCCAGCGGCTGATCTTGTTGAACCAGTCCTCCATCCGATCCTTGTCGGGCTGCTTCGGCAGCGCGCGCCACTGAGCGAGCATCTCCTCCAGCACCGCGGCGCAATCGCCGAGGATGCCGACATCGACCTTCACGACCTTGTTGATCGAGGAGGCGTCGACATCGACGTGGATCTTCTTCGAGAACGGCGCGAAGGCGTCGAGGCGGCCGGTGATGCGGTCGTCGAAGCGTGCGCCGATGTTGATCATCACGTCGCAGTCATGCATCGCGAGGTTGGCCTCGTAGGTGCCGTGCATGCCCAGCATTCCGAGGAACTTGTCATCGGAAGCCGGGAAGGCACCGAGGCCCATCAGCGTGGACGTGACCGGGAAGCCGGTCTCGGCGACCAGCTCGCGCAGCAGCCGCGAGGCTTCCGGGCCCGAATTGATGACGCCGCCGCCGGTGTAGAAGACCGGGCGGCGCGCGCCGGCCATCAGCTCGACCGCTGCGCGGATCTTCTCGGAATCGCCCTTCACCGGCGGGTTGTAGGTCTTGTGGCCGTCCTGCGCCGGGCGGGAATAGACGCCGCTCGCGAACTGGATGTCTTTCGGCAAGTCGATGACGACCGGGCCGGGGCGCCCATGGCTCGCGACGTAGAACGCCTCGTGCAGGATGCGCGGCAGGTCCTCGATCGATTTGACGAGGTAGTTGTGCTTCGTGCAGTGCCGGGTGATGCCGACCGTGTCGCATTCCTGGAACGCGTCGGAGCCGATCAGGTGCGTCGGAACCTGACCTGTCACCGCGACGAGCGGGATCGAGTCCAGCATCGCGTCGGTGAGGCCGGTGACGATGTTGGTGGCACCGGGGCCGGACGTGACGAGGACGACGCCGACCTTGCCCGACGAACGGGCATAGCCCTCGGCCGCATGGACCGCACCCTGCTCATGGCGCACCAGCACGTGCTGGATCTTGGTCTCGTTGAAGAGCGCGTCGTAGATCGGCAGCACCGCGCCGCCCGGATAGCCGAACAGGGTATCCACGCCCTGATCCTGGAACGCCCGGATGACCATCTGGGCCCCGGTCATGACCTCGCCGCTCATCGATTCCTCCATCAATCCGTTCTTCGTCTTCCGATCCGCATGCCGGCCCGCTGGATTTCGCGCAATAAAAAAGGGCCCCGAGGGACCCTGCATGCGCCACCGACCGGGCCTGTCAGGCTTGAGATCAAGCCCGCCCCGTCTGTGGCGCTTCCACTACGATAAGAACCGTGCGCATCGTCGATCCGTTCGCCGCTGACCCGCCGAGTTTCGGCGAGCGCCCTGCACGTGACATCCTGCAGGTGAGGGGCGCGGAGTAAGCGATGCGCACCCTCCCGTCAATCCGCATATCCCGTATTTGCAGCGACAAAGCTTGTATTCGATACGCGCCCCGCCGTTCCACCGTGTCAGGCCTCCTGCATGGCTCCCGGGCAGTGCGACACCTCGGCGCGGAGACCCTCCGATTGCCGCGACGGTTCGGAGGCCGAGCAGCGCATCCCGGCCAGCGGGCAGCAGTCGAACCGTCAGGGATGAGCGGACGGTTTGCTCCATGATAAGCCCCTCGATCACATCGCAGACGATGATAGATCGAGGAGGGCAATTAGAGGCGCACCAGTATCGAGCAATTCGCCTCGATTGTATTTGTCAGAAGCATTCAAAGCTGAATGCACGACACCTGCATTCTATGAGTATTGCGAGTTACATACTAAATCGAAAAAATTCTTTCTCAGGTTCCGCAGAAGGTGCGATATCCGCGCCCGCCGCCTTCCGGAGGCTCGGCATATTGCGCGAAATCCGGCTGGTCGTCGTAGGGGCGTGCGAGAACGGTCAACAACGTCTCGAACGGTGCGAAATCCTGCCGTTCGACGGCAGCCGTGATCATCTCCTCGACGCGGTGGTTGCGTGGGATGAAAGCGGGATTGGCGGCCCTCATCATCTGCCGCCGGGCGGCGGCATCGCCGGCCTCGTCCTTGAGCCGCCTGCGCCAGCCTTCGGCCCAGCGATCGTAAGCGGTCGGATCGATGAACAAGCTCCGCACGGCTTCGACAGCGGCCGGATCCGATTCGCCATCGGGTCCCGGCACAGCCTCGCCGAGGCGCCGGAAGGTGAGGGTGAAGTCGGCCTCGTTCTCGGCCATGGTTTTCAGCAGGTCGCCCGCAAGCGCGGGATCGCCGTCGCGCGTCGTGGCGAGACCGAGCTTGCGGTTCAATCCGCCGTGATAGGCCGCCTCGAACTGACCGGCGAAGCCGGTCAGCGCCGCCTCGGCCTCGGCAACGGCCTGCTTCTCGTCCTCGGAGAGAAGGGGCAGCAGCGCCTCCGCGAGCCGGGTGAGGTTCCAGAGGGCGATGCGCGGTTGGTTGCCGTAGGCGTAGCGCCCGTTGCGGTCGATGGAGCTGAAGGCGGTTGCCGGGTCGTAGGTGTCGAGAAAAGCGCAGGGACCGTAATCGATGGTCTCGCCGGCAATCGACATGTTGTCGGTGTTCATCACGCCGTGGATGAAGCCGACGGTGAGCCAACGCGCGACCAGCGCGGCCTGCCGGCGGATTACGCCGTCGAGCAGGGCGCGGTAGGGATTGTCGGCCCGCGCCGCCTCAGGATCGTGGCGCGCAATGGCGTGGTCGGCGAGCGCGCGCAGACCTTCGACGTCGCCGCGGGCGGCAAAGAACTGGAACGACCCGACCCGGATATGGCTCGATGCGACCCGGGTCAGCACCGCGCCGGGCAGCACCGTCTCGCGGATCACCCGCTCGCCGGTGGTCACCGCCGCGAGCGCGCGGGTGGTCGGAATGCCGAGGGCGTGCATCGCCTCGCTGACGAGATACTCGCGCAGCACCGGACCGAGGGCGGCGCGCCCGTCGCCCCGGCGGGAAAACGGGGTCGGGCCAGATCCTTTGAGTTGGATGTCCCGGCGCCCGTCACGACCGACGACCTCGCCCAGTAGGATCGCACGCCCGTCGCCGAGTTGCGGCACGAACTGCCCGAACTGATGCCCGGCATAGGCCGCCGCCAGCGGCTCCGCGCCCTCCGGAACTCGCTGTCCGGCCAAGACTTCGACGCCCTCCGGGCTTTCGAGCCGATCGGGATCGAGGCCGAGATCCACGGCGAGCGCCCGGTTCAGCCGGATCAGCCGGGGCGCCTCGACCGCCGTCGGCGCAACCCGGCCGAAGAAGTGGCTGGGCAAGCGCGCGTAGCTGTTGTCGAACGGAAAGAGGGCGGTCATCGGCGGTACCGGTGTGAAGGCGGCTCGGTGTGAGACGCGGACAGAGCAAAGGGAAGGGTGTGAGACGCGGACAGAGCAAAGGGAAGGGCCGGGCCGAGCGCAAGGGCCCCGCGCCGGAAGGCGCGAGGACTGCGACGTCCGGCACGAGAGGATCGTCGGGTTGCCGATCCGATCAGAGCCGACCGGTGACGGAACTGCGGCGGCCCTCTCGTCGGGGGTCAGGCCGCCTTCTGGTTCACGCGGCTCTCAGCCAGAGCCGTAAGCTTCTGATCGGTCGCCTTCTCCTCGTCGAGCGTCTGCTGGAGCACCGCCGCGCAATCGTCGCGGCCGAGCCGCTTGGCCCAGGCGACGAGGGTGCCGTAGCGGGCGATCTCGTAATGCTCGACCGCCTGCGCCGCCGCGAGCAGGGCAGCGTCCAGCACTTCCTTATCGGCGACCTCGCCGGCGGTTTCGTTGGCTTCCTTGATGATCCCGTCGATGGCAGGGCAGTTGACCGCCTTCGGCTTGTGGCCGTGCATCTCGAACACCTGTTCGAGGCGTTTGATCTGGCCTTCCGTCTCGCGCAGATGCGTCTCGAAGCCCTGGCGAAGCTGCGCGTTCGTCGCCTTCCCGATCATCGTCGGCAAAGCTTTGGTGATCTGGTTCTCGGCGTAATAGACGTCCTGCAACGTGTGCACGAAGAGGTCGTCCAGCGATTTGATGTCCTTCGTGAACAGACCCATGGCGTCCTCCTGTAATGGTCTCGGGCCCATGCCTGAGCACGTCCCATCACAGGGGAATCCCGACGGCGCTGCGGCGGTTCCGATATGCCGGCCAGAGGGCCTGACATCGCCAACGGCTTCGCTTCACGTTTGGGACAACATAGTTCTATTTCCCCATTCCTGCCTCGCCCTGCGGTCACAGCCGTCGCGGGGCCTGAAGCCGCTTCTATCCGGCCCTCGGCAAGTCCGTTACGAGATCCCCGCGCACGGCATGCGGCAAGGCGATCGGACGAGGTGACGGCATGGCGGATGCGCTCACGAGCAAGGTGGCGCGGCGCCTGCTGCCCTTCCTGATGCTGTGCTACTTCTTCGCCTATCTCGACCGGGTGAATGTCGGCTTCGCCGCACTCACCATGAACCGGGATCTCGGCCTGTCGGCGACGGCCTACGGGTTCGGCGCGGGTCTGTTCTTTCTCGGTTACGTCGCCTTCGAGGTGCCGAGCAACCTGATCCTGGAGCGGGTCGGGGCGCGGCTCTGGATCGCGCGGATCATGGTGACCTGGTCGCTGGTTTCGGCCTCGACTGCGCTCGTCGTCGGCGAATGGTCGTTCTACCTCGTGCGCGTCGGACTCGGGCTCGCCGAAGCCGGCTTCTTCCCCGGCATCATCCTCTATCTCACCTACTGGTTTCCCGCCCGACAGCGCGCCGGCATCGTCGGCACCTTCATGATGGCGGTGCCGCTCTCGGCGGCGATCGGTGCGCCGCTCTCGGGCCTCGTCATGAGCCTCACCGACGGCTGGCTCGGGCTCGCGGGCTGGCAGTGGCTCTACCTGCTGGAGGCCGCACCCAGCCTGCTTCTTGGCATCGCGACCCTGTTCGTGCTGACCGACCGGCCGGAACGCGCCTCCTGGCTGACCGCCGAGGAGCGGGCGAGCCTCGTGGCGCGGATGGCGGAGGATCGCCGGCTCAGCCCGAACCGGACGGCGCATCTGGGTGCAGCCCTGCTCGACCCGCGGGTGCTCGGCCTCGGGCTGGTCTATTTCGGGCTCAGCACCGGCCTCTACGCCGTCGGCCTGTGGTTGCCGCAGATCGTGAGCGGCTTCGGCTTCACGACGACGGCAACGGGGTTCGTGACCGCCGTGCCCTACATCGTCTCGGCTGCGGGCATGCTGCTCTGGACGCGCCATTCCGACCGCACGGGTGAGCGCACCCGACATGTCGCGATCCCGACCGTGGCCGCCGGCCTCGCCCTCTTCGCCGCCAGCCGAGCCGGCACACCGCTCCTTACCATTGCCGCACTCAGTGCGGCGGCGCTCGGCGTTTTCGCGGCTCTGCCGACCTTCTGGACACTGCCCACCCGCCTCCTCACCGGCAGCGCGGCCGCGGGCGGCATCGCCCTAATCAACGCGCTCGGAAGCCTCGGCGGATTTGCCGGACCCGCTCTCATGGGCTGGATCCGCGATGCGACCGGCCGCTTCGACGACGCGTTGGCAGCGGTTGCCGCCGTGCTGGTTCTGGCAGGGCTCGCGGTTCTCCGCCTCGGCCGGGACATCACGCGGGATACGGGCGCAAGCGCGGATGCCGGACCGGCCCGAAGCCCCGAGGGAGCCTCTCGATCGGCGCCACATCGGCAGTGATACCGACGGATACGGCGCGGCGATCTGCCAGATGGGCGTTGAGCCCCCACAGGGTGGCGGACCGGCGGCGCTGACCCTGTCGCCGATGACCGAGGCGGGAAAAACGGAAGTCAGCGCGTTGCCGGATCAGGGGCGGCAAGCTTTCCCTCAGCCGCCTCTCAGCAGAATGGCCCGTATCCAGGACACCGGTTGGTGGATGAGAATGTGGCGATCGTTATCGCGCCGCATCTTGGGGCGAGTCCTTTGACACCTTCTCCCGGAAGGAAAAGCTGAATTGCAAATGCGTCAATATATGTTGGGTCCGCTCTCAGCGCTCCTCTGCTATCGAGGTCCCAAGTGGAGCGCCAGCGCACAATCTGGTCGCAAGAACGCATTCGCTCGTTAGAGAAACCGGGATATGCCCGCGGCCGTGTCCCCGATCATGCCCCACGAAATCCTTCGCATGGTCGAAGGCTTCGGCCTGACCGGAACGTGGTCGTGGACCTTCGCCACCGATCGGCACGTCTGGTCGCCGGGTCTGTTTCGCATTCTCGGCCTCGAACCGACGTCAGCCCGGGCGGAATACGGCCTGCTCTTCGCCCTCGTCCATCCGGAGGACCGGGACAGCATCACCTCGACGTCGGAGTTGCTTCAGACCGGCCACATGATCCAGCAGACCTTCCGGATCATTCGCCCGGATGGAACGCTGCGCACGGTGATGAGCCGCGGCGAGGTGGTCATGGCGGCGGACGGGCGCCCGCTTCAGGCCATGGGTGTGCTGATCGATGTGAGCGATCGTGAGATGCTGGCGCGCGCGCAGGCCGCGGACCGTCGGCGCAAGAGAGCGCTCTTCGAGCAGACCAGGGCGTTCACCTCCGTCACCGCCGTCTACCCCTACACCGACTTTTCCCCCGAGTGGCTGGAGCTGGTCGGGTTGCCGAGACAGGCCCTGCTCGAGGAGCCGACACTGCCCGTCCTGAAGGAGGAACGTGCGCGTTGGCGCGACCACGGTCGAGAACTCTACCTCACGCGGCAGGTCGTCCACACGCGTCCGCGTCTCATTCTGGCAAGCGGCGAGATCGTACCCTATCGCATGGTGATGGTGCCAATGCGGAACGCGAGCGGCGCCGACGACGGTTGGGTGAACTACATCGCGCCGCTCCATCTCGACGGGGCCGTGCCCGGGGTCATGCGCGAGAGCCTGGAGCAGCTTGTCCGCGGCATCCATTTGCGGGCGGGTCGCGCTCTGCTCGACTGGTCGATGCAGCAACTCGCCGAAGCGGCCGGACTCTCGTTCTCGACCGTCCGCCGGCTCGAGGACGAGGACGTGAGTGCCTCCCGGCGCGCGTTGCAGGCCGCGATGAGGGCCTTGCGGACGCACGGGATCGTCTTCTCGTTCATGGATGACGGGACGATCGCCCTCGGGAAAGTCTGAGCCGTCCCGCTCGCCTCGCGCGCAGACGGAATGCTGCCCCAAACCCCGGCTCGATGCCGATCCAGCCTGCCCGATCAGGTCGTCGACGGCGACCGCGCAACCCGTGAGCGGGGCAGGACCGAGGAGGCCAGCATCGGGCTTGTTGGGCGTATCAGGCGAACTTTGCGGTGGAGTGCGGCATGGACATCGCCCGGCACCGCAGCAACGGGAAGGCTGGCTTCGCTCCCGTGCGTCGTGTCCGTCGGGTGCGCTGGCTCCACGGCGACCGCTTTCTTTGCAATCACCGGCGCCGGCTTACGGTACGGGACGAGCCGGGTCGCTCCGAAGAAAATGAGACCGACGAGGCCCCAGCCCACCGAACCGATGTTCGGCTCACCAGCCAACATCATCACCAGCAAGCCGCCGAGAGCGGCGGCCACACCCAGTAGTCGGAGCTCGGCGGCAAGTGAACCCATGGCTGCGTTCTACGAAGCCGCGGTTGCGAGGGCGTATACGTGACTGGTCGCATTTGAAGAGTTGGCTTCGGGTACACGCAGAGGGCGCGCGAAGGTCCACGCATCGCACAGCAACCACGACCGCGGCGGCGCCGAACAGATGCAATCGGTCCAAGATCACGAAATAGTCAGCGCCCACCGGCGAAGCTTGACAACACGCGAAAGTATCATTTGAATTGTTTGGCTGCGCCGATACTGTCAGGCCGGCGGCTGGTGGGTCGGCATCTTCATCGTTGTCGGCCCACCAATCTCACGCCTTGGCTGTGGTAGGGCGCGCGAATACGATCACGGGTGTATATTTCGTTGCCGTAACTCGGCACGATAGCGACCGCCGGATCGAAAAATTCTTTGCGCCTCGCGTGGCGGGCGTTCCGTTCCGGATGCTCGAGTTGTCAGTTCCATCGACGGCGATCACGCGCGGTTGCCATGAGTGGCGCGCGGCGAACGTCGTGATGGTTGCGCCTTCGGGCCGTACTCCGGCTGTATGGCGCCCGACGAAAATCGATCCATTCGAGATCGTCTTCCAGCAGCGATGAGGCGAGGGCTGCCCCCGGCCGGTTTCCGCTGCAGACACTTCACCGAAGGGCAGGGGCAAGCCAAACTCACGGAGAGGCGTGGGACCGTTCCAAGCCCCCGAACAGGCTCAGTCTCGATAGGACGCGCCTCGTGCGGGGAAGATGATTCAAAAATTGGAGGCCGGCGGATTGTCCGAAATCTGCCACCCTAGGCGTGCCAATCGCGTTTACGGACAAGGACGAACGGGCGCGGTACGCGCATCCATCGGATTGTGACGGGGCCGGAATGTCGATCTTGTCTGCCGGGGGGAGAAAAGGCGAAACGGATGCATGGAAGGCCGCCCATGACCGCTTCTGTTCCCGGGTTATCGCGCAAGGCGCTGGCAGACCGCCTCTCGAAAGAGATGGCCGAGGCCGAGCGCCAGGGCTTCGGAACGTCGACGGTCTGGCTCACCCGTGAAGAGACCGACCTGATCTGCGCAGCCCTCGAAGCGGCCCCCACGGACGATGGTAGGCGCCTCGATTTCCTCGACCGGTGCGTGGCCGCCATGACCGCACGGGACGGATCGGACCGCGGGTGGCGGATGTCCATCGACCAGGACCGCTTGACGCTCGGCACGACGGTCGACACGCACGGCCTCCCGTCCTGCCGAGACGCCATCGATGAAAGAACGGCCGAGCTGCAACGCGCTCAAGCGATGGCAACCGGAGAAAAGCATCGAGAGGAGCCATTGCCGACCCGCCCCGACGGCCCCCATGATTTTACGCCCCGCCCCTACGCACGTGGCGGCAAAGCATAGCGCATCGCGATCGCGACTGCATTAGGCGCGCCTTATGTCGATTTTCACGTTGAATATTATATTGCCGCAAACTGATCAACTTTTCATTCCGGACGAAACAAATAAATACGATCTCTTCCGGCGGCTTTCTCTGATCTATTTGATGCGGAAGACCGTGAATGCACGGCGCTCTCCACCCGTAGTTCGATTGGGCGGCACCCGGAGGTGCTGACCTTCGCGTTCACCGCACCGACGCGGCCAATCAGGGGCAGGGGCCGACCGCAAGGGCCGTCTCATCCACCCGTTGCGCCCGTTCATCGAGCTGGGCAAACGGGGCCGAGGCGCTCCGGCGCCATTTGTGCATCTGCTGCGAACCGGCGTTCAGGCGGCTCGAAGCGGACACGCGCGGTCGAGAACGTTTGCCCTCTGTCAAAAGGTTGATGCACGTCCGCGATGAGACAGGGTGAGACGAACTCCCCGACCGACCGTGTCGGAACGATCTGCCGATCCTTGCGGCGGGCGATCGTGGAGCGGGCCCTGACCCCGGGAGACCGATTGCCGGAGGACGCGCTCGGCGAGCGGTTCAGCGTCAGCCGGACCATCGCGCGGCAGGCGCTCGGCCAGCTCGCGGGCGAGGGCTTGGTCGAACTGCGCCGGAACCGCATCGCCGTGGTCGCGAGCCCAAGCTGGGAGGAGGCGCGCGATACCTTCGACGTACGGATCAGCCTGGAGCGCCTCGTGGTCCAGCGCCTCGCCGGCCGTCTGAGCGCCGAGCAGCGGGCCGTGCTGGAGGCCCATATCGCGGGCGAGGAGCAGGCGAGCGGTGGGCCGGAGGCGGCCTCGATCCGGCTCGCCACCGAGTTTCACCTGCTGCTCGCCGAGATGACCGGGAGTCCGGTTCTGCGCCGCTACGTCGCCGAACTGGGCTACCGCTGTGCCCTGATCCTGTCGCTCTACAGCCGGCCGCACTCGTCGGACTGCGCGGTGAGCGAGCACCGGGAGATCGTGGCGGCGCTCGTCGCGGGCGATGCCGGGCGCGCAACCACCCTGATGGATCACCATCTCGACGCGGTGGCGGAGCGGGCGCGCATCCTGAAGGAGCCCAGGCGCGAGCGCGACCTCATCCACCTGCTCGCGCCCTACATCGACGGCTGACGGGTCAGGCCGATCCGCCCTGCCGTTCGAGCAGGCGCTCGGCGCTGTCGTTCCACACCTCCATCGAGACGATCAGACCGTCCCGCACGGTGAAGCGGTCGACGTAGCGATTGCCCTCGAACGCCGTGCCGTCCGGCCATGCGCCGTAGAGGGTGCCGAGACTGTAGACCGTGGTGAAGCCCTCGCCCGGCACCACGTCGAGCCGCTCCATCCGCTTCTTCACCCAGGCGTATCGCCCGGCGTTGAACGCCGTCACCTCGCGCGGATGGTGGAACACCCGGCCGCCGGTGAAGACGATCGCGATACCGGGCGCCATGTAGCCCGCCGCGGTCTCGGGATCGGGCACCATCGAGGCTTCCAGATAGGCCGTCACCGCCGCCGCATCGCGCGCGCTCTCCGTTGCCTTCGCATCCATACCGCAATCTCCTTGGTCTCGGCCGTGGTGCCCTGAACATGCTGCCGCCGGGGCACGCGTGCATGCAGAAAGTGTATGCACTTTGCCGCGACTTTGTGCACAATTGGTGGGCGGCGGGCTCCGGGCGGGAAAATGCAAGAAGAAACAAGCACGTTTCATCTGGCACGCCCGTTGCGGTCCTTGGTCGACCGCATACGGAGCCGGATCGCCATGCCCCAACGCCTCAAGCCCACCCGCTCCCTCGCACGGCGTTTCGTCCTCGGCGCCCTTTTGGCGGGGGTCACGAGCATCGGTGCCGTCTGGGCCGCAGAGCCGGTGAAGATCGGTCTCGTCACCGCGCTGAGCGGCCAGTCGGCGAAATCGGGCGAGGCGATCTCCCGCGGGATCGGGCTGGCGATCGAAGAGATCAACCGCAACGGCGGCGTCCTCGGCCGACCGCTGGAGCTGGTTGCCCGCGACGACGAGGCCAACCCGTCCAAGGGCGTGCTCGCCGCCCGCGAGCTGATCCAGCGTGCCGGTGTCGTCGCGCTGATCGGCGGCCTCGACACGCCGGTCTCGATGGCGATCGTGCCGATCGCGAACCAGATGAAGGTGCCCTTCGTCGGGCCCTGGGCAGCGGGCACCGGCATCACCCGCAACGGCGCAGCCGACAACTACGTCTTCCGGGTCTCGGCGGTCGACGCGCTCGTGGACGAGGCCCTCGTCGCTTACGCGGTGAAGACCTACGGAGCGAAGAAGCCGGGCGCGATCCTCGTCAACAACGCCTGGGGCGAGTCGAACCAGCAGGGGCTGGTTGCGGCGCTGAAGGCCGCGGGTCTCCCCAGCGCCGGCATCGAGAAGTACGAGGCCAACGACATCGACATGGTGCCGCAGCTCTCCCGGCTGCGTGAGGCGGGGGCCGACGCGCTGTTCCTCGTCGGCAATGTCGGCCCCTCGGCCCAGGTGGTGAAGTCCCTCGACCGAATGGGCTGGACCGTGCCGGTGATCTCCCATTGGGGACCGGCGGGCGGGCGCTTCGATGAACTCGCTGGGCCGGGTGCAGCGCGGGTGCACTTCGTCCAGACCTTCACCTTCGCGGGCAACGACAGCCCGAAGGCGAAGGCGGTGCTCGACGCGCTCAAGGCGAAGTACCCGGCGATCAAGTCCATGGCCGACGTCACGCCCGCCGTCGGCATCGCCAACGCCTACGATGCCACGCATTTGATCGCCCTGGCGATCCAGGCAGCGGGCGCCACCGAGGGGCCGAAGGTGCGCGACGGCTTCTACAAGGTCGCGCCCTATGCCGGCCTAATCAAGACCTTCGAGGCCCCCTTCGCACCGGGCCAGCACGACGCCCTGAAGCCGGACGACTACATCTTCGCAAGCTTTAAGAACGGCGAGATCGTCGCGGTGACCAAGTGAACGGCGTCCGGAGCCGCCTTCGCGGAAGAGGGCAGGGGATGTCACCATGCTGACCAGCACCCTCGTCAGCGGGCTCGGCCTCGGCAGCATGTACGGGCTGGTGGCGCTCGGCTTCCACATCACCTTCGCGGTCTCCGGCACGGTGAACTTCGCGCAAGGCAGCGCCGTCACCCTCGGGGCGGTGCTGGGCTACACCTTCGCGGTTCAGCTCGGCTGGCCGATGCCGCTGGCGATCGCCGCGGCTTTGGCCGGCTGCGCAGGGCTCGGGCTCGCCGTGGAGCGCCTGCTGGTGCGCCCCTTCGTGGTGCGCGGCTCCGATGCATGGCTCCTAGCGACGGTGGCCGGCGGCATCATCCTCGACAACGTCCTGCTGTTCACCTTCGGCAAGGAACCGCGCAGCCTACCCTCGGCGCTGGTCGCGGCGCCCGTGCAGGTTCTGGGCGCGGGCGTCTACCCGCTCCAGCTCATGATCCCGGTGGTTGGCGTTGCGGCGGCCGTCGCGATCCGCGCCGTGTTCCGCGGCACGGAACTCGGCCGGGTGCTGTTGGCGGTGGCGCAGAATTCCGAAGCCGCGCGGCTGATGGGCATCGACGTCGCCCGCACCGTGGCCTGCGCCTTCGCGCTCTCGGCCGTGCTCGCGGGCGCGGCGGGCCTGCTGATCGCGCCGCTCTTCTCCGTCTCGGCCGAGCTGGGCGCGCTGTTCGGGATCAAGGCCTTCGCGGTGGCGATTCTCGGCGGCATCGGCTCGGCCACCGGGGTCGTGCTGGCGGGCCTCCTCTACGGCCTCGTGGAGGCCGGCGTCACCGCCACGCTCGGCTCGGGCGCGACCCAGATCGTCGTCTTCTCGGTCATCATCCTCGCGCTGGCGCTCCGCCCGAACGGCCTGCTCGGCCGCGCCGCCGTCAACAAGGTCTGACTATGCGCTCGCCACTCCGGGCGCCGGCCGCGATGCCGCTCGCCATCCTGGCCCTGACGCTCGCGTGCCTCGGCCTCGTCGCCGCGACGAGCGGCTACAGCCACTTCGTCATCGCCCTCGTGGCACTCACGGTGGTGGCCGGAACCGGGCTCAACGTCCTGCTCGGGCTCGCCGGCCTGATCTCATTCGGCCATGCCGGGTTCTACGCGCTCGGCGCCTATGCGAGCGCGATCCTGACGCTCAAGGGCGTGAGCTTCTGGCTGGCGCTTCCGGCCGCGGCCGGGCTCTCCGCCCTCGTCGGCGCGGCGCTCGCCGTGCCGGCGATGCGGGTGCGTGGGCCCTACCTCGCGATGGTGACGATCGCCTTCGGCTTCCTCGTCGAGCACGCGCTGATCGAGGGCGGGGAACTGACCGGCGGGCAGAACGGCCTCGTGGTCGCCACCGGCCCGAGCCTGTTCGGCCTCCCCCTCGGCGAGCGCGACCTCGCATGGCTTGCGGTGATCTCAGCGGGCCTCAGCCTCTACGGCTTCCACCGGCTGCGCCATGCCCGTCTCGGCCAGGCTTTGCGCGCGGTGCGCGACGCCGATGTTGCCGCCGCCTCGCTCGGCTTCGATCCGGTCCGGGTGAAGACCGCCGCCTTCGCGATCTCCGCGGCGCTGACCGGGCTCGCGGGCGCGGTGCTGCCGCCGCTGATGCTGTTCATCGCGCCGAGTTCGTTCCCGTTCACGCAGTCGATCCTGTTCGTCCTTGCGGTCGTGGTCGGCGGGGCCGGCACCGTGCTCGGGCCCCTGTTCGGCGCGCTGGTGACGGTGCTCCTCCCCGAGGCGCTGGCGGGGCTGGCCGAGTACCGGCTGCTGTTCTTCGGCTTGACCACCCTGGTGGTGCTCTGGCTCGTGCCGGCGGGCATCGTCGGCAGCCTGGCCCGGCTGCTACCGCGGGGTGGCGGAACGCGCTCGGAGCCGGGAGCCGAGGCGCCGGATTTCCTGCACCGGACCGGGGGCGCGCCGCTCGCCGTCGAGGGTCTCGGCATCGCCTTCGGCGGGATCCGGGCGGCGGACGGCGTCGCCTTCGAGGCGCGGCCCGGCGCCATCACCAGCGTCATCGGCCCGAACGGCGCCGGCAAGACCACCGTTCTCAACATGATCTCGGGCTTCTATCGGCCGAGCGCCGGCACGATCCGCCTCGGTGAGCGCGAACTCGCCGGGAGGCCAGCCCACGCCATCGCCCGCGCCGGCATCGCCCGCACCTACCAGACGACCCGGCTGTTCGGCTCGCTCAGCGTCGTCGAGAACGTGATCCTCGCCCGCGCCCCTGGGCGTCTGCTGCGCCGGGCGCAAGCGCGGGACCGGCAGGATGCGGCGGCCCTGCTCGCCTTCGTCGGCTATGCCGGCGCCCTCGACCGTCCGGCCTCCGAACTGCCCCATGTCGACCGGCGGCTGGTGGAGATCGCCCGCGCGCTGGCCGGGTCCCCGAAAGTGCTGCTCCTCGACGAGCCGGCCGCCGGCCTCGCCAGGGCCGAGACCGACCGCCTCGGCGTGCTGCTGCGCCGGATCGCGGCCTGCGGCATCGCGGTGATCCTCGTCGAGCACGACATGCCGCTGGTCATGGGCGTGTCCGACCGCATCCTCGTCATGGATGCCGGCCGCCCGATCGCCCGCGGCACCCCCGCCGAGGTGCGCCGCGACCCCGCCGTGCTGCGAGCCTATCTCGGCGCCGCCGAGACCCCGGCCCGGCCGCGGTCCGCGCCCTGGAGCGGTCCGGCCGACGCAGTCCTCTCCGCTCACGGCCTGCGCGCGGGCTACGGCGCCGCGCCCGTCCTCGACGGCATCGCCCTCGCGGTGCGGCCGGGCGAGACCGTGGCTTTGCTCGGCTCGAACGGGGCCGGCAAATCGACGGTGATGCGCTCGCTCGCGGGCCTGCTACGCCCAGTCGAGGGCTCGGTGGTGCTGGCGGACACGCCCGTCGCGGCGCTGCCGGCGCACAAGATCGCGCGGCTCGGCCTCGCTTTGGTGCCCGAAGGGCGCCAGGTCTTTCCCGAACTCACCGTCGTCGAGAACATCCGCCTCGGCGCCTGGAGCCGCGGCGGCCGGGTCGATCCGGCCGAGGTCGAGGCCTTGCTCGACCGCTTTCCGCGCCTGCGCGAGCGGGCGGGCAGCCGCGCCGGCCTGCTCTCGGGCGGGGAGCAGCAGATGCTGGCGATCGCCCGCGGGATGATGGCGCATCCACGCATCCTCCTGCTCGACGAGCCCTCCCTCGGGCTCGCCCCGGCGATCATCAACAGCCTCTACGCGACCGTGGCCGAGTTGCGCGACCAGGGCACGACGATCCTCATCGTCGATCAGATGGCCGCGCTGGCGCTGACCGTGGCCGACCGCGGCTACGTCCTGGAGCAGGGGCGCGTCGCCGCGGAGGGCACGGCAGAGGAGCTCAAGGCGGACGAGGCCCTTGAAGCTGCCTATCTCGGGGCGGCGTGACGGTGCACGCGCTCCACAACAACAGGATCGAGACCATCCCCGTGACGACATCGGCGCCGCCCCCTGCCGGCCATGGCCGCTACGCCTATTCCGCCCTGCCGGACCGCCCGGTCTACGACTGGCCTGAGGGCAAGCGCCTCGCGGTCTACCTCGCGCTCAACCTCGAAACCTTCGAGTTCGGTGACGGCCTCGGCGCCGAACTGGCTCCGGGCGGCCCCCAGCCGGACGTGCTGAACTATGCATGGCGCGATTGGGGCAACCGGGTCGGCGCGCGGCGCATCCGCGACATGCTCGACGACCTGCGGATGCCGGCGAGCATCCTCGTCAACAGCCGGATCTACCGGGACTGTCCGGGCCTGATCGAGGCCTTCCGCGCCCGGGGCGATGAGATCGTCGGGCATGGGCGCAGCAATGCCGAGCGGCAGGGCACCCTCTCGGAATCCGAGGAGCGCGCCCTCATCGCCGAGGCCACCGCCGTGCTGACGCGGGAGGAGGGCAGGGCGCCCGCGGGCTGGCTCGGCCCCTGGATCTCGCAGTCGCGGGTCACGCCGGATCTGCTGGCCGAGGCAGGCTACCGCTACCTGCTCGACTGGTGCCACGACGACCAGCCGACATGGTTCGCGACGCGCAACGGCGGGCGCATCCTTTCGGTGCCCTATCCGCAGGAACTCAACGACATCCCCGCGATCGTCGCCCGCAAGGACACGGGACGCGCCTTCGCCGAGGCGATCACCGACGCCTTCGAGGAGATGCTGGAGCAGTCGCGCCGCGCGCCGCTGGTCATGGGCATCGCGCTCCACCCCTACATCGTCGGCCAGCCGCACCGCTTACGTCCCCTGCGGCAGGCGCTCGAACGGATCGCAGGGCATCGCGACACGGTCTGGCTCACCACGGCCGGCGCGATCGCGGCGCACGCCGCCGAGTTGCCGGAGTAGCGGCGCCGTGCGGCCGGCCTCAGGCATCCCCGGGCGGCGGTCTCTCGCTCCGACCGTGCGGACGCCCTGGAGACCCGGTCATGGATCGTAGCGAAAGCCCTTACCATCCCGCGTCGGCCGGTTCGCGGCGCGCACTTCTCCTGACCTCTGCGGCTGCCCTGGGGGCGACGACCATGCCGAGCCGTCTCTTCGCCGAAGCGAGCGCCCCGCGCGGCGCTCTCGCCCAGTCCCGCCAGGGCATGGTGACGAGCCCGCACGAACTCGCCAGCGAAGCCGGGCGGGAGGTGCTGCGGGGGGGCGGCAATGCCATCGAGGCGGCGATCGCCATCAACGCCACCCTCTGCGTGACCTACCCGCATTTCTGCGGTCTGGGCGGTGACGCGTTCATGATCGTCAGCGATCGCAACGGCGCCAGCTTCACCCTGTCCGGCATCGGCCAGGCGGCGGCGAAGCTGCCGGAGGACGGCCAGCCGATCCCGCTGCGCGGACCCGGATCGGCGATCACCGCCGCGGCCGCCGTCGATACCTGGGAGCAAGCCTTCACCTACAGCCAGCGGGCCTGGGGCGGGCGGCAATCCTGGAAGGGGCTATTCCAGCGCGCGATCACCTATGCGGCAGAGGGCTTTCCCCTGACGCCGTCGCAGCGCTTCTGGGCGAACTTCCGCGCCAAGGAGATCGGCAACTGGCCCGATATCGTGCGCGTGTTCACCGCCGCAGGCCGCATCCCGGAGGCCGGGGAGATGTTTCGGCAGCCCGACCTCGCCCGCACGCTGACGACGCTCGCGGAGAATGGTGGCCGCGACTTCTACGAGGGCGAGTTGGCCCATCGGATCGCGCACGGCCTGCAACAGGCGGGCTCCCCCCTGATGGCGGACGACCTCGCCCGCTGCCGCGCGCGCAACGAAAGCGCGCTGCGCGTGCCCTACCGGGGCGGGCAGCTCATCAGCCTGCGCCCGCCGACACAGGGCCTCACCACCCTTGAGATTATGGGTGTTCTCGACCGCTTCGACGTGGCTTCCATCCCCGAGGGCAGCGCCGATTACTACCACCTCCTCGTCGAAGCGGTGAAGCTGGCCTTCATCGACCGCAACCGCTTCATCGCCGATCCCGATTTCGTCGATGTGCCCGTCGAGCGGCTGCTATCGGCCCCGCACCTCGATGCGCAGGCCCGGAGCATCGGTCCGCGCAAGGCTGCGCCCTGGCCCGATGTCTTCAAGACCGGTGATACCGTCTTCATCGGAGCGGCCGACCGGGACGGCAATTGTGTCAGCCTGCTGCAGACGGTCTATTTCGATTGGGGCAGCGGCGTCGTCGCGGGCGATACCGGCATCCTCTGGCACAATCGCGGTGCGTCCTTCAGCGTGGACGCCAACAGCATCAACGTGCTGCGGCCCGGAAAGCGTCCGTTCCACACGCTCAATCCCGGCATGTATTTCAAGAACGGCCGTCCGAACTTGTTGTACGGCACGCAGGGCGCAGATGGGCAACCACAGACCCTGTCGGCGGTGCTGACGCGCCTGATCGATTACGGGATGGATCCCCTCACCGCCCTCGCGCGCCCTCGGTTCCTTCTGGGCAAGACCTTCTCGGACAGCCGCGACAGCCTAAAGCTCGAACTCGATGCGGGTCAGGCCGTGTTCGAAGAGCTGAAGGCGCGAGGGCACGAGATCAGCCCCATTCCCGCCCAGAGCCCCCTGGCCGGCCATCCCGGCGCAATCCGCATCGAGGATGACGGCCGCTTCGTCGGCGCCCACGATCCGCGCAGTGATGGCTTGGCTCTCGGCCTTTGACCAGAATGCTGGTTGCGTCGACGGCGGCGCGTCAACGAGTACAGGCGACATTTGGGATGGCGCTGGATGGAGAATGATCAACTAGTGCCGGGTGGAAGACGACACGCTTGTAACCCGGAAATCAATGGTGTGCAGCGGGACGTGTCGTAGCCTGTCACCGCGGATATTTATGCCAGGACCGGAATCGATGATTCCAGGCTCAAACGCATGAAGATGTCGAAGGAAAAAAACGGCTCAACAATCTTGCTGTCGCTTACCCCGTCACCGGTCCAGTAAGTATTCGATTGGTTGAGTGTCTGGGGGAGTTTGGTGGGCGCACTAGGGTTCGAACCTAGGACCCGCTGATTAAGAGTCAGCTGCTCTACCAACTGAGCTATGCGCCCTAAGCCTCGGTGAGGAGGCTGGACCGCCGGGCCACCAATCCCGTTCGGTGGCGGCGGATTAGCAACGGGCGGACGGCCTGTCCAGCCCCTTCCGAAAAGTTTTCCGACAAAGTGCCGCCGGGATCGCTCGTCCCGTGCGGCCCCACGGGCGCGCCAGCGCGTGACGGGCGGCATCGTCTCGGGTAAAGCGCGGGAATGAGCCTTTCGCGCGCCTTGAGAATCGGAACCCGCGGCAGCCCGATGGCGCTGGCCCAGACCGGCATGGTCCGTGATCGGATCGTGGCGGCCAATCCGGGATTGGAGACGGAAATCGTCGTCGTCTCGACCGTGGCCGACCGCGTGCTCGATCGGCCGCTCTCCGAGATCGGCGGCAAGGGCCTATTTACCAAGGAACTCGAACAGGCGCTGTTTGCCGACGAGATCGATGTCGCCGTCCACTCGATGAAGGACGTGGAGACCTGGCTGCCCGACGGGCTCGCCATCGCCTGCATCCTCGAACGCGATGATCCGCGCGACGCCTTCCTCAGCGCGAATGGGGCCAACGGCTTGGCCGACCTGCCCCCCGGTGCACGGGTCGGCACCTCCTCGCTCAGGCGTGGAGCGCAGGTGCTGATGCACCGGCCCGATCTCACCATCGTGCCCCTGCGCGGCAATGCCAACACCCGGATGCGCAAGCTGGAGGCGGGGGAGTGCGACGCCACGCTGCTGGCGCTCGCCGGCCTTCAGCGCCTCAGGATGGCCGAGGTCGCCCGCAGCGTATTGTCGGTGGAAGAGATGCTCCCGGCCGTGGCGCAGGGCGCACTCGGCATCGAGTGCCGGGCCGGCGATGACGCGATTCGGGCGCTGCTGGCGCCCGTCGCCTGCGCCACTACGACGACGGCACTCGACGCGGAACGCGGGCTCCTTGCCGAACTCGACGGCTCGTGCCGCACACCCATCGCGGCGCTCGCGCAGGTGAGCGGGGATCGCATCAGCCTCGACGGGTTGCTGTTCCTGCCGGATGGCAGCCGCCACTGGGCGGTCCAGCGCGAGGGACTGGCCGCGGATGCCGGCGCGATCGGCCGCGATGCCGGGGCCGAGCTGAAGCGGGCGGCGGGCGACGTCTACTTCGCCCACCTTAAGTAGTCTCCTTCCATTCCGAATCCGCTTGATCCCCCTGGGATTGCGGATTTGGGCCTCGGCGGGATCCCGTCGTGTCGGCACGATGGGTCGCCTCTCGCGCCGCGCGGGCTGAGCGCTCGCTTCCCGCTCGGATCGAGCGGAACGCCGATCAGGCGAGGCTGCGCTCGATCGTCTCCTCGTCGCAGATGACACCCGCGGTGCCGGCGAATTCCGCTTCGCTGTCGTGGGAGGGCTGCGGCTCCGGTTTCTCGGCCGAACCGGGGGCGAAGCTCGCCATGAAAGCGCGCATCACGTGGGCGACGCCGGCCTCGGCGATGCCGCGCTGGTCTTCCTCGTAGTAGCGCCCGCCGTTGGTGTGGCTCGTGATGATCTCGTAGGACGGGAAGTAGACGAGGCGCGGATCGTTGCGTTCACAGACCTCCCCGGCGGCGGCCCGCAGCACCGCCTTCGAGTGCGCGTTGGCGACGAGCACGTGCTGATCGCGATAGGTCGCGATCAGCGGCACCGGCGAGACGGTGAGGATGACCCGTGCCGCCGCATTCACGCTCCAGAGCCGATCGAGGAACCCGTTGACGTCGGCGATCACCTCAGCCGTGCCCGCATTGACGAAGGCGACCTCCTGCGGATCGAATTGCCCACCCGCGACCCCCGGCGCGAGGGAGAGCGCCGCCCCGTCGGCGCGGCAACGCCAGCCCTCGGTGAGGCCGAGCGTCACGACCAGCACGTCGAGGCTCTCGAAAAGGTCGCGCACCCGGCCGAGATGGGTTTCGCGGGCTTCGATCACTGCGGCCTCGTCGGCGAAGCCATCGGGTTCGATGGTCGGGCGGAACGGATCGACGAGGCGTCCATCCTCGCGCTGCCACGTCTTGAGCTGCGGATCGAAGGCACCGAAGGCCCGGTCGAAGAGCTGCACGAACTGGCGCGGGCCGTAGAGATTGCCGTAACGCGCCGAGAAGGTGCCGAACTGACGCGCGGTCGCCTCGGCCTCGCTCAACCCATCGGGCGCGGTTTCCGTGACGTGGTATCGGAATCCGCCGCGGGCCAGCGCCTGCGAGACGCGCTGCGCGAAGCAGGAGCCGGCGGTCGCGACGCGGTCGGTGCGGGCGATGCGAAAGGTCTCGCGCGGACCCGGATCGAGGGCGAAGGGCGGCACACCCGCCACCGCCTTGCGCCAGAAGCGCTCGGCCGGTAGATCGCGGTAAGGGTTCATCGCCTGATCCGATCCTGCACGCATGCCCGCGAGAGGCCGCGCGCCGCTTGGCCCCGCTCCCCGCCCTTTTCAAACCGCTCGCCCCGGCCGTCCGGGCCTTCGCGGCGCAGCCGTTCTCCCCGCGATCCTGGGCGAGACCGTGGCAGCGGCCGGCTGGCCACCCGCGGATCGTGGTGATCGGCAATTGCCAAGCAGCCGGCGTCGCGCAGACCCTTCGCCTGTTGCTGCCGGGAGCCGCGGTCGAGACGCTCCTCGTCGCCGGGCTCGGCCGACGGTTCGGGCATCTCGATCGGCTGGCACACCATCTCCGGGACGCCGATTACGTCTTCTCTCATTTCTTCCCCACGGGCTTCGTCGCGGGCGGTAACGTCCACGGGCTCGCCGAACGCGTGCCGGGGCTGCGGCTGTTTCCGACGATCCTGTTTTCCGGCTTCCATCCCGATCTCATCCATGTCGGCGACGAAGCGAGCCTGAGGCTGTCCCGTCTCGTCGCCTCGCCGATCGGGCCGTATCACTCGGCGATCGCGCTCCACGGCTTTCGCCAGGGGCTGAGCGTCGAGGCGACCCTACGGCTCTATACCGGTGTCGTCTTCGAGCGGCTCGGCTATTTCGACCTGTGGCAGGCGAGCGCGGACTACCTGCTGCGCACCGCCCGCGACGTCGGGTTCGGCCTGGAGCGGGAATTCGCGCTGTGGACCCGCGGCGGCGTGTTCATGCACGTCATCAACCACCCGCACCTGCACGTTTTGGGCGACATCGCCCGGCGCCTCGCCCGCGAGACCGGCTACGACCCGCTCGACATCCCGGTCGAGACCTACGCCCCGGATGCGCTGACCTCCGAGCCGGTTTGGCCGGTCCTGCCGGGAATCGCCGAGCGCTACGGCGTGCCGGACTCGACCTTGTTCAAGGGCGACGGCCGCCGCGCCGCGCCGCGCCTGCTCGATCTGCCGGATTTCGTGGCCGAGAGCTTTGCCCTCTACGCACGGCAGCGATCGGAGGATCTCACCAATGCGCGGGTCGAGGCCTGGGAGAAGGATCCGGAGATTTGCGCGCTCTTCGGCGCGGCATAGAACCTTCGTCGCGGGCCGGTGTCGGCCGGCGGTCTGAGGCGCCCGGCTTCCGTTCTTGGCACAACGGCGAAGCAGTGAGCTTGTCGGAACCCGCTCAGCCGGCGATACGGCGGCCGTCTCCGACGCCGTGCGACGCAGCCATCACGCTCGCCAGTTCCGCGATCTCCCGGGCCTGGAACGGCTTACGAATATAGATGCTCCCGGGAACCGTGCGGCTCTCGATCTGCGCCGCGGTCGAGGCGTAGACGACCGGCCGCCTCGGATGACGCTCGCGATAGGCGGCGGCCACGGCCCAGCCGTCGATCAGACCAGGAAGGAGAATGTCGGTGAGCAGCCAATCGATGGCCTCGCCCCCGTCCCGCAACGTCGTCAGCGCCGCCTCGCCGCTCGACGCGGCAAGCACGCGCATGCCCTCGCGCTCGCACAGCCGCGTCAGCATCTCGAGTAGCAGGTAATTGTCCTCGACGATGAGCACGGTCGGGGCGGAAGGCATGGCCCTTGTCCAGTTTGCGGCGCGCCCATCACATGGCGGAACAGTTAATGCATCATTAACTTGACCGCCGCATAGCAAGTTTTCGCAAAGCTGAGCAATGGAATGAATGAGCCTGACGCGCAGCGTCCTGCCCAGGCGCCGGCCTTCGATGCAGACGCGCTGGCGGAGTTGGCGGATCTGTTCGGCCGCCCCCGCCTGATGGAGCTGCTCGGAGTCCTGGACCACGAGATCGCAATCCGCCTCGATCCGCCCGCCAGCGAAGCGTCGCGCCTTGCCAGCGACGCCCATATCCTCGTCTCGTCGAGCGGTGCGCTCTCCTTCCACCGCCTGTCGGGTGCCTGTGCCGCCCTGGAACAGGCCTGTCTGAGCGGCGCGGAAATCGCGGCGCCGCTGGGCGCCGCCGTTCACGCCGCCCGCCAAGCCCGGAACGCGATCGCGACGTTGCGCGGCGTGTGATGCGGCGCGTGTTGCCGCACCGCAACATCGCAGGGCAAAGCGGCGCCGTTTCTTCTCCCGCCCACGGCGCGCCGCAATCTTGGACAGAACACTGACGTCGCTGCGGTCGAGCTTGGATCGGTCGCCGGTCGGTACGGTCGTGGCAGCGCGGCCCGCCATCCGGCCCGTCTCGCGGACAGACAGCGGTGCGGGTGCTTGCGTGAGAGACACTTAACCATCCGCGGCTACACCGTTCGGGGCGAAACGCTCAGGGCCGACACGGATCCGCGTCCGGTCAGCGGGAGCGCCTTCAAACCGAGATTCGGAGCCGGCCCCGATCGCCAGATGATCGGAGTGGGCGCCGGCAGGACAACCGGCACGGCTCGGCCGTGAGGAGAGAGACGATGTCGACACCCGCGCGTTTCCGTGGGCTTTCCCTGACGCTGGCGCTTTGCGCCGCACTCGGCCTCGGCGCCTGCAGCAAGGACAGCGATCTTGCCGACGCGTCCGGCTTCGGTGCCGGCGGCCCCGGAGGCGCGGCCCGCCCCGGCAGCGCCCAGGATTTCGTGGTGAATATCGGCGACCGGGTGTTCTTCGAATCGGACTCGACCGATCTCACCCCAACCGCGACCGCCACCCTCGACAAGCAGGCATCGTGGCTCCAGCGCTACCCGCGCTACAGCTTCCTCATCGAGGGCCATGCCGACGAGCGCGGCACGCGGGAATACAATTACTCCCTCGGCGCCCGCCGCGCACAGACCGTGCAGGATTACCTCGCCTCCCGCGGCATCTCGGCCTCGCGGATGCGGACGGTCTCCTATGGCAAGGAGCGCCCGGTGGCGGTCTGCAACGACATCTCCTGCTGGTCGCAGAACCGGCGCTCCGTCAGCGTTCTGGACGGCGGCGCCGGCTCCTGAGACGGGTGCGGGCCCGGTTTTGCGGCCGACCGGGCCATCTGCTATCGGGTAAGTGTGCCTCATCGAACCGCCGGTCGTCGACCGTCGCCGCTCCGGCCGCGACGGCGCAGCGGAGGGTTCGGGGAGGACACGACGTCGGCCGCGAACCAGAAGACCGATCGGTGCCAGCCGCCATGTTCCGCCGCCTCCTCCTGACCCTCGGACTCGGTTTCGCGATCGCGCCAGCAGTGCTCTGCGGCGCGCGGGCGCAGGATGCGTCGGAACTCGTGGTGCGTCTCAACCGCCTCGAGAACGTGTCCCGGCAGCTCTCGGGACAGATCGAGACGCTCCAGTACGAAAACCGGCAGCTTAAGGAACAGCTTCGGAAGTTCCAGGAGGATGTCGAGTTCCGCTTCCAGGAAGGGAAGGGGAGCGCCGCTGCGCCGACCCGCAAGGCACCGGCGCCCGCAGCAGCGCCGCCTTCGGCCGCCCCCTATGGCACCAACCCCGGTGAGGGCCGTCCCGGCAAGCGCAGCGATGCCTTCGATCCCGAGCAGAACCCGAATGCGCCGGGCGCCCCGAAGCCACTCGGAACGACGCAGCCCTCGCTGCCCTTGCCGACCGGCGCCATCGCCGAGGCCGAGACACCCCTGCGCCGCTCCGTTCCCCCGACGGTGGTAGAGGCGGAGGCCGACGCGTCCGAGGACGGCGACCTGCCGCCGCCCGGCTTCGGCGGTCCGGTGGATCTCTCGCCGCCGCCCTCGCGTACTGGCTCGATTGCACCGGTCGAAGCACCCATCGGGAGCGCGAGCATCGCCGCGACCGGCAGCGGTGACGCGCAGGCCGATTTCGAGGCCGCTTACGCTCTCATTCGCGAGCGCCAGTACGAGCAGGCCGAGATGAGCCTGCGTCAGTTCATCCAATCGCATCCGCGCGACCGGCTGGTTCCGAAGGCGACCTACTGGCTCGGTGAAAGCTACCTCCAGCGCAGCCGCTCGCGCGAGGCCGCCGAGCAGTTCCTGAAAGTCTCGACCGACTACGCGAATTCCCCCGTCGCCCCCGAGGCGATGCTGAAGCTCGGCACCTCCCTGCATGCGCTCGGCGCGAAGGCCCAGGCCTGCGCCACGCTGGCCGAGGTCGAGCGCAAGTTTCCGAGCGCCGGCGCCATCGTGCGCCAGGGCGTCGAGCGCGAGCAAAAGCGCGCCCGCTGCGCCGCTTGAGCGCAGCGCCCGCGTCCCTCGACGACCGGCTCGCCCGCGCCCTCGAACCATTCCTCGAAGAACCCGCTCGCCCGGCGCTGCTCGCCGTCTCGGGCGGACCCGATTCCACGGCGCTGATGCACGCGGCCGCCCGAGCGGGGCGGGACCTTTTCCGCGTCGCGACGGTGGATCACGCCCTCCGGCCGGGTTCGGTCGATGAGGCGCTTGGGGTTGGACGCCTTGCCACTGAGCTCGGCCTTGTCCACACGATTCTGACCTGGGACGCGCCGCGACATGGCAGCCGGATCCAGGCGTCGGCGCGCGGTGCCCGCTACAAGCTCCTGACCGACCATGCCGCACGGATCGGCGCGGGCCTCATTCTCACCGCGCACACGCTGGACGATCAGGCCGAGACCGTGCTGATGCGGCTCATCGCCGGAAGCGGGCCCTCCGGGCTCGCCGGGATGCGGGACGAGCGCCCCCTGGCACCGGGCATCCGGCTGGTGCGGCCCTTCTTGAACCTCTCGAAAGCCGACCTCGTCGCCTATTGCGAGATGCACCGCCTCCCATTCCTGCGCGATCCCTCCAACACGGATGAGCGCTTCACCCGAGCCCGGTTGCGCCGCCTTCTGCCGCTCCTGGCGGAGGAAGGCCTGAACGCGGCGAGGCTGGCCCGCCTTGCCGTTCGCGCCGGGCGGGACGACGCGGCGCTGAGGCAGCGTGCCGAGGTCGTCCTGGCGGAGATCACGCGCACGGATGAGGGAGGGCTGCGTCTCGACGGGCAAAGCCTGCGTCGCGAACCATGCGCCATCGTCCTGCGCATCGTCGACGCGGCTCTCGATACGGTCGCACCGGCTCACGAAGCACCCGTTCCGAAGCGCCTGGAACGGCTCGAAGCGCTCGTTCTCGATGCGCTGCTGCCGGCTCTGGCCGAGGGGAGGGCGTTGCGCCGCACCCTCCGCGGCGTCCTGATCGAGGCGGACGGGGAGGGGACGATCCGCCTTGTCGTGGCGCCGCCGCGCAGGGCGCCGGATCGCCGCCGCTAACGTTACGCGGTCGCCCTCGACGCAGGGGCAGCCGATTTACTTGGCAACCGGTGGGGCGCCGCCTACATTGGCCTGGAGTGCGTGGGGTATGCCGCGACATTGCGGGACGACGCTCGCACGCCTCCCAGGACCGATCGATGAACCCGAATTTCCGCAATTTCGCCCTGTGGGTCGTCATCTTCCTGCTGGTGCTCGCCCTCGTGACCCTGTTCCAGAACCCGGGTCACCGTGGCGGCGGCAGCGAGATCGCCTACAGCCAGCTCCTGAACGATGCCGACGCCGGCAAGATTCAGTCCGTCACGATCTCCGGCCAGGACGTGAGCGGCACCTATGTAGGCGGCGGCAACTTCTCGAGCTACGCGCCGAACGACCCGGGCCTGGTCTCGAAGCTCCAGGGCAAGGGCGTGCAGATCACGGCACGTCCGCCTTCCGACAACACGCCCTGGTTCATCCAGCTTCTCGTGAGCTGGCTGCCGATCCTCGTGTTCATCGGCGCCTGGATCTTCCTCTCGCGCCAGATGCAGTCCGGCGCCGGACGCGCCATGGGCTTCGGCAAGTCGAAGGCCAAGCTCCTCAACGAAGCGCATGGGCGCGTCTCGTTCGATGACGTGGCCGGCGTCGAGGAGGCCAAGGAGGACCTTCAGGAGATCGTCGAGTTCCTGCGCGATCCCCAGAAGTTCCAGCGCCTCGGCGGCCGCATCCCGCGCGGCGTGCTGCTCGTCGGCCCGCCCGGCACCGGTAAGACCCTGATCGCCCGCGCGGTCGCAGGTGAAGCCAACGTGCCCTTCTTCACGATCTCCGGTTCGGACTTCGTCGAGATGTTCGTCGGCGTCGGCGCGTCCCGCGTGCGTGACATGTTCGAGCAGGCGAAGAAGAACGCGCCCTGCATCATCTTCATCGACGAGATCGACGCGGTCGGCCGTCACCGCGGCGCCGGCCTCGGCGGCGGCAACGACGAGCGCGAGCAGACCCTCAACCAGCTCCTCGTGGAGATGGACGGGTTCGAGGCCAACGAGGGCGTCATCATCATCGCGGCGACCAACCGCCCCGACGTGCTCGATCCGGCCCTGCTGCGTCCCGGCCGGTTCGACCGCCAGATCATGGTGCCGAACCCGGACGTCACCGGCCGCGAGCGCATCCTGCGCGTTCACGTCCGCAAGGTGCCGCTGGCGCCGGATGTCGACCTGAAGACCATCGCCCGCGGCACCCCCGGCTTCTCGGGCGCGGATCTGATGAACCTCGTCAACGAGTCGGCGCTGCTGGCGGCACGCCGCGGCAAGCGCATCGTCACGATGCACGAGTTCGAGGACGCCAAAGACAAGGTGATGATGGGCGCCGAGCGGCGCACCTTGGTCATGACCGAGGACGAGAAGCGCCTCACCGCCTACCACGAGGGCGGCCATGCCATCGTCGCCCTCAACGTGCCGGCGACCGACCCGGTCCACAAGGCGACGATCATCCCCCGTGGCCGGGCGCTCGGCATGGTCATGCAGTTGCCCGAGCGCGACAAGCTGTCGATGTCGTTCGAGCAGATGACCTCGCGGCTGGCGATCATGATGGGCGGCCGCATCGCCGAGGAGATGATCTTCGGCAAGGACAAGGTGACGTCGGGCGCCCAGTCCGACATCGAGCAGGCGACGCGGCTGGCCAAGATGATGGTCACCCGCTGGGGCTTCTCGCCGGAACTCGGCACCGTGGCCTACGGCGACAACAACGACGAGGTCTTCCTCGGCATGTCGATGGGCCGTCAGCAGACGGTCTCGGAGGCAACCGCCCAGAAGATCGACGCCGAGGTGCGCCGTCTCGTCGAGGCCGGCCTGGAGGAGGCGCGCCGCATCCTCGGGGAGCGCAAGGACGATCTCGAGGCGCTGGCGCAGGGCCTGCTCGAATACGAGACCCTGTCCGGAGACGAGATCCGCAAGCTGCTCCAGGGCGAGCCGCCGGTGCGCGACTCGGGCGACGTTCCGCCGACCCCGGCCCGCGGCTCGCCGGTGCCATCGACGGGCCGTGGCCGCCCGCGCGGTAGCGACGGCGGGTTGGAGCCGAGCCCGCAGCCGCAGGGCTGAACGGACGATCGAAGTTGGAAAAGGGGCGCCGTGAGGCGCCCCTTTTTCGTGCCCATTGGGCGCGCCGCCCCACCGGCAAGCCGTGCCTCAAGACGAGGATGAAAAATCCGGCGCATGTCGAGTTCGGTCTTTCTCATCGTCGCCTTCGGCGCGGCCATCGCCGGCTTCGTCCAAGGGCTGTCGGGCTTCGCGTTCGGACTCGTCGCCATTTCGGTCTGGGCCTGGGTGATGGACCCGCAGCTTGCAGCGGCACTCGCGGTGACCGGTGCGCTCACGGGGCAGATCATCGCTGCGGTCACGATGCGCCGGGGCTTCGATCTCCGCCTGCTGGCGCCGTTCGTGCTCGGCGGCCTTGCCGGTGTTCCGCTCGGGACGCTCCTGCTGCCACATCTCGACATGCACTGGTTCAAGACGATCCTCGGCGCCATTCTCGTGCTCTGGTGCCCCGCGATGCTCCTGTCGAAGGATTGGCCACGCATCACCGTCGGCGGCCGTCTCGCCGACGCGGCCGTCGGCCTCGGCGGCGGCATCCTTGGGAGTCTCGGCGGGTTCACGGGCACGCTGCCGACGCTCTGGTGCACGCTCCGCGGCTACGAGCGTGACGTGCAGCGCGCCGTCATCCAGAACTTCAAACTATCGATGCTCGCCGTCACACTGACCATCTACGTCGCGTCCGGGATTGTCACACGAAGCATGTTGCCGATGATGCTCGTGGTGCTGCCAGCCATGCTGATCCCGACCATCATCGGCACGCGTGCCTATATCGGCTTGAGCGAGACCGGGTTTCGCCGGCTCGTTCTCGGCCTCCTGACCGTCTCAGGCATCGCCCTGCTTCTCTCGGGCCTGCCGCAAGTTCTTCGATAGAGCAGACCCGGCCCTCGGGGAAAAAGACGAAGCACCCACTGCTCGTCAATCCGCCTGGGCCGCCCCATTTCGAACGCCTTTATCCCGGAGCAACCGATTCACGATACCCGAGATCCATTCTGCCGGCCGGGTGCCATTCTGATAATCTGGTCGGTGCGAACCACGCCGAGCGCGGAGAAGCGACGTTGCGCAAACACTTCGGAACCGACGGCATCCGTGGACGGGCCAACGTCGTCATCACGCCGGAACTTGCTCTCAAGGTCGGGCAGGCCGCGGGCGTGATCTTCCAACGTGGCGACCACCGCCACCGCGTCGTGATTGGCAAGGATACCCGGCTCTCGGGATACATGATCGAGACCGCGCTCGTCGCCGGCTTCACCTCCGTCGGCATGGACGTGCTGCTGCTCGGGCCGATGCCGACCCCCGCCGTCGCCATGCTGACCCGATCGATGCGCGCCGATATCGGCGTGATGATCTCGGCCTCGCACAACCCATACGAGGATAACGGCATCAAGCTCTTCGGGCCCGATGGCTTCAAGCTCAACGACGATCTCGAACTCGAGATCGAAAGCCTGATCGACGGCGACATGCGCAACCGCCTCTCCGCTTCGCGCGACCTCGGTCGCGCCAAGCGGATCGAGAGCGTGCATGCCCGCTACATCGAGTTCGCCAAGCGCACCCTGCCGCGCCACGTCACCTTGGACGGTCTGCGGGTCGTCGTCGACTGCGCCAACGGCGCAGCCTACCGCGTCGCGCCGGAAACCCTTTGGGAACTGGGCGCCGAAGTGATCTCCATCGGCGTCGAGCCGGACGGGTTCAACATCAACCACGATGTCGGCTCGACCGCGCCCGAGACCCTCGTACAGAAGGTGCGGGAGCTGCGGGCCGATGTCGGGATCGCCCTCGATGGCGACGCCGACCGTGTGCTGATCGTCGACGAGAAGGGCCAGAAGGTCGATGGCGACCAGCTCATGGCGGCCGTGGCCCGCTCGTGGCAGGAAGACGAGCGCCTGACCCAGCCGGGACTGGTCGCGACGATCATGTCGAATCTCGGACTCGAACGCTACATCAACAGCATCGGTCTCACGCTCGCCCGCACGGCCGTCGGCGATCGCTACGTGCTCGAACATATGCGCCAGCACGGCTACAATCTCGGCGGCGAACAGTCCGGCCACATCATCATGTCGGATTACGCGACCACGGGCGACGGGCTGGTGGCCGCGCTTCAGCTCCTCAGCGTCGTCAAGCGCCGCAACCTGCCCGTGAGCGAGGTGTGCCACTGCTTCGAGCCCCTGCCGCAGATCCTCAAAAACGTCCGCTTCCGTTCCGGTGAGCCCCTGCGCGCGGATTCGGTCGTCACCGCCATCGCCCATGCGAAGGACCGGCTCGGCCAGTCGGGCCGCCTTGTGATCCGCCCCTCCGGCACCGAGCCTGTGATCCGGGTGATGGCCGAGGGGGACGACCGTGATCTCGTCGCCGAGGTCGTGGACGAAGTCGTGGACGCCGTCACCCGCGCAGCGGCCTGAAGCAATGGGGCCGGAAACGGCCCCAGACCGGGTATCGGATCGGCGACGCGAAGGGCGGGACCGATCCGCCGCCGGGGCATCACCGGCGGAAAGCACAAGCAGTGATGGTACTGATTTTCCCGCAGCTTTGCCAATCACGGCAACGGATCGGCAAGGCTAACTTTTTACGTTAAGGCCGACTTAACCTTCCTCGATCATCCTTGCATTCGCATCTCGGGCCGGCCTTCAATTTTCGGCGCGCTCGATGGGTCAAGGAAATCGTAATGCGCCGCCGCACCAAAGTTCTCGCATTGGCGCGCTCCCTCACGCTCCTCGCGAGCGTCGGGGTGCCCTGCCTCGCACAAGCCGCCGACCTGCTGCCTCCGCCGCCCATGCCCGAGCCGCTGCCCGAGCCGGAAGTGTTCGCGGGCGGGTGGTATCTTCGCGTCGATGGCGGCTACGGATCACTCGATCTGCGCAAGAGCATTGCCGAGGACGTCTCGCATCCGCCCAAGCCGTACGACTACGCCGTCGTGCAGGACAAGGTCTCCAACCAGTACTTCATCGGCGGCGGCGTCGGCTATCAGATCAATCCGTGGCTGCGGGTCGATGCGACCGGTGAGTACCGCTTCCGCAGCAAGTGGACGTTTGTGGCCGAGGACAAGACCTTCGGCGATACCGGCGGCTACAACGTCACGAGCGGGAAGTTCGATTCCATCGTCGGCCTTGCCAACGGCTATGTCGATCTCGGCACCTGGTACGGCGTGACGCCCTTCGTCGGTGCCGGCGTCGGTGTCGCCCACCACAGCTTCGGCGGCGTGACCGACAAGGGCTTCGGCGCGTATGAGGGGGGCTACGGCATCGGCCGCCACAACGAGCGGACGAACTTTGCCTGGGCGCTTCATGCCGGTCTCGGCTACGCCGTGACGCAGAACATCAGGTTCGAGGCGGCCTACCGCTACCTCAACATGGGCGAGGCCACCACCGGCGTCGTCACCTGCGCTCCGGACTGCCCGAAGACCGTCTATCGCGTGAAGGAACTGGAAGCCCACGACGTCAAGGTCGGTCTGCGCTACCTGTTCGGCGCCCCGGTCGCCGTTGCCGCGGTCGATTACGCGCCGCCGCCTCCGCTGGTGCGCAAGTACTGATCTTCCCGAACCTTCGATTGCATTGTGACGGCGCGGACACTCTCCGCGCCGTCTTTGTTTTCAAGCGGCCAAATCTCTGGATCCCTGCCGGTTAAGGTTAAGCCGATCATAACCTTTATCGGCAAATCTGCCGGTCAATCGAGGCGCGGGCATCTCCTGCTGCCTCAGACGAGGCTTCCCATGATCGCATCGCATCGTCTGGCGCTGGCGGCCACGCTCGCGACCGGCACCCTCCTCGGGGTTCTGACCGGCTCCTTCGCGTCCCCTGCCGCCGCGGCGGATCTGCTTCCGCCGCCCCCGCCGCCGCCCGTGCAAGTCGAGCCGGTGACCATCGGCAGCGGCTGGTATCTACGCGGCGACTTCACGCAGAGCTGGTACGACCACCCGCGCGACGACGCCATTCTCGATCCGAATGATCCCGGCATGCCGCCGCTCGTCGGATTGCGCCTGAGTTCCGAGACCGGTTACGGCGGCGGCGTCGGCTACCAGATCAATCCGTGGCTGCGTGTCGATGCTACCATCGACCAGCGCGCCGCCTCGTCCTTCCGCGGCTACTCCTCACGCTCGGTGTTCGAGACCGGCTACAATCTCGAAGCCGGCAAGGTCGATGTGCTGACCGGCCTCGTCAATGTCTATGCCGACATTGGAACGTGGTACGGCTTCACGCCTTATGTCGGCGCGGGCGTCGGCTTTGCCGACAAGCGCATGAGCCGCAACTACACCCAGACCACCTGCCTGATCGACAGCTGCGACGGGGCCGCCGGCACGGGACCGCGCAACGCCGCCTTCCGCGCCAACCACTCGGTCATGACCTTCGCCTGGGCTCTGACGGCCGGCTTGTCCTACGACATCGGCGCCGGGTTCAGCGTGGACGCGGCCTACCGCTACATCGATCTCGGCCGGATCCGCAGTGGACTGGACGAGTTCGGTGGCCTCACCCGCGTCAAGGATCTGACGGCAAGCGAATTCCGGGTCGGCCTTCGCTACCGCTTCGCCGACGGCCTGCTCGCCTCTCCCGTTCGGAACTTCGGCAACTGAGTCGATCGCGATCGTTCCCTAGGAACGCACGGCGTCCGGGCTTAACCCCCGGGCGCCGTTCTCGTTTGGGCCGTCGCACAGAACGTCTGCGTCTCGCGCCGAAAACGATAGGTGAGGGCATGATCCCGCGATCTCGGGACGCCATCCAATGTTGGTCCGGCACGAAAAATTAAGGTTACTGAACTAGTACGAAAGGGTCAGCCCGGCGCAGCAACGGCCCGGTGCGTGAGGACGACGACGATGCGTATCGCGACCCTGGCTCTACTGACGACCGTTCTGGTTTCACCCGCTCTCGCCGCCGATCTCGATTACGGCGTGCTGCGCGGCTACGACGATGATTACCCGGCACCGGCTCCGATCATCGACTGGAGCGGGTTCTATGTCGGTGGGCATGGCGGATACTCGTCGGCCTCGATGGGTTTCACGAACGTCTTCTCCAAGCCTTACAGTCAATATTTTCGCGCAAGAGATATCGAGACCGAATTCGGTATTTCGTCATTGCTGAGTTTCGCCTCCCAACGTGTTCACGGCATTACATATGGAGCCTTTGCAGGCTACAATATTCAGCTTGACGATGCTGTGTTCGGCATTGAAGTCGATTACACAAGCTTCAGCAAATCTGGCATGTCCTATAGTGAAATCAGCCGCTTTGTGACGACCAAAAACAATATGTTCGAAACCGTGAACCTACGTGGGTTTTCACGGACTGAACTCGAGGATTTTGGAACGATTCGCGGCCGAGCGGGCTATGCGTTCGGTAGCTTCCTTCCATTCGTGACAGCCGGCTTAGCCATTGGCCGAGCAACTATCTTGGACCAGCCTGAGGTCCAAAACTACGGCTATGACGCAACAGCCGCCGCGGCTTACCAAACCAATCCGAAAGCTGGGGCACCAGTAACTCATCACGGTTACGCCAACGGCAATACGGCGTTCGATCCCAGCGCGCCTCAGGATCCGCAGAAATCGATACCTGACGGATTTTATCAAATTCCAGCAAAGCCCAAGAGCAAAGCTATGGCTGGCGTTGCACTTGGGGCGGGCCTTGAATATGCAATCACGCCGAACTTTCTTTTACGCGGCGAGTACCAATATGTACTATTCGATGATTTTGACGGACACAAAATCAACGTAAACACAGTCCGCGGTGGCGCCGCCATCAAATTTTGACGCGTCCTCAAACCCAAAGGGCAGACATGCGCCACGTGCTTCCGCTCGTCGCCGTCGGTATCGCCGGCTTCTCCGCGGCACTCGCGTACGCGCAAGCCGGCGAGCATCACCGGCGCTCCACACTGAGTCCCGCCGTCACGGCACTCCCCCCAGAAATGCCCTACCGCGATCCGCGCCCGCGCTTTCGCGCGTCGCCGCCGGTCGAGCGGTTCGCCGTCCGGGCCTACGTGCCGCGGCCGACCAACCAGCCGATGTTCAACGAGCCGCCACAGCCGTTGCGCTGACGCGCGGTCAACTGTCGAGCTCGCTGTCCCAGTAGAGATAGTCGAGCCAAGTGTGGTGATACTGGCGGTGGTCGAATTCCGGTTGGCGGCGGTGCAGCTCGTGCCGCGTCGGCCGGTGCGGCTCGTTGAGCAGGGGCATCTCGGCCTCGTGCGGCGTGCGATTGGCCTTGCGCAGATTGCATGGCGAGCAGGCGGCCACGACGTTCTCCCAGGTGGAGAGGCCGCCGCGCGAGCGGGGCACGACGTGATCGAAGGTCAGCCCGCCCGAAGGGAGACGCAGGCCGCAATACTGGCAGGAGAAGGTGTCGCGCAGGTAGATGTTGTAGCGGGTGAAGGCCGGGCTGCGGGCCAGCGCGACGTAGCTCTTGAGGGCGACCACGCTCGGCACCTTAAGGGACCGGCTCGGACTGTGCGCCTCGACATCGTAGTTCGCCACCAGGGTGACGCGATCGAGGAACAGCGCCGTGAATGCGTCCTTCCAAGACCACAACGAGAGCGGGTTGTAGGAAAGCGGCCTGTAATCCGCGTTGAGCACCAGGGTTTGCAGATCGATCATCGACGCCACTCACTGCTCGTGACGGCGCCCCTCGGGCGCCTCGGCCTCGGACGCCGAAGGTCCGAAGGGCCATGCCGTACCCGCGACAGTCGGAGCCTACAGGGCGCCTCGGAACCGTGCCGGAGGGCATGACGCCCCGGCACGGTCGCGAGTCCGCAGGCTGTCGCGCGCGCTCGCGCCAAACCCATGGCCTCAGCGCGTCGCGCTCGGGCGGGTTGGCGGGAATCGAAAGGTTGGGAGGGATCTTGACGCCAACAGCTTCCCCGACCGGCGAATCCTGCCGGTTCGAACCGAAGCGTGGCGGGGCGGACGATCAGCGCCGCCTCCTCGCTGCGTGAGGATATGGCCAAGTCCATCGCGGCTTAGTGTAATATCAGCGTGACAAGCTTGTGAAGGCGAACCGACCGTCCGTGACGTCGCGGCCAATGATTTTCCTTTGAATTGCGGTCGATCGCTCCGTTCCGCACGCTTTTGCCCCATTACGCGGGCAGACAGAGCTGGCCAACGCGCCGTTGTGCGTTGCAAAAAGTTTGGCGGCGCGCCTCTCGGCAAGTTACGCCGTGCCCCTAGCTCAAGGGCTATGCGGGATACCGAGCCCCATGAGCGCGGCGCAGACGGCTGTGGTCGCGCGACACCATCCGCGAACCGGCCGGCCAGGCTGCCCTGGCGCCGATCACCCGACGCGATCCCGTTCCCCCGCGAAGGACGACGATGCTACGACACTCCCTTCTCACCCGTGTCCGCCACATGATGCGCAGCAAGGCCCTGATCGCGGCACTGACCGCGGCGGCTCTGCTGCCGAATGCGGCCGTGGGGCAGGGGACTCCGCCCGGCGCGCAGGCTCCGGCCGCTCAGTCGGCACCGGCCCCGAAGCACCAGACGGCGGCGCCGCCGGCGAACGGGCAACCGCCTGCGACGGACGGGCAGGCCGCGCCGGCTCCCAAGCCGGCCGCGCCCAAGGTGCCCGTCTCGGAGGCGCTGCAAACGCTCCGCGACCGGCTCGACGCCATCAAGGCGGATCTCGAATCGCGGGAAAAGGCGATTTCCGGACAGAATGTCGGGGCAGGCGACCTGACCCGCGCTCGCGACGGGCTCGACCCGCTCGCCGACCGGCTGCGGTCGGTGATCGAGCTGCTCGGGCCGCGGCTGGAAGCCGCGCGCGAGCGGCTGACGCAAATCGGCCCGAAGCCGAAGGAGGGCGAGGAGGGCGAGGAGGTCGCGCGTGAGCGGGCCGAGCGCGAGCAGGCAGTCAACGACATCGACGGCACCCAGCGGCTGGCCAAGTCGCTGCTGGTGCAGAGCGACCAGATCGTCGATCAGATCTCGAATCGCCGTCGCGCCGCCTTCACCCGCGGCCTGTTCGAGCGCAGCTCCTCGCTGCTCAGCCCCGACCTGTGGATGCGGGTCGCCGCCGACATTCCGCGGGACCTCAGCTCGCTGCGCAGCGGCGTCGACGACACCGTCTCTCTGTTCCGCCGCAACGGCACCCTGTGGAACCTGCTGGTTCTCGGCCTCGCCTTCGGCCTGTCCTTCGCCCTGTATTTCGGACGCCGCAACATCGCCCCGGCGCTCGGCCGCCGGGACATCAACGTCACCACGCCGTCGAAGCGTGCCAAGCTTCTGGGTGCGTGGCGCGTGCTCCTGCTCGGCACGCTGCCGGCGCTGGCGGGCAGCTACGCGGTCTATTACGCCCTGGACGTCACCGAGTTGCTGCCCGCCCGGTTCCTGCCGGTCGCCAGCATCATTCTCGGCGGCATCGCCTTCATCGCCTTCGTCGAGGCGACCGCCGACGCGCTGCTCGCCGTCAACAAGCCGGCTTGGCGTCCGGCGCCGGTCTCGGACGCCGCGGCATGGCGGATCAACGCGCTCGCCGTCAGCATCGCCGTGGTCATCACGGTGTCGAAATCGACCGAGGCGCTGAACTCGGCGATCTATGCCGCGCTGCCGATCTCCATCGCCACCCGCGGCATCGGGGCCGTCACGGCCGCGCTGCTGCTGGCCATCGGCCTCCATCGTTTCGCCGACACCGCGGAGAAGGAGGAGGAGTGCTTCGGCCCCTATGTCGGCACCGATACCTCGGCCAATATCGGCGGGCCGCTGCGGTTGCTCGGCTGGGTCGCGGTCGCGGTGATCGCGGTGGCCCCCTTCGTGGGCTACGTCGCCCTCTCGGCCTTCCTCGTCGATCAGTTAATCTGGAGCGCGAGCGTCCTCGTCCTGCTCTGGCTCCTCATCATGAGCGTCGATGTGCTGATCGGCGGCTCGCTGTGCGAGGAGACCCGCCTCGCCACCACGCTCCAGGCCAATACCGGGCTGCGCAAGCGCTCGCTCAACCAGATCGCGGTGCTGGTGACGGGTTTCGGCCGGGTCGTGCTGATCGCCGTCGCGGCGCTCCTGACGCTCGCGCCCTGGGGGCTCGATTCGACGGACGTGTTCTCCTCGATCCGCACGGCCTTCTTCGGCTTCAAGGTCGGCGACGTCACGATCTCGCTGTCCTCTATCGCCTACGGCATCGGCATCCTCGGGGTCGGCGTGTTCATCACCCGCGGCGTGCAGCGCTGGCTGGAGAACACTTACCTTCCGGCGACCGACCTCGATGCCGGCCTGCGCAACTCGATCTCGACGGTCGCGGGTTATGTCGGCTTCCTGGTCGCCCTGGCGCTGTCCTTCTCGTATCTGGGCCTCAGCCTCGAGAAGCTCACCATCGTCGCCGGCGCGCTCTCGGTCGGTATCGGTTTCGGTCTTCAGTCGATCGTCAACAACTTCGTCTCGGGCTTGCTGCTGCTTTGGGAGCGTCCGATCCGGGTCGGCGATCAGGTGCTGATCGGCGACAGCGAGGGCATCGTGAAGCGGATCTCGGTGCGCTCCACCGAAATCCAGACCTTCGACCGCTCGGCCGTGATCGTGCCGAACTCGAACTTAATCTCGGGCATCGTGAAGAACCGCGTGCGCGGCGACCGCACCGGCCGGGTCATCCTCTCCGTCAGCGTCCTGCGCAGCAAGGATCCGGTCCAGGCCGCCGAGATGATGGTCGCCTGCGCCAAGGCCCATCCGGACGTGCTCAAGGAGCCGCCGCCGCGGGTGGTGTTCAAGAAGATCGGCGATCCCTTCCTGGAGTTCGAGCTGGTCGCCATGGTGGTCGACGTCAACCTCGGCCAAAAGGTGCAGAGCGACCTCAATTTCTCGGTGTTCAAGACCCTTGCCGATGCGGAGTTCATCCCGCCGATGGGTCCGGCTTCGAGCTTCATCACCGTCCAGGGTCTGGAACCGGTCCGCGACGCGCTCGGACAGATCGCTCACGCGGTCGGCAGCTCGACCACGCAGGTGATCGCGCCCGCGGCCTCCGGAGCGGACGATGCCAGGAAGAGTTCGGCGCCGGAGGAAACCGCTCCCCGCAGTCCGGCGAACGAATCGCAGGATGTGAACCGTCGGCGCCACGGATAGGCACGAGCGACCTTCGGAAAAACGCAGCCGGCCCTGAGGATATCGGGGCCGGCGGTACCGATACACTTGAGTTTACCGGGCGCAGGGGCCACCTCATTCCCCTGTTCACCGGAAAGCCGTTGTCGTGCTCGGACGTCAGACCTTCCTTGCCGCGACTGCGGTCCTCGCTCTCGTCGCCCTGCTTCAGGGTTGCGCGGGGAAGATGACGCCCGACACGACCGGGCTGCCGAGCATGTATCTGCCGCTCACCACGGGCAGCACCGCGGTGGATACGGCGGCGGCCCGGGACATGATCTCGGCCTATCGCAGCAACAACGGCGCCGCCCCGCTCGTCATCGACCCCGAATTGCAACGGCTCGCCGAGACCGAGGCCGCCGCCATGGCCGCCTCCGATCGCCCGAGCAAGAGCCAGACGGTGCGCGCCGCCGTGACCCGGCTCGGCTATGACGGGGCGGATGCGAACCTCTCGGCAGGCTACCACACGCTCGCAGAGGCGTTCTCGGGCTGGCGCGACAGCCCTCCGCACCGGGCGGTCATGCTGTCTCCCGAGGCGACGCGGATGGGCATCGCCACCGCTTACGCGCCGGGCTCCAAATACAAGGTCTACTGGGCGCTGCTGGTCGCCAAGTAGCCGCGTTCGGCGCAGAGGCCCTCAGGGTACGGCTTTACCGTTTGGCGTCGGCGGCGGCTCGGCGAGAAGCGTGACCGTGACCCGGCGATTGGCCGCGAGATAGGGATTGTCGGGAAACATCGGTTCGGTGTCTGCCTTGCCCGTGACCGAGGCGAAGCGATCATCCGGCAGGCCGGCGCCCGCAAGGACGTCGCGCACGCTCAGGGCGCGGTTGGCCGAGAGTTCCCAGGGCGGAGCGGTGTCGCGGGTGCCGGGACGGGTGGTCGCGGTGAAGCCGGTCACGGCGATGCGGTTCGGCAGCTTCATCAGCGTCGGCGCCAAGCGTTCGAGCAGCCGGCGGGTGCGGTCGTCGGGGCGGCTCGATCCTTCGGGGAACATCGAGCGGCCGTCCTGATCGACGATGGAGACGTCGAGCCCCTTCCGGGTCGGCGCGATGATGACGTTCTTCGACAGCTCCGCCACTTCCGGCATGTCCTGCATCGCCTGCCGCAGGGAGGCGGCGGCCTGGCCGAAGGCGTCGGGATAGCCGCGGTCGGGGATGCCGTCGTCGAGGCCGCTATCGATCTGCGGTGGCGTCGTGCGATCGGTGGCGCGCTCGGGCGGCACGTCGCGCAGGTGCTTGAACTTGTCCGCGGTCGGAATTCCTTCGCTCTCTAGGATGCCGGCGAACTTCGATTCCTTGTTCACGCCGAAGGCGTCGCGCATCGAGCCGGCGACGACCTGGAGTTTCTTCTGATCCTGCGTCGAGTAGGCGGCGATCATGACGAAGAAGCTCATCAGGAGCGCCATCAAGTCGGCGAAGGTCACGAACCAGCCGTGACCGCCATGGGCGCCGCCGCGCTTCTTCTTGGCCACCGCTCAAACCCCCGTTACGCCGCTTCCGCAGCGAGTTCTTCGCGGTGGTTGGCCGGCAGGTAGGCGATGAGCATCTCGCGCACCAGCGAGGGGCTCTTCTGATCGCGGATCAGCAGGATGCCGTCGATAATGAGGGAGCGCGAGACGTCCTCCTCCTCGAGCTTGACGTGCAGCTTGTCGGCGATCGGCAGGGTGATCATGTTGGCGATCAGCGCGCCGTAGAGGGTGGCGAGCAGCGCGGTCGCCATGGCGGGGCCGAGCTTCGAGGGATCGGACATGTTGGCAAACATCGTCACCATGCCGAGGATGGTGCCGATCATGCCCCAGGCCGGGGCGCAGTCGCCGAAGGCGCGGTAGATCTTCGAGCCCTCATCGAGATGCATCAGGAAGTTGTCGCGGTCGCGCTCCATCGTGTCACGAATGAAGTCGCGATCGTAGCCGTCGGCGATGTAGCGCGCGCCCTGGGCCAGGAACGGATCGGAAATCTCCATGTTTTCCAAGGCGATCGGGCCGGACTTGCGCACGACGTCGGCGATCTTGGTGATCTCTTCGATCAGCTCGTGCGGCTTCACCGAGCGCATAGTGAAAGCGTAGCGCAGGCCCATCGGCAGGCCGTGCAGCATGGTCGAGAAGGGAAAGCGGATCATCGTCGCGGCGATCGCGCCGCCGAAGATGACGATCACGGCGTGTTTGTCGAAGTAGGCCGCGAAGTTGCCGCCGTCGATCATGATCAGCGTGAACACCACGCCGACCCCGCCGACAAGCCCGATACCGGTTGCGAGATCCATGACGCCGATGTCCGAAGCCCGGCCAATCGTGCAGGCCGTCCTTAACTTCTAAAAAAACAGGCTGAAGGAACGGTAAAGGGGCTTGGAGGAAGCGACCGTTCCCCGTCATGTGCCGTTCAGGGGCGGGCAGCCATAAGTCCCCGTGCCGATTGACCGAGTGGCCCTGCGCGGAGAACCGCAGGCTCTCGGTGGGGCGGCGCCGGGACGTTCCGGTTCCAACGTTGAGATCCCCACGGCTTGTGGCCGGACGGGGCGGGGAGCGAAAGCACGATGTCGATGATTCGCCTCTATGCGCGGGTGCTCGGCCTGCTGGGAGCGGAAAAGCGGCTGGCCGCCGGCTTGATCGCGGCCAATGTCGCGCTCGCGGTGGCAGCCTTTGCCGAGCCGCTGATCATGGGCCGCATCATCGACGGCCTGACCCATCTCTCCAAGGACGCGCCCGCCACTGCGCTGGCGCCCTGGATCATCGCATGGGTCGTGTTCGGCCTGTTCACCATCGGAGCGGGCGTCGCGATCGCCCTGCATTCCGACCGGCTCGCCCACCGCAACCGGCTCTCGACCATGGCGAACTTCTTCGAGCACGTGCTCGAACTGCCGATCGCCTTCCATTCGTCCAACCATTCCGGCCGCGTGCTGAAGGCGATGCTGGAAGGCACGAATGCCATGGCCTGGGTCTGGCTCAACTTCTTCCGCGAGCACTTCTCCGCGCTGCTGTCGGTCGGCGTGCTCCTGCCGCTGACGCTGTTCGTGAACTGGCGGCTCGGCGCGATCCTCGTCGTGCTGGTTCTCGCCTTCACGGCGCTCGCCAGCTACGTGCTGCGCCGGACCGAGACGCTCCAGGGCGAGGTCGAGGAGTTCCAGTCGGGACTGGCTGCCCACGCCTCCGACGCGCTCGGCAACGTCGCGGTGATCCAGTCCTTCACCCGTGCGCGCGCCGAGAAGGAGGCGATGCGCACCATCATCCAGGACCTGCTCCGCGTTCAGATCCCGGTCCTGTCGTGGTGGGCGCTGGCCAACGTCGCCACCCGCGCCTCCGGCACGCTGACCATGACCGCCATCTTCATCACCGGCATCGCCCTGCACCAGAAGGGCGCGGCCACGGTCGGCGAGATCGTCGCCTTCATGAGCCTCGCCACCATGCTCGTGACCAAGCTCGACCACGTCGTGACCTTCGTGAACGGCGTGTTCATGCAGGCTCCGAAGATGCGCGAGTTCTTCGAGGTGTTCGACACCGTGCCGACCGTCCGCGACCGGCCGCATGCCAAGCAGGTCGCCCGGTTCGAGGGCGAGGTGACCTTCGACGAGGTCGCCTTCTCCTATGACGGCCGCCGCAGCGCGCTCGACGGCGTGTCCTTCTCCGCCCGCCCCGGCGAGACGGTGGCGCTCGTCGGCACCACGGGTTCGGGCAAGTCCACCACCCTGGGCCTGCTGCACCGGACCTTCGATCCCGATGCCGGCGCCATCCGCATCGACGGCATCGACATCCGCGACATCGGCCTGTCGAGCCTGCGCCACAACATCGGCGTCGTCTTCCAGGAGCCGATGCTGTTCAATCGCTCGATCCGCGAGAACCTCCAGGTCGGCCGCCCCGACGCGACCGATGCCGAGATGCTCGACGCCCTCGATCGGGCACAGGCCAGCGAGTTCATGGCGCGCCAGCCCGATGGACTCGACACGATCATCGGCGAGCGTGGCCGGTCGCTGTCCGGCGGCGAGCGCCAGCGCCTCTCGATCGCGCGGGCGTTGCTGAAGAACCCGCCGATGCTGATCCTCGACGAGGCGACCAGCGCCCTCGATGCGGCGACCGAGCGCAAGCTGCAGCAGGCGCTGGAGACGGTGATGGAGGGACGCACCACCTTCGTGATCGCGCACCGCCTCGCCACGATCCGCAACGCCGACCGAATCCTCGTGTTCGAGAACGGCAAGATCGTCGAGGCCGGCAATTTCGACGAGTTGGTCGCCCTCAACCAGCGCTTCGCCACGCTCGCCCGGGCTCAGTTCATGGCGGCCGAGGCCGAGGACGACATGCCGCTGGCCGCCTGAGGCGAGCCAGACCCAAACGAAAGATCCGGCGCGGTCGAAGCGCCGGACACCACACACAAATTCGCCCCCGCTCGCGTCGCGATCGGGGCGTCATTGTTTCAGGCTCAGGCTTTACGGCCTTGCGGGAATCCGCGTGACGGTGCAGGAGAGGTTCTCCGGAGCCGGAGCCTGCATCGCGTCGAACGTCGTCTCGTCGAGTTCCAGAACCGGCAGGGCGTCGAGTTCGGCCGGAAGCGCAGCCATGGGTTTCGGAGCCGGAGCCGGTGCAGCCGCCAGAGAGGCAGCCCGCGGCATTTCCTCGGAAGCCTCGACTGCGGGCGACGCCGAGGACGGCGTTTCGACCGCAACCGGAAGCTCGGGCGCCGGCGTGACCTGCGGTGCGAGTGCGGCGCCGACGATGCGGGCAGGCTGCAAGGCGTCCGAAATCGACTCGGCGACCGGCGCAGCGGTGATGTGAGGCGCGACGGCGGGGCTCGAATGGATCTGCGATGCGATCGTCCAAGTCGCGACGAGCGAAAGGCCGATCACGCCGAGACTCACGCCCCAGACCGGCCTCCGGCTGCGCCGTTCGAGCGACTTCAGCGGCCCCGGCAAGATACGGCTACGCCGCAGAGCGGGGCGCGACTGACGGAGCTGCGGCCAGGAATCCCGCATGGCGGCGTCTTCGGCTCCTACCATCGGAGTACTCCGGTTGAACGAGGATCGGCCGTTCATACACGGGTAAGACCGACGTCGGAAATGAGGCGTAAGCGCCGGCCGCAGGGGGGTATCGCGGCTGTTCGGCCGTCGGTCAGGCTGCGGCCGCGTCGCGATCGACATACCACGTCACGCGCCCGGCACTCACGACATGCCGCGCCGGCAGATCTTCGCCGTCGGCGAGCCGTTGCAGCGGCTCGCGCTTGCTCGCACCGTTGACGAGAAACAGCACCGAGCGCGACGAGGCCAGAGCCGGAAAGGTCAGGCTGATGCGCGGCACGAACGGCTCCAATCCCGCTTCCGGAACCGGCGCGACCCAGGCCGTGCGTTCGGAAAGAGCCGGCTTGCCCGGAAACAGCGAGGCGGTATGGCCATCGCTGCCGAGGCCGAGCAGCACGAGGTCGAATAACGGTCGTTCGGGATCGAACTGTGTAGCCCCGTAGAAGTCGCGCAAAGTCTTCTCGTAGGCGCGAGCGCCGGTCTCGGCTCCGCGATCGGAGGGGATGAAGTACAGATGCGTCGCCGGCACCGGCGCGGCATGGCCGAACGCCTCCCGGACCATGCGGACGTTGCTCAACGCGTCGTCCCACGGCACCACCCGGTCGTCACCGAAGAACCAGTGGATGCGTGCCCACGGCACCCGCTCGGCAAAGCCGGGGGAGGCCAACAGCTTGTAGAGCCGCTTCGGGGTCGAGCCGCCGGAGAGGCAGATCGCGATGCGCTCGCCCTCCGCACTCTCGGCCATCGCCAGCAGATGCTCGGCCGCCGCACGGGCCGTCGCCTCGGCATCTGCCATCAGCTCGGTGTTCGGGGGGAGCGAAATCATGGGGCAGGTCCCCGGCGCGGCGGCTCTTTATGGCCGCCGAAGCCCTGGCGCATCGCCGAGAGCAGCTTGTCGGCGTAGCTCTCATCCTCGCGGGACCGGAAGCGGCGGTAGAGGGCGCTGGAGAGAACGGTGGCCGGCACGGCCTCCTCGATCGCCGCATTGATGGTCCAGCGGCCCTCGCCGGAATCCTCGACGTAACCGGAGAAGCCTTCGAGACGCTCGTCGCCCGCCAGGGCGGCGGCCGTCAGATCGAGGAGCCAGGAGGAGACCACGCTGCCCCGCCGCCAGACTTCGGCGATGTCGCCGAGATTGAGATCGAACCGGCGCGCCTCCGGAATATCGGGGGCGTTTGCATGGCGGAGGATGTCGAAGCCCTCGGCATAGGCCTGCATCAGGCCGTACTCGATGCCGTTGTGGATCATCTTCACGAAGTGACCGGCGCCGCTCGGGCCGGCATGGATGTAGCCCTGCTCGGCGCGCGGATCGCGCGCCTCGCGGCCGGGCGTGCGCGGGATCTCGCCGAGGCCCGGCGCCAGCGTGCGGAAGATCGGATCGAGCCGATCGACCGCTTCTTTGTGGCCGCCGATCATCATGCAGTAGCCGCGCTCCAGGCCCCACACGCCGCCGGACGTGCCGACATCGATGTAATGGATCCCCTCGGCGTCGAGATCACGAGCCCGGCGGACATCGTCCTGATAGAACGAGTTGCCGCCGTCGATGATGCAGTCGTCGGCACTCAGGAGACCGCCGAGCGCGGTCACCGTCTCCTCGGTGATATGGCCGGCTGGCAGCATCACCCAGGCGGTGCGTGGCGCTTCGAGCTTGGCGGCGAGATCCTCCAGGCTGGAGGCGGGTGTCGCACCCTCGGCAGCCAAGGCTTCGACCGCTTTCGGATCGCGGTCGTAGACCACGGCCGTGTGGCCGTCGCGCAGGAGACGGCGGACGATGTTGCCGCCCATCCGGCCGAGGCCGATCATGCCGAGTTGCATTGGCTCGCACTCCCATCGAGGCTTTTGCTTTTGCATCATCTTTTTCCGAAAGCCGGCAACCACCTTTCGGGACGATGCTCGATCAGGATCCGTCGTGCGATCCCTCGCGGTTCACCGTCCGCGCGTTACGGAACGGTGACCGCACCTGCCAATGGTAGGGCGTAAAAACCGGAATCAAGGCTTCGGCGGTGTCGCCTCCGAGGCCGGCGGCTGGCCGGGGCTCGCTTCCGCCCGCTTCTCCGGGTTCTTGACCTGGCTGTAGGCGATGTTGCCGAACGAGCCGATGGTCGCCGGCCAGGGCAGGGGCTCCGCATCCTGGTCGCTGCGATTCGCCTTGCAGAAGGCCGAGAGCAGCCCGTTGACCACGGCGTCGTCGCCAGCCTCGGGCGCAGCGGCTTTCACCTTCGGCGCGACGCGGGCGAGGACCGGAACGAAATCGTTAGGCTTCAGCCCCTTCAGCGCATCGCCGCCGGTGGCCTCCTCGATGCTGGCCTTGAGCCCTTCGTTCTCGATGGTCGAGCAGGGCGCGTTGCCGGCCATCATCGTCTTGATCTTCCCCCGCGCGGTCGCGACGACACCGGATTCCGACACGACCGGAGCCTTGTTGCCCCAGGAATTGCGGATGTAGTCGGTGACGTCCTTGATCTGCTGATCGGTCATCTCCTGGCCGATGGCCGGCATCGGCGCGTAGCCGCTCTGGGCGGCGAGACCGCCGACGATCACGTTGATGATGGTCTCGGGGCCGCCGGACTGGATCGAGGTGTTGCCGGCCAGCGCCGGGATCGCGCCCTCGACGCCCTTGCCGTCCGGTCGGTGACAGGAGGAGCAATAGGTGAGGTAGGTGTCGGCGCCCGGCGCGCCCGGTTGGTTGAAGGCTTGGAGATCCTTCTCCTTGTAAGTCTGTTTGGCCGGAATCGTGCGCAGATAGGCGACCATCGCCTTCAGGTCGGCGTCTGTCATCTTGGAAAGCGACTCTTCGATGGTCTGGCGCATCGGGCCGGCGGCCACGCCCGGCCGGTTGCCGGGGGCCGTGCCGGTCTTGAGGTAGCTGACGACCTCTTCGTCGCTCCAGGCGCCGATGCCCTGATGCCCGTCCGGGGTGATGTTGGGCGCGTACCAGCCATCGATGACGCCGCCGCCGAACCGGCCGGCCAGGCTCGAATTGCCCACGAGCTTGCGCTCGTTGTGGCACATGCCGCAATGGCCCAGGCCTTCGACCAAGTACCCACCGCGGTTCACCTCCGCGCTGGCCTTCGGATCGGGCTCGAAACGCCCTTCGGTGAAGAAGGCGGTGCGCCACGTGATCAGAGCGGTGCGGACATTGAACGGGAAGGGGATCTCGTTGTCCTCCCGCTTCTCCTTCACCGGCGTGAGAGACTTGAGGTAAGCGAAGATCGCTCTCGTGTCGTCGTCCGAAACCTTGGTGTACCAAGAGAAGGGGAAGGCCGGGTAGAGATACTCACCCTCGTCGCCGATGCCGTGACGGAACGCCTTTTCGAAGGTCTCGTAGCTCCACTTGCCGATGCCGGTCTCGTCATCCGGCGTGAGGTTGGGGGTTTTGATCGCCCCGATCGGCGTATCGAGCTTGAAATTGCCGGCCATGAACTTGCCGCCGGTCTTGGTGTGGCAAGCGGTGCAATCGCCCGCCGTCGCCAGATATTCGCCGCGCTTGATCAGATCGGCATCCGCCTCCTGCGCGTGAGCCGTGCCGACCGAGAGGAGGACGGCGACGGCGAGCCAACCAGAGCCCAGGGCATTGAGGCGTGTCATGAACCCGATCTCCAGATGTCGAGGGCCTCGATAAAGTATCGTTCTAAGTCATCGGCGGACGCGCACCGAACGTTCGCCACTTCTGGTTGTTCCCAGCCGGCTTGTCGCAGTCCGGCGACGCCGCCACTCCGTCACATTGAAAGCGGATCACCATCTCGGCGAGATGCGCGGCGAGCGCCGCGGCCAACCAAACCGCGATGCCGGGCCACGCCGTGCCGGTGAGCGCCGCCCGCAGGGCCAGCATCAGCGCCGCACCGGAGGCGAGGTTGCTCAGCAGTGCCCCCGGCGCCGGGCCGCGCCCCCAGCGGGCGCGCATACCGAGCAGCACCAGCGCCTCGAGGACCACCAGCACGAGGATGGCATCGACGATCCGCCCGGAGGCGAAGAGCGGGGCGAAGAACCCGTCCACGGATCACGCGCTCCCGAAGCGCGGCCCGAAGCGCGGATTGAGCCGGACGATGGTGAGGTTCAGGCAGGCGGCGGTGCTGACCCAGGCGAGGTAGGGAAGGTTGAGCAGAGCTGCAGGCGTCGAGACCTGCCCGACGGTGACCATTACGGCGAGGATGGAGAGCCACAGCAGCAGCACTTCGGCGAAGGCCCAATCGGGCCGACGCAGCCGGAAGAAGATCACGCTCCAGGCGATGTTGAGCACGCCGTTGACGGCGAGGACCGCGACGAGCCGGCCCCGCGCGGCCGGGTCTGGATCGGCGTTCCAGGCGATGATCGCGGAGGCGGTGGTGAGGATGAAGATCACGGTCCAGATCGGCCCGAAAGCCCAGTCCGGCGGCTTCCAGCCGGGAACGCGCAGGCGGCGATACCAAGCGTCCGTCCGGGTCGCGACCCCGCCCGCCACAGCGACGGCGAGCGCCACGAGGGCGGCGACGACGGGTGGTCCCCAGCCGCCAGCTAGCAGGCCGCTCACGGTGAGACCCAGCGAAACAGGTGCGCCAGATCCTTGAAGAAGATCCGTGCATGCGCGGCGGGTTTGGCGCGCACCAGTTCCTTGTTCATGTAGGCGTCCCAGGTGAGCTGCTGGACGTCCTTGTCCTTGCAGATCGAGACGAAGCGCTCCCGCAGGGTGTCGCTGCGATACCAGACCCACTGCATCATCCCGAGGATCCAGAAGACGCGTCCGTGCAGCCGCATGAACCGCTTCCGCGCCTGGGCGAGGGCGCGGGCATCGCCGGTGGCGAGGAAGGCGCCCGCCGCCTCCGCGGCAAGGCGACCGCCGAGCATGGCGTAGTAGATGCCCTCTCCGGAAGCCGGCGCGACAACGCCCGCCGCGTCGCCCGCGAGCAGCACGTCGCGTCCGTTGTCCCAGCGCCGCAACGGCTTGAGCGGCAGCGGGGCGCCCTCCCGGCGGATCGTCTCGCAAACATCGAGGCCGGTATCGGCGCGCAGATCGCGGATCGCGGAGCGCAGGGAGAAGCCCTTTCGGGCGCTACCGGTGCCGACGCTGACGGTCTCGCCATGCGGAAAGATCCAGGCGTAGAAATCCGGCGAGAGGCGGCCCTGGTAGTAGACATCGCAGCGCGCGCCGTCGTGCCCGGTCTCCGCGGGGCGCCGGACGATCTCGTGATAGGCGAAGACCTGTCGCATCCGGGCATGCCCCGGAATTTCGGCGCGGCCGACGGTGGAGGTCGCACCGTCGGCACCGATGACGAGGCGGGCCTGCACCCGGTGTTCCTCGCCGCCTTTGCCGGAGCGGTAATGCACCGTGGCGAGACCCGCGCTTTCGCGGGAGATGCGTTCGAACAGGCCGTCGCGCAGATCCGACCCGGCGAGCGCGGCCCGCTCGCGCAGATACGGATCGAAATGCTCGCGATCGACCATGCCGACGAAGCCGTCGCCGACCGGCATGTCGACCGAGCGCGCGCTCGGCGCCACCATCCGGGCACACCGGATACGGGCGACGAGGAGCGCGTCGGGAATCGCGAAGTCGCGGATCAGCCGCGGCGGGATCGCGCCACCGCAGGGCTTGATCCGCCCGGCCTTGTCGAGGAGCAGCACCCGCCGCCCGGAGGCGGCGAGGTCGGCGGCCGCGATCGCCCCCGCGGGCCCGCCCCCCACCACCACGACGTCGAAGATTTCGGAAGCGTCGTGGTCTGTCATGGCGTTACCGCGCCTCGAAGCCGGAATTGAGCTGGAAGGAGGCCGTCTCGGTCAGCGGGTTGTGCCGCCGGCCGACGGTGACGTGCTCGACGCGCAGGCTGATGAGCAGCGCGACGAGGAATAGGATGCCTTCCGCCGCGAACACCGCCGCGTAGGCGTAGACCGGTTCGGAGGCGACGAGGCGGGCGAGATCGACCGCAAGCGTGCCGAGGAAGCCGCCGGCCCCGAAGGCGACGCCCTGGGCCGCGCCCCAGACACCCATGCGGGTGCCGCGCTCGGCCTCGCCGCCGCGCCCGGCCAGCGCCATCATCGAGCCGATCGCCGCCACGGCGTAGACGCCGTTGCCGAAGCCGAGGCCGGCCACCGCCGCGCGCAAGGGAAAGTCGGGCCCGATCGGTCCGCCGGCAGCGATCGTCCCAAGCGCCAGCGCCGAAAGCCCGCAGCCGATCGCCGTCCAGAGCTTCAGCGAACCCAGCACCGGCCCGCCGATGAACACGGTGACGCCGGCCACGAACAGCATGCCGGCGAGCACGCCGCCGTGCTGAAGCCCGGCGAGCTTGGTCGTCGCTCCCGGCGTCATCGCGAAGACGAGGCCGGCATAGGGCTCGAGAATCAACTCCTGCGCGCTGTAGGCGAGCATCGAGACGAAGATGAACAGGGTGAAGCGCCGGGCCGCGGGCTCGGCCAGCACCTGCGCCAGCACCGCGCGGAACGGCGGCTTCGTCTCGGCCCGGCCGGCGGCGGCTTCGGGGCGGCGCGGTTCGATGCCGGCCACCGCCAGCACAGCCACAGCGAAGGCAATGAGGGAGACGGTCCCCGACACGGCGACGAGCCGCGCGCCCGAGAACGGATCGAGGAAGTGGCCGGCCAGCGGCGCGGTGACGGCGAACCCGGCGATCATCATCACCCAGACGATGGTCGCCGCCGCGCCCCGGCGCCCGGCTTCCACCCCGGTCGCGAGCAGGACGAGGAGCGAGGTGCCCGCCGCGCCCGCGCCCATGCCGACAAGCAGGAAGGACAGGACGGCGAGTGCAAGGCCGGCGGCGAGGTGACTGGCCGCGAGCGCGGTCGCCACCGCCGCGCCGAAACCGCCGAGGCAGAGCGCGGCCATGCCGCCGACGATCCACGGCGTCCGCCGCCCCCCGACATCGGAGCCGTAGCCCCAGCGCGGACGCAGCACCTGCGTGGCGTAGTGCAGGGCGACGAGGGCGCCGGGCACGATCGCGGGCAGCGCCAGCTCCACCACCATCACCCGGTTGATGGTCGATGTCATCAACACCACGACCGCCCCGAGCGCGGTCTGGACGAGGCCGAGCCGAACGATCTGGAGCCACGAGAACGATCGAGGGAAGGGTCGAGGGACGGTGGCGGGCATGTCGGTCATGGCGCCAGCCCTTGCACGAGCGGGCGCAGGGCAAAAGCCGAGGCCAACATGCCGAAGACGTAGAGCGTCGTGCCGGTGCCGTTGTACCAAGCGGCGCGGGCGCGGGGCGCCTTCAGAAAATGCGTCATCAGGACGAGTTGCCCCACGAGCAGGGCGCCGATCAACGCGGCATGCCAGAGACGCTCCCAATGGAGGAGGAGCGCGACCACCACCATCTGCGGCAGGGCCATGACGAGGCAGGCGAAGCGCGCCGCGCGATCGGAGCCGAGTTGCACCGGCAGCGAGCGCAGGCCCATGGCCCGGTCCCCCTCCACCGACTTGAAGTCGTTGAGGGTCATGATGCCGTGCGCGCCGACCGAGTAGAGCAGGGCGACGAGAAGCACCCGCCGGTCGGGCATCGAGGCGGCCATCACCGCGGCGCCGGTGAACCAGGGCAGCCCTTCGTAGCAGAGCGCCACCGCCGAATTGCCCCACCAGCCGTTCTGCTTCAGCCGGAACGGAGGCGCCGAGTAGATCCAGGCGAGCACGAGGCCGAACAGGGCGGCACCGAGGATCCAGGGTCCGAGCATCGCGGCGACGGCCAGCGACAGGACCGTCCAGCCGGCCGCGAGATAAAGGCCCCAGCGGCCGGGAATGCGTCCCGAGGGGATCGGCCGGTCAGGCTCGTTGATGGCATCGACATGGCGATCGAACCAGTCGTTGGCGGCCTGGCTCGTGGCGCAGACCAGCGGTCCGGCGAGCAGCACGCCCGCGGCGATAACCAGCCACTGCCCGGATGGCGTCTGACCGGATGAGACGACCCCGCAGCCGAACGCCCACATCGGTGCGAACCACGTGATGGGCTTGAGAAGCTCGACGATGGCGCTCGGCGCGGGCGTTGCCATGCTCGAAAGCTACTGGCGCCCGGCCGCATGTGTCAATCAAGCTTTACACACGGCCTAAAATTAGGGTGCGATCTCACCTGTTTTTGATCGTTGCATTATAGCGCCGATCGCCGGAAAAGGGCCTAAGAGGTCAACTCAGGGTCGTTGCCGTCGAGATCACCGATGCCGTAGCGGCGCATCTTCGCGTAGAGACCCTGACGGCTCAGGCCGAGCATCTCCGCCGCAGAGGCGCGGTTGTCGCGTGTGATTCGCAAGGCCGCCTCGATGCACAGCTTCTCGATGAGGTCGGTCGTCTCGCGCACCAGGGCCTTCATGGAGACGCGCCCCACGAGCTCGGTCATCTGCTCGACCGAGCGGGGCAGGTCGTGCCCGCCGCCGGCGTGAACCGGGGCCGCCCGCCGCGGGGTCGCGCGGACGGTGAAGCCGAAACAGGGCTGATCAGCGTGAGAGGTGGAGACGGCGGCAACCTCCACCTCCTCCATCGAGCCGTACTGGCCGCGCATCGCCGTCGAGAAATGGCGCACCGAGCCGTGATCGCGCAGCATCGCGAACAGCGCGAGCGCGTCCGTTTCCCCGCGGCCGAGCCAAGTGTCGAGGGTCCGGCCGCGGACCTGCTCCTCGGTGGCGTGCTGGGTGAGATCGAGGAAGGCGGTGTTGGCGGTGAGGATCCGGCGCGCGGCGTCGGTGACGACGAAGCCCTCCGGCATCCGCTGGATGATGTCGAGCGCGCCACGTCCGAACTCGACGCGCTCCGGCGCCGCCGGAACCAGTGTGGCGAGGCGCAACAGCACCGAGGTTGTGCCCTCGCCACGGAACAGGGAGGCGGAGACCCGGACGTCGCCCCGGCCGCCGGCCAGCGGCGCGACGAGATCCGTCGCCTGACCGGTGACGCGCAGGCCGGCAAACAAGCTCTGCAGGTCCCGCAGGCTGCCCGCGTCGAACAGGTCCGCCGCATCCTGGCCGATCACGCGTTTCTGCGGCCGACCGAGCAACCGCATCGCCGCCGGGTTGATCTCCGTCACACGCCGTGTGCCGGCATCGACCACCAGAACCGGCTCACCGGAGAGCTGGAACAGCAGCTTGTAGCGGGTCTCGGCGGTGCGCAGGCGGTCGTAATCCCGCTCGAGCGCCTGCTGCGTCTCCGCCAGACGGCGCTGAAGCGCAGCGATCGTCCGCAGATCCTGCCCGACCACGATGATCGGCCCATCCTTCTGCGGACGGAGCGTGGCGTAGCGAATCGGCAGGTCCGTACCGCTGGGAGAGGGATGGTTGACCTGCCGCCAGCGGGTCATCGTACCGGGCGCCGCATCGCGCAGCAGCGCATCGATCTTCGGCCGGCTCTCGACGGTGACCGTGTCGATCCAGGGCTTTCCGAGCCAGGATTCGATGCCCTGCCCCTCAAGATCGGCCCGGCCGGCCATGGTATCGCGGATGATACCGTGATGATCGACCACCAGGGAGAGATCGGAGGTGGCAGCAATCAGCAGCCCGGCCGCCTCGCCATCGAGGAGACCGGCTGCCTGTTGCAGCGCCGGGGTGGGGCGCCGAGGAGAAGGGCTCGCCAAGCTGCTCAAGGTCAACACTTTGTGATGGCGCTGGAAGCGCCCTTATCAACAGGCTCGCGTCCGCATTTCAAGCAAGCTTTCCGCAATGAGCGGTGCAAGACGCCCATCTTCCGCTGTGCCATCCGCGCCAACAAGGCGGACGTGATCAGGATTCCGGGCGAAATAGGGGCCGCCGACCAAGACTTTGATCCGCGTGTTGCACGAAGCGGCGCGCAGCGCACGGACTCGATCCGTGAGGGCGGGCAGGAACACGTCGCAGGACAGCGTCAGCCCGAGGATGTCGAACCATTCCATGCGGACGAGGTCCAGCGCGTCGAGGCTCGACTGCGCGCCGGTGGTGGTCACGTCCCACCCTGATTCGCGAAAGATTGTCGCGACCAGCGATAGACAGAAAACATGCGTCTCGCCCGGACCGGGCAGCAGCAGGATGCTGCGCCCCGCAGGATCGACCGCATCGTTCTCGAACCGCGCACACAGGTCGCGCGTCGCGGCCTGGAGGCGCCCGAGGGCCACGGTTACGTCGACGAAATCGCAGGCATCCTCCTCCCAGAGCCACCCGAGATGCCGCGCCACCGGCGCCAGCAGATCGACCAGCATCCCTTCGAGGGTCAGCCCCTCGTCGAGGATGCGTAGGAGATGGGGCGCGAGATCCGTATCCGTGCGCGCGAGCAGCAGGTCGCTCAGGCGCTGGACTTCGTCCGGTGTCGGCCGGTGCCCAACGGAAGGGGGTCGCGGCGTCGCCCGATCGCGGTGAGCCAGCATCAGCCGGGGCAGAATCTCCGCCTCGACCACGCTGGCCAACTGTCGTCGCATCCCGTGTCCGTCGGGCTGCTGCTCGAACGCCGAGGGGACAAGCGGCTCGGCCACGACACCGCATTCCGGTGACACAGCAGGAAACTCGAGACGCTCGCCGAAATGCCTCCAGTCGCCCATGGGCGTCTCCCTGAGGATGCGGCTCGGTGGATGCAGCGTGCAATTTAATGCGCTGATCGGCACCAGGGCAACGGACGCGTGTATCCCAACGATACGCTTCCGCTCACGATTGGCAATCCCCGGCCCCGCCGACCGCGACGGAAATGTAATCTTCAATGACCGTCAACTTGAGTTGACACTTTTGGGCAGCCAGGCCTAGGTTCAGGGCGTCGAGGCCTCCGAAGACGGGGCCGAAGGGCGAGCGAGGGCGGACGCCATGCGTCAGCACCAGGGCCGGCAACAACCGCTCTACACGAGCGCTCAGCGTCAGCGGCGCGACGCGTCGCGCTGGACGCTGGTGCAGGGGGTTCTGGCTCAGCTGCAATTTCTCGTTTTCGCGGTGAGTCTCGGTCTCGTCCTGCGCACCCTCACCACGGGTGAGGGGGCCGCGGCGGCCAACGCCTCCGTCGTCGCCAAGACCCTCGTTCTCTACGCGATCATGGTCACGGGCTCGATCTGGGAGAAGGTCGTGTTCGGCCGCTACCTGTTCGCGCCGGCCTTCTACTGGGAGGACGTGTTCAGCATGCTCGTGCTGGCGCTGCACACGGCCTATCTCGCCGCACTCGGCCTCGGCTGGCTCGATACGGAAGAGTTGCTGGTCCTCGCGCTCGCCGCCTACGCCACCTACCTCATCAATGCCGGCCAGTTCCTCCTGAAGCTTCGGGCGGCGCGGCTCGAAGCGCCGGCCTCCCTCACCCTCGCCGGGGAGGTGGCCCAGTGAACGCGCACGCGCCCCTTCCCGCCACGGAGTGCGGCGTCACCGTCCGCGCCGAGCACGGCCAGCGGGCGGTGTTCTGCGGCCTCACCGGAATCGTCTGGCTCCACCGCAAGATTCAGGACGCGTTCTTCCTCGTCGTCGGCTCGCGCACCTGCGCCCACCTGATCCAGTCGGCAGCCGGCGTGATGATCTTTGCCGAGCCGCGCTTTGCCACCGCCATCATCGACGAGCGCGATCTCGCCGGCCTTGCCGACATGAACGAGGAACTCGACCGGGTGGTGACGCGGCTGATCGAGCGACGTCCCGACATCCGGCTGCTGTTCCTCGTCGGCTCCTGCCCCTCGGAGGTGATCAAGCTCGACCTGTCGCGGGCAGCCCAGCGGCTGTCGCGGCGGCTCGCCCCGGACGTGCGGGTGCTGAACTATTCGGGCTCCGGCATCGAGACGACCTTCACCCAGGGCGAGGATGCCTGCCTCGCCTCGCTCGTGCCGGAACTGCCCGAGGCGGCGGGGACGGACGAACTCCTTGTCGTCGGCGCGCTCGCCGACGTGGTCGAGGACCAGTTCGCCCGGCTGTTCTCCGATCTCGGGATCGCCGCCCGCTTCCTGCCGGCGCGGCGCGCCGGCCAGATGCCCGCGATCGGACGCGGAACGCGCTTTCTTCTGGCCCAGCCCTTCCTCGCCGACACCGCGCGCGCTTTGGAAGAGCGTGGATGCCAGCGCATCGCCGCCCCGTTTCCGCTGGGTGCGGAAGGCACGACCGAGTGGCTCCGCACGGCTGCCGAAGCTTTCGGCGTCGATCCCGCCCGCTTCGAGGCAGTGACGGCACCGGGCCTGCGCCGCTCCCGTCAGGCGCTGGCGGCGTATGCCGAAAAGCTTGTCGGCAAGCGGGTGTTCTTCTTCCCCGATTCACAGCTCGAAGTGCCGCTCGCCCGCTTCCTGTCGCGGGAGATGGGCGCCGATCTGATCGAGGTCGGCACGCCCTATCTGCATCGCGGCCACCTCGCCGCCGAACTCGAATGGCTCCCCAGCGGCACCACCGTGGTGGAGGGCCAGAGCCTCGACGACGGGCTCGACCGCTGCCGCGCGGCCCGGCCCGATCTGACCGTGTGCGGCCTCGGCCTCGCCAACCCGCTGGAAGCCGAGGGGCTGACCACGAAGTGGTCGATCGAGCTGCTGTTCACGCCGATCCAGGGCTACGAGCAGGCGGGCGACCTCGCCGAATTGTTTGCGCGCCCGCTCGATCGGCGCGCCCGGCTGGAGGTGTAGCGGCCATGCAGCTCACCGTCTGGACCTATGAGGGACCGCCGCATATCGGCGCCATGCGAGTCGCCACCGCGATGGAGGGGCTGCACTACGTGCTGCACGCTCCCCAGGGCGACACCTATGCCGACCTGCTCTTCACGATGATCGAGCGGCGCGCCAAGCGCCCGCCGGTCACCTACACCACCTTTCAGGCCCAGGATCTCGGCCGCGACACCGCTGCGATCTTCAAGGACGCGGTCGCCGCAGCCTACGAACGCTTCCAGCCGCAGGCGATGATCGTCGGCGCCTCCTGCACGGCCGAGCTGATCCAGGACGATCCGGGCGGGCTGGCCAAGGCGCTCGCCTTGCCGATCCCGGTGATTCCACTGGAGCTGCCGGCCTACCAGAAGAAGGAGAACTGGGGCGCCTCCGAGACCTTCTACCGCCTGGTCCGCGCCCTGGCGGGATCGCCGGCCGAGCGTTCGCCCCGCGGGGGGCGGCGCCCCGTCTGCAACATCCTCGGCCCCACCGCCCTCGGCTTCCGCCACCGGGACGACCTGATCGAGGTCCGACGCCTCCTCGACGGCCTCGGGATCGCGGTGAACGTGGTCGCACCGCTCGGTGCGACGCCTGCCGATCTCGCCCGGCTCGGCGAGGCCGATTTCAACGTTGTGCTCTATGCCGAGGTGGCGCGCAGCGCCGCGCAGTACCTCGAGAAGACGTTCCGGCAGCCCTTCGTCGATGTGGTGCCGATCGGCGTCGGGGCGACGACCCGCTTCGTCGAAGCGGTGGCGGCCCTGGCCGGCGTCGATCCCGCTCCCGTCCTCGCCGACGCGCCCTCGCGCCTGCCCTGGTACAGCCGGTCGGTCGATTCGACCTATCTCACGGGCAAACGCGTCTTCGTGTTCGGAGACGCCACCCACGCGCTGGCTCTCGCCCGCGTCGCCGCGCATGAACTCGGCTTCAAGCTTGTCGGGCTCGGCACCTATACCCGCGAATTCGCCCGCGAAGTCCGGGCGGAAGCCGCGCTCCACGGGATCGAGGCGACGATCACCGACGACTACCTCGACGTCGAGGCGGCGATCCAGGCGGCGGCCCCCGAACTCGTGCTCGGCACGCAGATGGAGCGCCACATCGCCAAGCGGCTCGGCATCCCCTGCGCGGTGATCTCGGCGCCGATCCACGTCCAGGACTTTCCCGCCCGCCACTCGCCGCAGATGGGGTTCGAGGGCGCCAACGTCCTGTTCGACACCCTCGTGCACCCCCTGATGATGGGGCTGGAGGAACATCTCCTCGGGATGTTCCGCGAAGATCCCGAATTCCACGATGGCGCCGCCCCGTCTCATCTCGGCCGCGGGCCGAGCGGGACGGCGGACGCCGTGGAACGGGCGCCGAAGACTCCCCCCCTCGCGTCGGCGCCCGTTCCACCCCCCATCCAGATCCAGGGTGCCGACGCGGTCCGCACCGCGCCGTGGGCGCCCGATGCCGAAAAGGAGCTGAAGAAGATCCCGTTCTTCGTGCGCGGGAAGGCCCGCGCCAACACCGAGCGATTCGCCCGAGAGCGGCAGCTCCCGCTCATCACTCTCGAGACCCTTTACGATGCCAAGGCGCATTTCGGCCGATAGGCCCACCATCCGCGTCGCCATCGTCACGCTCGACAATCACTTGGCGAGCGCGGTGGAACGGGCGCGCGTGCGGCTCGCGGCAGAGATGCCGGGGCTCGCCCTGAGCTTTCACGCCGCCGCGGAGTGGGAGACCGACAAGGCCGCGCTCCGGGCCTGCGAGGCGGAGATCGCACGCGCCGACATCGTCCTCTCGGCGATGCTGTTCCTCGACGAGCACGTTCGCGCGATCCTGCCGGCGATCCAGGCACGCCGCGCGAGCTGCGACGCGATGATCGGCTGCCTCTCGGCCTCCGAGATCGTGCGCACGACCAAGCTCAACCGCTTCGACATGAGCGGCACCAAGCGCTCGGCCCTCGACTTCCTGAAGCGGCTGCGCGGCAAGCCGGGCGCGGAGGGCAACGCCGCCCGGCAGATGGCGCTGGTGCGCAAGCTTCCGAAGATCCTGCGCTTCATCCCCGGCTCGGCGCAGGACGTGCGCGCCTATTTCCTGACCTTGCAATACTGGCTCGCGGGCTCGGACGAGAACGTGGCGAGCCTCGTGCGCTTCCTCGTGCAGCGCTACGCCGCCGGCCCCCGCGCCGTGTGGCGGGAGATCGCCGCCGCGCCCGCGCCCCAGCATTATCCCGAGACCGGCCTCTACCATCCACGTATGGCCGACCGCGTCGGCGAGAGCCTGTCCGCCCTGCCGACCGTGCCGGGCGCCCGCGGCCGCATCGGCCTGCTGCTGATGCGCTCCTACGTTCTGGCCGGCAACACGGCGCATTACGACGGCGTCATCGCCGCCCTGGAGGCCAAGGGCCTCTGCGTGGTGCCGGCCTTCGCCGCCGGGCTCGACAACCGCCCCGCGGTGGACACCTATTTCACGGTGAACGGCCGGCCGGCGATCGACGCATTGGTCTCGCTCACCGGGTTCTCGCTGGTCGGCGGGCCGGCCTACAACGACGCGGCGGCGGCCGAGGCGACGCTGGCGCGGCTCGACGTGCCTTATCTCGCCGCCCACGCGCTGGAATTCCAGACGATCGAGCAATGGGAGGCGGGCAGCCGCGGCCTGTCGCCGGTCGAGGCGACCATGATGGTCGCAATCCCCGAACTCGACGGCGCCACCGCACCGATGGTGTTCGGCGGCCGTTCCTCGGCCTCCGGCCCCGGCAATGCCCGCGACATGCGCGTGCATCCCGAGCGCGCCGAGCGGCTCGCCGCCCGGATCGATCGGCTCGTGTCCCTGCGGCGCCGGCCCAAGCGCGAGCGGCGCCTGGCCGTCATCCTGTTCAACTTCCCGCCGAATGCCGGCGCTACCGGCACGGCCGCCTTCCTCTCGGTCTACGCCTCGCTGCTGAACACCCTGCGCGGCCTCAAGGCCGAGGGCTACGACGTCGCGGTGCCCGACAGCGTCGATGCGCTGCGGGAAAAGATTCTCGGCGGCAACGCCTCCCGCTACGGCACGCCGGCCAACGTCCAAGCCCGTGTTTCGGCCGAAGATCACGTCCGCCGCGAAACCTACCTGCCCGAGATCGAGGCGCAATGGGGCCCGGCGCCCGGCCGCCACCAGAGCAACGGGGCCGACATCCTCGTGCTCGGCGCGCAGTTCGGCAACGTCTTCGTCGGGGTGCAGCCCGCCTTCGGCTACGAGGGCGATCCGATGCGGCTGCTGTTCGAGCAGGGCTTCGCGCCGACCCACGCCTTCAGCGCCTTCTACCGCTGGCTGCGCGAGGACTTTTCCGCCGACGCCGTGCTGCATTTCGGCACCCACGGCGCGCTCGAATTCATGCCCGGCAAGCAGGCCGGATTGTCGGAAGCCTGCTGGCCCGAGCGGCTGATCGGTGCGCTGCCCAACATCTACCTCTACGCCGCCAACAACCCGTCCGAGGGCACGCTGGCCAAGCGCCGCTCCGCCGCGACGCTCGTGAGCTATCTCACCCCGAGCCTCGCCGCCGCCGGGCTCTATCGCGGCTTGAGCGACCTCAAGGCCTCGGTTGAGCGCTGGCGCGGTCTCGAACCGGAAGCGACGGCTGAGCGGACGGCGCTCGCCGTGGTCATCCAGGCGCAGGGTGCGGCCGTCGATCTGGTCCCGGCCGAACCCGCTTGGGCGGGCAACCCCGCCCCGCAGGTCACCGCGCTCGCCGCCGCTTTGTTCGAACTCGAGCAGACGCTGATCCCGCACGGCCTGCACGTGATCGGCCAGGGGGATGGTCGGCGAAGAACGTGTCGATCTACTGCTCGCCCTGGCGGAGGCCTCGCACGGGCTGAAGCCGGCCCGCGCCGGGATCGAGCTCCTGATCGAGGGCACGTCCCTCAGCGAGGCGCTAGCCGCCGCGGCTCTACCCGCCGATGAGACCCATCGAGCCGCCTTCGCCGACCTCGCCCGGATCGATGCCGACCTCGCCCGCGACAGCGAGCTGCCCGCGCTGATGCGGGCCCTCGACGGGCGCTTCGTGGCCCCGGTCGCGGGCGGCGACCTGCTGCGCAATCCCGGCATCCTGCCCACGGGGCGCAACCTGCACGGCTTCGACCCTTTACCGCCTGCCCACGGCCTTCGCGCTGGCCGACGGCGCCCGCCAAGTGGCGCGGGTGCTGGAGCGTTACCTCGAGGAAGGCCGGGCCCTGCCGGAGAGCGTCGCGCTCGTCCTGTGGGGCACCGACAACCTGAAGAGCGAGGGCGGACCCATCGCCCAGGCGCTGGCGCTGATCGGCGCGGCGCCCCGCTTCGACGGCTACGGCCGCCTCGCCGGGGCAGAGCTGATCCCGCTCGAACAGCTCGGCCGCCCGCGCATCGACGCGGTGGTCACGCTCTCCGGCATTTTTCGCGATCTTCTGCCCCTGCAGACCAAGCTGCTTGCGGAAGCGAGCTTTCTCGCCGCCAGCGCCGAGGAGCCGGCCAACAAGAACTTCGTGCGCAAGCACGCACTGGCAATCCAGGCCGAGCAAGGCTGCAACTTCGAGACGGCAGCCCTGCGGGTCTTCTCCAATGCGGAGGGGGCCTACGGCGCCAACGTCAACCACCTCGTCGAGTCCGGCCGCTGGGACGACGAGGACGAACTCTGCGAGACCTTTTCGCGCCGCAAGAGCTTCGCCTACGGCCGCACCGGTCGCCCCGCGCCGCAGCGCGACCTGATGAAGGCGGTGCTCTCGCGGGTCGATCTCGCCTACCAGAACCTCGATTCGGTCGAACTCGGCGTCACATCCGTCGATCACTACTTCGACGGGCTCGGCGGCATGGGCCGGGCGGTGGCCCGCGCCCGCGGCGCGGCGGTGCCGATCTACATCAGCGACCAGACCCGTGGGGAGGGGCGCGTGCGCTCCCTCGACGAGCAGGTGGCGCTGGAAACCCGCACCCGCATGCTCAACCCGAAATGGTACGAGGGCCTGCTCGGCCACGGCTATGAGGGTGTGCGCCAGATCGAGGCGACGCTGACCAACACCGTCGGCTGGTCCGCCACCGCCGGCGCGGTGCAGCCCTGGATCTACGAGCGCATCACCGAGACCTTCGTTCTCGACGACGCCATGCGCGACCGGATGGCGACGCTCAACCCCACGGCCTGCGCCAAGGTCGCGAGCCGCCTGATCGAGGCTCACCGCCGCGGCTTCTGGACTCCCGACCCGGCGATGCGCGACGCGCTCGACCGCGCCGAGGAGGAACTGGAGGACCGGCTGGAGGGCGTGACACCCGGCATCACTGCAGGAGTCGCGGCATGAACATCGCCATCCGAAATCCGGTCCCCGTCCGCCGCGAGGAGGGCAGCCTTCAGGTCGGGCTCGACCCGAACGACCGGATCGAGACCGCCAAGGTCTTCGCCGTCTACGGCAAGGGCGGCATCGGCAAGTCGACCACCTCCTCGAACCTCTCGGTGGCCTTCTCGAAGCTGGGCAAGCGCGTCCTTCAGATCGGCTGCGATCCGAAGCACGACTCGACCTTCACGCTGACCAAGCGCCTTGCGCCGACCGTCATCGACGCCTTGGAGGCCGTGAACTTCCACTCCGAGGAGCTGCGGGCCGAGGATTTCGTGGTCGAGGGCTATAACGGCGTGAAATGCGTCGAGGCCGGCGGACCGCCCGCCGGCACCGGCTGCGGCGGCTACGTCGTCGGGCAGACGGTCAAGCTCCTTAAGGAGCATCACCTTCTGGAGGATACCGACGTCGTCGTGTTCGACGTGCTGGGCGACGTGGTCTGCGGCGGCTTCGCCTCGCCGCTCCAGCACGCCGACCGGGCGCTGATCGTCACCGCCAACGACTTCGACTCGATCTTCGCGATGAACCGCATCGTCGCGGCGATCCACACCAAGTCGAAGAATTACGGCGTGCGGCTCGGCGGCGTCATCGCCAACCGCTCCGCCAAGACCGACGAGATCGACCGCTTCAACGCGGCGGTGGGCCTGCGCCGCCTTGCGCATTTCCCCGACCTCGACGTGGTGCGGCGCTCGCGCCTGAAGAAATCGACGCTGTTCGAGATGGAGCCGACACCGGAGCTGAAGGCCGTCACCGACGAGTACATGCAGCTCGCCGAGACGCTCTGGGCCGGTGCCGACCCTTGCGAGGCGGTGCCGATGAAGGACCGCGACCTGTTCGAATTTCTCGGATTCGATTGATGAGCACGCCCTACCTCACCCGCCGCTCCCAGTTGGAGACCTACTTCGATCGCACCGCGGTCGAGGCGTGGTCGCGCCTCACCTCCGATGCGCCGGTCTCGAAGATCCGCGCCACGGTGCGGGCCGGGCGTGACACCATGCGCGCCAACCTCCTCGGCTGGCTGCCGGTGCATCTGACCGGCCTGCGCCTGCTGGATGCCGGCTGCGGCACCGGGGCGCTCGCGGTCGAGGCCGCACGCCGAGGTGCGGCGGTGGTGGCGATCGATGTCTCGCCGACGCTGATCGGGCTCGCCCGCGAGCGGCTTCCCGTCATCGACGGCCCCGGCTCGGTGGAGTTCCAGGTCGGCGACATGCTCGATCCCTGGCTCGGCCGCTTCGACCATGTCGTCGCAATGGATTCGCTGATCCATTATCAGGTGCCGGACATCGTCCGGGCGCTCGCCGAACTCTCGCTGCGCACCGATGGCAGCCTGCTCTTCACCGTCGCCCCGCGCACGGCGCTGCTGACCCTGATGCACGCGGCCGGCAAGCTGTTCCCGAAGGCCGACCGGGCGCCGGCCATCGTTCCGATCACGGAGAGCGGCCTGCGGCGGCGCATCGCCGGGGAGCGGGCGCTGGCGCGTTTCGCCGTCGCGCGGACGCACCGGGTGAACAGCGGGTTCTACCTCTCGAATGCGATCGAGCTGCGCAAGACGGCGTCGCCCGCGATCGAGACCGGGGCCGTTCGATGAAATCCGGCCTCGCCATCACCCAGGCGCTGCTGCGCCTCGGCCCGGCGATCCTCCCGTTCGCCGACGCGGCGACGAAGGAGCTGCCGCTCGGGCGCCTGATGCGGCTCGCGCTGTTCCAGGTCACGGTCGGCATGGCCGCCGTGCTGCTGATCGGCACGCTCAACCGGGTGATGATCGTCGAGCTGTCGGTGCCGGCCTGGATCGTGGCGGTGATGCTGTCGCTGCCGCTCCTGTTCGCCCCCTTGCGGGCGCTGGTCGGCTTCCGCTCGGACACGCACCGCTCGGTGCTCGGCTGGCGGCGGGTGCCCTACATCTGGTTCGGCACGCTGCTGCAATTCGGCGGGCTGGCGATCATGCCGTTCGCCCTGCTGATCCTGTCGGGCGACACCACCGGTCCGCTCTGGGTCGGCCATGTCGCGGCCGCGCTCGCCTTCCTGCTCGTCGGCGCGGGGCTGCACACCACGCAGACCGTCGGACTGGCGCTGGCCACCGATCTCGCCCCTGCGCATGCCCGCCCGAAGGTGGTGGCGCTCCTCTGCGCCATGCTGCTGGCCGGCATGATGGGCAGCGCCGTTCTGTTCGGGCTGGCGCTGGCGAATTTCTCCGCGGTCCGCCTGATCCAGGTGATCCAGGGCGCGGCGCTGGTCACGATCGTGCTCAACGGCGTCGCCCTGTGGAAGCAGGAGCCGCGCGATCCGCATCGCACCGAACGGGCGGCGCCGCGCCCGAGCTTCGCCCAATCCTGGCGCGGCTATGCCGGGGAGGGCACCGCACGGCGGCGGCTAGCGGCGATCGCGCTCGGCACCGCGGCGTTCTCGATGCAGGACATCCTGCTCGAACCCTATGGCGGCCAGATCCTCGGCCTGACGGTGGCGCAGACCACCGCGCTCACCGCGATGCTCGCGGCCGGCGGCGGGCTGGGGCTGATCGCAGCGGCGCGCTGGCTCAACCGCGGCGGCGACCCCTACCGGGTCGCGGCGACGGGCGCGGTGATCGGCATCGCCGCCTTCTCGGCAGTGATCTTCGCTGCACCCCTTGCCTCGGCCCGGCTGTTCGCGGCGGGCGTCACGCTGATCGGCATCGGCGGCGGCTTGTTCGCCCACGGCACGCTCACCGCCTCCATGGCCAAGGCCGGGCCCGAGGATACCGGCCTTGCGCTGGGCGCCTGGGGCGCGGCGCAGGCCACCGCCGCCGGGCTCGCCATCGCCGCCAGCGGCATCCTGCGCGATCTCGGCGCCGCCGTGGCGCAATCGGGCGCGCTCGGCGAGGGCATGAACGAGCCGGCCATCGGCTACCTCATCGTCTACCACGTCGAGATTGCGCTGCTGTTCGCCACGCTGGTCGCGCTCGGCCCGCTCGTGCGCGCGGACGCCGCCGGTTCCATCCGTCCGGACGAGCGGCGTTCCGGTCCGTTCGACCCCCTCGTCAATCGTCCCACCTGATCGGGAGGCCTGCCATGCCCAGAGGCGAGATCACCGGTTACATCGATGTCGCGCAGGTCACGCTCTATGCATTCTGGATCTTCTTCGCAGGCTTGGTCTTCTACCTGCGCCGGGAAGATCGCCGCGAGGGCTATCCGCTGGAGAACGAGGCGGCCGGCCGGCTGAAGAGCCCGGACCCGATTCTGATCCCGACGCCGAAGGCCTTCCACCTGTCGAGCGGCCACACGATGTACGCGCCGCAGACCAACATCGCCTACGACACCCATGTGCCGAGTGCCCGCCGCGAGGTCTTCCCCGGCGCGCCCTACTTCCGCACGGACACGTCGCTGCAGGCCGGAGTCGGTCCCGGATCCTGGGTCCCGCGCCACGACGAGCACGACCGCACCTGGGACAACGAGTACCGCATCGCCCCCTTGCGCGTCGCCGATGCTTTCGTCGTCCACGAGGACGGACCGAACCCGATCGGCATGCCGGTCTTCGGCGCCGACCGGCAGGTCGCCGGCACCGTCGTCGATCTCTGGCTCGATCGCGGCGAATCCTTCGTGCGCTACTACGAGGTCGAACTCAGTGCGGGCGGGCGCCGGGTGCTAATGCCGGTGACCTTCTGCACCACCGGCCGCTTCTCCCGCACGGTGAAGACCGAGGCGCTGCTGGCCGAGCAGTTCGCCGACATCCCCGGCACCAAGGATCCGGATTCCGTCACCTTGCGGGAGGAGGAGCGGATCATGGCGTATTTCGGCGCCGGCACCCTCTACGCCTCGCCCGCCCGCCAAGAACCCATTCTCTGAGGGGCGATCCGATGAGCGACTCCGACTTCCTGCCCGAGGGGACGTTGCGGGGCCTGCCCGGCCCGTTGCCGCCGGGCGAGCGCATCCTGTGGCGCGGCGCCCCGAGCCTCTCCGGCGTGTTGCTGCGCGCCCTCCACGCCCGGCTCGTCTTGGTGTGGTTCGCCGGCACCGCCACGGTACTGGCGATTGGCGCCGCCGCGAGCGGAGGGCCGGCGCGGGCGCTCGCCGTCGCGGGCCCGACCCTGCTGATCGGCCTCGCGGCGCTCGGGCTGCTGAGCTTCCTCGCCTGGCTCGTCCACCGCACCACGGTCTACACGCTGACCGACCGGCGCATGGTGCTGCATGTCGGCATCGCCCTGCCGATCACCCTCAACCTGCCGCTCACCCGGATCGAGTCGGCGGACCTGCGGCTGTTTTCCGACGGCACCGGCGACATCCCCCTGCGCCTGCCGCCGGGTGAGCGGGTCGCCTACCTGCATCTCTGGCCGCATGCCCGGCCCTGGCGGGTGAGCCGGCCGGAGCCGATGCTGCGCTCGGTGCCTGAGGCCCGGAGCGTGGTGGCCCTGCTCGCCCCGGCGCTCGCGGCGCAGACCGAAGGTTCGGCCGGGGCGGCCGCCGAAGGTTTTGCGAAGGGTCCGACGCGCGCCGTGGAAGCCGCCGCGACCGGGCGTGCGAGCGCTGCTCCCGGCCGCCTCGCGACCGCCGCGGCCCGATAGCGGGGAGTGAGACCGATGCCCGTCGAGCTGAACTTCCGCCGCCCGCCGCAGAAGCCGCGATCCCAGCGGCCGGCGCTTCTGGCCGTCGCGGCCCTGCTCGCGGTGGCGATTGTTGCCGTCGCCCTCGGTCGCGGTCAGGGGACCGAGCCGCAGATACCGTCCGCCCACCCGGTTCAAAAGCTCGCCTTCCACGCCGAGGACCAGCCGGACGGCGCCATCGACCTGCGCGAGGCCAGCGACGGGAAACTGGTCGCCCGGATCGAGCCGGGACAGGACGGCTTCATCCGCGGCACGCTGCGCGGGCTCGCCCAGGCTCGGCAGAGGGTAGGCCTGAGCCGCGAGCCTCCGTTCACCCTCACGCGATTCGACAACGGCACGTTGTCGTTGGAGGATGGCGCCACCGGGCGGAACGTGCCGCTGCTGGCCTTCGGCCCTTCGAACGCGAAGGCCTTCGCCCGCCTGTTGCCCGGCACGGAGCTGCGGTGATGGCCGTAGCGGACAGAAGGGAGGCGGACATGGCCTGGATCGGCAAGACGGTCGTCGAAGTGCCCTGCACCGTCGAGATCGAGCAGACGCCGGAGAGCCTGCACGCGCATGTGACGCTCGACGGCGGGTTCGAGATCGAGCCCGGGGACGAGGTTCAGGTCCACGACGCGCCGACCGAGGTGCCCTACGGCGAGCGCCTCACCGTACGCCGCACCGCCACCGTCACCCGCGCAGGCCGGCTGGAGCGGGCCTGGACCAAGCTGATCGCCCATCTCGAGCTGACCGAGCTCTACGAGGTGAGCTTTTCCGAACGGAGGAAGCTGTGAACGCCAACGTCCAGCCCCAACCGGCGACGGGAGCTCCGTTCCCGCGCCAGCCGCTCAACGACTCGACCAAGAGCGCGCAGCAGACGACGTTTCTGAGCCCGCGCTTCTACACCACCGATTTCGACGAGCTCGACCGCACCGATGTCGAGCCCGTGCGCCGCGAATGGGACATCCTGATCGAGGAGCTCCGCTCGGACCCGAACAAGCGCCACTTCGTGCGCAACGAGGAGTTCGATTGCGACCTCGCCGAGATGGACCCGGAGCTGCGCAAGGAGTTCCTCGACTTCCTCGTCTCCTCGATCACCGCCGAGTTCTCGGGCTGCGTGCTCTACGCGGAAATGCGCAAGCGCGCCAAGAACAAGGACATCAAGGAGCTGTTCGGCTTCATGAGCCGCGACGAGGCGCGCCATGCCGGCTTCATCAACGACACGCTGAAGGATTTCGGCGTCGGCGTCGATCTCGGCTTCCTGACCAAGGCGAAGAAGTACACGTTCTTCAAACCGAAGTTCATCTTCTACGCGACCTACCTGTCGGAGAAGATCGGCTACGCCCGCTACATCACGATCTACCGCGAGTTGGAGCGGCATCCCGAGCGGCGCATCCACCCGATCTTCAAATGGTTCGAGAAGTGGTGCAACGACGAGTTCCGCCACGGCGAGGCGTTCGCGCTGCTCATGCGGGCCAACCCGAAGCTGACGACTGGGGTCAACCGCTACTGGATTCGCTTCTTCCTGCTGGCGGTGTTCGCGACGATGTATGTCCGCGACCATTGCCGCCCGGCCTTCCACAAGGCGCTCGGGGTCGATCCGACCGACTACGATTTCAAGGTCTTCCAAATCACCTCCGAGATCTCGAAACAGACCTTCCCGATCACCCTCGATCTCGACGATCCGCGCTTCAAGGCGGGGCTCGACCGGCTGCTGGTCTGCGCCGACAAGATCGCCGCCGCCAAGGCGGCAGGCGGCCTGTCGGGCAAGCTCAAGCACGGTGCCCAGACCCTGGTCGCGGCGGCGACCTTCGCGCGGCTCTACCTCTTGCCGGTCAAGCAGAACGCGATGCCGGCCGACATCCGCCTCGATCCGGTCTGGTAGCATGGGCGTCTACGCCGTTCCGGCGCTCTACGCCGTCCTGCTGTGGTGGTCGGCCACCGGGCTGGTGCTGGTGCTCCAGCACCTGCCGCGGCGGACGCATGCCCGCAGCATGGTCGCGGCGAGCGCCGTCCTGGCCGGCGCGCTCTGGACCATCCGCGCGGTCGCGGATGACGACACGGAGACGGGCGCCTATCTCGGCTTCACCGCCGCGGTCATCGTCTGGGGCTGGCAGGAGATGAGCTACTATATGGGCTTCATCTCCGGCCCGAAGCCCGCCGCCTGTGCGCCGAACCTGCGCGGGTTCGACCGCTTCTTCGCGGCGCTCGCCACCAGCCTGTGGCACGAATTCGCGATCCTGATCGGCGGGCTCGCCATCCTCTGCCTCACCTGGGGGGAAGGGAACCGGGTCGCGCTCTGGACCTACGCCCTGCTCACGCTGATGAACGCCTCGGCGCGGCTCAACCTGTTCCTCGGCGTGCGCAACCTCCACGCCGAGTTCCTGCCGCCGCATCTCGGCTATCTCGCCTGTTATCTGAGCCGGCGGCCGATGAACCCGCTGTTTCCGCTCTCGGTGACGCTGGGCACCGCCGCGACGGTTCTGCTTGCCCGCGGCGCGCTCGGGGACGCGGCCACGCCGCAGACAGTGACGGGCTTTGCCCTGCTCGCGACGCTCGCCGCGCTCGCCACCCTGGAGCATTGGTTCCTGATGCTGCCGCTGCCCTCGGCGGCGCTGTGGAACTGGAGCCTTCCGGGGCGCACCGCGCCAACGGCGGCCGAGATGCCTGAAACCCGGGCAGTGCAGCGCGAATGAGGTGAGACGGACGCAAGATCCGCCCACCGGCATCATCTTCTTCGGGGAGGACGGCATGGATTACGAAGCGTTCTTCGGCAATGCGATCACCGGCCTCCACCGGGAGGGGCGCTACCGCGTCTTCACCGATCTGGAGCGGCAGGCGGGGCGGTTTCCCTACGCGACGCATCACAGCCCCGGCGGCGCGCGTGACGTCACCGTCTGGTGCTCCAACGACTATCTCGGCATGGGCCAGCATCCGTCGGTGCTGCAAGCGATGCACGAGGCGATCGACCGTTGCGGGGCCGGCGCGGGCGGTACCCGCAACATCTCCGGCACCAACCATTATCACGTGCTCTTGGAGCAGGAACTCGCCGACCTCCACGGAAAGGAAGCGGCGCTGATCTTCTCCTCCGGCTACGTCTCGAACTGGGCGGCGCTCGGCACACTCGCCTCGAAGCTGCCAGGCTGCGTCGTCTTCTCCGACGAGGGCAACCACGCCTCGATGATCGAGGGCATCCGTTCGAGCCGGGCCGAACGCCAGATCTTCCGCCACAACGATCCGGAGGATCTGGACCGCAAGCTCGGGCTGATCGAGCCGGGCCGGGCCAAGCTCGTCGCCTTCGAGTCGGTCTATTCGATGGATGGCGACATCGCCCCGATCGACGAGATCTGCGACGTGGCCGAGGCGCACGGGGCGCTCACCTATCTCGACGAGGTGCACGCGGTCGGCCTCTACGGTGCGCGGGGCGGCGGCATCTCGGAGCGGATGGGGCTCGCCCACCGGCTCGACGTGATCGAGGGAACGCTCGGCAAAGCGTTCGCCGTCCATGGCGGCTACATCACCGGCTCGACGCAGCTCTGCGACTTCGTGCGCAGCTTCGCCTCGGGCTTCATCTTCACGACCTCGCTGCCGCCGGCGGTCGCGGCCGGCGCGGCGGCGAGCATCCGCCACCTCAAGGCGAGCCGTGTCGAGCGGGCGCGGCATCAGGAGCGGGTGGTGCGGGTCCGGCACGCGCTGGATGCGGCGGGCATCCCGACTTTGGCCAACCGCAGCCATATCGTGCCGGTGATGGTTTGCGATCCCGTGCTGTGCAAGGCGATCAGCGATACCCTGCTCGACGAGTTCGGCATCTACGTGCAGCCGATCAACTACCCGACCGTGCCGCGCGGGACGGAGCGCCTGCGGATCACGCCGTCGCCGCTGCATTCGAATGCCGACATCGACCATCTGGTGGACGCGCTGAGCACGATCTGGCGGCGGATCGGGCTGAGCAAGGCGGCGGCGGAGTAGGGCGCCCGCGCCCTACATCTTCTTCTCAAGCGCGGCCTTTACCTGCATGAGCTGATCCCACACCACGCCGGGGCTCGTGCCCATCGCCTCAAGGACCGCGTTCACGCCCCAGAACAGGCCGAACAGGATCACCGGCACCAGGATCCAGCCGAGAATCTCCTCGCCGCGATGACGCGACTTGCGGCGGCGGCGGCGTCTCTCGCGGGACGTCAGCGGCTTCGGCCGCGCCGGAGCCGGCTGTGGCGCGACAGGCGTGAGGGGCTCCTCCTGCGCGTCGCTCGTCATGCTACCCCCATTGCTGGCCGATACCGGCCCCTCTGGCAGAGCGCGGCGCCGCCCATATCCGGGAGCCGGCGCAGGAACGCAACCCGCGCCGGCCTCGAAGGCCACTCACTCTTGCGAATGAGCGGCCACGCACTGTCAGACTTTCAGCGGCACCTTCGGCACGGTGCGGACGGAGCCGCCACCGGAGGATCCACCGCCGGACGGACCACCGTCACGCTTGGCCGCCTTCTTGCGCGGGGCCGAACGTGGCTTCGAGCGCTTGCGCTTGGCCGCGTTGGCGACGTCCGTCTCCGGCTTCGGGGTAACCGGTCCGGCGGGGAACTCGAAACCGAGTTCCGCCTTGCCCTTGCCGTCCTCGGCCTCCGGCTTCTTCAGCACCACCTTGACGGCCCCGCCGTCCTTGAGGCGTCCGAACAGCACCTCGTCGGCGAGCGGCGTCTTGATCGTGGATTGGATCAGACGGGCCATGGGGCGTGCGCCCATCGCGTCGTCGTAGCCGTTCTCCACGAGCCATTCGCGGGCCTCGTCCGACAGCTCGATCGTGACGTTGCGGTCGGCGAGCTGCGCTTCGAGCTGGAGCACGAACTTGTCGACGACTTTGGCCACGACCTCCTTCGGCAGGTGGCCGAACGAGATGATCGCGTCGAGGCGGTTGCGGAATTCCGGCGCGAACAGCCGGTTGATCGCCTCGACATCGTCGCCCGTGCGCTTCGACTGCGTGAAGCCGTAGGCCGACTTCGCCAGATCGGAGGCGCCCGCATTCGACGTCATGATGATGATGACGTTACGGAAATCGACCTGCTTGCCGTTGTGGTCGGTCAGCTTGCCGTGATCCATCACCTGCAACAGGATGTTGAACAGGTCCGGATGCGCCTTCTCGATCTCGTCGAGCAGGAGCACGCAGTGCGGGTGCTGGTCGATCCCGTCGGTGAGCAGGCCGCCCTGATCGAAGCCGACATAGCCGGGCGGGGCACCGATCAGCCGCGAGACCGTGTGGCGCTCCATGTATTCCGACATGTCGAACCGCAGCATCTCGACGCCGAGGCTGGCGGCAAGCTGCTTGGCCGCTTCGGTCTTACCGACGCCGGTCGGGCCGGCGAACAGGTAGGAGCCGATCGGCTTGTCGGGATCGCGCAGGCCCGCACGGGCGAGCTTGATCGCCGAGGTCAGCGCCTCGATGGCGTTGGTCTGGCCGTAGACGACCCGCTTGAGGTTCTCAGTGAGGTTCTTGAGAACCACCGCGTCGTCCTTCGACACGGTTTTCGGCGGGATGCGCGCCATCGTGGCGATGGTGGTCTCGATCTCCTTGACGCCGATGGTGCGCTTGCGGCGCGCCTCCGGCACCAGCATCTGCGAGGCGCCGGTCTCGTCGATCACGTCGATCGCCTTGTCGGGCAGCTTGCGGTCGTTGATGTAGCGGGCCGACAGCTCCACCGCCGCTTTCACGGCCTCGGTGGTGTATTTGAGCTTGTGGAACTCCTCGAAATACGGCTTCAGCCCCTTGAGGATCTCGATCGTATCCGGGATCGACGGCTCGTTGACGTCGATCTTCTGGAAGCGGCGCACCAGGGCGCGATCCTTCTCGAAGTACTGGCGGTACTCCTTGTAGGTGGTCGAGCCGATGCAGCGCAGGGCACCCGAGGCCAGAGCGGGCTTCAACAGGTTCGAGGCATCCATCGCGCCGCCCGAGGTCGCACCCGCACCGATCACGGTGTGGATCTCGTCGATGAACATGATGGCGTTGGGATGCGCCTCGATCTCCTTCATCACCTGCTTGAGGCGCTCCTCGAAGTCGCCGCGGTAGCGGGTGCCGGCCAGCAGCGTGCCCATGTCGAGGGAGAACACCGTCGCGTCGGCCAGAACTTCCGGCACCTCGTGCTGGATGATCTTACGCGCGAGCCCTTCGGCGATCGCCGTCTTGCCGACGCCAGGGTCGCCGACCAGCAGCGGATTGTTCTTCTGGCGGCGGCAGAGCACCTGAATCGTGCGCTCGACCTCGGAATGGCGGCCGATCAGCGGGTCGATCTTGCCGTCGCGCGCCTTCTTGTTGAGGTTGACGCAGTAGGCGTCGAGCGCATCGCCCTTCTTCTTGGGCCGCGCCTCGGTCTCCTCGCCGCCCGGACGCTCGGACGCGGCCTCTTCCTCGGCGCCGCGCACAGGCTTGGCCTCTGACGCGCCGGGCCGCTTGGCGATGCCGTGGCTGATGTAGTTCACCGCGTCGTAGCGGGTCATGTCCTGCTCTTGCAGGAAATAGGCGGCGTGGCTCTCGCGCTCGGCGAAGATCGCGACGAGCACGTTGGCGCCGGTCACCTCCTCGCGACCCGAGGACTGGACGTGAATCACCGCACGCTGGATGACCCGCTGGAAGCCAGCGGTCGGCTTGGCGTCCTGGCGCCCGTCGCCCGTCAGATTCGAGAGTTCGGTGTCGACGTATTCGACAAGATTGCGGCGCAGTACGTCGGTCTCGACGTTGCAGGCCCGCATCACCGCGGCAGCATCCTGATCATCGACGAGAGCGAGCAGGAGATGTTCGAGGGTCGCGTATTCGTGGCGGCGCTCTCCGGCCAAGGCCAGGGCGCGGTGGAGGGCTTGCTCGAGGCTACGTGAGAAGCTGGGCAATGCTCTGGCCTTCGCTGGATGCCTATTTCTTTTCCATAACGCACTGAAGCGGATGTTGGTGCTTGCGGGCGAAATCCATCACCTGCGTCACTTTCGTTTCCGCGACCTCGTAGGTGAACACGCCGCACTCCCCCACACCATTGTGGTGGACGTGCATCATGATCTGGTAGGCGTCGTCGTGGCTCTTGTTGAAGAACCGCTCCACGACATGCACGACGAATTCCATCGGCGTGTAATCGTCGTTGAGCAGCAGCACGCGGTACAGGCTCGGTCGCTTCGCCCGCGGCTTGGTGCGGGTGATGATCGCGGTGCCCGAACGGTCGTCGTCGCCGGGGCTGCGCGGTGTTGAGGCCGCACGCACCGGAACTCGTCCCCGACCCGCCTCCTGCACGTTGTCCTGAATCAGCTTGGAAGACATCTGAATCGAAGCGACCTTGGTCTGGCAGCCTTCGGCGCCAGCGTCCCGGTGAGGGGCGCGGCGCTCAACAGGCAATCTATAGGCCGATCGGCGCCTGCGCCAGTGAGGTGCGCGAAACTGTCCGTACAGATTGAACGCGCGGCCAGCCCTGCGCCCACGCGCGAAATGCGGCGCGGCCGTCTTTGGATCCAATGACGAAACGCCGCACGGCGGACCCTACGCAAGCGACGCCGGCCTTCCCGAGCGGGTCTCGTCAAGATCGGCTTAACCCCTGTGGCGAAAGGACGATCTCGCACCCGCATCGGCCGGCATTAACGGCCGCGTAACCGCGTTCATCCTACCGTCTTCGACAGAGATTGCGGACCCGATGGCGGCGTTCGTGAAGGGTGCCAGCCGGGCTTGAACGTCCGACTGTCGAGGCGAAGGTTTCGAGATGCGTCGCGTAGAAGGCCGGCCCACCACGGGGTCCCGCGCTGTCGCCGTGCTGCTCCTGGCGACGAGTTTTCTCGTCGCAGTGGCCGACCCGGCCGAGGCAAAACGCCGAGGCCACGCCCGCAAGGCGGTGAGCGGGTACAACCCGCCCTACGCCGCCATGGTCGTGGACGTGAAGTCGGGCCGCACGCTGCACGCGGTCAACGAGGACGCGCTGCGCCACCCGGCCTCGATCACCAAGGTGATGACCCTCTACATGCTTTTCGAGCAGTTGGAGAAGGGCCGCTACGACCTCGACTCGCCGCTCTCGATCTCGGCCAACGCCGCCGCCCAGGCGCCGTCGAAGCTGGGGCTGCGTCCCGGCTCGACCGTCACGGTCGAGGAGGCGATCAAGGCGCTCGTCACCAAGTCGGCCAACGACGTGGCCTGCGCCATCGGCGAGAACATCGCCGGCTCCGAGCCGCGCTTCGCCGAGATGATGACGCGCAAGGCCAAGGCGCTCGGCATGAGCCGCACGCACTACGCCAACGCTTCGGGCTTGCCCGACCCCGACCAGATCACCACGGCCCACGACCTCACCCTGCTGGCCCGTGCGATCCAGGATCGCTTCCCGCGCTACTACCGCTACTTCCAGACCCGCTCCTTCGCCTTCCGCGGCCGGACCATCGGCAACCACAACCGCCTGCTCGGCAATGTCGAGGGCGTGGACGGCATCAAGACCGGCTACACCCGCGATTCCGGCTTCAACCTGATGACCGCAGCCAAGCTCGGCGACCGGCAGATCGTGGCGATCGTGCTTGGCGGCAAATCGGGCGCGAGCCGCGACCGGATCATGGCCGACCTCGTCCGCGCCAATCTGCCCCGCGCCTTTGCCGGCAGCCGTCAGACCGCGCCCGTGGTCGAGGTGGCCGAGCGCGGTCGCCCGGCAGTCGTCGCCGAAGCCGATTCCCGCACCCGCACGGTCATCGCCTCGGCGGACGACGAAGACATCGAGACGACGAGCTCCACCAGCAACGCTCCGCTCGACATCCGGCCTGCCACCACCACGCCGGGATCGCGCCGCACTACCCTCCAGGCGCTGCCGGGCGCTGCCCAAGCCTATGCCGGCCAGGCAGGTCAGGCGCCTTTCCCCGGCACGGCCGGTAAGTCGACCGCACGCTTGCCCACCGTCGAGGGCGTCGCCTCCCGGGCCGAGGGTCCGCCGAAGGATGCCCGCGGCGACAGCGCCAAGCCGGTCACGCCGAGCCCCTGGGTGATCCAGCTCGGCGCCATGGACGACGAGGACAAGGCCAAGTCGATCCTCGCCGACGCCCGCAGCCGCACCGGCATGCTCTCGAAGGCCGCGCCCTACACGGTGCGCGTGACCCATGGCGGCACCACGCTGTTCCGCGCCCGCTTCTCGGGATTTGCCGAACAGAGCACCGCGCAGGATGCCTGCGCCGCGCTGAAGAAGAACGGCTTCAACTGCTTCGCGACCCGGAGCTGATCGCCTCCAACAGCCATCTTCGATGCGGCTGCCGGCGCGTTCGGCCGGCGACCGCCCGATGACAAGAGCCGCTTCAAGCGGCTTCGACGACCTTCGACATATCGACCCTGACAACGCGCGTGGAGTTCTAGCGATGTCGGTTCACCAGTCTGTCACGCGCCGCGTTCACGCGCGCCGCTCCCCTCGACGCTGCCGCCCTGGTCGGGATGCAGCCGCTTCATCAGCGTCCGATGAGCCGCGCGGACGTCCTCCAGGGACGCCCCGCGCTCAAGCCCCAGGACCTGATAGGCCTCCTGCTCCGTCATCGACCCTGGCTTCGTCGGTCCGCCCGTCCGCGGGTCTCCGTCGACATCAGCGTCTACACGCCAGCCGGGCTGCCGGCGGTCGAGATACGCCTCTAGCCCGCGGGCGCCCTCGGGATCGTTGGCGCTCAGCAGGGCGGCCAGCTCGATGAGCGCCTCCGACGGCACCGCCGAGAGGCGGCGGCCGGCGAAGGGGCCCGACGAGCACGGTCCCGTCCATCGGTTCACCGTCGGTGCCGAGGTCGAATTCGAGGGCGGCCGTCCGCACTTGCCGGGGCTCCCGGTATCCGCGCCATGCGCGGACCCGCCGGATCACGCCCGCCTCGCCCTCCGAAAGCCAGACGCCTCCTGCGCCGAGCAGAAGGGCCAGGAGGAAGCTGCCGCGCAGCGACAGCACGAAGGCCGCCGCCAGCAGGGCGTAGCCTGCGAGCAGGCGCGGCGTCAGGCCGAAGGGCAGGCGCCCGTTGCGGCGGCCGAGCCACCAAAATCCGATGAGCGCCAGAAGGCCGAGGGCGATGAGCATCCCGCGGTCATCGGCCGGTTCGGTGCGCGCGTAAAGCGCTCATCCGGTGCACGCCCACGGGGAGCGGGATTACAACCGCGTCTGTGCCACGTCGGCGGTATTCACCCGCACCGTCCGCACCCGGCCGTCGCGCTCCACCAGCAGGGTCACCGGGCGGTCGAGCCCGGCTTCCTCGACCGCGGCGGTCAGGTCCGACAGGCGGTGAACCGGGCGGCCGTTGGCGCCGACGATGACGTCGCCGATCGTGCCGGTGCGGGGATCGACGCCGCGCAAGCCGGCCTGCGCCGCCGGAGAACCGGGCAGCACCCGCAGCACCACGACGCCGTCGATGCCGAGCCGGGCGGCGGTCGCCTCCTGGCCGGCGATGATGCCGATGCCGGGATTGCGCACGCGCCCATTCTTGATGAGGTCCGGCACCACCCGGTTCACGACATCGACCGGCACCGCGAAGCCGATGCCGGCGCTGGCGCCGGAGGGCGAGAAGATCGCGGTGTTGACGCCGATCAGGCGCCCAGCGGAGTCGAGCAAGGGCCCGCCGGAATTGCCCGGATTGATCGCCGCATCGGTCTGGATGACGCCCGACAGCTCCCGGCCCTCCTGCGTCGGCAGCCGCCGCTGGAGCGCGCTGATGACCCCGGTCGTCAGGGTGTGATCGAGGCCGAACGGGTTGCCGATGGCGAAGGCCGACTGCCCGACCTTGAGGTCGGCTGAGGTCCCCACAGCCAGGGGAAGGGGCATCTTGGCCACGCGGCCGAGCTGGAGCACGGCGAGATCGTAGCTTGGCGCCGTGCCGACGACCCGCGCGCCGATCACTTCGCCGGAGGCGAGCCGCACGGAGATCGAGCCGCCCCCCTTCGTCGCGGCCTCGACGACGTGGTTGTTGGTGACGACGTGGCCCGCCGCGTCCCAGACGAAACCGGTGCCGGTCTGCGTGCCGGAGCCCTGCTGCTGTTCTCCCTGACCGAACTCGTCGTCCGGCTCCATCAGCGCGCGCCCTTGCGCCGCCGCCTGGGCGAAGACGTGGACGACGGAGGGCGAGGCGCTGGCGAACAGATCGACGGTGGTCTTCTCCGCCGCCGAGAGATCGCCGCGCGCCGTCACCGAGCGGGGCGCGTTCGCCGAGTAGAGGAAGGCGAGGATGTAGGGCTGCGCCACGAAGGCGATCAGCAGGCCCAGCGTCACGCCCAAGGCGACGCGCACGAAGCGATCCGGCACCGACAACCTCAGCCCTGCCCAGCCATGAACGGCGCGGCCCGCGCCGCGTCGGCGGTACGGGCTACGTTCAGGTTCTCTCCACCAAACTCCTGAGAGTCAGGTCCGTCGCGTCGCAAAGCACGCGCGTCCGGCAATTGAGACTTAGCTGTGTCCGGTGTGGCGTCCAGTCAACAAATCCCCGCTTTCCTACACAGGGAAGCTGGGTGCGGCACCGCACCGAGGGATGCCCCTACGAAGAGTAACCAATTGCATACTGTTTCATACGCAGTGTCGTCCTACAGATGAAAAGGCATCGGTGGGTGGGTCCGGACCAATTCTTGGCGAAACCAAGGCAAGGTTCAGACGAGGAACTGCGACGAAACGGTGATCGAACGGCTATCGAGCACTCGAATTGATCGCAAAGCCGCCCCAGAGATGCTTCGATCGCCCTAGAACTTCGTACATACCGGCCCAGTGACGTCAGTCGTCGCCGCGATCCGTTCGCGAACGGGCCCGGTTCGAACAGGAAGCGCATGAGATGGAAACCGAAGCTCTCGAACGTCCTGCCGACCTGACGATCTGGCGCACCCTGCCGGCCTCGTCTCCCCTGGCCCAGCCGGAGCGCTACGACACCCTGCGCGAGGCGCTGCTTGCCGCCAAGGGCGCCCTCGGCGACCCCTCGAAGCAGCCCTGGATCATCACCGAGGAGGGCGAAATCCTCTCCCCGAACTGGATCCGCACCTACGTCAACTGATCGCGGCCTCAGCGCCCGGATCGGCAGGCCGCGCGGGTACGGCCTCGGGGCATGGCTCCGGCCGGCTCACCAGCGTGACGAGCACGTAGGACACGATCATCAGCAGGAACCACGAGCCGAGCTTGGCCGCCGAGACCGGCGACCAGCCGGCCGCCTGGTTCGGGTAGAGCCAGACCCGGCTCGCCGTGCCGATGTTCTCGGCCAGCCAGATGAACCCGGCAACGAGGACGAAGCCGAGCAGTAGTGGCATCTGCCGGTACACGTGCCAGACCTTGAAGTGCACGACCGTGCCGCCGAACAGCACGCCGGTCGCGATGAACAGCATCGCCCGCATGTCGGCCACGTAATGGTGGCTGAAGAAGTTGAGGTAGATCGCCCCCGCCAGCGGCAGCGTGAACATCAGCGGCGGATGCCGGGTGAAGCGGAAGTCGAACAGGCGCCAGACGCGGGCGATGTAGGAGCCGATGCTGGCATACATAAAGCCGGTGAACAGCGGCACGCCCATGATCCGCAGCAGGCTCGCCTCCGGGTAGATCCACGAGCCGACGCCGGTCTTGAAGATCTCCATCGCCGTTCCGACGACGTGATAGAGCGCGATGACCTTGGCCTCCTCCCAGGTCTCCATGCCCAAACCCAGCAGTGCGACCTGGATCAGGATCGCGGCGAGCGTCAGGAAATCGTAGCGCGAGAGCGGCGCGTCGGCCGGGTAGAACAGGTGCGTGCCGATGAGCAGCGCGCAGATCAGGCCGCCGAACAGGCAGGCCCAGCCCTGCTTCACCCCGAACCTCAGAAACTCGTAGGCGAAGGCCGGCAGCCCGCCCGCGGCCTCGGCGCGCGCGCCGAGCCGGCGCTCGGCCGCGACGAAGCCTGCCAGGAACGGCCAGTTTCGCGCCGCACTCGGCGTCCTCTGCCCTGCCGCCATTCCGTCCAACCTTCCACCCCGCGCTCCGCACGACCCGAGTCGCGGAAAGCGGCGGTTTGACGGTCACGCTCGCCTCGCCGCACATTCGGCGCGGCAAGCGCAGCGGGGAAGGGGCGTGCGGGCGAACGCAGTGGAGGATCGGGCTCACGCCCGGCGGCGGACGGAGCGCGAATTGCGCCGGCTTGAAGCGCTGGTCGCGCGCAAGCGCTTCCGCAGGCGGAGCCTACGGGCGCTGCGCGGATCGGCCGGCGCCGCGGCAACCTTCGGCGCTCTCCTGAAAGTGAAGGTGGTCGGAACGTTGGCCGGCAAGGCCGCCATCGCTGTCCTCGTCGGCCTCGGCTTCGCGTGGCCGGCGCTGGTGATCGGCGTGATCGGCGTCGTCGGGATCGTGTTGGCGGTGGTCAGCCTGTTTTCCGGCGAAGGCGGCCCCCACGGCTTCGACGTCGGTTGCACCTGCGACTGCGCAGGCAAGGAGAAGCGGGCCGAACGGCTCAAGGCGCTGATTGCGCAACGCCGGGCGTGGCTCGCCGCGCCGTCGGGGCCGGCGCCGAGCGTGCGCTGGGATGCGCGCGGGCGCCGTGATCTTGTAGGCAGCCAGCGCAAGCGCGGCCGGTGAGCCCGGCCTTATGGACAGTAGCCGCGTTTGGTGGCTTGCCTATAATGCTCAAAAAAAATCATCGTCTCCGCCGATGCCGAGACTGACGCCAGGAACAGACGCACGATGAGCTCCCGCATCCCCGATTTCGCCTCCGTCGCCTACGCGGCCGACGGCTTCAAGGCGCCGCCCCCGCCGGCCGGGGAGCCGTGGATGACGCCCGAGGGTATTCCGGTGAAGGGCTTCTACGGCCCCGAGGACCGCGAGTGCTGCGAGGGGATCGACTCGTTCCCCGGCCTGCCGCCCTACCTGCGCGGCCCCTATCCGGCGATGTACGTCACCCAGCCCTGGACGATCCGGCAATATGCCGGCTTCTCGACGGCCGAGGATTCGAACGCCTTCTATCGGCGCAACCTCGCCGCGGGCCAGAAGGGCCTCTCGGTCGCCTTCGATCTCGCCACCCACCGCGGCTACGATTCGGACCACCCCCGCGTCTCGGGTGATGTCGGCATGGCGGGTGTCGCGATCGACTCGATCTACGACATGCGCACGCTGTTCTCCGGCATTCCGCTGGACGAGATGACGGTGTCGATGACGATGAACGGCGCGGTGCTGCCGGTGCTCGCGCTCTACATCGTTGCGGCCGAGGAGCAGGGCGTGCCGCCCGAGAAGCTCGCCGGCACGATCCAGAACGACATTCTCAAGGAGTTCATGGTCCGCAACACCTACATCTATCCCCCCAAGGGATCGATGCGGATCATCTCGGACATCTTCGGCTACACGTCGAAGAACATGCCGAAGTTCAACTCGATCTCGATCTCCGGCTACCACATGCAGGAGGCCGGGGCGACGCAGGATCTGGAGCTCGCCTACACGCTCGCCGACGGCGTCGAGTACATCAAGGCCGGCCTCGCGGCGGGCCTCACCATCGATCAGTTCGCGCCGCGCCTGTCGTTCTTCTGGGCGATCGGGATGAACTTCTTCATGGAGATCGCCAAGATGCGGGCCGCGCGCCTGATCTGGGCCAAGCTCGTCAAGGAGTTCGAGCCGAAATCCGACAAGTCGCTGCCGCTGCGCACCCACTCGCAGACGAGCGGCTGGTCGCTGACGGCGCAGGACGTGTTCAACAACGTCACCCGCACCTGCATCGAGGCGATGGCGGCGACGCAAGGCGGCACCCAGTCGCTCCACACCAACGCGCTCGACGAGGCTTTGGCGCTGCCGACCGACTTCTCGGCGCGCATTGCCCGCAACACCCAGCTCTTCCTGCAGCAGGAGAGCGGCACCACGCGGATCATCGATCCGTGGGGCGGCTCCTACTATGTCGAGCGGCTGACCCGGGACATCGCCGCGCGCGCCTGGGAGCATATCCGTGAAGTCGAGGCGCTCGGCGGTATGGCGAAGGCCATCGAGGCCGGCATCCCGAAGCTGCGCATCGAGGAGGCCGCTGCCCGCGCCCAGGCGCGGATCGATTCCGGGCGCCAGACCATCGTCGGCATCAACAAGTACAAGCCCGACGACGAGATGAAGATCGACCTGCTGCGCGTCGACAACGCCGACGTGCGCGCCAAGCAGATCGACAAGCTCAAGCGCCTGCGCGCCGAGCGCAACCAGGCCGACGTCGATGCGGCTCTGGCCGCCCTGACGAAGGCCGCGGATGGCGAGGGCAACCTGCTCGAACTGGCGGTGAACGCGGCGCGGGCCAAGGCCACGGTCGGCGAGATCTCGGAGGCGCTGGAGAAGGCCTGGGGCCGTCACCGCGCCGAGATCCGCTCGATCTCGGGCGTCTACAAGCGGGAGGTGGGCGGCATGTCGCCGGTGGTGGAGAAGGTCCGCGGCCTCGTCGAGGCCTTCGAGGAGAATGACGGGCGCCGCCCGCGCATCCTGGTCGCCAAGATGGGCCAGGACGGGCACGACCGCGGCCAGAAGGTGATCGCCTCGGCGTTCGCCGATCTCGGCTTCGACGTCGATATCGGGCCGCTCTTCGCCACGCCGGACGAGGCGGCACGCCAAGCGGTGGAGAACGACGTGCACATCGTCGGCGTCTCCTCTCTGGCGGCGGGCCACCTGACGCTGGTGCCGGAACTCAAGGCCGCGCTGAAGCAGGAGGGCCGCGACGACGTGATGATCGTGGTCGGCGGCGTGATCCCGCCGGGCGACTACGACGCGCTCTACGCCGCGGGCGCCTCTGCGATCTTCCCGCCGGGCACCGTGATCGCGGAAGCGGCCGTGAAGCTTCTGGGCGAACTCAACACGCGCCTGGGCTACGGCGAGCGGCAGGCGGCCGAGTAGTCCGCTTTTCCAGTCTTGGCGGGGGTCATGCCCCCGCCTTTCATTTGAATTTACCGGGATTCCAGGCGGCACCATGCCTCGCGTGGTGCCGCCTCATGGGATCGGCTAAGACGGCAGGGTTATTTCTCGCGCCCGCCGCTCCCGCATCCGTGCCCAACCGGCTGGCGCCTCTCGATACGCGACGGACGGGGCAATGGCCGAGGCAGACCACGAAAAGATCCTGCCCGTGATCCTGTGCGGCGGCTCGGGCACGCGGCTGTGGCCGGCCTCGCGCGAGAGCATGCCGAAGCAGTTCACGCCGCTGGTCGATCCCGCGACCTCGACCTTCCAAGCCACCGTCCGCCGCGTCGCCGACGAGACCGTGTTCGCGAGGCCGACGGTCATCGCCTCGGCCGAGTCCCGCTTCATCGTCGCCGAGCAGCTCGCGCAGGCGGGCATCGCTGCCGACATCCTGCTCGAACCCGAGCGGCGTGACTCCGCAGCCGCCGTCGCGGTGGCCGCACTTCACGGCGCGCGGCGCGGGCCGGAGACGGTGGTGCTGGTGATGGCCGCCGACCACGTGATCGAGGACGCCGCCGCCTTCGCACGCGCCGGGCAGGAGGCGGCCTTGGGCGCCCGGCTCGGCCAGATCATGACGCTGGGCATCACCCCGACCCGGCCGGCGACCGAGTACGGCTACATCCGCACCGGCGGCGCCCTTCCCGACGCGCCGGGCCTGCATCGGGTCGAGCGCTTCGTCGAGAAGCCGGACGCGGCTGGCGCCGAGCGCCTGATCGGGGAGGGCGCCCTGTGGAACTCGGGCTACTTCCTGTTCCGCGCCGACGTGATGATCGCCGAGCTGGAAGCGTACGCACCGGAGGTGCTGGAAGCCGCCCGCGGCGCGCTCGCCAACGCTGCCACCGATCTCGACTTCGTCCGGCTCCAGACCGAATCCTTCGCGCGGGCGCCGAAAACCTCGATCGATTACGCGGTGATGGAGCGTACGACGCGGGCCGGTGTGCTCGCCGTCTCCTTCGCGTGGTCGGATGTCGGCACCTGGGACGCGGTGTGGCAGGTGCTGGAGCGCGACGCCCAGGGCAACGCCGTGCGCGGCCGCGTCGAACTGGTGGAGACCACGGGCAGCCTCGTCCATAGCGAGGGCGACGGGCTCACCACGGTGGTCGGGCTCGACGACGTGGTGGTGGTCGCGACCCCCGACGCGGTGCTGGTCGCGTCCAAGGCGAAGTCGGGCAAGGTCAAGGATCTCGTGACCGTGCTGCGCGAGAAGGCGCATCCGGAGGCGGATGCCCACCGCCGGATGTACCGCCCCTGGGGCTGGTATCAGCGCATCGATATCGGCGAGCGCTTCCAGGTGAAGCGGATCATGGTGACGCCGGGCGGACGACTCTCGCTGCAGAAGCACTTCCACCGGGCCGAACACTGGGTGGTGGTGAAGGGCACGGCCGAGGTGACGCTGAACGATTCGATCGTGCTCGTGCACGAGAACGAGGCGGTCTACCTGCCGATCGGCTCGATGCACCGGCTGACCAATCCCGGCAAGATCCCGCTCGAACTGATAGAGGTGCAGGTCGGCTCCTATACCGGCGAAGACGACATCATCCGGGTCGAGGACGTCTACGGGCGCTGAGCGCCGGGATCGGCCGATGGGTTGGCGAGGGCGCGCCCGAGCCGCGCGACATCCGCCCGGCCGCTCCTGAGCCCGAGCTTCGAGCGCCGCCACAGAATGTCGTCGGGCGTACGCGCCCATTCGTGCCGCACGAGGTAATCGACCTCGCGCGCGCTGAGATCGCCGCCGAAGGTCTCGCCGAGATCGGACAGCGCCTGCGCATCGCCGAGCAGATGCTCCAAGCGAGTGCCGTAGGCGCGGGCGAGCCGGCGGGCGGTCGCCGCCGGGAGGAAGGGACGCTCCGCCACGAGCCTCGCCAGGAACCTCTCGAAATCCGCCCCGTCCATGTCGCCGCCGGGCAGGGGGGCGGTTCCGGTCCAGGGCGGCTTCAGGCCGGGCAGGTGCGGTCCCAGCCGGTCGAGGGCGTGCTCGGCGAGCCGGCGATAGGTCGTGATCTTGCCCCCGAACACGGAGAGGACCGGAGGACCGTCGGTGTCGAGTTCGAGCACGTAGTCGCGGGTGACCGCCGAGGCGTTCGCCGCCGCGTCGTCATCGTAGAGCGGTCTCAGCCCCGAGAAGCTCCAGACCACGTCGTCCGGGCCGATCTGCCGCTCGAACGAGCGGTTGATGCAGGCGCAGAGATAGCGTGTCTCCTGGGCCGAGATGACGACCGGGCCAGGGCCGCCCTCATGCGCCACATCCGTGGTGCCGATCAGGGTGAAATCGCGCTCGTAGGGGATGGCGAAGACGATGCGCCGGTCGGGCTGCTGCAGGATGTAGGCCTGATCGCCCTCGTAGAGCCGCCGGACGACGATGTGGCTCCCCTTGACGAGGCGCACCTTCGGCCGGGCTTCGACGGAGAGCGTTCGCAGCAGGGTCTCGCCGACCCACGGTCCGGCGGCGTTGACGACGACCCGCGCCCGCACGCTCTCCCGCCGCCGTTTGTCGGAATCGTAGAGTGTGACGGTCCAGGCGCCTTCGTCGCGACGGGCGGATTCGACGGCGGTCCGGGTGCGGATCTGCGCACCGCGCTCGGCGGCGTCGAGCGCGTTCAGCACGACGAGGCGGCTGTCCTCGACCCAGCAATCGGAATAGGCGAAGCCCCGCGTCAGCCGCTTCTGAAGCGGCGCGCCGGCCGCATCGCGATCGAGGCGCAGCGATGTCGAACCCGGCAGCGTCTTGAGGCGGGTGAGGTGATCGTAGAGAAACAGCCCGAGCCGCAGCATCCAGGCCGGCCGCAGCCCGGCGTCGTACGGCAGGACGAAGCGCAGGGGCCAGACGATGTGAGGTGCGAGCCGCATCAGCCGCTCACGCTCGGCCAGCGCCTCGCGCACGAGCCGGAACTCGTATTGTTCGAGGTAGCGCAGGCCGCCATGGATCAGTTTGGTCGAGGCCGACGAAGTGTGTTCGGCCAGATCGCCCCGCTCGCACAGCAGCACGCGCAAGCCCCGGCCGGCGGCATCACGGGCGATGCCGGCGCCGTTGATGCCGCCGCCGATGACGAGGAGGTCGAACGGGTCGCTCACAGGCGGACCAGTCCGCTGACACTGACGACGATCCCGACGAGCACGATGGCCCCGAGGCAGCGCCGCCACGGATTGACTCCGCGGACGATCTCGTCGAGCGCCCAGACGGTGAGGCTCAGGAGTGCGACGATGCGAAGGCCCGCGAAGACCGGAGCCGGCAGGCCGGGCATCGCCGCCTCGAGCAGCCATTCCAAGCCTGAGGCCGCGGCGAAGATCCAGAGCGGTAGGTTCGGCCATTGGCCGATCACGACGGCGCCGCTGCGCCGGTCGCGGAAGAACCAGTCGAAGACCCGGCGCAAGCGGGGCCTCAGATCGCGCTCGTGCCTCGGGCGGCCCGGATCGGCTCGCAGATCTTCGGGCTGATCCGGTCGAGATGCGGGCAGGCATTGGTCTGGTACCAGCCGCGCAATTCGGGCTGGTTCGGCGCGACATACATGGCCGTGAGCACGAAGCCGCCTGCGAGCACGATCAGAAGCAGGAGAAGGTTGCGCAAGGGAGGTCTCCAATCCGACGAGCCTCGGAGCGGAGGCCGGTTCATCGCGGCAGACGCGCGAAGGCCGGGAGAGTTCCCTGGCCGCCCTCCGCAGCGCCGTCATCGATGGCTGTCATCCAGCGTCAGAGGCCGGGTGTGAGTCAACGGCCCCTGTGAGCCGGGCAGGAGCCCGAGATCCTGAAGCCAGAGCATGGCGAGCAGGGCCGCGATCAGGCTGCCCAGCCCCATGAGAAGGGTGAGGTGGCGCCGCCGGACGATGATGAGGATCACCACAACGAGGAGGGCGAGCGAGAGCGCGAGCGTCAGCATGAGCGTCCTTCTACGACGATCCGAACCCCGGCGTCCCCTAGCTTGATGCGACCGGGAAAGTCGCCCTGGGCAGCGCCTGTCAACAGTCCAGACCCGGCCGTCAAAGTGCAGAGACGTGGATGACCGGACAAGATACGGACCAAATCTGCTTTTCCCTCATGTCATCGAAACTTCACTGAACCTCTCCACTGAGCAGCATTTGTAAGCCTGGCGTTGGGTCGGTCGATGGGTGGACGCCGCTGCGCAACCGGCCGCAGCAGGGTCCGAGACCGTACGGCCCCGCGCCCGGCATCAGCGAAGTCCGCAGTCGATTCCTTCGAGGTTCAATGTCAGACGCGCTCAGCCTGCAGGACGGGGGTTCGGCACCGACCGAAGCCCGCTCGCCACGGGGCCCGAATCTCGATGGCCGGATGCATCCGGCCGGAATCGGCCTCTTCTTGCTCGTTCTGGTGGGAGGGCTCGGCTACGCGCTCTTCAACCTGATCACGGACATGCAGGCCGCCGGCCAGCCGCCGCTGGCGATCGGCGCCTTCGCGCTTCTCGGCCTCGCGCTGCTCATCGCTCTCGGCTTCGAGTTCGTGAACGGCTTCCACGACACCGCCAACGCCGTCGCGACGGTGATCTATACCCACAGCCTGCCACCGGTCGTCGCCGTGGTCTATTCCGGTGTCTTCAACTTTCTCGGCGTCCTCGTCTCGACCGGTGCCGTCGCCTACAGCGTCGTCACCTTGCTGCCCGTGGAACTGGTGCTGAAGTCCGGCTCGTCCGCCGGTTACGCGATGATCTTCGCGCTGCTCATCGCCGCGATCATCTGGAACCTGGGGACATGGGCGCTCGGCCTGCCGAACTCGTCTTCGCACGCGCTGATCGGATCGGTTCTCGGCGTGGGCCTTGCCAACCAGCTCCTCGCCGCCGAAGGCTCGGGCACCTCCGGCGTCCAGTGGAATCAGGCGTGGAGCGTGCTGCGGGCCCTGCTGTTCAGCCCCCTCGTCGGCTTCGTCATGGCGGCCCTGCTGCTGCTGACGATGCGGTTCGTGATCCGCAACCGCACTCTCTACCAAGAGCCGGAGGGCGACACGCCGCCCCCGCTCTGGATCCGCGCCCTGCTGATCCTCACCTGCGGCGGCGTCTCCTTCGCCCATGGCGGCAATGACGGGCAGAAGGGCATGGGCCTGATCATGCTGATCCTGATCGGCGCCGCGCCCACCGCCTACGCGCTCAACCGCACCATGTCGGAATCGGCAACGCCGCATTTCGTGCAAGTCTCGGAGCGCGCCCGGACGGTGTTCCAGAACCGGGCGGACCAAGCCCCGATGCCGAGCCCGGCTGAGGGGCGCGTGCAGATCACCGAGGCGCTGGGGAAGAAGGACCTCGACCGGCCGGAGACCTATGCGGCCCTGGCCGCCCTCTCGGACGACATCGCCACGAAGGTGAAGGAGTACGGCGCGATCCGCCACGTTCCGGCAGAGGCGACGCCGAACCTGCGCAACGACATGTACCTCGCCTCGGACGCGATCCACAGCCTGAAGAAGCACGAGGGGCTCTTCGTCGGCGAGGAGGCCGAGACGTTGAAGGCTTATGAGACGAGCCTGAACGACGGCACCCGCTACATTCCGACCTGGGTGAAGGTCTCGGTCGCCCTGGCGCTCGGCCTCGGCACGATGGTGGGCTGGAAGCGTATCGTCGTCACCGTCGGCAGCCGCATCGGCAAGAAGCACCTGACCTACGCACAAGGGGCGTCCGCCGAGATTACGGCCGCGGGCACGATCGGCCTCGCGGAAGCCTACGGCCTGCCGGTCTCGACCACTCACATCCTGTCGAGCGGCGTCGCCGGCACCATGGCCGCCAACGGCTCGGGCCTGCAATGGGCCACCGTGCGCAACCTCGCCGCCGCGTGGCTGCTGACCCTGCCGGCGGCGATCACCCTGGCCGGGCTGCTCTATGCCGGCCTGCGGTTCGTGTTCTGATACGGTCGCCGCTTGATGAAAGCGGGGACCGTATCAGCAAGCCCGCGCGGCGCCTGAGCGAAGCCCAAATCCGCCATCCCGAAGGGATCAAACGGATTTGGTATGAGGCGAACCGAGGGTCAAACGCCTGCGTACATCCGGCCGGGGTTGAAGATCCCGGCCGGATCGTGCGCGGCCTTGATACCGGCGCTGATGCGCATCAGCGGCTCGGGCAGCGGCTCGAAAACGGGGACGGCGGCGCGCAGGGTCTCGGGCGCACGCACCAGGGTCGCGTGCCCGCTGCCGGCGGCCTTCACCGCGGCGCGGATCACCGCGGCGCCGGCATCGTCGGACGCATCGGTGGCGAGCCAGATCAGGCCGCCACCCCAATCGTAGAACCAGCGCGCGGGACGCTCGGCCGCGATCGCCGCGGTGACCGCCGGCCCGCGGGTCGGAGCGGTGGAGATGCGCCAGATCGCGGCCTCGCGCGGCTCGGCGAGCGGGGTCGCGTCGCGCACGGCGCGCCAGAGCGCGGCGCTCTCGTCACCCTCGACGACCTGCGCCGCGCCGTAGCGGCGCAGCAGGCGGCGCAGTTCGCCGAGGCGGTAATCGACCGATTTGGCGAAGCCTTCGACGCGCATCAGCGTGCGCGGCTCCGACCCACCGATACCGGCAGGCCAGTGCGCGGCGCCGGTCAGCTCGAACGGCGAGCCGAGAGCGGTGGCGAGCGCCTCGACCGCGGCAGCGTCGGAAAGGCCCGGCAGCACGAGGGTCGCGACCTGCTCCTGCACCGGCAGCACCTTGAAGGTGACCTCCGTCAGCAGGCCGAGCGTGCCCCAGGAGCCGGCCATCAGCTTCACGAGGTCGAGGCCGGTGACGTTCTTCATCACCCGCCCGCCGGACTTGATCGGCTGGCCGCGTCCGTTGACGAAGCGCACGCCGATCAGGCTGTCGCGGGCCGCGCCCGCATTGATGCGGCGGGGGCCGGAATTGTTGGCCGCCGCCACCGCTCCGAAGGTCGGCTCGCCGGTGGAGCCGAGGAGCGGGCGGTGATCCATCGGCTCGAACGGCAGCATCTGCCCGCGCCCGGCCAGCAGCGCCTCGACTTCGGCGAGCGGCGTGCCGGCCCGCGCGGCGACCACCATCTCGGCCGGCTCGTAGAGGGTGATGCCGGTGAGCCCCGTCACGGCGAGCGTCGCCTCATCCTGCGGCGGGCGGCCGAGCGCCGCCTTGGTGCCGCCGCCGACGAGACGCAGCGGTTCCGACCGGCCGGCGGCCTGCGCCACGATGTCAGCCGCCTCCTGCTCGCTCGCCGGCGCGTATGAGGTCATCGTTTCCGTCCCGTGGGATTTTTCTGGAGCTTCGAGAAGCTTCCGGACTCAAACCCCGTTTGGCCGGAGGTGGCAAGCCGAGACTGCGCGAAGCCGACTTTGGGCCAAGCCGACCTTGGGCCAAGCCCGCGCCTACCGCGCAGCGGCCGGCAGCCGCTTCGGGAAACGCTGGCGCACGGCGCTGCGCAGGCCGGCGATGTCGAGGAACCAGACGAGGGCCCCGTAGACGAGCATTCCGGCCGCGATGCAGGCGGGCAGGGCGAGCGCCGGCTCCAGGCCGCGGAACGGCAGCACGGCCAGAACCATGGCAAGGCAGGCGGCGGCGGTGAGGGCGAGGTCGCGGCCCGGCAGGCGCAGGCGCTCGATCCCCGTGAGCGCCCGCAGGCCCAGCACGGCGACCGCCGCGACGAGGCCCAAGGTCTGCGCGACAGCGACGCCCTGCGGTCCCATCATCCGCGGCAGCAAGACGAGGCCGACGGCGTTGACGGCCAGCCCGATGAGCGCGGCGGCGACCACCGGGCTCGTCCGGCGTCGGATCTGGAAGATGGGATTGAGGGCGAAGTTCATGATCGAGAGGCAGAACAGGCCCGGGATCAGCAGGTCGGTGTAGTCCGCGAACGGCCCGCGAAACTCCTCCGGCACGATCAGCGCCTGGAGGGCCGGCGTCACGGCCCAGTAGCCGGCGGCGCAGGGGAGAAGCAGCGCCACCACGATGGCGATGTTGCGCGCAACCTGGGTCTCGGCGGCCTCGCGGCCGTGATGCTCCTCGGCCTGTACGGCGATCTGGAACAGCAGGAGGTCGAGCGCGGCCCCGAGCGTCGAGAAGGCCCGCGAGCCGAGATCGGCGGCGAGCGCGAAATAGCCGGCCTCGGCAAAGCCGGCGGTGCCGGCGATGGCGGCGCGGTTGAGGAAGGGCATGAGCTGATAGACGGCGTTGGCCGCGATCAAGGGCAGGCCGTAGGCCGCGAACAGGCGCAGAGTCTCACGGGCTCGGCCGTGGGGCAGGGCGGGCGCGTGCCCCAGAAGCCCGTCGCCCAGGATCTTGCGCATCGGCAGCACCGCCAGGAACTGGCTCAAGCCCCCTGCGATCAGCACCCAGACCGGCTGCGGAAACAGCCATGCCGTGCCGGCCATCAGCACGAAGGCCAGGACGTTCTTCCACACCACGAGCCGGAGATAGGCGCTGCCGATGAAGCGGGCGCGGGCGAGGGCCGCGTGATAGTCGAACAGCCCGATGCCGATGGCCGCGACCATGGTGCCGGCGGTCATGACCAGACGTCCCTCGGGGGTCGGATTGACCGCGATCCCGAGCCCGGCGCAGAGGGCGGCCGTGGCAAACAGCGCCAGCGCGATGACCCAGTAAGCCCGGTCGAGCCCCTGGCGGATCCACGGCTCGGCCTCGCGCACCCGCGCCGAGTAGAACCGCGTCGCCGAGAGCCGCAGCCACTCGAACAGGATCGTGTTGAGCACGACCGCGCCGGCCGTCGCCAGGGCGAACCGGCCGAAATCGGCCGGCCCCAGCATTCGGGCGATGGCGATGCCGAGGATGAAGTTCAGCCCGGCATTGAGGACGAAGGCGGCGATGACGGCCATGGGACGGGGTGCGCTGCTCGCTCAGCCTAGAGCCTGAGGACGAGACTCGCAGCTAGCCGCCAACAAAGCCTGAATTGTGGGGCGCCGACGTGACCGCCCTTCACTGCCTGCGGGCCCGCCGCCGGGCGGAAGCCGGAGCCGTGCTATGGGTCCGGGGCTCGAAACCGGGATTCGCAATGTCTGTCGATCTGTCCTTCGTCACGAAGGTCTTCGCCGCGTTGTTCGCCATCATGAACCCAATCGCGAATGTGCCGGTGTTCCTTTCCCTCACCGATGGCGCGTCCGACGCCGTGCGGCGGCACGTTGCGGTCAAGGCCGCTGTCGGGACCACGATCGGTTGACTCGTCTCGATCGTGGCCGGGCAGGCCGTCCTGGATGCCTTCGGACTCAGCGTCGACGACTTCCGTCTGGCGGGCGGGCTCATCGTCCTGACGATTGCGCTCTCCATGCTTCAGGGCTCGTCGAGCCAGACGCATGGCCGTAGCCCCAAGGAGAAGGAAGACCAGATCGATGCGGACAGCGTCGCCATCTACCCACTGACCATCCCCCTGCTCGTCGGTCCGGGGACGATCGCGACGCTCATCGTGTTCGGCCAAACCGCCAAGGCGCAGGCCAAATGGCCGGAACTCGCGCTCGGTGTCGGCGCCTTTCTCACGCTTCTGACGGTCGCGCTGCTCTCGGCCCCCTGGCTCGGCCACCGTCTGTCCGCCACGGCCACCGCGATCACGCGCCGCCTGATGGGCATGATCCTGGCCGCGGTTGCGATGGAGATGATCGTGACAAGCCTGCGGAACCTCTTTCCCGGCCTCAGCCATTGAGCCGCAGAGAGCGCTCCAGACGGCGGCGTTTCTCGACGCCGCCTTACAGCCAGCCCTTCGCCTTGAAATAGAGCAGCGGCACGATCGCCGAGATCGCGATCAGGGCGAGGCCGTAGGGGTAGCCGTAGGCCCAGTCGAGTTCGGGCATGTGCTTGAAGTTCATGCCGTAGAGCGAGGCCACCAGGGTCGGCGGCACGCCGACCACGGACACGACGGTGAGAACCCGGAAGGCGTTGTTCTGCTCGATATTGATGAGCCCGAGCGTCGCGTCGAGCAGGAACTGGACGGTCTCGGAGAGTCGCGTCTCGAACTCGTCCAGCGAAGCGATGTCCTGCGCCAGCGTGTCGAAGCGCGGCGCGTCGCCCTCCTTGAGAGTCTGCCCGCACTCGCTCTTGGCGAAAGCGATGATGCGCCCGAGCCCGAGCAGGCTGGCGCGGACCTTCGACAGCGACTTGCCGTGGCGCCCCACCGAACGGAGCAGGCGGCGCAGGGCAAGGTCGCGCCGCTTCGGCGCGGTCGTGTCACCCTTGCGTGCACCCGGCCGGGCGCCGGAATCGAAATCGAAGATGCGGGTGGAGAGCGCATCGAGATCGCCCGACATCTCCTCCAGCAGGTCGGCGAGGTTGTCGACCAGTTCCTCGACCACGAGCAGGAACATGCCCGTGCTGGTGCTGCCGTCGCCGTCGCGCTCGTCCACACGCTTCCGGACCGCCGCGATGGCGCGCATGTCGTGGAAGCGCACAGTGACGAGATGGTCCGCGTTGAGCAGGAAGCCCAACGGCTTCAGGCTGAAATCGGAGCGGTCGAAGGTCACCATCGGTGTCGAGAGAGAGAGGCCGTCGCGGTTGCGGCGCAGGCGGCTCGACGACTCGACCTCGCTCAGCGCCGCACGCGAAGGCACGCGGATGCCCGTCTTGCGTTCGACCTGCGCGGCCTCCTCGGCGGTCGGATCGTTCAGATCGATCCAGACCGCGTGATCGGGCAGGCTCGCGCCGCCTCCCGCGCCGCCGTGCTCGACCGCGCCGTTGGCCCCATGAAGGCTCATCATCGGGAGAATGTGTCCCCGTCCGTCCCAGGCGCGCGAGAAATTCGCGTGAAACCGCCGCAGCCGGGAAGAAGCTGCGCCTTGACTCAAAAACGCCACGCGCCTATCTCGCCAGCGTCGTTAGCACTCACTTGCTTGGAGTGCTAACAATCAGGTGGAGCGCGGTCGTCCCGGCCGCATGAAGACCAACCGCCATTCCGAAGCAAGAGGGCAGCTCATGAAGTTCCGTCCGCTGCACGACCGCGTCGTCGTCCGTCGCATCGAGAGCGAAGAGAAGACGAAAGGCGGCATCATTATCCCGGATACCGCCAAGGAGAAGCCGCAAGAGGGCGAGATCGTCGCCGTCGGCCCCGGCGCTCGCGACGAGCAGGGCCGCGTCAACGCCCTCGACGTGAAGGTCGGTGACCGCGTGCTGTTCGGCAAGTGGTCCGGCACCGAGGTCAAGATCGACGGCCAGGATCTCCTCATCATGAAGGAATCCGACATCATGGGCGTCGTCGCCCTCTAAGGCGCGCAACCCCTCCACCGCCCTTCGAGGCCGCCAGGGCTTTTGCCCTCGGCCGGCTTCAGGGCCCCTTCCATCATTCGAGGTAAACTCACATGGCAGCGAAAGACGTACGTTTCTCCGCCGATGCTCGCGACAAGATGCTGCGCGGCGTCGACATCCTCGCGGATGCCGTCAAGGTGACGCTCGGCCCCAAGGGCCGCAACGTCGTGATCGAGAAGAGCTTCGGCGCGCCCCGCATCACCAAGGACGGTGTCACCGTCGCCAAGGAGATCGAGCTCGCCGACCGCTTTGAGAACATGGGCGCACAGATGGTGCGCGAAGTGGCCTCGAAGACCAACGACATCGCCGGTGACGGCACCACCACCGCGACCGTGCTCGCCCAGGCCATCGTCCGCGAAGGCGCCAAGTACGTCGCCGCCGGCATCAACCCGATGGACCTGAAGCGCGGCATCGACCTCGCCACGGCCGCCGCGGTGAAGGACATCACCGCCCGCGCCAAGAAGGTCGCCTCCTCCGAAGAGGTCGCCCAGGTCGGCACGATCTCCGCCAATGGCGACAAGGAGATCGGCGAGATGATCGCCCACGCCATGCAGAAGGTGGGCAACGAGGGCGTCATCACTGTCGAGGAGGCCAAGACCGCCGAGACCGAACTCGACGTCGTCGAGGGCATGCAGTTCGACCGCGGCTACCTCTCGCCGTACTTCGTGACCAACGCCGAGAAGATGGTCGCCGAGCTCGAGGATCCCTACATCCTCATCCACGAGAAGAAGCTCTCCTCGCTGCAGCCGATGCTGCCGGTGCTCGAGGCCGTGGTGCAGACCGGCAAGCCGCTCGTCATCATCGCCGAGGACATCGAGGGTGAGGCGCTCGCCACGCTCGTCGTGAACAAGCTGCGCGGCGGCCTCAAGGTCGCGGCCGTGAAGGCTCCGGGCTTCGGTGATCGCCGCAAGGCGATGCTCGAGGACATCGCGATCCTCACCAAGGGCCAGACCATCTCCGAGGATCTCGGCATCAAGCTCGAGAACGTCGCCCTGCCGATGCTCGGCCGCGCCAAGCGCGTCCGCATCGAGAAGGAGACCACGACGATCATCGACGGTCTCGGCGAGAAGGCCGACATCGAGGCCCGCGTCGGTCAGATCAAGGCGCAGATCGAGGAGACCACCTCGGACTACGACCGTGAGAAGCTCCAGGAGCGTCTGGCCAAGCTCGCGGGCGGCGTCGCGGTGATCCGCGTCGGCGGCGCGACCGAGGTCGAGGTCAAGGAGAAGAAGGATCCCGTGGACGACGCGCTCAACGCCACCCGCGCTGCGGTGGAAGAGGGTATCGTCCCCGGCGGCGGCGTCGCGCTGCTCCTGGCCAAGAAGGCGGTCGCCGAGCTGAAGTCCGACATCCCGGACGTCCAGGCCGGCATCAAGATCGTCCTCAAGGCGCTCGAAGCCCCGATCCGTCAGATCGCCAGCAACGCGGGTGTCGAGGGCTCCATCGTCGTCGGCAAGATCACCGACAACGGCGGCGAGACCTTCGGCTTCAACGCCCAGACCGAAGAGTATGTCGACATGATCCAGGCCGGCATCGTCGACCCGGCCAAGGTCGTGCGCACCGCCCTTCAGGACGCGGCCTCGGTCGCCGGCCTGCTGGTGACCACGGAAGCCATGGTCGCCGACGCGCCGAAGAAGGACAGCGGCGCTCCGGCGATGCCGGGCGGCGGCGGCATGGGCGGCATGGACTTCTAAGTCCACGCACCCAGTCGAAGAACGGAAGAGGGGTCGCCGAAAGGCGGCCCCTTTTTCGTCGATGGCACCGCGGTTCGCCGACGATGAGGGGACGTGCGCGGACGCTTCCCCGTGAAAAGCGCGCGGGGTTTATCCTATGCAGTGGCCGGAGGCGCCGAGCCTCGGGCAGCGTCGGCGCGTTGTCGGCCTGACGTTTGCGAGTACCGTGACGGACCGTATACCCGCCCCATCGCCCTCTGACCTCCATGCCCGCGAGACGATGCTGAGTCTGATGCAGGCGCTGACCGAGGGAATACGGATCGATAGCCTGATGGCCGATCAGCTTTCTCAGATCTCCGAGCGCGCCCGGCTCTGCGGCGAGGCCGAGATGGCCGACGGGCTGCTCGACGTCACGCGGCAGCACCGGGTCGCGGTCCTGGAAGGGCAGGGCCGACTCGCCGCCGTCGAAGCGCGGTACGCGGTGCTGTATCCGGAGATATAGGCAGCCGTTTTGAGCGGAAGGGCTTCAGCCCTTCTTCTTCTTGCCCTTCCGATCCTTCTCCTTGTCCTTCTTCTCCCGGCTGTCCTTCGTGGGCGGCGCGTCGTGGTCCTTGCCGTCCCACACCGCGGAGAAGGGACGGCTGGCAAGGGCGCGCTCCGGAGGCGTCTCGCCTGCACGCAGCTTCGCCGGATTGTCTTCGGCGCGGGTCTCGCCCTTGCGGAACGGCGCGTCGCCGGCCGCCAGAGCGCTGAAGCGGTGGCGGTGCCACCCCGGCGTCGCGGTCTTCAGCGAGGGGTGGTGCGGGTCGAGGCGAGTCACCACTCCCTTCACCTCGGCCTCGGACATCCCGTCGGCGATCAGGGCGAAGGTCTCGCTGCCCAGCACCTCGCGGATCAGACGCAGCGATGCCACGCGCAAGGCCCGGGCCTTGAGCTGCTTCACGACGAGGGCACGGGCGGCTTTGGGAATCTCGGTGCGGATGTCGGGAAACGCTTCCGGCGCGGAGGCCATCGCCTGCAACACGGCATAGCCATCGACATCAAGGGCCATGGAGGATTTCCTTCACTTCCGCGACCAGCGGGATCAGCACGTTGGGGACATGGGCGCCGTACTTGGCGGAGAAGGTCGGGGGCGCCCCGTCGGCCGGGACCAGCGCGTCGGCGAGCGCCGCCGCCTGAGGAATGCGGGTTTCGAGCAAATGGAAGCCGGCATCCTCGGCCCGCGCCTCCGCCTGGAGCCGGGCCAGGGTTCGCTGATGCTGGCGCACCTGGGCCTGGAAGCGGGTGACGAGGACGTAGGGTGCGCTCTTCGGGGCGATATGGCTCGCCTGCCGGCTGGAGCGCCGCCAGATCGTCTCGACAAAGGCATTGAGCCCGTAGGTCGAGAGAAAGTCGGGGATCGAGGTGACGAGAACGAGGTCGGCGGCGCGCACCGCCACCTCGGTGATCGGCGAGATACCCGGCGCGCAGTCAAAGAAGACGTAGTCGTAATGCCGCGCCAGCGGCACGAAGTCGTCGTGAAAGACTTTCCACAGCTTCTCGTCGATGGCGTGCATCGAGAATTTTCGCTCGGTCAGCTCGTAGATGATCTCCCGCTCCACCAGCCGCAGATGCGGGCCGGACGGCAGCAGCGAGAGCGCGAGCGGCGCGTTCTTGTGGGTGGTCAGGCTCACGCCGGGCTGGATGCGGGCGGAGAGATCGGGCTTGTGGCGGGTGATGAGCTTGAGGGCGAGATAGGCCTCCAGCGTGCGCCCGCGGACGATCATCTCGCCGAGCAACGTATCCCCCGCGAGGCAGACCGACACGCTCGCCTGCGGGTCGAGATCGACCACGAGCACCCGCGCCCCGTCGGCGGCCAGCGCCTCGGCGAGCATGACCACGGTGGTGGTCTTGCCGACCCCGCCCTTCATGTTCGCCACCGCGATCAGCTTGCCGCCCACTGACATCCCCCTGAACGGCCCTCTCGCCGGGCCACGCTCCGCAGACCGGCCGAGTCGCCGAGCGGTACCCTAGTGCATCACCTCTCGCAGAAGGCCGACGACACCTTTCGGTAGAATGCTTAATGTCATCCCATCGCCCGCCGCGCCGAGCAGCGTGCAGGGCCCGTCGGCGAGTGCCGCGCCGGGAATACGCCTTCGTGATCGCCCGTATGGGCGGAACACGGCGCTGATAATCCTATCTTGCGAAGCGCCAACGACATCCGCCCCATGGCGGGTCGTCCTCCGATCCGAGGTTTTTGCCTGTGATTTTTCCGACCACCACGGCCTTCTACGCCGCGATTCTGGGCCTGATCTATGCCGGACTGACCGGATGGGTGATCGGCGGCCGGGTGACCGGCAACGTCCTGTTCGGCGATGGCGGGCAGGACGCGCTCCAGCGGCGCATCCGCTCGCACGGCAACTTCCAGGAATACGTGCCGCTGACCCTGCTGCTGATCGCGCTCTACGAGGCGGGCGGCGGCTCCCATGGCTGGGTTCAGGGCCTGCTGATCGTGCTGGTGATCGCGCGCATCCTGCATCCGATCGGGATGTTCGCCCCCCACGAACTCGCCGCGCCAGTTCGCCTGCCGGGGCGGCGGCATTCTTGCGACGTTCGCGGTCATGACGATCGCGTCGATCCTGCTGCTGCTGCGGGTCGGCTGACCGGCGGGTTCGCCCGTCCTACGGCGCGGCGGCGATCCGCGGCGCCGTGGCCTCGGCCAATGCGGCGGTTCCGTTGCGTTCGAGGGTCGCGACGGCGAGGGGCTGCCCGCGCCCGCGCAGGGCGTGGGTGCCGAGCGGTTTCACCACGACGCCCTCCGGCAGCCGCGGCAGCCGCTTCAGCAGATCCTCGGAGATCAAGGTATCGACGCCGAGCGGGCGGCACAAAGCCTCGACGCGGGCGACGACATTCACGGCGTCGCCGAAATAGGCGATCTTGTGCCGATCGACCCCGACTTCGGCCGTCACCACCGGGCCGCCATGCAGGCCTGCCCGCAGGCGCGGCACGGTACCGAAGCGGGCTTCCCAGCCCTCCGCCTCCGCCTCGATGCGCTCGCGCACCGCGAACAGGCACTCGACGCAGCGCGCATCCTTCAGGCCGCGCTCCATCGGCCAGGTGATCATGGCCAGATCGCCGATATATAGTCGTCGGTCGAGCCGTAGAACCGGCGCACCGGCTCGGCGAGCGTCGCGAAGACGGCGCTGAGATATTCCTGCGCCCGCAGGTCGCCGTGGGTCTCGGCGAAGGCGGTCGATCCGACCACGTCGAGGAACAGGAAGATGCGCTCCTCCTCCACTGGGCGATGATAGCGCCCGACGAGGAAGTTGATGAAGACCTCGCCGCCGATCAGGTCGCGCATGCGGATGACGAAGACGAGCAGGGCCGAGACGGCCAGCGCGTAGGCGAGCACCCGCGGCGTGGTGCGCACCGCCTCCTCCAGGCTGTCGCCGGTCAGGCCGAGCAGCCAGACGACGAAGCCGCCGAGCGCGTTGCCGACGACGATCATCGCCACGTAGGAGAGTTCCGCCGCGACGACGTAGAGCCCGGCGGGCAGGCGCCGAATGCGCGACTGGACGCCCGCCAGCAGCACGCCCCGGTCGAAGGCCAGCGCCGAGACACCGACACACAGGCCGTAGGTAAAGCCGGCCGCCGGGCTCGCACCACCCGCGAAAATGACGTTGTAGAGCAGCCCGGCGCCGCCCGCGGCGAGCAGGATGAGAAGCCAGAACCAGCGATGGTGCGGCAGCATCAGATCGGGCTCCGGCGGCCGGCGGAGAAGGATGCGCCCGGCCCGTTCGCGGAGGCCACAGGGCCATGCGGGCAACGGTCGGGCAGGCGGGTCGACACGGAGGCTCCTTCCGTCGGCAATCAGGAGGTGCGGGCGAAGGCCGCGGTCCTCTCCCGACTGTCGGAGGGTCATGCCTGCAACGTGGCGCGAATGTGGCGCACGGCCGCATGCTCGGGTCAGGCCGCGCCCGATTTTTCGTCAGCCGCCGCCCGACGGGAGGGATTACCCGCTCCCATCGGGTGAATCAGGCAGCAGCTACTCGCCGACCCCGAACAGCTTCTCGAGGAAGTTGCGATCGTCCCGGCTCGGACCGCGCCCTCGCGGAACCGAGCGCGGGGGGAGGGCGGAGGCCGTCTGCTCCGGCTCGCCGAGCAGCGCGCCGATCAGGCCGCCGGGGCCGGAATCGCGCTCAGGCTGCGCCTCGGGCCGCGGCGCCCGCCAGCGGTTCATGCCCGGCAGGCCCACCGGCTTCTCGCCCTTGAGTGCCGTGGTCATGTAGGCCTTCCAGATCTCCACCGGCAGGCTGCCGCCCGAGGCGCGCTTGGTCGGCTCGCCGTCGTCGTTGCCGAGCCAGACCCCGGTTACCAGGGTGGCGGAGTAGCCGACGAACCACGCATCGCGGAACTCTTGGCTGGTGCCGGTCTTGCCGGCCAGCTCCCAGCCGGGGATCTCGGCCTTCTTTGCCGTGCCCATGGTGAAGACGTCGTGCATCATGGCGTTCATCATGCCGACGGCGTTGGGGTCGATGACGCGGCCGAGCCCGCCCTCGCCGCGCTTGTAGAGCACCTTGCCGGTGGTGCTCTTGATGCTGGCGATGACGTAGGGAATCACGCCGGTGCCGCCATTGGCGAAGGCGCAGTAGGCGCCCACGAGTTCGAGCGGCGTCACCTCCGAGGTGCCGAGCGCGATCGAGCCGTTGGCCTGGAGCGAGGACGAGATGCCGAGCCGCTGGGCGGTCTGCACCACCGCCTTCGGGCCGACCTCCTGGCCGAGTTTCACCGCCACCGTGTTGAGCGAGAGCGCAAGCGCCTCACGCAAGGAAACCGCGCCGCGATAATTGTGCGAGTAGTTCTCCGGCGCCCAGTTGCCGATCCGCACGGGCGCGTCCTCACGCATCGTGTCGGGGGTCAGGCCGCGCTCGACCGCCGCGAGGTAGACGAAGGGCTTGAAGGCGGAGCCCGGCTGGCGCTTGGCGGTGGTGGCGCGGTTGAACTGGCTCTGCGCGTAGTCGCGCCCGCCGACGAGGGCGCGGATCGCCCCGTCCGGCCGCATCGAGACGAGCGCGCCCTGAGCGACGTTGTAGCGGCCGCCCTTCGCGTTGAGTTCGTCGGTGAGCGCCTTCTCGCCGGCCGTCTGCATGCTCGCATCGACGGTGGTGGCGACGACGATGTCCTCGTCGAACTTCGGCAGGAAGTCGTCGAGGACATCCATCACGAGGTCGGCGACGTAGTTCGGCGAGCCGCCGCCGCGGGTCGAGGCGGGCCGGGCCGGCTGGGCCAGCGCGACCTTCGCGTCGGCGCTTTTGGCAAAGCCCAGCTCTTCCATCGCCGCGAGCACCTGGGCCGCGCGAGCCTGCGCCGCCTTCAGGTTGCGGTTGGGGGCAAGCCGCGAGGGTGCCTGCACGAGGCCGCCGAGCATAGCGGCTTCCGCCAGGGTCACGTTCTTAGCGGGCTTGCCGAAATAGCGCTGTGCCGCGGCCTCGACGCCGTAGGCGCCGGCACCGAAATAGACCCGGTTGAGGTAGAGTTCGAGGATCTCGTCCTTCGAGTATTTGTGCTCCAGCCACAGCGCCAGGATCGCTTCCTGGATTTTTCGCGATGCCGACCGTTCCGGGGTGAGGAACAGGTTCTTGGCGAGCTGCTGGGTCAGCGTCGAGCCGCCCTGCGCCACCCCGCGCCGGGTCAGGTTCTGGGTGATCGCGCGGGCGATGCCCACGGGATCGATGCCGAAATGGTCGTAGAACCGCCGGTCCTCGATCGCGACGAAGGCGCGCGGCAGGTAGGGCGGCAATTCCTTGATCGAGACGACGCGGCCACCGGTCTCGCCCCGGTTGGCGAGCAGGCTGCCGTCGCTGGCGAGAATCGCGATGTTGGGCGGGCGCTTCGGAACCGCGAGCTGGTCGATCGGCGGCAATTGCGAGGCGTGATAGGCGATGAGGCCGGCCAGCCCGATCGCCACCCAGATGCCGAGGACGACGCCGGCATAGACCAGACGGCCGAGCCAGGAGCGCCGCCGCGGCGGGCGCCGGCCGCTGCCGCCGCCGGAGGCCTTGCGCGCACGCGCTTTCGGCGCCGAGGTCGGGCGGCCGGCCGAAGCCCGCTGCCCACCCGCCGACCGGTCGTTGCGCGACAGGCGCACGTCGAGGCGGCCCGGCTCGCTCCCCTCCGGGATATCGAAGGTGGGTTCGCTGCGTGGTTTGCGTCCGCGAGACTGCGCCATGCGTTCCATGCGTCCGGGGCTGCCGATCCTCGAAGGAGTCTTGTCCTCGAAGGATCTTGCCTCCCGCGACCGTGCTCCCCTGCTCGGGATCCGCGCGTCGGTATTCCGCCGGATCGATCCCCTCGGACGCGCCGGCTGGCCCTGCGGCACGGCGGGTCGCCCCCTTGCGTCAGAGACAGTAAATGCGGCGGGTTTAAGGGTTGTTAAACCAGCCGAAGCACGCCCGGCCGGCCTTTACCGGATCTTCACGCGTGATCGTGTCACCCACGATTCAAGGGGCGGCCAAAGGGTTGGCCAAGGGGCGCCCAAGGGGTGGCGCATCGAGGTGGCAACCGTTATCGACGGGTTCGCCCTCACCGCGCAGGCATGAGGGCCCGCACAAGGCACTGACCGGACCGGGGCTCGTTCGTCCGAGGGCCGGATCGCCTTTCCTTCTCCGACGTCGGCTGCACCGTCGCGGAAAGAGGCTCGAGGGTTGATGGCGCGCTCCGTTTTCGTCCTTCTCCACCGCTGGGCCGGTCTGACGATCGCGGCCTTCCTGCTCGTGGCGGGGCTCACCGGCGCGGTGATCTCCTGGGACCACGAACTCGACGATTGGCTGAACCCGCATCTGCACACGGTCGAGAGCCGCGGTGCGGCGATCCCCGCCCTCGACCTCGCGCGGCACTTCGAGGCCCGGGATCCACGCGCCCGCGTCGCCTATCTCCCGCTCGCAGCTGAGGCCGGCGAGTCGCTGTCCCTGTTCGTGATGCCGCGGGTCGATGCCGCGACCGGCGGCCTGCACAAGCTCGGCTACAATCAGGTCTTCCTCGATCCCGTCACCGGGGCCGAACTCGGCCGGCGGGAATGGGGTCAGGTCTGGCCGATCACCCGCGAGACGCTGATCTCGTTCCTGTACAAGCTGCACTACTCCCTGCACCTGCCGGAGATGTGGGGCGAGGAGCGCTGGGGCATCTGGCTGCTCGGGATCGTCGCCGTCGTCTGGATGCTCGATTCCTTCGTCGGCTTCTACCTGACGCTGCCGGTGCGCAAACCCGCCAACCCGGAGCGCCCGGCGGCGGTCGAGCGGCAGCTCGGCCGGGGCTGGTGGTCGCGCTGGAAGCCCGCCTGGAAGGTGAAGACCGCGGGTAGCCCCTACCGCGTGACCTTCGATCTGCACCGCGCCTTCAGCCTCTGGACCTTCGCGCTGCTGTTCGTGCTCGCCTTTACGGCGTTCTCGCTCAACCTCTACCGTGAGGTGTTCCTGCCGCTGATGTCGAGCGTCTCGCAGGTGACGCCCGACCCGTCGAACACCCGCCCCTTCGTCTCGCCGCTCAAGCCGATCGAGCCGGGGGTGGATTATGCCCGCATCCTGGAGGCGGCACAGGCGGAGGGGCAGCGCCGGGGCTGGAAGGAACCGGTCGGAGCGCTCGCCTACGCGCCGATGCAGGGCTTCTACACCGCCCGCTTCTTCGAGCCCGGCGACGACCACGGCGCCGCGGGCGTCGGCCCGGCGGCGATCTATTTCGACGGTGGGGACGGCCGGGTGATCGGCGACCGCCAACCCTGGGTCGGCACCGCCGCCGACATCTTCGTGCAGGCGCAGTTCCCGGTGCATTCGGGCCGCATCCTCGGCCTGCCCGGCCGCATCCTGATCTCGTTCATGGGGCTCGTCGTCGCGATGCTGTCGGTCACCGGCGTGGTGATCTGGTGGCGCAAGCGCGCGGCGCGCCTTTCGGTTCGGCGCAAGGCCGTCGCGCTGCCCGCCCGGCCCGTCAGCCGGCCCGTGCCGGCGGAGTAGGCTCAGCGCCTGGCCGCCAGCACACGGCGGCCGGCCCGGCGGGCTGGCGCCAGGGTCGCGAGGTCGTCGTGGTGAAGCAGCAGGACGCCGGTGGTGCCGGCGAGCTTGCGGGCCGCGGGCGTGAAGCCGGCATTCGAGACCACGGCCGCCATGTCGCCCGACCAGTGGAGGGCGGCGGCCGCAACCTCCTGCACCGCCGCGTTGCCGACCGGGCGGCCGTAGCGCTTGCACTGCACGATCAGGCGCAGGCCCGCCTTCTCGGCGATCACGTCGCATCCCTGGTCGCCGCTCGCCCCCGTGGGCCGGGCATCCCAGCCCGCCTCGCCCAGAAGTTCGGCGCAGTATCGCTCGTAGGCGATTCCGTCTTCCGGCGTCTCCATTTCGTCGGGCAATTCGTGCGCGCAGGCCACCCGCTCGACGATCTCCACCATCTCATCGAAGCGCGGTTCTGCGTAATCGGAAAAGCCGCGCTCCTCGACGAGCGGCAGGACGGTGCGCTCGACGAAGTACTCGCGCTCGCGCACCCAGCCGTCCTCGATCGTGTTGCCGTAGGCGTCGAGGAAGCGCTCCTGCCGCCGTCGCAGGGCGAGCGTCGCGGCGTGGCGCCGGGCGATGTGACGCACGAGCGCGCGGAAGCGGCGCGGCCGGTCGAGGCGATGGAGGAGGATCGCGAGGCAGACCGTTCCCGTGGCGGCGAGAGCCGGCGCTCCATAACGGATGGCGGCGCCACCCCCGAGGACGACGGTCCAGAACAGGCGCGTGGCGATGGTCGACCGGCCGGACATCATGTCTCCCGCGAAAGACCAGGACGATGCCGGACTTCGCAGGAACTGTTCCCGCCGAGCGGTTGCCCGACTTCTAACGCCGAGGCTTGATCCTGCCCTCGCCGACGGAGCGCAGCCGCATCGCGTGTGGATAAGCGGCTTCGGCGCAAACACGCCGCTCGGAGGCCGGGCGATCGCTGGCGGCCCGGCCTTCTACAAGGTCGGTCGGCGCGATGCGCTCAGACCGCGTCCGCGGAGCGGGCCCGACCACGGCGACGCGGCGCCGAGGCGCTGGTCTCAGGGGCCGGTTCGGCCGCTGGTTCGGCGATTGTCTCTGGCGCCGTCTTGGAGGGCCACTTCCGGCGCTGCTGGCCGAGGCCCATAGTCCGGGCCAGTTCCGAGCGGGTCGCGGCGTAGCTTGGAGCGACCATCGGATAGTCGTCCGGCAGGTTCCAGCGCGCGCGGTACTCGTCCGGCGAGAGATTGTAGCGCGTCCGCAGATGCCGCTTGAGCGATTTGAACTTTTTGCCGTCTTCGAGGCAAATGAGGAAATCCTGCTGGATCGAACGCCGGATCGACACAGCCGGCGTCGGGGCCGGTTCTTCAGGTTCACTCGGCTTATTCGATAAGTGTGCCAGCGCACCATGAACCGACGTGATCAGCCCGGGCAGTTCCCCGACTGCCAGGGAGTTATTCCCGACATAGGCCGACACGATATCGACAACCAAGGCCACGTGATCGCCAGCGGAGCCATCCTCAAGCGACATCCTCAATATCCCTTCCGATATCTGCAAACGACGAACTGCAACGAGCGCCATAACGAAGACGCCATCATTGCCTAGCACGGTGCGACTGCGCTGAATGACCCAGGACTTAACCTTTGATGGGTCCGGCTGCAAGATGGAATTTGAGCGTCTTCCAAAAATCAATTGAACTTTCGCCCGTTTGACACGGCTATTGCGATAAAAGTCGTATTACGAACTCCATGAAAACCCCCGACATACGGTATAATTCCGAATTGCAAGACGGGATCATTACGCAGACCGGTGGGAGAGTACCGCTCGGGAACGTCGCGCCAGATTCGGCGGCGACTGCAAAAATCCAAGCTCAAAAAGGTTCAAAACGCCGGCATTTGAAATATATATCTGAGAACATGAAGGAAAACACGAGTTTGAAAATCAAAAAAATACTCTATTCCCACGCTTATCGGTAGAAATTTCAGTTATCATATCTCAGATCGAAAGTTATTATGTATTACCGAAGGCTATTTTGATACCAGAATTATAATCAAAACCCATTTCATCAAACAAAATTCAAACCATTCTGCATCAAGGCCAATCGAAATCGCTGTATGCAAAAACTCAATGCCCGGATTTCTCACGAGGGCCATAGGACTTGAATCGCTCGACCGTCTCGGCGACCTCGGCATCGGACAGCACCACCGGGGCGCCGACCTGCAACGCGATCGCATATTGGCGGCACAGGGCCTCGACTTCGACGGCGAGCCACATCGCCTTCGACAGGTTCGGACCCGTGGCGATCATGCCGTGGTTGGCAAGCAGGCAGGCGCTGCGGCCTTCGAGGGCGTCGAGGGCGAAATCCGAGAGGCGCTGCGTGCCGTAGGGCGCGTAGGGGGCGCAACGGATGGTCGGGCCGCCGGCCATCGCGATCATGTAATGCACCGCCGGGATCTCCCGTCCACAGATCGCGAAACCGGTCGCGTAGGGGGGATGGGCGTGGACGACGGCGCCGATCTCGGGCCGGGCCGCCAGGATGTCCCGATGGAAGCGCCACTCGGAGGAGGGGGCCAGCGGATGGTCCCAATGCCCGTCGAAATCCATGGGGACGAGGTCATCGGGGCTGAGCTGCTCCGCCGGAATCCCGGAGGGCGTCACGAGAAAGCCGCTTCCGGTTCGGACGGAGAGGTTGCCCGAGGTTCCCTGGCTGAGGCCGAGATCGAGCATCCGGCGCATCGCCTCGACCATCGCTTGACGGGTCGCGAAAGTCGGCACGGGCTACTCCTCTGAGGGCGGATCGATCCTGCGATGCGGGGGCACGCGCAGGGAACGGGCGTTGTCGGGCGCGATTGCACCGGCAATCGCCGGAACCGATCCGTGACACTATCCGCAGGAGCGGCCGGGTGAAACCGGGCCAGGGGGAGCCGGACCGGGACCGCCGGCTGAGGATGCCCGCCGCCTGAGGCGGCAGGAACGCTCGCCGAACACGCGTATTGGACAGAGGTGTACTCGCTCTACGCGCTTCATATGCGGCTCCGTCGCGCCGATTGCGGTCGATCTGCTCCATCAGACGGCGGTTTGACGCTCGGCCTCGAGCCTTGAAATGTTATAGGCGGCCCATGAGCACCTATCGATTCGAGGCTCTGCTCGCCCCGCGCCGCATCGCCGTGGTCGGAGCGGGCGACCGACCCGGCTCCGTCGGCCGGGCGATCATCGACGGCCTACGCGCAGGCGGATTCACCGGCGACATCGTTCCGGTCCATCCGCGCGAGACCAGCGTCGATGGATTGGCGTGCAGCCCGCGCCTTGCCGACATCCCCCAGGCGCCCGACCTCGTAATGATCGCGACACCCCCGGCGGCGGTGCCGGGCATCGTCGAGGAGGCGGGGCAGATCGGCGCCGCCGCGGCGGTGATCCTGTCCGCCCATCTCGGCGTCGGCGAGGCGGCCCCGGCCGGCGCCGCCCACGCGGCAGCACGGCGGCACGGATTACGGCTGATCGGGCCCGACAGCGTCGGCCTGAGCGTCCCAGCACGCAGCCTCAACGCGAGCCTGCTCGCCCGTCCGCCGAAGCCCGGCGATCTCGCCCTCATCTCGCAATCCGGCACCGTCGCCTCGGCCATCGCCGAATGGGGATGGCGGCACGGGGTCGGCTTCTCCGCGGTGATGACGCTGGGCCGCTCCGCCGACATCGACATCGCCGACTGCCTCGACCACTTCGCCGAGGATTTCCACACCCGCGCGATCATCCTGTCCCTGCACCACATCACGGATGCGCGGAAATTCCTCACCGCAGCCCGGGCGGCGGCCCGCGCCAAGCCGGTCGTGGTGCTGCGCACCGGGCGCCACGATGCGCCCGGCCGCCGGCCGGAGACGCATACCGGCGCGCTCGCCCGGCCCGGCGCCGTCTACGAGGCCGCCTTCCGTCGCGCCGGCCTGCTCGCGGTGGACGGGCTCGATGCCATGTTTTCCGCCGTCGAGACCCTGGGGCGCCAGCGGCCCTTCCCCGGCAACCGGCTGATGATCGTCTCCAACGGGCGCGGCATCGGCGCGCTCGCCGCCGACCGGCTGGCCGACCTCGGCGGCACGCTGGCGGAGCCCGCACCGGCAACGCAGGACTGCCTGGCCCCTGTGCGGCACGGCCGGCAGGCCAACCCGCTCGATCTCGGCATCGATGCGGTGCCGGGCGATTACGTCGGTGCCCTGGAACCGCTGCTCGCCGGACGCGACAGCGACGCGATCGTCTCGATCCATGTGCCGACCGCGCGGGCGGCCAGCCGTGAGGTCGCCGAGACCGTGGCCGGCGCCGTCGCCAAGGCGCGTTCGGCGGGACGCCGCAAACCGGTCTTCGCGGTCTCGATCGGCGAGGACGAGGCGATCCGCGCGATCTACGCCGACGCCAAGATCCCGCTCTTTGCTACCGATGCCGACGCGGTGGAGGGCTTCCTGCACCTCGTGCGCTACCGCGAGGCGCAGAACGACCTGATGCGTACGCCGGACGCCCTGCCGCGCGAGTTCACGCCGGACGTCGCCGCCGCGCGCCGCATCGTGGACGAAGCGCTGGCCGAAGGGCGCACCTGGCTCGACCCCTACGCAGTGACCGAGCTGTTGACTGCCTACCGGATCGTCTCGGTGCCCGTCACCTTGGCGCCGGATCCCGACGGGGCTGCGGCGGCGGCGTGGCCACTGATCGCGGGCGGCGGCACGGTGGTGCTCAAGCTCGTCTCACCGGACGTAGTGCACAAATCCGAAGTCGGCGGGGTCCGCCTCGGCCTCACCTCGGAAGCCGACGTGCGGGAGGCGGCCCACGCCATGATCGCGCGCGTCCGGGAACTGCGCCCCGACGCGCGAGTGGCGGGCTTTGCCGTTCAGCCGATGCTGCGCCGGCCGCAGGGGCGTGAGCTGATCGCGGGCCTCGCCGAAGATCCGGTCTTCGGGCCCGTGGTCGTGTTCGGACGCGGCGGCACGGCGGTCGAGGTCATCGACGACCGGGCCCTGGCGCTGCCGCCGCTCGATCTAGCCCTGGCGAGCGAATTGATCGGCCGCACCCGCGTGGCCCGCCGTCTCGAAGCCTATCGCGACGTGCCGGCGGCGGATCTGCCGGCCATCGCCCTGCTGCTGGTGAAACTCGCCCAACTCGCCGCCGACCTGCCGGCGGTGCGCGAACTCGACATCAACCCTCTGCTGGCAGACGCCGACGGCGCGGTCGCCCTCGACGCGCGGGTACGCATCGCGCCGGAGCCGAGCCCGCCGGAGCGCCGCCGCGGCAACTGGCACCCGCGCTTCGCGATCCGCCCCTATCCGTCCGATTGGGAGCGGCGGATCGAGGTCGGAGAGCGGTGCGTGCATGTCCGGCCGGTCCGGCCCGACGACGAGGACATGTTCCGCGCCTTCTTCGCGCAGGTGGACCCCGAGGACGTGCGCCTGCGCTTCTTCGCGCCGGTGCGGGATTTCAGCCATGCCTTCCTCGCCCGGCTGACCCAGCTCGACTACTCCCGTGCCATCGCCTTCGTCGCCCTCGACGATGCGGCGGAGGAGGACCGGCGCATGCTCGGCGCCGTCCGCCTTCACGCCAACGCCAACCACGACACGGGCGAGTTCGCGATCCTCGTGCGTTCCGACATCAAGGGCACCGGCCTCGGGGCTGCCCTCATGCGGATGATGATCGATTGGGCCAGGGCCGAGGGCATCGCCGTGGTCGAGGGCAGCGTGCTGGCCGAGAACCGGCCGATGCGAGCCGTCTGCCGCCACCTCGGCTTCGTGGAGAAAGCGGTCCCGGACGACCCGAGCCTCGTGAAGGCGACGCTGACCGTCGGGGGATAGCCGTCGCATGTCGCGTGCGGCTGCATAGACAAAGAAAAACCGCCGACCCTCTCGGATCGGCGGTCCCTCGGTAGCGAGAAAAGGCTCAGTGGCCGCTGTCGGTCGCCTCGCGGGTCGACTCGTAGAGGAACCACGTGCGCTCCTCGGACTGATCGATCCACTCTTCCAAGAGGCTCGTGGTGGAGACGTCGTTGGCCTCGTCGGTGACGCTGTGCAGCTCGCGCATGTTGGCGGTCAGCGCCTTGTTGTCGTCGCGCAGTTCCTTGAGCATCTCCAGCGGGCTCACGTAGTCCGCGTTGTTGTCGGGAACGCGCTTGAGCTGCTCGGCCTGTCCGAGGGAGCGAAGGGTCGTACCGCCGATCTTGCGGGCGCGCTCGCCCACGGCGTCGATGATCGCGAAGATCTGCTCGGACTGCTCATCGAGCAGCAGGTGATAGTCGCGGAAATTCGGCCCACTGACATGCCAGTGGAAATTCTTGGTCTTGATATAGAGCGCGAAGAGATCCGACAGGAGAACGGTCAAGCCCTCGGAGATCTTCTTGACGTCGTTCGGGTCGAGATCGGTCGGGGTGTTGAGCCGGTCACTGGGGACGCGCAGCTTCGCTTTAGCCATGGGCGGTATCCTTAAAACTCTGCAATCGAATTCAGACGGGCGACAACCGCGCCGGCACTCGATCGGCAGAATGAGGAAGCGGGAAGCTTTGTTCCGCTCCGCATGGCAGCGCTGCTTTGGATGGGACGCGACGCCGCCGGGGCGCCTCAGCCCCGCCCGCCGACGAGGCCGGGCGGCATTGGCACCGGCTCGCTCTCCGGCCCACGGGCGGGCGGCGCGGCTTTCCGGGCCTGCGGTTTCGGCGGAGCGGGCAGGGCGGTTGCGGGCGCCGGAACGGGCGCGGCTCCGACCGGTGCGGGCTTGGCCGCCGCCGGCTTGACGGGTGCACCCTGCGCCGTGGGCGGCAGGGGACGCGGCGCGGCGACGCCCGGTGCGGCCGGGCGGGGTGCCGGCGCCGCGCGGGGCGTGATGGCACCGGTGGTCGTCACGTCGGGGGCGGGCGGCGTCGCCGCGGCCGGCGCGGGTGGCGTGTCGAGGCCGTAGATGTCGTCGCGGAAATGCACCCGGCCGTCCGAGGTCGCGTAGCCGGTCATGTAGACGAAGGCGACCGGCGTCGGCTTCACAAGCTTCACATCGCGCCGCTCACCAACGGCGATGGCGGTCTCGATCTCGATCGGGCCCCAAGCGGAGCCCGACCCGTTCGGTCCCTCAGTGCCCTGAAGCAGCCAAGCGGCGAACTCCTTCACCTGACCGACGCGCACGCAGCCATGCGAGTGGAAGCGCACCGAACCGGCGAACAGCGACTTCGACGGGGTGTCGTGCATGTAGATCGCGTGGCGGTTCGGCATGTCGATGCGCACTTGGCCCAGCGAGTTGTCGAGGCCGGAATCCTGGCGCAGCGTGTAGTTGGTGGCCTTCTGCGTGTTCCAGTCGATCGCATTCGGATCGACCTCGACGCCGCCGGGGCCGAGGATGCGGATGCGGTTCTTGGTGAGATAGCCCGGATTCTTGCGCATCGTCGGGATGATCTCGTTCTTGATCACCGAGACGGGCACGGTCCAGGTCGGATTGAGGTTCACATCGGTGATGCGGGTCTCGACCGCGGGCGTCTGCTTGTCGGGCGAGCCGACCACGGCGACGTAGCGGCGGGTGACCGCGCCGTTCTCCACCGCCTCCACAGTGGCGGAGGGGATGTTCACGGTCACGTAGCGTTCGCCGAAGCCGAAGCTCGACCCCATCAGCCGCTGCGCCGAGGCGCGCAATTGCCGCTGCCGCACGTCGGCCGGCACGTTGAGGGCGTTCAGCGTCAGCCGGCCGAAGATGCCGGCATCCGGCAGGCCGTGGCGGGCCTGGAACGACTTCACGGCCGCCACCAGCGGCGGATCGAAGCGGTCGGACGGCGGCGCGTCGGCGGGAAGGTCGCCGGTCAGGGTGAGGTGATGGCGCAGCGAGGGGATGGCAGCGTGGCTGTCGCCGGGCTTCGGGGCGAAGTCGGCGGGCAGCGTCTTCCAGCCGCCGGCCTCGGCGTAGACCTGGTAGCGCTCGGCGGCGCGCATCGTGTCGACGAAGGTCTGCGCGGTGTAGCTCGGCAGCGGATCCTCGGACACGCGGGCATAGACGACCGGCGGCAATTCCCGCGACACCTTCTTGGCCGGGGGTGCGTCGGCCGGAACCGCCACCGTGTCGGCGGTCGGGCGCTCCAGTTTCGGCGCTGTTTTCGGGTCAGGCTTCGGATCGAGCTTCGAGTCGACTTTGGGCTCCGGCTTCGGATCGGCCCTCAGCTCGCGCTTCGGCTCCGGCGCGGCCTCGGCCTTCGGCTCGATCCGCAGGTTGATCCGCGAATCGGGCTGCGGATCCGGGACGGGCTCTGCCCGGAGCGGGGCGGCGAGCAATAGGGCGAGGGCGGCTCCGGTGCCGCCGATGAGCCGGGCGCGGCGGGGCCTGCGCAGGGCGGGGATAACATTCGGCATCGCGGATCTCATCGGGTGCACGGCCCGATCATCGGCGGGGTTGGTTACCAACTCGCTCACCGCCTCGCCCACGGCGTGTGCCGAAGCACGCAAGCCATGCCAGATCAGACCGCATGGCGATCGCTCGAAGCCGCGTGAGCGGACTTACGGCGCGAAGTGCGCCGCGCGGAGCGGGGCTTTTGGGGCGTCAGCCCCGGAAAGTTTCGAGCGGAGCGAAGCATAAGCCCGCGGGGGCGGGCGCCGGCGACTGAGACCAGCCAGAAACCAGGGTGATCGCGTTCGAGCGATTGCCCTGGAGCGGACTGATCTGCCGCGGTGGTGCGGGCGTGCAGGATGTGCAAAACGCGAGGTTGGAATCCCTCACGAGACGCCCCGCCGCCGGCCGTTTCCCCTCGGGGCGACGGCGCAGCGGGCGTTTTGCGAGAGCCATTCGGCCGACGCCCCGCGAGACCCCCGTGAGCGAAGACAGACCCTCCAAGCCCGGCAAGACCCTGCTGAACCCCGAGCGCCGGCCGGACGACGCCGACCAGTCGATCCGCCCCTTGAGCCTCTCCGAGTTCATCGGGCAGCGGGCGGCGCGCGCCAACATGCAGATCTTCATCGAGTCCGCCAAGAAGACCGGCCAGGCCCTCGATCACGTCCTGTTCGTCGGCCCGCCGGGCCTCGGCAAGACGACGCTGGCGCAGATCGTCGCCCGTGAACTCGGGGTCAATTTCCGCTCGACCTCCGGCCCGGTGATCGCCAAGGCCGGCGATCTGGCAGCGCAGCTCACCAATCTGGAGGAGCGCGACGTCCTGTTCATCGACGAGATCCACCGGCTCAACCCGGCGGTGGAAGAAATCCTCTATCCCGCGATGGAGGATTACCAGCTCGACCTCATCATCGGCGAAGGCCCGGCCGCCCGCTCGGTAAAGATCGAGCTGCCGAAATTCACCCTCGTCGGCGCCACCACCCGCGCGGGCCTGCTCACCACTCCGCTGCGGGACCGCTTCGGCATCCCGATCCGCCTCGAATTCTACGAGATCGACGAACTGGAACTCATCGTCCGCCGCGGCGCGCGGGTGCTCGGCCTCGGCATGTCGGAGGAGGGCGCCAACGAGATCGCCAAGCGGGCCCGCGGCACTCCGCGCATCGCCGGGCGCCTGCTGCGCCGGGTGCGCGACTTCGCCATCGTCGAGGACGCGACAACGGTGAGCCGCGCCATCGCCGACCGGGCGCTGCAGATGCTCGATGTCGATCCCGTCGGCCTCGACGTGATGGATCGCAAGTATCTCACCCTGATCGCCGCCTCGTTCGGCGGCGGCCCGGTCGGGATCGAGACCATCGCCGCGGCCCTCTCCGAGCCGCGCGACGCGATCGAGGACATCATCGAGCCCTACCTGCTGCAGATGGGCTTCGTGCAGCGCACCCCGCGCGGGCGGGTGCTGACGCCGCACGCCTTCCGGCACATGGGCTTTGCCGAACCCCAGCGCGATCCCGGCTCGCAGTTCGGCCTGTTCGGCGGCAGCGACGACCCGGATGCGTGAGGGCCGAAGCCCCGTTTCCGTCACGCGACGGACGGTGCTGATCGGGCTCGGCGCGACGGCGCTGACCGGGGCGGGGACGGGCGCCTATGCAGTCGGCATCGAGCCGATGCGGCTCGCGGTGACGCGCTACCGCTTGAAGCCGATCGGCCCCTGGCCGGAGGGCCTGACCCTGCGGATCGTCGCGCTGGCCGACATCCATGCCTGCGAGCCCTGGATGTCGACCGCGCGCATCGCCGGCATCGTCGCGGCAGCCAACGCCCTCCAGGGCGACGTGATCGTGCTGCTCGGTGACTACGTCGCCGGCATGCGGGTCGTCACGCGCTACGTGGACGCCGCCGAGTGGGCGCCCGTGCTCGGACAACTCGCGGCACCGCTCGGCACCTACGCTATCCTCGGCAATCACGATTGGTGGGAGGACAAGACGGCGCAGGCCCGTGGTGCCGGCCCGACGATCGCGGGCGAGGCGCTTCGGCGCGTCGGTATCCCCGTGCTGGAGAACGACGCGCTGCCGCTCTCGGTCAAAGGTCACACGGTCTGGCTCGCCGGCCTCGGCGACCAGCTCGCGCTCCTGCCGGGTCGCAAGCGCCATGGCCACCCCCGCATCGGCCTCGACGACCTGACCGGCACGCTGGCGAAGATCCCCGACGGCGCGCCCGCGATCCTGCTGGCACACGAGCCCGACATCTTTCCGCAGGTGCCGCCGCGGATCGCGCTCACGCTCTCGGGCCATACCCATGGCGGACAGGTGCGCCTGTTCGGCCGCTCTCCCGTCGTCCCCTCCCGCTACGGCAACCGCTTCGCCTACGGCCATGTCCGCGAGCAGGCGGATCTCATCACCTCGGGCGGGCTCGGCACGAGCATCGCGCCGGTCCGCTTCGGCGTGCCGCCGGAGATCGTCGTGGTCGAGCTTGGAGACCAGAACGCGGAGCGCTGAAGCATGCATCGAGCGCATATCATCTGCGTCATAATCGACGAAAACGTCGGCGTATTTTAATCGTTTTAAACTGTAACGGGGACCGGCAGCACGACGCCAATAGACAGCAAACCATTGTTACAAAACAATTTAGTTAAGATCTGTCGACCCTTCCAGCGGCAATCCGGCGCATCCGCGGTTCTTGATGGCGTAACCGGCGCTATGCGGAACAGGCGTGCATCGGACAAGTTGAGGGCCCGACCACGCTCTTCGGGAGCGCCGGCCCAACGAATGATTCCAGCACGACCTTCAAGGAACCCTCCGCCATGAAGACGACCGTCCTGGCCGCCCTCGGCCTGTCCGTCGCTGCCCTCGCCACGCCCGCCCTGGCTCAGGACGCCCTGCCGCTGCGCATCGGCGGCGACGCACCGATCGGGCGCGCCGGAACCGATACCCGCGACTTCCGCGCCGAGGCCCTGCGCTCGGATGCCACCAGCATCGAAGCCAGCCGGATCGCCCTGGAGCGCTCCCGTAACCCGCATGTGCGCAACTACGCCAACCGGATTCTGGTCGAGCGTCAGGCCACCACGCGGGCCTTGCTGCCCGAGGGCACGTCGCTGACCGCCAGCGGGCGCGTCGTCTCCGACCAGCAGGGTATCCCCACCCGCCTCGACAACCCGATCGGCGTGGTGCTGGCCCCAGTGACGCTGGCCGCCAACATCGGCACCGGCATCGTCGGCGGCGTGCTCGGCGGCGTCGGCCTGATCGACAACAGCCCGGGCGAGCCCGGCCGTCGCGTCGCCCTTGGCCCGAACGGCCAGCAGCGCCTCGAGCGCCTGCGTTCGGCCCGCTCGGCCCGCGACTTCGACCGGGCCTATGTCAGCGGACAGGCGCGCTCGGATGCCCGCACGCTCGCGCTCTACGGCACCTATGCCCGCAACGGCGACAGCGTCGCCGGCCGCACCTTCGCCAACGAGGCGCTGCCCTACATCGCCGACGAGCACGCCCACTCGGCCACCCTCGCGAACCGCATCGGCGGCTGATCGACCCGAACCCGACTGTCTTGCAGGGCCGCCCTCGAAAGGGGCGGCCCTTGCCGTTCGAGGCAGCGTTGCCGATGTCGAGACGGCCCGCCGGAAAGGGCGCCGCCCGACCTCTCGCCACCCATGACGAGACCCGCTAAATGACGGGATCCCCACGAACCCGGATGTCCATGGATCCGACCACAGGCGCCGATGCGCACCGCCTTCCGCTGCGCATCTACTACGAGGACACCGATTTCTCGGGCTTCGTCTATCACGCGAGCTACCTGCGCTTCATGGAGCGGGGCCGCACCGAACTGCTGCGCACGCTCGCGGGCGACCAGTCCGAGATGCACGCAGAGGGCACAGGGCTCGTCTTCGTCGTGCGGAAGATGACCCTCGACTTCCTCAAGCCCGCGCGCATGGACGATTGGATCGAGGTTCACACCCGGTCGAGCGAGCTGCGCGGCGCCTCGATGCACCTCGCCCAGGAGGTGCGCCGCGGCGACGAGGTGCTGGTGCGGGCCGATGTCGTGGTCGCCTGCGTCAGAGACGGGCGGGCGATCCGCCTGCCCGAAGGACTGCGCCGGGCCCTGACGCCGGCCGGTCTCAGATCCGCCTGACCTCGACCAGGAATTCCTGAACCGCCCGCGTCACCTGCTCCATCTGCTGATCGAGGATCGTCGTCGCGGAAAGAACTGAGCGGGCCGAGCCGGCCGAGGTCTCGGCCGTGGTGGCGACCTGGGCGATGCTGCCCCCGACGAGCCCGGTGCGATCGGCCGCCTCGCGGGCGCTCCGGCTGATCTCGCCGGCCGTAGCCGACTGCTCCTCGACCGCGGCGGCAATGGTGGTGGCGCCGTCGTCGAGGCCGCGGATCACCCCGGAAATCCGCTCGATGGCCGCAACCGTCTGGGCGGTCGCCGCCTGGATCAGCCCGATATGCTGAGCGATCTCGCCGGTGGCCCGCACAGTCTGGCCGGCGAGCACCTTGACCTCGGTTGCCACCACGGCGAAGCCCCGTCCGGCCTCGCCGGCCCGGGCCGCCTCGATGGTGGCATTGAGGGCGAGCAGGTTGGTCTGGCTGGCGATCGAGCTGATCAGACCGACGACCTCGCCGATGCGTTGCGACGTCTCGGAAAGCGCCTTGACGCTCTCCATGGCGGCGCCGGCCTCGTTCACCGCCTGTCCGGTCGCCGCGCTGGAGCGGTTGACCTGCCGGGTGATCTCGCCGTTCGAGGCGGTTAGTTCCTCGACGGCGGCGGCGACGGATTGGACGTTCACCGTCGTGTCGGTCGCGCCGGTGGCGGCGCTGTCCGCCGCGCGGGAGGTCGCATCGGTCGCCGAGAGGACGCGCTCGGCCGCCCCGCGCATCGCGCCCGTGGCCGCGGTGGCCTCACCGAGAGCGGTTCGGACGGCGGCGTCGAAGCTGGCGATGGATTCGGTGAAGGGCGTTACGTCAGCCCAGGACAACACGGCGGCAATGTAGCGGCCGGCCGTGTCGCGGACCGGGGAGACGTGAAGGTCGAGCGTCTTCGGTCCGAGCCGGATCTTGGTGCGCCAGGGCAGGCGCGTGGGATCGGCGACGATGCTGCGCTGGTGCGCCGGGTTCTTATGGAACACGTCCATGTTGAGGCCCACCATGGCGTCCGGATTGACGGAAGCCGGCAGATGCTCGCGCAGGCTGCGCAGTGTTTCGATGCTGCGTTGGTTCGCGAAGGTGATGGTCGCCTCCGTCGGGTGGAGGACGAGAACGTTGACCGGGAGCGCGTTCAGAACGGCCGCGTAATCAACGGCAAGTGTGTTTGCATGCTCCCGCGGCTGTAGCGCGGCCGCTTGGGATGCCCGTCGCCGGAGGATCATGGGAAAAAACACCTGCTCGCTTGAGGGCCGAAGCGGCCCGTTTCGACAAGAGATAGCCTTACATATGTTGGTTTAAGAACGGTGAAGGACACAACAAAAGTAAACATTCGTTGCCATAGGGCGGCCAAGTAGAAAAATGCCGCTGACGTCTATTTCAAGTTTTTTGCCGATCTCAGATGCGCTCACCGGCTTCGACAGTCTTCACCGAGCGTTTCTCGAAGCCGGCGCAGAGCGGCTGCGACAACGATTTCTTAACCATGCCACGGGCTTAGAATCAGGCGTGGGACGGCTCGCATGGCACCGCGGAACGGGTGGAGCGGGACTGACCCCGACCCTTACTTTCGACAGATTCCCGAGTGATCTCAAACGCTATCGCTCAAAGGATCAGTCGGCAGTCCGGTGCGCCTCGGCGCGGCCCTGACGACGCGAGGATCGTTCGATGACTCCAGCTGATGCCATGCAGGCCGCGCCCGTCGCAGACATGAGCCTGTTCGGCCTGTTCTGGCAGGCCCACTTCGTCGTGAAGCTCGTGATGGTGGGCCTGCTCGGCGCCTCGATCTGGTGCTGGTCGATCATCGTCGACAAGACGCTGCTGTTCCGCCGCACGGAAGCCGAGATGGACGCCTTCGAGGAGGCGTTCTGGTCCGGCCGCTCGCTCGAGGAGCTGTACCGCTCCTTCAACGACCGCCAGCCCACCGGCCTCGGCGCGCTGTTCGTCGCCGCCATGCGGGAGTGGAAGCGCTCCTTCGAAGGTTCGGGCCGGCAGATCCACTCGCTGTCGCAGCGCATTGACAAGGTGCTCGACGTCACGATCCAGCGCGAGGTCGAGCGGCTCGATTCCCGCCTCCTGTTCCTCGCCTCGATCGGCTCGGCCGGCCCCTATATCGGCCTGTTCGGCACGGTCTGGGGCATCATGACCGCCTTCACCTCGATCGCGGCCTCGAAGAACACCTCGCTCGCCGTCGTGGCGCCCGGCATCGCCGAGGCCCTGTTCGCCACCGCCATCGGCCTGTTCGCGGCGATTCCCGCGGTGCTCGCCTACAACAAGCTTCAGGCCACCGTGGCGAAGTCGCAGTCGCGGCTCGAAGGCTTCGCCGACGAGTTCTCGGCGATCCTGTCGCGGCAGATCGACGAGCGCCTCTCGGTCGCCGCCTGAGCGTCTGAAGCAGATCGAGAGCGGGAGCTGAATCGATGGGCAAGACGCGATGGGCATGACGCACGGCGCGGCACAGGGCGGCGGCAAGCGCCGCCGCCGCGGACGGCGCGGACACGGCGCCATCAACGAAATCAACATGACGCCGTTCATCGACGTCGTGCTCGTGCTGCTGATCGTCTTCATGGTCGCGGCCCCGATGATGACGGTCGGCGTGCCCCTCGACCTGCCGCAATCGAAGGCGAGCCCGCTCAATTCCGACGTCAAGCCGATCACGATCTCGATCCGCCGCACGGGCGAGGTCTATCTCGGTGAGGTCGAGCTTAAGGACGACGACATCGTGCCCCAGCTCATGCAGACCTCCAAGACCGGCACTGAGGAGCGGGTGTTCGTGCGCGGCGACAAGCGCGTCGATTACGGGCGCGTGGCCCAGGTGATGGCGATCGTGACCGGCGGCGGCTTCAAGAAGGTCGCCCTCGTCACCGAGCCGGAAGCGAATTAGCGGAGCAAGGCACCGTGGCTCTGCGCTGGCCCACTTCCCTCACCGAGTCTTTTCGAAATCGCGAACCCGGCGTCTGGATCTCGGCCGCGGTCCATGCCGTCGTGCTGGGCGCCGCCCTGTTCGTCGTCGCCGCGCCGGTCCTGCCGGAAGGGGAGGAGGGCGTGCCGGTCGAGGTGCTGACCGAGCAGCAATTCTCCGAATTGACCCGTGGCGAGCTTAACGCGGAAAAGCCCGAGAACAAGCCGAACCGCGCCGATCGCGTGGCGGAAAAGCAGGAGCAGCGCGAGCCCGAGAACGCCAAGACCGACGCGCCGGCCGCGCCCACCCGCACCGCCGATACCCGGCTCGCCGCCGTCGATGCGATGCCGCTGCGGGCCGACACCGCCGACCCGGTGAAGGAAGAGGCGGAGGCCGCCGCGGCCAAGGCGGAAGCCGCCAAGGCCGAAGCCGAGAAGGCGGCCGCAGCCAAGGCCGCCGAGGCGAAGGCCAAGGCCGAGGTCAAAGCGAAGGCGGATGCCGCCGCCAAGGCCGAAGCGGCGAAGGCTGAGGCTGCGAAGGCGGCCGAAGCGAAGGCGGCCGCCGCAAAGGCGGAGGCCGAGAAGCGCGAAGAATTGCAGAAGCTGGTCGAGCACGAACAGGCGGAGGCCGAAGCCGCGGCCAAGGCCGCCGAGGCGAAGGCCAAGGCGCGCGCCGAGGCCAAGGCGAAGGCCGACGCTAAGGCAAAAGCAGAGGCCAAGGCCGAGGCGGAAGCCGAAGCGAAGGCCAAGGCCGAAGCGGCCGCCAAAGCCGAGGCAGAGGCCGAGCACCGCAAGCAGGTCGCCGAAGCCAAAGCGGACGCCGATGCGAAGGCAAAAGCCGAAGCCGCCGCGAAAGCCAAGGCCAAGGCGATGGCCGACGCAAGAGCGAAGGCTGATGCCGAGGCCAAGGCGCGCCAGCAGGCGGAACTCGCCAACAGGACCAGCCCGGGCGACAGCCGCGAGACGCAAACCCGCGCCGCCTCGCAATCGACCGGCTCGACCGGCCGCGAAGTGCAGCGCACGGCCTCGCTCGGCACGGCCTCCGGCACCGCCCAGCGCCTGTCGCCGTCGTTGCGCGGCGCTCTCGTGGGCATGCTGCAACAGCAGATCGAGCGGTGCTACTCGGCGCCGCCCGGCGCGACGCAGGGCGTGGTGCTGCCGATGCTCGACATCCGCCTCAACCCGGACGGATCGCTCACCACCGAGCCGCGGGTCATGCGCGCGGGCAACAACTCGGTCGATCAGTCGATCGCCCAGGCGGCGCTGCGGGCGGTGCGGCGCTGCGCACCCTTCAAGATTCCGGCCCAGTACGCGCCGTATTACAACGACTGGAAGGCCATCAACGCCGAGTTCGAGTTCTCGCCCGTGTGATCCGCCGGCTCGACCCGCCGATCCACCGCGTCATCGGCCTTTCTGTCTCGCATTCCCCGAACGACCTGGACTTGTCCCATGCCTGGAACAGCCTTCACCCGGCGCACCCTCCTGCCGGCGCTCACGGCCGCGCTCGGCGTCCTCGCCCTGGCGCTGCCCGCCGCGAATCCGGCGCGGGCGCAGCTTCAACTCCGCATCGGCAGCGGCGCCTTCCAGCCGATGCCGATCGCCGTCGCCGACTTCGCCGGTGACGCCAGCCTCGGCACGCTGGTCGCCAGCGTCATCACGAACAACCTGCGCCGCTCCGGCTACTTCACGCCGTTGGAGAAGGGGCGCTTCCCCGAGAACCCGAGCTTCGACGCGGCGCCGAACTTCGAGGCGTGGAAGGGCGCGGGCGTCCAGGCGTTGGTGACCGGCCGGGTCGGTCGCGACGCCTCGGGCCGGCTCACCGTCGCCTTCCGCCTGTGGGACGTGGCCTCGGGCCAGCAGATCACGGGTCAACAATACGGCACCGACGTCGCCAATGCGCGCCGCACCGGGCATCTCGTGTCGGACGCGGTCTACACCAAGGTCACCGGCCTCGGGCCGTGGTTCGACAGCCGCGTCGCCTTTGTCGATGAGTCCGGCCCGAAGGAGAACCGCCGAAAGCGCCTGATGGTGATGGATCAGGACGGCGCCAATGTCCGCGCGCTGACCGGGGGCGGCGACGTCTCGGTGGTGGCGCCGCGCTACTCGCCGGCGGGGCAGGACATCGCCTTCATGACCCAGGCGCCGGGCCAGCAGCCGAAGGTCCAGATGATCGATCTGGAGACCGGCAAGCGTCAGACGGTTGGCAACTTCGCCTCGATGAGCGCGAGCCCGCGCTTCTCACCGGACGGGCGCCGCCTCGTGATGAGCGTGCAGCAGGGCGGCAACGCCGATATCGTCACCGTCGATATCGCCTCGAAGGCGCAGACGCCGGTCACGCAGGGACTGGCGATCGACACCTCGCCGAGCTACGCGCCGGACGGCAGCCAGATCGTGTTCGAGTCCGACCGTGGCGGCTCGCAGCAGATCTACGTGATGGGCGCCGACGGCTCGAATCCGCGCCGGCTCTCCTTCGGCGAAGGCTCGGCCTCGCAGCCGGCCTGGTCGCCCCGCGGCGACCTCATCGCCTTCACCCGGCAGCGCAAGGGGGGCTTTGCCATCTGCGTGATGAAGCCCGACGGCTCGGGCGAGCGGGTGCTGACCGAGGGCTTTCACAACGAGAGCCCGACCTTCGCGCCGAACGGCCAATACGTGATGTTCTTCCGCGATCCCGGCGGGCAGGGCGGCGGCAAGCTCTACATGGTCGATATCACCGGCAAGGTGGAGCAGCCGGTACCGACCCCGTCCTTCGCCTCAGACCCGACCTGGTCGCCGCTGTTGTCGGGCAAGTAAGCCGGCCGGAAGCGCACAGAGCGCGGCCGAAGTCTCGCAATGACGGAGCGGCCAACCCGCACCGTCGTTGCGAGTCGAACGGCTTCGCTTCAACAGCACGGCCCGCGCTGAAATCCGCGCGAGCCTCGGCGGCTGGCACGGTGAAAACCTTCGCACTGATCATAAAAACCGCGGCGGAAGCGGTCCGCAGGTGGGGCTGATGCGTGTTCGAAGTCGTGCCGTGTCGGCCGCTTCTGCGCCCCTAAGGAGCCGCTTCCGTCCGGTGTTCGTGGCGGGCCACTCAGTCCAAGACCGAACGGGTTCTCAGACTATCGTTGCGGCTTCATGCTGCGGTGGAGTCATCCCTGTCTCCTCCAGCTTTCACCAACAAACCACGCAAAGACCACGCGGTTACTGGCCGATGTGCTTGCGATCGCGAAGCACGAATGTAGACTGCGTCCGTATTGGCAGGCCGTCAAGCGGGAATTTACCGCCAAGCCTTCTGATTTTCGTTCCGACGAATGCTTGTTGAGTAAAATCGTTCGTCGGCAACGGCTTACGACCGGCGATGCGAAAGGGCGGTCCGCATCGGGCGGAACATCAGTGCCGGATACGACGCGAGCGCAGGCTGCGGCCCTCCGAGCGCGGCTCCCGACGCTGCACGTCCCCGCGGGGAAGACACCTCAGCGCAGCGACGAGGACACCGCACGCGACGGCAGACGCCCCCGTCACGGGAGATCGCTGCCGCCGGCGGACACAAAGCAGCATCAATCGTCGGCGAGATTGGAGAGCCTGTCCTCGCCGCTAATCCGGCGCCAGGACGGACCCGCGGGCCGGCCTGAAGCTCCCCGGCAGGTGGGCCGGCCCGCGGACAAACACCTCTTGGACGTCCAGTCTCGGACCCGCCGGATACCCCGCGTCAGATCGCGGTGAGGCCGCGCTGGACCGCCGGCCGGGCGAGCAGCGCGTCGAGCCAGCGGCGGACGTTCGGCAGATCCTCGATCGCGATGCCCTGCTTGCCGTGGAACTTCGCCCAGGTCAGCGCGGCGATATCGGCGATCGAGTATGCGTCGGCGAGATATTCGTGGTCGGCAAGCCGCCGGTCGAGGACGCCGTAGAGGCGTTTGGCTTCCTCCGTGAACCGATCGATGGCGTAGGGGATCTTCTCCTGCGCGTAGATGCGGAAATGGTGGGCCTGCCCCAGCATGGGCCCGAGTCCACCGACCTGCCAGAACAGCCACTCGTCCACCGCGGTGCGGGCGCGCTCGTCGCTCGGATAGAGGCAGCCGGTCTTGCGCCCGAGATATTGCAGGATCGCACCCGACTCGAACACCGAGATCGGCGTGCCGCCCGGCCCGTCCGGATCGACGATGGCCGGGATCTTGTTGTTGGGGGAGATGCTGAGAAAGTCGGGCGCCATCTGCTCGCCCTTGCCGATGTTCACCGGCACGACCCGGTAGGGCAGACCGCACTCTTCGAGCATGATCGGGATCTTCCACCCGTTCGGCGTGCTCCAGGTGTAGAGTTCGATCGGCTGCGCCGTCGTGACCGCCATGCTGGCATCCCGGAAAAGCGGGCCCGCGCCCATCCTCACTTCACGAGGTAGCGCGGAACGGCCCGACGGCTCAAGCCGAAGGCCAAGCTCCAGGCAGGGCCGCTGCTCGAAGCCGCATGGCGGCTTTGCGGCGCGAAGAGCGCCGCGCGCAGCGGGGACTTCCAGAACTTCCGTTCTGAAAGTCCGTCGAGCGGAGCGGAAGCCTGAGCCCGCGGAGGCGGGCGCCGGCGATTGAGGCCCAAGCATCACCAGGGCGATCGTGCGCAAGTTGTGGAGAGCGCTTGCTCTTTGGCCCCCGATGCGGCTGTGATGCGAGGTGGACGGCCAAGCCGCCGAATCCAACCCACTGGAGTCGCCCGATGTTCTCTCGTCTCCTCGCCGCCGCCCTGCTGGCCGCGCCGCTCCTCCTCGCCCAGGCCGCAACGGCCAAGGAAGCCTGGAACGCGCCGAGCGCCAAGGAGACGGCCAAGGAGCAGACAGCAAAGGAGCCCAGCGTGGCCCAATCCGCCGCGCGCGAGCGGCAGAAGAAGTGCGGCGCCGAGTGGCGCGCCCTGTCCGCCACCGAGAAGACGGCCCAGGGGCCGAAATGGCCGCAATATTACAGCAAGTGCGTCAAGCGCCTGAAGGAACAGAAGGCCTGACGCGGCCAGGAATCGCCTTGACCGACGATCGAACCGGCACCGGGTGAACCGAATGGCGGCGAGCGTGTTGCCCCGCCGAATTGTTCTGACGGGCTCCCGAGCCGAAGCGGATGCCGGCTCCGCGCGGGAGCGCACGAAAGCGAAGACGAAAGCCTTACCGATATGGAGCGTGAACACCGCTTCCTGCAGCGCACGGTGGCGGTCGTCGCCATCGTCCCCGTCCTGGCGGGGCTCTATGGCGTGCTGTTCGGCATCGACGGCATCGGCGGCGGCACGCCGGTCAACGTCTCGGCCGACAGCCATTTCCGCTACCTGTCGGGCCTGCTGACCGGCATCGGCATCCTGTTCTTCACCTGCGTGCCGGGGATCGAGGACAAGTCGCGGCTGTTCCGCTTCCTCACACTCGTCGTGGTCCTCGGCGGGCTGGCGCGACTGCTTGGGCTTTCGCTCACCGGCGTGCCGTCGTTGACCATGCTCGCGGCGCTGGCCCTCGAACTCGTCGTCACGCCGCTGCTGTGCCTGTGGCAGATGCGGGTCGCGCGCCAGGCCCGGGACCAGCGGCAAGAGTTGGCGCCCGGCCTCGAGACGGTGCGGTGAGCGGGGCGGCGCAGCGGACCGGCGGCGCCGGCTTCGGCGAGCGCCTGATTGACACCCTCGACCGTTGGGTGCCCCAACCCGCCGCCTGGGCCTTTGCGATCCGGATCTGGCTCGCCATGATGCTGGCGCTCTACGCCGCGTTCTGGCTCCAGCTCGACAGCGCGTCGTCGGCCGCGGTCTGCGTCGCCATCCTCGCCCAGCCCAAGCGCGGCCAAGCGCTGTCGAAGGCGGGCTACCGCTTCCTCGGCACGGTGGTCGGCGGCATTGTCGGCATCGTACTGATCGCCCTGTTCGGGCAGGACCGGGTGCTTCTGCTCGTCAGCTTCCCCTGCTGGCTCGGCCTCTGCGTCTTCGTCGCACAATTCCTGCAGGATACCCGCGCCTACGGGGCGATGCTCTCCGGCTACACCGTTGCGATTATCGCGGTCGCGCATATCGATGCGCCGCAGACGGTGTTCGATGCCGCCATCGGCCGCGTCGCGGCGATGGCCGTCGGCATCGTCGCGATCACCTTCATCAACGATGCGCTCGCCTCGCCGAGCACGTGGAAAGCCTTGCTCCCGCGCCTGGCCGCGGCCCATGCGGCGGCCAAGGCCTTTGCCCGCGAGAGGCTGACACAGGGCGATCCCGGCCCCGAGCGTACCGCCGCGCTGATCCGGCAGATCGCGCCGATGCGGGGCGACGCCAGCGCCATCGCCGGCGAACTCGACGACGGCGTGCATCGGGCCGCCGGCGCCCGCAGTGCCATCGCCGCGCTCTACGTCCTGGCCGCGGCGAGCCGGGCGCTCACGGCCGCGATGAGCCGCATCCCCGAACCCGGCCAGCGGGTGCGCGAAGCGCAGGCGCTCGCCCTGCGCGCGGTCTCGGAGGGGGACGAATCATGCTCCGAGGCGCTTGCCCGCGACGGCGAGCGGCTGCGCGACCTCGTGGATGCCGGGATGTGCGATGCCGGCGCCACCCTCGACGAGATTGTGGCGCTCCAGCGCGCCCTGGACGTCGTCAACGCCGCGACCTTCGCCGAGGACGGGGTCCGCGCCCTCTCGGACGGCCACGAGCCCCTGCGCCACATCGCCCTGCCGACCCATCGCGACTTTCAGGTCGCCCTGCGGGCGGCGTTGCGCGTGATGATCGCGTTCGGCCTCGCCGCCGGCCTGTTCATCCTGCTCGGGCTGCCGCAATCCTCCTTCGCCCTGGTTCAGGTCGCGGCGACCTGCTCGCTGTCCTCGGTCACGCCCGATCCGCGCAAGTTCGCGCAAGGCGTCCTGATCGGGATGCCACTCGCCGCCCTCTGCGCCGGGTTCATCCTGTTCGTGGTGCTCAACGGCAACCAGGGCTTTCCCCTGCTCGCCATCGCCATGGCCCCGCCGGTCTTCTTCGGCTGCCTCGTGTCGCTGCACCCGCCGAGCTTCACCATCGGCTTCATCACCCTCGTGTTCACGCCGGTGCTGCTGGCGCCGGAGAACCCGCAATCCTACGACCCTCAGACCTTCCTCGTGAACGCGCTGCTGGTCGTCTTCGCGGCGGTGATCCTGTTCCTGACGATCCGCCTCGTCCTGCCGATCTCCGCCTCGCAGCACCGTGCCTTCGCCCTCGAAGAGGCCCGTGAAGACCTCGCCGAAGCGCTCGCGGGGGAGGGCGGCGACGCCACCACGCGCACCAGCCTCAATGCCGACCGACTGTTCCAATTCTCGGCCTGGAACTCCGGCAGCGGCGCGGTGCGCCGGGCGAGCCTTCACCACGCCTTCGCGGTGGCGCAGTTGGAGGCCGCCGCCGCGCGAGCCCACGCGCAATTGCGCTCGTTGAGCGAGGTCCGCGGCCTCGCCCCGCTGATCGGTCGGGCGCGCGAGGCGCTGGCCGCCGCCGGCTCGGACGATCTCGACCGGGCGGCGCGCGCACTGATCGGCGAGGCGCGCGTGCAGGACCGCACCGTGCGCATGCAGCTCGCGCGTGCCGCGACAGACCTCGCGACCGCCTCGCGCGTTATCCGGCGGCACGGGCGCTTCTTCCGGCGCCTCTCCCTTCCCAACGCCTGACGTCTTTCATGCAGCACGACCTCGCCATCGGCGGAATTCTGGTCTCGCCCTTCATCGCCTACGCGCTGATCGCCTTCGCGCTGCTGGTGGCCCTCCGGGTCGTGTTCCGCTGGATCCGGTTCGGGCGCTTCGTCGCCAACCCGCCTCTGGCGGAAGCGGGGATCTACGTCTGCCTTCTCGCGCTCGTGGTGGTGCTCCTGTGAAACGCGACGACGAAGGGCCGGCCGAAAGCCCGCAACAGGATCACATCCCGGCCGACGCGACGCATTCCGACGAGCCGCTCAAGGCGCAAGGCCCGGCCAAGGCGCTTCCGATCGGACGGCGTCGGCGAGGGGGCCGCCTACTGCGGCTGGCCGCGACCGGCCTCGTCCTCGCCTTCGCAGCGGTGGCGGCCACCATCGTGTGGCAGTTCTATGTGACCGCGCCCTGGACACGCGACGGGCGGGTCCGCGTGCAGGTGGTCAACATCGCCCCGCAGGTCGCCGGCACCATCGTCGAGCTGCGAGTCACCGACAACCAGGAGGTGAAGAAGGGCGACGTTCTCTACGTCATAGACCCGTTCGATTATCAGGAGGCGGTGGTCTCGGCCGAGGCCGCGATCAAGAACCGCGAGGCCGACCTCTCGGTGAAGGAGGCGCAGTCGGCCCGGCGGGCCGCGCTCTCGACGGTCTCGACCTCGGTCGAGGAGAAGCAGCAATTCGCGGGTACCGCCAAGATCGCCGAGGCGGCGCTGGAGACCGCCAGGTCGCAGCTTTCGCAGGCGAAGAAGAACCTCGAACGTACGCAGGTGCGCTCGACGGTGAACGGGCGCGTCACCAACCTGCTGCTGCGGGTCGGCGACTACGCGCAGACCGGCACCGCCAACGCGCGGGTGATCGACACCGATTCCTTCTGGGTCGACGGTTATTTCGAAGAGACGAAGATGGCGCATATCCACGTCGGCGCCCCCGCTGAGATGGCGCTGATGGGCTACGACGCCACGCTGAAGGGCACGGTCGAGAGCCTGACGCTCGGCATCTCGACCGCCAATGCCGCGACGAGCACGCAAGGCCTGCCGAACGTCGATCCGGTCTATACCTGGGTGCGGCTCGCCCAGCGGGTTCCGGTGCGCATCCGCATCGACCACGTGCCGCCGGAGGTGACCCTGGTGGCGGGCATGACCGCGACGGTGGTGGTCGGCGACGGCCGCGAGGGCCAGCCGTCCTGGGTCAAGACGGCGCGCGACTGGATCTTTGGTCGTCCCGACCGGACCGAGCCCGTCGCACAGCCGAAGAACTGAGGCCGCGACTGCCCGTGGACGGTGCGGCGCCCAAGAAAATTCGGTAGAGCGGCTCCATGGCCGCTTCCCCCCTCGTCCGCTTCGCTCCCTCGCCGACCGGCTTCCTGCATATCGGCAATGCCCGGCCCGCGTTGCTGAACGCGCTGTTCGCGCGCCGCGAGGGCGGGCGCTTCCTGCTGCGCCTCGACGACACCGACCGCGAGCGCTCGACGGAGGAATTCGCCACTGCCGTGGCCGAGGATCTCGGCTGGCTCGGCATCGAGCCGGACCTGTTCTTCCGTCAGAGCGATCGCACCGCCCTCTACGATACGGCGGCCGAGCGGCTGAAGGCGGCCGGACGGCTCTATCCCTGCTACGAGACACCGGAGGAGCTGGATCGCCGCCGCAAGCGCCAGCTCGGCCGCGGTCTGCCGCCGATCTACGACCGGGCGGCGCTCGCGCTGACCGAGGCCGAGCGCGCCGCGTTCGAGGCCGAGGGCCGGCAGTCGCATTGGCGGTTCAAGCTCGACCACCGCGTCGTCGCCTGGAACGACCTCGTGCGGGGCGAAAGCCATGTCGATTGCGCCTCGCTCTCCGACCCCGTGCTGGTGCGTGCCGACGGGAGCTACCTCTACACGCTGCCCTCGGTGGTGGACGACGCGGAGGTCGGCGTGACCCACGTGATCCGCGGCGAGGATCACGTCACGAATACCGGCGTGCAGGTGCAGCTCTTCGAAGCCCTCGCCGCCGCCGTGCCCGCCTTCGGCCACCACAACCTGCTGACGACGGCGGACGGGGAGGGGCTGTCGAAGCGCCTCGGCCACCTGTCGCTGCGCTCGCTGCGCGAGGCCGGCTACGAGCCCGCTGCCGTGCGCTCGCTCGCGGTGCTGACTGGCTCGGCCGAGGCCGTGCGCCCGATCGCCTCTCTCGACGAACTGGCTGATCTCGTCGACCTCGCCCACCTCTCCCGCGCCCCGGCCCGGTTCGACCCGGCCGAACTCGAAGGGATGAACGCGCGCCTCGTCCACGACATGCCGCTCGAAGCGGTGCACGAGCGGCTCGCCGCCCTCGGTGTCCCGGCGGAGGCGGCGGAAGCCTTCTGGCTGGCGGTGCGGGCGAATCTCGGCCGCGTCTCGGACGCCGCCGCATGGTGGCAGGTGGTGAACGGGCCGGTGACGCCCGTGATCGCCGAGCCCGACTTCATCGCGAAGGCCGCCGGCCTGCTGCCGGAGGCGCCGTTCGGCCCCGGTACGTGGAAGGCCTGGACCGACGCGGTGAAGACCGAGACCGGCGCCAAGGGCCGCGCCCTGTTCATGCCGCTGCGCCTCGCGCTCACCGGCCTCGACCACGGGCCGGACCTCGCGGCGCTGCTGCCGCTGATCGGGCGCGAGCGGGCCGTGCGGCGGCTCGCCGGCGAGACCGCCTAATCCGAAACCCCATCGGGTTCGGCCTCGATCATCATGACGTCGAGGGTGAAGCTGCCGTCGTCCTCCAGGGCAAAGTGGGATCGCACCGGTTCCGGCGCGCCGGTCTGAAGCGCGCGGATGGCGGCGATGCTCGCTTCCGGCGTGCCCATCCGGGCGACCCATGACGGAAACTCCATGCGCACGCGCCAGCGCCGGACGGCGCCGGGCACGAAGCCGGCCTCCGCCAGCATCCGGCACCACTCCGCCTCGCCGTAATCGCGGACATGCGAGGGGTCGCGCAGCAGCTCCCAGGCTTGGAGATGTGTATCGAGCAGGGGCGGCCCGGGATGCACGACATCGACGAGGCCGAAGCGCCCCCCGGGGGCCAGCACGCGGTGCGCCTCCCGCAGGGCGGCGGGCACGTCGCCCCAATGGTGGGCGCTGTAACGCGACACCACGCCGTCGAAGCTCGCATCGGCGAAGGGCAGCGCCTCGACACTGGCCTTCCGCGTGGCGACATTCGCCAAGCCGCGCCGCTGCGCTTCCGCCGCCACCGCGTCGAGCATGGCCTGCGACAGGTCGAGGGCGGTGACGGAGCGGACCTGCGGCGCCACCGCGTAGGTGACGTGGCCGCCGCCGCAGCCGAGATCGAGCACGGCAGCATGGGGGAGGGCGGCAAAGCGCGCCAAAGCCGCAAGATCCTCGCCCGCGGCATGGACGGCGCTCGCGACGTAATCGGCGGCGCGGGAGCCGAATTGGCGCGCGGTGTGGGCGTCGTGGCTCAGCGGCTGGCTCATGGCGTCGGCTCTCCTCCAGCCGCGGCGCGTTCGAGAGCCGCGACGTCGAGCTTCACCATGCCCTGCATGGCGGTGAAGACGCGGGCGGCCACATTCGGATCGCGATCGGCGAGGAGGCGCGGCAGCCGCTCCGGCACGATCTGCCACGGCACGCCCCAGCGGTCGCGCAGCCAGCCGCAGGCGATCTCCGCGCCACCTTCCGCGGTGAGCGCCGACCACAGGCGGTCGACCTCGGCCTGATCCCGGCACGAGACCGAGATGGAGGCGGCGGTCCCGTAATCGACGGACATGCCGCCGTTCAGCGCCTGGAAGCTCTGCCCGCCGAGGGTGAAGACGATCAGAATCGGCTCGCCGGTCTCGCCGCCGGGCCAGGGGCCGGGTGCGCGCTGGACGTGATCGATCCGCGAATCAGGCACGAGCGAGACGTAGAGGCGGACGGCCGCCTCCGCGTCCTTGTCGAACCACAGGCAGGTGCTGACGCTGGTCATGTCGCGCTCTCCCTCTCCGCCAACAGGATAACGAGCGCATGACGCGAAACTCAATCGGGTCGCATGATCGTATCAACGCCACGCCATGTCAGCCGCTCGTGGGCGGGAGCGGCGCGAGCCGCGTCAGGCGCAGCGCGATCAGCAAAGCCGCCACGTAGAGGCTGCCGAAGAAGCCCGCGACGCCGGGCCAGCCGTAATGCAGGAAGAACCAGCCGCCCGCCGTGCCGAGCAGGGACGAGCCGAGATAGTACATGCAGAGATAGATCGCGGAGGCCTGTGCCCGGTCGGTCAAGGCTCGGCGCCCGACCCAGCTCGACGCCACCGAATGCGCGCCGAAGAAGCTGACCGTGACGACGACGATGCCACTGATGATGAGGACGAGGTTGTCCGCCAGCGTCAGGGCGATGCCGCCGATCCCGAGCAGGATCGCCAGCCACAGCACCTTGCGCCGCCCCAGCACCCCGGCGATGTGGCCGGTGATGGCCGAACTCGCCGTGCCCGCGAGGTAGACGATGAAGATCAGGCCGATCACCGTCTGGCTCAACGAGAACGGCGGATCGAGCAGGCGGAAGCCGATGTAGTTGTAGACGCAGACGAATCCGCCCATCAGCAGGAACGGTTCGAAGAACAGCCAGGGTAGGCCCGCATCCCGGAAATGGTGGGTGAAGGTGCCCGGCACCTCGCGCCAGCGCATCCGGTGGGCGAGAAAGTGCCGCGAGGGCGGCAGGGCGAACTGGAAGGCCAGAGCCGCGAACAGCGCCAGCACGCCGATGATGCCGAGGCCCCAGCGCCAGGAGGCGTGATCGGCGATCACCCCCGCCAGCAGCCGCCCGACCATGCCGCCGAGCGCGTTGCCGCCGATGAGCAGCCCCATCGACAGGCCGATGGCGCGGCCGTGCATCTCCTCACTGAGATAGGCCATGGCGACGGCGGGCAAGCCGCTCGCGGCGATGCCGGTCAGCGCCCGTAGCACCAGGAATCCATGCCAGCTCGGCATCAGGACGGCGCCGATCGTGAGCAGGGCCGAGGCGAACAGCGAGACCGCCATCACCCGCTTGCGCCCCCATACCTCGGAGAGCGGGCTGACGATCAGCAGCGCAATCGCGAGCGTGGCGCAGGGCAGCGACAGCGCTAGGCTGCTCTCGGCCGGGGAGACCGCAAAGGTGTCGTGAAAGATCGGCAGCAACGGCTGGACGCCGTAGAGCACCGCGAAGGTGGAAAACCCCGCCGCGAACAGAGCGAGCGTCGCTCGGCGAAAGGTCGGCGTCCCGGCCTCAATGAACCGGTCGCTGTCGTCCGCCATCGCCGTCCCGTGTTGCTCACGCTTACCCTCCCCCACCTGCGCCGCAGGTGGGGGAGGGTCAAGATGTTGATTAACGCGGTGCAGCGGGTTGTTGCCCCTCCGCCTGCTGCTGGAGCAGCGGGGTGATGCGGCGGACGGTGACGCGGCGGTTCTCGCGGTTGGCGTCCTGCGTGTTCACCTTCAGGTACTGTTCGCCGTAGCCCTGCGTGGTGAGGTTCTCCGGCGGCACCTGGAAGTTCTGCGTCAGCACCGAGGCGACCGACTGCGCGCGGCGGTCGGAGAGCGAGAGGTTGTCGATGTCCGAGCCGACCGCATCGGTGTAGCCCTCGATCAGGAACACCTCCTGCGGATTGTCCTTGATTGTCCGGTTGATCGCCTCGGCGATGGTCGAGAGGCGCTTGGCCTGATCGGGCGTGACGGTGAAAGAGCCGGTGTCGAAGGTGATCGTGTTGATGTCCACCGACGGCATCCGCGCCCGCAGCTGCGGGCTGTAGCGCACCTGATCGAGCGTGTAGCGCCGATCGAGCTTCTGTACCGGCGGGGCTGAGAGCGCCTCGTAGACGGCGCGCTCGTCCGCCTGCTCGTAATCCACCACGTAGCGGTCGCGGGGGATGCGGATGTCCGGCGGCGGCAGTTCCACCACGTCCTCGTAGATCGGCCGGGGCGCACCGCCATAGGCGTTGTTGATGATCACCACCTCGCGGCCGTCGCGGTAGCGACGGGAGCGGCGCAGGAGCCGGCCGTCATCGTCCACGACGGTGATGATCTGGCCGCCCGCCGGGCTGTCGACGTAGCTGTAGATCTCGCCGCCACGCCGTTCACTGCGATAGCCGCGGTCGCCATAGATGGTGCGGAAGCGCTCGTTCTCGTCGTGGCGGATGAAAGTGGTGTCGCGGTCGCGCACGATGATGCGGCCGGGCTCCCGGTAATAGGTCCGGCCATCGACATCGTACTCGCGGCGGTCGCGGCGGATCGTATCGTAGTCGCGGCCGCGATAATCGTCGTCGCGGAAGCCGCCGGGGACGTAGGCCGGCGTGCCCGGCACGTTGAAGCGGTCACGACGGTCACCACGGCGGTCATCGAGGCGGTTTTCGTCGCGTCGATCACCGTCACGGCGGTCATACCGGTCGTCTCGTCGGTCATCGCGGCGGTCGCCGTCGCGACGATCATCGAGGCTGCGCGAATCCGGCTGTGTGCCGGGAGCCGGCGCCGGCTGGCCGAGCGGGACGGCCCCGGGCTGGGTCGGGGCCGCAGCATCGGGCGGTTGAACCGGACGGCCGGGAACACCGGGTTGCTGGTTCGGCGCCACCGGACGGCCGGGAACGCCCGGCTGCTGATTCGGCGGCGTGCGACCGTCGGGCGCCTCCCGCGTGCTGTCGGGCTGCGTCGCGGAGGGTGCGGCCGGCTGGTCCGGTCGGGTGGGCTGCTGCACATTCGGCGTCGCCGGACGGCCGGGAACGCCGGGCCGCTGGTTCGGCGGGGTGTTCGGCTGAGCCGGATTCGGAGCCGTGGGCGGCGTCGGCTGCTCCGGGCGTTCCGCATTGGGTGGCGTCGGCGCGTTCGGAGCCCGGCGCTGGTTCGGGGCGCTGTCGGGGCGATCGGCCTCGCGGCCGGCGGGACGACCCGGACGGTCCTGGCCATCACGGTCGGGCCGCTCCGGGGTCTCGCGCCGGGCCGGCGCCTCGCGCTCGGGCGCTTCGCGCCGGGTCGGTGCGTCGCGGTCCGGCGCGCGCTCGCGGGACGCAGGCGCGGCCGGCCGCTCTTCGGAGCGATCGGGCCGCTGGGGTGGTGTCGCACGTTCGGGACGGTCCGGACGCTCCTGACGATCAGGACGCTCCTGACGTTCTTGGCGATCAGGACGCTCCTGGCGCTCGGGCCGCTCTTGCCGCTCCTGCGCCGCCGGACGTTCGGGACGAGCCGGCCGCTCGGCGGGTTCGGGCCGCTCACGGGCGGCAGGCGCTTGGCGCGGCTCGGGCCGCTCCGGACGCTCCGATCTTTCCGGCCTCTCCCTTGCCGGCGGGCCGCCGCGCTCGACGCCGCCACGCTCCGCCGGGCCGGCACCGCCAAGTCCGCCGGGACCACCCGGTCCGCGTCCGCCACCGCGCGGTCCCTCGCCGGCATCCTCGCGCTGAGCCAACTCGATCCGCCCGCCGTCACTGAGAGGCCGCGCAGCGGACAGGTCGGACAGGACGAGCGCGGGCAGCATGGTGCCGGCAAGGAGCAGCGAGCGGGTCATCCGCATGAAGTCGGCCTCGTAAAACACAATCGGCGGTTCCGAACACGGGCTGGCCGGATTGGTTCCCGATCGCTCCACGTCGAGATCCGACGGCGACCGGTCGAAGCAGTTGCTTCGTCTGCGGCTCATCAGACGACGAAACCGGGCTTTGCGCCCGACGGCGTCGGTCTCAGGGGATGGGCGTCAGGGCCGGGGGCGGAAGCAGGCTCGGCACGATGACGCGAATGGCGCTGCTTCTCTCGCCGGTCGAGCCTGTCTGTTCGGCCTGTTCGGCGGCGTCCTTCGCGGCCGGGGCCACGGCGCCGTCGCGGCTGGCGGCGTCGGCCGCGAGGCCCGCCGCGGTCCGGTCGGCTCGACCGACCAGGGTCAGGCGCACCTTGGGCGCGCGGGAGAGCTTCTCGGCCGTCATCGGGGTGACGAAGATGTCGCCCTTGTGCCGCACCAGCATGCTCTCGGCCTTCACGAGCGACTGCGCCCAGGTCTGGCCCTCCTGCTTACAGGAGCAGTCGGCGGTGAAGCTCTTGCGGAACTTGAAGGCGGTCGGCAGCGCCGTGTAGGCGCGGCTGCCCTTGAGCGTGGCGGCGTATTTCAGGGCGTCGTCGCCATGCGGCATCGAGTAGGCGACCGCTTCCGTGCCGGGGCACAGCGCCTGGCACATCTCATCGGCCCCGCCGCGCCCGTCCGGCAGGTTGCCCATCGGGAAATAGGACCCGTCGCAGGTCTTCACGCAAATGACCTTCGGGCCGCCCCGGGCGGTCTGGCCGCCTGAAACGCCCTCCTGTCCCTCGCCGGGGATCAGGCCGATGCAGGCGTTCGACACGGCGGAGACGAGTTGCCGACGGCGGGCGGCGACGACCTCGCCATCCCCACCGCCATAGGTGGCGTTGAGTGAACGGATCCGCGCTTCGACGGCGCCGCATTGCGGGGGCCGCGTATCGAAGAACAGGAACTTGCCGCCCTCGCAATTGAGGCTGCGATAGTAGGACTCGAGACGTGCGACCTCGCTCTGGAGCGCCGACGCGGTCGAGGCGCTGGCGTTGAGGTTGGCGAGTTCCGTGCGGTAGCGCTGGCAGGCCCAGACATCCGGCGCAGCCGCAGCCGGCCACGCTCCAGCGAGGACAAGCGCGGCGAGCGCGGCGCCGATTACGCGGCGAAACTGCGGTCCGATCATCGGCATGGTGCGGATGCTGGGATTCTCGAGCAGGAGGTCGCGGGGAAGGACGCGTGAGGATGCCGGGCCGCACGAAGCGGCACAAGCGATCACCGACATGTGTTAAAGCCCCTCGCCCTTTCGGGACAGAGACACCACGTCTCTGCGGCTAAGCTTTGAGGGGATTGCGTCGATGATGTGGCTCACGGGCACCAATGGGAGCAGCCGCTCGGTGGCGGCCGGCCTCGTCGCGGGCGTCGCCGCCCTCGTCGTCTCTTGTCTCGCCGCGTCCGCCCCGGCCCGGGCCCAGGAGCCCGACCGGATCTTCGACAAGTCGACGGTCTGGCGGCCGCTGACTCCCAACGACAAGCTCGTGGTCTACGGCATCGACGATCCGGCCGTGGCCGGCATCGCCTGCTGGTACACCCAGCCCGAGAAGGGCGGCATCAAGGGGACGTTCGGTCTTGCCGAGGATGTCTCGGACATCTCGCTCGCCTGCCGGCAGGTCGGCCCGGTCCAGTTCAAGGACAAGGTGAAACAGGGCGAGGTGGTGTTCAGCGAGCGCCGCTCGCTGATCTTCAAGTCGATGCAGATCGTGCGTGGCTGCGACGTCAAGCGCAATGCGCTGATCTACATGGTCTATTCGGACAAGGTGGTTCAGGGCTCGCCCAAGAACTCCACCTCCGCCGTGCCGCTCGCGCCGTGGGGGACCGAGCCGCCGCCGAAATGCGCGGATTTCGTGAAGTAGCGCGTCCGCCGAATCAATCCTGGCAGGTGATGCGCAGCGGGCGCGGCGCGCTCTTCACCGGAGCGGCGTCGCCGATGGCGCCGGTATACTCGTCCTGAGCGGCGACGCCGTAATTGGCGGCGGTGGCAAAGCCCTGCGACTCGCACCACGCGTTGGCGACGACCTGTCCGCACTCGCTCGGGCCGCCGCTGAGGCACTCGCCGACGCCGTAGCCGTCTTCGGCAGGGATCAGGAACGTCTTCTCGACATGCTTAAGCGCAGGCGCGGGCTCACTACCGGCGATGGCCGGGAGGGCGGCGGTGGCGAGGACAAAGAGGGCGGCGACCGTGCGGCGCATGGTGAAAACCTTGTGAACGGGTTCGTTCGAGTGCGGAGTGTTCGGACGGCGCGGTAAACAAATCCTTGCCGGTCCGCCTTCGGTCGGTTGCGGGAGGGCGCATCCGCCGCCCCGCTCGAATTCATCACCGTTTTGCGGTAGCCCAACCCTGGCGCGGCGACCGTCGCGGCAGCGCAACAGCGGCGGCCGGCGGCTCCGGCGACACTGTGGCAGCGGTGCCGTTCGGCGCCGTGGGACGGCCGGCGGAAGATGCTGGGCCGCAACGACAAACGACGAGGGCGGCACAGGCCGCAGGGGAGGCCGGGCAAGCCCGGCAGGAACGCAGTCGATGACGCCGATGTTGCGCCTCTACAACACGCTGACCCGCGAGAAGGCGGCCTTCGCACCGATCGATCCGACGAATGTGCGGATGTATGCCTGCGGGCCGACGGTCTACGACGCGGCGCATATCGGCAACGCGCGGCCGATCATCGTCTTCGACCTGCTGTTCCGGCTGCTGCGCCACCTCTACGGGCCGGCGCACGTCACCTATGCCCGCAACGTCACGGACGTGGACGACAAGATCAACGCCCGCGCGCTCGAACGCGGCATCACCATCCGCGAACTGACCGATGGCACGCTGGCACAGTTCCACCGGGACATCCGCGACCTCGGCGTGCTGATGGCCGACGACGTGAACCGCGCGGGCGAGCCGGCGCGCTTCATCGAGCCGCGGGCGACCGACCATATCGCCGAGATGCACCGGCTGATCGAGGGGCTGGTCGCCGCCGGCCACGCCTACGTGGCGGAAGGGCACGTTCTGTTCGACGTCCCCTCCATGCCCGATTACGGCGCGCTCTCGAAGCGCCCGCTCGACGAAATGGAATCGGGCGCACGGGTCGAGGTCGCGCCCTACAAGCGCTCGCCGCTCGACTTCGTGCTGTGGAAGCCCTCGAAGGCGGGCGAACCGTCCTGGCCCTCACCCTGCGGGATCGACCTGCCCGGCCGGCCCGGCTGGCACATCGAGTGCTCGGCGATGTCGTGGAAGCATCTGGGCGAAACCTTCGACATCCATGCCGGCGGCCTCGACCTGATCTTCCCCCACCACGAGAACGAGGTGGCCCAATCGCGCTGCTGCTTCGGCACCGACGTGATGGCCCATGTCTGGCTCCACAACGGCTTCCTGCAGGTCGAGGGGGAGAAGATGTCGAAGTCGCTCGGCAACTTCATCACCATCCGCCAGGTGCTGGACGACTGGCCGGGCGAGGTCGTGCGCCTCAACATGCTGAAGACCCACTACCGCCAGCCGATCGATTGGACCCTGCGCGGCCTGGAGGAGTCGAGCCGGATGCTGGACCGCTGGTACGAGGCCGCCGGCGAAGCGGCGCCCGACGCGGAGGTGCCCGAAGGCGTGGTCGAGGCGCTCTGCGACGACCTGAACACGCCCGCGGCCCTCGGCGAATTGCATCGCCTTGCCGGCACCAGCCCCTCGGCGCTCAAGGCCGGCGCGGGACTGATGGGTTTCCTGGCCGTCACGCAGGCGCAGCGCGAGGCCGAGCGGGTCGGCGCGGCCGGCATCGACGTGGCGCGGGTCGAGGCGCTGATCGCCGAGCGCAAGGCGGCCCGCGCCGCGAAGGACTGGGCGGCCTCCGACCGGGTGCGCGACGCGCTCACCGCCATGGGCGTGAGCGTGAAGGACAACAAGGACGGCACCACCACCTGGACGGTGGCGGGCTGAAGGGCTGCCCGAACCTTAGGGAATGACTGGCCGAGGCGCGCAGCGCTGAAGCGAATCAGCCCTTCAGCCGCTGCAACCAGCCGCCACGATGGGCGTAGGAGCGCCCACCGAGGCGGCGCAAAGCCTCCGTAGTCGGCACGATCGGGTACTCGGCATAGACCTGCGCGATCTCGGCGGCCGTGTTGGGCAGCCGGGAGAACTCCTCAAGGATTGCGTCGTAGTTCGTCTTGAGCGTGCGCGAGGACGGATCGAGCCCGGTGACGATCACGAGGCCCGTGGGCGCGGCGTCCACGAGCATCACGTCGAGATCCGGCCGGTAGCGCTTCAGGATCGGCACGATCTTCCAGACGTCGCCGGTCCACCAGTTCTCGAACGGAGTGCCGCGCCCGCGGATGCCGGCCTGCATCGGGTCGCGGTCGGCCATCGGCGCGGCCACCGGCAGGCAGTCGTGCATCACGATGATCGAATCCCGCCGGCAGATCGCTTCCGTGTTGAAGAAATCCCGCAGCAGGAACTCGAACAGGTGCATCCCGTCGAGGAAGGCGAGATCGATCCGGCCCCCGACATGGCGGCGCAGGTTGAGGTTCGCGAAGAACACGTCGCTCATCGTCTGGAACAGCGAGACCCTGACCTTGTTGGCCGCGACGTTGGTCTTGAGCTGGAACTCCGGATCGACGGCGACGCCGTGACGGCAGGCGATGCCCGAGAAGATGTCGCCGAATGCAACGCCGATTTCCAGGTAGCGCTGGACGGCGGCATTGCGCGAGAGGCGGGCCAGCACCGTCCCGTAATACTCGCCCTGGTGCTCGCCGGCGATGGTCTGTCCGGGTTCGATCGTGGCGGCCATCAGAAGCGCTTCTCGATCAGTTCATCCGCCAGCGGCGCCGGCTCGACCCGGCCCAGAACCTCACGCAGCGTCTCCACGACAAGGTCGGGATCCTCGCCGACGAGGTAGTTCAGATCGAGCCCCTCGCGGATGAAGCCGTAGGCGCGCATGTGGTCGATCAGGGTGATCAGCGGGTCCCAGAAGCCGTTTACCGAGAGCAGCAGGATCGGCTTGCGATGCTGGCCGAGCTGGGCCCAGGTGAGCTGTTCGACCAGTTCCTCCAGCGTGCCGATGCCGCCGGGCAGGGCGACGAAGGCGTCGGCGCGGTCGAACATCAGCCGCTTGCGGGTGTGCATGTCGGAGACGACGATCGTCTCCTGCACCGCATCGAGCATGCGCTCGCGCGACTTCAGGAAGTCCGGGATGATGCCGGTAACGTAGCCGCCCGCCTCGAGCGTCGCACTCGCAACGGTGCCCATCAGGCCGACGTTGCCGCCGCCATAGACGAGCTTGATCCTCTGACGGGCCAGCGCCGTGCCGAGCCGTTGGGCGGCGTCGGCGAAGGCCGGATCACCGCCGAAGCCGGAACCGCAATAGACGCAGACGGAAGTGAGCGGCACCATCACAGGCCTCCCCGACCGCGACGGCGGGACACGGCCGGGCCTTTATCCGAGCGACAGATTGCTGAGTTTGCCGAGGAAACGACCGCGCGGCCGTGTTCGAGCTTTGGTGTTCTTCTCATGTTCGTTAATATGTCACCGGATTTAGACGGGTTTTCGACACGCGGCGGCAGATCGTGCGCGCCCGCGGCGGCCCGTGGCGTACGGGAGTAGGCGGCCATGACGGCTGAGGTACGGCGAAGCATCGTCCTCGCGATTGCGGGCCTGCTCGGCGGCTTCGCCATGGTGGTCGCGTTGTTCGGGACCGGAGAGCTTCTCAAGCGCAACGCGGCGGTCAATCCTTCTGCCGAAACACCGGCCACGCCGGACAAGCCTTCGGCCGGGACGCAGACCGGCGACCGCGCGGGTAAGGCGCCCTCGACGGACTCCCCTCATGCCGCCCTCGGAGCCCTCTCGCAAGAGGGGATCGGGCCGGGAGAACCGAGCGCGGCCGATGCGAAGCCGCGTGCGGATGACGGCACGCCGACCTTCGACATCGTGCGCGTCGAACCCGACGGAGCGAGCGTGATCGCCGGGCGGGCGGCACCGAACAGCCGCATCGAGCTGCTGCGCGACGGAAAACCCTTCGCCAGCGCTCAGGCCGACGCTTCCGGGCAGTTCGCCTTGACGCCGCCGGACCTGCCGCCGGGCTCGAGCGAAATCGCCCTGCGCGCCACCGGCGCCGACGGAAAGCCGCTGCCGGGGCGCGAGAGCGTGACCGTCGTGGTCGCCGAGGCGCGCAACACCAAGCCGCTGATCGCCCTGACGGCCCCGGACGCGCCGACGCGGGTTCTGTCTCAACCCGGCGCGCCGGACGCCTCCGGCAAGCCGCCGGCCACGGTTGCCGCCGAAACGCCCGGCCGGGCCGGGCCCGAGCCGAAAGTCGCCGAGGGATCGCGGGGAGCCGGCAAGGCGGCACCGGGAGCGGGCGCCCTTCGCATCGTCAGCGTGGACGCGCAGGAGGGCGGGCGCCTGCACGTCACCGGCCAGACGACGGCGTGGAGCAGCCTGCGCCTCTACCTCAACGACACCATGGTCGCCTCGGGACAATCCGGAGCCGACGGGCGGGTGGCGTTCACGATCGGACGCGGGGTGAAGCCGGGCGCCTACCGCATCCGCGTCGATTCCGTCGATTCGGGGGGCAGCAAGGTGAAGGCCCGCGCCGAAGTCGCCTTCGCCTATCCCGACAGCGTGCCGCCGACGCGCTACGCCGACAACAGCCCGGCCGAGACAACAGCACCGGCTGCGACGGGCAAGACTTCCGCAACGGCACCGGCTGCGGCGAAGCTCAAATCCGGCGAGGTGGGGGCCGTACCGCGCCCCGCGGCTCCCCCGGCCAGGGCCAGCGGCGCGGCAGGGACCGAACCGGAGCGTCCGGCTGCGTCCGGCACCGGGTCTTTGGCCGCAGCGGCACCGGCGCCGGGCGCGGATGGCAGTGCCGCCGCGCTCTCGCCGCGCCGTCCGGATGACGTCGAGGGGGGTGCCGTGTTCGTGCCGGAAGTCGCCACCGCCCGGATCACGCGCGGCGACAGCCTGTGGCAGATCAGCCGGCGCACCTATGGCCGCGGCAACCGCTACACCGTGATCTACGACGCCAACCAAGAGCAGATCCGCGACCCGAACCGGATCTATCCCGGCCAGATGTTCGTGCTGCCGAACAACGAATCCAAGCCGAGCGTGCCGTCCACCAAAAGCGGCCCGGACCGCCGGACGTGACGGAACGGGTGGAGGCCCGAGGCGCGAAGAGGATGTGCGATCCGGTGCGAGCGCCTATATGCGCCTCGCGACGGCCGCCTGGCGCCGAAAGATCTCTTCGAACCTCATCATGGCAAATGCACCCGTGCCGGCGGGGGAGGGCGCGTCTGCGCCCCTCGAACGCCCTGGCCTCCTGACGACCTATCGCCGGCTTTGGCCCTATCTCTGGCCACACGGCCGCGTCGATCTTCAGCGCCGGGTCTTCCTCGCCTTCGGCCTCCTGTTCGTCGCCAAGGCCGCGACGATGGTGATGCCCTTCACCTTCAAATGGGCCACCGACGCGCTGGTGGCGGCCATCGGCTCCAAGGACGGCGCCGGCGAGGCCGCTGCCGCTGCGGTGCCGGCCGGGCTCCTCTCGGCGCCCTTCCTGCTGATTGCGCTCTACGGCCTGTCGCGGATTGCCATGGCCGGGCTGACGCAGGTTCGCGACGGGTTGTTCGCCAAGGTCGCGATGCATGCCGTGCGCAAGCTCGCGCTTCAGACCTTCGAGCACATGCATCGCCTGTCCCTTCGCTTCCACCTCGAGCGCAAGACCGGCGGCCTCACCCGCGTGCTGGAACGCGGCCGCTCCGGCATCGAGGAATTGTCGCGCCTGATGGTGCTGACGCTGGTGCCGACCATCGTCGAACTGGTCCTCGTGCTCGGCATCCTCGCCTACGAGTTCGACTGGCTCTACTCGGTGGTCGTGGCGGCGATGATCGCCAGCTATCTCGGCTTCACCTGGAAGGCGACCGACTGGCGCATCGGCATCCGCCGCCGGATGAACAACTCGGACACCGAGGCCAACTCGAAGGCGGTCGATTCGCTGCTCAACTTCGAAACGGTGAAGTATTTCGGTGCCGAACGGCGCGAGACCGCCCGCTACGACGCGTCGATGGAACGCTACGAGAAGGCCTCGACGCAGACCTACGTCTCGCTCGCCGTGCTCAATGCCGGCCAAGCCGTGATCTTCACCGTCGGCATGACGGCGGTGATGCTCCTCGCCGCCCGCGACATCATGGCGGGCAACACCACCATCGGCGGCTTCGTGCTCGTCAACACGATGCTGATTCAGCTCTCGATGCCCCTGAACTTCATGGGCATGATCTACCGCGAGATCAAACAGGCGCTGATCGACATCGACGACATGTTCCTGATCCTCCACCGCAACCCGGAGATCGCCGACCGCGCGGGCGCGGCCCCGCTCAAGGTCGAGGCCGGGACGGTGCGCTTCGAGGACGTGCGCTTTGCCTACATCCCGGAGCGGCCGATCCTGCGCGGCGTCTCGTTCGAGGTGCCGGCCGGGAAGACCGTGGCCATCGTCGGCCCCTCGGGGGCGGGCAAATCCACGCTGTCGCGCCTGCTCTTCCGCTTTTACGAGCCGGGGGCGGGCCGCATCACCATCGACGGCCAGGACATCACCGCCGTCCGCCAGGATTCGCTGCGTGCGGCGATCGGCATGGTCCCGCAGGACACGGTGCTGTTCAACGACACGATCGGCTACAACATCCGCTACGGCCGCTGGGACGCGACCGAGGCCGAGGTGCGGGAGGCCGCCCGCCTCGCCCAGATCGACCGCTTCATCGAGAGCCTGCCGGAGGGCTACGACACGCCGGTGGGCGAGCGCGGGCTCAAGCTCTCGGGCGGCGAGAAGCAGCGCGTGGCGATCGCCCGCACCATCCTGAAGGGGCCGCCGATCCTCGTGCTCGACGAGGCCACCTCGGCGCTCGACTCGTTCACCGAACGTGACATCCAGACGGCCCTCGACCGGGTCAGCCAGGGCCGCACCACGTTGGTCATCGCGCACCGCCTCTCCACGGTCATCAACGCCGACGAGATCCTCGTGCTCGACCAGGGCCGCGTGGTCGAGCGCGGCAATCACGCCGAATTGCTCGCCCGCGGGGGCGTCTACGCCGCGCTCTGGAACCGCCAGCGCGAGGCGGATGCCGCCCGTGAGGCGCTCAAGCGGGCCGAGGACGAGCGCCTGCTGCTGGAAGAGGCGCGGCGCTCGGAGCCGGAAGCCGTGCACTAACCCGCGGTTGACGGAACCGCGCCCCCCTGCCATCCGGCGGGGAAGATTCGCCCCGCCGGAGTCCAACGGGAGCCCATGACCGACCTCATCGAGACGATCCGCCGGACGCTCGTGCCGATCCACAAGGAGGGCTACCCCTTCATCCTGATCGGCATCGTGCTCACCGTGGTGCTCGGCTACTTCTCGCAGTTCTTCGGCTGGATCTTCCTGATCCTGACGCTCTGGGTCTGCTACTTCTTCCGCGATCCCGAGCGGGTGGTGCCGGTCGGCGACGGCCTCATCGTCTCCCCCGCGGACGGGCGCGTGAACCTGATCTCGACCGTGCTGCCGCCGGCCGAACTCGACCTCTCGCACGAGCCGATGCTGCGGATCTCGGTGTTCATGAACGTGTTCGACTGCCATGTGAACCGCGTGCCGGTCTCCGGCAAGATCGGGCAGATCCACTACACGCCGGGCCTGTTCCTCAACGCCGAGCTCGACAAGGCGAGCGAGGACAACGAGCGCAACGGCCTCGTCATGGAGACGACGCATCGCGGCCAGCAGGTGCGCATCGGCGTGGTGCAGATCGCCGGCCTCGTGGCCCGGCGCATCGTCGGCTTCGTCTCGGCCGGCGAGTCCCGCCAAGTCGGCGAGCGCTTCGGCCTCATCCGCTTCGGCTCGCGGGTCGATGTCTACCTGCCGCTCGGCACCCGCGTGCTCGTTGGCCTCGGCCAGAAGGCGGTGGCCGGCGAGACCGTGCTGGCCGACCTCGGTGGCGGCTCGGAGCGGGCCTTCCGCCGCATCTGATCTCTTTGCAGAAGAGCGACATGCCGAGAAGCGACGAGCCGAAAGACACGTCGAGAGACGAGTCGAGCGACGACATGGACGATCTGTTCCCGCCCTTCGCGCCGGACCCGAACGATCGGCCGCGCCGGTTCCGGCCGGTGCCGTTCCGGATGATCGCGCCGAACATGATCACCCTGCTCGCGCTCTGCCTCGGGCTGACCGCGATCCGGCTGGCCTTCGAGGGCCGGTTCGAGCCGGCGGTGATCGCGGTGATCGTCGCCGCCGTCCTCGACGGGATCGACGGCCGCGTGGCGCGCCTGCTCAAGGGCACGTCGCGCTTCGGCGCCGAACTCGACTCGCTCTCCGACTTCGTCAATTTCGGCTGTGCCCCGGCGCTGATCCTCTACAGCTTTACCCTGCACAACCTGAAATCCGTCGGCTGGATCGTCGCCCTGGTCTTCGCCATCGCCATGTGCCTGCGGCTCGCGCGCTTCAATGCGATGCTCGACGATCCCAACCGCCCGGAATGGAAGAAGGACTACTTCGTCGGGATGCCGGCGCCGGCCGGCGCCATCACCGGCATGCTACCGCTCTACCTGCACTTCCTCGGCCTCGACTTCAGTGCCTGGGGCCGGCCGGTCATCCTCGTCTATGTGCTCGCCATCGCGCTCCTCGTCGTCTCCACTGTGCCGACCTTCTCGGGTAAGACCTGGGGCAAGCGCGTGCCGCGCGACCTCGTGGTGCCGATCTTCCTCGTCGTGGTGGTCGGCTTCGGCCTCGTGATCAGCTTCCCGTTCGAGGCGATGGCGGCGGTGAGCCTGGCCTATCTCGCGGGCCTTCCCTTCGGCGCCGCGCAGTACCGCAAGCGCCTGAAGCAGGAGGCGGCGCGCATGACTGCCGCCTCGACGGCGGAGCATCCGGCGTCGCCGGGGGCGTAACGCTCCGCCCCGGCGACGATCCCTCCGCTGACCGGGATCTGGCCCCACGCCCCGTCCGGCCTCGTCCCGTCACCCATATTGGGGCGAGTGAGGAAACAGCCGTGACAGGTGAGACGGATTTCGTCCGGCAGATCGGGATCGTGCATCCGATCATCCAAGCTCCCATGGTCGGCCCGAAGGCGCCGCTCGCCGCTGCCGTTAGCGGGGCGGGCGGGCTCGGCTCCCTTGCCTGCGCCGCGCTCACGCCCGATCAGATCCGTGCCGAGGTGGCCGCGATCCGGGCTGTGACGGAGGCGCCGTTCAACCTGAACTTTTTCTGCCACGAGCCGCCCGCACCCGACCCGTCGCGCGAGGCCGCGTGGCGGGCCGCCCTCGCACCCTACTACGCGGCGTTCGGGCTCGACTCGGCGGCGCCCGTGACGATGGCGAACCGCGCGCCCTTCGACGCCGCGATGGCCGAGGTGGTGGAAGAGCTGCGCCCGGCCGTCGTCAGCTTTCATTTCGGCCTGCCGGCGGAGCCGCTGCTGCGGCGGGTGCGGGACGCCGGCTGCCTGATCTGGTCCTCGGCCACCACCGTGCGCGAGGCACGCTGGCTCGCCGAACGCGGCGTCGATGCAGTGATCGCGCAAGGGGCAGAGGCCGGCGGCCACCGCGGTATGTTCCTCACCGACGCGACCGCCTCGCAGGTCGGCACCGTCGCCCTCGTGCCGCAGATCGCCGACGCCGTGGGTGTCTCGGTGATCGCGGCGGGCGGGATCGCCGATCCCCGCGGCGTCGCGGCGGCCTTCGCGCTGGGCGCCAGCGCCGTGCAGGTCGGCACCGCCTATCTACGCTGCCCCGAGGCCGGCATTTCCGCGCCCTATCGTGCGGCGCTGGCGGCGGCCCGCGACGAGGACACGGCGCTCACCAACTTGCTGACCGGGCGCCCGGCCCGCGGCCTGCTCACCCGTGCCGTGCGCGAGCTCGGACCCGTCAGCTCGCTCGCTCCGGCCTTTCCCGGCGCGGCGGTGGCGCTCCAGCCCCTGCGCACGGCCGCGGAGGCGGCGGGCTCAGGCGACTTCTCGCCGCTCTGGTCCGGGCAGGCGGTCAGCCTCTCGCAGGAGCGGCCGGCGGCGGAACTGACCCGCCTGCTGGCGAGCGGCGTGCCGAGCTAGAGCGCATTCCGACGAAGTGGCCACCGGTTCGTCGAAAGAATGCGCGTCACAACAAAGACTTGGAGCCGCAACGAAAAAGGGCCGCCCCGAGGGACGGCCCTTTCACATTCCGAGACGATCTCGAATAATTAGCGCGAGTAGAACTCGATGACGAGGTTCGGTTCCATCTGCACCGGGTAGGGCACCTCGGTGAGGCCCGGGATCCGGGTGACGCGGGCGGTCATCTTGTGATGATCGACCTCGATGTAGTCCGGCACGTCGCGCTCGGCGAGCTGCGAAGCCACGACCACGATCTCGAGCTGGCGGGAGGCTTCCTTCACCTCGATCACGTCGCCGGCCTTGACCTGGTAGCTCGGGATGTTGACCCGGCGGCCGTTGACCTTGATGTGCCCGTGGTTGACGAACTGGCGCGCCGCGAACGGGGTCGCCACGAACTTCGAACGGTACACCACGGCGTCGAGGCGGCGCTCAAGCAGACCGATCAGGTTCTCGCCGGAGTCACCGCGCAGGCGGATCGCCTCGGCGTAGTAGCGGCGGAACTGCTTCTCGGTGATGTTGCCGTAGTAGCCCTTGAGCTTCTGCTTGGCGCGCAGCTGCGTGCCGAAGTCGCTCATCTTGCCCTTGCGGCGCTGGCCGTGCTGACCGGGGCCGTATTCGCGGCGGTTCACGGGGCTTTTCGGGCGGCCCCAGATGTTCTGGCCCATGCGGCGATCGAGCTTGTGCTTCGCCTGGACGCGTTTTGACATCGCTGTTCCTCTGGAACAAAATTTTGAGGAACGCGCCCTCCTCTCCCTCTTCGCCGAAACGGTGAGGGCGACAGGGCGGCTGTTACCGCCCACGGGTGCGCATGAAATGCGATGGGGCCCCAAACCGGAGCCCCGTACACCAGCGGGTGCCTAGACGAGAACGCCGGCACGGTCAATGCCGCGCCCTGGAGGATCGCTCGAAGCGATCCTCCAGAGCTTCCTCATTCGGCCTCAAACGCCGGCGGCCGCCTCCGCGGCCTCAGGCTTTCGCTCCGCTCGGTGCTTTCCGGGGCTCACGCCCCGAAAAGCCCGCTCCGCGCGGCGCTCTTCGCGCCGCGAAGCCGCTCAGGCGGCTTCGAGCGATGGCCCTGCCCCTATCCTCACCTTTCGTTAACCCTCATATCGCCTGAATCGCGCGAGAGAATCCCCGAACCCTGACGGAGCGCCGACCCATGCCGACGCCAGCCACCCGCGCCAGCCTGATCGGGCTTGCCCTTGCTAGCGGCCTTTTCGCTGGCCCTGCGCGAGCCGATTTCCAATCCTGCCTTGCCGGCATCCAGGCGCAGGCCGCCGGGGCCGGCGTCTCGGCCCAGACCTTCCGCGCCGCGACGGCCAACATCGCCTACGACGACAAGGTGATCGAGCTGTCCCAGGCGCAGCCGGAATTCAAGACGCCGATCTGGGATTACATGTCGGCGCTGGTCGACGAGGAGCGGGTCGAGGACGGGCGCGCGGCCATGCGCCAGCACGCCCAGGCCTTGGCGAACGCGGAGGCGCGCTACGGCGTCGATCGTCACACCATCGCCGCGGTGTGGGGCGTCGAGTCCAATTTCGGCAAGAACCTCGGCAAGATGCCGCTGGTGCAGTCGCTTGCCACGCTCGCCTGCTCGAGCAACCGCCGTCGCGACTTCTTCCGCACCGAACTGATCGCGACGCTGAAGATCATCGAGCGCGGCGACATCGAAGCCTCGCGGCTGACCGGCTCCTGGGCCGGCGCCTTCGGCCAGACGCAGTTCATGCCGACCACCTACCAGCGTCTGGCCGTGGACGGCGACGGCGACGGGCGGCGCGACGTGGTCGATTCGGTGGCCGACGCGGTCGCCTCCACGGCCAACTTCCTGCGCGTCGCCAAATGGTCGAACGGCCAGCCCTGGGGCTACGAGGTGCGGCTGCCGCGCGGCTTTAACGTCGCTGCCGCGGGCCGCAAGAACAAGCACGCCGTCGGGCACTGGGCCTCGCTCGGCGTCACCCGGGTCGATGGCAAGGCGCTGACGGGGGAAGGGCCTGCCGGCATCATCGCGCCCGCCGGCATCAACGGCCCGGCCTTCCTCGTGACGAAGAACTTCGACGCGATCTATTCCTACAACGCCGCCGAATCCTACGGGCTGGCCATCGCTGTCCTCTCGGACCGCCTGCGGGGCCGCCCCGGCGTCCAGGCCGACTGGCCGACCGACGATCCGCCGCTCTCGCGTGCCGAGCGCCGCGACCTCCAGACCCGCCTGACCGCCCGCGGCTACGATGTCGGCGAGCCGGACGGCAAGGTCGGCTCCAAGACCCGCGAGGCAATCAAGGAGATCGAGCGCCAACTCGGCATGCCCGCCACCGGGCGGCCGGGCGGCAAGGTGCTGGAGGCGCTGCGGCGGGGGTAACGGCAACCCGGCGCGCCACTCTCGTCCGCGCTCAGAGCCCCGGAAAACGGGCTTTGACCTCGTTGACGAAGGCATCCGCCTGCTCGACGGCCCAACGGCCGTCGTCCGCCGCCAGCACGTCACCGAAATAGTCGGAGGAAAGCCGAAGCTTCTCGACCTGATTCAGAGAGCGTCCGAAAGCCGGATCGATCCGGCCCGTTGCGACGAGACGCTGACCGAACGCCGCAATCAAACCGCGGTGCGTCTTGATGGTCGCCAGCGGGCCGACGTCTTCGGGAAGCATCATCAACGCGGCACGAGCCGCGTCGAACATCGCGTAATACGCGCGATTGCAGGCCCCTCGGGATCACCGTCATGGAGAAGCACCCGCGCGCTCGCCAAGGCTCGCTTAGCCTTCCGCATGAAGGACGTGGGACTGTCGGGCGTCTCGCTCACACGCGCACCCCGTCGCGCCAAATCGCATCGATGAGCGCCGGGTTGCTGAACGCGACTCGGCGTTCGAGTTCGTCCTCCCAAAGCGGAAGCGGATCAACGAGCACACCCGTTTCCATCAGAACGTCGAATGCGATTCCGGCCATCTCTCGCGACGCGGAACGTCGATCGCCAGAAGAGCCCGCGAGCACGACGGCCAAATCCGCATCGCTGTCCGCCTGATGGCTGGCGCGCGCGCGCGGCTCCCGAACAAGACGCCGCCCCGAACGGGATAGCGGCCTTCGAGCCGCTCAAGAAACACCTTGGCGACATCCAAGATCTTGCGATCGACCAATCCGCCAGTCGCGCTGATCGTCCTCATCACAGTGGTTGTCCAGTGCTCGGTAGACTCGGGCAGCTCCAACTCATGTAACACGGCACAACGGCCAGAGGAGCCGCAGATTCTCCTCGCACGCTTTTCGGTCGGTCGCTCGGGTTTTGCCCCACTCCGTGAACGCGAGGCGATCGAACGGCACCTCCCGAACCTGGCCGAAAAACAAAAAAACCCGCCCCGATCATCTCGGGACGGGCGCATCGGCAGGAGCGGCCCCGTAGGGCCACTCTCGGATAGGATTTACTCCGCGGCAGTCGCGGCGGCGGCCTTCTGGGCCTTGGCCTTATCGGAGCGGTCCGAACGCTCGACAATACGGGCCGACTTACCGCGGCGGTCGCGCAGGTAGTAGAGCTTGGCGCGACGGACCTTACCGCGGCGGACCACCTTGATCGAATCGATCATTGGGGAGTGCACGGGGGAAAACGCGCTCCACGCCCTCGCCGTAGGAGATCTTGCGGACGGTGAAGCTCTCGTTGAGGCCGCCGCCGTTCCGGGCGATGCAGACGCCCTCATAGGCCTGGACGCGGGTACGCTCGCCTTCCTTGACGCGAACGTTGACGATGACCGTGTCGCCCGGCTCGAAATCCGGAATGGTCTTGGCGAGGCGGGCAACTTCTTCCCGCTCAAGCTGCTCGATGATGTTCATTGAAAAAGCTCCGGCCGTTAGCGCCCGTCCGGTAAAGTCCGGGCGTCAGGATTTCGGCATCCTGTTGTGAGTTGGGCGGGGCTGTACAGGATGCCCGCCGGTTTGTCGATGGGGTTAGCGCCCCGCTCCCGCGATCACCCGAGCGAGAGCGTCACGATACGATCATGCCTCCGGACGCCGACGATCCGTCAGAGGCGATCAGTTCCGGAGGGAACCGGTGGTCGTGACCGCAGCCTGCGGCTTCGCCTTGGGAGCCTCGGACTTGTGGGTCTCGGGCTTGTGAGCCTCAGTGGCCTTTTCGTCCTTGCCGGGCTTCTTGCCCAGAACCTTGCTGAAGGCGCTCACATCGCCGTCCGCGTCGGCCACGGTGACACGGGCGGGCTTGGCCGAGCCGGGCTTGGCGTGAGCCGCCTTGCTGTCAGCCGCCTTGGCCGGCTCCTGCACGGCGACCACCGTCGTCGGCTTCACCTGCTCCTTGGTCTGCTCTTTACGGGCGGCGGCGGCCTTGGTCGGGCCGGGCGCGTCGGCGGGAGCGGCGGCGATCAGGACGGGCTTGCCCTTGGCATCGACCTCGAACTCGTTCGGCCCGAGCGCGAGGCTCTCCGGCCGGCTGACGTCACCGAGGTGATAGCGCCCGTACTCCTTGGCCGTGTAGGCGAGTTCCTTCTCCTTTTCCTTCTCGTTCTCGATCAGGGCTGCGAAGGTCGGCCCCTCCGGCTTCTGGGGGCGGAAGACCGGGTTCTGGCCGCCGTCGTCATAGACGACGCGGGTCGCAGGCGTACCCTTGGCGATCAGCTCGGCAACCTCGTGGCTGTCGCGGTCGCGCTTCTCGGCGACCAGCGGATCGACCCGCGGCGTGCAATTGCCCGCCGCCACGTCGGCCCCGCCGAACACGTACTTGGTGCCGCAGGCCGCGACCCGCGGCTCCTCCTTGAGGGTCTCGAAATAGTCCGAGCCTTCCTTGAGGTTCTTCCAGAACGGCGCGTTGGGGTCGTTGCGGAACTTGGCGATGTTCGAGGCCGTCATCCGGAACGGGTAGGACTGGAACTGGAACGCGCGCTGGCCGCCGTTGAAGGCCTCGCGGGCGATGGCGTAGATCTCCGACATCGAGGCGTCGGTCATCGCGAAACAGCCCGACGACGAGCAGGTGCCGTGGACCATGATGTAGTTGCCGGTGCCGCCCTTGGCCCGGTCGATGGCGTTGGGGTAGCCGACATCGAAGGAGAGGTAGTAGCTGGAATTCGGGTTCATCTGACCCGGCGTGATCGCGTAGAACCCTTCCGGCGCCTGCCGGTCGCCCTGCTTCAGCTTGGGGCCGAGCTGGCCCGACCAGCGGCAGATCGGGAAGGTCTTCAGCAGCGCGTACTGGCCGTTGGCGCCGCGCTTCCACACCTCCATCTCCGCTTCCTTCTTGAAGGCGCGGATCAGGATCGGGTCGGATTGGCTCATGCCCTTGGTCTGCATGAGCGCGAGCGTCTGCGGGGGAATCGGCGTCAGGCTGCGGGTCGAAGCGCCGCCGAGCATGGCGCTGTCCTGGCAGGCACCGAGGGTCATCGCCAGAGCGACGGCAGCAGCCGCCACAAACGGACGCACAGCCATGGGGAACCCGTCCTTACGTGTCCTCGCCCGCAGGGCAATTCCTGCCCTTTTGCGGACGTCACTCCCCGAACCCTATAGGCTCGCTAAGCTTACCCCGAGCTTACCGCAAGACGGCGATCCACATTGTGGACAGCCGTTGCAAATCCATCACGGTTCCGCAGGAAATGGGCTGCGCTCCCGCAGAACAGCCTTCACGAAGGCGTCATCGTCGGGATCGGCGAAGCGAACACCGACCGATGGCGAACGAAGCTCGATCCGGAGCCAGTCGAGATGCGGCTCCTGCGCGAGCACGCTCACCGTCCGGCTCTCCCCCTGGTGCAGCTGAAGCATCAGGAGGTGATTGTTCGCACTCCGCGCCGTCAGCGCATCGCGGATCGCCCGGACCGTCGCCGCCTCGGTGGGCAGGGCGGTCATCAGATAGAAGCGGTTGCGGGCACCGGGCCGGTCCAGAGCCGCACGCAGCCGCCGCACGCCGGCTTGCAGGAAACGGTAATCCTCGTCGCTGGCCGCCGGGTCGTGGTGGTTGAACACGAACGGAATCGCGTGCCGATCCCGGTAGAGGAGATGGCGGCAACGCGTCTCGTTCGGCGCCTGCCGCTCATGCAGGGGCGTGCTCTCGTAGTGGCGCCGGTCGAGCAGATCGGAAAAGTCGTCGGCGAGGCAATCGCGGACCATTCCCGGCGACGAGAAGATCCAGTCGAAGGGCGCCGACCATGTGCGCAGGTCCAGTCCCTTCAGGATCTGCGCGGTGTGGCAGTGGCTGCCGAGCGAGATGTGGTTGACGGCGCCGGGCTCGCGGAGGTCGCGCCGGCCGAGGCGGCGCAGGCCGTTCAGCAGGCCCGCGCCGAGCCCCCGTTTCACAGCTTGCGGCCGATCTCGAGAAACTTCTGCGCGCGCCGGTCACGGACCTCGTCCGGGCTCAAGCCTTCGAACTCGGCCAGCGCGCGGGCGATGGCGTCACCGGTGGCGTTGAGCGCCGCCTGACGGTCGCGGTGGGCGCCGCCGGTGGCTTCGGGGACGATGGAATCGATGATGCCGAGGCGCAGCAGATCCTGCGCGGTGATCTTCATGGCGGTGGCGGCGTCGTGCGCCCGGCCCTGGTCGCGCCAGAGGATCGAGGCGGCGCCCTCCGGGGAGATCACGCTGTAGATGGCGTGTTCCAGCATCATCACCGTGTTGGCGGTGGCGATGGCGATGGCTCCACCCGAGCCGCCTTCGCCGATGACGACGGCGACGTTCGGTACGCCGAGCGCGAGACAGGCTTCCGTGGAGCGGGCGATCGCCTCGGCCTGGCCGCGCTCCTCGGCCTCGATGCCGGGGAAGGCGCCAGCGGTGTCGACGAAGGCGAGGACCGGCAGGCCGAAGCGGTCGGCGGTCTCCATCAGGCGCACGGCCTTGCGGTAGCCCTCCGGCCGGGCCATCCCGAAATTGTGTCGCAGCCGCGCTTCGGTGGTCGCGCCCTTCTCCTGGCCGAGGACGCAGACCGGGCGGCCACGAAAGCGCCCGAAGCCGCCGATGATCGCCTCGTCCTCGCCGAAGGTGCGGTCGCCGGCCAGCGGCGTGAATTCCTCGATCAGCCCGGCGCAGTAATCGACGAAATGCGGCCGCTGCGGATGGCGCGCGACCTGCGTCTTCTGCCAGGGGGTGAGGGCAGCGTAGATCTCGGCGAGCGCCTGGGCCGCCTTACCCTCCAGGCGCCCGACCTCCTCGCTGATCGAGACGGCGCCGTCGCGCTGGCCCAGGGCCTTGAGTTCCTCGAGCTTCGCCTCGAGTTCCGCCACGGGCTTCTCGAAGTCGAGATAGGAGCGCATCACCGCCATCGATCGTCGGTCCAACTTCTTGCTCGGCAGCCGTGCACCCGCCCGGCGCCCTGCGACCGGCGCGAGGTGTTCGGGGAAGCGGGCATGGGTGTCAACCGCCGCTTAGCGTCAGCGCGTGCGGCGCAGCAAGATCGACTTCGCCGAACCATTGGGGCAAGTCGTGGGGTGAAAGGGTCCGCGCGGCCCGCGAACCGGAGGGAAATCATGAGCCTGCAAGGGAAAGCCGCCGTGGTCACCGGCTCGACGAGCGGCATCGGCCTCGCCATCGCCAAGAGCTTCGCGAAAGACGGCGCTAACGTGGTCCTCAACGGATTCGGCAACCCCGAAGACATCGAGCGGACCCGCAGCGGCATCGAGAGCGAGTTCGGGGTCAAGGCGGTTTATTCGCCCGCCGACCTCACCAAGCCGGACGAGATCGGCGGGCTGATCGCACTCTCGGTCGAGACGTTCGGCAGCATCGACATCCTCGTGAACAATGCGGGCATCCAGTACGTCTCGCCGATCGAGGACTTTCCGGTCGAGAAGTGGGACCAGATCATTGCCCTCAATCTCTGCTCGGCCTTCCACACCCTGCGTGCGGCCGTGCCGCATATGAAGGCGAAGGGCTGGGGCCGGGTCATCAACACGGCTTCGGCGCACTCGATGGTCGCCTCGCCCTACAAGTCGGCCTACGTCGCGGCCAAGCACGGCGTCGTCGGCCTCACCAAGACGGCGGCGCTCGAACTCGCCACCCACGGCATCACCGTGAACTGCATCTCACCGGGCTATGTCTGGACGCCGCTGGTTGAGAGCCAGATCCCGGACACGATGAAGGCGCGCGGCCTCACCAAGGAACAGGTGATCGAGGAGGTGCTGCTCAAGGCGCAGCCGACCAAGGAATTCGTGACGATCGATCAGGTAGCGGCGCTCGCCCTGTTCCTGTGCACGGACAGCGCCAGCCAGATCACCGGTGCCAACATCGCCATGGATGGCGGCTGGACGGCGCAGTAGCACCGAAAACGGGCGGAGCGCGGCGCTCGGGTATCGTCCCGAAAGGTGGTTGCCGGCTTTCGGAAAGTGATGCCAAATCAAGAGCCTGGATCACCGTCCTGGATCAGGTATCCAGGACGGTGATCGAGAGCCGCGCTCAGATTGCTTCGCTCAGCGGCGCGAATGCAGCAGCAGGGCGAGGCCATAGCCGACAGCGCCGGCGATCATGAGAGCGAGGAACGGGTTCTCTCCGACCTGCGTCTCGACCCGCTCGCGCCCATCGCGCAGATACGTGCCGCTGTTGCGGCTGACGCGGTCATAGGCATCCTCCGCATAGCCGCCGACATCGTCGGCGATGTCGCGCACGGTGTCCTTGGCCTGCCCGTAGATGCGCTGCGCGCGGCCTTCGGCTTCCCGGTAGCGGCCCTCCAGCGAATCCCGGTCCGAGCCGAGCGCATCGCCCACCACGCCCTGCGCCCGGCCGCCGAGATCCTTAGCGGTGCCGACGATGCGATCCGAATCCACCATGGCGGAACTCCTGTTTTTGTTAGGCCCGCCACCTTGAGAGTTTCGGGCGGGCGTCGGACAGGAGAACGTGCGAGGAGGGATTCGGTCCCGCGCGGCCGCGAAAAAGCGGCGTCCGCCGCCCCGCTGAAGACGCGGATCAGCCCGCCTCGGCCAGCACCACCGCCCGCGGCGGCGGCAGGTTGGAGCGCAGTTCGCGGCTGACCGCCGAGGAGGTCGCGACGGTACCGAGATTGACGTAGGTCTCGTGGTTCTTCTCGATCGCCGAGAGATCGTAGAGGTAGTTCACCATCAGCCCGTAGGATTGCTTCAGGCCCTTCTTTGAGGTGTCGCCCAGGAAGTTCATCCGCTCCAGCCGGGCGCCGTTGCCGAGATGGAAGCGGGCCACCGGATCGAGCGGGCGGCCCTTCTCGTTCTTGGCGCGCAGGAAATAGGCCGCCGCCGCGGGCAGGATGGCGCGCCGCACCGCCTCGCACTTCGTCTTGTCGCTGCGCCAATCCTCGGTATCGAGCAGGCGCAGCGCCTCGACATCCTCCCGCGTCAGGCCCTGCGGCGCGTCGGCACCACGCTCCCGGTCGAGCCAGGTACGGAAGCCGGGCACCGGCGAGAGGGTGACGAAAGTCTTCAGCGAGGGAATTTCACGAGCGAGATCCTCGACCACCTGCTTGATGAGGAAGTTGCCGAAGGTGACGCCGGCCAAGCCCTTCTGGCAGTTCGAGATCGAGTAGAAGATCGCGGTCGTGGCGCTGCGCGCGGGCACCGGTTCGCGTCCATCGGCCAGGATCGGCTGGATCGCCGGAGCAACGGCGTTGGTGAGCGCCACCTCGACGAAAATCAGCGGCTCGTCGAGCAGGGCCGGGTGGAAGAAGGCGAAGCAGCGCCGGTCCGTCGGCTGGATGCGGCGGCGCAATTCGTCCCAATCGGCGATCTCGTGGACTGCCTCGTAGCGGATGATCTTCTCGAGGATGTCGGCCGGAGTCGACCAGTCGATCGGGCGCAAAACGAGGAAGCCCCGGTTGAACCAAGAGGCGAACAGGTGCTCGAAATCGCTGTCGAGGCTCACCGCCGCGTCGATCGTCTCCGGGGCGGCCTCCCGGTCCTTCAGGCGCTTGCGCAGCGTGAACAGATCCTCGCGCATCCGCACCAGCGCCAGGGTGCCGCCGCGGGCGAGGTTGAGCCGCCGAATCAGCTCCTGCGAGCGCGGCTCGGCCGCCACGTGCAACAGGCCGAGACGGGCCCGCGTCGGATCGGCACGGTAAGCGGCGATCGCAGCATCGACCGCGTCATGGTCGGCACCGAATTCGGTGGCGACGAGTTCGAGGAAGGCAAGCCGGTCCTCAAGGGGAAAGGCGGCGTAGCGATCAAGGATTAAGCGCGCGAGCGCGACGCCCGAGGCTTCGCCGCGCCGGGAAATCAGGTCTTCGCAGAACCGGGCGAGGTCGGCCGCGCTCGCCGTCCGCGCCAGATCGGAGCGGGCCAAGCCGATAAGGTCCCGGCCCCGGTCGCTGATGGTCTGGATGAGATCGCCGAGGAACGAGATCGCCGCCATGACCGAACAAGCCCTTGGATCCGCCGAGCCGACGCAGACAAGGCTCGGCCGTTACCGGAACCTAAAGCCTACGCCGCCTCGGCGCCAGATATGGGAAGTATGCGGGAGCCCTGCCGGGCGCCTCCGGCAACACGATCCCGCTGCGCGAATCACCGTGTCGCGGCAGGCGGTGATCGGCCGAGGCCGAGCCGTCGGCGGCTCTCAGAACTCGGCCTCCGCATGCGGCGCGAGATCCACCGTGTCGGCGCGTTCGCGCCAATCGTTCACGCCGCGGGAGCGGGCAAAGCGGATCTCTGCGGCCTTCAGCGCGCGCTCCGGATCGCGGGCGCGCGAAATCTCGACGAAGCCGACCGTGAAGGGCACCCCGAGGATCTGCTTCGCGAAGTGGACGCGGTAATTCGACATACACGACTCCTCATCTTGAAGCGGCGGCCGGCCACTTGGAGAAAATGTGCGCCATCGCGCGCCCATCTGTAAATGGTTACCCGGCCAAGCTGCTGCGAAGGCTGTGCGTTTTTCTTACAATTGATCATATAGGCGCTCTTTTGAGGGATGCTACCACCGCGCGTCCGGGTGTCGCCGGTGCGACGTGCGCTCCCCATTCGCACTTGGCGAGGACACGGTCTTTGACCGCGCGTTTCGTCGGGCATTCGGAGCAAAATCGGACATTCTGCCGCGCGAAGGCTGCGCCTCACCGTGTCGCCGGGGCTGGCGGTCCGGCGGTGGCCTGCCGTATGGGGCGGTCCATGCCGTTTTCCCCAACCCTCAATGCCCCTCCGTCCCAACCCTGCGAGATGCGGGCGGCGCAGCGATGAGCCGTGATGCGGGGGGCGACCGCGCCCTTTCTCCGACGACGCGCATCGGGCTCACCCTGATCGCGGGCGGGGCCGTCGCCAACATCTACTACAATCAGCCTCTGCTCGCGGTCCTCGTCGCCGAGTTCGGCGAGCGGGCGGCCCTGCTCGTGCCCACGGCCAGCCTCGTCGGCTACGGCCTGGGCATCCTGTTCCTCGTGCCCCTGGGCGATGCCCTGCCGCGGCGCGATCTCATCGTGTGGCAGTTGCTGGGGCTCGCCGTCGCCCTGGTCGTCGCCGCGCTCAGCCCGAACCTTGCCGTGCTCGCGGCGGCGAGTCTCGTCATCGGCGTGCTCGCTTGCGCCGCGCAGCAGGCGGTGCCCTTCGCCGCCGAGCTTGCGCCCGATGCGAGCCGGGGGCGAATCGTCGGCGGCGTGATGACCGGCCTGCTTTCCGGCATCCTGCTCGCCCGCACCGCGAGTGGTTTCGTCGGCGCGCAGTTCGGCTGGCGCGCGGTGTTCTTTGCTGCGGCCGGCCTCGCCGTCGCCATGGCGGGGGTCGCATGGCGCACGCTGCCGCGCAGCGCACCGAAGCAGCGCCTGCGCTATCGCGCGCTGATGATCTCGCTGCTGCATCTCGTGCGCAGCCAGCCGATCCTGCGCAACGCTAGCCTGTCGCAGGCCCTGCTGTTTGCCAGCTTCAACGCGTTCTGGGCGACGCTGGCCCTCCTCGTCGAAGCGCCGCCGTTCGACCTCACCGCGGCGGGCGCGGGCCTGTTCGGCGTCATCGGCGTGGCCGGCGCGCTGATCGCCCCCTATTCCGGCCGCTACAGCGACCGGCGCGGCGCCCGGCCGGTGGTGATCGTCGGCAGCGTCCTGGTCGCGGCGGCCTTCGCGGTGCTGGCACTGGCCGGTGAGGTGTCGCTCCTCGCTATCGCGGCAGGCGTGCTGCTCCTCGACATTGGCATCAACGGCGCGCTGATCGCCAACCAGACCCGCGCCTACGCCCTCGCGCCGGGCGCCCGCGGGCGCATCAACACCGTGCTGTTCACCGCGGTCTTCATCGGCGGGGCGGCCGGCGCCTTCCTCGGCTCGCGCGCCTTCCTCCTCGCGGGCTGGCCCGGCGTCTGCGCCGTCGGCGGCGCCTTTGCGCTTGCCGCGCTGGCCGTGTCCTGGCTCGGCGGTAGAACCCAGCCTACTTGAGCACCCGCGAGAGGCGGCACCACGCCGCCTTGTCCGGAGGCAGGCCGAAGCGCAGCCGCGCCGGCGTCTCGACAAAGCGCCGCACGTAGATCCCGGCCTCACCGAGTGCCCGAAACAGGCCGGGACCGTCCGGGAAATCCGCCGTGCGGAACAGGGCTGTCCCGCCGATGACGCGTCCGCCGGCCCGCTCGCTCATCCGGTCGAGGCGGCCCGCATCCTTCGCCCGAGCAGCGGCGGCCTCACGGCGCCACGCGGCATCCGGCAGCGCCGCGCAGCCCGCGGCGATGGCGGGGCCCGAGACCGCCCAGGGTCCGAGGGCGGATTCGATACGTCGCGCCAGTGCCGGCTCAGCAAGCGCGAAGCCGAGTCGGAGGCCCGCGAGCCCGTAGGTCTTGCCGAACGAGCGCAGGATCACGAGGCCGGGCCCCGGCCGCGCCGCCTCCACGGGCTCAAGGTCGGCGAAGGCCTGATCGAGCACGACGAGGCCTCCCCCCGCGACGCGCGCCAGCGCCTCGGCCGAGAACACGCGCCCGTCGGGATTGTTGGGGCTGACCGCCACCACGATTTCGGCGCCCTCCGCCTCGCGCGGATCGGTCACCATCCGCACCGTATGGCCGGAGCGGGTCCAGGCGGCGGCGTGCTCGGCATAGGTCGGGCCGACCACCGCGACGCGGGACGGCGGCAGGAGCCGCGGCAGGGTTTCGATCAGGATCTGCGTGCCTGGCGCGGCGACGACATGGTCCGGCCCCGGTGCGCCGTAGGCCTCCGCCGCCGCGGATTTGAGCCGGGCAAGGTCGGCGGGGGAGGGCAGGCGGTAAAGGGCACTGGCTATGAGGGGCGGCAGCGGATAGGGCACCGGGTTGATACCGGTCGAAAGGTCGATCCACGGCTCGGGCGCGCCCGGAAACAGCCGGCGGGCCGCGTCGAGATCGCCGCCATGCGCGATACCGTCGCGCGAATCGTCCGTCAGCACCTCGCGTCCGCCCATCCCGCCCCGCACCGACCCTGCCAACGATGTCCTGGATCGCCCTGACCCATCCGCCCGACACCCTCGGCATCCTGGCCCTCGCCCTGCTGATCGAGGCCATGGCGGGTTATCCGGACCGCCTCTACAGGGCGCTCGGCCATCCTGTCACCTGGATCGGCCGACTGCTCGCCGCGCTCGAACGCGGGCTCAACCGGGGCACGCCGCGAACGCGCCGGCTCGGTGGCATCCTGGCGCTCACCGGGCTGCTCGCCACGGTGGCCGCCATCACCCTGGGGCTGACAGCGCTCGCCGCGCTCACCGGCCATGGGTTCGGCCTCGTCGTCCTCGCGATTCTCGCCGCGAGCCTGCCGGCGCAGCGCAGCCTGTTCGTCCATGTCCGGCGCGTCTCCGCCGCCCTGCGGACGGAAGGGCTGGCCGGGGGCCGCACCGCCGTCTCGATGATCGTCGGCCGAAACCCGGAAAGCCTCGACGAAGCGGCCGTGTGCCGGGCCGCGATCGAGAGCCTCGCCGAGAACTTTTCCGACGGCATCGTCGCGCCGGCCTTCTGGATCGGCGCGGGCGGGCTCACCGGCGGCGCGCTCTACAAGGCGATCAACACCGCCGACAGCATGATCGGCCACCGGACCCCCCGCTACGAGGCGTTCGGCTGGGCCTCGGCCCGTCTCGACGACCTCGTGAACCTGCCGGCCTCGCGGCTCACCGCCCTCCTGCTGATCGCGGCGGCGGCCCTGAGCCGGGATGTCTCCGCGGCGGGCGCGTGGCGGGCGATCCGCCGCGACGCCGGCCGCCACCGCTCGCCCAATGCCGGCTGGCCCGAGGCGGCCATGGCCGGCGCACTGGGCTTACGGCTCGCCGGCCCGCGCATCTACGGCGACACCCGCGTCGAGGATGCCTGGATGGGCGACGGGCGGGCCGAGGCCAACCCCGACGACATCGTGCGCGCGCTGAAGCTCTACCGGACGGCCTGCGCGCTGCAATTCACGCTGGTCGCGGCCGGGACCGGCCTCTGGCTCACCTTCGGCCGCTAAGGTTCTTGTCTTTGCATCATCTTTTTCCGAAAGCCGGCAACCGCCTTTCGGAATGATGCTCTCGCGTCCCTCAGCGCAGGCGCAGCAGCCCGTCGCAGTCGAGATGCGCTTCGAGGTGGTCGGCAAAGCGGTCGAGCACCTCTTCGATGCCGGCCTCGTAGCGGGTGAGGCCCGGCGCGGCGCCGAGCCGGGCGAGCCAAGCCGCGCGTTGGCGATCGTCGGCGAACAGGCCGTGGACATAGGTGCCGGTCACGAGCCCGTCGCCGGAGACGGCGCCGTCGACCCGGCCGTCGGCGAAGCGCAGCAGCGGTCGGGCGGTGTCCGGCCCCGTCGTGTCGCCGATATGCATCTCGTAGCCGAAGAACGGCGCGCCATCGCCAAGCGTCGTGCCGGTGGCGGCGGCGAGGCGCTTCTCGCCCGTCATCACCGTCTCCACGTCGAGGAGGCCGAGACCCGGCAGGTCACGCGGCGCGCCCTCGATCCCCTGCGGATCGGCGATGGAGTGCCCGAGCATCTGGTAGCCGCCGCACAGCCCGAGCACGCGACGGCCGCGGCGCAGATGCGCGCGGATATCGATGTCCCATCCTTCCGCGCGCAGACATTCGAGATCGTCGATCGTGGTCTTCGAACCCGGCAGGATAATGAGGTCGGCTTCCGCCGGGACGGGCTCGCCGGGCCCCACGAAGGTCACCGCGACGCCGGGCTCCTGCCGCAGCGGGTCGAGGTCGTCGAAATTGGCGATGTGGGGAAAGCGCAGCACCGCGATCAGCGGCACGGCGCCGTCACGGCGCGCTTGCGGGGCATCGAGCGCCACCGCGTCCTCCGGCGGCAGCCGGCCGGCATCGGGAAAGAACGGCACGAGGCCGAACGGCGACCAGCCGGTGCGCGCGGCGATCAGGGCCATGCCATCGGCAAACAGCGTCGGGTCGCCGCGGAAGCGGTTGACGATGAAGCCGCGGATCATCGCCGCATCGTCGGGCTCCAGCACCGCCTGCGTGCCAACGAGGCTGGCGATGACACCGCCCCGGTCGATGTCGCCGACGAGCACCACCGGCGTGCCCGTCGCCCGGGCAAAACCCATATTGGCGATGTCGCCCTGCCGCAGGTTCACCTCGGCCGGCGATCCCGCGCCCTCCACGAGCACGATGTCCGCCTCGCCGCGCAGCCGCTCGAAGCTGTCGAGCACGGAGGCCATCAGGCGCGGCTTCCAGGCCTGGTACTCCCGCGCCCGCGCCGTGCCGATCATCCGCCCCTGCACCACCACCTGTGCGCCGACCTCGCTCTGCGGCTTCAGGAGCACCGGGTTCATGTGGACCGAGGGCGCGACCCGCGCGGCGCGAGCCTGGAGCGCCTGAGCCCGGCCGATCTCGCCGCCATCGGCGGTGACGGCAGCGTTGTTCGACATGTTCTGCGGCTTGAACGGACGCACCGTCAGGCCGCGCCGGGTGAAGGCACGGGCGAGGCCGGCCACCAGCAGCGACTTGCCGACATCGGATCCGGTCCCCTGGATCATCAGGGCGCGGGTCATCGGCGGTTCTTTGGTCGAGGCGCGGGCATCACGCTGCCATGGCATCGGGGCCGGGCGGCGTCGAGCCGATTTACGGCGTTCTGCGTTCGCTGCGCCGTGCCATCAGCCAGGAAAGCGCGCCCACGGCATCGGGGATGGCGAGCACATCCGGCATGGCAGGGCGGTCGACGATCACCACGGGAAGCCCGAGCCGACGTGCGGCCTGGATCTTCGGATAGGTCGCCGCGCCGCCGGAATTCTTCGTCACCAGCACCTCGATTCGCGCCTCGCGCATGAAGCGGATCTCATCCGCGAGCGTGAAGGGGCCGCGGGCGCTGACGGTGACGAGGTTCGGCACCGGCAACGCGTCGCCGATCGGCTCGATCGTGCGCACGACATAAGCGTGCTGCGGCGCGCGGGCGAAGGCGGCCAGTTCCTGTCGGCCGATGGTGAGGAACACCGTTCTCGGTGCTGGTCCGAGTGCGTCGAGACAGGCCGGCACGTTCGCCGCCGCGATCCAGTCGTCGCCGGGCTCGCGCCCCCAGGCCGGGCGGCGCACCGCGAGGAGCGGCACCGCGACAGCCTTGCACGCTTCGGCCGCATTGGCCGAAATCCGCGCGGCGAACGGGTGGGTCGCATCGATCATTGCTTCGATGCTGTTCTCCGAAAGCCACCGCGCCAGCCCCTGCGCACCGCCGAACCCGCCGATGCGGGTCGGCACCGGTTCGGGCCGCGGCGCGGCGGTGCGGCCAGCCAGCGACAGCGTCACCGAGACATCCGGCTCGCGCGCCAGAAGGGCGACGAGCGCGCTGGCCTCGGTGGTCCCGCCGAGGACGAGGATCCGCAGGGGCGGTGCATCGGGATTCGGCGTGGGATGGAAGGCGGGAGAACCCTGGTCGGCGGCTCCGGACATTCGTACAACCTGTCTCGCCCGCATCAGCCCGGCAAAGGCCGGGCGAGGTTTTCGACGTGAGACCCTTCTGCCGCGATTGCCTGACGATGCAAGCCGACGGCGCCCTGCGCTGCCGGGGATGCGGCTCGCCGCGCCTGCTCTCGCACCCGGCCCGCGACGCCTTGAGCATCGCCCATGTCGATTGCGACGCCTTCTACGCAGCGATCGAGAAGCGCGACGACCCGTCCTTGCGCGACAAGCCGCTCATCATCGGCGGGGGTAAGCGCGGTGTCGTCTCCACCGCCTGCTATCTCGCCCGGATCTCCGGCGTGCGCTCGGCGATGCCGATGTTCGAGGCGTTGAAGCGCTGCCCCGATGCCACGGTGCTGCGGCCGGATATGGAGAAATACGCCCGCGTCGGGCGCGAGGTGCGGGCGATGATGCTGGCGCTGACGCCGCTGGTCGAGCCGGTCTCCATCGACGAGGCGTTTCTCGACCTCTCCGGCACCGAGCGCCTGCACGGGACGAGCCCGGCGCTCACGCTCGCCCGCTTCGCCGCACGGGTCGAGGCGGAGGTCGGCATCACCGTGTCGGTGGGACTGTCCGACAACAAGTTCCTGGCCAAGATCGCCTCGGATCTCGACAAGCCGCGCGGCTTCTCGATCATCGCGGGTGCGGACGCCGCGACCTTCCTCGCCGACAAGCCGGTCGGCATCCTGCCCGGTATCGGCGAGAGCGCGCGAAACCGCCTCGCTTCCCTCAACATCCACCGCGTCGGCGACATTGCGCGGGTCGATCCGACGCGTCTCCAGGCATCCCTCGGGCGGGATGCGCTGCGTCTCATCGATCTCGCCGCCGGCCGGGACCGGCGGCCGGTGCGCCCGACCCGGGAGGCCAAGAGCGTCTCGTCCGAGACGACCTTCTCAACCGATCTCACCCGGTTCGAGGATCTGCGGCCGATCCTTTGGCAGCTCTGCGAAAAGGTGTCGGCACGGCTCAAGCGGGCGGAACTCGCCGCTGGCAGCGTCACGCTGAAGCTGAAGGATGCCCGATTCCGGCTGCGCACCCGCACCCGCGGCGGACTGAAACCCACCCAGCTCGCCGACCGGCTCTTCCGCGAGGGCGAGCCGATGCTGCGGGCGGCCTGCGACGGCACGGCCTTCCGGCTGATCGGCATCGGCGGCGGCGATCTCTGCGGCGCGATCCATGCCGACCGCGGCGATCTCGCCGATCAGGGTATCGAGCGCGTCGCCCGCCGCGAGGCGGCGCTTGACCGGCTGCGGGAAAAGTTCGGCAGCGCCGCGATTCAGCGCGGGCTCGTCTTCACCGGCGAGCCGGAGCGGCGGCGCACCTGACGCGCGGCGGCTACTTCTTGCAGGTGGGATCGGCCTTCGGGTCGGCTTTGGCGAGGTCGAGCCGCGTCAGATTCCCGTCGATGGCGAAATCCCCGTAATCGAGGTGCAGCCGACCGCTGACGCCGTCCTCATACAGGTCGAAGGTGAGGGTGTAGATCGGCGTGCGCTCACCCGCTCCGGCGGTGAAGTAGCTCAGCGTCACCGGCCACCGGCGCATGCCGCCGTGGTCGCCCTCGCGCAGCGGCTTGTCGCGCTCGGTGTCGGCAGCGGGCGCCGCGTTCGGGCGGCCGATGATGGCGAGCGTATCGTAGACCTTGCGCCCGTCATCCGAACCGTCGAACACCTTGGCCGAGACCGTCGTCTCGCCCGCCTTGGCCGCCTCGATCAGGCGGATCATGTGGTGGATCGGAAACAGGACCGCGCCCTCGGCCTGGAACTGGTCGCGCTTGGGCTCCTTGAGCTTTACCTTGAGCGCGTCCGCCGCCTCCGCCGTCCCGTCGACGGCCGGGGAGGGCGTGTTGTTGAGAACGGTCGTGGTGCGGAAGCGGAAGCTCTTGCCGTCGCCGTTCTCGAAGGTGGTGCTGCGCAGATCCGAGGTGCGGTCGCCGGACTCGCCGGAATTGAGCATCGTCACCTGACGCGTCTGCATGGTGTAGCCGCGGCAGGCGTCGCCCGAGAAATCGATGACGATGCGCCCGCGCACGCCCTCGACCGCCCGCGTCCCTTCGGAGCGCGCCAGCGACAGGTCGTAGACCGCGCGGTGGTTGGCCAGCCGGATCGCGGCCTCGTTCGGAACCGGTGCGGCCGGCCCCGCGGCCATCGCGCTTCCCGGCATCGCGGCAAGGAGGAAAAGGGCCGGCGCGAGGCGCAGTCGCATGCGATCTCCCAAAGTCCGCTTGAGGTGGGTTGTCCACAGGCAGCAGGCCGGCGGACGACGTCCGTCACATAGTCATCCCGTCCGTCCGGACAATCTTTTTCGATCGCGCTTCCGACGCGACCGCGGACATCTCGGCGAAAGGCGCAGCCGCCCAGCACCCCGGCAGGCCGGCCCTCGCCCGATCCGGATGCTCGGAAAAGATCAAGTTTACGCAACGCGTTAACGGATGGCGGAGGATTCGCTGGCTCCACCACGGAAACCGATCCGTCTCACCGTCCGACAGGTCCGATTGCCGGGGGAAACCGGACCGTGAGACGCGCGGACCCTTGCTCCGCGGCCGAGCTGTCCTGTAGTCTCCACACCGTCGCCAACGGCATCTTTGGCGTCTGTTAACCGACATGTGCAGGGCCGGATCGCGGGCCCTGGCCATGCCTGCTGTCGCCATGCGCGCCAGCAGCGCCGCGCTGCCGGCCGGTCTCACGTTCAAGGATGTTTCGACGTGGAGGGGACAATGACGGAAGCGGTCCCGAGCTGGACGGATGAGCGCGTCGAGCTGCTTCGTCGCCTGTGGGACGACGGCCTGAGCGCCAGCCAGATCGCCCTGCAGATCGGTGGCGTCTCGCGCAATGCCGTCATCGGAAAGGTGCATCGCCTCGGGCTCTCCGGCCGCGTCAAATCGATGGGTGCGGCGTCGCAGGGACGTCGCCGGGAGGGCTTGGCCGCCGAGGTCGAGATGGAGGTTGTGGTCGTCGAAGAGCCGACGCTGCCGGAGCCGCCCGCGATCGTCGCGCACAGGCCCGCACCGGACTTCCCGCTGCCGCAGAAGCCTGCCCCGGAGCCGGTGGCCCTCGCGGTTTCCGAGCGGGTCACCATCATGGACCTGCGCGAATCGATGTGCCGCTGGCCGATGGGCGACCCGACCTCGCCGGACTTCCGCTTCTGCGGCGGCCGCGCGATCACGGGCCTTCCGTACTGCACCCAGCACGCGCAGATCGCCTATCAGCCGGCCGCCGAGCGCAAGCGCGACCGCCGCGTCGCCGGTTTCCGCTAAAGGCTCCAAGAGAAGACAGCTGGGCACGCCCGCGATGACGGGCGATTGCCGACGTGCGCCGAGTGGGGACGGGCTTTGCCCGACCCGCAGGACCGCCCCCTAGACCAAATCCCATTGACTCCTTCGAGCCAAATCCGGTCGATCCGTTCAGACGGCGGATTTGGACTCGGCTCAAGCGCCGCGCGGGCTGAGCGAGACAGTTCCCCCTTCGATCAGGCGGAGACCGTATCACTCCGCTCCGGCGAACATCTCGTCGAACGAGTAGCCGGAGCCGCGCACGGTGCGGATCGGGTCGCTCTGGCGCGGGCGGTTAATCGCCTTGCGCAGGCGGCCGACATGAACATCGACCGTGCGCTCGTCGATGTAGACGTCGTGGCCCCACACACCGTCGAGCAGCTGCTCCCGCGAAAAGACCCGGCCGGGGCTCTGCATCAGGTATTCGAGCAGCTTGAACTCGGTCGGCCCGAGATGAATCTCGCGGCCCTGCCGGCGGATGCGATGGCTGACGCGGTCGAGCTCGATGTCGCCGGCCACGAGCATGTCGGAGACGTGGGTGGGCTTGGCGCGGCGCAGGAGCGCACGGACGCGGGCGAGCAGCTCCGGCACGGAGAACGGCTTGACGACGTAGTCGTCGGCGCCGGTCGAGAGGCCGCGCACGCGGTCGGTCTCTTCGCCTCGGGCGGTCAGCATGATGACCGGCAGGCGTTCGGTCTCACGGCGGGCACGGATGCGCCGGCAGAGCTCGATCCCCGAGAGCCCCGGCACCATCCAGTCGAGGAGTACGAGGTCGGGCGTGGTCTCGTGCAGGCGAAGGTCGGCCTCGTCGCCGCGCACCGCGACATCGACTTGGAACCCCTCCGCTTCGAGATTGTAGCGCAGCAGGGTCGTCAGCGATTCCTCGTCCTCGACGATCAGAATGTGCGCACTCGTCATCGCCCGTCTTTCCATCCGTCACGCCCGGCCCTCGAAAGAGGAGCCGGGGGCGTCTCTTGATCGCCGCGCCTGCCCCGAAACCCTAGCTGCTCGGCGTAATCGTCGCGTAGTTCGAAGCGTCGTTCTTGGGCCGCTCGGCTGTCGGCGTCTCGCCGGTGACGAGGTATTCGATGGTTTCGGCGACGTTGGTGGTGTGATCGCCGATCCGCTCGACGTTCTTGGCGCAGAACAGCAGGTGCGTACAGAACGAGATGTTGCGCGGATCCTCCATCATGTAAGTCAGGAGTTCCCGGAACAGTGAATTGTAGAGCGCGTCGATGGCGCTGTCCCGCTCCCACACCTCGCGGGCGGCGGTCACGTCGCGGCTCGCATAGGCATCGAGCACGTCCTTGAGCTGTTCCTGCACGAGGTCGCTCATGTGCTGGACGCCGAGCACGATCTTCTGCGGCTGCGCCTGATCGCTGATCGCGACGACGCGCTTGGCGATGTTCTTGGCGAGATCGCCGATCCGTTCCAAGTCGCCCGAGACGCGGATGCCGGAGATCGTCTCGCGCAGGTCGATGGCCAACGGCTGACGGCGGGCGATGAGGAGAACCGAACGCTCCTCGATCTCCCGCTGCAGCAGGTCGAGGCGCTTGTCGGCGACGATCACCGCCTGGGCGAGGGTGGTATCCCGGCGCACCAGCGCGTCGGTGGCATCCGTCATCATCTTCTCGGCCACGCCGCCCATCTCGGCGATGGAGCGGCGCAGGTTCTCGAGGTCGGTGTCGTAGGAGGAGACGATATGGTCGGCCATGTCGCGAATTTCCCGATCAGGCGGTCGGACGAGGGCGCTCTCAAGCTGCGATGGACACGGGTCCGGCGGAAGAGGGCGCGTCTCAACGAGGGCGCAAGGGGGCTGCGACTGTCGTGCAGTCGCGGCCGATCTCAGCCGAAGCGGCCGGTGATGTAGTCCTGGGTCTGCCGTTTGGCCGGGTTCATGAAGATCTTCGTGGTCGCGTCGAACTCGATCAGCTCGCCGAGATACATGAACGCCGTGAACTGCGAGATGCGGGCGGCCTGCTGCATGTTGTGCGTCACGATGACGATCGTGAACTCGGTCCGCAACTGCTCGATCAGTTCCTCGATGCGGCCGGTGGAGATCGGGTCGAGGGCCGAGGTCGGCTCGTCGAACAGGATCACCTCGGGGCGCTGTGCCACGGTGCGGGCGATGCACAGGCGCTGCTGCTGGCCGCCGGAGAGGCCGGTGCCGGACTGCTTGAGCTTGTCCTTCACCTCGTCCCACAACGCGGCCTTGCGCAGGGATTCCTCCACGCGCACGTCGAGTTCCGCTTTCGGGAGCTTCTCGTAGAGACGCAGGCCGAAAGCGACGTTGTCGTAGATCGACATCGGGAAGGGGGTCGGCTTCTGGAACACCATGCCGACGCGCGAGCGCAGTTCGTTGAGGTCGATCTTCGGGTCCAAAACGTTCTGCCCGTCGAGCAGGATCTCACCTTCCGCGCGCTGCTCCGGATAGAGGCTGTAGATGCGGTTGAAGGTGCGCAGCAGCGTCGACTTTCCGCAGCCCGAAGGCCCGATCAGCGCGGTCACCTGCCTGTCGCGGAAATCGAGGTTGATGTCCTTCAGGCCATGGAAGCTGCCATAGTAGAAGTTGAGATCCTTGCAGGCGATGCGCACCGGAGCCTTGACGTCGGCCGGGCTTCGACCTTCGAACTGGCTGCGGATCGCGGGGGAGGCGCTCATCGGATTGTCTCGCAGGTAGGAGGTCTGTCCGGGGGGCGGCCTCAGCGCGCCCGCTGGTCCTTGATCACAAGGCGGGCCACCACCGACAGGGCCAGGATGGTGACGGTGATGAGAAGGGCGCCCGCCCAGGCCAGGCTCTGCCAGTTCGGATAGGGCGACAGCGCGAACTGGTAGATCATCACCGGCAGGTTAGGCACGCCGCCGAGCAGGTTCGCGTTGAACCAGCTGTTGTTGTTGAGTGCCGTGAACAGCAGCGGCGCGGTCTCGCCGGCGATGCGGGCGAGCGCCAGAATGATGCCGGTGACGACACCCGCACTCGCCGCCCGCCACGTGATCGCGCGGATGACCAGGGAGCGGGGCGCGCCGAGCGCGGCGCCGGCCTCACGCATCTGGCTGGGCACGAGGCGCAGCATGTCCTCGGTGGTGCGCACGATCACGGGGGTGGCGATGATGGCCAGCGCCACCGCGCCGGCCCAGCCGGAATAGGTCCCCATCGGCCGCACCATCAGCGTGTAGACGAACAGGCCGATCAGGATCGAGGGGGCGGAGAGCAGCACGTCGTTGAGGAAGCGGATGATGTCCGCGATCTTCGAGGTGCGGCCGTATTCCGCGAGGAAGGTGCCGGCCATCAGTCCGATCGGCGTGGCGATGACGATGCCGATGAACGTCATCACGAGGCTGCCGAGGATGGCGTTGGCGATGCCGCCGCCTACGGAGCCCGGCCCCGGCGTCGGCTCGGTAAGCAGGGCGGGGGTGAAGCCCTTCACGCCCTCGACGATCAGCATCAGCAGGATCGAGCCGAGCACCACGATGCCGAGCAGCGTGGCGAAGGTGCTCGCCAGGATCAGGACGCGGTCGGCGATCCGGCGGCCGGAGCGCACACGGCTCGCCCTCCGGGGGCGTTCGGCCGTTGCGAGGGGAGTGCTGGCATCCATGGCGCGTCGTTTTCCGAGGCTGGCGGCGTTGCGGACGTTTCGGTTCAGGCGACCTTGGTGCGCCGCACCAGCAGGCGCGCGATGATCAGCACGACGAAGGTGATGATGAAGAGCAGGCAGCCGAGCGCCATCAGCGAGGAGAGCTGGAGCCCGTCGGCTTCGTTGAACTCGTTGGCGATGCGCGAGGCGATGGTCGAACCCGGATCGAAGATCGAGGCGGAGAGGCGGTTGGCGTTGCCGATCACGAAGGTGACCGCCATGGTCTCGCCGAGCGCGCGGCCGAGGCCGAGCATGATCGCGCCGATGATCGAGACCGAGGCCTGCGGCACGAGGACGTGGCGGACGACCTCCCAGGTGGTGCAGCCGATGCCGTAGGCGCTCTCGCGCAGCACGGTCGGGATCTGGTCGAGCATGTCGCGGGTGATCGAGGCGACGAACGGCACGATCATGATCGCGAGGATGATGCCGGCGGTGAGCACGCCGACGCCGGAGGGAATGCGCGCGTAGAGGATCGTGCCGACGATCGGGAGCCCCTCGACGAGGTTCGAGACCGGCACCTGCACGAAGCGGGCGAACAGCGGCGCGAACACGAACAGGCCCCACATGCCGTAGATGATGCTCGGCACCGACGCGAGCAGCTCGATGGTCATGGCGACGGGCTTGCGCGCCCAGCCGGGGCAGAGCTGCGTCAGGTAGATCGCGATGCCGAGCGAAACCGGCACGCCGATGACGAGCGCCAGCAGGGCGGCGGCGACGGTGCCGATCACGGCGGGCAGCGCGCCGAACTGCTCGGTGCCGATGTTCCAGGCGCTGGAGGTGAGGAAGCCGAAGCCGAACTCCCTGAACGCGGGCATCGCCCCGTAGATGATCGATCCGAGGATGCCCGCGAGCACCAGCAGCACGAGCAGAGCCGAGCCGTAGGCCGCGCCCTTGAACAGGCGGTCGGCGGTCTTGCTCGGGGCGGTGCGGGGTACGCCGCTCTCGCTGGCCAGGGCGATGGACTGGGTCAAGGCGGTCATCCGCGGAAGGGCTCTTCGAATGGAGGGCGTTTAGCGCGCCGTGGCTCGTGAGGCGAGCCGGACACTCGGAGAAAGACCCTCTCCCGGGTGCGGGAGAGGGTCTGAGACGGTTGCTTACATGCCGAAGACGGGTTTGCCGTCCTTGCCCTTGATGCCCTTCCACTCCTCGTGGATCAGGCCGACGACGTTGTCCGGCAGCGGCACATAGTCGAGTTCGGTCGCGAGCTTGTCGCCGTTCTTGTAGGCCCAGTCGAAGAACTTCAGTACGTCGCCGGCCTTGGCGGCGTCCGCGGCCTCCTTGTGGACCAGGATGAAGGTGGCGGCGGTGATCGGCCACGCTTCCTCGCCGGCCTGGTTGGTCAGCGTGATGCCGAAGCCGGGGGTCGACTTCCAGTCGGCGCTGGCGGCGGCGGCCTGGAACGCCTTGTCGTCGGGCTGCGGGTACTTGCCGGCTTTGTTCTGGATCAGCGTGTAGGCGAGCTTGTTCTGTTTGGCATAGGCCGACTCGACGTAGCCGATCGAGTTCGGAACCTGCTTCACGGTGGCGGTCACGCCCTCGTTGCCCTTGCCGCCCTGGCCGACCGGCCAGCTCACCGTGGTGGCGGCACCGAATTCCTTCTTCCACGGCTCGGAGACCGAGGAGAGATAGGTGGTGAAGATGTTGGTCGTGCCGGAAGCGTCCGAGCGGTAGACCGGGGTGATGTTCGCGTCGGGCAGCTTCACGCCGTCGTTGAGCTTGACGATCTTCGGGTCGGACCACTTCAGGATCTTGCCGGCGTAGATGTCGGCCAGGAGTTCACCGGTCAGCTTGACCGTGCCGGCCTCGATGCCCGGGACGTTGATCACCGGGACGACGCCGCCCATGACGGTCGGGAACTGGACGAGGCCGTCCTTCTCGAGCTGGGCGGGCTTCAGCGGCGCGTCGGTGGCGCCGAAATCGACCGTCTTGGCCTGGATCTGCTTGATGCCACCGCCCGAGCCGATCGACTGGTAGTTCAGGCCCGTGCCGGTATCCTTGCGGTAGGCCTCGGCCCATTTCGAGTAGACGGGGAAGGGGAAGGTGGCACCGGCGCCGGTGATGTCGGCGGCCAGGGCTGAAGTCGCGAGCTGGGCGGCCGCGAGGCCGACGGCCAGAGCGTAAGTGAAGGGTTTCACGAGCATCTCCGTAGGGTGTCGGGCGCATTGTCGGGGCCGGTCCTGACTTGAAACCGGTCTCGCTGCGACGCTGCTGCCATCTAGTGCACCGACGCGCCGCCTCTATGACGGCGACATGACGGTGACATGACAGCCCCTGGAAAGCTCCCGGAAAGCCCTGGGGGAAGACGAAATTTCACGGAGGATGGGATCGCGACGGGACCACTCGTCCCCCGGGAGCGTTACCGGAGCAGGTGCGCGGGTCAGTTTCTCTGACAATATGTCCGCCGCACCATCGCGGCCGATGCAACGATGGTCAGCGCCCGGAAGTTTCGTGAGGCACGCTCAGTCGTTCCACGACAGTGATCTTCACGAGATCTCGCTCTTGAGATCCTGAGTGGGACCGGGTCTGCGCTTGAAACGTCCGAGGAGACCGTCATCGTGACGGAGCCACATTCACCCCGCGAGGAAGAGCCCCTCCTCGATCCGGCCGATCCTCAGGACGCGGCCTACCTCGCGCTCCATGCGGAGCGGGCGGCCCTCGAGGACGAGCTGACGCTGCAGCAACAGCGTCAGCGCTTCGGCAGCGATGACCAGGAGATCGCCTCGGCACGCGCAACCGAGTCGTCTTTGCTCAAGGATCTCGATCGAGTGCTGACCATGATCCGGGCCGCCGAGGTCCGGCGCCAGCAGCCGAAGGCCCGGCGCTGGCAGTAATCGTCAAGCCATCGCCTCTAGAGACGGGGAGACCCGTTCCTCAGGCGCTGCGGCGGCGATCGCGCTCTTTCTGCCGGAGTTGCAGCAGCAGTTCGACTTGCGCGTCGGTGATCGGCTGCGCGTCGCAGCGCTCGACATAGGCCTCACGCAGGCCCTGTCCGATCCGATCGCGACTCTCGCCATTTAGAGCGGGCATGGCGGCTTCGACGATCAATCCGCTGGGGCAGTCCGTCGCGAGATGTACCATGAATCGACCAGGCCGAATCTGAAGGAACTGTGTCGCAACCGGCAAGGGGGAGCGACGGTCACGAGGATTGCATCGAGATGGTTAATAAGAACTTACCGTTGACGACGAGGCCGGAAGTTCGTCGGCAATAATTCAAGATGCCGGACATGAACGTTGGCGGGACGAAGGTTGCCCACGCTTCGGTCGAACCCATCGATGTAAAGCCGGAATATCCGAGCGACTCCGTGCCCTTTTAAGGAAACGCCTTCTTCCGCAGCCCTGGTCACGAAGAGCAAACTTCGTGTGCTAGCGCACATGATGGAGATAAAATTCTCCCGTTCCGCGGCGATTTGGCTGAAAAAACACTGGTGTGACAACGATTTGGTGGCCGCACCGAAGTTTCCCCGATCGTTACGGTTTGGGATGATCTGCTGCACTGGGTCCGTTTGAATCACTGTCGTTGGGCTGCCAGCCCCCCAATGCGGTACGCAGGCGACAGGCGGGTCGGTCTTCTCCTGAGAAGCCGGCCCGTCACGCCCCGACGTCAAGGGAACACGCGAAGCACCCCGTTTCAGGCGAACTTCGCTTCAGCGCTTACGGCTCGCGCCGTTCGCCTTCCGCCTTGTCGCTTTGACCCTGCTTCGCGCCGCCTTGGGGATCGGTGCTGTCCTCCCCGGAAGCTGTGCCGCTGCTATGGCCCTGAGGCGTCAGGCGCGGTCGATCCGGGGCTTCGACTTTGTCCGTCTGTTTGGTCTCGGCCATGAGGCACCTCCGGCTCGATCAACCCGGCAACGGCCTGCGCGGTTCGTTGCACACGGATCGACACGCTTTCCGAAGCGATGTCCGAAGCCGCCCTTATCGTACCGCTGTGTCGAAAGCCCGCGGCCATTGTCAGGACGACGCCCTAGAGATGCCGTGCGCCGATCATCTCGTCGGTTCGCCACAGGGTGCGGCACACCTTGATGGATTCCTGGGCCGACGATGTCAGCAGGAATACGTCCGGGACGAGGGAGGCGTCGGGAACGACGATCTCGACGTCCTGCGCGGAGATGTCGTGGACCCAGCACCCGATCGAGGTGTGCTCATCGACCGCGATCAACCCAGGTTCACCGGGCGTCGGAGGGGCGTCGACCGGAAATCCTGCATGATTGGACATCGATGTCCCCGCGTGAGCATCGAAGCGTGGCAGGCGCCCGATAAGATGCCGTTGCACCATCGCGTAAAGTTGGAACAATCGTGCATCGACACGCGCCGGCAGGGCGTCCGAAGTAGGCCGACCGGATCACGCCGCCGGGGTAATGGCCGGGATCGCCCGATCGCAGCGTTCCCTTAGGTCAGCGCAGCAGCCACACGACGAGTCCGACCGCTAGGGCCGCCACCACGATGGCCCCGTAATAGGCCGGCATGACCCAACGGTTGGCACCGTGCCCGGTCTGCATTCGGCTGGCCCTCTGGCGGCGCGGCCGGGTCTCCTCTTCGCGTGCCAGCGCGACGCGGGACGCATCCGCGGGCGTCCCGGCCGCTTCGTCATCGGTCCCGAGGGGCGACAAGCCGGGATCGTGAGCGGGGATCTTATCGCCGGTGCGGCCGGAATCGATTTCGGCTTTCAGCTGCGCGCTGGTCGGACGCTCCGACGGAGCGGGTGCGTCCGGCACATGGTCGGCCGGAGGGGGCGGGGTCTCGGAACGGAGTGCCATCGATCACACACTTTCTTCGCATCGATTGTCGTCGTGATCGCCGCCCGCGCCGTTCACCGACGCCGAGTGGCGTCACTGCGCGCCGGCGCCACCGCTTCCACCGCCACCGCTCCCCTGCGGGACCGCACGCTCGGGCTGATTGGCATTGCCGCCCGCTGCGGAGTTTCGGCTGATGGTGCTGGCTCCCGTGGCGCCGCGGGAGATCGTTTGGCCCCGGCTGCGTCCGCCGGTCACGCTGCCGTCGCTCGTCACGATCCCACGGCTCTTGTGACGGGAGCGGGCATCGGCCGATGTCGCTGTCAGGGGGACGAGGCTCGCAGCCATGAGGCCGGCCGCGCTTGCGAGAATGAGAAAGTTTTTCATGGCGGTTCCCGATGATCTGTCCATCGGGGAACCCGAGGCCGCGATTTTGTATCCAATCGCCAATTGGAGCCAGTGACGCGTTCGAAGCGGATAAATTGAACGAGGTCCCTCGCACGCTGCAGGGATACGGACGCCTCGTCCGGCGCTTTACCGTCCGGCGCCATCCTCGGACCTGCAAAGGATGACGCCGCGACGTTGGACCGATCCGGACGCACACGCAGCCGCCCGATGAAGGTAAACCACCTCAGACTCGACCGCCTTCGGGAGTTGCCCCTGCCGATCCCCGACGAGGGCAGCAAGGAGCAGCGCGGCACGGTCCTCGTAGTCGGTGGACCCGCCGAAGTTCCGGGCGCCGCCTTTCTGGCGGGCGTCGCCACGCTCCGGGCCGGGGCCGGTCGCCTCCGCATCGCGACCGTGGAGAGCGCCGCATCGGCGATGGCTCTCGCGGTGCCCGAGGCGCGGGTCATCGGCTTTACCGAGACGGAGGAGGGCGGGATCGACCCGGCCTCGGCCGCGGCACGCCTGCCGGCCTTGGCGGAGCGCTGCAACGCGATCCTGATCGGCCCGGGGCTGAGCGCCGGCGCCACGGCCGACGCACTGGTCCACTCGCTTCTTCCGGCTGGAGCCTCCTCGGCGCTCGTGCTCGATGCCGGCGTCATCGCCGGCCTCGGCGCGCAGGCCGGCGCGGTTCGATCCTGCGATGGCCGCGCGGTGATCACGCCGCATGCCGGCGAGATGGCCCGGCTCCTGGGCATCGACAGAAGCGAGGTTGAAGCCAATCCTCTGGCGGCAGCTCAGCGCGCTGCCGAAAAGCTCGGATGCGTCGTGATCATGAAGGGCGCGCAGAGCTGGATCGTGCCCCCCTCGGGTGAGCCGTGGCTCTACAGCGGCGGCGGTGTCGGGCTGGCGACCTCCGGCTCCGGTGATGTCTTGGCGGGCATTGTTGCAGGGCTGCTCGCACGCGGCACGGAGACGACGACAGCGGCGGCATGGGGGGTCTATCTGCACGGGCAAGCCGGGCAACGACTCGCCGAGCGCATCGGACCAGTCGGCTTCCTGGCACGCGAGATCATCGACGAGGTACCCGCCATCCTGCGTGACGTCGATGCGGGCCACTCGTCGTAAACGTCGGCGCCGGGAACATGGCTAAAACGGCGCGGGTTCTCCCTGACCTCAGATGAGGGAGCGTAATTATGACGCAATCGGAGCCCGCGAAACCCGGCGATGAAGCACCGCCCGGAACACCCGGAACGGGTGAGAACCTGTGTCCCCGCTGTAGCGGAAGTGGCCAGATCGAAGCCAAAGCTTGCCCGGACTGCAACGGCACCGGCAAAGTGATCGCCGGCATCGGTGGCGGCTGATCGCGAACGCTGCAAACAGCCGCCCGCCAAGCGTGTCGGCGCTGCAAAACAGGCTCACGCAGCGCCATCTTTCGTGCTAGAACGAAAATAGAACAAGCGGGCGGCCGATTTCCGGCTCGGGCTTCCGTGACCGCTTCGGCCTGCCCGACGCGTGAATGGCGGCCGGCTCGGTCCTGGTGCGGGAGAACCGACGGTGACGATGCGGACGACCTACCTCGTGCAGACCTTCATTCTGAAGCGCAAACGTCTGTGCCCCGGCGACCAGCAAGTGTCGCCGACGGTGAACGGTGCACTGAAGCGGGCCGAGGCGATGGCCACACGGCTGCCAGGCACCGCCGCGATCCAGATCGTGGCCGACGACGAAACGGGGGAGTTGGAAAGCGCGACGATTCTCGGCCGGTTCGGCGAGGTGCCGGAAGACTTCGCCGAGACGCTGCAGGCCGCCTGACGAAAGTATCGAGAGAAGAGGGATCACATGGCTTTCAAGCCGAAATCGGCCGCAGAGACGAAAGCGCGCGACCTGGGTTTGGCGCTCGCACGCATCGCCGAGAACGAGGGCATGCCGGCCCATGTCGGCGTGGATGCTCTGCGTCGCTCCAGCCCGCGCCTGACGCCGCTGGCGATCGGGCAGATGGTGCGCAAGCACCGCGACATCCTCGAAGAGACGCTGATCGAGCGCGGGCTGACGCTCGTGGATTATGCCGACCAGGGACCGGGACGCGGCATGGAGTTCGAGGTCGCCAGCGCCTGAGGGCGCTGGCGGAACAGGCTGACGTGAAGCTCGCCGGCTTCTTGGCGAGGATGAGAGTTTTTACCGGTCCGATGCCGGCAGGGCGACGCACGCGACCATCAGGGCGGGTGCACTCCAGGAACGATCACCGCGCGCAGGTCTTGTCCCGGCACTTCGACAGCCTGAGGAGGACCCCGTGGACGATGATCGTGTTTGGTCGTTCGAAAAGAGCCTTTGGACCGGTGACCCGGATCATTACCGCGAACTCGTCGATGACGAGTGCCTGATGGCCTTGCCGCAGCCGCCCTACGTCTTCGGCGGCGCTCAAGCGATCGAAGCCGTCGCGAACACACCCCGTTGGTCCGGCGTCGAATTCGACGATGGCCGGATCGCGCGTCCCCAGGAAGGCCTGATCGTCATCGCCTACTCCGTGAAAGCCTCACGGGGCGAAGAGACCTACGAGGCCCATTGCACCTCGACCTACCGCCGGCTGTCGCACGAGGAATGGCGGGTGGTCCAGCACCAGCAGACCCCGCGCATTCTCGCGCCCGTCGTTGACGAGAAGCGCTGACGCAGCGGTCACGTGAGAGCGGTCGCCGACGACAACTCGCGTCGCGATCAACGGCCGAGCACATCGTGAAAGGGAGCCGCCTCGGAAGACCGGGCGGCTCTCGCTCTTATCGAGGCGGTGCAAGGCCGATGCGCAGAACGCCCTTCAAGCGCGCGCACGTGCGATGCGGGGGCAATTCAGCAAATTCCGTCGGGCGGATCACACACGAACAGCCCTGCGCAGCCGTCGCTCTCGCGGTCATTCCAGCGCACCTAAGAGTTCGGAAACCGCAGGCTTCCGAGAGCTTGGAAAAGTTTGGCTCCCAGAGCCGACCTTGAACCTGCAACAAAGCGATGAACAGTCGGGTGGAGTGGCTGACTTTTTTGAGAGACGGCAACACGGAGAGGGTGATTCGCTGAGGCGAGATTCACCCTGCGGTAACATCCTGTCTCGCTTGCGCGCGATCGCCGGGATAGGCTGGCGGCAAGGTTGAACTCCAACGCCTCGCACTCCGCCAAGCCCTCCTGCCTCAGCATGACCTCAATGCAAATATTGGGGGCTTGGCGCGTTGAGATGGGCGCTGATCGTCACTTCCAAGATGCTGAGCTTCAAGCGCAGCTGAAGAATGGTCGGCGCGACTAACTCTAGATCAACGCCATCGATCGCCACCTCATGAAGCTCGGTGAGCAATCGATAGATCTCGACCAAATCGTCATCGGATATCAGGTGAAAACCGTCCTGCCTCAACGCATTGTGCGCTCTCACCAGCGCAAGCACCCGTTCAACGAGAAGGTCCAAATCGGCGAAAACGATCAGTGTTTCTGTTGCTTTTTTGAGATCCATAATTCCACGGCTGGCGACGCATTTCTGCGAGGCACAACCGTCGTCAACGCGGGTTACGAAGAGTTATGGAAGGCCGCAGGCGCCGTTAAATATAATTTCAGGATGTATCATTCTATAAAATCAACATAGATCCGTCCGTGCGATGACGCACCTCAGAGAAATTGGGCAAATACAAACTCAAATTGAGTAGTTGCCCGCGCCAATATTCAATCAAAGACTCAAAAATCACTTCAAATAACTTGATCCTACCAGATTTCAAAACATACTCGGCATTCTCCGCTACGCGTTTATCGAACTGGCCCACCGACTCGTTCGGACCCGTCGAGCGCTCACGACTGCACGTCTTGCCGACGAGCACGCGACCGGCGATCCCCGCACTCGATCAGAGCCTCACGCAGGAGAGAATGACCCTGTCCGTCGTTGTTCGACTTGGACGGGTCCTTGGCCCCCACCGAGCACCGGGCGCAGGTCCTGAATCGTCTCGGCAAGGAGAAGGACTGGCGCGGATCTTACGCGGCTTGCGACCGGGACGAGCCCTGCGCCCGATCGTTCGCACGTTGCTGGCGCTCCACCACACCGGCGCCAACATTGAAATTTGGTCCGGCTGATCCGACGAGGTGAAGGACAAGACGACGGCTTAGCTTGCTGATCATGGGCTGGGACCCATCCCGATTCGGATGCGCCCGCGCGGGCGACCGCCAGCCCTGGTGTTCGAGGATCGCGCATCCATGGTGGCCCGGCCAATGCCAGAAACGAACGGCCACGAGGTCGCCGAGCATGACCTCAGCCACGACCCTGAACGGCTCGCCGAGATGCCGCTGGCGTCGGCCCCTCGTCATCGACGAACGCACCGGCCTCCCATGGCGGCGCTCGCACTTCAGCCGCACGTACCGCGAGTTCGCGCGTGCCTCCGGCTGGCCGGACGGCATCTGGAACATGAACAGCAGGGCAGGGGCGATGAGTGAGGCTTGCGAGGCTGGGGCGGTGCCGGACAACGTGATGCGCACCGCGACGCCCACACCGATATCGACAACGATGCTCTAAAACCGCGGACCGATGGTTCCGTCGGGCCGCGCTACGAACGGCGTGGCGAAAAGCGAAGCTCGGCGGCTAAAAACGGCCGAGGAACAACGGCGGCAACACGCCTCTGCCGTAGATCCGCTATGTGATTGAGAGATTTGGCTCCCCGAGCAGGACTCGAACCTGCGACAAAGCGATTAACAGTCGGGGTGATGTGATTGATTTCATTGGATGACGTTACCGCGGGGAGGGGCTTACGCTCTTACGGAAATCTCCCCGCGGTGACCGGCAGGCTCGCCCGATCCGGCGCCACGGGATAGGCTCGGGAAATGGCTGATTTCTCCCCCACCGTCGGCGAACTCTTCAAGGCCAACGTCGTCACCCATGACGATCTGAACGCGCTGATTGATGCCGTTCTCGCGGGCCGGATGAATGTGCAGGAGGAACTCGCCGAGGGCTACACGCTCGACGTGGCAGCCGCCGTGAAGGCAAACGCCTTCGCTACCGCTGTTTTGCGCGACAAGACGAGCACGACTGGTGCTAGGCGCACCGCCACCCGCACAGCGATCCTGCTGGCGCGTGCGCAGAAGGCGTGAGGAAGACCGACCGGTAAGCCTGAAGCAACTCAGCCACCCTATGCCGTCGGCCCGTTCTCAGCCGGCAGCCGTGATGCTACTTCCCGAACTTGCGCCCGATCATCTCCCGCCTGAGGCCGCCGAGTGGCGGAAAGCCTTCGGTGCCCTGCGCCCAACCTCCTCACCGTGCCGCTACCTCGGCGTCACCGCCTGGGCGAACATCTACGAGGCCTGCACCGATTTCATCGAGCGCTTCGGCGACGAGGCTGTACGCCTGGGCTGGAGCGCGCCGCAGATCTTCGGTGTCCACCCCCAGCATGGCACGCTGCGCATAGACTGGTGCGGGGTGATGATCACCGGCGGGAACAAGGCGATCGGCATCGAGCCCAACCGGATCCTGTTCGGCAATGTCAGCGGCTACCGGGACACGCCCGGCGCGCCGACCGGCATTCCGATCTGGGAGTTCGCGGCGCGACAGAAAGGATGATGCTCCACGACCGCAAAGACACGGCCGCTACACAGATTGAGCAACGTCTCGCATCGGGCGAGGTAGACCCGAGCTAGCAGCCGATCGCGGCGCTTTGGTATCTGTCTATCCAGATGCGACGCCTGCCAGACGAGGCATGATCTCACTGCGTGACCTCAATGCAATCCGAATGAACCTGCGCATTAAAACACGACCGACGATGGCCGGGCGAATTATAAGGTATCTATATAAATCTTTGAACTTCTCTCAAAATATCTTTGTTACCCACCTTACGCATAGCTCATGGATTAGCCGATGGCTGATATACCTACAGGTTCTGCATAATATCGAGCAACGCTGTTCCGTACCGCATTATGGTGCGTTGCACCCAGAGATTACCGCGTCGCACAAATTCCGTGGTTCAATCTCTCATCGGTCGCCGTCACTGGCCGGCCACCCCGGAGACGATCCATGCGTACGATGCAGCTTCTTTCCCTCGCCGCTCTCGCATCTGTCACCGTGGCGAGTTCCGCCATGGCCGACGAGAGCATCCACCTGACGCCGCCGCTGTTCCGTGAACAGGCCCGCGCCACCGCGTCTGTCCGCCCGGCGTCCGAGCTGACGACCACACCTCACATCACGGCTGTGGCCCCCGCCAGCCGCAAGATCGTGGCCGACGCCGCCGCGGCCTCTGCTCGCTAAGTCCTCGGTGATGGGGCCGTCGCCGGATTTGGCACCGATGGCCCCTTCCCTCAGCATTGACTATCAATCTTCGGACTATGCGCTTCCCCCGATACCGTCGGCACGGTCTTCACCTCAAAGCAGCGTAAGCCACGGGTAGCTCGTCGACCTGCGTCGTGTAGCGCGGCGTGCGCATTTCGAACTTCGTCGACCAGGTGCGCCGCTGCTGCGCCAGACCGGCGCGCGCCGGTACCACGCTGCCGCGGCCGAAGCGGGCATTGCAGGCGTCCAGCGCACCCATGAGCCGCGTCGAGCGCTCGCGGTCGAGCCGGCCGATCAGCGCCCGCTGCGAGGCCGCCAGCGGCACGAGATCGACCGTGACTACCCCGGCCTTCGAGTAGCGCCAGGGCGGGCTGCCCTGCTCGCGCCAGGTGCGGGCCACGCCATGCATTGCCGCCGAGATCAGCGCCAGCGTGTCGTTGGTCGCCTCCGGCAGCGTCACCACCGTCGAGACCGAGCGCATCGGCTCGCCTCGGTCGTGTTCGCTCGTGTGGTAGAAGACGGTGATGTGGTCGGTACCGAGGCCTTCACGCCGCAGCTTTTCGCCGAGGCGCGTTGCATGGGCAGCCACTGCTTGCTCCAGCTCGGCCCGTTCCGTCACCCGGCCGGAGAATGAGCGCGTCACCGCACACCCCTTACGGCGAGCCGGCACGAGTTCGAGCCCGAGGCAGGACACGCCTCGCAGCTCGTGGATCATACGCTCACCCACCACCGTCAGCGCCTTGCGCACCGGGCGCGGGTCGATGTCGCGCAGGTCCGCCACTGTATCGATGCCCATGGCCTCGAGCTTCGGCAACGAGGCTCGGCCGACGCCCCACAGCTCGCCGACATGGATGCGGCAGAGCCAGTGCTCGTAGGCGGCGGGCTCGGTCAGGTCGCAGACGCCGTCGAGCTCAGGCACCGTCTTGGCGATGTGGTTGGCGAGCTTGGCCAGCGTCTTGGTCGGGCCGATGCCGACGCAGGTCGGGATGCCCGTCCAGGCCCGCACGGTAGCGCGGATATCGCGGGCCAGCGCCACGCGATCCCGGCGCACGAAGCCGGTCAGGTCGAGGAAACTCTCGTCGATCGAGTAGATTTCCACGTCCGGCGTGGCGTCGCGATAGATCGCGTTGATGCGCGCCGACATGTCCCCGTAGAGCGTGTAATTCGACGAGAATACGCGAACGCCCTGTGCCTCGCAGAACCCGCGGATCTTGAAATAGGGGTCGCCCATCTTGATCCCGAGCGCCTTGGCCTCGGGCGTGCGGGCGATGGCGCAGCCATCGTTATTGCTCAGCACGATCACCGGCACGCGGGCGAGCTTGGCGTCGAACACGCGCTCGCACGAGCAGTAGAAGCTGTTGCCGTCGATGAGCGCGAGGGCGCGGCCGCCGCCGATCCGGTCGCGCTGACGGGCCTCGGCGTTGCTCATCGGCCCTGTCCGCCGCGGGCGACGTGCCAGCGGATGGTGAAGCGGACCACGCCCCAGACATCGACCTCGGCTAGTTCCTCGAGCGCGTAGGCGGGCAGGTCGGCATTGTCGAAGGAGAGGTGCGCGCGGTTGCCCTCGACGACCATGCGCTTGATCGACATCTCACCGTCGACCGCCGCCACGACGACGCTGCCGTGCGCAGGTTTGAGGCTGCGATCGACGCAGGCGAGATCCCCGTCGAAGATCCCAGCATCGCGCATCGAATCGCCAGCGATGCGCCAGAGGAAGGTGGCCGGCGGGTTCGGCACGAGCCAGCGCGGCAGTTCCAGTGCGCCTTCTAGAAAGTCGTCGGCGGGAGAGGGGAAGCCCGCGCAGAGCGCTTGGCCCATCAGCGGCACACGAACTGTGGAAAAGCCCTCCTGCGGTAGCTCTGCGACCGTGTGCAGCCTCACTCGAGTCCCCATCTGAGCTAGAACAGAAAGAGAACAAACAGCAGGCGCGTGGCGGGTTCAATCGGCTCTGTGCGCCAAGCGCAAACGGCTGTGTGCGCCTGTGGATAACGGGGACAGAGGGGTGATGACGATGTCGCAGGAGCGCTGCCACTTCCACTGCACGGACGGCCGGGATGTCGTCTTCGACCTGCAGGGGCGGGCCGTCGCAGAGCACGACCTGCGTCCGGTCTGCGCCAGCGTGGCGGCCGAGGTGATGCAGGGCTGCGCTGCTCCGGTCGACTGGTCAGCCTGGATCGTCGAAGTGCATGACGCCTACGGTCAGCACGTGATGACGTTCAGCTTCGACGAGATCGCGAACGAGGTCGGCATCCGGCCGGCGCTGGCAGCTTGAGGAGAGAACCATGGCCATGAAGACGACGTTCCTGGTCCAAACCTTCGTGCTCAAGCGGAAGCGGCTCGTCCCCGGAGACCGGCAGATCTCGACGACGAGCAGCGCAGCGTTGAAACGGGCCGAGGCGATGGCTGCGCGCATGCCAGGCACGGCCGCCCTGCAGATCGTGGCCGACGACGAGACGGGCGAACTGGAGAGCGCGACGATCCTCGGGCAATTCGGTGAGGTGCCGGACGATTTCGCCGAGAGCTTGCAGGCGGCCTGACCATGCGGACCATCGTCGAACTCGACAACGGCAGCGCCGCGGCCATCAGCGACGGCGGCAAGGATCTCGCGGACCTCCTGGCCCGCGCGCTCATGACGGGAAGCGACGCCGCGTGGGACAAGTTGCGGCCGTATGGGATCAGCCGAATCGTTGAGCGTCACCCGACCGAGCCAGCGAAGGTTGTTGTCGGCGAACGCGCGATCGCGGTCCGGTAGGCCTATGACCGACGACCAAACCGCCGCCGAGCTGCGCGGCCTGCTCCGGTTCGCGCAGGGCCTCGGTCTGGACGAGGCGACCGTGCGGGAGATCTACGAGGCCGTCGGGCGTGAGGCCATGGCGACAGGCGCCAGCGACGACACCCGCATGGCCGAGTTGCGGAAGCGGATGCTCGCGGCGGCGAGAGGAGGCTGGGACTAGAAAAACCTGCTGCGGCTGAGATGGGCGGGGCCGCCTCACGGCGAGGAGCTAGCGCCCCATGCAGACGTAGCTGATCGATTGCGGTGCGTTTGATGCCGCAATCGTCATGGCAATGCCTTGGCGAGAAGTCTCGTAAGCAGGTGCATGCATTCCTCCGAGCGAGGAAGATACAACACAGTCGGGGATATCATTGTAGGTCGCTGCAAAGCGGATAGTGCAGCCAGCTTCGCCGGATTGCATTGAAATGGTCCCGTGAAGATCATTGGCTGACTTGGATAGCTTCGACGCTCCACAGCCGCTTATGGATAGTTTTGGCCCCGGCCGGGCCGAGAGGTGCCTTCCCACATCCACATCACCCGAGTTGTATGCGGCCAGAGAATAGCTTGACCCGGAATTTGTCGCGCCAAGCGTAAAAGCCTGTATTGCGCCATTCCATCCGAACGACGCTCGTCCGCTCCAACTCAGAAATGTCGTCTGAGGTAGAACTGCGAAGTTGCCGCTTGCGAGAGTCGCTCGACTGAAATCCAGTCCACTGTCGTGCTTTCCGTCTGCGCGTAGAACGGCAAACGAGTCGCTTTGATCGTACAAGAAGGCGATGGAGTGCCGCCTCTGAGCAGCACTCTTGAGCGTTACGTCTGCATTCGTGCTGTCGAAAATCACAGCATCCTTGACCACGGAGCCGACATCGGTCGACGGCCCGCCGCTCCAGTAGTCACCGTAATGTGCGCCATACGGATTGGCGCCGCCACTGTTGACTGCGCCCGAGCCAACATACCGATAGGCGAGCATAGGGAACGTGCCAGGCCCTTGGCCGCCGATGAACGAGCACGCCATGAAGTACGGCGAGCCGATATCGCTGTCCTTGTTCCCATTGCTGCAGTCGCGCTCCTCGCCGAAAATCGTCACGTCGCCTACTCCGGGCAGCACGGTCGTGTTGGTGACGAAGCCCCACCCCGCACCCGTTCCAGGCTCGAAGTTGGCGGCGATCGAAAAGGCACTCTTCCCGTTGTTCGCGCCTGGGCCGAGATAGGCCCACACGATGGAGCCATCTCGAAGGTTGGTACCGTTTCCGGTCGGGCCCTCCCCACGGGGCGCTGAAGTGCCGGCCGACTGCGCGCGGTAAAGACAGCCGGGCACGGTCTGCGTTGCGCCTCCATCGACTGTCACAGAGCACTTGGAATTGAGGACAGCGACCGTCTCGCCAGCTTCGTAGCGAGTGCCTGGCTTCCAGTATACAACCTTGCCTTTATCGCTTGTGAAGTTGAGGTGAAATCCGACCTCCTGTGCAGTTGCATCCTTCTGCGTTCGGACATTGACAAGGATTGGTGTCAGCAAATGCGGGCCATCGAAACACCCGCCGACTGAGCAGAAGTCGATCATAGGCCCATTCGGATGTACGAAAATCCCAAGCGGCTGCTCCCTGCTCTTCTCGCCATGGACACGCATCAGCGAAGGGGCGCCCAGGGGGAGGATCGATATCGCTCGATCGACTTGTCCTGATGGCGCGCTTGCCGGGTCCGAAGCGTTCTGCAGTGGCTGAGCGGAAATCGTCCCTGCCGTGGAGGCGACGGCGAGCAGGCTGTAAAGCCCTACCTGTGCGGGGCGAGTGAGCATCGTGACGCTTTCGACGGTTCCGGGACCAAATTCAGGCGCAAGACATCTCCTAGAGAGAGCCGGCAGGGCAAGGCGTCCAGCCCGCTAAAGCGTCGGCACGAAAAAAAGCCCCGAGGCCGAAGCCCCGGGGCGGTATGTGGACGGATGTGGCTAGCGGGGATCAGTCGGCCCGGCGCCCCGTGATCGCCTGGAGCATTTCCCGGCGGGTCGCGGCCATTTCCTCTCGCATCGAGGTCACGAGGTCGTCGATGCGGCGCTCCATCCGGGTGATGACGTCGCCGGTCACGTAGGTTCGGGCAACTTCGACCTTGAAGTTGTGCAGGGCCTCGTTCTGTGCCGCGATCTGGATCTTCACGGCCGCCATGTCGATCGTCAGGGGGGACACCGCGTCCTTCGTGCCGGCTCGCAGCTTGCCGATGACCCAATCCGCCCCCTTGCCGAGGGCGAAGAGGAAGGCAGCGAGCGCCACGATCTGCGCCCAGGTAATCGGGCCGGGCGAGAGGAACGAGGTGTCCATAGGATCAGGCCTTCAGCAGGCGGGCGGCGCCGGCGCGGGCCAGCGTCGTGAGTGGCGAGGAGATGAAGAAGGCCGTCAGGATCGTGGCCTCGATCGGCACGTACTCAGGCGGGAGCGGCTGAACGTTCCAGCCGAGATCGAACGTCTTCGTCAGGCAAGCCGCCCCGAAGTGGATCGCGGGCGGGATGCCAATGCCGTAGATCAGGCCCTTGAAGGCCGGCGCGATCGCCGCCTTCGCCTGATTGGCCGCCATCTCAGCCTGGACGACCTGCACCGCGACGTCGCGCTGCGTGTTCTGGCCGTTCTCCATCCCCTTGAGGATGGGCTGCAGCACCGAGTTGCCGAACACCTTGATCAGGCCGGAGCCGACGGCGCCGAGCGCAGAGCCGATCGGGTTCGAGAGCCAGCCGAGGAGGCTCATCGCGGCGGCTCCCGTGCCGGCAGGGTGGCGAGCTTCGTCGCGTAGGCACGCGCCGCGAGCCGAGCCACCGCGAGGAAGGTCGCCACCTTCGCGCCCGGCAGCCACTCCGGCAGCAGCGGCGTGAGATCGACGCCCGGCAGCGCATCGAGGACGTCGGGCAGCGCCATGACGCCCGCGAGCAGGTAGACGCGCTTGCCCGAGGCCGCGCGCCAGCAGCGGCGCAGGCCGAGGCGGGCCCGTGCGAGGAAGGGACGGGGCGCCATGGTCAGCCTTTCCGGAACGCGGTGTGGATCAGGTCGTAGAGCCCGGTGAGACCCAAGCGGACCGCGCCGCCGGTGGCCTGGACCCCGGAACGAACAAGCCCGCCGGTGGGGGCGGGCTGCGGAGCAGGTGAGGGCGGTGGGGCTGTCATCGGCGCCAGCGGATCCGGCGCCGGCTCGCCCATGCCCGGCGACCAGGGCGTGTCCTTGATCTTCGACCACTTGGCGAAGGCCGCGGCGAGCTTGGTGTGGTAGCCGTGCTTGGCGTAGCTCGCGCCGTTGTAGCCCTTCGCGAACCCGGCCCAATCGTGCCGGCGCAGCTCGTCGTCGAGACCGTTCGTGACGATGAAGCGGACCATCGCCGCCAGGTGCTCGGCCTCGCCGCCGTTGCAGAAGGCCAGCACCATCGCCTGCGGGGTCGCGTAGCCAGCCGCCTTGAAGTTCTCGCCCAGGATCTGCCCGAGGCCCCAGGAGGCAGCTTTCAGCGCGGCCGTCTCGTCGATGGCCAGGGCCTGCGCGAGGCGCGGATAGCTGTCGGACGGGTAGGCGCCGGGCTTCCACGCAGCATAGGCGAGGCCGAGCGAGGCGGCGCGGGTGCGGGCAGCGCCCGAGAGGTTGCGCCAGAAGACGTGCGGCTCGAACAGCATCTTCGGCCGCTTGAGCCGGTCGAAGCCGCCGCCGGAGGCCTCCACCTCCATCACGGCGTGGATCTCGTCCTCACCGACGCCGATGGTGTGGCCGATCCGGGGGAGGTCGTAATCCGAGAGCCGGAGGGCGGCGCAGACGAAGCCGGCGGCGCGCAGGCGTGCGAAGGCACCCGCGTCGGTGGACGAGGTCATGAGGCCGCTCCAGGTCAGAGAAGAGAGACGCGCACTCGGGCAAGCCCGCGATGCGTGATGCCGAGGGCGCGGGCCGCCCCAAGCGAGAGATCGATCAGCCGGCCGAGCCGGGGATGTGGCCCGCGGTCGTTCACCCGCACATCGACGTGGCGGCCGGTAGAAAGGTCGGTGACGCGCACCGAAGTGCCGAGAGGCAGGGTCCAGTGCGCGGCGCCGAGAGCCTCGGGGACGAACCGCTTGCCGTCCGCGCGCCGAGAGCCGGACTCGTGCCCGTAGAAGGACGCGGTGCCGGTCCAGGTGGCGCGGGCCGGCGTCACGCTGAGCACGAGGCAAGCGAGAGCGGCCCGCACCGCGAGGCGTTGCAGGAGCATGGTGGGTCCGATTGTCGGAGGGGGCTCAAGGTCGATCAGAGAAGCGTGTGCTTGACGTCACACGCATGGACCGCGCTGCGAGCCTTCGGTCAGGTGAGTTGTCAGTCTCGCAAGCGACGCGGTATGCCCGGCTCGTATAGGTCGAGCCCGAGTTTACTAATGTATGATAATGTGATTGCTGCGTGCGCTCGGTGGGAGACCGACTATATTGCCGAGTGGCTGATGTTCCACCGCAGCATCGGCTTTGATCACGTCTTCCTCTACTGCAATGACGAAGATCCGCGCGAGTTATATGAAGCCGTCCTGCCGTTTACGCAGGGCGATAGACCCTTCGTCACATTCAGGCACTTCGGCATCTTGGGCCAGCAAGGCCAAATGTATACGCACTTCCTGCGTAATTTTAAACATCTGAGCCGTAATTACATATTTCTCGATGTTGACGAATTTATTTTACTGCGCAACGACGACACGATCCGAGAGTTTATCTCACGCTTTCCGGGTGGAGTGGGGGCAATCCACCTGTTCTCCGTCAATGCTGGGCATAACGGCCACGCCACGCGCCCGTCTGGGTCCGCAATCCGTAATTACACTCGACGGTCCGAATTGCCGGCGCCGTTCACGAAGTGCCTCGTCCGATCCGACGCAGTTGACGACAACAAGATTGCCAGCGCGGTGGGCTCTGGATTTTGGCACCATGCCGATTGCATTCTGAAGGACGGAATGTTCACTTTAGATAGCCGTGGCGTCAGCATGCGCGGCTACTATCTGAACATCGAAGAAAATTTTCCCGAGAGGCTGGCGGACCCGACCTTCGCCAAGGGCGTACTCGACACCGGCTTCATCTACCACATCGGCATCAAGTCACTGGCCGATTTTGCCAGGAGGGTGGAGAGAGGCGCGGTCGGAGACTTCTTCGTGCAAGAAGCCTGGACCGAGTACCACCAGCGCGGGCCCGACTTCCTTGAGGAATTCCTCCGTCCATCCAACGTGGTCGAGGAGCTTCGCTTGGTCGAGATGGCCGATGCGACGCTCGCCCGTGCCTTTGCTCATCAAATCGCGGCGCCTCCAATCGGAACGAACATCGCCCTCGGGAAGCCGGCGACACAAAGCTCCATCAGCCCGTGGTCGCGCTTTCAGGATCTCGCGCAAGATGCGGCCGGCGCCGTGAGCGGGAAGCCTCGCGGCCTATGGAGCCACCATACGGACTATGAAGAGGCCCCATGGTGGCAGGTAGACCTTGGGGCCGTGATTGCCATCCGCGAGGTGCGGATCTTCAATCGCGTCGATGCCGTTCGATCCCGCCTTCGGGATTTCAAAATCCTTGGAAGCGAAGACGGAGAGACGTGGACGCTACTTCACGCCAAGGACGACGGAACCGAGTTCGGGGGCGTGGATGGGCAGATGCACATCTGGGCACCCCCGAACCCGGCTCAGACACGCTATGTCAGAGTCGTCCGGATCGGGGCCGGCGTGCTCGATCTGGATCAGGTCGAGGTGTACTGAGTCGCCCTTCAGCAGCGCGTGACGATGCCGTTCACGGTCTGAAAGTTCTGGGTGGGTGGCCCAGAGCACGACACGCCGATGGCGTTGTTCGCGCTGAACGAATTTGCGGAAACGATGCCGTTGAAGGTGGCGTCGCCCGTGGCACCGATCCGCGCGACATGAGCGCCCGGATCAGTGCCAGGAGCGAACAGCCATGCGTTCGGCCCGCCGCTATAGCTCATGCACATGGCCGCCCCGTTGTAGCAGACCTGCTGGCCGCCTTTGAAAAGGGCTGCAAACGGAAGCGCGTCCTGCGTGAAGTCGAGACCGATACGATGCTTGCCGGCCGCTGTCAGAATTGAGCGCGCCGAATCGCCCATGTAGAAGTCGTGGTCCTGGATATACGTGCCGTCAGCGCTGTCCTGAAAGAACAGGCCAGTGTGCGCCATTGCGCTATAGCCCTTGAACTCCAACGGGGTCGCACTGTTGCCGATCGGATAATCGGCGGTACAAGTCGTTGTAGTGCAGTCAACGCGAAACGTTTGCCCGCCGTATGACATTCGGGTGATGAGTTGGGAAAACGTACCGCTCGATTTGGTGAGTGTGGCACCAGAAACCGTTGCGGTCCCACTGTATGACTGCGTGTGCGGATTTGCCATGTAGTGAACGGCAAGGTTCGGGAATGCATTGATGCCCCCGTAAAAGAACCACGCCGAGGTGCAGTTTTCTCCGACCTTACAGTCCGCGTTGAAGTTGCTTAGATCCAACTCCATTCCGAACGATTTCGTATTTCCACTGCCGGGCGCGATGACGTGATCCGTGTTGATGGACCAGAAGGCCGGCGGCGACTGCCCCGCGGGACCTGGGCGCTGCTGCGATGTGATCATCAAGCCGGTCGCGTTCGGGCTCTCGGCGTCTGATGGATGCGCGGCCGAGACAGTCCCGCCAACAACATCAATGTTAAAAAAACCGCTGCTCGTCTGCTTCGGCATCGAGCCGTCAGCTTTGGTCTGAACGAGCAGGTTCGCCGTGTTGTTGTTGGTCGTCGTCGGCGTCCCGGCTTCCGGGTTGGGGGGATATAGGCCGTTGGAAGACGGCGTTCCTCTCGTCGGGTAGATCGTAATGCCGGACTTGTCGGCAGACATAAACGCGCCGAAGCATGTCGGCACCCACGTCGCCAGCCCGTTGCCCGTCCAGTTGCCTGCCGTCGTCGGACAGGCCGTGGGTACGGCGTTCACGACGGACCCTGTGAAGGCAGGACTGGCCAGAGGAGCGCGTTCAGCGATCAGCCGCGCCAGCGTCCCCGATGCGGCAGACGCGCTCGGCGTCAGGCTGATACCAGAGCCATCGCCACTCCACCGAATGACCTTCGCCGTACCGTCGAGGCACCCTAGCGGCACCATTGTCTTGCCGGTGCGCTCGCGCATCGCCAACTGCGGGCACGCACCGGAGGCCTGGAGCCCGATCTCGGGCAGCGTGAAGGTCTGAGCGGAAACGGGCGCGAAGACAGACGAAGAGGCCAGCGTCGCGAGCGCGATCAGGCCGAAGCGCAAAGAGCGGAGCATGTGAAGGGCCTTCACTTCGGTTGGAGCGCGGCGGCGGTGAGCAGATCCGAAATCTGCACAACGTTCAAATTAAGCGTGTCCCGCACGAAGGCGAGGAGAGCGCAATCCGGCGTAATGAATGCCGTGGTGCGGTAGGCCCGATTCACGGCGTCGCCGGGATCGGAGGGCACGGCGTCTTGGACAATCGCGGACGCGCCCGGACGCAACGCCTCGAGGGCCGCGAAGAACTGGCCCGCGGTCACTTGCCCGTCGGTGCCGCCGCCCCCAACGACGTCGAGGGTCACCGCTGTGCCCTGACGGCCGACCCGCACTGAGCCGGAGGGGGACCGGACGTCGATCGGGAACGTTGGGCGGATCGGATAGCTCGGCATGGCGGGGCCTCCTCAGGCGAATTCGACCGGCTCGCAGAAGACCTCTTCCGTCTCCGGGCCGATGGTGACGAGGACTCGCGTGTCGTAGATGCCGGGGCGGAGATCAGTCAGCGAGCCCGCCGGGAACACGGCCTCAACGATGCCGGGGTTCGAGACGACGAGCGTTCCGGATGCGAGCGATGCGGCGAGAACCGGCGCCGGATCCTGTCTTGACCAGCAGCCTCGATGCGGCGCCCGGGGCGTCACCTCGAGCGCGACCTCGGAGCAGGTCGAAAAGTCGATTAGGCCCTCGTCCGTCGGGTCGAGCCGGCCACGGGCATCGGCGGCCCGGAAGACGTGCCGGAAGCGCCACTGGCCCCGTCGGGAGACCGCGCCGAGCGTGTTCATGAAGGACGGCATCGGCGTCAGAGCTTCAGGTAAAAGGTGCCGAGCCGGGTCGGCGGAAGGTTCGAGAACGACAGCCCGCCGCCGGGGTTCGTGATGTCGAACCCGAACACCTTCGCGTTCGGGGGCGCGGTGTTGGCGTTGCTGAGGCCCTGCTGCAGGTTAGGCACCGTCACCGCACCCGTAGAGGCCGACAGCGAGGCGGCGGCGAGCGTCTCGTGCGTGATGTAGCTGTGCGCCGGATAGTCGACGGTGACGGACCCACCAGGCAGCGCCGCCGGCAGGTTCTTGTTCGCCAGCCCCGAGAAGGCATCGCCACCGATCGCGCCCGGCATCTGTGCGTCGCCGAGCACGGAGAACCGCGCCCCTGAGACCGTCCCCGTCGAGCCGGCCGCGGCGGGCTGCGAGAGCGTGATCGTGGTGCCGTTGATGTCCGCGATCGTGGTGCCGGCCGAAATTCCGGTTGCGGTCACCACCATGCCCACGATGAGGCGGGCGGAGCTGAAGACGGTCGCCGTGGTCGAGCCGGCGGAGAGCGTCATATCCGTGATGGTCTGGACCCGACCGGCCGGGCTCGAACCCATGTCGTCGAGGCCACCCTGCAACAGCCCCTGCATCGTCGGGATGACGATCTGCTTGCCGGCGGAGAAGTCGCTCGAGGCCGAGGTGCCGCGCCCGCCGACCACGGATGCCACCGTGTCGGGGAACGTGTTCCATAGGTAGGCGAAGGCCGCAGCGGCGGAGGCGGAAGCGAGCTCCGTCGCGCCCGACCCGGCACCGCCGAGCGTCCGGCCGTTCATCCGCACCCAGCCCGGCATGATCCCGGCGTCCATGCGCCACTTCACATCACCGGTCGCGGCGATGGCGGTCGGATCGACCGTGCCACCACCGCCCCCACCGCCGGCAGTCGGCGGCACGTAGCCGAGACCGTCATCGAACCAGAGCAGGTTGCCGTAGGGGCCGGTCACCTGTTCGGCGTAGAGCGCGGACGGCAGGTAGATCCGCGGGAATCGGCCGGTTCCGTCCGCCTTGACCGGCTGGGCGAGCGGCTTGGTCAGAGCGGGGTCGGAGTAGACCGCGAGCGGCGTCGTGGTCCCGGCCGCGAAGAACGCGACGCTCGGCACGAGCAGGGGCCGGCCCGATGCGTCGAGGATCTGCTGACGCGACTTCGGCCACGACTCGGCGGCCGAGGCAGCCGAGATCAGGCCGAGCGCGAGAGCGAGCCCGGCGGCGAACGATCGATGCATGTGGGGGAGCCTGAAACGACGAAGCCCCGCACGGGGGCGGGGCTTGGTCAGGGCCAGCGCGTAAGGCGCGGCACAATGATCAAATCGCGGGTTTTGCCCGACGGGTCAAGGGGCGATGGCTGGCACCGCGGCAAGGGCATGCTACCGTGGCGCTATGCCCTCGTCTCGGACCATCTGGTGCCTCGCGCAGATCGCGTTCATCGCGGCGCTAACCTACGGCATGTCGGTGCCGCCCGAGGGTAACCCCGCGCCGATCAACCCGGCGCAGGTCATGGTGAGCTTCGGCGTCTCGGTGATCATGGCGGCGTTCTTTACCGCCCTGGCCACACGGCTATGGGACCGCGCGCACCTTAAGCTGAAGGGGTCCGCCGCCCTCTCGCTCGCCACCGCCAGCGCCACGCGCGCCGAGCACCACGAGGCGGTTCAGGAGCGCGATGGTGTCGGCGCCCGGCTTGGCGTTCGCGAGATCCGCAAGACGCCGTCCTCCCTCTGGCGTGGTCAGCAGCGCGGCTAAGCGGTCGACGTTCCGGCCCGCCTGCCAGTCCTCGAACGCCTGCGCGATCCGCTTCGGCAGGTTGAAGCCGCCGGTGGCCGCCGCCTTGCCGGCCTCGGCGCCAACGCTCCCCTTCTTCATCTCCGCCAGCGCCTCGGTATTGAACGAGGTGCGCGAGCCGACACCCTGGCGGGTACCAGTGGCCTCGAAGATGTCCAGCAGGCGGGAGAACCCGGCCGCCAGCCGCTCGCCATCGGGCAGGGCGCGGATCGCGGCGAAGACGTTCTCACCGGCCAGATCGTTGCCGCGGATGAAGGCCTGGAACTTGGCCCCGCCGGCTTGATTAGGGCCGCTCTGGAGATCCTTGGTTTTCGCCGCGAACTCGGTTCCGAGATAGGTCCGGACGAGCTCGCGCGCGGCCAGCGAGTTGCTCCGCGAGATCGTGCCGACGGCGGCCCCGACATCGGCCGCGGAGCCCTCGACAGGCTTGATCGGGAACAGCGTGTCGATCGCGGCCTTCACGTCCGGTCGCTCGGCGATCCGGCCCAGCGGCGAGCGTTCCACCGCCTCGCGACCCTGATGGGCGAGGGCGAGGCGCTGAAGACGGGAACGAGCCTCCGGGATCTGGGCGAGCAGGTCCTCGTTCTGGCGCATCGCGGCACGGATGCCGTCGGCGGTCAGCGGGCCGCTGCCGCTCACGCCATCGAGGATGCGCGTCACCTCGCGCGCCTCGAAGGCGTTGCGAGCCGCGGGCGTGGCGTTGGCCAGGAACTCGCGGGCGGCGGTCGCCCCTTCGAGATGGGTCGGCACCTGCTCCGACGGCGTCTCCATCCGGCGGGTCAGCGGATCGCGTTGCGTCACTCGGGCAAGCGGAGCGTTACCGGCGAACGGTTCGAGGGGCCGGCTGTTGGCAGCGAAGTTCGCGTCCGCAGTGGCCACTTCGGGCGCGGCCTTCAGCTGCTCGTCGAGCGACCGGCGCACGGCCTGAAGGTCGCGCACCTTCGTGCCGTCGCCGTCGGCCTGCGCGCGGGCGATGCGCTGGTCAAGCCGTTCGCGGGCATGCAGCAGTCCCTCGATCGACAGATCGGTCTCACGGACGCCCGACACCGGGTCGGTGCCATATTCCATGAAGTCGCGACGCACCTGCTCCAGCTCGGTCCGGACGTCACCCTTGGCCGTGCGCGCCTGCCGGTCGATCGCGTCTAGAGCGGCCTGCGGGTTCACCTGCCCGAAGCGCGGCGCGGAGATCTCCTCCGTGACCGTCGTCGGCACCATGCGGGAGGAGGGGCCGCTCGCGGGCTCTTTCGAGGCCATCACGACGCGCTCATAAGCGCTGAGCGGGTCGGACTCGTCACCGCGCATCAGGGCCGCGGCCGCCCGGTCGAGCGTGCCCTTGTCCACCGTTTTGGGATCGACGCCTGCCTCGGTCAGCGCGCGGCGAATGTCGGTTGTCGCCTGGCTGGCGGAGGCCTGGAACTCGTCGCGCATCGCGCCGAACCCGGACCGGTCATCGTGACCCTGCCAGTCCCACGGATAGGTGCGGCGTCCGCGGGCTTCCTGCTCTAGGAGGCCGATCAGCTCGTCATGGATATTGCGCTCCATCCCACCGCCGACGTCGGGCGGCAGGTAGCCCTCTTCGATCAGGCGGGTGCGCCAGAAATTATCGATCCCCTTGCCGTTCTCCTGCACGAGGTTGGCGACGCCGGGCTGCCGGAAGCGGTCGAGCCCGGCCGCCTTCACGTCCCCGCGCTCAAGACCGATGCCGCCATTCTCGGCGATGAAGCGGGCGAGCGACTTCGTGCCCGGCTGTAGGGCGGGCGCCTCCGGTCGCGTCGGCGCCATCGAGCCGATGGTGTCCGGCCCGCGCGGCGGCGGGTCGTAGCGCAGAGGGCCGCCAGCGCCGTTGTCGAGCGTCTGGAGCATCGGCTCGCCGGGCCGCTCCACGGTCACCGTGCGGTCGATGCCGATGCGCTCCTCGGCAGCGCGGGCGGCGGCATAGTCGCGGGCCGCCTGTTCGGAGCGCGCCGTCTCGCGGGCATCGGCGACACCGCGCATCTCGCGCTGGATCACCTGCCCGGCCTGATCGGGAGAGACCCGCGGGCCGGCGCCCTGCGTCGCGCGGATCACCGCCTGCCCCTCGGGTGTGGCGGCCACAGCGTTGCGGGCCGCGGCCTGGACCGCCTCGCCGGTGCGGGAAGAGGAGGGCGAGGCCGGCGCAATGGCATCGAGACCCGCCTGTCCGGCAGCATCGATCTGGCCGGGGCGGGCGGCGAAGAACTCGGAAAGCCCACCCTGTCCTTCAACGACGCGCTGGAGATCGCCGAGACGACGCGGGCCGACGACCTGCTGCAGCGCCTCCGCCCAGGTCAGGGCGACACCCCGGCCCGCCGCGTCATCCATGAGCGAGCGAACCGCCGTGACCTCGTCCGTCGAGATCTTGCCGGCCGCGGCATCGAACAGGCGCTCGGCCGTGCCGGGGCGGCGCGTGAAGGCCTGCGCGGCGCCGCCGGCCACACCGCCGACGAGGCGGGCGACAGGCTCGGCCGCGGTGCCCTCCGTGATCTGCCCCGCCGTCTCGGAAGCGACGGCCGGCAGAAGAGCGTTGCGCGCCGCCGTGGCGACGCTCTTACCCGCGCCCGGCACGAACTCGGCGACCGTGCGCGCGAACTTGCCCGGCGTGGTCTGGGGCTCGTAGAGCTTGCCGGTCGCCGCCTCGAGCGCGCTGATCGCGGACTGGCCCGGCATCGGCAGTTCGGACGGCGATGGAAGTCCGCCCTTCACCGCCGCGCGGGCCTCCGCAGCTTCCGCTTCCGGCAGTGGTGCCTTGCCGGCCAGAGCGCGGGCACCCTTGGCCACCTTGTCGGTCAGGTAGCCGATGCCGGCCTCGGTCAGCCCGAGGACCGTCTGCGGCAGGTCCGGCAGTCCGGCGGCGCCACGGATGATACCGGCGCCGGCCGACTGAACGACATCGCCGACCACCGACGGGGCGTCCGCCGCGGGCTTCCTGCCCTTGGGCGCGGCCTCATCGAACTGGTCGAAGACATTGCCGCCGGACGGCGCCGCGCCGGAGGCTTTCGGCGCGGCCGGCGCTTCATCGAACTGGTCGAAGACGTTCGCCATCAGGATCAGGGTCCCGCAAGAATGCTGTCCGGTCCGTTCTCACGGGCCGGGCCGAGGATACGCGCCGAGGCGCCGGGACCATACTTCGCATCGAACTGGTCACGGTTGGCGGGATTGGATCGAAGGAACCTCACGGCCGCCATGGGGATGCTAACCGGGCCGGTGGGCGCTGCCTTCGCGGCCGGATCAGCCTTTGGCGCCGGAGCGCTGCCGCTCTTCTTCGGCATCTCGTAGGGCTTCACCGTGGAGAACCGCGGCAGCACGTCCTCGGGGTTGATGCCCGCTCGGCTGACGATGTCCCGGTACCGGGCCGTCTCCTGTCCGAGGGCGCCCTCGTAGGCCTGCATCCGGCCGAACGCCTCGGTCATGATGGCGTTGCGGGTCTCGGGCGTGAGGGCCTGTCCGCCATTCAGGCTGTTGATCGACCCGACGAGCCAGTCGGGCAGGGAGCCGGTGTTCTTCACCATGACCATCTCGCCCTCACGGACCACGGACCCAGGGTCCATGATCTTGCCGAGGCCGTAGACGAGGTTCAGGTCGGCCGCCTTCGTGTTGCGCGGCGCAGCTTCCACCATCGCTCCGTAGATCGGGAGCGCCTGCTCGTAGTTCTTGAACGAGGCGAGCCCCTGGATCTCGCGCCGGATGCTCTGTGCTTCCTCGCGACCCTTGCGCTCGTTCTCGACCGTCTTGTCGCGATCCGGCGCCGTGAACAGCGGCTTTCCGTCAGGGCTCACGAGGGAGGCACCAGCCGCGACCGTAACCGGCTTCGCGCTCTCGCGGTCGGGCGCCTGATAGATCACTTGGCCACCAGGTCCCACCAAGGCGCTACCGGGCGAGACCGTGGTCGGTTTCTCGGCCGCCGAGTACAGCACCTCACCGGTCGCCGTGTCGACGAGGTTGTTGCCGACGGTCGCGGTGTTCCGCTTGGCCTGCCCGATGGGGAGGATTCGCCCGTCTCGAGTGTTCACCCAGGCGGACTGCCCATTGATCTCCTTGATGTCCCAGCTCTTGTCCCCGCCCTTGAGGAGTTGCCCGAAGATCTCCCCGGCCATGGCGCGGGTGTTCGGGTTGCGCCACGCGGCGTTGAGCGCGGTCTGAAGCTCCGGCGTCATGCGGGTGGTGGTGCCGCCGGGGAAGCCGCCGAAAGCCTGCGACGGTGCTGCGGCCGGGACGCCGCCCTGCGGAACGACGAAACCGACCGGCTGCGCGCCGGCAGCCGGAAGGTTCGCCGCATCTGGCTCGGCTGAGGCGACGTGGCGCGACGCCGAAGGGAGCATCCCCATCTCGCGTTCCATCGCCTGCACGTCAGCCTCGTTGTCGGCGACCGCAACGGACGAGCGCTGCGGCGGCGCGATCTGCGGAGCCGCAGCAACTTGCGTCTGGGTCGAGGCCGAGCCGCCGCCACGCCGACCGCCCATCCACGCGTACACCTCGCCTGCGGTCTTCGGGGAGCCGTCGCGGTTGAAGAACACCGTGCGGTTGGCCGAGGCTACACCGGGACCAACCAACGACGCGGCCGGCGCATCGGGGCTGTTCAGCGCACCGGGGATGAACTTCGTCGCGCCACCCGCACCCAGGAAGTGCGCACCGTAGAGGTTCGTCGGATTGATCGGGATACCGGCTGCCGTGAGGGCCTGCGCGTTGTCCCGCGTGAAGGCCTGCATCGCCCGCTCCTGCTGAGCCGGGTCGGTGCGTCCGTTCGGGGTCAGTCCCAGGTCCGGGTACTGCTTCGCGAGCCCGGCCCAGGTGCCCTTCGTAAACTGATAGCGACCGAGCGCGGTGCTATTCGGGTTGGCCGCCGCATCGTTGCCGCCGCTCTCCTTCGCCCGCGTCGAGGCGAGATAATCGCCCATCGAGCCGCCGGTGGCCGCGAAGGTCGGGGCCGCCGCCACGGGCCCGGAAGCCGCGGGAGCAGCCATCGGCGCACCGAGACCGCTCGCCGGCACAGGCGCGGCCCCGCCACCCTTGTAGGCGTTCATCAGGTTCGAGATCAGCGTCGGCGCCTCGTCCTCCTGCGCCTGCTTGCGGGCGTCGGAATAGCCGCTGCCGAAGGCATCACCGAGTCCCGACACCATCTGGAAGACGGTCGCACCGTTCATCGCGTCACCCGAAGATCGAGAAGGCAGAGGAGAGGTTGCTGCCGACGTTGCTCAGTGCGGCAGGGTTGCCCGCCAGTGCACCGACGCCCTTCGCGAGCAGGTTCGCGCCACCCATCAGCGCACCGAAGCGGTTCTCGGCCGCCTGCTGCCCGGCCATCAGGCCCTGTTGCCCGACGGTGGAAAGGCCCTTGGCCGTGTCGGTCGAGATCGCGGCCTTCGCCGCGCCGGTCTGGTAGCCGATGTTGCCGAGGCCGGTTTCTGCACCGGCCTGCCCCGAGACGGCGCCGTAGCGCTTCGTGTCGAGGTTCGAGAGGTTCGAGAGCCAGTTGTTGAAATCCTGGCTGGCGAGCCCGGAGGCGAACTTCATCGCGTCGGTATCGGCGTTGCCAGAGGCGAGCGTGCCGTTGACGGCCCGGGCGCGGGCGAGCGCCTGGAGCCCCTGGTCCATGTTGAAGGTGTAGCCGGTGCCGGTCGTGTAGGCGGAGCGCGCCGCGTTCGAGGCGTCGGCTCCGTTCACACCGAGCGCGTCCTGATAGAGCTTGGAGCCGCCGCGGTATTCGTCGGCGAGATTGCCGAAGAGGCCCGACGCCTTGCCGTACTGCTCTTTGGCGAAGCCGAGGCCCTGGTCGAGCGCGTCCTTTGCCTCGGTCTCGCCCTGCTGGAGCTGCTGCGCGCCCCAGATTGCCGCCTGACGCCCGGCCTTGCCGGAGAAGATGCTTGCCACGGTCAGGCCTCCAGGGCGGCGATGCGGGCCTCAAGCGCTGCCGTGTAGGCGAGCAGGGCCGAGAAGAAGGCGAACCACTCCCGCGACAGGGCCAGCGAGGCGGCGTTCGGGATGGTGGGCTTGGTGCTCATTCGGTCCGGGCCTCGACTGCCATCGCGCCACCGAGCAGGGCGCAGTAAACTGGATCGGAGACGTCGACGCGCCAGATCCGGCCCTGCGGCCCCGTCATTCCGGTGCGTAGGAGGTTGATGCGGGTGCGGCTCTCGCCCTGGCGTCCAAGGGCGCGCGACAGCGGGTTGCTCCAGGTCCGTCCGCCGTCGTCCGACCACGAAATCAGGGCGCGGGGATCCGAGATCGTCGGATCGGCGGAGAGGCCACCGACGCCGAGGGCGAAGTCGAAATCCGCCCGCGGGATCGCGAGGCGTGCCGGGAAGCCCTGCGCCGGCAGGCTCTCGACGCGGAAGCGCAGCGGGTCGCCATCCTCGCCGAACGCGCTCTCGGTCACCTCGAGCAGGCCGGTACCGGCCGTGTCGCCGTAGAGCCAGCGCCCGAAGGCCTTCACGCTCTGCGAGGCCCGCCAGCGGCTGGACTGATGGCTGGCCCGCTCGTGCCATTGCTGCGTGGTCAGGTCGTAGACCCAGGTGCGCCCCGGCATCGAGACCGCCCAGAAGGCATGCCCGGCGACGAGATGCACCGAGGCCTCGATCGCCTTCGGATCGACCTTCGCCGCCGCGGCGAGATCGCGCTCGACGTCGTGGTTCGAGATCCGCGTCGGGCTGTAGCCGCTGAGTTGATAGACCACCGAATCGTCGCCGACCCAGATCAGCTCGTTCGACCAGCCTTCCTCCTGGCCGGCGACCGCCCAAGGGCCGATCAGCCCGCGCGGAATGCCGGTGACCCGAGCGAGCGGGAAGCCGTTGGCCTGCGATTGCCCGCCATAGACGCCGATTCCCGACGGACCGAACAGGAACAGCTCGTCGCGGAAGGCGATGCCACGCAGGAGGCCTCCGGGACGGGACTGCTCCGTCGTCTTGCTCAGCGTGTTGAAGGTCAGTTGGTTCGGCTCGGTCGCGTAGCAGTCGCCGTTGCCGGCCGTGAAGAACAGGATGCCGAACAGTTCGCAGACCGAGTTCGGCGCCGGCAGGCCAGAGGGTGTCTGGAGCGGCTGCGGGGCGGCATCCTGCGGCAACCGGTAGGCCCCAAGTTCCGTCACCCCAACCGCATCCGGGTTCGGCTGGCGGTTGTTGCGCGCAATGGTGATCCGCTCCGAGCCCGGCAGTGGGCCCAACGCGGCGACCGTGCGATCCTCGGAGATCCGAACCAGGGTGTTCTGGTAGGCCGCGAGCACTACGGGGCCGACCTGCCGCGACCCGCGCGGGCCCGACACCCCAACATCGACGAACCGAGACAGCCCAGGCGCGCGCCGCACCGAGACCGGTGCACGGGCACCGTCGCCGAGCTTCTCGGCAAACCCGTTGATCAGGCGACCGGCGCCCTCCGCATCCGAGAGGCCGGGGCGGCTGGACAGAGGCCATGCGATGGCGGGCAAGGGGCTACTCCGTCACCGATCGCGCGGCGGCGATGATCGCGGCGAGTTGGGCGTCCGTCAGGCCGAGCGTCGTCTTCACGAACTGCGCGAGGACGCCGGACTGCGTCACGAACTGGGCGTGGGCGAATGCGATGTTGATCGCGTCGCCTCGGTCGGACGGCACGGCATCGGTGACCGTCGCGACACGGCCTGCGGCAGAGTTCTCCAGCGCGCGAAAGAACTGCCCGCGGGTCGGCGCGTAGAGCTTCGTGGGCGTGATCGCTGCGTCTCGGATCCCGAGGGCTCCGAGCGCTGGCCGGAACAGAACGGCGTCGATGCCGACGTATTGAGCCGTTGATGCCTCTGCGAGGATGAATGCCAATCGGCCGTAGGTGCAGCCTGCCGGAGGTGTTGCAGGCAGGCTGATCTCATTCCAAGCGCCCGCAATCGGCCCGTTGTCGAGCAGGTTGGACGCTGTAACGTATGTGTCGGTCCTGTCGTACCAGAAGGCCTGGACGGTGAAGCCGGAGGTGGTCGTGCCGGCCATCGGGGCCACGTAGAACCCGAGCCCGTGCAGAGCCAAAGGCGTGACGTCCATGCGCGGCCCGAGAGCTGCGACTGCGCTACTCGTGGTCGCCGTCGCCTTGCTGAGCAGAAGCGACGTTGTTCCGGCATATGAAGCGTCAGTGAAGGCAGAAATCGAACTGCCAGCGCCAACCGCGTTGAGCAGGCTCCACCCGACCGGCAGGCCGCCCGCAACATCCTCCATGTCCCCGTTGGGGCAGAGGTTGGCCGCCATCGAGCCGATGTTGAGCTTTGACGGGCGGACCCGCCCAGCAGCGTCGCCCAAGACGCGGGCTGCGATCGCAGCCGGAACGCTCTGCTGCACGCCGCCGGTCGGCGTGACGGTCATCGCGCCGGCATCGCACGCAATCTGGTCCGTGGCCCCGACAAGCCCGAAGCTGCCACCCGCGAGCCGCCGGAGCGCTTTGACGATAGCCATGCCGCATCCGCTCCCGGCGAGGGACGATCAGGATCAGGCGTTCACGACGAACGGCTGCGGGGCGACCTGATCCAGAACGGTCGCGGACGTGGCCTTGCCGATGTACTGGTCCGTCTGGGCGGCCGTGACGTTCTGCGTGGCCGTCACCTGCCCGCCGGTGCCGAGGTAATAGTCGGCGCCGGGCGTGAGGCCCGAGAGTGAGGTGTTCGGGCCGCCGGAGCGGTAGACGGTGGCGCTCGCACCCGAGGCGACGGCGCCCAGCACGAAACCATCCGACCGCTTGCCGCCGCTGGCCGCCACCGCATCCGCGTTGCGGGCCGAGAGCACGCCGCCGCTCGCCCAGAGGTTCACCTGCGCGCCGGCCGCGAGGGCCTCGGTCGCGGGAACGACGAAAATGTCGGCGCCGATGCCGGCCGGGAACAGCGAGATGTCGAGCAGGCCGCCCGCACCGGTGGCGACGATCTTGTCGGCGTTACCGGCGCCGCCGATCGTGGTGGCGACGACCTGCTTAAAGCCGGCACCGAGCCGCTGAAGGAAGTAGGGGGCGGGCATCGGTCAGGCTCCGAGAGCGAACGGCGGCTGGATATCGACGAGGAGGCGGGTCGGCAGGTCGGAGACGCCGATCTGCTGGAGGAAGCCGGAAGCCGGCTCCTGCTGGGTCAGGGCACCGTCGGCGCCGAGGAAAACGGGGCCGGGCGCCCAGGACCACGAGGGTTCGACGAGGGGGCCATTCGCGACGTAGGCGCAGGGGGCGCCGGACTCAGCGAACCCGGTCGAGACCCCGACCGCGGCGCCGAACTGGCCCATGTCGGACGAGGAGGCGATCGCGAGGCCGCCCTCGATCGCCCGCACCACGGTGTGGCCGCTGATGGCGACCGTCGCAGGGGCGGAGAGCACCGGGGCAGGGCCACTTCCACCGCCGCTGAGATCGAACTCGGCGAAGGCGCCACCGCCCAGCAGGCCGAAGCACATCACGTTGTCGGGGACGACAATCAGCGCCTCGCCCTCGAGCAGGGCGTCCGGACCGGACAGCGGCGGGCGATAGCCGGCGCGGAACGACCGTGCGAGCCGAGGACGGGTCTCTTCCTGGAGCGTGCGCGCCATAGATCAGCCCCGACGCCCGCCATCGACCGTGACGTCGAGGTCGATATCCTCGGGCGGCGTGATGGGCCGGCCGCGGCTGTTGATCGGCGCCGAGCCACCGCGACGGCCCCAGAACTGTTCCAGGCGCATCGGAGGCCGAGCGTCGTAGACCCGATATGCGAGCTTGAGATCGGTGCGGGCTTGCTCGGCGGCGGCGCGGATCTCGCCGGCACGCGTCCCGCCGATGCCGAACGGCACCATCGCGCGCTCGGCGACGATGTCCGCAAGCGGCAGATAGGCCGCATCGTCGATCTCGTCGCCGTTGAGCTTGGCGACCCCATCGTGGAACAGCTTCTCGCAGACAGGCTCGATCAGGTCGTCGACCTCGGCGCGGTCTTCATCGCTGGGCGCTTGGCCGGCGGCGAGCACGCCGAGGTTCTTGAGAACCCGCGCGATCAGATCCTCGCGGGTCCGCATGTCAGCGGCCCTTCGCGGGGGTGGTGGCGGTCGGCTTCGGCTTGTTGGCCTCGGCGAGGTCGGCGTGCGCCTTGGCGAGGTCGGCGGTCAGCGCCTCGACCGCGGCCTTGGCGGCATCGCGCTCGGCGGCGTTCACGCGGCCGTCCTCGTGGGCCTTGGCAAGGGATTCGCGCAGGTCGGACATGGCTGCGGAGGCGCCTTCCAGCGTTTTCTCGGCAGCATCGATATCGGCGACGAGGGCGGCGTTCTCCGCCATGCCGGCCTCGATCACGCCCTTCAGGCGATCGATCTCGGTCAGGGCGGTCAGCAATTCGTCGACGGCGGACGGCTCCGACGCCGGCACCTCGACGGGATGCGCGAAGGTGAGGCCGGTGGCGCGCATTGTCAGCGCATCGGCGGTCGCCAGCGACTGATCGGAGATGACGGACGGAGAGGCATGCCAGCCCTCGGGCAGGTCGGCGCCGGGCGCGAGGTCGAAGATCTGGGCGGACCCGTCGGGCTTGTAGCCCCAGGTTGCGATGGTCTCGATGGTGTCCATGAACGCCTCGTCGGAGGTGACGGGGCGCGCATGGCCCCAGAACGACGAAGGGCCCCACAAGGGGGCCCTTTCGTCTTAGCGGTGGTCGGACGGCTTAGCCGCTGACGCGGGTGCCGAGGCGCGGGTCGATGGCGGCCACGCCGTACAACACGTCCAGGCGCCACGAGGACACGCGGTTCGGGCCGTCGAAGTAGGGCACGAGCATGACGTGGATGCCCTTGTAGTCCTGCGTGCCGATCTGGTCGGTCGGCACACCGGCCGGCTTCTCGAAGGGCACGCACACCAGCGCCAGCGCGTTCCGGTGGAACATGAGGTTCTGCTGGAAGGTGGACGAGGCCGCGCCGTTCCACGTGACCACCGCGCCGGCAGCCGGAGCAGCCGAGACGGTCTGGTAGGCGCCCGTGGTGATGATCGCCGGGGCGATCTGCACGGCCGCGTTGCCGGTGCCGTCTGCGGTGGCCGCGGCGGTGGCGACGAACTGCTGGAGGTAGGGCAGGACCTGCTTCGTCACCGGGTTGACGGCGAAGACACCCGCGATGCTGAACACCTCGCCCGCGCGGACCGTGGCGGCCGCACCGAGGCCCGCCATGTTGAGGGTCTGGCCCCAGGAGTTCGCTTGCGCGCCGGAGTAGGTCACCGCCTGACCGGCGCCGTTCACGGTGCCGTTGGTGCGGGTGCCCGTGGTCAGCGTCGGGGCGTTCTGGGTCATGAACGGCTCGACGCCGGCGAGTCCGCCGAGCTTCGCCTTGCGGTAGGCGTCGGTGTTGGCGCCGTCGATGTAGAGCTGCGCCTGGTTGCCGAGCAGGGCCACATGATCGGCCGGCGACAGGGCGGCGGAGCGCTCGTCGGACGGAACGGCCATCTCGTTGAGACGCTGCACGCCCGCGAGGAACTTGCCGTAGTTCGAGATGGTGTTGCCCGGGGTGCCGACCCAGTTCCAGAAGTTCTGCAGAGCGCAGGAGTGGATGTCCTGGTCGATCTGGTTGGCGATCGGCACCATGGCCGGCTTGATCACCCGCTCGGCAAGATCGCCGATCTTGAGGGCGAGATCGGTCGAGGAAAATTGGGAAGTCGACGCCGGCCACCTTGTTGACGGTGATCGCGGTCTTGCCCTCGATCACGTCCTGGTTGGACGCGACGAGGCCGGTGCGGACGCGGAACTGCGCCGGCTTCCGGATCGAGACCGTGTCACCGACCTTGTAGCCGTTGACGTTCTTCGAGAACTCGTCCTCGTAGCCGCGGAAGACGCGGGAGCCCATTCCGAGCTCGTTGTCGAGGATCTTCACCGCCGCCTTGGCGATGATATTTGCGGTGTTCAGATCGTTGGGCACGGAGAGTTATCCTTCGATTTCTGGTGGTCAGCCGTATGTCTTGGCCAGCCACGCATCGAGATCGCTGTCGGGGGGACGACGGCTTGGAGGCTCCGGACACCTGCTTGGCGGGCGGCGGAGCGGCGGTTGCGGTCTTGGGTTTCGCCAGGGTCAGGCGCTGTTCGAGCCGGCCGACGGCCTTGGCCGCCGCGCGCTCGCTCATCCCGTTGAGCTCGGTGAGCACATTGGGGTTCTTGGCGAGGTAGTAGGCGAGCAGGCCGCCCTTCTCGCTCTCGATCACCAGTTCGGTGACGTGGGGCTTCACCTCGCGGTCCTTGGCCTCCGCGAGCGCCTTGTCGAAGTCCGGGATCTTGCCCCGGGTCTCGTCGAGACGCTCCTGAAAGGCCTCGATCGCGGCCTCACGCTGGGCGTCCTGCTCGGCAGCCTGCCGGCTGGAGGCCGCAGCCTCACGGTCGGCGATGCGCTGCTCGGCGACGGCGAGCTTCACATCGTAGCGACGCTGCGCGCGGTCGAATTCCGCCCAGTCCTTGAAGTCCTCTTCCTTCGGTGCCGGTCCGATCTCCTTCCCGATGGCTGCAGCCCGATCGACGCCGGCAGCCGGAGCCGCGCTGCGAACCGATGCGAGTTCGTCCTTGAGACGGGCGATCTGGTCCTGCATCCGCTGGATGCCGGAACGCTTCTTGGGCTTATCCTCGCCCCCTTCGCCCTCGCCTTCGCCCTTGGCGGGCTCCTGCTTGGGCTTCTCGGCGGTGGATTCGCCCCCTTCTTCCCCTGGCGTTGCGGCGCCCGTCTCGATCTCGGCCGACTGGCCTTCGGTCGGGTCGGTCGTCGCGTCCGAGGCTTCGCTACCTGCCGCTGGCGTCTCCGCCTGCGCGCCCAGCACGATCAGATCCTCGTCCATGTGTCGTGGTCCATGAAAAAACCCGCCGCGCGGTGAGCGGGCGGGTTCGGTGCATCCTCACGGCCTGGCAGCGGGTCCGCCGGCCTGCGGGATCGGGGTGGGCGCAATTCGCCCCACGGTGGGGCGCGCCGATCAGAATGGTGGGATTGCCGCTGACGGGGCTGTGCCCGCACGTCTCGCGACGGATAATCCTTGGGGCTGTTTTGCCCGTCGGGTCAAGGGGGAGGACCCTTGTTTAGCCCGTCCCAGCTAGAGCTATTGCCGATCAGGTTGGATCGTATCCTGCCGCTGTGAGGCAGTTGCGGCAGGCCTTTGGTGTTAGGCTGTCGAGGGCGGATCGGATTGCCGCTTTCAGATCTGGAAGCGTCCGCGCGGCGGCTTTGCGCAGGTCGGCTTTGAGCTTGGCGAAGATCTGTTCGATCGGGTTGAGGTCCGGCGAGTAGGGCGGAAGATAGAGCAGCTTGGCGCCCACCGCCTGGATGGCTTCGCGCACGCCGGCCACCTTGTGAGCGCCGAGGTTGTCCATGATCACCGTGTCACCCCGCTTCAGCACGGGCACCAGGGTGTCGGTGACGTAGGCCCGGAAGCGCTGGCCGTTGGTGGCTCCGTCGAACAGGGCCGTGGCCGCCACCCCGCTCGTGCGCAGGGCGGCCGTGACGGTGGTGGTCTTCCAGTGGCCGTGCGGAACCGCGACGCGGCAGCGCTCACCGCGCACGGCCCAGCCGTAGCGGCGGACCATGTTGGTCGTGGTGGCCGTTTCGTCGAGGAAGACGAGGCTGTCGGGATCGAGTTCATCCTGAGCCTCGAACCAGTCCTCGCGCTCGGCCTTCACGTTCGGCCGCTGCTGCTCGGCAGCGTGGAGGGTGTTTTTTTGTGCGTGACGGCGTGGCGCCGGAAGAAGCGCGACAGGCTGCTCTCGCTGGTGGCGATACCGCGTTCGGCCAGCAGGGCGCGCACCTCCGATAGGGTGAGCATTGGTCGACCCAAGCGCAGTTTGAGGATCAACTCGGCTCGCGCTTCGAGGTGCTGCGAGCGTCGGTCGCCACCCTGCGGCTTGGCCGCCACCCGGCCTTCCCGCTCGAAGCTCTCCTGCCAGCGGATAGCGCTGGCGGGACTGACCCCGAACCGCTCGGCGGCCTGACGGCGCGAGGCGCCCGCGGACACGGCCTTCACGACGCGCGCGCGCAGATCCGATGACAACGGTGACCCCATCGATCCTCCTGTCGAGAGGACCAAAGGGAATCAGATCTCGTCTCGTCAGGGAACCCCAACCGACTCACCGCGGTCGGCAACAGCTCTAGCGCACCAACGCTTATGCTTTTGCGATGCCCCGTTACCCAACCACCATCCACGACGCATCGAGTGAGACAGCGCCAAAACCTTGTTGTGTCACGTGATTGCTCGCGGTGAGCTGCGCACCATTCATATTCCAGATATCAACCGATCCATTATCATTCTGCCACAAAACGTCTGCGTAGCCGTCCCCGTTGAAGTCGCCCGATCCAGCGACATGCCAATCCGATCCCGGGGCAACACTTAAGCCCCCGGCGGTCACGTGATCGCTTCTGACGAGCTGCGCACCGTTCATCGTCCAGAGATCTACCTGGCCGTTCGTGTTGCGCCACAGCAGATCGGCATGTCCGTTGCCCGTGAAGTCATTGACCGCTGCGATGCTCCAGTCAGGTCCTGGCGCGACGATCGAACCCCCGGCTGTGACGTTCGCGCTTACGACAAGCTGGGCGCCGTTCATGGTCCACAGATCGAGGGCACCACTGGCGTTCCGCCACAGTATGTCCGCCCGACCATCACCCGTGAGATCGGTGGCTGCGGCGATGCTCCAGTCGGACCCTGGCGCTACGACGGTGTTGCTAGCGGTGATCGGGTTGCTGCCGACAAGCTGCGAGCCAAACATGGTCCAAACGTCGAGCCTGCCGGTGTTGCTGTTCCGCCAGAGGATCTCACTCGCACCGTCTCCAGTGAAGTCGGCCGTATCGGCGACCTGCCATTCAGGCCCGAGCCTCACGGGCGTGTTGCCGACGGTGACATGGTTGCTTGCCACTATCTGATTGGCGAGAGGGCCACCGCCCATCGTCCAGATATCGATGCTGCCATCGACGTTGCGCCACAGGACGTCAGTTGTGCTGTCGCTGTTGAAGTCGCCCGTGCCAGCGACGCTCCAGTCAGAGCCCGGGGCAACGGTCGTCCCGTTGGAGCTGATGAAGTTGTTTCCAAACAGGATCTCGTTACCGCTCATGGCCCACAGTGCGGTCTGACCCCCGGTGTTATGCCAAATAATGTCCGTATTGGTGTCGCCATTCACACTGGTAGTGGAGCGCGGACCGATTATGGCCCCGGCTATATCCGTGTCCCCAGCCGCGATGCGATCATAAGCAAGAGCCAAGCGCCTGCCGCCGATGTTGATCAGATCCATAGAGTCAACAGAAACCGCATTCGCTATCAATACATTGCTTCCGACAGCGCTGCCATTGGCATCGTAGGTTTCCCCGACGATCATATTCCGGGCGTTATCGAACCAGCTAACGAAAAACCCGCCGTCATCCAACGCAGCGACAGTCGAATTAGTTTGATTCCCGGTGACATACTCATTGACTAAGAAGTCACCCCTAATAACTGTTCCGCGACTATCTACAACGGCCGCATGAATATCGGTCTGGCCTCGATCTGTGTCAGTCCATGTAAAAACAAATCTGTCATTAGATAAGGCTGCAGTATCAACCTCATACTGCTCACGCTCGCCAAAAGAGCTTGACAGCAAACCACTGTTCAGCCCTTCTCCGTTCGACGTAAATATACTATATCCAAGCTGATCGGGTGGACGTACTGTATTCCCATCTGACTGGGATTGATACGCCACCACAAATGTCCCGTTTGCCGCAGCAGACATGGATGGGTCGGTGCGATTGGTTGCGGTCCACTGCCTCTGAAACGAAAATCCAGTCTCAAAGAATGTATTTGAAGCAACAGTAATCGTATTTATTGTAAATCCGTTCCAGATAGCAGCATAAATCCCACCCCTATCTGTACCGCTTACACCCAAGCCTTCGTAGGCGACAACGTAACCATTGCCAGGAAGCCCAGAAATAGATAGGTCGTCCGTACTCCGCGATGCAGTTATATTTTCTGTCGCGGCATAACTCACGGCTTGATTATCGATATTGTACCTATTAACAGACGTGGTACCGCCAGATTGATAGACTGCAGCCAAGCCTCCAGATGTAAGGCCCGCAAGCGAAGCATTTTGGGCCCGTGGACCTGTAAGGGCGAATTCTTGTCCAGCAGTGTTAAATGCAAATCCGAATAACTGAGCTTCAATATTTGAAAAGGCAGCATTGTTCCAAGAAACAATCCAATTACCTCCTTGAAGATAAGCGGCAGAGGGGTTGTTCTGTGAAAACCCGTTGTCAATTTGATTAACTTGTGACAGCGAAGCCACAGGCAACAGCCGAGTCGTCATAAAATCCCCAATGCTTTGAAAACGTTCTTATAACTCCATCCTAGGCTTGGCAATTCGAGGGGTCAATTAAAAATCGCTCGCAGGCTGAAGTCTGCTTTAGGTACCGGTATTAGCTGCATTGTGGATCAAAGCTGCTGGTTCAGAGCAAACCGAGCCAGCCGATCAGGAAAATTACAGCGAGCAGGACGAGCCCGAGCAAGGCGCCCCGGATCGCACCTGTCACGCATTGCTGCAGGATCGGCGGCGCCGCCTGTGCCGCCGTAGTCTCCCGATGCCATTGGTCGATCAAGGTTTGGCGCATGATGGCACGTCGAGACCGGCAAAGCTGCCGAGCGAACATCAATCGTGTACGCGCACTCGTCAATCTCGCCGTGGTGTCTAGGGGCGCAAAATCGTCATGCGGGCGGGCCCATCATCTCGGGCGCGGGCTGACCAAGCGCGCCGGGGTCAAAAGAAAAGGCGCCCGGAGGCGCCTCGATGAAGTCGGTGGGGAGCGCTATGGGCGGCGGCTCCGGTTCGGCAGGCGGCGCCGGCAGCGGCGCGGCTGCCATCTCTTCCATGATCATCGAGACCACTTCGGAGAGCTGCGCGACGGCGGCGACGATCGCGTCGAGGCGCGGGTCGGCGGCGGGCGCGGTGCCTTCCATGCCGGGCATCTGCGGGCGGTTGGCCTCCATCACGCGTGCCTCGGCTTCGATCTGCGCCTTCTCGATCTCGGCCTGGATCTTCATCACGTCGGCCTGGAGCTTCTCGCGCTCCACGGCGAGCTTTTCCATGTCGAGCTGCTGGCGCCCGGCCTCGATCTGCTGCTGGCGCTCCTGCTGCGCCATGGCAGCCTGTTCCTGCGGCGAAGGTGGGACCGGCGGCGGCGGCGCCTCGCCGCTCTCCTCGGCCTCCTGCGCCTGGATCTGAGGCGGCAGCATGGTGCGGATGCGCTTGGCGATCTTGTCCGCCATCGGCCAATCCTGCGCCTTGGCCAGCAGGTCGAGAACGAGGGGCGCAAGCTGCGGCGCGGCCTGCACCAACTGGATCATGCCGTCGAGCGCAGCCTCGCGCCGGGTCGTGTAGCTCGGGCCCATCTCCATCGCGACATCGTAGGCGCCGACCGTGACGTCGTTCTGGATCTTGTCGAGCGGCTGCCCGTCCTCGGCGAGGCCGCCCACCTGGTTGATCTCGACGAGGTCAACCTTGCCGTCCTCGCCCACGATCCGAAGCGTCCGAGCGGTGTCGTAGACGTGTGGGATCATCCCGCAGACGATCGCGCCCGTGTGCCGGATGCTGCGCGAGAAGTTCACGATGTAGACGAACGAACCGACGTCGCCCTCGCGCTGGCGAGCCTGGATCGCCTTGCCCGAGGTCTCGTTCGAGCGGGCGCCAAGCGAGGCGTCATAGACGCCAGTGACCGCCTTCATGTCCTCGGCCGCCTCGCGGGTCAGCTCGGCGAGGCCGGCGGAGGCGATGGGCGGGGTCGAGCGCTCCGGCCGCGCTGTCGGCGACTTCTCATCGACATTGTAGGGCAGGAAGGGGTGGTTCGTGCTGTTGGCCGTGTCCCAGATCGACTCGTAGCCCTTGAACATCTTCTCGGTGCCGAGGAACGGCGCCTTGGGCTGGAGCGCTACCACCTCCGTCTGGGTCGAGCGGGCATAGTTGTAGGCGCGTTGCGCATCCTTCGCGAACCGGATCACGCCGCGACGGGCGCGGCGCTTGCCGATCGTCATCTCGACGCCGACGACCGGCACCACCGGGATGAAGCGGCCGGGGATCTCGGTCGGACCGTCAAGCACGGCGTTCGCGCTGATGACGTAGCGCTCGACACGGTGGCCGGGGCGCTTCTCCACCCGCACCCGAGCGCCCTCCGCCTTGGCCGCCTCGACCAGCGCCATCTTCTCGGCGTGGTCCTCGGCCGCTTCGTCGGTCAGGTCCAGGATCTCGCCGTCGGGCATCAGGGCGAGCTTCTTCTGGACGGGCGTCTTGGTGTAATACTCGGCGATCCGCACCATGTCGGTGCCCGCCCACTCGGCCATGCCAGCGGCCGACAACTCGCTGTCGCCGATCTCGGCGGCCGGGTGATCCGGATAGGTCTCCTCGTAGACGTCCCGGCTCATATCGACGGGAACGAAGCAGAACTTGGCGTCCTCGCGCGTCGGCAGCACCGCATCCGGGTCCCAGCGGACACCGACACCGTCGGGCACGCCGACGATGCGGATCTCTTGCTCAAACGTCGTGTCGGAGCCGTATTCTGTGATGACCTTCCAGTGCCCGATGCCGGCACCGACCTGCTGATCCGCCGCCGCGAAGTAGGCCGAGGGCGCGTCCGAGCGGTTCTCGACGTATCGCACCATGCCGGCGATGACGTCCGCGGTCTCAGGGTCGCCGCGGCTATCCACCGGCACGACCTTGATGGCCGGACGCATCTGGCGAATGTCACCGGTGATCTGGGCGATGGTGGTCGGCAACCGGTTGAATTCCAGGCACGGTCGGCCCTCGTCCTCGCGCGCTTGCTTCTCCCGCGCGGGCCACTGCGCGCCAGGGGTCTCGAGAAAGTCGAGGTCCTCGTAGGCGTCCGTGCGGTTCTGGCGGTCGAACTCATCGGCGCGGCGCCACCGCTTTTTAGCGAGGTCGAGCACCTTCGCGAAGTCGTCGCCCTTGGTCTCGGTCGACGCCTTCGCCGAAGCCTCGGTCACATCCGGGTCCGTCGCGTCCGCCAGCGCGGCGCGCTTGGTCTTTCTGGCCATCGTATCAGGCACCCATCCAGCCGCCGCGGCGACGGCCGCTCGCGCTGCCGATCTTGAGCGGGGCCGTCGGCTCCTGGAGCGCAACCGCGAGGTAGCGGAAGGCATCGGCGCCGTGGCTGGCCCAATCGTGCAGCGGGTTCTTCGAAAACTGACCCGTGTTCGGGTCGACGTCGTACCGGTAGTTTCTGAGGCACTGCAGTCCGTCGGAGCAGGCGTCAGCATCGAACCAGCAGCGCGAGAACAGCGTGCGGGCAGCGTTGATGCCCTCGGCGACGCCGAGCTTCGGCGTGATGTGAACCTTGAAGCCTGCGGCCTCCATCTGCTGCGCGATCGTCCGCTCGGAGCCCAGCAGCTCGTTGGTCGCGTCGTGCGGCAACCAGTGGTCGCCGTAGACGTAGGGCCGGCCCTGGAGGTGCTTCAGGTAGTGCCCGAGCGCGTGGCCGCGGTTCTGGTAATAGTCGATGATCCGGAACTCGAAGCCGACGACCTGCGCGAACCAGATCGCGGTCATGTCGGCCCGGCCGAGATCCCAGAACGTGTGCACCGGCTTGGTGCCGTCGTAGGGCACGCGGGTGAAGCGGCTGGCCTCCGTCGCGGCCATGATCTCGTTGGCGTAGATCGCGCCGTCGAGCACCACCTTGCAGTGGCCGTCCCAAACCGTGAGGTAGGCCGCTGGATCGCGCGCCTTCAGGTCGAGCGCCTCCTGCTTCAGGACGTCCGGGAACCAGGGGTTGTCCTGCCAGCCGATCTTCACGACCTTGGCGCCGGTCGGCGGGTTCTTCACAAACCGCTTATAGGTCTCGTCTTCCTCCAACTCCGGGTTGAAGCTGATCCAGATCTCCGACCCTTCCTTGCGGATGGTGGGAATCAGCACGTCCCAGGAGGTTTTCGAGACGGTGCGGGCCTCCTCGACCCAGCACACGTCGATGCCTTCGGTCGATTTCACTGAGGCGACGTTGTGCCGGAGCCCCTTGAAGATGAACTCGGTCCCGTTGGCGCCGAGGATGCGCTTCTCTTGGATCTCGTAGAAACCGGAGAGGCCGAGGAGGTCGATCTGCTGGCTGAGCAGCGCGTGCGCCGATTCCGCAATCGAATTCTGGAACTCGCGGGCGCAGAGCACGCGGATCTTCCGCTGCGCGCCCATGATGAGGAGTGCCCGCCCGAAGCCCCACGACTTCGCGCCGCCACGCCCCCCGTAAGCGATCTTGTAGCGGGCGGGCTCGAAGAGGAAGTCGAGCCGCTCCGGGAACTCAACTGTCATCGGAGGGCGCGGGCCGAATGAAGTGCACGGTCAGGCCGACCGGGATTGCGCCGCCCTCGCCATCGCCATCAATGGGTTGGCTGGGCTTGCCATAGCCGCGGTCGAGAATGGCGTTCGCGGCCGCCACGCGTGCAGCCTCGCTCTCGCCTGCGGTCGCGATCTGCACAAGGACCGCGAGGGCCGCTTCGGTGTGCTCGCGGGCGGCGTCACGGACGCGCGCAGAAGCCTTCGGGCGACCGCCAGGGTTGCCCGACTGCCCAGGTTGGAAAGCCATTGATAGGGCCTTGTTCTCAGAGGGCCATCAGCCCGTCCGCTGCTCGCCGGGCGTAAGACGGGAGTGGGTCGCCAGAACCTTGCCGACCTTGAAGGCGGCCTCAGTCTCTACCGGGCGCCGCATCCGATGCAGATGTCGTGCACCACGCGCTCGCGCTTCGGTCCCGTCGCCTGATTAGGCAGGCGGCCGCCGGTATCTCGGACGGCTCCTTGGCCAGTCAGCATCCACGGCCGTTTGACCGGCGTGTCATCTACAGCGCGGGGCGGTTCAGGCACCTGCCGCTCAATCAGCGCCGAACCCTGCGTGCCTGCGATGTTAGGCGTCTGAGGCTCCTGCCGCTCGATGAGCGCCATACCCTGTGCAGATGCGCTGCCTGACATGAGGAGGCCGAACAGCAAAGCGCAGACCGATCGGTTTGGTGCAGCCATCGACGCCTCCTGTCGGCACTAAACGCCGCGCCTGAGCCGTTGGTTCGCGTAGTGTCAGGCCGCCACGCGGAGAGTGTTGGGCGAGCCGCCGAGGTCGTCGGTCGGCAGGCCGCGGGAGGGGACCACGCCGACCTCCCAGAGCGAGTGCCCGAGGTGCTTCAGCGCGTAGGCATGAGCATCCGCGGCGCAGCCGAATTTCTCGGCACGCTCGACGCTCTTCGTCCAGATCAGCGGGCGCCAGCCGTTGGCGTTATCGCCTGCAGTGTCGGAGTGCGCGAGGAAGCGTCGGGACGTGCCGGCGCCGAAACGGACAGCGTAGACCATCACAGCCGGATCCTCGTGAGAACGTCGCGGGCGACCTCCGCCAGGACGGCGCTGGCCTCGTCGCGGGGCGTGGTGTCGAGCAGGGCGACCGGCTCCGGCAACGGGCGGAGGATGCCCTTGCGGCGGAGGTGCGCGCCGTAGGCCGTGGCCGCGGGTTCGATGCGGCCGAGGCTGATCGCCTCGTCACGGGAGACGGGGCGGTCGGTCATAGGAAGCCTTTGCCGGCGTGGTTCTTGAAGGCCTTCGCCCGGCGGTCGTAGGCCTTGAGGGTCTTCACTTCGCGATGCCGGGTCACATCCATGACCTTCAGCAGGTCGGCGCCCGCCTCGAGCGCGGAGGTGACGAAGCCGGCGCGCAGCGAGTGTCCGGAGAACAGGGCCGGGTCGAGCTTCGCGGCCTCGGCGTAGCGCTTGACGATGTTGGCGACGGTCCGGTCGGTCAGGTCGAAGACGCGGCCTTCCTTGATGCCGGCGGCGGCGATCCAGTCCTCGACCGCCTCGACCGGCTTCAGCTTTCCGCCACGGGGAATCGCGACGATGTGGCCCTCGCCCTCCTGGTCCGTCTTCGACCGGCGGATATGGACGAAAAGCCCGTCGGGCGTGCGCTCCAGGTCGGCGACCGTGAGGCCGACGATTTCGGACCGGCGGAGCGCTGCGGCGAAACCGAGCAGGAGCACCGCGCGATCCCGCTTGCCGGTCAGCGTCTCGGGCACCTTCTTCAGCATGGCGCCGATCGCGCGGGCCGTGGCCGGTGCCTTGCGCTCGACGGCGACGCCGAGCCGACGCTTGATGCCCCGGAGCACCGCCTTCACGGCCTCCGCGTTGGTCGGCGGCTCGTGCCCGGCGATACGGTGCATGTAGCCGATAGCGGCAGCCCGCCGGACGATCGTGGAGGCCTTCAGCCCGCGGTCGGCGAGGCTGGCGAGGTAGGCCGCGACCGTGGCGGCCGAGGCCGGCGCGACGACCTGGTCGAGCCCCGCAGCCCAGCCGGCGAAATCGCTCCAGTCCGAGGCGTAGGCCCGCCGCGTCGCATCGCTTTTTTCAGCGAGCGCGTACTGCGCGGCCGAGGCCAGATGATCTTGGAAGACAACGACTTCCGCCGGTGCGACCGGCACCGGCAGAGTGGTCATGAATGTTCCGGGAACGACCGTTATCGGAAAACCGGAGGCCTACTCTAAAGCCCGGTTTCGAGTGCTTTCGAGTGGCGGGATCAGCCCGCTTTCCGAGCCCGCGGCATTCGCAGCTCGACGCTGAACGACCGCCTGGCGAACGTGCGCCGGCCGGTGCCGAAGGACAGCATCTCAGGGATGCCGACCTGACGCCGGCCCCTGCTCACGAGGGCGAGGATGCGCTTGCAGTGTGCGTCCTTGGCTTCGAGGTACTCGGCTTGATCGCGGAAGCGCCGACGGCAGAAGGCGCGGGCCTCCTCCTCGATCGCCGTGAAAGTGGCGTGCGCGCTCATCGGGGGCCGATCTTAGACATGCTGCCAGCATCCGTCCCGCCCAGGCAACGCCGTGGCTGTGGGTCGGTTCGAGGGCCAGAAGGGAGCCGAGGCTGAGCCTCAAGGCTGTAGGCGGAAGGACGGCACAGAGGCTGGCGCATCAACGAGACAGAAGCTGCTCGTCGAAGGGATGACTTGCGAGGCCATCCACGTCCTTCCGCCCAAGATCTATAGTAGGCGAACGGTTGACGAAACGATAACGCCCGGCGGCAATGAAGCCCCGGGCGCGCGTCTCGCGACACTGATCAGATGCAGGGTTTCGCCTCAGGGGTCAACCCGTGCCGCGGTCCGTTCGTACACGCCGACCATGTCATACACGTCCGGGCTATCTTCAGGGAATATCTTAGCAAGGGACAGCGCACTCCGCGTAGCCTCACCGAGGGCAAATTTCTCTATCTCGATGCACTCGCGTCGAGACCAGGGCAGCAAATGAACAGAAAGCGCATAAAGCCGAGCAGCGTCTACAATTGCGAGCACTACTCGATCGTTAGGAATTCGTTCGACATTGCCACCACTTATGCGCTTCCGGATAATTCTCAGCCTTGCCTCATGAACCTGGGACCAAGAGAGCAGTTCAGCGAGAAATTCTGCCTGCGGACGATCGACAGCAACTAGTGCGTTTTTTATCTCTGCGATTGCATCGTTCGGTCGCTCTGGCGTCGCAGGGTATTCAGATCTGTTAAGTCGATCATAGACACCCCCCTTCACCTGGCGGGCCGTACTCAACCAGTTCTCTGCGTATTCAGCTAATCGGCTTAGTGCGTCCGGGAGCGCTACCCTGGCGGCAAATAGTTTCCTGTCTCGCTCCTCTTTCTCAGTACTCCGTAGATGGTTGATCTGTCGATCAACTCCTCTCAATGTCGCCCATGCGCCTATGATAGCCAAAATACCAGCTATTAAGGTTTGCCAGTCTTTGAAAAATTTGATGGTTTCAGATAAAAAATCCACGATCCGCTCCAAGTGCTGAAGCAGCTTATTATACCAACCGAGGTGCTGTCACGGCAGTTGATCCCGCGTCGCACGAATGCGCTGTCCCTCGGCGCCCGATGCGGTGTGCAAATGGTCCGCCACCTCGTTCAGCAGCCACCGGAACCGCTCGCCGATCCGGGCTGCCCCGCGCTCGCCACCACCGACAGTGCAGGCCGCATAGGTGCCGAAGGTGTGGCCCTCGACCAGGATGGCGCGGAGGAGGCGGAGCCCGACGCCCCCGACAACCTTCTCAATTTTGAGGTTAAGATCCGCGACGACGCGAGCCCGGAACGTTTCGCGGAGCATCCCCATCTCGCGAGACGGAAGCGGGCCATCGTCGCCACCCGAGGAAACCAGCACTCCGAGCTTGGCGAAGGAGTCCATACGGCGATCGCCGTCCTTCCGTCCGGTCCAGGCATCCTGAAGCAACCGCCCGACGGCGAACTCGACATCGGAAATCCGCTGCGGGCGGGCCGAGTGCTCCATGGTGAGCACGTCGAGCTGGCGGTTGACCTGGACCTCGATGAACTTGCCGAGCGTGGTCGGATCGGTAACGAGCCGGCGCCCGATCTTGATCGAAGCGTCGCGCTCGGTGTGGGGGTTCTTCCGGAGCAGGCTGGCACGTCGACGGTCCGCCCGGGTTTCCAGCTTCCGGCGGGCTCGCCGCTCGACGGCCCGGCGCTGGATGCGGTCGAGCACCGCGACGCAGGCGGAGCGGTCAGCGGCATCGGCCGCGCCGGCGGCTTGAGCGAGCTTGGCGCCGAGAGCGGCGCGCTCGGCCTTCGCTGCAGCGCGCTCTTCCGCTTTCGCCTTGATCAAAGCGCGGCGATCGGAGGATGCGGGGCGGGCCCGCGTGGTCGGAGAGGTGGAGGAAGACGAAGCAGCGACAGACACGAGCCTGACCTCGGGTAGAGCGCGACCGTTCTGGGCGCTCGGCAAGGTCATGGGTCGATTGTCCTCTTCCTCACAGTCAAGAGGAATAATAGCGGCGCGTCACTGCTCCATGCTGCACGCTTCGACGCGACATACCCCTGCTCTACACCGCGACCATCCACAATCTTTCCTGCAGAGAGGAGCGAGATCAAACACGAGATGTACCGTCTAGCACGGCATAAGAGCGGAGGGCGTTTATGAAACAGTGACGCGGACGATTTTCGGTCGTCAGTTATATGGGGCGACCGCTTTCTAAGTTACTCGCGCTTGAATCCGGGCGGATCGAATTCAACCTTATTTGGGTGTTCGCGACCGTAATCGACACCTTCAAACATAACCTGAGCCATTACCAAGGCGTTCTCGACGTCCTTTGCTCCAAAAATCAATCCAGGTTCGTTTGGGCTTGTGACAAAAAAACTCGGAAATCTACCTCTTGGGGCGGGAACACTCACATCCCGCATCTCAAGCCATCTGCCTCTGACATTATAGAACTTGTCAGCATCCAAGTTGCTGTGGATATAGCCGGTAGCTTTGAGATAATCTTCGATGGCAACTTCTACAAGTGACGAACTAGAACGCCGTTCGGCCTGAGCGGCAGCCTCAATCTGCCGCTTCATCTCGGCAGGGATGCGGATGGTAAGCGTCTCGGTCTTTTCCGGGGGCATCGCTCACGATCTCCTGTGTTCACTTGTAACACATTCGAGTTATTTTGGTTCGGATGCAAGTGTTTTGTTCGCCAGCGTTACGGCGGCAAATGCTCCCATGTCGTGCAGCGGTTTTGGGGCGTCGTCCGTAGCGCCTCGAGGGTGGCGAGCGCTTCCTAATCCGCCTGGTTCTTCGCTACAGCGATCCGCTCGCAGGCCTTGATGCGGCGCCGGTCGAACGTTGCACGCGACCACCTGGTGCGCCGGCAGAACTCGGCGATCGATCCGCCGATTTCTCCGTGCGTCGCCATCGAGCGCGCCCAGAGGAGCACGACCTGCCGATCCTCGCTCTTGTCGCCAAGCACCGTGCCGGAGAAAGCGACGATGTCGAAGGTTGCGTCTGGCACGTCACCGGCAGCGGACTGAAGGGTGTTGCCGCGTGGGGCGTAAATCGGCGTGAACGGCATCGCGCGGAAGGCCGCCTTCAGCCAGCGCTCCACGTCCCCCCGCGTCCATGGATCGGCATTGTGCCGGGGCGGATAATATCCTCCGGCAAGGCGGGGCTTCATTAGGAGGAGGAAGACTCCGCAAGATCAGCAGGCACCTTCGTCGTCTCGCCTGTAAGCGCCGCCTTCACGATCGCTGAAAGCGTTTCGGCGTCAATGCGCATGTAGAGATCATCGACGTTGCCGTAGTCGAACTTCATCCAAACTGACACGCCGCCATCGGCCTTTACTGCCGTCACTTCCTTGATCTGGCGCCTTCCTCCATTGGCACCGATGCGCACGTACATCGTCTTCTCTCCCTCCTGGAGTGCCCCGCCGCCTCATTCTGACGGCAGGGCACTTCCAGTCCTATCAGGTCATCACGCCGCCTGCTGCTTAGCCCGCGCGCCTCTGTCCGAGACCGAACCCCTTGGCCATCGCCGATCGCTGGGCCGAGTAGTTCGGTGCTGTCGTCGGATAGTCGGCTGGCAAGCCGTAGCGCTCGCAGTAGGCATGCGGAGTAAGGCCGTGCACCGCGAGGTGCCGCTTCAGCGTCTTGTACGGCTTACCGTCGATGAAGGAGATCAGCGCATCTGGCGTGACCGACTTGCGGATCTGCGCTGGTGTTGGCTTTTCGATCTCGATTTTTTCTGCATCAGGTGCAGCTGGAGCTTTTCCGATGCCGGATAAAGCGGCATGGACGCCAATAATTAGAGCCGGGAGCTCTTTGGATGGCAGCACATTGTTGCGGACATAGGCGCTGATAATCTCAACTGAAAGTTTTACCGATCCATTATCAGGCGGATCCTCGGACGCATTGTTGGACATATTGAAGTCCTTTCTGCAGAGGCTTCGAAAGCGCAAAATGAATTACATGGATTTATACGCTTTGTCTTAGAGTATTGTGCGCAATTTGCTTTTGCGATGCCGCGAACAGCCACAGCGGCACGCTGTCGGCAGGGTTGGTCAGGCCGCGGTCGACCATGATGGAGCCGCGGCGTTCGAGGTGGATCTCGCGCTCGCACAAGGCGATGCAGCGGCGCGGATAGAGCGAGACGAGGGCGCCCGTGCTGTCCGACCGCAAAGCGCCGGCCGCGCGGTGGACGCCGAACAGCGCTTCCGTGGTCCATCCGAGATCCGCGGCGGCCTCGCCCCAATCGTCGAGGAAGACGAGCATCGCCCGGCGCACCGAGCGCCAGACCCCTTCGCGGCCACCCTCGCCGGCCTCGCGCCAGATCATGCCGGGGCAGGGCACATGGTCGTCCGGCAGGCTGAGCACGCCGGCCCGCCAAGAGGCGACGAGGCGGGCGGAATCGGGGAGGGCGAGGGCGGCGCTCATAGCAACGCCGCCTGCATCGGACGCGGCGCGGGAGCCGTCGGCATCCACCGTGCCCGGTCGCCCCGGATCTGCGCATAGTTCGTCGGGTGCTGGGCCTCGAAATCAGGCGTCCGATCGCAGCGAACCCATCCGCCGCACTCACCGCGCTCCAGCCAGCCCCGAGGGCAGAGCCAGTTCGTCGGCGAGAGCTGGAGCGCCTTAAAGTCAGCGCGCGTCACAGCACGCTCTTCGAGGATCACCGACAGCCGGATCGCCTTCACCTTCCAATCGCTCAGCTTCACCGGCGCCGATGCGCCGGCCTGGACGTCCGGCACGTACTCAGGGACCGGGCAGCGCTCCGGCGGCGCCCACGGGTGCCATTCGTCTGAGCCGAGGCCGGTCCGCTCGTCGGGCAGGTACGGGGAGAAGGGATTGCCCCAGCGACCGCCGTGCTTGAGCGGGTCGGTGTGGAGCCGGAGCACGGTCACGCCGAGCGCCGCACAGATCCGGACGAGATCGGCGTTGCACTTCTCCGCCGGGACCAAAACGGCCCGGCAATCCGGCCCCGCCGTCGTGCCGTAGTGCCATCCCTCGCGATACGGGAGGATCTGCGACACGACGCGGGCGTTCAGCGCCAGCTTCGCCTCGATACCGATTTGGAAGCCGTCGGCACGAACGAGCAGAATGTCGAAGCCCGCCGTCTCGGGATAGGCGACCCACTTCGGCAGGTCTCGGCGCTCCTGCGTCGGCACCGCGGCGATGAAGGCCGCGCAGAGATCGGCCTCCGACATCTTCGGAGCGGTACTCACGCGACCCGCTCCTTCTGCGCCGACGCCTTGGCATCGAGCCGCGCGGCGAGCTGCGCGAGCGAGCCGACGGCGACCTCGCGGAACTTGGCGCCGTGCTCGTGCAGCACGTCCTCACGCGCCGCAGCGACGGCTTCGGGCGACGGTCGAGGGCGCCCAGGCTCCGCGTCGCCTCCCCGGTTCAGCCACGCCGCCGCCGCGGCCTGGACCTTTGCCCGGTCCTCGTCCGACGGCGGCACGTAGACCTCCGCCTCGAGGATCTGCCGGATGTGGACGAGTTTCGCCCGAAGCGGGATCAGCCCTTGCCGGGCCTCGTCCGCGAACTGCGCTGGCGACGGGCGCCAAGCCGGATCCCAACGCAGGATCGTCGCCTTGTCGCGAAACCGGCTGGCGGCGGCCTGGATGACTGCCAGCGGCAGACCTTCCAGCGCCTCGACGTACTCGGCGACGAGGAGCGCGTTCTCGGCACCGCCACGGCCGCGCCCCTGCTCGAACCCGAGCAGGATGCGGGCGACCACCGTATCGACGTGAGCCCGCACCCGGCAGGGCTTCAACTCGGCCTCAACCCGCTCGGCGACGGCGGATAGCGCTCGACGCTCGGCTGTCGTAGCCGCCTTGTCCTGCGGCACGCAGAACCGCGTCGGCTGGCCGTCCACCGGAACCAGCCTGCCACGGAGTTCCGTAATCCGATCCTCGGCTTGCGCCAGCATCGGGGTCGTTAGCGTCGATGGAAGGCGGCTCGACATCGAAGGCTCCCGTCAGGGATTGCTCGTAATTGCGGATGATGTGGGCGGCTAAGCCGGTGGGGGCGGGGGCAGGACGAGAGCCACCGCGGGGGCCGAATGGAGACGGCCGGTCGAGTTCATCCCGGCGCTTCCGCAGCCGGGATTCGACCCAGGTCGAGAAGTCGGCGAGCTCCCGGCCGTCGGCGTCCTCGATGACGTCGAGCACGACCGCAGCCTCGTCCCGAGCAATGCCGAGCCAGTGGCCGATCAGGGCGCGGGCCGAGCGACGCGACCGCCCGGTGTTGGCGCTGATCAGGTCCACGCCGATGGTCAGCAGGGCTTGGCGGTTCGACCGAGCCAATTCCGCCGCTTCGCCGCCCGCCTGCCCGGCATCGCCGGCCGAGCCGTCAGGCTCGGAACCGGGGTTGGCGGGGGTTAAGGGGTGGAGGTGCAGGGGAGGCGGGGGCCATCCGGGGGGGAGGCAGGGGGTAACGCGTTACCGCCGTTACCAGCGTTACTTGCGTTACGGTGCGTTTCACGGTGGCGCCGGACCCGCACCGCGGTCAGCGCCCGCCGCTTCTCGGTCTGGGCGTCAACCTCTTCGGCCTCGGCCTTCTCGTCGGCGGCGACGGCAGCCACCAGCATCTCGGCCGTGGCGCCGGCCGCGAGCATGGCCCGGAGAACTTCGGATCGAATGGCCATGGCTCTACTCCGCCGCCATCGGCAGCACTGCGGGTTCGGGCTCGTCGACGAAGTCCTCCCAGGACAAGCGCCCGAGCGTCGTCGGGCCTCGATGTGAGCGATCCCAGACGAACCACGCGAAGGCCGTCATGCTGGTGGCCTTGGGGCCGTCCCAGCCGTCGCGGTGCATCATCGGCAGCCGCTTCCGGAAGACGTGGACGCGGGCCAGCGTGCCGGTGTCGAGCAGCGAGCCGCGCGTGATCCCCTCGTAGAAGGCGAGCCGCAGCAGCATCATCACGCGCGGGCAAAGCTCGACGGCTTTCTCGGCGAAGGCGCGGGCGTGCTTGTAGGGGGGATTCGTGACGATGCAGTCGACCCCGAACGGGGCGCCGTGCAGCTTCAGGAAGTCCATCTCCGCGACCTGACCGGGGCAGCCGTAGGAGACGAGATCGGTCGGCACCACTTCGTGGCCGGCCGCGCACAGCTCACGCACGATCGCGCCCGGTCCGCAGGCCGGCTCCCAGATCCGCTGCGGCAGCCATTCGGTCGCGAGCAGCGCCCGCACGGCGACGGCCGGCGTCTCGTACAGGTCGTTTCCGCGCTCGGCGTGCGGATGAGCCTTGTTCTCGCGGTAGCTCATGCCGCCTCCAGCGCGCCCGAGCGCGGCCAGATCGGGGAGACGGATTCGAGCAGGAAGCCCGGCGGCACGGCGCGCACGGTCGCCGCCAGTTCGGCGTGCTCGCGGTGCCAGTCGAGCACCACCCGCCGCGCCTTCCGGTCGTTGTCGATGACGCCGTGCGCCTGGAGGAGATCGCTGGTCGCCTTCGACAGGTTGTCGAGGTCGGCCTTCGTCTCTGTCTCGGGGACGGCGAGCAGCAGGATATACGCGCCCGGCACACGGCCGGGACGCTGTTCGAGCAGGCGCCAGCCCGCATCCCTGATCCAGGCCGAGTAAGCCTTGGAGCGCACCGGCCGGCCCGGCGCGTGGTCGTGCAGGTCGTTGGCCGACGGCGGGATCGGCAGCAGGATCGTCACCTCGTCCACGACGCGGCGGACCGCGGCCGAGGACGGGACGATTCGGGGGGAGGGCGAGCGGCGGGCCATGGTTCAGCCCCGCGCCGCGATCGCGTCTTCGATATCGACCTGCGCACCAGCCGAGCGGATCTGCTTCGCGGCCTCGCGCATCACGGTGCTGGCGTTGGCGCCGATGGTGACGGTGACGCCCTCCATGCCGGCGAAGGCGCGGGAGACCTTGTCCCCGACCTGCTGGCGCAGGCTCCGCTCGCTGCCGCCGCGGTTCCGGCCTGTCTCCCGTTCGATCGCAGCCTGCCCGAGCGGCGTGTCCGCCAGCATGCCGAGCGCCTGCATGTAGAGTTCGAGGATCGCCTCCTCTTCCATGCGCTCGTCGTAATCGCGCTTGCGCATGGCGATGATCTTGCGAATGACCTTCGTGTCGAAGCCGTTCGCCTTGGCTTCCGCATAGACGTCCTTGACGTCACCCGCGATGCCGGCCTTCTCTTCTTCGAGCCGTTCAATACGCTCGATGATGGTTTTCAGTTGATCGGCCGCGACCGAGGATGGATCGACTTGCGAGGCAGGCGCACTTCTGGCATTCATTTGGCTCACCTAGATCTCGGACATTGCAGCCGCCCGGCACCCGCTCCCCAGCAGGCCGGGCGGTTCGCGTTTCAGGGGTGGGGACGGCCCGGCGGCAGACCGTTGCCGTTGCGCGGGCGCGTGGGATCGCCGCCGAGGGCCGGACGCCGCGGCACGCGCGGCTCGTCGATCGCGGGCAGGTCCGTCGCCGGCAGAGCCGTCGCAGCACCGGCCCGCAGCCGCTCTTCCGCCTGCGTCAGGCCGAGGAGCGCATAGCGCCGGCACTGCACGAGGCTCCTCGCCGCCGGTGACACGTCCCCGCGCAGCAGGTCGTTCCGGCGCACGATCTCGTCGCGCACCGTGTCGATCACGTCCGCGAGGCCGGCGTCGCTCAGATCGGCGAGGGCGCTCATGGTCAGGCGACCCGGCCGAGATCGTCGTGGGCGCGGTCGCCCTGCACGTCCCCAGGCAGGCTGGCGCGGCCGGGCTGGAAGACCGACCGGTTCAGCGCCATGAAGCCCTGCTCGATGGCGGTGCGGCCGATGGAGAACCAGCGCGGATCGACGGTGCCCGCCGGCATCGCGGCGAGCTTGTCGAGCTGACGAAGCACCTGCTCCTCCAGCGCCTTGTTCTCGTTGACGAGGGCGACCTTCTCCTCGCTCTGCGGCTTGTAGCCGGCGACCGGGAGGCCCTGGTGCTGCTGGTTCGACATGGTGGCTCCTCAGGGAAGCCGGGCGGCCCGATGCCACCCGGAAGGGGCGGGGTCAGGCGGCGGGGACGATCATCCAGTCGTCGGCGAGCATGTCCGTCTGCGACGCGAGCCAGCCCATCAGGATCTCGCCCGTGGCCGTCTTCATCGTGATGCAGGGGAGCACGACAGCGCTGCCGCCGTTGGACAGGGCGAAGGCCTCGTTGTGCGGCGACCAGAACTTGTCGGCATCGACCCGGCGCCCGCCGAGCACGCCGCTCAGCGCGAGCCACATCGCCTTGCCGTTCCAGCCCGTGCGGGCCACGCGATGCCCGGCCTTCAGGGCAGCCAGAGCGTCGCCGAAGGACATCGCCGAGGACTTCGAGACCGCCGCATAGCCCGCCTCGAACACGTCGCGCGGCGAGTGGGAGAGGTAGCCGTCGGGCTCGCTCTCCGTCGGCGCGTACCGCACCAGCATGTCGCCTTCGCTCACGGCGCCGGGGCGACGCAGGAAGCCGGCCGGGACCGGAACGACGATGTAGCCGTGCTCCGGATGGTGCACGCCCACCTTGCCCGAGCCGTCGGCCTGGAACTCGGCCGCGCCGATCGGATAGGCCTCCACCTGCTTGTGGCTGACGTGGGTCGGGTTGAAGGGGGACATGCTCTCTCCTTGCTCAGCGGCTACGGCCGCGGCTCCATCGCCCCGAACAGGGGCAGGTCGGTCAGGTCGGAGGCAGCCGGCCGCCGCGAGCGGCGAGCAGCCGATCCCAGAAGCGGCGGCGCCACGTCCGCACCCGGTTCCACAGCGGCGCACTCCGCCGCGCGAAGAAGAGCCTCACCCGCGCGAACAGCAGCGTGGTCAGACCCGGCAGCGGCGGCGGTGAGCAGGACTTCATCGGCGAGCTTCCTGAGTTGACGCTCGCGCTCGGCGGCGTGGATGGCTTCGAGCCGGGAGAGGACGTGAGACGCGATTTCCTTCGGGGGCCGGTATTTCAGCGCCCAAAGCTTGGAGAAGGGGACGCGGGCCCGAGTAGCGACCCGGCGCATTGCGTTGCCGGCATCGCCCCAACCTGTCGCTTCCCAGCGGATCAAGTCGTCGGCCCAGGTCTGGGCCCGTGAAACGTCAGCGCTAGACATTTGCGCCACCCACAAAAGCTTTTTGCACACCCTCAAATCCCTCTGTGGTTTCTTCGGACCACTGAGAGAGGACGTGCAGATGAGGGAGGGAGCGGAACGCACGAGGCACAGGAGCGCGACGGCCGACGGCTTGGCGGCAGAGGCAGGCGCGCGAGTAGGATTGGCCCGAGAAAAGGGCCGCCCCCGCGGAAACGGGAGCGGCCAAGTCCTTGGGAGGAACCCCCGTCACGGGGGCGTCAGCCGCGGGGCGGCGGCGGACTTCGGAGGCGCCGCGGGAACGGCGCGAAAGGGGACGCCCGACCTCGTCGGAAACGGTGACCTTCGGGGGAAAGGTCGGCCGGGCGATCACGCGGTTCATTCCGCGCGATGGGGAAAGGAGGAGGGCGGCCGTCATGGCGACACCCACGAAGCGAGCCAGCACAGCCCGCATGCCGCTGCATCGACCACGCCGACAGCGAGCGCCGAGGGCGACCCGCGCAACGCAGCGCGAGCGAAGCCGGCAACAGCGCAGACGGCGAAGATAACGGCGAGCGCGGCCATCTCAGGCGCGCCCCACGACGAGCGACCTACCCCGCGTGCGCAGGGCAACGGTCGCATGAGCTTGGCCGACACGGGTGAAGAGCCGCCCGGCCGCCGCTATCATCGCTGGAGCGCGATGACCGGAGACGACCATGCGTCCCGAGGACTTCGACGACATCATCGCCGAGCAGGCCGCGCAGCAGCAGGTGTTGCTGATGGCGCTCCGGCGGATCGCGGCGCTCACCCGTGCGAGCGGGAAGGATCCGGCCACCGTGCGCGCATGGTGGAAGGAGGACGGGCACGAGGCGATGGACGAGGCGACCTTCCTCGTAGCGCCCGGCCACGACCGCATCGTCCGGACCAAGGCGAAGGCGCGGCTCGACGAGATCATCGAGATTGGCCTTCGGTAGCGAGGCCCGCCGAGCCGTGCGGAGATAGGCAGCGCAGCGGCTTCGCACGCTCGCTGGCGAACGGTCCGCCATCTGACGCGGCGCCGGACCTGCGCTCGCCAGCCTGTGCGGCTCGAGCGGCGAGCCGCTCGGCTTTCCGCCTGGCCCGCAGTTCGGCCAGCATCCCCATGTCAACGCCGAGCGAGAGGCGCTCGCTCGCGGCCACGACCGCCGACCAATGGTCCGGCGCGATCGAGTCGCGATGCTTCATGACGTCGACGTGCTTGATGTCGATGCCCGTCTCAGTCGCGAAGCGCTCGCGGCCTTGGAAGGTCACGTCAATCAGGTCGCGGAAGGAGGCAGGCTCGCTCATGGCGTCATTACTTACGTTGCGTAAGTTATCGACGCAAGCCCATTCTCTGACCCAATGTAAGTTTCCAACCGCTATGGCGGCTCATGCCCCGTAAAGCGGCCCCACCGGATCTGAGCACGCAAGGCGGCCGCCTCATGGCCGCTCGCCTTGACGCGGGCATATCGACCCGGCCGGAGGCGGCCGAGATGTTCGACCTGCCGAAGTCGACATACGAGTCGCACGAAACCGGGCTCCGGGGCGGCGCCCGCGGCATCCCGATTGAGAACGCGCGGCGGTACGCGCGGCGCTTCGGTGTGTCGTTGAGCTGGCTGCTGACTGGCCAGGGCCCGCGCAATGCCAGCGAGGCAATCGAGATCCGGGGCTATATCGGCGCAGGTGCCGAAATCGAGGACCAGGACGGCGCGTCCCGCTTCGAGGAAATCGGCATTGAAGTCGCCGACCAGGATGCGTTCGAGTGGTACGAGGTTCGAGGTGACTCGATGCAGCCGCGTGTCTATCCGGGCGAATTAATTGCTTTCGAGCGCCGGGAATACGAGCCGGCGCAACTGCTGCGGCAGGAATGCTTAGTTCTTCTTGAGGATGGCCGGCGCTTCTTCAAGAAGTTGAACCCTGGAAGCGCGCCGGGTTATTTCGACCTAATCTCCTACAACGACGCGGACCGCCCCGACGAGCGGGTCATCAGCGTGGGAAAGGTCGCGATGATCGTCTCCAGGCCTAGAAAGGCATAGGCACGATCTGGGTCAGGATCTGCGTCGGCACCTGACCGTGAACCTCCAGCAGCACCGGGTCGTCGAACTCGTCGAGATCGGGATCTCCGGAACGCGCTAAGGCAACAGCCCCCGCGCATCGTGAGGCCGTCCTCGCTGCCTGACGGCAGGCATCATCTGCGGACGAGCAGGCCAACGGCTCGCCTACGGCAAGTGCTCCTTTCCTCGTCCTCACCACCGGCACGACAACGGCAACCGTCTTTCGCCCCACGCTCAACCTCCCGTTTCGATACCCCTAAATGAGTACGAAACGAGAACGCGCGAAAGAGGTGCACCCTGTGGATAACGGGGATCGCCGAAAGTAGTAGAGGGGCTGGACGGATAACTTACAAAACGTCATTTTAAGGCTTGACGCATACCTTACACATTGTAAGTTACATCCATCGCCGCTCACCGAGCGATGGAGCCTCCGGTGCCCCAAACCACCCCCACCGATTACTGGATCGACCGCCTCGACGGCGCCTTCGCCGTCTTCTCTGCCTCGGGCGTCGAGCTTGAGGGCATCGAGAGCCGCGGCGACGCGCAGAACCACATCCTCGACCTGATCGAGCGCGACCGCGTCGCGACCCAGGAGGAGCGCGCCGCGCTCGCCGACTTCGAGGCCCAGCAGCTCGCCGAGGCCGCGTGATGATCGCGTTCCTCAACTCCCTCCCGCCGCTCCAGGCTGTCGCGGTCCTGGCCCTAGGGCCCGGCATCTGCGCCGTCGGTGTCGCCTTCTGCCTCTACGAGGCCGGACGGTTCGTCCGCCTCGCGATGACGGGGCGGCTGTGATGGTGACGGCCCTCGTTCCCTGCGCGTCCACCGGCGAGATCGGCGACGCGCTCAATCAAGCGCTGGATCAGGCTGAGCAGGCCCTCGCCGGGACGATCAGCATCCACGACGGCATCGCCTCCGATGTTCGGCTCGGTGACTGTGTCTGGAAGCTCAAGCTGCTCCGCGAACGCGCCGCCAACCTCGTCGCGATGTGTGACTGCATCGCCGCGATCGACGCCGACCCCTTCCTCATCACCGATTCCCGCGAGGCCGCATGAGCGCCGCCCTCGAATACCTGCCGGGCGCGCTCATCCTCGCCGGCATCGCCGCGCTGATCCTGGCGCCGCTCGCCTCCTACACCGACGGCCTCGCCCAGAGCGCGGCCGACGACGGGGAGGGCTGCGACCGTGGCTGAGGACACGCCCCTCAACCTGTTCGTCGAGCGCACCGACGCCGGCCCGCGCCTCGTCGCGATCCGAGCGGACGGCGAGCGCGTCGCCGAGTTCGACATGGACCGGGACGGCGCCCGCACCATCGCCGCCGCCTTGCTCGCCGCGACCGGCGACGCCTTCGAGCGGACCTTCACCACGGAGGCCGCCCGTGGCTGACGCCTCCCACCCGTGCCCGCACTGCGATCGCGCCTTCGGCGATCCGAACGGCCTCTACTGCCACGTGAAGACGAAGCACGGGCGGAAGAAAGCCCAGGCTGTGCGGCCCGCTCCGACGGTCGAGCCGAGCATGGCCGACCTTCACGTCGCCGCCCTTGAGGCCCGCGCCTGCGGCGAACCCGTCGACCCCGATCTCGCCGAGATGTTCGATGTCTGACCGCACCCCCGAGCAGCAGGCGCTCGCCCACCTATTCCTGGCCCTCGGCATCCGCCTCCCGATCCGCGCCGGCGGGATGCACGGCCGCGGTCTCTCCGAGGCCGACGGGACGCCCCTGTTCATGGGCGCGCCGACCGGCAGCCTGTCCACCGACAGGGCCCGCGCGTTGGCCGCCGCTGCCGCGATCAACACGGCCACCGGCACGCCGGACCACGAGGCCGCGCCGCTCCCGGTGCTGCGGCCGCTCACCGCCGACGTGATCCGTGCGGCGTCCGACCCCTTCGACCCCGAACACCTGATCGCCGTGGCGCGCGCCGCCCGGATCGCCCCTCGCGCCGACGCAGCGGAGTGACCCTCATGGAGATGATCGACAAGGCCGGGATGCGGCCGACCGTGCGCATCCACCACGACCTGCACCAGGGCACCGAGGAGTGGCTCGCGGCGCGCTGCGGCCTGCTCACCGCGAGCGAAATGGGGCTGATCATCACCCCCGCGACGCTCAAGGCCGCCAAGAACGAGAAGGAGCGCGCCCACCTCTACGAGCTGCTCGCCCAGCGCATCAGCGGCTACGTCGAGCCGCACTTCGTCAGCTTCGACATGATGCGCGGCCACGAGGACGAGATCGAGGCGCTCGCCCTCTACGCGAAGCACTTCGCCCCGACCGAGGCCGTGGGCTTCGTCACCAACGACAAATGGGGCTTCACCATCGGCTATTCGCCCGACGCCTTCGTCGGCGCCGACGGCTTGGTCGAGACGAAGTCCCGACGGCAGAAATACCAGATCGAGACCTTCGTCGTTCACGTCCTCGCGGAGACGATTCCCGCCGATTACGTGATCCAGATCCAGACCGGGCTCCTCGTCACCGAGCGGGCGTGGTGCGACCTGATCTCGTACTCGGGCGGCCTGCCGCTGGCCCGCATCCGCGCGTACCCCGACCTCAAGATCCAATCCGCGATCGTCGAGGCGGCCGAGGGCTTCGAGACCCGCCTGGAGGAGGCCCGCGCCAAGTACCTCGAAGCCATCGAGAAGGCGGGCAACATTCCGACCGTGCGCCGCGTCGAGGGGGAGATCCTCGCGTGACCGACCTGTCGCAGACGATCGCCCCCAAGAGCGACCAGCTCAACGCCGACGACCTGATCGGTGGCCCCCGCACCATCAAGGTCACGCGCGTCTCGCCGATGCGCGAGCCCGACCAGCCGATCGCGATCTTCTTCGAGGGCGACAACGGCAAGCCCTACAAGCCCGGCAAGTCGATGCGGCGCGTGCTCGTGCGCGTGTGGGGCGTTGACGGGGCCGCCTACGCCGGCCGTCGGATGACGCTCTACCGCGACGATTCCGTGATGTTCGGCGGCGTCGCCGTCGGCGGCATCCGCATCAGCCACATGTCGGGCATCAGCGAGAGCGTGACGCTTCCGCTCACGGTGACCCGCGCGAGCCGCAAGCCCTTCACGGTGAAGCCGCTTCCGGCCGAGCGCGCCCCGACCGGCGAGGACACGCGGACCAAGCTCCTCCGCATGGCCCGCGAGAAGGCCGCCCTTGGTGCCGCCGATCTCGATGACTGGCTCGGCAAGCTGAAGCCCGACCACCGCGCCGTCGTGGACGAGATCGAGGCCGAACTGCGCGACCGCGCGGCCGAGGCCGACGACCGCCTGCCGCTGGACGACGACGGCTTTCCCGGATTTGCTCCCGCCGACGAGGAGGTCGCTTGATATGGCCGCATCCCCGCAACCCACGGACCCGCGCAGCGCGCACGAGGCTGTCGCGCGCATCCGCGCCATCCAACAGCGGCAAGAGGAGGCCGCTCGACGCCGGGTCGAGCAGTCGGGGTCCCGCGAGGCGATGGAGGCCGTAGCTCGCGCCGAAGCCGAAGTCGTCAGCCTGCGGACGATGCTTCAGGTTGAGCGCGAGGAGAACGAGGCGCTTCGCCAGCGAGTGCGGGCCCTTCAGGACGCTGTCACGTCCGAGATCGCTCCGCCCCCCGAGTGGGGGCTCAGCCCGCAAGAAACCACGCTGCTGCTTGCGCTTCGGCGCGCTGGGCACCTTGTCCTGACGAGGCGTCAGGCATTGGTCGCGCTGTTCCCCGAAGATGCAGACGCGCGGCACCCCGGATCGGCTGCGGCGACGCTGGCCCGGTTGCGTCGTCGCCTCGCCGTCGCGGGCGCCGCCATCGAGATCGAGACACACGAACGACGCGGCTATCGCCTGTCGCCGGGGAGCCTCGCGATCGTCGATGCCGCGCTGATGCGCGCCCCCGTCCGTCTCGGGGGCGCCGCATGAGCGCCCTCGGCATCTACTGCGCCGATTGCGGCACCGAGTGCGAGCGCCTCACCGGCCGCGAGGCCGGCGCCCGCGAACCCGACCTGATCGACGCCCAGGTCTGGGCCTGCCCGTTCTGCCCCGATGCGTGGGCCCCGAGCGCGGCCGATGGTTCGGCGGTCGGGCTCCCGGCCGGCGAGGAGACCCGCAACGCCCGCGCCCTGCTGCGCGAGCGCCAGGTCGAGCGGTTGATCGCCGTGGCCCTGCGCCACTGCCCGAACGGCCGTCCCATCGCCGAGGAGCGCGTCGCTGCCTTCCTCGCGCACGAACTGCGCCTGCCGACCGGCGAGGCGGCGATCGACCGCCTCGACATTGTTTGGTGCCGCCGCGCGTGGCTTGCCCTGAAGGGCGCCTCCTACGCCGACGTCGTGCGGCACGCCCAGACCTATCGCCCGAGGAAAGCTGCCTTATGCGCCTGCTAACGAATGGAACGACGCGCCTCGTGCTGGTGATCGGGCACTACGCCATCAAGATCCCGCGGAGCCAAACGGGTCGCCGCTGCAATGCCCACGAGGCTGAGATCTGGCGCGAGTCCTCACCCGAGCGGAGGGCGATCTTATGCCCGATCCTGGCGGCGCTGCCGGGCGGTTGGCTTGTCGTCATGGCCGCGGCCGAACCGATCAGCGAGACCGAGGCAGAAGCGCTGCTCGAAGGCTGGGGCTTTCCTGACTGGGATTACGTGCCCGGCGGCCGGGGCGAGCCCTTCGAATACAAGGCGTCCGATTGGGGCCGCCTCTCCGGCAAGCTCGTCGCCGTCGACTATTCGGCACCTGCTCTCGACGTGGATGAGGAGGGCTGATCGTGGTCGCCTATTCCTTCAAAAAGCGGTTCGGCCCGCCGATCCTCGCCGGCACGAAGGCGCAGACGATCCGCGCCGACCGAAAGCGTCATGCCCGCCAGGGCGAGCAGCTTCAGCTCTACACCGGGATGCGGACGAAGCACTGCCGGCTCCTCGGCCGGCCGACCTGCCTCTCCGTCATGCCGGTGCGCCTGTGCTTCTCCGAGCGCAGCGCGACCGAACTGTTCGAGGTCGGCGGCGAGATGCTGAGCCCGGCCCGGATGGACGACTTCGCCCGCGAGGACGGCTTCGAGAGCGTCGAGGACATGGCCCGGTTCTGGTGGGCCGAGCACCCGCCGGAGGAGGGCGATCGCATCGCCTTTGAGGGCGTGCTGATCCGCTGGCCGCCGCTCATCCAGGCCGCTCCTCAGACCGAGGAGCAGGCGGCGTGATGGGCGACCTCTTTAACATGGAACGCACCCTGACGCCGAGCGAGCGCCGGCGTCTGCGCGGCGGCACCCAGGCGAAGGGCTATGCTGCGATGCCCGGCACTGGTCCGAAGGGCGAGACCTGCGGATCCTGCGACCACCTGGTGCGGAAGCGCCTCGCCAAGGTTTATCGCAAGTGCGGGCTGATGCGCGCGCATTGGACCGGCGGGAAGGGCACCGACGTGCTCACGACCGCGCCGGCTTGCCGGAACTGGCAGGCGATCGAAGTCACTCCAATCTCATCCACCACCAGCGCACGAGGTCCCTGTGGGTAGCGCCCGCGCCTCGGCTCCGGCCCAGGAGCCATCCTGCCTGTATCCCGACGAGGCCGAACTCGCGCGAGTCGTGCTCGGCCCAAAGCGGGCGAAGGCGTGGGGCGGTCTCGCTGCCGTCCTCGAGCGCAGCGGCCTCCCGAAGGTCGATCCGATGATGGGCGGTCGCTACTGGCCCGCCGTCCGAGAATTTCTGGACCGCTATCACCATACCGGCGACCATGCCTCCACCCGGCACCAGGGCCGGAGGGAGGAGGGTGTCCATGCCAGCGGAGCACGAGTTGCACGCGCCCGGTCTTAAACGGATGAAGCGCCACAACGGGCGCGTCGATCTCTATTGGGTGGCCGACGAGAAGCTCGTCGCCAAGGGGTTCACGCCAAAGACGGTTCGCCTGTTCGGAGACTGGCCCTCGCAGGAGATCGCCTCGCGCTGCGCGATCCTGCAGGCCGAGATGTTGGAGTGGGCCGCCGGCCGCGAGCCAGGCCGGAACGCGTTCGCCCTCGGCACCATCGGCTGGATCTGTCGCGCCTTCGAGACCGACCCCGATTCGCCGATCCATGAGCGCCGGCGAGACACCCGCGTCTTCTACGGCAAATATATCCGCCACCTGGTGGTGGCCGCCGGTGACGAGCACATGGCCGACATCATCGGCCGCGACGTGCGCCGGTGGCACCGGACTTGGACGGACGAGATCGGCGAGCGCGGCGCCTACGCCTGCATCCAGACGCTCCGCCGGGTCGTGAATTATGGGTGCGAGCTTCGAGACCGCGACGCGATCGAACTGGCCCCTGTGCTGACGAAGACGACGTTCCGGCAGCCGCGCGCCCGCAAGCTCCGCCCGAGTCACGAGATGATCGTCGCTCTGCGCACCGCCGCCCACGATGCCGGCCGGCCGAGCATCGCGCTCGCGGTAACGCTTCAGTTCGAACTCGGGCTTCGGCAGAAGGACGTGATTGGCGAGTGGGACCGACCGGACGCCGAGGCGCGCAGCCGAATCGCCGGGGCCATCACGGACGGCGCATGGGTCTGGGATTGGGGCCTCATCTGGAACCACATCGACGGGACGATCCTGCGCAAGCCGACGTCGAAGTCGAACGGCAACGAGGTCGCAGAGCACGATCTCAGCCATTACCCCGAGTTGCTCGCCGAGCTGCCGCCACGCGGCGTCGGTCCGCTGGTCATCGATGAGCGGTCCGGCCTGCCGTGGAAGCGCTCGCACTTCAGTCGGACGTTCCGCGAGATCGCCAGGGCCTCCGGATGGCCCGATGGCATCTGGAACATGGACAGCAGGGCAGGGGCGGTCAGCGAGGCCTTCGAGGCGGGCGCGGCGCCGGCCGACGTGATGCGCACCGCGACCCACACTCAGATGTCGACGACGATGCTCTATAACCGGGGATCGGTGGTGCAGTCGGGTCGCGTGGCCGAGCTACGAACGGCGCGGCGGAAGGCGAAGCCTGCGGGCTGAAAACACCCGGAGAACAACGGCGGTAACAGGCGCGGTAACACGCCTCGGCCGATGTCTAGCTAAGTGATTGAAAGATTTGGCTCCCCGAGCAGGACTCGAACCTGCGACAAAGCGATTAACAGTCGCTTGCTCTACCAACTGAGCTATCGGGGATCACCGGTCCGCCTCAGCGGCGGTGGCGGGTCATTAGCCTTCGCCGGTTTCGGACGCAAGGGTCCTATCACCGCTTTTTGCGCCTTCTGAGCCGACGACGCACTTTTTTCACCGGGTCGCGGTGCGGCGGCGGCGTTTGTGTCGATCGAGCGACAAGACCGTTGCCGAGCGGGTCAAGCGTCTGCTAGAGACGCCTCGCTCCGGACCGGCCGCTCGGCCCGGAGTGTCGCGCATTCGCGACGAGGCCTCGTGGCGGAGTGGTTACGCAGAGGACTGCAAATCCTTGCACCCCGGTTCGATTCCGGGCGAGGCCTCCAAACTTTTCGATACCCCTGACAATCTGCTCGTTTCTGGCCATGCAAGGCGCTCGTGCGAGCCTTGCAATTCCGGGAACGATCCACGACAACCCGACCCGCTCGGGCCGGCGCCGCTCGACGGGCGGGCGGGGAAACGGTCTGGCGCGGCGGCGAGGGATGGACGGCTCATGCTCGATTATGCTCAGGCGCGGCGCCTCATGGTCGATTGTCAGCTCCGGACCTTCGATGTGAACGACGTCGCGGTGCTCGATGCCTTCGACACCGTACCCCGCGAGCGCTTCGTCCCGCCGGGCCGCGAGGACTTCGCCTATATCGATCAGACGCTGACCTTCGATACGGGCGCGGACGGGATTCGCGCGATGCCGGCCCCGATGCTGCTGGCGCGCCTGATTCAGGCGCTCAAGATTCGTCCGGGCACCCGCGCCCTCGATGTCGGCACCGGCTACGGCTACGGCGCGGCCATGCTTCGGCAGCTCGGCGCCGAGGTCGTTGCCCTGGAATCCGACCCGGATCTCATCGGCGCCGCCCGCGAGCGCCTCGGCGACACCGTCGACCTCGTCCAGGGCGCCTTGACCGCTCCGGCCAAGGGCGGGCCTTTCGACGCCATCCTCGTCGAGGGACGAGTCGAGGCCCGGCCGCAGGCCCTGCTCGATCAGTTGCGCGACGACGGGCGCTTGGTCTGCGTGCTCGGTCCGCACCGCAACGCCAAGGCGACCCTGTTCGTGCGGGCGGGCGATGCCTTCGGGGCACGCCCGCTCTTCGATGCCTCGCTGCCGGCCCTGAAGAGCTTCGCGACCGAACCCGGCTTCGCGTTCTGAGCGCGCTCACAGAGCCATATCCGACCTGATTGCATCAGGGCGGCGTCTCTCGGCCTTGTTTCAACGCGCTTTCTTTCGCCGAACCGGTGACCACTTCGTCGGAAAGCGTTTTGGCGCTCCCGGCCACCGCTCGTCTTCCCTCCGGACACGGCGGCACGGCGAGCGCTTTCTGAGCGGCACCGAGGCTGCGCCGGGGCTGTCGTCAGGCCCCTGACCCCCTCGCAATCCGGGCGCGTCGCGCCCGGCCGATGAACCGAATCCATTCCATCTCAGGCCGACTGCCGCGCCGGGTACGGTGACCGCCGAAAACCGCGCGAAAGCACGCGTGCGCGCCGGCACACGGCCATGAGGGATTAGTCCGCTGGGGTGTCGCTTTTTTGAGGCACCCGCCCGCAATCCGACGACGCGGTGCGGTAAGCCCTGTCGTCGGTAACGCAAGCTCGGCTACTCTCGGGCACGAGGCGGGCTAGCCATTCCATCGCATGGGTGTGCATGCGGCATCCCTGTCGCGACCCTCACGGTGCGGGTCGTCCTGCAGATGTCCTCCGGGGCATCTGCTGAGGCGACGCACCGGAGCGGACACGGCAGTGCGGCGGGACGGCATATCGAGAAACCGCAAGGGCTGATCGACGTGAAAGAACGGAACCCTGCGGCGCGGTCCGCGCTTCGGCTGGCTGGCGCCGTCGTCTCGGCACTGGCTGTCGCAAGTCCGGCGGCTGCCGAGACCCTCGAGAGCGCGTTGTCCCGCGCCTATCAGGCCAACCCGGCGCTGAACGCGGCGCGGGCGAACCTGCGCGCGACCGACGAGGATGTGAATCGCTTCCAGGCCGGCTACCGACCGAACGCCGCGCTTTCGGCTGACATCGGCATCCAGCAATTCCAGGGTAAGATCGGCGGCGTCGGCGCGAGCGGGCCGATCAATCTCACGACTCGCCCGGGCGGCGCCGGCCTGACCATCAACCAGAACGTCTTCGACGGCTTTCAGACCGACAACCGGGTGCGCGCGGCCGAATCGACTGTGCTCAGCACGCGGGAAGGCCTGCGCCAGACCGAGATGAACACGCTGTTCAATGCCGCTCAGGCCTACATGAACGTCCTGAGCGACACGGCGACGTTGGAGCTTCAGCGCAACAACGTCGAGGTGCTCGAAGAGCAGCTCCGTCAGACTCGCGACCGCTTCAATGTCGGCGAGGTGACCCGCACCGACGTCGCCCAGGCCGAAGCACGCCTCGCCGGCGCCCGCTCCCAGGTGAGCGCGGCGGAGGCGGCCCTGCGTGCCTCGATCGGTATCTTCCGGCAGATCGTCGGCGTCGAACCGCGCCAGCTCGCCCCTGGGCGCCCGCTCGACCGCTACGTGCCGGCCTCACTCGATCAGGCGATTCTCATCGGCCTGAAGGAGCATCCGCAGATCCTGGCCTCGCTGCACGCCGTGGACGTGGCGGAGCTGCAGGTGAAGGTGAACGAAGGCGCGCTCTATCCGCAGGCCCAGATCACCGGGGCGGTGCAGCAGCGGTACGATCAGCAGTTCCCCGGCGACAACGGCGTCACCGCCTCGATCGTCGGACGGGTCAACATTCCGCTCTATCAGGGTGGCGCCGAATACGCCGCGATCCGGCAGGCCAAGGAGAATGTCGGGCGCGCCCGCCTCGTCGCCGACCAGGACCGCGACACCATCCGCGCCTCGATCGTGCGGACCTGGGGCAATCTCGAAGCCTCGAAGGCGCAGGTGATCGCCTCGCAGGCGCAGGTTCAGGCCAACGAGGTGGCGCTGAACGGCGTGCGTGAGGAGGCTCGCGTCGGCCAGCGCACCACCCTCGACGTGCTGAACGCGCAGCAGGAACTGCTCTCCGCGCGCGTCGCCCTGATCCGCGCCCAGCGCGACCGCGTGGTGAACTCCTACGATGTCGTCCAGGCCGTCGGCCGGCTCACCGTCCGCTTCACCAGCCTGCCGGTCACCCCGTACAGCGCCCGCGAACATCTCGATCAGGTGCGCGATCTCTGGTTCGGCCTGCGCACCCCCGACGGGCGCTGACGGCCTCGCCGCGGACGACGTTTTCCTGTTGGCCGGCGGCGGACCATGGTTGATGCCGGGCAAGGCGATGCAATAGTTCGTTAACCAAGTCATCGTCTTGTCAATCGTCACCGAGTATCGTCCCGATGAGCGCAGCGAGCCCTAAGGTTCAGGACAAGACGCAGGAGCCCTCCATGGAGGAGATCCTGGCTTCGATCCGCCGCATCATTGCCGACGACCAAGCTCCCAAGTCTGTCGAGGCCGAAGCGCCGCCCGCGCCGGCCCCCGCACCGCCGCCGGACGACGACGTGCTCGATCTCGCCGAAGTGGCAGAGCCGGTGCGCAAGCCCGAGCCCGTTGCCTTCGACATCCCCGAAATCGATTTCCGCATGCCGGATTTCGACCCGGAGCCGGAGCCCGATTTGGAGCCCCCGGCGGCAGCCAAGCCGGACCCCTTCGACTTTGCCCCCGAGCCGCCTCCCGCCCCGAGAGTGACCGATCGGGTCCGCGCGGCGGTCGAGGAAGAGGTGACGGAACGGCTCGTCTCGTCCAGCACCGGCGAGAGTGTCGGTCAGAACTTCCAGCTCCTCGCCCACACAGTGCTGTCGCAGAACGCCCGCACGCTCGAGGATCTCGTCAAGGACATGCTGCGGCCGATGCTGAAGAGCTGGCTCGACGAGAACCTTCCGCACATGGTCGAGCGGCTGGTGCGCATCGAGATCGAGCGGGTCGCCCGCGGGCGGTAAGCCGTTCGGCCCTCGATCACGGGGTGATTGCACCACGACACTTGCAGAGCCGTCGATCGAAGCCGCTTGGGCGGCTTCGCGGCGCGAAGAGCGCCGCGCGGAGCGTGCTTTTCGGGGCATGAGCCCCGGAAAGCATCGAGCGGAGCGGCAGCCTGAGGCCGCGGAGGCGGCCGCCGGCGCTTGAGGCTAGAAGAAAACCAGGGTGATCGCTTCAAGCGATTGCCCGCGGCACTGACGGGCCGATGGTTGACGACGGCCCCGCGGCGGGCCGATAGCGGCGGCGACATCTTTTAGAACGCCGCCTCGAAAAGCCCGCCCCGCCCATGATGGACAAGACCTTCGACCCCGCCGCCGTCGAGGCGCGCGTCTCCGCGGCCTGGGAAGAGGGCCAGGCCTTCCGCGCCGGCCGCCCCGAGCGGGCCGGCGCCGAGCCCTTCAGCATTGTGATCCCGCCGCCGAACGTGACGGGCTCGCTGCATATGGGCCACGCGCTCAACAACACGATCCAGGACATCCTCGTCCGCTTCGAGCGGATGCGGGGCAAGGACGTGCTGTGGCAGCCGGGCACGGACCACGCCGGCATCGCTACGCAGATGGTGGTCGAGCGCAAGCTGATGGAGACGCAGCAGCCGGGCCGCCGCGAGCTGGGACGCGAGGAATTCCTGCGCCGGGTCTGGGCCTGGAAGGAGGAATCCGGCGGCACGATCATCGGCCAGCTCAAGCGGCTCGGTGCCTCCTGCGACTGGTCGCGGGAGCGCTTCACCATGGATGAGGGCCTGAGCCGCGCCGTGCTCAAGACCTTCGTCGATCTGCACGCGCAGGGGCTGATCTACCGCGACAAGCGCCTCGTGAACTGGGACCCGAAGTTCCAGACCGCGATCTCGGACCTCGAAGTCCAGCAGATCGAGGTGAAGGGCCATCTCTGGCACTTCGACTACCCCGTTGTGGACGAGGCCGGCACGCCGACGGGTGCGATCATCACCGTAGCGACGACCCGCCCCGAAACGATGCTCGGCGACACGGCGGTCGCCGTCCATCCGGACGACGAGCGCTACCGCGACCTCGTCGGACAGCGCGTGCGTCTTCCTCTAGTCAACCGGCTGATCCCGATCGTCGCCGACGTCTATTCCGATCCGGAGAAGGGCACCGGCGCGGTCAAGATCACCCCGGCCCACGACTTCAACGACTTCGAGGTCGGGCGCCGCAATGGCTGCCGCCCGATCAACGTCCTCGATGCCGAGGCGCGGATCCAGATCGCCGGCAACGCCGATTTCCTCGACGGCGCCGAGCCGGAGGACGCCGCGCTGGCGCTCGACGGCCTCGACCGGTTCGAGGCCCGCAAGCGCGTCGTCGCCCTGATGGAGGAGCGCGGCCTGCTGCGTCTGGTCGAGCCCAACACCCACGCGGTGCCGCATGGCGACCGTTCGGGCGTGGTGATCGAGCCTTACCTGACCGACCAGTGGTACGTGAACGTCAAGCCCCTGGCCGAGCGCGCCCTCCAGGCGGTGCGCGACGGGCAGACTCGCTTCGTCCCGGACAACTACGAAAAGATCTTCTTCCAGTGGCTGGAGAACATCGAGCCGTGGTGCGTCTCGCGCCAGCTCTGGTGGGGCCACCAGATCCCGGTCTGGTACGATGCCGAGGGCGGCATCTTCGTCGCCGAGAGCGAGGCGGACGCGGTCGCGCAGGCGAAAGCCAAGCACGGCCGTGAGGTCGCGCTGACCCGCGATCCCGACGTGCTCGACACGTGGTTCTCCTCCGCGCTCTGGCCGTTCTCGACGCTCGGCTGGCCGGACAAGACGCCGGAACTGGCCCGCTTCTACCCCACCAACACCCTGGTCACGGGCAAGGACATCATCTTCTTCTGGGTCGCCCGGATGATGATGATGGGCCTGCACCTCACCGATCAGGCGCCGTTCGAGACCGTCTACCTGCACACCCTCGTCCGCGACGAGAAGGGTGCGAAGATGTCGAAGTCGAAGGGCAACGTGGTCGATCCGGTTGATCTCATCGACCGTTTCGGTGCCGACGCGCTGCGCTTCACGCTGGCCGCGCTCGCCGCCCCCGGCCGCGACATCAAGCTCGGCCCCCAGCGGGTCGAGGGCTACCGCAACTTCGCGACCAAGCTCTGGAACGCGGCGCGCTTTGCCGAGATGAACGGCTGCGAACTCAAGGCCGATTTCCGGCCCGAGGCCGTGCGCGAAACGCTCAACGCCTGGGCGCTCACCGAGGCCGCCAAGGCGGTGGCGGAGGTGGCGCAGGGCATCACGGTCTACCGCTTCAACGATGCGGCGGCCGCGGCCTACCGCTTCGTCTGGAACGTGTTCTGCGACTGGTATCTCGAGCTCGCCAAGCCCGTGCTTCAGGGCGAGGGCGTCGATCCGGCGGCACGCGCCGAGACGCAGGCGACGGTCGCCTTCCTGATCGACCAGATCGCCAAGCTGCTGCACCCGTTCATGCCCTTCCTCACGGAGGAGCTGTGGGCGATCAAGGGGCAGGTGCTGCCGACACCGCGCGGCCTGCTCGCGCTCGAATCCTGGCCCGAGCTCTCGGCCTATACGAACAAGCAAGCCGAGGAAGAGATCGGCTGGCTGGTCGATCTGATCTCCGAGGTCCGCTCGGCCCGCTCCGAGACCAACGTGCCCGCCGGCGCCCAGGTGCCGCTGGTGCTGGTGGGTGCCGATGAGGGCGTCCGTGCTCGGGTCGAGCGTTGGAGCGAGACGCTGACCCGCCTCGCCCGCCTCTCCGAGATCGGTTTCGCCGACGCTGCGCCGAAGAACGCCGTCCAGCTCCTCGTGCGGGGCAGCGTGGCGGCCCTTCCGCTCGAGGGCATCGTCGATCTCGCGGCTGAGGTCGCGCGGCTGAAGAAGGAGGCGGGCAAGGCGCGGGCCGAGATCGGCAAGATCGATGGCAAGCTCGGCAACGCCGACTTCCTCGCCCGCGCGCCGGAAGAGGTGGTGGACGAGCAACGCGAGCGCCGCGACGCGGAGGCGGCCCGGCTCGTCAAGATCGAGGAAGCGTTGGTCCGGCTCAGTGAGGCATGAGAAAGCTGCGGCGGCTCGGTCTGGCCTTTGCCGGACTGGCTTTGGCCGGGCTGGCCGCCGCGCTCCTCGCGCTCACGCTGTGGACGGCCCGTCCCGGTGACCCGAGCCTCTACCCGCCGGCCGAGCCGGATACGCAGACGGTGCTCCTCGTCAGCCACGGCTGGCATTCCGGTCTCGTCCTGCCGCGCGACAGCCTGACGGGGGAGGGGGCGGGCACCGCCCTACGCAATCTCGCCACGCGCTTTCGCGCCAACGACGCCCTGGAATTCGGCTGGGGCGAGGCGCGCTTCTACCGGGCGACGCCGACACTCGCCGCCTTCGACTGGCGGCTGGCCCTCTCGGCACTGTTCACGCCCGGCGGGAGCGATGGCGTGATCCAGGTCGTCGGCCTCGCACGCCCCGCCCGAGCAAGCTTCCCGCAGGCCGACATCGTCCCGGTCCCACTCTCGCGCAAAGGCTTGGCCCGGCTCCTCGCGCGCTTGGAAGCGAGCTTCCGGCTCACCGATGGCCAGCCGGCCGCTCTCGGCCCGGGGCTCTACGGCCCGAGCTTGTTCTACGAGGCGCATGGGCGTTTCTCGTACAGCAACGTCTGCAACCACTGGGCGGCGGATCTCCTCAACGCAGCGGGTTTGCCGATCACGCCGGTGCTCGACACGCATCCGTCGGGCCTCCTTGCCGACCTGCGCTGGCGCTCGGGCCTCACGGCCTCGGCGCCCGAGGAGGCGGAGCCGGACCTGTCCAAACCGTAATCTTCGCGCCATCCGGCGGTCAGGCTCCGGCCTCTAGGAGTCTCCTCACGGATCGCCGCCCCGACGTTCAACGGAAGGGCAGCCGACCGGCCCATTTCCCGTCGGAGACCTCCATGACCATGACTGTCCGCCGCCGCGCCTTCGCCTCCGTCGCCGCAGCCGCCCTCGTCGCGGGCGGCGCGGCCGGGTTCGGCCTGACCGAGCCCATGACCCAGGCCTACGCCCAGGCCCTGCCCAAGACCCCGATCGAAGCGCCCGAGCACCCGCCGGGCTCGTTCGCCAACGTCGTCGACAAAGTGAAGCCGGGCGTCGTCGCCGTGAAGGTGAAGCTCGACAACAGCGCCGACGATGACGACGACAGCGCGGGCGGCCCCAACCTGCAGCAGGTGCCGCCGCAACTGCGCGAGTTCTTCAAGCGCTTCGGCCAGGGCGGTCCGGGTGGTCAGGGCGGGCGCGGCATGCCGCAGCGTGGCGAGCGCGGCGCGGTCGGCTCGGGCTTCATCATCTCGGCGGACGGCTACGTCGTCACCAACAACCACGTCGTCGACAAGGCCAAGACCGTGCAGGTCACGCTCGACGACAACCGCACCCTCGATGCCAAGGTGATCGGCAAGGATCCGAAGACCGACATCGCGCTCCTCAAGATCACCGAGAGCGGCAGTTACCCCTACGTCCAGTTCGGCAAGAGCGCCCCGCGCGTTGGCGACTGGGTCGTCGCCATCGGCAACCCGTTCGGCCTCGGCGGCACGGTGACGGCGGGCATCGTCTCGGCCCGCGGTCGCGACATCGGCGCCGGCCCCTACGACGACTTCCTGCAGATCGACGCGCCGATCAACAAGGGCAATTCCGGCGGCCCGACCTTCAACGTCAACGGCGAGGTCGTGGGCGTGAACACGGCGATCGCCTCGCCGTCCGGCGGCTCGGTCGGCCTCGCCTTCGCGATCCCCGCCGAGACCGTGCAGACGGTGGTCGATCAGCTCCGCACCGACGGCAAGGTGGTCCGCGGCTATCTCGGCGTGCAGGTCCAGCCGGTGACGAAGGACATCGCCGACGGGCTCGGCCTCGACAAGGCCAAGGGCGCGCTGGTCGATCACGCCGAGAACGGCACGCCCGCCGCCAAGGCCGGTTTGAAGTCGGGTGATGTGATCGAATCGGTCAACGGCGCCCCGGTCAACGATGCCCGCGACCTCTCGCGCCGCATCGCCGGCCTCAAGCCCGGCACCGAGGTGAAGCTCGCCTATCTGCGGGGCGGCAAGAGCGACGTCGCGACGGTCGAACTCGGCACGCAACCGACGGACGCCAAGGTCGCGAGCCGCAGTGACAGCACGTCCGGTGGCCAAGCGCGCCTCGGCCTGAGCCTGGCCCCTGCCAGCGAGATCGGCCTCGGCGACGAGGGCGTGGCGGTGATGGATGTCGATCCCGACGGTCCGGCCGCGGCCAAGGGCATCGCCCAGGGCGACGTGATCCTGGATGTCGCCGGCACCAGCGTCTCGAAGCCCTCCGAGGTGCAGGCGCAGATTCGCGCCGCAGAATCGAACGGCCGCAAGGCGGTGCTGATGCGGGTGAAGAGCGCCAAGGGCCAGACCCGCTTCGTCGCCGTCGCCCTCGGCAAGAAGGAGGGCTGATCCCCTCGCAGATCACGGCGGGGCCGCCTCCGGCCCCGCCGACCGCCCTGCATCTCATCCCGACTTCACGCCCGCTCCTAGAGCGGGCGTTTTTTCGTTCGGTCTCGACGCTCTGCGACGCGCAGACGGCGCCTCACCAAGCGGCGCAACGGCGCGGTCCGCCGCACCCGGTTTTGCGACAAGCGTCGTTCGAGTTCGAAGGAGGCGGCACGACCCGCCTGAACGCTCTCTCAAGTTACCTGAACATCCTCAGGTCAGCTGTCTGGTCTTTATGCATAACTGCCGACTTATGAGGCTCCGACCATCGTAAGTTAAGATCCCGGAAAGGCGTCATTCGGCATAACGAGACAACATTTGTTCGCTCGACGGCAGTCTGATGAAAACCGGTATTCGCACGCGTCTCTACGGCGGATTTTCAGCATTGGTCGCCTTGTCCTGCGGTATGGGGGCGTTCTCCTACACGCAGCTCGACAGTCTCGACGAGATGTTCCGTGCGCGGGCTCAGCTCGAATCCGCAGCCCGGACCCTCTACACCATCAATGGTCTGTCCGACCGGTTGATCGGTCAGGCTGCCCAGTACAGGCTGACCCAGGCGCCCGACTACACGACCGGAATGTTCGCGTCGTTGGACTCGATCCGGCAGGGCTCCGAGAAGCTCATCGAGAGCACACCGAGCGCGGAGCGGCGCGCGGCCTATGAGCGGCTTCGGGATCAGTCCACCGATCTCGGCAAGGCGCTGCCGAAGCTGGTCGAACTCGGCGCGCAGATCCGCGAGAACCGGGCCGGCGTCTACGCCAACGGCGACGACCTGACCAAGGCCTCCGGCGTCCTCGTCGCCCAGTTGCGGGCCACGGGCCAGGATGCGCTGATCGCTCAGGCCGTGGAGGTCGAGCGCACGCTGCTTCTGTTCCGCATCATGAACTGGCGCTTCCTTGCCACCAAGGATCCGAAGGGCCGTGCCCTCTCGGCCAACGCCTTCGGCAACGCCGAGGCGGCCCTGGCGAAACTGAAGGCTCTCGATCTCGCCGCCGCCGACCAAGAGACGGCAAAGCTCGTCGGCGAGACCCTGAACCGGCTCAACAAGAGCATCGTCGCCGCCTCACAGGCCATCGTCGAAAGCGAGGCGTTCTTCGAGGAGACGCTGAAGCCCAGGGTGGACGGTATCAACGCGACGGGCCTGTCGGTGCGCAGCAAGCTCGAGACGGCGCTTCAGGACGGAGTCGAGCAGAGCAACGCCCTGATGACGCGGGCGAAGACCGTCCAGCTCATCCTGCTCGGCCTGATCCTGGCGACCGGCGCCGCCCTGGCCTTCCTGATCGCCCGCAGCCTGATCCGCCCGATCTCGGGGATGACCGCCGCGATGAGCCGCCTCGCCGCGGGCGAGACGGCCATCGAGGTGCCGTCTCGGGACGCGGTGGACGAAATGGGCCGGATGGCCGAGGCGGTCGAGGTGTTCCGGCAGAACGCCGTGGCCCGCATCGAACTCGAGGCGGAGCGGGTGGCCCAACAATCCGCCCGCCAGCGCCGGGCCGACCGTGTCGATGGGCTGGTGCGCGGTTTCGAGGAAAAGATCGCGGCCTCCATCGCCATCGTGACCTCGGCGGCGACCGAACTGGACAGCACCGCCCGATCGATGACGCAGGTCGCCGACAACACCAACGGGCAGGCGGTCGCCTCCAGCGCCGCGGCCGAGGAAGCCACTGTCAACGTGCAGACGGTCGCCGCAGCGGCCGAGGAGATGGTCGCCTCGCTCAGCGAGATCGAGCGGCGCGTCCAGCAATCCAACGACGTGGCGGGTCATGCCAGCCACGAGGCCCGGACGACGACCGATTCGATGAGCCATCTCAGCCGCGCGGCCGAGAAGATCGGCGAGGCGGTGACGATGATCTCCGGGCTCGCGAGCCAGACGAACCTGCTCGCCCTCAACGCCACCATCGAGGCGGCGCGGGCCGGCGAGGCGGGCCGCGGCTTTGCCGTCGTCGCCACCGAGGTCAAGGAACTCGCGGCGCAAACCGCCCGCACCACGGAGGCGATCTCCGATCAGGTCAGCGCGATCCAGACCGCCTCGACCCAGGCACTCGGCGCGATCCAGCAGATTGGTCGGACCATCGTCTCGGTCAACGACATCACCGCCTCGATCGCGGCAACCGTCGTACAGCAGACCGCCGCGACCAACGAGATTGCCCGCAACGCCTCCGAAGCAGCCCGCGGCACCCAGGACGTATCGATGAGCGTCGCACAGGTACAGGCGCTGTCGAGCGAGACCGGATCGGCCGCGCAGCAGGTGATGATGGCCTCGTCCGAGCTCTCGACCCAGTCCGAAAACGTGCGGCGCGAGGTCGAGGACTTCCTCGCCGCAATCCGGGCCGCCTGACGGCCCCACCGAGCGGACGGATTAGCGGTCCACCCGTCAGCGTCTACCAACGGCCGGCTCCGCCACGGGGCCGAACGTTGCCAAATGAGACGCACGGACCCTGAGACCGGTGCCGCCCGCTCCCGTCACGGCCTTTTCGATCGGCTCGCCCTCGTGGCGGGCCGAGCGGCGGCGGGCGGGCCTCGGCCCGAGGGCGGCGATGATCCGCGGCGTCGCGCTGGCCCTGACCGCCTGCGCCGCCCTTCCGGGCATCGCCCGGGCCGATCCGCTCGCGGCGGAGAACCCGCGCATCCCCGAACCGATGGTGTTCGACCTGCTGCGTCCGCTCGGGGCACGGGCCGGCGAGCGCGAGGTCAACGTCCTGGCGGTCCGGCCGCTGGACCGGGGACCGACGGACTGGGCCCCCGAACTCGAATACGCCTACGCCGACGGCCAGTCGTTCGAGCTGGAGCTTCCCTTCGAGGACGGGCGCCTGACGCAGGTCAAGTTCGCCCTTCAGGGCACCTTCGGCACGGGGGCGGGCGGGCGCTGGATCCACGGCTGGCAGTATCTCGGCCAGATCGAGCGCGGTAGCGCGACCTTCCGCAATTCCCCTGCTCTACATCTCCGGATACCGCTTCGACGCGCGCTGGAGCATGCTGAGCATGGCCGGGCTGCGGCAGGTCGGTCTGCGCCGGCTCGGTTCGACCGCGCTGCTCCTCAACCATTCCGTCTTCTACGATTTCGATCCGGAGACGGTGCTGGGGCTCGAAGTCAACCTGAGGCAGGACATCGCCGGGGACGACCGCACCCGCGCCCTCGTCATTCCCCAGATCCACCGACGGCTCTCGGAACTGACGAGCCTCCAGGCCGGCCTCGGTGTCGAGTTCCGAACGAACCGTAACGCCGGGCTCGTCGCGGGTCTGCGGCTGATCCGCGAGTTCTGAAGCGCCCTGCGCCGTCAACGGACCCGGCAGCGGCCTTTCGGGTTCTCCTGTCACGGGAAGGCTGCGAGAGGAACACGGGCATGGCGAGCGTCGAAGCATCGGGCACCTTCGCGATCGGCGGGGATCTCACCGTTCACCGCCTCGGGTTCGGCGCCATGCGCATCACCGGTCCCGGCATCTGGGGCGACCCGCCCGACCGGGACAAGGCGAAGGCGACCCTGCGGGCGGTGCCCGGCCTCGGGATCGACCTGATCGACACCGCCGATAGCTACGGCCCCTTCGTCAGCGAGGATCTGATCCGCGAGACGCTTTACCCCTACGAAGGGCTCGTCATCGCCACCAAGGGCGGCCTGACGCGGCACGGGCCCGATATCTGGCAGCCGGTCGGCAATCCCGATTATCTGCGCCAATGCGTGCTGATGAGCCTACGGCGGCTCGGTCTCGAGCGGATCGACCTGTGGCAGCTCCATCGGATCGGCCCGGACTGCCCCCACGAGGTGCAGTTCGAGGCGATCGCCCGGATGCGGGAGGAGGGCTTGATCCGCCATGTCGGCCTGTCCGAGGTCTCGGTCGAGGACATCGAGGCCGCCCAGAAGTTTTTCCCCGTGGCGAGCGTGCAGAACCGATACAACCTCGTCGATCGCACCAGCGAGGCGGTGCTGGCGCATTGCGAGCGGCACGGCATCGGCTTCATCCCCTGGGCGCCCCTCGACAAGGGATCGCTGGCCGGTCCCGGTTCGGCCCTGGAATCGATCGCCGGGCGTCTCGGCGCGAGCGGCAGCGCGGTCGCCCTCGCATGGCTGTTGAAGCGCTCGCCAGTGATGCTGCCGATCCCCGGCACCGGCGATCCCGGCCACCTCGCCGAGAATGCCGCAGGCGCAACCCTCACCCTCAGCGAAGAGGATTTCGCCGTCCTCGACCGGGCGGGACATGAGGCATGGCAGGGCGCCGGCGCGTGACATCCGACAGGTGCTGGCGCGCACCTTGCAATCCGATAGCAACGGAACGGGATAGGGGCTGAGCCTTTCCATTCCGGGCGCCGACATGGTGCCGACAGGAAGGATCGACATGTCGTCAGCCGGCCACCGCGCGCGCTCCGGTCTCATCGGTGGGCTGTTCGCTGGGTTGACGATCGCCGGTCTCGCCGCCCTGCCGGCGGAGGCGCGCACGAGCTGGGTCTCCGGCACCTACGTCTACGCCGACCTCTGCACGATGCCCGCGGACGGCGCGCAGGCCGGCCGGCGCATCACGCTCAAGCGCTGGCCCAAAGGCGACAACCTCGTCTACGAGGGGGCGGGTCTGCCCGCCCCGATCGAGACCGCGGTGTCGATCGACGACAGCACGAAGGATGTCGCCTTCCATGTCGAGACCAGCGCCGGTCTCGTCAGCTTCCGCGGCACCGCCGGATCCGACGCGTTGGTCGGCACGCTGCACGGAGCCGACGGCGCGCAGCCGTTACGCCTGAAGCGCGTCCTGCGCGCCCGCGCTCAGGAGACATGCCCCGGCGAGACCACCGGCTCGATCAACTGAGCCCCGGCCGCAAACCCCAACGTCGCAATCCGAGCGCCCCTCGCCCGGCAGCGGAGATCCCGCTTGTCTCCTCCCGCCATTGACGCCGCGAGACGCTGGCGCAAGTGAGACGCCGGGGGCGGACACGAAGGCGACCACCATGGGCGGGACGAAGCGCAGCTACCGGATCGCGGTGATCCCCGGCGACGGCATCGGTAAGGAAGTCATGCCGGAGGGCGTTCGGGTTCTGGAGCGGGCGGCCGCCCGCCACGGCTTCGAGATCGTGCAGGACTGGTTCGATTTCGCGAGTTGCGACTACTACGAGGCGCACGGGCGGATGATGCCCGAGGACTGGAAGGCGCAGATCGGCTCCCACGATGCGATCTATTTCGGCGCCGTCGGCATGCCCGAGCGCGTGCCCGACCACATCTCGCTCTGGGGCTCGCTGATCCAGTTTCGGCGCGAGTTCGACCAATACGTCAACCTGCGCCCGGTCCGCCTGATGCCGGGCGTGCCGTCACCGCTGGCCGGCCGCAAGCCCGGCGATATCGACTTCTGGGTCGTCCGCGAGAACACCGAGGGCGAGTATTCCAACGCGGGCGGGCGGATGTTCGCCGGCACCGAGCGCGAGTTCGCAGTTCAGGAATCGGTGTTCACCCGCCACGGCGTCGATCGCGTGCTGAAGTTCGCCTTCGCGTTGGCGCAGAGCCGGCCCAAGCGTCACTTGACCTCGGCGACCAAATCGAACGGCATCTCGATCACCATGCCGTTCTGGGACGAGCGGGTGCGGGCCGTGGCCGAGGGCTACCCCGATATCCGTTGGGACCAGTACCACATCGACATCCTGACCGCGCATTTCGTGCTGAACCCGGACCGGTTCGACGTGGTGGTCGCCTCGAACCTCTTCGGCGACATTCTCTCCGATCTCGGGCCCGCCTGCACCGGCACCATCGGCATCGCGCCCTCGGGCAACATCAATCCGGAGCGGCTCTATCCGTCCGTGTTCGAACCGGTGCACGGCTCGGCCCCCGACATCGCCGGCCAGGGGATCGCCAACCCGATCGGCCAGATCTGGTCGGGGGCGATGATGCTGGAGCATCTCGGCGAGCGGGAGGCCGCGGCCGAGATCGTCGCTGGCATCGAGCGGGTGCTTTCGGAGCGGACGCTGCGTACGCGCGATCTCGGCGGCACCGCCGACACGCAGGCCTGCGGCCGCGCGGTCGAACAGGCGCTGGGCTGAGGGGCCGGCCGCGATGCGACCCGTCGTCGTCACCGTCGCGATCACCGGCTCGGTCGCCCGCAAGGCCGACAACCCGACCGTGCCGATCACGCCCGCCGAGCAAATCGAATCGACCCACGCCGCCTACGAGGCCGGCGCGGCGCTCGCTCACATCCACGTCCGGGAAGACGACGAGAGTCCGTCGCTCGATCCCGAGCGCTTCGGGCGGGTGCAGGAGGGCATCCGCCTGCATTGCCCGGACATGATTGTGCAGTTCTCCACGAGCGGGTCGGGCCCCGATCCGGTGGAGCGGGGCGCCTGCCTGATCCACCGGCCGGACATGGCCTCGCTGACCACCGGCTCGGTCAATTTCGGCGAGGGCGTCTACGAGAACCCGGCGGCCTCGTTCACGGCGCTCGGCCGGCGGATGCGGGAAGAGGGCGTACGCCCTGAGATCGAAGTGTTCGACCTCACTCACATCCACAACGCCCGCCGTCTCGTGGACGAGGGCGTGATTGGCGCCGAGCCCCATCTGCAGTTCGTCATGGGCATCCGCAACGCGCTGCCGCCCGACCCACACCTGCTCGACATCCTGCTGGCGGAGACCCGGCGCCTGCTGCCGGGCGCGACCTGGGGCGCCTTCGGCATCGGCCGTTTCCAGAGCCCGGTGATGGGCTGGGCCGTGTCGCGGGGGGCGCAGGGCGTGCGCACGGGCCTGGAGGACAACGTGCGTCTCTCCAAGGAGCGGCTCGCCGACGGCAATGCCGACCTTGTCCGTCTGGCCGCCCGGATCTGCGCCGAGCACGGCGCTCGGCCGGCGACGCCGGCCGAGGCGCGGGCAATCCTGCGCCTCGGCTGAGCCCGAGGCACGGCCCCGAGCGGTGGCTCTCGGCCTTGCGGAAGGAGACGATACGCCAACACGAGGCGAGGGTGTCGTTCCGGATCGATGTCCAGAACGACACGCGCGCCGATCAGGCCAGAACCGGGCTCGTCTTGCGTCCCAGCGCCTCCTCCACGGTGCCGTCCCCGTCGAGATAGCCGTGGCGCTTCGGGTTCGGCATCACCAGCGAAGCGATGAACGAGATCGCCAGCATCACGGCGACGTACCAGAAGAAGCTGGTCTCCGCGCCGACATGCTTGAGCCAGAGCGCGACCGCCTCCGCCGTGCCGCCGAACAGTGAGTTGGCCACCGCGTAGGACAGGCCGACGCCCAGCGCCCGCACCTGGGTCGGGAACAGCTCCGCTTTCACGATGCCACTGATGCCGGTGTAGAAGCTGATCACCACGAGCCCGGTCATGATGAGGCCGAAGGACAGGACGGGATCTGTGGTGGTGCCGATGGCCGTCATCAACGGCACGATCATCACCATACCGAGGCCGCTGAACAGCAGCATGTTCGTCTTCCGGCCGATCCGGTCGGAGAGCCAGCCGAAGAAGGGCTGGATCGCCATGTAGGCGAACAGCGCGACCGTCGTGATCTGCGACGCAGTCACCTTGTCTATATGGGCGGTGTTGAAGAGGTATTTCGGCATGTAGGTCGTGAGCGTGTAGAACGACAGCGACCCGCCGGCCGTATAGGCCAGCACCACGGCGAAGGCCCGCCAGTGCTTGAGCAGGCCGGCGAGGGTTCCGGCCTCCTTCGAATCCTTGTTCTCCGCGCTCATCGTCTCGGAGAGCGAGCGGCGCAGGAACAGGGCGACCACCGCCGCCAGCGCACCGATGACGAAGGGGATGCGCCAGCCCCAGGCCGTGAGTTGCTCGGCCGTCAGCACGCACTGGAGCACGACGAGCACCAGTGAGGCAAGCAACTGGCCGCCGATCAGCGTGACGTACTGGAACGAGGCGAAGAACCCGCGCTGCCCCTTGGTCGCGACCTCGCTCATGTAGGTCGCGCTGGTGCCGTACTCGCCGCCGACCGAAAGGCCCTGCACCATGCGCGCGATCACGAGAAGGACCGGTGCGAGATGGCCGACGGTCGCATAGGTCGGCAGCAGGGCGATGGCGAGCGAGCCGCCGCACATCATCAGCACCGAGATCATCAGCGAAGTCTTGCGCCCGAGACGGTCGGCGATGCGCCCGAACAGCCAGCCGCCGATCGGCCGCATGAAGAAGCCCACCGCGAAGACCGCGGCCGACTTCAGGAGCTGGCCCGTGTCGTCACCCTCCGGGAAGAAGACGGGGGCGAAGTAGAGAGCGAAGAAGGCGTAGCAGTAGAAGTCGTACCACTCGACGAGATTGCCCGACGAGGAACCGACGATGGCCATGATGCGGCGGCGGCGGTCGGCGGCCTCGTCGAGCGGCGGCGCGGCGGTGCTGGTGTCCAGCATGCGTTTCCCCTGATTGTCCGGCCCGCGAGCGGCCGTGAGCCCTTATCAGAGGCCGGTATCTCACCGACACCGGCCCCGCGCCGACGCGGTCGGCAGCTATTCCATGACAGATGCCGGACAACGTTGCGCTCCCACGCTCGGAGCCTTGAACTCACCGAGCCCATCGGCGCCGCGCTCCGGGACGGCAGCCGGCATATCATACCGGCCACCGTATCACGGCCTTTCGCCCGCGAAGGAGCGAGCCCAGTGCAGCAAGCGCGTCGGCTCAAGAGCGATACAACCGTCCCAGTTTTGCCAAGCACATCAACGGTTACGTTTCGGATTGCGGGCAGAGGTCACCGTATCCGTTTGTGCATCGCCGCGATTGCTCTGAACAAACAACCGGATGGCATCCGCCGGGAACGGTTTTCCGAGGGCTGCCGTTGCGTCCCTAGCTGCGGCACCAGGTCGGTCGCTGAGAAAAGACAGGGACGGAACATGACGAAACTCTTTCGCAGTACGGCGACGGCCGCGATCCTAATGTTGGGCGCGGCGACCGCACTCGCTCAAGGCGGCGGCGGCGGTGCTGGCGGCGGCGGCGGGGGCCCCGGCGCTGGGGGTGCTGGCGCTGGAGGTGCTGGCGCTGGAGGTGCCGGGATGGGCGCAGGCGGTGCTGGTGGTGCCGGCGGAGGCGCTGGCGGCGTGGGCGGCGGTGCGGCCGGCGGAGCACGAGGCGGCGCCGATGTCGGCGGTGGTACCCGCGGCGGCGAGAGCGGCGGGGCACCCGGTGGCGCAGCACGCGGCGGCGAGGCGGGAGAGCCGGGCGCCCGTGGCGGGCGCGAGGGCGGCCCGGCTCGCGCCGATCAGCCGAGCGAGCGCGGCAACCGCGAGTCCGGGCAGCCCGACCGCGGCGGCGCAGGCGAGCGCGGTGGACGGGATGGCCGTGACGGGCCGGGCGAGCGCGGCGGCCGAGATGCGGCGGGTGAACGCGGTGAGCGCGGTGGTCGCGGTACGGCCACCGAGGCACGGGGTGCCTCGAGGAACCTGAGCTCGACGCAGCGAACCGAGTTCCGCCAGTCGATCTCCCGTTCGAGCGTTCGCGCCGTCACGAACGTCAACTTCGCCGTCCGCGTCGGCACGGCGATTCCGCGCTCGGTCTCGCTGCACCCGCTGCCTCCGGCGATCGTCTCGGTGGTGCCGGCCTATCGCGGCCTGCAGTTCATTCTCGTCGGGGATGACATCGTCATCATCGACCCCGACACCTACGAGATCGTGGACGTGATCCCGGCCTGATCCGGAGGCACGGCACGACATGAGAGGCGGCGGGGCGACAGCTCCGCCGCCTCTGTCACTTCCGGACGGATGCTTGCGGAACAGGAGAGGAACGTCTAGGCTGTTCGTGCTTTGTTTTCAACGATTCTGCGGCGCCCCCGGCCCGCGGTCGACAGCAGGTGCCGCATGCTGACCCGCAAGCAACTCGAACTGCTCCAGTTCATCCAGCAGAGGATGCAGGAGAGCGGTGTGCCGCCGTCCTTCGACGAAATGAAGGACGCGCTCGACCTGAAATCCAAATCCGGCATCCACCGCCTGATCATGGCGCTGGAAGAGCGCGGGTTTCTTCGCCGTCTGCCGAACCGGGCGCGGGCGATCGAAATTCTGCGCATGCCCGACATGCCGGCGGCCAAGCCCGCATCGTCCGAGCCGCGTCGCTTCACGCCGAGCGTGGTCGAGGGCGGTCTTTCGGCCAAGCCCGCCGCGCCGAAGCCTCCCATGCTTCAGGCCCATGACGGCAAGGGCCAATTGGTGATGGTGCCGGTGATGGGCCGGATCGCTGCCGGTGTGCCGATCTCGGCGATCGAGAGCCAGAGCCACTCGATTTCGATGTCCCCCGACTTCCTGTCGGGCGGAGAGCATTACGCGCTGGAAGTGCGCGGCGATTCGATGATCGAGGCCGGCATTCTCGATGGCGACCTCGTGGTGATCCACAAACAGGAGACCGCCAACAATGGCGACATCATCGTCGCGCTGATCGACGACGAGGAGGCGACCCTCAAGCGCCTGCGCCGCCGCGGCTCGTCGATCGCGCTGGAAGCCGCCAACCCGGCCTACGAGACCCGCGTGCTCGGGCCCGATCGGGTGCGCATCCAGGGCAAGCTCGTGAGCCTCGTGCGCCGTTACTGAGGATTTTCGGAGGGCGGCGGGTCTGATGGATCCGCCGCACTTGGATCATTGGAAGGTTGGGGGTCCGCCTCAATTGCCGGCGTCGCCGCGCTGGCAGGCCGGTGTTGCCAGGGCTTCGGCTGATCGGCCCCGCGGGCGGTGACGATTTCAGGCCCTTCCGTTCCGAGGCGGATCGCCGTGGCGCCCCGCAACGCCAGGAACGTCCGGTGGGCGATCAGCGGCGCGGCGCAGCCCGGCGGAGCACGCAGTCGGGTGATGAGAATGTCGGCCCGCGCGCAATCCTCCGCGAAAGCGCGCTTGTCCATGACGAGAGCGACGGCACGCCCGTCCACCGCCGTGAGGGTGCAGCCGATCCGATCGCAGCGCGGTCCTGCAGCGCCGGTCGCGGCTTCCGGACGGCGCCCGTCGCCATCGGCCTTCAACCATTGTTCAAGCACGAAGCCGGGCGGGCGCCCGAGCACCACGAGGCGCCCGTCCTTGCCGCGGACCGCGGCGCCGGCGCCGTCCCGATCGATATAAATGTCGTAGCGGATCGGGCTCGCGGCGAGGGCAACACCGAGCCCCGCCGGCACGAGGGCGAGGAAACGCAGCCGCGACACAGGAAGTGTCGCCAGCAGCAGGGCGGCGGCGAGCAGCATCAGGGCGCCCGTTCCGAACGCTGGCAGCACGACGTTGGCTTGCCCGAACCCGGCGATCCAGGCGGAGATGTCGAGCATGCCGCGCACCGCCAGCCCCATCAGCCACCAGACCGGACGGTCGAGGGCAAAGGGGTAGGCCAGCATCCCGAGCACCGCCGCGGGCATCACCGCGAGCGACACGAGCGGCAGCGTCAGCGCGTTGCCGACGAGACCGAAGGGTTGCACAGTCTGAAAGTGGTAGGTTGCGAACGGCGCGGTGGCGAGTTGCGCCACCATCGTCGTGGCCAGGGTTCCGACCACCGCCTTCGCCACCCAGGACGCGGACCGCGCAATCCGGGACGAACTGGCGGTTCGGAAAACCCGCCCGTCGATGAGCGGCGCACAGGCGATGAGGCCGGCGACCGCGCCGAACGACATCTGGAAACTCGGACCCAGCAGCGCCTCCGGCTCGCGGGCGAGCGCCAGGATCGCCGCGAGGGCGAGGTTGCGGAGGCTGAGCGCCGGGCGATCGACGAGGATCGCGCCGAGCATCACCAGCGTCATGATCAGCGCGCGCTCGGCGGCGACGTCCCAGCCGGAGAAGGCGCAATAGGCGGTCACGCCCAGCATCGCCGTCCCCGCCGCGATCTTCTTGATCGGCCAGGCGAGGGCCAGCATCGGCACCAGGGCGAGCCCGGCCCGCACCAGCCAGAACACGACGCCCGCCGCGAGCACCATGTGGAGTCCGGAGATCGAGACGACGTGATAAATCCCCGCGGAGCGCAGCACGTCGTTGGTCTCGTTGGAGATCAGTCCGCGCTTTCCGGTGACGAGGGCCGCCGCCACCGCGCCGGCCTGTCCGCCGATCGCGTCGGTGATGCGGCGGGTGAAGGCATTGCGCGCCGCGTCGATGGCGGCGGTCAACTGCAGCGACAGGGCCAGAGGCTCGGCCGGCGGCCCGACCTCGACCTTGCCGACCAGCGAGCCCACGGCGCCGATCCCGCGAAAGTAGGCGTCGCGCGCAAAGTCGTAGCCGCCCGGCCGCACCGCCTCCGGCGGCGGCAAGAGGCGGGCGGTGGCACGGATGGCATCACCCGGCCGCACGGCCTGCGCAGCGCGGTAGGAGACCCGCACCCGGCGCGGGCGGCTTTCCGCATCGAGATCGCCGAACCGCTCGACGCGCACGATCAACCGCGCGCCGCCCTCGCGCTCATCGAGCCCTTCGACGAGGCCGACAAGCGGCGCGATGGTCACGCGGGTCAGCACCGGTCCCGCGACGGAGGCGACCCGCCAGACGCCCGCCGCGAAGCCGAGGAAGACGGCGGCGAGGCCGAGCATCAGCGCGAGCGCCACCGGGCGCGCCCGCAGCAGCGGCATCACCGAAAGGCAGAGCCCCGCCGCGATCAGCGGCGCGGCGAGGGAAGGCTCTCCATCGGTCGCCGTGAAGAAGACGAGAATGCCGGCCCCGAAGGCGACGGCGAGCCAGGGGAACAGCCGCCGCTGCTCAGCTTCGCGAGCGACGCTGCCGCGCAAGCCGTCGCGCGCGGCCTGCCAGAGCTGTGCGGGGGCCGGGAGGCGACCGGCGATGAGGGCCGGAACGGCCCCGCGCATCACCCTGCCGCCGCCCCCTGCCATGTGCCCTGCCTCTACCCCGACGCGCTCGAAGACTTGCAATGCCCGCGCGATGGGCAACCATGACGAATTCTTAACGCATCGGCTCGCTCGTGCTACACGCCAGCCAAGACCGGCCGCAGCCGTAAGCGCGCCATCCCGCACTTTTTGAAGAAGCCTCCCAGCCGCCGATGTCGTCACCGGTCGTCACGCGCTTTGCGCCTTCACCCACGGGCTTCCTGCATATCGGGGGAGCGCGCACGGCTCTGTTCAATTGGCTCTACGCCCGCCGCTTCGGCGGGCGGATGCTGCTGCGCATCGAGGACACCGACCGGGAGCGCTCGACGCAAGGCGCGATCGACGCGATCCTCGACGGGATGCGCTGGCTCGGCCTCGATTGGGACGGGGACGTAATCTACCAGTTCGCCCGCGCCGAGCGGCACCGCGAGGTCGCCGAGAGCCTGCTCGCCTCGGGCAACGCCTATCACTGCTACGCCAGTGCGGAAGAGCTGACGCAGATGCGCGAGACCGCCCGCGCCGAGGGCCGCGCCCCGCGCTACGACGGCCGCTGGCGCGACCGTGACCCGTCCGAGGCGCCGGCGGGCGTGAAGCCGGTGATCCGCCTGCGCGCGCCGAGCGAGGGCGAGACGGTGGTCGAGGACGCCGTGCAGGGCCGCGTCACCTGGGCCAACCGCGATCTCGACGACCTCGTGCTGCTGCGCTCCGACGGCACGCCGACCTACATGCTCGCCGTCGTGGTGGACGACCACGACATGGGCGTCACGCAGGTGATCCGCGGCGACGACCACCTCACCAACGCCGCGCGCCAGAGCCAGATCTACCGGGCGCTCGGCTGGGACGTGCCGGCGATGGCGCATATCCCGCTCATCCATGGAGCGGACGGCGCTAAGCTGTCGAAGCGCCACGGCGCGCTCGGCGTCGAGGAATACCGCGATCGCGGCTACCTCCCGGCGGCCCTGCGCAACTACCTTGTGCGGCTCGGCTGGAGCCACGGCGATCAGGAAGTGTTCTCCACCGAGGAGATGATCGCCGCCTTCGACCTGAAGGCGATCGGCCGCTCGGCGGCGCGGTTCGACTTCACGAAGCTGGAAAGCCTCAACGGCCTCTACATCCGCGGCAGCGCCGATTCCGTGCTGGTGGATGCGATCGACGCGATCCTGCCGGCCCGCGGCCCCGAGCGGGGCCTGCCGACCGCGCTGACGCCGGATCTGCGCGAGAAGCTCGTATCGGCGATGCCCGGCTTGAAGGAGCGCGCCAAGACGCTCGTCGAACTCCTCGACAGCGCCTACTACCTCTACGCCGCGCGTCCGCTCGCCCTCGACGCCAAGGCCGAGGCCCTGCTCGCGGGGGACGCGCCCGAGCGGCTGCGCGCGCTCCTGCCGGCGCTCGAAGCCCTCCCGGAATGGAATGCGGCGACGACGGAGGCTGCGGTACGCCAGTTCGCCGACAGTCAGGGGGTCAAGCTCGGCCAGGTCGCCCAGCCCCTCCGGGCGGCGCTCACGGGGCGCGCCACCTCGCCGCCGGTCTTCGACGTCCTGGCCGTGCTCGGCCGCGACGAGGTGCTTGCCCGCCTCCGGGATCGCCTGCCGGCCTGAGCCGGCCACGCGACGGATCCCCGCAGAGAGCATCCGGGTGCACCGGCTAAGCTGGTGCACCGCGTGCCGTCTCGGCGCGCTGATGGGCTTCGCGGCGCCTCGAATGACAATCCAGCGCGAATGACAGCCTGGCCTTGCGACGGCGGCCCATCGTCGGGGCGAGGGCGGGAAAGTCTTGCCTGGACGCGTGTTTCAGCGTCATCTTCGCTCTTGCAGAGCGTTCCAAATCGTCGAGAACTGGATGAGCGAACGGGCCGGATCCGATTTCATCCCGTTCGCCGAGTGACAGATCCAGCCTGTTTTTCGCATATGCGAAGAGGCCGGGAGCAGCCCACCGTTGCTGGGCGCCGACCGATCCGCTAACCCGGTGCTTCAGTGAGCGGGCGCAGTGCTCTGCTGCGGCGCCACAACGGGGCGGGAGGCGTTGCCTTCCGGTCCAGTGCTGTTCCCGTCGCAAGAGAGGGTCCGCGATCCCATGAGCGCTTCCGCCAGCACCATCATCGTGGGCGACAAAAACGTCGAATTGCCCATCAAGACTGGAACGATCGGCCCCGACGTGGTCGATATCGGCAAGCTCTACGCCCAGACCGGCAAGTTCACCTTCGATCCGGGCTTCACCTCGACCGCCTCCTGCGAGTCGAAGATCACTTATATCGACGGCGACGAGGGCGTGCTGCTCTATCGCGGCTACCCGATCGAGCAGCTCGCCGAGAACGGTGACTTCCTTGAGACCGCCTACCTGATGCTGTTCGGCGAGCTGCCCAGCTCGGCCCAGAAGGCGGATTTCGACTACCGGGTCACGCGCCACACCATGGTGCACGACCAGATGAACCGCTTCTTCCAGGGTTTCCGCCGCGACGCCCACCCGATGGCGGTGATGGTGGCCTGCGTCGGCGCGCTCTCGGCCTTCTATCATGACTCGACCGACATCTCGGACGAGTCGCAGCGGATGATCGCCTCGCTGCGCATGATCGCGAAGATGCCGACGCTGGCGGCGATGGCCTACAAGTACACGATCGGCCAGCCCTTCGTGTATCCGAAGAACGACCTCGACTACACCTCGAACTTCCTGCGGATGTGCTTCGCGGTTCCGTGCGAGGAATACGTCGTCAACCCGATCTACGCCCGCGCGCTGGACAAGATCTTTATCCTGCACGCCGACCACGAGCAGAACGCCTCGACCTCGACGGTGCGTCTGGCCGGCTCCTCGGGCGCCAATCCGTTCGCCTGCATCGCGGCCGGCATCGCCTGCCTGTGGGGCCCGGCCCATGGCGGCGCCAACGAGGCAGCGCTCAAGATGCTCATGGAGATCGGGCATCCCGAGAACGTGCAGAAATACGTCGCCAAGGCGAAGGACAAGAACGATCCCTTCCGCCTGATGGGCTTCGGCCACCGGGTCTACAAGAACTACGACCCGCGTGCGCGCATCATGCAGAAGACGACCCACGAGGTTCTGAACGAACTCGGGATCAAGGACGACTTGCTGGAGGTCGCCGTCCAGCTCGAGAAGATCGCCCTCGAGGACGAGTACTTCATCGAGAAGAAGCTCTACCCGAACATCGACTTCTACTCGGGCATCACCCTCAAGGCGCTCGGCTTCCCGACCTCGATGTTCACGGTGCTGTTCGCGCTCGCCCGCACCGTCGGCTGGATCGCGCAGTGGGCCGAGATGATCGAGGACCCGTCCCAGAAGATCGGCCGCCCGCGCCAGCTCTATATCGGCCCGGATCGCCGCGACTACACGCCGATCGGCCAGCGGAGCTGAGCTGGAGCATCATCCCGAAAGGTGGCCTCCGGCTTTCGGGATGATGCAAAACAGAAGCCTAGAGCATCGTCTTGGATCCGATATCCAGGACGATGCTCTAAAGGGCGCCTCCGGACCCAGCGGTCCGGAGGCGCACGATGTCAGAGCTTGAGATCGCGCTTCAGGCGCATGACCACGCGATCCAGGGCGCCGAGAAAGGCCGAGCGGTCCTTCGGTGAGAACGGCCTCGGACCGCCGGTGATCGCGCCGGCCTCCCGCAGGTCCTGCATCAGGTTGCGGGTCGCGAGCGCGAGACCGACCGAGGATTCCGTGAAGGCCTTTCCGTTCGGCGCGAGCGCGACCGCGCCCGCCTTCACGCATCGGCTCGCCAGCGGCACGTCGGCCGTGATCACGACGGCGCCCCGGCTCGCCCGCTCGGCGATCCAGTCGTCGGCCGCATCGAACTTGTCCCCGACGACGACCCGCTCGATCCAGGGCTCGCGCGGCAGGTTCAGGAAGCTGTTCGAGACGACGAAGACGTGGAGGCCGTAGCGCCCGGCGACACGGTACACCTCGTCCTTCACCGGGCAGGCGTCGGCATCGACGTAGATCGCGATCGTCGGTGTTGTTTCTTCGCTCATGCCGCCCGCCGTGCCTCCAAGACGATCCGGGCCGCCGCCCGGCTCGGTTCCTCGTCGCCGGGCAGCCGCATCCGGCCGTCGATTCGGGCCAGCGCGTCGAGTTGCGTCCGGCGGGCGGGGCCGCCTGCGAGAAGCGGCGCCAGCGTTTCGGCGAGCCGCTCCGGCGTGCAATCGGCCTGCACGAATTCCGGCATCGCGTTCTCGGACAGGATCAGGTTCGGCAGCACGATCGTCGGCACTTGGATGAGCCGTCGGGCGATGACTTCCTCGACCCGCGACACCTTGTAAGCCACCACCATCGGCACGCCGGCGAGCGCGAGTTCGAGCGTCACGGTGCCGGAGGCCGCGAGCGCGGCCCGCGCCCGGCGGAAGGTCGCGTACTTGTCGGCCTCCCCGTGGACGATCCGCGGATGCCGCTCCCACGCGGCGGCGAGTCGTTCGATCAGGGCGCGGTGACGGCTCACCGCCGGCAGCTCGATCTCGAAGGGGCCGACCCGTCGGGCGAGGTCGGCGGTCGCCTGCCCGAAGACCGGCATCAGCCGCTCGATCTCCGAGCGGCGCGAGCCCGGCAGCACGGCGAGGACCCGGGGGCGCCCCTCGCGGATCGCGGCCTCGTCGGGGGAAGGGCGCAGCTCGGCCAGGCGCTCGATCAGCGGGTGGCCGACATACGAGCAGGGCGGCCCGCCGAGGCGGCGATGCGCGTCCGGTTCGAAGGGGAGGAGGGCGAGCACGTGGTCGATGAAGGGCACCATGCCCTTGGCCCGCCAGGGCCGCCACGCCCATACGCTCGGCGAGACGTAATCGACGATCGGCAGATTCGGCAGGCGCTTGCGCACGCGGGTCGCGACGGCGTGGGTGAAACCGGGGCTGTCGATGATGACGAGCACGTCGGGCCGGCCTGCCACGACGTCGTCGACCGTCTCGCGGATGCGCCGCAGCAGGGTACGGGCGCGGGCGAGGACGGGCAGATAGCCCATCACCGCGACGTCATCGATCGGGAAGAGCGAGCGGAAGCCCTCCGCCTCCATCGCCTCGCCGCCGACGCCGCCGAGCGTCAGGGGCTCGGGCGAGAGTGCGCGCAGGGCCCGGATCAGCTTGGCGCCGAGCTGGTCGCCGGAATCCTCGCCCGCCACGAGCCAGATCCGCCGATGCATCACGGGGCGACCTCCACGCCGATCAGGAACAGGCCCGCCGCATCCGCGGCCGCCACCGTCGCCTCGCCGTCGATCACCAGGGTATGGCCGGCGCCGATGGCGATGCCGGCACAACCGGCCTCCGCGGCGCGGCGCACGGTGCGCGGGCCGATGGCCGGCAGATCGATCCGCAGATCCTGGCCGAGCTTCGGCAGCTTGACGAGCACGGTCCCCTTCGCGGGTGTGCCGCGGCCGAACGGCTTGCGGTTGAGCGCACGGGCGCGGGCGAGCATGCGGTCCGTGCCCTCGGGTCCCTCGACGGCGATGACGCGCTCGCCCGCCACCACGGCGGCCTGCCCGACATCGAACGGGCTCAGGGCGCCGAGCATGGCCCGGCCCGTGGCGATCGAGAGGGTCGCGTCGGAATCCGGGTCCACCCGGCCGAGCCGGCCAAGGCGGCCGAGCAGGTCGGGCGCGACCTCGTGGACGCCGAGCACCCGGTGCCCGTTCTCTTCGAGCAGTGAGAGAGCACGGCCCGCAGCAGCCGGTCGTCACCGCCGGCCAGGCTCTTCAGGATATCGCGGTTGCGCACCGCATGCGCTGCATTGAGCAGGGCGGCCGGGCTCGGGCGGGTGACGCCGCCGGCCGGCACCACGGCGGCGGGGGCCCATTCCTTCAGGATGCGCAGGGTGCCGGGGATGTCGAGCAGATCGACCACCGCATCCGCGCGCCGCCGCATCGCCCGCTCGGTGAAGCCGCGCACGGCCAGCACGCGGAACGGCCGCCGCGCCCGATCGAGGGAGGCTGCGACGAGTTCCGGCAGGTGGCCCGCGCCGGCCACCAGGGCGAGGGGCCGGGCGGGATCGATCACGGCGGGCCGCCTCAGGCCGCCGCGGAGACGGGGGCGGGGCGTGCAGATCGAGCGCTTGCCGCCCGCCCGGATGAAGGCGAGGATTTCGTGGATCGCCGGATGGGTATCGAACTCGGCGGCCACGTCCTCGACGCGCTCCATCAGCGTGCCCTCCTGGGCGAAGAGCAGCCGATAGGCCCGGCGCAGGGCGTGGATGTCCTCGCGCGAAAAACCGCGGCGTTGCAGGCCGATGATGTTGAGCCCGGAGAGGTAGGCGCGGTTGCCGAGCACCATGCCGTAGGGGATGCAGTCGTTCTCCAGCCCCGAGAGGCCGCCGACGAAGGCGTGATCGCCGACGCGGGCGAACTGGATCACCGCCGCACCGCCGCCGAGGATGGCGTAGTTGCCGACCGTGCAGTGGCCGGCGAGCATGACGTTGTTCGAAAAGATGACGTGGTCGCCGACGCGGCAATCATGGCCGACATGGCTGTTGGCCAGGAACGCGCAGCCGTTGCCGACCACCGTCTCCAGGCCGCCGCCAGCGGTGCCGGGATTCATGGTCACGCCCTCGCGGATCAGGCAATCGGAGCCGACTGTGAGCGTCGAGGGCTCGCCGCGGAACTTCAGATCCTGCGGCGGATGGCCGATCGAGGCGAAGGGATAGATCCGGGTGCGTGCGCCCACCGTCGTCCGGCCGGCGACCACGACGTGGCTGACGAGTTCGCAGCCGTCCCCCAGCACGACGTCGGGCCCGATATGGCAGAACGGACCGATCCGCACGCCGTCCCCGAGCCGGGCGCCGTCCTCGACGACGCTGCTCGGATGGATCCCGTCCCGCACTGCGTTCACTCCGTCACCAGCATGGCACCGATCTCGGCTTGGGCCACGAGCGCGCCGTCGACGCGGGCCTCGCCACGGAACCACCACATGGTCTTGCGCTGGTTCATCTTCGTCATGTGGAAGCGCACTTGGTCGCCGGGCACGACGGGCTTGCGGAACTTGCACTTGTCGATCGTCATGAAGAAGACCTGCTTGGTCTTCAAGTCGTCATTCATGATGTGGCGGCAGCAGATCGCGCCCGCGGTCTGCGCCATGCCCTCGATCAGCAGCACACCGGGGAAGACCGGCAGGCCGGGGAAGTGCCCGGTGAATTGCGGCTCGTTCGCCGTGACATTCTTGATGCCGATGCAGCTCTCGTCCCGGTCGATCTCGATGATGCGGTCGATCATCAGGAAGGGATAGCGGTGGGGCAGCAGTTCCAGCACCTTCTGGATATCGGCCGAACCCAGCTCCCGCGTCTCACTCATCGGTCCCAACGCTCCCCGCCCATGCTTTCCCGGCGGCGTCCGCCGCACGGTCCCGTGCTTTTTGCCGGTGAAGGCCGCCCTCTTCGGCAGAAAATCAGGCGGATGCAAGACTTTTGCGCCGTCGGGGCACCTCCGAGGCGGGAACGGTACGGTTGCCGGCCCCGCCACGGGCTCAACCGCCGAGCGTCTCCTCCACGAGGCGCGGGTTCTTTTCCAGAAGAGCGAGGAGCACGCGGGCCGGCCCCTCGGGCCGTCGCCGCCGCTGCTCCCAGTTCCGCAACGTCCCGACGGCCACGCCGATGCGGCGGGCGAAGGCATCCTGCGACAGAGCCGAGGCTCTTCGCACCGCAGCCACGTCGATGTCGTGGGGGACGTGCACCTGCAATCCAGCAACGGTCTCGCCGCGCGCATGCGCAGCCGCCTGCTCTAGGCTGCGCGTCAGTTCCTGGAACGTCGCCTCATCCATGGCTTCATCCTCAAAACAGCGTATCGACCAACCGCGCCAGCCCTTGCGCCTGTGCCGGTGTCGGATTGGCTTGCTCGTTCTTCGCGTAGGCCAGAAGCAGGTACACGCCGCGTGCACTCACAAAACACGTGATCACCCGTGCTCCCCCACGCTTGCCACGCCCGTTGAGAGGCACACGAACCTTGCGCAGTCCGCCCGTACCGGGGATCACATCGCCGGCGAATGGGTCGGCGGCAAGGATGTCCACGACTGCTGCCCGCTCCGCCTCGATCATCAGGCGCTCCGCCGACCGAAGATAAATCTCGGTCTCGATGACGGTATGGAGGGCGTCGGCCATCACGCCAAATGAGCAGTTCGCCGACCTACGTCAATGGCGCAGCAGTCAACAACCTTACATACCCGGCACAATTTCTAAGTTCGACACTCTCGGCTCAAACGATGCGCCGGTCCAGCCGGATGATGCGGCACGGGTCGCCCGCCTTGGCGGGGCTCGCATGGGCTGAGCGGATCAGCAGGGCCTCGCTGGTGCCGAGCACCGAGAGCATCGACGAATCCTGGCGCGACTCGGGATGGACGACCGGCAGCCGGTCCGGCGCCGTATCGAGGCGGGCGCGCAGATAGTCCTGGCGGGCGTCGTTCTCCGGCATGTCGCGGCCGAGAAGCGCTGGCTCGCTGCGATCCTCGCCCGCGCGCGGGTCGCCGAGAAGCGCGCGGATCGCCGGCACCACGAAGAGCAGGCCGCAGACGATCGAGGAGACGGGATTGCCCGGCAGGCCGATCACCGCCATGGGTCCGAGCCGCCCATGCATTAGCGGCTTGCCGGGGCGGAGCGCCACCCGCCAGAAGCCGAGTTCCAGCCCTTCGGCCCCGAGCGCCGCCTGGACGAGGTCGTGATCGCCGACCGAGGCGCCGCCAAGTGTCACCAGGAGATCAGCCTCGGCCGCCCGCGCGCGGCCGACCGCCTCGCGCAGGGCGCCGAGATCGTCGGTGACGATGCCGAGATCAATGACCTCCGCGCCGGCCTCCAGGCTCAGCGCGCCGAGGGCGAGGCCGTTCGAGGCGACGATCTGGTCCCACGCCGCCGGCTCGCCCGGCCGCACCAGCTCGTCACCGGTCGCGAGGACGGCGACCCGGGGCTTACGCCGCACCGGCAACACGGCGTGGCCGGCGCTGGCTGCGAGCGCGAGGCGGCGCGCGTCGAGCGTCTCGCCGGCCCGCACCAGCGTCTCGCCCTCGCGGAAATCGAGGCCGGCGCGGCGCAGGAAGCGACCCGCCGCCGCCGGCTCGCGGGCGGTGACGGTCTCGCCCTCGGCCTCAGCGTTCTCCTGGATCAGGATCGCATCGGCGCCTTCGGGCACCGGTGCGCCGGTGAAGATGCGCACCGCCTCGCCCGCGGCCAATGTTCCGGAAAATCCGTGACCGGCCGCGCTGGTGCCGATCAGGCGCAGGCGGGCCGGCACCGTGGCCACGTCGGCGGCGCGTACGGCGTAGCCGTCCATGGCGGAAGCCGGGAAGGGCGGCTGGGTTCGCCGGGCCGTGAGGTCGGCGGCCAGGGTACGGCCTGCGCCCTGCGCGATGGGGATTTCTTCCACCGCGACCGGGCCGGGGATGGCGGCGAGGATCTTTGCAAGCGCTTCGGCGACCGGGAGCAAGCTCATGAGCCGGCGTTCCACGCGCCGGACTTGCCGCCCTCCTTCGACAGGAGTCGGATGCCCTCGATGCGCATGCCGCGGTCGGCGGCCTTCACCATGTCGTAGACCGTCAGGCAGGCCACCGAGACGGCGGTCAACGCCTCCATTTCGACGCCGGTCTGGCCCTGCACCTTCACCTCCGCAGTCAGACGCAGGCCCGGCAAGGAATCGTCGGGCTCACAGGTCAGCCGCACCTTAGTGATCAGCAGCGGGTGGCAGAGCGGGATCAGCTCGTGCGTGCGCTTGGCAGCCATGATGCCGGCGAGCCGGGCGGTGCCGATGACGTCGCCCTTCTTGGCGTCGCCCTCGCGGATCAGAGCCAGGGTCTCGGGCTGCATCACCACCACGCCCTCGGCCACGGCGGTGCGCGACGTCGCGGCCTTGTCCGAGACATCGACCATGTTGGCCGCGCCGGTCCGGTCGATATGGGTGAGGGTGGCGCCGCTCACCGGCCCTGCTCCCCGAACAGCAGGGACCGCGTCGCCGCGGTCACGTCGTCCTGCCGCATCAGGCTCTCGCCGACGAGGACGGTGTTGAGCCCGTGCTGCTTCAGCCGCAGCACGTCGGCATGTCCGCCGATGCCGCTCTCGGCCACCGCGATCCGGTCGGCGGGGATGCCGGGCTTCAACGTGATCGCGGTTTCGAACGAGACCTCGAAGGTCTTGAGGTTGCGGTTGTTGACACCGACCAGCCGCGTGCCGAGGGGCAGGGCCCGCTCCAGCTCCTGCGCGTCGTGGACCTCGACCAGCACGTCCATGCCGAGATCGTGGGCGGTCTCGGTGATGGCGGCGGCCTCCGCATCGTCGAGGCAGGCCATGATGACGAGGATGCAGTCGGCGCCCCAGGCGCGGGCCTCGTAGACCTGATACGGCTCGAACATGAAGTCTTTTCGCAGGACCGGCAAATCGCAGGCCGCGCGCGCCTCGATCAGGAAGTCCGGTGCGCCCTGGAAGGAAGGCGTGTCGGTCAGCACCGAAAGGCAGGTGGCGCCGCCCCGGGCGTAGGCCTTGGCCAGCGTCTTCGGGTCGAAATCGGCGCGGATCAGCCCCTTGGAGGGCGAGGCCTTCTTGATCTCGGCGATCAGGGCCGGACGGCCTTCTCCGATATGCCGGGCGATGGCGTCGGCGAAGCCGCGGGGCGGGTCGGCCTTGGCGACCTGCTTTTCTAGCTTGGCCAGCGGCAGGCGCAGCTTCGCCTCGGCGATCTCGCGGCGCTTATAGGCCTCGATCCGGGCCAGCACGCTCGCCCGCTCCGGGGTCGAGGTGGCAGGCCCGACGGTCATGTCGGCCACGATGTCGTCCATCGGTTATTCCTTAGAACCGCTCAAAGCCGTCTATCACGCATTGGAAACGGCGACGAGGCGCGCGAGCGTGCCCCGCGCCGCGCCGGAATCGATCGCCTCTTGCGCCCGCGCGACGCCCTCGGCGAGCGACCCGGCGGCGCCCGCCACGACGAGGCCGGCGCCTGCGTTCAACACGGCGATATCGCGGTACGCGTTGCGGGCGCCCTCCAGCACGGCGCCCAAAGCGGCGGCGTTGTGCTCGGGGTCGCCCCCGCGCAGGTCGTCCAGGGTCGCGAGCGGCAGGCCGACCTCGCGCGGATCGAGGGTGAAGTGCCGGAACGCGCCGTCCTCCAGCGCGACCACCGCGGTCGGGCCGGTGGTGGTGATCTCGTCGAGCCCGTCGGAGCCGTGCACGGTCCAGACACGGCGGCTGCCGAGCGTGGCCAGCACCCGCGTCAGCGGCTCGGCCCAGGCCGGGCGCGAGACGCCGAACACCTGCGCGGTGACACCGGCCGGGTTCGAGAGCGGCCCGAGCATGTTGAAGATGGTGCGGAACGGCAGTTCGGTGCGCACCGGCGCGACATGGCGCATGGCGCCGTGATGCGTCTGCGCGAACATGAAACAGAGCCCCGCCTCCGAAAGGCAGCGCGCCAGGGCCTCGGGCGGGAGCCCGATCTTCACGCCGAGCGCGGCCAGCACGTCGGCGGCGCCGGAGCGCGAGGTCGCGGCGCGGTTGCCGTGCTTGGCCACGGGCACGCCGCAGGCGGCGGTGAGGATCGCGGCCAGCGTCGAGACGTTGTAGCTGCCCGAATGGTCGCCCCCGGTGCCGACGATGTCGATGGCGCCCTCGGGCGCTGCGACCCGCAGCATCCGCGCGCGCATCGCCGAGACCGCGCCGACGATCTCGTCCTCGCTCTCGCCACGCACCGAGAGGGCGGTGAGGAAGGCGCCGGCCTGGATCGGCGTGACCTCGCCCGAGAGCAGGTCATCGAAGGCGGCGCGGGCCTGCTCGCGGCTCAGCGGGGCGCCGGACGCGACGATCGCGAGATGAGTTTTGAAGGCGTCCATCGGGGTCGTGGCTCTGTTCGGGCCCTCCACCCATGGTCAGGAGGGGGAAGGGGTATGGAGCCGTCAATGCACGCCGCGGCCGGGCTTGTCACGCGCGCGGCGCGGCGTCCTTCCGCCAAGCGGCGGCAATGTCGAGGAAGTTGCGCAGGATCTGCGTACCGTGGTTCGAGAGGATGCTCTCGGGGTGGAACTGCACGCCGTGCACCGGCAGTTCGCGGTGCTGCAAGCCCATGATGAGCCCGTCGGCCTCCGCCGTCACCGCGAGATCCTGCGGGCAGCTCGCGCGGTCCACCACCAGCGAGTGGTAGCGCGTGGCGGAAAAACCCTCGTTGATGCCGCGGAACACACCCTTCGCCTCGTGCCGGATGGTAGAGACCTTGCCATGCATGGGAGAGGGCGCACGCACCACGTCGCCGCCATAGGCCTGCCCGATGGTCTGGAGCCCGAGACACACCCCGAAGATCGGGATCTCGGAGCCCAACTCCCGCACCACGTCGAGGCAGATGCCCGCCTCGTTCGGGGTACAGGGCCCCGGCGAGAGCACGAGCGCGTCCGGCGCCCGCGCGCGGATGCCCGCGACATCGATCTGATCGTTGCGCACCACGTCGATCCGTCCGCAGAGCGGACCGATCAGGTGGACGAGATTCCAAGTGAAGGAATCGTAGTTGTCGATGACGAGGACGTTGGACATGGCCGCCGGCTTTGCGGAGTTTCCCCGTCGATGTGACGGTTGATCGGGCCGGGGTCAACGGGTGCCCGGGGCGCACCACATCCCCGACACACGCTCGGTGGAACCGACGCGGCTGTGGGCATGACCGTGGCCGCAGCCGGTCGTTGCCCCAGGGCGGGGCAAGAGCCCCAGCTCAACCGGAAATTGAAAAACCGCGGACGTGAAACCGCCTATTAAAACCCTCGTCTTATCATTTGTTTGAATGACAAATTACTTCAAGCTGTGCTCGGAAACCGATGATGCGCAAACTCAATGATCTCAAGTTGCCCCTGAAGCTTGTGATCCCGATCGGCCTCCTGATCTGTCTGAGCGTCGGCCTCGTGCTCACGGCCAAATCCGGCATCGAGGGGACGCTGGAACGGGTGGCACACCTGACGGACTACACCGTTCGCCGCCGCATCGCGGTCAGCAACTTCGATCGCGCGGTCAAGGAAGCGACGATTCACGAGAAGAACATCATCATCGAGACCGACCTCGCCGAGATGAAGACGTCGAAGGCGCTGTTCGACGCGAGCCGCGCGGAGATCTTCCGACAGATCGACAACATCCTCGCGGCGGCCGAGACGAGCGAGCTGCACAAGCGCTATGCGGAGACCCGCAGCGTGGTGAACACCTATCTCAGCGTGGTCGACAAGAGCGTCGAGCGTGCCCTGCAGGGCGATCAGAAGGGGGCGATTGCCATCTCCATCAGCGAGGGGCGGGCCGCACGCCGACGCCTCGAGGAGCGCCTCGCGTCCCACCTGAGCGTCAATGCGGCCAGCACCGAGACGACGATCCGGTCGGTGAAGGAGGAAGGGCGCGCGACCATGATGCGCCTCATCGTCGTCGCCGTCGTCGGTGTCGGAGTGCTGGCGTCGCTGGCGGGCCTGATCACCGTCTTTGGGATCGCGCGTCCGATCCGCCGGGCGGTTCAGGCGACCGAGCGGCTCGCGGCCGGCGACCTCGCCACGCCGGTGGACGACGTGGCGCGGCGCGACGAAGTCGGTGCCCTCAACCGGGCGCTTGCGGTGTTCAAGGATAGCGCTCTGGCCCGACAGCGGCTCGAGGCCGAACAGACCCGTGAGACCAGGGCCAAGATGGTGCGCGCCGAGCGGCTCGACGCAGTCACGCGCGCCTTCGAGACCGACGCCACCCGGATGACCAGCGGCCTCAACACGGCCGCCGCCGACATGGAAATGACCGCCCGCTCGATGAGCGGGATCGCCGACCAGACGACCACGCAGGCGATGGCGGCGTCCTCGACCGCGACGCAGACCGCGGCCAACGTCCAGACCGTCGCCGCCTCCACGGAGGAATTGTCGGCCTCGATTGCGGAGATCACCGCCCAGGTCGCCCAGTCCATCAGCCTGATCGAGGCAGCGGTCGATCGCGTCGCGGAGACCGACGCGACGATCCACGCCCTGAGCGAGACGGCCGAGCGCGTCGGCGCGGTCGTGGCCATGATCTCGGGGATTGCGGGTCAGACGAACCTGCTGGCGCTCAACGCCACGATCGAGGCGGCCCGCGCCGGAGAGGCCGGCCGCGGCTTCGCGGTCGTCGCTACGGAGGTGAAGGAGCTTGCCGCGCGAACCGGCGAGGCGACGGAGGAGGTCTCTGCCCAGATCGGCGCGATTCAAAACGCGACGAAGGCGGCTGTCGCCGCGATCCGCGCCATCGGCGGGCAGATCGCCGGCCTGGAGCAGGTCTCTTCCAGCATTGCCGCGGCCATGGAGGAGCAGGAGGCCGCGACCCGCGAGATCGCCCGAAACATTCAGGAGGCGGCGCGCGGCACCGAACACGTCACCGGCAGCGTTGCCGGCATGCGGCAGGGCGCGGGCGAGACCGGGTCGGCGGCGACGCAGGTTCTCGACGCAGCCCGCCAGGTCGCCCGCGACTCCGAAGGGCTCGGCCGCACGGTCGCGAGCTTTCTCGCGGACGTGAAGGCGGCCTGAGGCTGCCGAGGCGCGGCCCCCGCCTCAGCGCGGGGGCTCACGCCCGGTTTCGCCGAAGCGCCTACTGCCCGCGCTTGGCCCGGCTCGCGAACTGCACCGCATCCTCTGCTGCGCGGAACAACGCCTTGGCCTTGTTCACGCATTCCTGCTGCTCGGAGTGCGGATCGGAATCGTAGACGATGCCCGCACCCGCCTGCACATGCATGCGGCCGTCCTTCACGATGGCCGTACGCAGGACGATGCAGGTGTCCATCTCGCCGCGCGCACCGAAATAGCCGATGCAGCCGCCATAGGGCCCTCGCTTCTCGCGCTCCAGCTCGTCGATGATCTCCATCGCCCGCACCTTCGGCGCTCCGGAGACGGTGCCGGCGGGAAAGCCGGCGGCCAGCGCCGAGAGCGCGTCGTGGCTCGGGTCGAGGTCGCCCTCGACGTTCGAGACGATGTGCATGACCTGGGAATAGTATTCGAGGAAGAACGAGTCGGTGACGGTGACGCTGCCGATCTTCGAGACGCGGCCGACATCGTTGCGACCGAGATCCAGCAGCATCAGGTGCTCGGAGCGCTCCTTCGGGTCGGCCAGGAGTTCGTCGGCGAGCGCCCGGTCCTCGGCCGGTGTGGCGCCGCGGCGGCGGGTGCCGGCGATCGGGCGGATCGTCACCTTGCCCTCGCGCACCCGCACGAGGATCTCGGGGCTTGAGCAGACGATCTGAAACGCCTCGAAATCGAGGTAGCACAGGAACGGCGCCGGGTTGGTGCGGCGCAAGGAGCGGTAGAGCGCAAGCGCCGGCAGGGTGAAGGGCGCCTCGAAGCGCTGCGACAGCACCACCTGGAAGATGTCGCCCGCGACGATGTACTCCTTGGCCTTGGCCACCATGCCGAGGAACGCGTCCGGCTCGGTGTTCGAGACCGGGGAGGGCAGGGGAAGGCTCGAGACGTCGAGGCGCGCCTCGACCGGCAACGGGCCTTCGAGGGCCTCCGCCACCCGGTCGAGCCGGGCCTGCGCGGCTTCCAGCGCGGCGCGAGCGCTCACGCCATCCGCTGGGCGCACGGGGGTGACGACGGTGAGCGCGTCGGCCACCGCGTCGAACACCACCATCACCCGCGGGCGCATCAGGATCGCGTCGGGCACGCCGAGCGGATCGGGGTTCGGCTCCGGCAGCCGCTCCATGGCGCGGACCATGTCGTAGCCGAGATAGCCGAACAGGCCGGCGGCCATCGGCGGCAGCGCCGCGCTCTCGGCATCATCCCCGACCGCGCTTTCGGCGATGAGGGCGCGCAGCGAGGCGAGCGGCGCCCGCTCGTCGGCCACGAAGTCCGCGAGGCCTGCGTCGCGGGCGATCTCGGTGCGCCCGTCGCGGCAGCGCCAGATCAGGTCGGGGTCGAGCCCGATCATCGAGTAGCGCCCGCGCACCGCGCCGCCCTCGACCGATTCGAGCAGGAAGCCGGGGCCGGCATGGACCGCCTTCAGCTTGAGGAAGGCCGCAACCGGCGTCTCCAGATCGGCCACCAGGGTGAGGCCGAGCAGGCTCGCCCGTCCGGTCTCATAGGCGCGCGCTACGGCCTCGTGCGCAGGCTCGGTCATAGGGGGACCTCAGTACTCGCCGCCGAACGCCCGCCGCAGGGCGGTCTGGTTCACATTGACGCCGGCGCTCTTCTGCACCTCGGCGATGAACTCGCCGAGCACGTCGTCGGCGAGCGCCGTGCGCAGCGAGGTCACGAGCTGCCCATCGCTCGGCGTGCCCGGCACGAAAGCCGGCATCGTGGCGGCCGTGACCTTGAACACCGCGCGTCCCTCGCCGGCGGGCGCCGAGGCCGCCTTGCCGACCGGGGTGGTGAAGATGCGCTCGACGATCTCGGTCGAGAGGTCGTCCTTGGCTTGGTTGCGGCCGATCTCGGTGATCGTCTTCAGCGGCACGCCCGCCTCCTGCGCCACGGTCTCGATGGCCTCGCCCTTGTCGAGGCGCTCGGTCAGCTCCTTCGACTTGGCGACGAGGCGCTTCTCGATCTCGGCTGCGGTCCAACCCTTCACCACCTCGTCGCGGACTTCAGCCAGGGGCTTCTCGTGCGAGGGGTCGATCTTGACGACATCGTACCAGATCGCGCCCCCGGCCTTGGTGCGCAGCACCTCGGTGTCGTTGCCGACATCGGCGCGGAAGGCGGCCGGCAGCGTCGTCTCCTTGTCCGGAATGCCGGCGACCGGCTGGCCGGACGGGTCGTTGCCCTGCGCATCCACCGCCGGAATGCTCAGCAGCGTCAGGCCCTGGTCCTTGGCGATCTCGGCGAGAGGCTTGGCGGAGGCGCGGGCGTCCTCGATGGCGTCCTGCACCTTGTCGAAGCCGCCGTCGCGCACGCGCTTCAGAGCGATCTCCTTGCGGATCTCGTCCTTGACCTCGTCGAACGGCTTGACCGTGCCCGGCTCGATGGCCGTGACGCGCAGGAGCACGGTGCCGAAGCGGCCCTTCACCGGCTCGCTCACCTTGCCCTGTTCCAGCGCGAAGGCGGCGTTGCCCACCGCCGGATCGAACAGCTCGGCCTTCGTCATCGTGCCGAGATCGAGCTGCTTCGGGTCGAGGCCGCGGTCGGCGGCCACCGTCTCGAACGGCGTCTCGCCGCTCTCGATCTTGGCCCGCGCCTCCGCAGCAGCCGCCTCGTCGGGGAAGCTGATCTGCTGGATCGTGCGCCGCTCCGCCTTGCCGAACCGGCCGGGATTGGCGTCGTAGACCTTGCGCGCCTCGTCGTCGGACACCTCGTCGGGCTTGGCCAGCGCGGCGGGGTCGAGCACCAGCAGGTTGAGGCTGCGGTATTCGGGGGCGCGGAACGAGTCCTTGTTGTTCTCGTAGTAGGAGGTGAGCGCCTCGTCGGTCGGGGCGGGGATCTCGCCCGCGGCGGAGGGCGCCAGCGTCAGCACGGCGGCGTCGCGGCGCTCGGTCGAGTAGCGGTGCACCGCCTCGCGGATCGCCTGGGGCACCGGCATGTCGGCGACGATCGCGTCGGCCAATTGCAGGCGGGCGATGACCGAGCGCTGCTCGCGCACGAACATCGCCTCGTTCAGGCCCGCCCGCTGAAGCGTCTGGAAGAACAGCGCCCGGTCGAAGCTACCATTGGCGTTCTTGAAGCTCGGCTCGTCCTGGATCGCCCGAAGCACCGTCGCGTCGGACACGGCAAGCCCGAGATCCGTGGTCTTCTGGTCGAGCGCCGCCTCGGTGATGAGCTGCGCCAGCACCTGCCGTTCCAGGCCCATCGCCCGCGCCTGGTCCGGCGTCAGCGTCCGCTTGAGCTGCGCCTGATAACGCTGGAGCTGGTTCTGGTAGGCGGTGCGGACCTCCTCGGCCGAGATCGGCGTCTTGCCGACGGTGGCGACGGCCGTGCTCGACCCGCCGCGGAAGAACTCCTCCACACCGAAGATCGCGACGCCCGCGATCAGGAAGGTGAAGATCACCGACAGCACGACCTTGCCGAGCCAATGCTGGCTGGCACTGCGAATGGACTGGAGCATCGGACGCCCGGGCCTAAATCTCAAGGGTCCCTGCCCGCACGGGCGGGGAACAAATTCGAGCCCCGCGATAGACGATCGGGGCGGCGGCGCAAAGGGCATGTCGTCCGGGTGCCGGGAAGGGGGCGGGACAGGGGCGGGACGGGCGCCGGACGATCGCAAAGGTGGTTTGCGCGCCTAAGCTTGCTCTGCTAGGTCCGCCCGAGACGTTGTAAGTCCTCGAACGAGACACGGAGAACCGGGACGCCATGGCAAGCGAGGGACGCCGTCCGCTGGTTGCCGGCAACTGGAAGATGAACGGTCTGCTCTCCTCGGTCCCGACCGTCGAGGCGATCCGTGACGGGCTCTCGCCGGCGCTCGCGGACAAGATCGACGTGCTGATCTGCCCGCCCGCGACGCTGATCTCCTCCTGCGTGGCGGCGGTCTACGGCTCCGTGGTCGCCATCGGCGGCCAGAACCTGCACGCCCGGCCGAGCGGTGCCTTCACCGGTTCGATCTCGGCGGAGATGTTCGCCGATCTCGGCGCCACCTACGTCATCGTCGGCCATTCCGAGCGGCGCGCCTACCATTACGAGACCGATGACGGCGTCCACGCCAAGGCGCTGGGCGCCCGGCGCGCGGGCCTGCGCGGCATCATCTGCGTCGGCGAGACGATGGAGGAGCGCCAGCAGGGCCGGGCACTCGACATCGTGCGCGCGCAGCTCGCCATCGGCCTGCCGAAAGGCGCCACCGGCGCCGACACCGTGATCGCCTACGAGCCGGTCTGGGCGATCGGCTCGGGCCGCACGCCGACGGCGACGGAGATCGCCGAGGTCCACGCCTCCTTGCGCGAGATGCTCGACAAGCTCGTCGGCGAAGAGGCGCACAAGATCCGCATCCTCTACGGCGGCTCGGTGAAGCCCTCGAACGCCCGCGAACTGATGGCGGTGGAGAACGTCGACGGCGCGCTGGTCGGCGGCGCCAGCCTCGTGGCGGAGGACTTTTTGGGGATCTGCCGCGCCTACGAGGGGTGAGCTTTTCTCGGTCGAACCGCGCCGTCAGCCTCATCGGGCCGGGGCTGCTCGGCACTCGGCCGCTTCTATCGGCGGCCGGAACGATCCCCCTTCTCCTGACGGCCACGGCAGCACAGGGCGCGGCGATCACGGCACCGGGCGGGTGTCGGCTGACCGTCGATATCCCCAAGGGTTTTTCGGCCGAGTCACGCGGCACGGACATCGTCCTGCAACCGATCGGGCAGGAGGGCCGGCGCAGCGTGTTCGAGATCAGGCTGACGCCCGGAGACGGCAGAGACGCGACCGCCTTGACGGAACGCCGGTCGCTCGGTGCGACGATCGCCCGCTACCGGATGACACGCGAAACCGTGGGATCGGGCGGCGAGGAGACGGCGCTCATTGCCGAGGTCCAGCGTGGAGGCGGTGTCATCCGTCTCGAAGCGTCGGCGCAGCGAGACGATGGCGCCGAGCCCGATTTCGAACCGGCATGGTCGGCACTTGCGACCGCGCGCTGCACCGAGATCCGCTGAGCCGCCGACCTGCCCGTCCGCTACAGCGCCTCGGGACCGCTCAGAACGCTGCCGAAATGATGCCGCCAGAGCTTGGCCCCCAGTGAGGCCGAACGGTCGAGGGACGATCCGACGCTGAGCCATGGCAGCAGGGTCGGGTGCAGCCCGGCATCGAACAGCATGAAGCCGGCGGCGAGGCAGCAAGTCTCCGTCTGCACACCGCAGACGAGGACGCGCTCGATGTCGAGCGCCTTGAAATGGTCGATCAGCGCGGGCGGCGGCAGGTAGCCGTGCTTGACGAAAACCCGGTCGGCCGGGACCAGCGACTCCTCGTCTACCGGCGGCGCCCAGCCGAGCTGCGCCGTGAATGGCGTCACCGCCTCGTCGTGCCGCTCGACGGTCGCAACCGTGTGCAGCGTCCGGCTCAGCGCGGTGATGCCCGCAACGATCGTCTCCGGCACGCGGAAGCTCGCCTGGACATCGACGACAAGGAGGGCCTGCCGCATGGAACGCGCTAGGTCCGCGGTTATTCCGCCCGGGCCGGCGCCTTCGCCACCGCCTCCTTGGTGCGCTCGATCATCGAGAGCACCGCGACGTAGAAGGCCTGCTGCAACGGGCTCATCGCATCCGGCCGGATCCGGTCGGAGAGTGCGGCCTGCAGCGAATCCATCGCCTGCGCCCGCCCCGCCGGGTCGGGCCGCTCCAGGGCGATCCGCAGGAGGTCGCCCTGAACGGCCTCCATCTCCTCGCGGTCGGCGCGGTCGATGAAGGCGGCGAACCGCCCGGCTTCGTGCTGAAAATCGCTCATTTTCGACTCCTCGCACGGGCCATGGCCCGATGACCATGCTCCTGCGGCGTTTTTCCCAGGCGCCGTCTCCATGCGGGCGAGCGGCATTTCCCGATGCCTCGGCTCAACCTTCATGTTGATCGCGCGTTCGCCGCGCGCGAGGCGTTTGTCCCGCCCGCTTGCGTAAAGGCCGGTTGGCGCGGGTGGGCAAACGGTGTAGGAGCCCCCACTTCGTGCAGCGGATACGCGGGCGCGCTGCTTTTGCGCGCGACCTTTAGTCCGGCACACCGACAGCGTCCGCGCGAGTGGGCACCGGAATCGCAATGCAGACCGTCCTCATCGTCGTCCACCTCATCATCGTGCTGGCGCTCATCGCCGTGGTGCTGCTGCAGCGCTCGGAGGGCGGGCTCGGGCTCGGCGGTGGCGGCGGGGGCGGCGTCTCCGGCTTCATGACCGGCCGCGGCCAGGCGAACGCGCTGACTCGCGCGACCGCGATCCTCGCCGCCCTGTTCTTCACCACCAGCATTGCGCTGGCGATCTTGGCCCACCGCAGCGCCGCGCCCCGCTCGATCCTCGACGAGACCGGGACGCCGCAGGGCCAGACGCAGCAGACCGACAAGCCGGTGAACGCGGACAACCTGCTCGACACGCTGCGCAGCGGCAGCCCGAGCCAGGGCGGCCAGCCGGCCTCGGTTCCGACCGACGCACCGGCCAAGCCGGCGACCCCGGCGCCCGCTCCGAACACCCCGCCGGCCGCACCGGCGACGCCGGACGCGCCGCAATCGCGCTGAGCGCGATGCGACGCAGCCGCACCATCTGCGGATAAGAGCCTTGCGGCCGGCGCATCGGCCGCGGGGACGTGGAAGACGAATTCCTCAACGGCATGAGGGGCATAGCCCCGTGCCGCCTCCCGCGTGGCCGGCGGGGTGCGGCAACCGTTGCGGTTTGGCGAATCGCTTGAGCCCCTTTATGGACCAAAGCCCATGACGCGGTACGTTTTCATCACCGGCGGCGTGGTTTCCTCCCTGGGCAAGGGCCTCGCCTCCGCCGCCCTCGCGGCTTTGCTCCAAGCCCGCGGATACCGCGTGCGCCTGCGCAAGCTCGACCCCTATCTCAACGTCGATCCGGGCACGATGAGCCCGACGCAGCACGGCGAGGTGTTCGTCACCGACGACGGCGCCGAGACCGACCTGGATCTGGGCCATTACGAGCGCTTTACCGGCCTGCCGGCCTCGCGCGCCGACAACGTGACCACGGGGCGGATCTACCTCGACATCATCACCAAGGAGCGGCGCGGCGACTATCTCGGCGCCACGATCCAGGTGATCCCGCACGTCACCAACGCCATCAAGGCGTTCGTGCTCGACGGCAACGACGATTACGACTTCGTTCTGGTCGAGATCGGCGGCACGGTCGGCGATATCGAGGGCCTGCCGTTCTTCGAGGCGATCCGCCAGATCGGCCAGGAGCGCCCGCGCGGCAGCGTCTGCTACCTGCACCTCACGCTGCTGCCCTACATCCCGTCCGCCGGCGAATTGAAGACCAAGCCGACGCAGCACTCCGTGAAGGAGTTGCGCTCCATCGGCATCCAGCCCGACATCCTGCTCTGCCGCTGCGACCGTCCGATCCCGCAGGACGAGCGGCGCAAGCTCGGCCTGTTCTGCAACGTGCGGGAAAGCGCCGTCATCGAAGCGCGCGATGTCGACACGATCTACGCCGTGCCGCTCTCCTACCGCGAGGCGGGACTCGACCGGGAGATCCTGGCGCATTTCCAGATGGAGCCGGAGACCGAGCCGAAGCTCGACCGCTGGCAGAACATCCTCGAGCGGGTGCGCAACCCCGAGGGTGAGGTCACCATCGCCATCGTCGGCAAGTATACGGGGCTGAAGGACGCCTACAAGTCGCTCACCGAGGCGCTGACCCATGGCGGCATCGCCAACAACGTGCGCGTCAACCTCGAATGGATCGAGGCGGAGGTGTTCGAGCGCGAGGACCCGGCGCCGTTCCTGGAAGGCCTGCACGGCATCCTCGTGCCCGGCGGCTTCGGCCAGCGCGGCGCCGAGGGCAAGATCCGCGCGGCCCGCTACGCCCGCGAGCGCAACATCCCTTATTTCGGCATCTGCTTCGGCATGCAGATGGCGGTGATCGAGGCGGCGCGCTCGCTCGCCGGGATCGAGGGCGCCAACTCCACCGAGTTCGGCGCGACTGCAGAGCCCGTGGTCGGCCTTCTCACCGAGTGGATGCGCGGCAATGAGCTGGAGCGGCGCGCGGCCGAGAGCGATCTCGGCGGCACCATGCGGCTCGGCGCCTACAAGGCGACGCTCGGTGCGGACACCAAGATCGCGCAGATGTACGGCGGCACCGAGATCTCGGAGCGCCACCGTCATCGCTACGAGGTCAACATGGCCTATCGCGCCCGCCTGGAGGCCAAGGGTCTGCGCTTCTCCGGCACCTCGCCGGACGGGCTCCTGCCCGAGACGGTTGAACACGAGGGCCACCCGTGGTTCATCGGCGTGCAATTCCACCCGGAGTTGAAGTCGCGCCCCTTCGAGCCGCACCCGCTGTTCAAGGGGTTCATCGCCGCCGCGATCGACCAGAGCCGCCTGGTGTGATCGAGAGAGGGACCCACGGTTGACGACGATCTCGGGCCTTCCGGCCTTTCTCGCCTACTTCGCCGTCTCCCTCGGGCTCACCGCCCTCTACCTCGTGACCTACCTCACCGCGACGGCGCACCGGGAGATCACTCTGGTGCGCGAGGGCAACCTCGCCGCCGCGCTCGCCCTCGGAGGCAGCCTTCTTGGCTACTCCATCCCGCTCTCAGCCGCAGTGCGCTACGCCGGCTCGCTGCTCGACTGCATCGTCTGGGGGCTCGTCGCCCTCGTGGTGCAGGTCGCGATCTACTGGCTGATGCGGCCGCTGCTGCCGAACCTGTCGCGGCGGATCGACGAGGGTCAAACGGCGCCCGCTGTCCTGCTCGGAGCCGCCTCCCTGGCGGGCGGCCTCGTGAACGCCGCCTGCATGAGCTACTGACGCCGTGGCGGACGACCGCGAGGCTCGGGCCAATTTCGGCCGCCGAAGGCCGCTTGAGCCTGCTCTGGCCGTCACGTCGCCCGACACGGCCGCGAGCAAACGCTCGCAGACCGTCTCGACCGTGCTGGTCGCGAGCGCGGGTCTCGCAGCCCTCGGCCTTGGCTCTCTCGAGCGGACTGCGCCGTCGAAAGACGTCCTCATCTACGTCGACGCGGCCGCCTGCGCCGCCGACGGCATTCGCCCGGCCGAAGAGTGCCGCAGCGACTATGCCACCGCCCGTGCGGCCTATCCGTCGACCGCGCCACACTATGAGTCAGCGGCGGAGTGCGAGGGGCACCACGGGTCGTCGCATTGCCTGCCGGATCCGAATACGCCGCCGCAATCCGTCCCCCGCATGGCGGGCTTCCTGCTCGGCCGCCGCGCCTCCGATTGGGTGACACCCGAACCCGTTTACGAGCACCGCCAGGGTCACGGCGGTCATCACGGCAGTTACTGCACCGGGTCGGGCGGCAAGGTCTCCACCGGAGGCGGAGGCCACGCCTCCTCGGCGACGCTCAAGCCCGCCGCTGCGAAAGCGACACAGTTCGGCGGCTTCGGCAGCAGCGGCAAGAGCTTCTCCTCCTTCGGCGGCACCTGATGCGCCGCTTCGCCTGCGGAGAGCGGCCCGGCTGGCGGGAGATCGCGCGGGACGCGGGCTTTGCCTTCCACACCATCGATGGCGAACCCTATTGGGACGAGAGCCACGCCTACGCCTTCACGCTGGCCGAGATCGAAGACGACATCGAAGGACCGAGCGCCGAGCTGCACGCGCTCTGCCTCGACTTCGCGGCCGAGGCGGTGGCGGACGAGCGCATCCTCGCCTCGCTCGCCATTCCCGAACCGGTCTGGGACACGGTTCGGGCGAGCTGGCACCGGCGCGATCCGAGCCTCTACGGACGCCTCGACTTCTCCTACGGCGGCACGGGGCCAGCCAAGCTCCTGGAATACAACGCCGACACCCCGACCGCCCTCTACGAGACCGCGGTGTTTCAGTGGCTCTGGCTCGAACAAGGGCTGACGGAGGGACGCCTTCCCGCGGGCAGCGACCAGTTCAACGCACTCCACGAGCGGCTGATTGCGCGTCTCGCCGAGATCACGCCGCCCGGCCTCATCGCCTTTGCCGCCGATACGAGCGGTCCGGAAGACCTCGGCACCGCCGGCTACCTTCAGGATTGCGCGGTCCAGGCCGGCTGCGCGACGATCCTGCTCGACCTCGCCCAGATCGGCCTGCGGGCGGATGGCGCCTTCTGCGGGCCGGATGAGCAGCCCTTCGCCGCCCTGTTCAAGCTCTACCCCTGGGAATGGGCGTTTCAGGACGCGTTCGGTTCGGCGGTGGCGACCTCGCCGACGCGGTTCCTCGAGCCGCCCTGGAAGATGGTGCTCTCCAACAAGGGCCTGCTCGCCCATCTCTGGGCTCGCGAGCCGGGCCACCCGAACCTGCTGCCGGCCTTCTTCGAGGCCGATCCCGCCTGCGCGACTCTGGGCGACGCCTATGTGCGCAAGCCGCTGCTCTCGCGGGAGGGCGCCAATGTCGAAATCTTTTCCGATGGCGCCCGCGTCGCCGGAGCGGATGGGCCCTACGGCGCGGACGGCTTCATCCGCCAGGGTGTGGCGGAGCTGCCCTGCTTCGACGGCCGCCGCCCGCTCCTCGGCGCCTGGATCGTCGGGGATGCGCCGGCCGGACTGTGTATCCGCGAATCGGACGGCCCGATCACCGGCGACGGAGCATTGTTCGTGCCGCACCTGATCGAACCGAGCTGACGCCGGTCACGAAAAAGGGGCCGGATCGGCTCCGGCCCCCTCGCTCACGCTCCGGCTCGCGTTAGCGGCCCGCGGCGCTGTTGCCGCCGCCGGCGCTGCCCGCCCCACCGCCCATGGTGCCGCCCGGTGCGTTGCCGGTCGTTGCGCCGGGAGCCATGGTGCCGGTCGAGCCGGTGGTTGCGCCCGCTGGGTTGCCGTTCGTCGGCCGCATGCTGTTGCCGGTGTTGTTCCGCACCGGGCTGGCACTGTCCGTGGTGCCGCCGGTGCCGCCCTTGCCGGTGCTCGACTGGGCGAAGGCCGCCCCGGAAACGGCGAGGGTCAGCGCGGCGGCGAGCGCGATCATCTTGGTCGGCATGGTTCTTTCCTTCCCTGATATCGGGTGTGGAAAGCGAACCCGCCGCCGACGGCATGGTTCAGCGCGAATTTCCTCAGCCGACGCGCAATCCGTGGGTCCGGCGGCCGCGACGCCACGTCCGCACTGCCTTCGAGGCCGCAGACCCTATATGGCTTGATGCCGTGACCGAGATCCTGTTCTACCACCTCCAGCGCCAGCCCCTCGAAAAGGTGCTGCCCAGTCTCATCGAGAAGTCGCTGGAGCGCGGCTGGCAGGCGGCCATCCAGGCGGTGAGCGAGGAGCGGCTTCAGGCGCTCGACGACGGCCTCTGGACCTATACCGACGAGAGCTTCCTGCCCCACGGCACGGACCGTGACACGGACGCGGCGAGCCAGCCCGTGGTGCTGACCCTGCGCGAGACCAACCCCAACGGCGCCTCGATCCGCTTCCTCGTGGAGGGCGCGGAACTGCCGGAGGATGCGGAGAGCTACCAGCGGATCTGCATCCTGTTCGACGGCACCGACACTGACGCGCTGCTGCACGCCCGCGAGCAATGGCGCGGCGCCAAGGCCGCCGGCCATGCCATCGCCTACTGGCAGCAGGACGAGGGCGGGCGCTGGACCAAGAAGGCGTGAGATCAATGCGTCGTCCGGTGGGAAGGCGCGACAACACGCACGACCAATCGCCCGAGGATCGCGAGAGACCGATGACGCAAGCCTTCTCCCTCTCCCCCCGTGCCGGAACGGCCCGACTCTGCCTGGCCGGCCTCCTCTCCCTCACCGTGGGATTGGGGCCGGTGCTCGCCCAGCACGGCCCGGCGCAGGGTGACGGTCCCGGCCAAGCGCAGGGGAGGGGAACGGCGCAGGGCCAGCCGCGCAAGGCGCCGGAAGGACGCCGTCTGCCGCCGGACGCGGCCACCGAGCACAGCATCGATGGGCCGAACGGCCGCGCGCTCCCCTTCACCGCCACCGCCGGAAGCCTCGCGCTGGTGGACGAGGAGGGCAAGCTTCAGTCCGAGATCGCCTTCATCGCCTACACCAAGGCGGGCAAGCCGGAGGAGGCCGCCGCCCGGCCGATCACCTTCGGCGTCAATGGCGGACCGGGCGCGGCCTCGGCCTATCTCAATATCGGTGCGATCGGCCCCTGGCGCCTGCCGACCGACGGCGCCTCGATCAGCCCGTCGCAGACGATCGCGCTTCAGCCGAACCCGGCGACCTGGCTCGATTTCACCGATCTCGTCTTCATCGATCCCGTCGGCACGGGCTACAGCCGCGCGGCGGACGGCGACGGCAAGAAGTACTGGAGCGTCGATGCGGATGCCTCGGTGCTCGCCGCGGCCATCGCCCGCTATCTCCGCCAGAACGACCGTCTCGCCTCGCCGAAATTCTTCGTCGGCGAGAGCTATGGCGGCTTCCGCGGGCCGCTGATCGCGCAGAAGCTGCAGCAGGATGTCGGCGTCGGCCTGTCGGGCCTCGTGCTGCTCTCCCCCGTGCTCGACTTCGCGTGGCTACAGCCGCCCCGCACCACGCCGTGGGGGTTTGTCACCAAACTCCCGTCGTTTGCCGCCGCGGCGCTGGAGCGCGCGGGCACGACACCGAGCCGCGAACTCATGAAGGAGGCCGAGGCCTACGCGTCCGGCGCTTATCTCACCGATCTCCTGAAAGGCCCGTCCGACCGGGCGGCGGTGGCGCGGCTCGCCGAGAGGGTCTCGGCGCTGACCGGCCTCGATCCGGAGACCGTGCGGCGCCAGGCCGGGCGACTCACCGCCCACAGCTACCAGCGCGAGATCGGGCGGGATGCTGGCCGTGTCGCCTCGGCCTACGACACCGGCGTGACCGGCTGGGACCCGGACCCGACCGCGCCGCAATCGAACTTCGAGGATCCGGTGCTCGACGCGCTGCAGGCGCCGCTCACCACCGCCATGGTGCAGCTTTATCAGGGCCGCCTCAACTGGCGTGTCGAGAACATGCGCTACGAGTTGCTCAACGGCGCGGTCAACCGCGGCTGGACCTGGGGCTCGGGCCGCTCGGCGCCGGAAGCGATGGGGGCCCTGAAGGACGCGCTGGCGCTCGACGGGCGGATGCGGGTGCTCGTCGCCCACGGCTTCACCGACCTCGTGACGCCCTACTTCACCTCGAAGATGCTGCTGGACCAGATGCCGGTCTACGGCTCGCCCGACCGCCTCAAGCTCTCGGTTTATCCCGGCGGTCACATGTTCTACACGCGGCCGGATTCGCGCAACGCCTTCCACGACGATGCCGCCGACCTGTTCGCCCGAGCGCTGGAGACCCGCTCCAACGGAAGCGCGAAGGGTGGAAGTGCGTCGGGCGCGACCATGCCGGAGAAGAGACCGACGCCTTGAGACTGCTTCTGGGACTTCTGCCCGCCCTGCTGCTGGCGGGCTGCAACACCGCGGAGCGCCGCGAACCGATCCCGCCGCCGCCGCCACCGAGCGCGGTGCTCCCCGCGATCCCGTCGGCGCCGGCCGCCGCGCTCGGCCCCGTGCTCGACGGCAACGGCGCCTGCACCGGCCCGGCGCCGGGCACGGCCGCCGCCATCCAAACCGGCATCGGCGAATGCGATCTCGTGCGGCTCAAGGGCCGCCCGCCCACCGACGTGCTGGTCGGCGAGGGCCGTTCCGGCCGCGAGGTGCAGGTGCTCTACACCGAGCCCGGCGCCAAGGAGCTGTATTTCTTCGTGAACAACCGCCTCGATCGTATCGTTCGTTAACGCACGAACCAATTGGGCCCGTGCTTGCTTCCATCCGGACCGGGTCGGACCCGGAAGGTGGGACGAGCGATGGCACACGCGTACCGGTTCGGGATCGAGGAAGAGCTGTTCTTGGCCAACAGCCGCACCCGGGCGGCGCCCAGCGAGTCGGTCTCGGCCTTCCATAAGGCGGCGCGGAGCCGGCTGGAGGGCGTCGAGCGCGAGATGCTGGAGAGCCAAGCCGAGATCTGCTCCAAGCCCTCGGCGAGCTTCGATGAGACCCATGAGGCCCTGGCCAAGCTGCGCACCGGCCTGTGCGGCATCGGCCGCGAGCACGGCCTGAAGGTTTTCGCCGCCGGCACCCACCCGACCGCGATCTGGACCGACCAGCGCGAGACCGCCAAGGCCCGCTACCGCAAGATGATCGAGACGCTGCAGATGGTGGGCCGGCGCTCCATCGTCAGCGGCCTGCACGTCCATGTCGAGGTGCCCGAGCCGGACCAGCGCATCGACCTAATCAACCGGCTGATGCCGTTCCTGCCGGTGCTGCTCGCGCTCTCCACCTCCTCGCCCTTCTACGAGCGCCACCGCACCGGGCTCGCCGGCTACCGCCTGCGGGCCTATGCCGAGCTGCCGCGCACCGGCCTGCCGGAACTGTTCGACGGGGCCGACGACTTCGAGCGCTACGTGCGGGTGATGACGCGGGCGGGTGCCGTCGAGGACGCGACTTATTTCTGGTGGCACATCCGCCCGTCGATCCGTTACCCGACCCTGGAATTGCGGGTCGCCGACAGTTGCACCCGGCTCAAGGACACGCTGGCCATTGCCGCGCTCTACCGATGCCTCGTGCGGCTCTGCGTGCGCCGCCCGGAGCTGAACGCCCGGCCGACGGGCGCCTCGCGCGGCTTCGTCATGGAGAACCTGTGGCGGGCGCAGCGCGACGGCGTCCACGCCGTCCTGATCGATGAGGCGGCGGAGGAGGCGGTGCCGGTGCGACGCCTCGTCGAGCGCCTGCTCGACCTTGTGGCGGAGGATGCCGCGGCGTTGGGCTGCAACGCACAGATCGCACATGCCCTCACCATCACCGAATGCGGTTCCAGCGCGGACGGGCAGATCCGGGCCTACGAGGCCTCGCTCGCCGCGGGCGGCAGCGAGCGCAAGGCGCTGTCCGGCGTCATCGACTGGCTCGCCCGCGAGACCGCGAATTGCGAGGCGTGACGGCGCGCCTCCGGCTCCGCCAGGAACATCGAACGCCCGCTCCGGTTGCTCCGACAGGTCCGATTCTGTCCTAGGAGACTTCCATGAGAACGACACTCACTGCCGCCGCCTGCCTGCTCCTGCTGGGCGCGGCGGGGATGCCGGCCCATGCGCAATCGGTCGGCGAGAAGACCGGTGTGAACTCGCTGATGGGCGTCGCCCCCACGGCTCAGGACTTCGTCACGCAAGCCGTCATCAGCGACATGTTCGAGGATCAGACGAGCAAGCTCGCCCTGGAGAAGGCCGACGAGAAGACCAAAGCCTTCGCCAAGAAAATGATCGAGGACCACAAGAAGACCTCGGACGAGCTGAAATCCGTCGTTCAGACCGGCGACATGAAGCTCAACCTTCCGACCGCCCTGGATTCGGCCCACCAGAGCAAGCTCGACAAGCTCAAGAGCCTGAGCGGCAACGACTTCACGAAGCAGTATCACGACGATCAGGTGACGGCGCACAAGAACGCCACCGACCTCTACAAGCGCTACGCCGAGAGCGGCGACAACGCGGCGCTCAAGGCCTTCGCCATCAAGACGAAGCCGCATCTCGATGAGCACCTGAAGATGGCTCAGGACCTCGACAACAAGAAGTAGTCTTTTCGCGTTTTCGGGCGGCGCTCCTCGGTGAGTGCCGCTCAGCCGGCGGCATCTTCAGCACGGGCTATCAGACCACAACCTCACCCTGAGGTGCCGGAATGGAAGAGGGGCGCTCGGCCCCTGACCATCAAACCCTTTGCATGAACGCCGCGGCCTTCGCGCGGATCACCTCGGCCGCCCGGTCGATGCCCGCGCGATCCACGTCGAGATTGGCGGTCGCACGGATCTGATGCGCTCCGATCGCCCGCACTCGCACCCCATCTTCGAGACAGGCGCTCGCGAAGGCCGAGGCGGTGATGCCCAAGGCCTCCACCGTGAAGCACAGGATGTTCGACTGCCCCGCCGTCGGGTCGAAGGCCAGGCCCGGCACGTCGGCGATCGCCCGGTGCAGCCGGCCGGCATTGGCGTTGTCCTCGGCAAGCTGGGTCATGTGGTGGTCGAGGGCGTAGAGCCCCGCTGCCGCCAGCACGCCCGACTGGCGCATCGCGCCGCCGAGCCGGTACTTCCACTGCCACGCTTGGTCGATGAAATCCCGCGTGCCGGACAGGACCGCCCCGACCGGGCAACCGAGCCCCTTGCTGAGATCGATCCAGACACTGTCGAAGCCGGCCGCATATTCCGCCGCCGAGAGGCCGGTGGCGACCACCGCGTTGAGCAGGCGCGCCCCGTCGATATGCGCCTTCAGGCCGCGCGCCTGGGCGTAGTCGCGGATCAGGCGCATCTCGCCGATGTCCCAGACCGTCCCGCCGGAAAAGCTCGTCGTCTGCTCGATCGAGACCAGCCGCGAGCGCGGTGCCGTGCGCTGCGGAACCCGGATCGCCGCCTCGACCTGGGCCAGGGTGAACAGCCCGACCCGCGTCGGCAGCGCCTTCACCGAGACGCCGCCGATCGCGGCGGAGCCGGCGGCCTCGGTGTTGTAGATGTGGGACTGGTCATCGACGATGATCTCGTCGCCGGGCCGGCAATGGACGAGGATCGAGGCGAGGTTGCACATCGTGCCCGAGGGCATGAATACGGCCGCCTCCTGACCGAGCATCTCCGCCACGCGCTCGCACAGGGCATTGGTGGTCGGATCGGAATTCGACTGCTCGTCGCCGACCTCGGCCCGCGCCATGGCCTCGCGCATGCCCGGCGTCGGGCGCGTCTGGGTGTCGCTGAACAGATCGATCATGGCGCATCCTTCCTTGCGGGCCCCGTCCGCTTGGTCCCGCCACCACGCTCCGCTGCAAGGGGCTCCCGCGGCGCTCCTGAATGCATGAAAAATTCAATCACTCGCAAGCCGTCCCGCGCGCCGTTGCGATGGTCGCCTTTCGCAGGTTCGGAACTTTCCGTGTGGCTCACGAAGCTGGGAACGGCGCCGTATCTCGACAGGCGGTAGCCGCAAGTCTAGAAATTGCGACGCGTAGTTTCGCATTTAAAATTCTTTGAGAGCTCGATGAATAGAATTGAGCCCAGTATCGGGATCAGCCGTCGCTACCTTCATGACGAGGTGGCGGACCGGATGCGTGAATTGATCAACGAAGGCGAACTCGAGCCGCGTGCGCGCGTCAACGAGAGCGAGTTGACCGAACGGTTCGGAATTTCGCGCACGCCGCTGCGCGAGGCGATCAAGATCCTGGCGACTGAAGGCCTTCTGGAGCTGCTGCCCAATCGCGGCGCCCGGGTCGCGAGCATCTCCCCCGACGAGCTGGAGGAGATGATCGAGGTCATCGCCGGGCTCGAAGCGACCGCCTGCGACCTCGCCTGCCGGACGATCACCGACGAGGAACTGGCGGAGATCGAGGCGAAGCATCAGGCGATGATGGCGGCGTGGCAGGCGCGCGACGAGACGAGCTACTTCCGCCTGAATCGCGAAATCCACGAGGCGATCATGCTGGCGAGCCGCAACACCAAGTTGCGCAGCCTGTATCTGGGTCTCACCGGCCGGATTCAGCGCTCCCGCTACAGTGCCCACCAGACCGAGGCGCAGTGGGCCCAGGCGGTCGAGGAGCACGAGCGCATGATTCCGCTGCTCCGCGCCCGTCAGGGCGAGGAACTCGCCGGGCTGATGCGCCGGCATATCCGCTCGAAGAAACCCGTGATCGCGGCGATCTACGGCGAAGAGGGGACCGAGGCGTCGCCCCGCTAGAGCGCTTTCCGACGAAGTGGACGCCGCAAGCTCAGCGCCCTTTGAAGCTCGGCGGGCGCTTGCCCAGGAAGGCTTCCATGCCCTCCCGGAAATCCTCGCTCATATATAGGTCATCACGATCAGGTCGTCGCCGGGCCGCTCGCCCTCGGCGGCCTCCGCCGCGCCCTCCTCGCCGATGCGGCGCAGGCCTTCCTTGGTGGCCTGGAGGGTGAGGGGGCGCGTGGCTCGCGAGCAGGGTGGCCAGCGCATCCGCTCGGGCCGCGACGGCCGCGGCATCCTCGACCACCTCGTTGACGAGACCGATCGCCAGAGCCTCCTGCGCCTCGACGAGCCGAGCGGTGAACAGAATGTCCTTCACGCGCGGCGCGCCGATGAGGTTCGCCAGCCGCCTCAGGGTGTTCTGCGAGAGGCAATTGCCGAGCGTGCGGGCGATGGGGATGCCGAAGCGGGCGTCGCGGCTGGCGATGCGCATGTCGCAGGCCGCAGCGATGGCCGCGCCACCGCCGGTGCAGGCGCCGGCAACCGCCGCGATGGTCGGCACCCGCAGACGCTCCAGGCCGCCGAGCACCCGGTCCATGAAGCGCTCGTAGCCGATCGCGTCCTCCGGTTTGCTGAAGCTGCGGAACTGGGCGATGTCGGTGCCCGCCGCGAACGCCTTGTCCCCGGCGCCGGTGATGATCACCGCCTTGATCGCGTGGTCCGCCTCGATCCGCTCGCACAGCTCCACCAGCCCGCGATACATCGCGAAGGTCAGTGCATTGCGCGCCTTCGGCCGGTTGAGAGTGATGCGGGCGATGCCCGCCGCATCCACCGCGAAGAGCAGTTCATCGGTCGAAGCGGTCTCGGCGTCAGCGTTCATGGGGCGGTTCCTCGTCAAGCGTCTCAGGCCGTCGTCTCGCGCACGACGCCCCGGGCGATCAGATCGTCGATCGCCGCCCCGTCATAGCCGGCTTGGGCCAGGATGGCGCGGCTGTGTTCGCCCAGCAGCGGCGCGGGGCCGTGCACCCGCCCCGGCGTCGCCGAGAATTTGACCGGCAGGCCGAGCGTGCTCATCCACCCGGCGCGGGCGTGCTCGACCTCGACCACCATCTCGCGGGCACGCGTCTGGGGATCGGCCTGCATCGCGAGCACGTCGAGCACGGGTCCGGCCGGCACGCCGCCGGCTTCCAGCCGCGCGAGCCAATCGGCGGAGGGCGCGGTGCGGAAATGCGGGGCCAGCGCCTGGGCCAAAGCCGCGCGGTTCGCCATGCGGTCACGGTTGGCCGAAAAGCGCGAATCGGCAGCGAGATCCTCAGCGCCGAGCACCGCGAGCAGGCGCAGCCAGTTGGTCTGGTTGGCCGCGCCGATGGTGATCCAGCCGTCTGCCGTCTCGAACGCCTCGTAGGGCGCGTTCAGCGGATGGGCCGAGCCCATCGGCCCCGGTGCGACGCCGGTCGCCATGGCGATGGCCGATTGCCAGTAGGTGAGGGTGATGCCGGCCTCGAATAGCGAGGTATCGACGACCTGACCCTCGCCGGTCTTCAGCTTGTGGACATGGGCGGCCAGCACGCCCATCGCCGCCAGGATGCCGGCGGTGATGTCGGTCACCGGCGGGCCGCACTTCATCGGCGGCCGGCCCGGCCCCTCGCCGGTGATGCTCATCAGCCCGCTCATGCCCTGCGCCACGAGGTCGAAGCCCGCGCGCTCGGCATAGGGGCCCGAACGGCCGAAGCCCGAGAGCGAGCAATAGACCAGCCCCGGAAACTCTCGGGCGAGGACATCGTAGCCGAGGCCGAGCCGCTCCATCGTGCCGGCGCGGTAGTTCTCGATCAGCACGTCGGCGTCGGCGAGCAGGCGCCGCAGCACCGCCTTGCCGTCCGCGCTCTTGAGGTCGAGGGCGATCCCGCGCTTGCCGCGGTTCATCATCATGTAGGCGGCGCTCTCGCCCTCGATCGCGGGCGGCACCGAACGGCGGGTGTCGTCGCCACCCTCGATCTTCTCGACCTTGATGACCTCGGCGCCCATGTCGCCGAGCATCAGCCCACAGACCGGTCCGGCCATGATGTGGGCGAGTTCGATGACCTTCACGCCGGCCAGCGGCCCGGACTTCGCGGCTTCCGTCATCGAGCCGCCTCAGCCGTGCCGACCGGTCGAGGCACACGCACAACGCGAATCGAAAGCTGGCGAAGAGCCCATCACATCCATCCTCCCTTCGAGGGCCGGCGACCCCCCTCATGCGGCGCTGGGGCCGCGTGACGGATCAGCGATCACTCGCATTTTGAATTGATTTTACGGACTCGATTGCCGGAGAGGCAACCGGTTTTGAATGCGATTTGCTGAGCGTGAGCGAAACAGCGGGGGTGTTCGACGCGCGCGATGGAACGCGCGGGCCGGCTCCCGGTTGTCGGCGAAAGCGTGGCCGTCGGAATGTCTCCCTTTCGGCCCTGTGGAGCGGAGGGATCGATGCGCGGGTTGAGCACGGCACTGGGGATTGCGGCGGCCCTCGCCGTGACGGCAGCGAGCATCGCTCCGGCGGAGGCGTCCTGCGCCCGCCGCATCATCAACAAATCCGGCTACATCGCCCTCGTCAGCCGCGACGGCGGCCCCTGGGTGGCGGTACGGCCGCACCGCTCGCAAACGATCCAGTACCATCACTCCGGCCGCATCGACGTGGCGTTGACCTGCGGACCGGGCGCTCTGCCGGAGCAGGCGGCCTACCGGGCGAGCTACGACACAGTGGCGATCATCGACCGCTGCTACATCCGCTTCGGCGACGGCTTCTTCGAGGAGCAGCTCGGCGGCGGCTTCATCGGCCGGAAGGATACGGGGCCGCTTGCCCTTAACAATCCGCGCCAGGGCGACCTCGTGGTCGGTCCGCAGGCCGGCGCCTGCCCGGCGATGGAGCGCGGTGCCATCCGGGCCCGTTATTAGCCTTGTGGCCGGGCGCGTGCTAACCCGCGCGCCCCGTCGTCAGCGACGACGCGCCGAGACGAGATTCATGCGCTCGATCCTTCCCCTAGCCGGAGCCATCGCCCTCGCCATGACCAGTGCCGCTTCCGCCGCCCAGCCCGTCACGCTGCCCTCGGGCCTCAGCTACACCGATGAAGTGGTCGGCACCGGCCCCGAGCCGAAGTCCGGCCAGCAGGTCACCGTCCACTATACCGGCTGGCTCGATGAGGGCGGCGGCAAGCGGGGCAAGAAGTTCGACTCGTCGCGTGATCGCGGCCAGCCCTTCTCGTTCACCATCGGCGCGGGCCAGGTGATCCGCGGCTGGGACGAGGGCGTCGCCACGATGAAGGCCGGCGGTCGCCGCATCCTGACGATCCCGCCGGATCTCGGCTACGGCGCCCGCGGCGCCGGCGGCGTGATCCCGCCGAACGCCACGCTGATCTTCGACGTCGAGCTGATCGGCTCGCGCTGATCGCGAAACCTCTCCGGCGCCCCTGCGGGCGCCGGATCCTCGAGGCGACGGTCTTCAGATGAGCTTGTGCTCGCGCGCCAGCGCCAGCAGATCGCGCTGCGGCCGGGCGCCGATATGCTCGATAACCTCGGCCGCCGCGAGCGCACCGAGACGAGCCGACGACACGTAGTCGATGCCGCGGGTGTAGCCCGCGAGGAAGCCCGCCGCGAACAGGTCACCGGCCCCGGTGGTGTCGATCACCTCGCGCACCGGGAAGGCATCCACCGCCCGCACCTCGCCGCCACGCACCACCAGCGCGCCCTGGGACGAGCGGGTGACGAGGCCGAGCAGGTGCGTGCCCTGCCCGCCGCGCTCCTCGCGCAGGGCCGCGACGGCGGCGTCCGGATCATCGGTCTGGTAGAGGCTCTGCAACTCGCCGATATTCGCGAACAGAATGTCGATGCTGCCGTTGCGGATCAGCTCGAGGAATTCCTCACGGTAGCGGCCGACGCAGAACGCGTCCGACAGGGTCAGCGCCACGGCGTTACCGGCCGAATGGGCGACCTTCACCGCCTTGCGGAACGCGTCCTTGGCGGCCGGCGGATCCCACAGATAGCCTTCGAGATAGGTGACGCGGGCCGAGCGCACGGTTGCCTCGTCCACGTCGTCCGGGGAGAGGCCCTGGCAGGCGCCGAGATAGGTGTTCATGGTGCGCTCGCCGTCGGGCGTCACCAGGATGAAGCAGCGGGCGGTGGTCGGCCCTTCAGTCGCCGGCGGTACGTCGAAGCGCACGCCCGTAGCCTTCAGGTCGTGGCTGAACAGCCGACCGAGTTCGTCCTCGTGCACCTTCCCGACGAAGCCGGTCTTGGCGCCGAGCAAGGCCGCACCGACGGCGGTGTTGGCGCCCGAGCCGCCGGAGACGACGGTCGCCGGACCCATCACCTCGAAGAGGTTCTCGGCCCGCGGCTCGTCAACGAGCTGCATCGCGCCCTTCGTGACGCCCTGCTTGACGAGGAAATCCTCCTCGGCATGGGCGATGAGATCGACGATGGCGTTGCCGAGGACGAGGAGGTCGAGGGATTGGGACATCGGGCCGTCCGGTCTCGCGTGACAGATGGGCCGGGCCTGTCGCACCCCGCTCGGCAAGCGTCAAGCAAGGGCCGTCTCAAGGCTCCGCGAACAGGCTCGCCACAGCGAGCGTGAGGCCGGGCGGATCGAGCGAGAGATCACCCGAGGCGGCGATGCGCGTCTCGATCAGGTCGCCGGTGCTGCGGCGGTGGTGGATCACCGTGCGCCGCTCAGTATCGAGGATGAGGTAGTGCTGCAGGCTCGGCAGGCGAAAGTAGCCGAGCAGCTTGGCACCGATATCGACCTGTTTCGTGCTCGGGGAAATGACTTCGATGACGATGACGGGTTCCGGGACGGTGATCGCATCCGGAGCGAGGCGTTCCCCGCAATAGACGAGGGCATCGGGTTCAAAGGCGGTTTGGGTGTCGATCGGAACGCAGAGACCGCCGGGCAGCATCTCGCAGGAAAGAGGGATCACGCGAAGCGCTTCGGACAAGGCGATCTGGGCAGCAAACTTCGTTTCGACATGCCGAACGCATTGGTACGGCCTCGATACGATCTCACCATCTACGAGTTCGTAGCGCCCAGGCCGTCCTTCGGCCCAGTCGATGAACTCAGTAACGGTCGTCACTGCTGCAACGCCTTCACCTCGCATTGCGCGTAGTCCGAACTCGCCTTGACGTAGGCGTTGAGCTTCTGGACGTAAGCGCCTGCGATCGATTGGAAAGCCTGGGCCTGGGCGTTGTAGGCCTTGATCGCGTCATTGTAGCTGTAGGCCTCCCAGCCGGGGCAGCCGTCCTTCTTGTCGAGACAGGCGGGTTTTTCCGGGAGCTTGGGCTTTTCCGGCCGCGCCTCCGCCGGCGGCGGCGTCGGCGGGGTGCAGGGGGCGGCCAGCGCCGGGCCCGCGAGGCCGGCTAGCGCCAGTGCCGTGATGATGCGTCCTGCCATGATCCGTCCCCGAGCCGTCGTTTCCAGGGTTGTGACGGTCGAGTTGTGGCGGGAATGGGGTCTTGGAAACCGCGAGCGTTATCGCACCGGCGTGCGAGATGCGATAAAGGCGGCCCATGCCGAGCACGCCCCTTTCCGCCGCCGTCGAAGACTTCAGCGAGGATGCCGCCCAGGCACGCCATGCCGAGCTATCGAGGGCGATCGAGCGGGCGAACCAGCTCTACTACAACGAGGACGCGCCCGAACTCACGGACGCCGAATACGACGCCCTGCGCCAGGAGCTGGAGGTGATCGAAGCGCGCTTTCCCGCGCTGACCGGCACCACCGAGGCGAGCGCGGGCGTCGGCGCCAAGCCTTCGGAAAAGTTCGCCAAGGTCCAGCACGCGGTGCCGATGCTCTCGCTCGGCAACGCCTTCGCCGACGAAGACGTGGACGAGTTCGTCGCCCGCGTGCGCCGCTTCCTGAACCTGCCGGCCGAGGAGGCGGTCGCCTTCACCGCCGAGCCGAAGATCGACGGGCTGTCGCTGTCGCTGCGTTACGAGACGGGCCGGCTCGTCACCGCGGCGACGCGGGGCGACGGGGAGGTCGGCGAGAACGTCACCGCCAACGCGCTGACGGTGGACGACATTCCGGAAAGGCTCTCCGGCGAGGGCATCCCCGAGGTGCTGGAGGTGCGCGGCGAGGTCTACCTGTCGCACGAGGATTTCGCGGCCATCAACGCGCGCCAGGAGGCGGCGGGCAAGCCGCTCTTCGCCAATCCGCGCAACGCCGCGGCCGGCTCGCTGCGCCAGCTCGATCCGGCGATCACCGCCTCGCGCCCCCTTGCGCTTCTTCGCCTATGCCTGGGGCGAGGTCTCCGAGCCCTTCACCGACACGCAATCGGCGGTGCTGGAGCGGTTCCGCGGCTGGGGCCTGCCGGTGAACCCGCGGACCAAGCTGTGCCGCTCGGCCGAAGAGATGATCGCGCATTACCGCACCATCGAGGCGGAGCGGGCGGGTCTCGGCTACGACATCGACGGCGTCGTCTACAAAGTGGACGACCTCGGCTTCCAGCGGCGGCTCGGCTTCGTCAGCCGCGCGCCGCGTTGGGCGCTGGCGCACAAGTTCGCGGCGCAGGAGGCGATCACCGAACTCCTCGCCATCGACATCAATGTCGGCCGAACCGGCTCGCTCAACCCGCTGGCGCGCCTCAAGCCCGTCACCGTCGGCGGCGTGGTGGTCTCGAACGCGACTTTGCACAACGAGGGCTACGTCCAGGGCGTCGGCGCCGACGGCGAGCCGATCCGCGAGGGTCGCGACATCCGCGTCGGCGACACCGTGATCGTGGTGCGCGCCGGCGACGTCATTCCAAAGGTGCGGGATGTGGTGATCGACAAGCGCCCGGCCGATGCGGTGCCCTACGTGTTCCCCGACACCTGCCCGGCCTGCGGCAGCCGGGCCGTGCGTGAACTCAACCCGCGTACGAAAAAACTCGACGCGATCCGCCGTTGCACCGGCGGGCTGATCTGCCCGGCGCAGGGGGGTCGAGCGGCTGAAGCACTTCGTCTCGCGCAACGGCTTCGACCTCGAAGGCTTCGGCCAGACCTATATCGAGGTGCTGTTCGAGGCCGGCCTCGTGAAGCAGCCTGCCGACCTGTTCCGACTGGAGTTCGAGCCGCTGAAGGCGGCGATCGTCGCCCGGCGCGAAGCCCTCTCCGCGCAGCGCCGTACCGAGGGCGAGCCGGCGCCGAAGAAGCCGACCAAGAAGAAGGGTGAGGAGGAGGACAAGGCGATCAAGAACCTGCTCGCCTCGCTCGACGCCCGCCGGAAAATCCCGCTCAACCGCTTCCTGTTCGCGCTCGGCATCCCGCAGATCGGCGAATCGACGGCCAAGGCGCTGGCCAAGCGCTTTCCCGACATGCCCGCCCTGATGGCGGCCCTCGCAGCGGCGACGCGGGAGCAGGCGGGCCAGGACTGGCTCGAACTCTCGGCACTGCCGCGGATCGGGCCCGGCACCCGCGACCGCCTGTTCGAGACCCTCGATCCGCTGCCCGGCGAGGCGATGCAGGATCTGAGCCTCGGTGCGCGCCTGCGGGGGCGGCTGACGCCGTCCCAGCGCGAGGCCGTGCTCGCCCATTACGGCAGCGAGGCGGAGGCCGACGCGGCGCTGGAGCGGGCCGCCTCGCAGCGGCCCGGCGATGCCTACCGGCTGTTCGCCGACGACGGCGAGATCGGCCCCGTGGCGACGGATTCGCTGATCCAGTTCTTCTCCGAGCCGCACAACGACGCGGCGGTGCGGGCGCTGCTCGAAGAGGTGGGAACCGAGCCGCTGGCCGCCCCGACCGCCTCGGCGGCGGCGTTTGCCGGCAAGACGGTGGTGTTCACCGGCTCCCCTCGAGAAGATGACCCGCAGCGAGGCCAAGGCCACCGCCGAGCGCCTGGGCGCCAAAGTCTCCGGCTCGGTCTCGGCCAAGACCGACCTCGTGGTCGCCGGCCCCGGCGCCGGCTCGAAGCTCAAGGACGCCGAGAAGCACGGGGTGAAGGTGGTCTCGGAGGACGATTGGCTGGCGATGCTGGCGGAGGCGTAAAGTTTCCCCCGAGCCTTGACCCCGCGCCCCCCGCGGCGCAATCCGTGCCCCGGATCAGCCGGCCGGGCAGCCGCTCCGTCGTCAGACGGGGAGGAAAGTCCGGGCTCCATGGAGAGGCGGTGCCGGATAACCTCCGGCGGGGGCGACCCCAGGGACAGTGCCACAGAGAGCAGACCGCCTTGCAAGGCTCGTCCTTCGCAAGGTCAGGGTGAAAGGGTGCGGTAAGAGCGCACCGCGGACGCGGCAACGCGGACGGCACGGCAAACCCCACCGGGAGCAAAACCGAATAGGGGCGACACGCCTTCTCCGCGAGGAGGGGGCAGGCCCTCTCTCCAGGCTCGTCGCCCGGGTTGGTTGCTCGAGGCGGCCGGTAACGGACGTCCCAGAGGAATGGCTGCCACGTCCGTGAGTTCATCTCACGGGCCCTACAGAACCCGGCTTACAGGCCGGCTGATCCACCCGATCCGGCCGACGCGTGCGGTCCCGCGTCCGTCGGGGCAAGTGCTTCCCGAGTTTCGCGAATTCCGCCACAGCGCATCCAGCGCCAGCGGCGAGAGAGTTGCCATCGCGCCGCTTGGTAAACCTCAAGAAAACATCCCGTTCATTGACGCTCGGTTAACCTTGATGCGGTCAGATCAGAGCTGCCTGCATGGTCAAGCTCGTTGACGCGTTTCGAGGGCCCATGTTACCCCGCGCCATCCCGTTGACGCCCTGTTCTGGATCGGCCAACACTCGCCCAGGTTGCCTCGCGGGACTGCGCGCGCATGGCCGGAGCCACTCGCGGATCGGCGTCGCCACTTCTCGGGCCGCCCTGCGGTCCGTCCATTCAGCAGGCTCCCATGATGCATCCCCCGCCGGGTGGCGCCCGAGCTCTCTACGGATTCCGCGAGAGCACCGTGGGGCGATGCCGATGAGCCGGGCGCCGCGCACGGCCAGAGCCGAGCTGCCGAAGGGCGAGCAGGCTCGCCACGTTCCCGTCCTGCTCGCCGAGGTTCTCGCCGCGCTCTCCCTCGACCGGCCGGGCCTGGCCGTGGACGGCACCTTCGGAGCGGGCGGCTACACCCGCGCGCTGCTCGAGGCCGGGCCGGAGGTGCGCGTGATCGCCATCGACCGCGATCCCACCGCGATCCGGGGCGGAGCGGACCTCGTGAAGGCCTCCGGGGGCCGCCTGCGGCTGGTCCAGGGCCGCTTCGGCGATCTCGACACGCTCATCGCCGATCAGGACGAGGCGCAGGCCGATTGGGTCGTGCTCGATATCGGCGTGTCCTCGATGCAGATCGACGAGGCGCAGCGCGGCTTCTCGTTCCGGCAGGACGGACCGCTCGACATGCGCATGGGCGGGGAGGGCCCCTCGGCGGCCGACCTCGTGAACGGCGAGGAGGAGACCACGCTCGCCGACATCCTCTACCATTTCGGCGAGGAGCGCCGCTCGCGGGCGGTGGCGCGCGCCATCGTCGAGGCGCGGCGCCGCGGCCCGATCGAGACCACGGCGCAGCTCGCCGACCTCGTGGCCGGCGTGGTGCGGCCCGAGCCCGGCAGCCCGATCCATCCGGCGACCCGCAGCTTCCAGGGCCTGCGGATCGCGGTGAACGACGAACTCGGCGAATTGGTGCGCGGCCTGCACGCCGCCGAGCGGGTGCTCAAGCCCGGCGGCCGGCTCGCGGTGGTGACGTTCCATTCGCTGGAAGACCGCATCGTCAAGCAGTTCTTCTCCGCCCGCAGCGGTCGGGCGGCGCAGGCCTCCCGACACGTCCCGGGTGTCGAGCGGCCGGCACCCAAGAGCTTCAAGCTGGTGACCAAGGGTCCGGTGCTGCCCTCCGAGGCGGAGACGGACGTGAACCCGCGGTCGCGTTCGGCCAAGCTGCGCGCCGGCGAGCGGACCGACGCGCCCGCGCCGCCGCCGCTGAGCGCCATCGAAACGCTGGCGAGCCTGCCGGCTCCACAGGGACGGGGGCCACGGCGGTGATCCGGCTTCTCAACGTGCTGGCGATCGTCGGGCTGATCTGCTCGGCGGTCTACGCCTACTCGATCAAGTACGACACGCTCTATCAGGCGGGTCAGGTCTCCAAGCTGAAGACCGGCCTGCACAAGGAGCGGCAGGCCATCGCGGTGCTGCGCGCCGAGTGGCAGCTCCTGACCCGCCCGGACCGGCTCCAGGCGGCGGTCGAGCGGCATCTCACCCTCGAGCCGATCGGCAACGGGCATCTCGCCCGGCTCTCCGATCTGCCGAACCGGCCCGACCGCGGCGACGAGATCGGCCGCCTGCTCGCCTCCACGGCGACCCCGACCGTGACGCCGACGGACAAGCCGGGAAGCGCCCGCGACGAGCCGCGCACCACCGGCTCCGTCACCACCCGCACCGTCTCCACCCGCCCGCCCGCGGTTTCGAGGTAGCGTCCCCGTGTCCCACGATCCTTCCCAGGAAGATCCGTTGCAGGAAGGTCCGTCACTGGGCCTGCAGCACGAGCAGCCGGACGCGCTCGCGGCCGACGCCGCCGTGCCGGAGCCGGGCGCGGACCGGGTGGTGCGGAGCGAGCCGCCGGTCTCGGCGCTGACCCGACTCACCCGGATCATGTTCCGTCTCGCCATCGAGCGCTCGCATGCCCGCGTGGCGCTGGTCGGCCTCGCCTTCACGGCGGTGTTCGTCACCATCAGCGTGCGGCTGATCGTGATGGCGGCGACGCCTGCGAGCAACAGCGACGAGCACCGGGTGGCGGCCGCCGCCACGACCGCGATCCGCCCGGACATCATCGACCGCAACGGCGAGATCCTGGCCACCGACATCCGCACCGTCTCGGTCTTCGCCGAACCGAAGCGGATGGTGCGCACCTTCGACACCGATGAGGCGGTCGAACTGCTGACCGCGGTGCTGCCCGAGCTGAACGCGGCGGAGCTGCGCGCCAAGCTGTCCTCGAAGAAGGGCTTCGTCTGGATCAAGCGCGAGATCACGCCGAAGCAGCAGCTCGAAGTCCACCGCCTCGGCATCCCCGGCGTCGGCTTCCTGCCCGATCACAAGCGCGTCTACCCCAACGGGGTCGCGGCCGCGCACGTCATCGGCGCGACGAACCTCGACAATATCGGCATCGCCGGCATCGAGAAGTACATCGACAACCGCGGCAACAAGGCGCTCAACGAATTCGGCCTCGTGGCCAAACAGACCGACCTCTCGCCGATCCAGCTCTCCCTCGACCTGCGCGCCCAGTTCGCCCTGCGCGACGAGCTCGTGAAGGGCGTGGAGAAGTTCAAGGCCAAGGCCGGCGCCTCGATGATCCTCGACGTGACCACCGGCGAGGTCGTCGCGCTCGCCTCCTATCCGGATTTCGACCCGAACGAGCCGAAGGACGCGCTCTCGGACGACCGCATCAACCGGATGAATGTCGGCGTCTACGAGATGGGCTCGACCTTCAAGGCGATGACGCTCGCCATGGCGCTCGATTCCGGCAAGTACAACGTCAACTCCACCTTCGACACCCGCGGCGGCGTGCTGCACTGGGGCCGGCAGAAGATCCACGACTACCACGCCACGGGGCGCGTGCTGACGATGCCGGAGGTGTTCACCCACTCCTCCAACATCGGCTCGGCCAAGATGGCGCTCGGCGTCGGCGTGCCCGGCCACCGCGCCTTCCTCAAGAAGATGGGCCTGCTCGACCGGATGCGGACCGAGCTGCCGGAATCGGCCTCGCCGATCCTTCCGCCGCGCTGGGCCGAGATCAACACCATCACCATCGCCTTCGGCCACGGCATCGCGGTGGCGCCGATCCAGGCGGCGGCGGCGGTGGCGGCGATCATCAACGGCGGCGATCTGATGACGCCGACCTTCCTGAAGACCGACGAGCCCACCGCGCGGGGCAAGGCCAGCCACGTGATGAAGCCGGAGGCCAGCGAGGCGATGCGCTTCATCATGCGCCTCAACGCCGTCGAGGGCTCGGCCAAGAAGGCGTCGATCCCGCTCTACTACGTCGGCGGCAAGACCGGCACGGCCGAGAAGGTCATCAACGGGCGCTACGCCAAGAACCGCCTGTTCACGACCTTCATGGCGGCCGCTCCCATGGACAAGCCGAAATACCTGTTCCTGACGATCATGGACGAGCCGCAGGGCCTGCCCGAAACCGGCGGCTACGCCACGGCCGCCTACAATTCCGGCACGGTGACGGGCAAGATCATCGAGCGGGCCGCGCCGATCCTCGGGCTGGCACCGCGCTTCGATCCGCCGGTGAAGCCGTTCCCGCTGATGGTGAAGCTCGGCGCCTACCATGCGACCATGGTGGACGGGCAGTGACGGCAGCCTGTACCCCGTCGGCCTGACCCGCATGGACGCTTCCGAGGATTGTTTTGCCGATGAGCCAGCCGACGCCTGACGACCGGACTCTCGGCGCCCTGTTCCCGGAAGCCGACGCGGCCATCGCCGGCCGCCCCGTTGCCGGGCTGACCGCCGACAGCCGTAAGGTCGTGCCCGGCGGCGTGTTCGTCGCGGTACCCGGCACCGCCGCCGATGGCCGGCTTTTCGCCGCTGCCGCGGCAGCGGCCGGCGCGGTCGCCGTGGCCGGTGAGGGGACGCGCCCAGCAGATCTGCCCGAGGCGACGGCCTGGATCGAGGTCGCGGATGCACGCCGGGCGCTGGCGCTCGCCGCCGCCGCCCTCTCCGGGCGCCAGCCGGAGACGGTGGTCGCGGTCACTGGCACCAGCGGCAAAAGCTCGGTCGCCGATTTCGTGCGGCAGATCCTGTCGCGCCTCGGCCGGGACTCGGCGAGCCTCGGCACCGTCGGCATCGTCACCAACCGGGGCGCGCAATACGGCTCGCTGACGACCCCGGACCCCGTCACGCTGCACGAGACCCTGGCGCGGCTGGCGGACGAGGGCATCACCGATCTGGCCATGGAGGCCTCCTCCCACGGCATCGAGCAGCGCCGCCTCGACGGGGTGGAACTGACGGCCGCCGCCTTCACCAATCTCGGCCGCGACCACCTCGATTATCACCCCACGATCGAGGACTATCTGGACGCCAAGCTCCGCCTGTTCACGACGCTGCTGCCGAGGGGCTGTCCAACCATCGTCAACGCGGACGGCGCCTATGCCGAGCGCGTCATCGGCGTGGCCGACGCCGCCGGCCACGCTATCCGCACCACGGGGCGCGGCGGCGACTTCATCCGCCTCGTCGAGGCCGGGACGGAGGGTTTCGCGCAGAGCCTGACGCTCGCCCACGCAGGCAAGGACTATCACGTGCGCCTGCCGCTGGTCGGCGGCTTCCAGGTCGAGAACGCCCTGGTCGCGGCGGGCCTCGCTCTGGCGACGCCCGCAGGTCAAGCCGATCCGGCCGGCGTCTTCGCCGCGCTTGAAGGGCTCACCGGCGTGCCGGGCCGCATGGAGCGGATCGGTGAAGCGAACGGGGGCTTGTGCCTCGTCGATTACGCCCACAAGCCGGAAGCCCTGGAGCATGTCTTGAGCGCGCTCCGCCCCTTCGCCAGCGGGCGCCTCGTCGTCGTGTTCGGCTGCGGCGGCAACCGCGACGCCGGCAAGCGGCCGATCATGGGCGCGATCGCCGAACGCCTCGCCGACCGGGTCATCGTCACCGACGACAACCCCCGCAACGAGGAGCCCGCCGCGATCCGCGCCGCGATCCTCGCCGCGGCACCGGGCGCGGAGGAGATCGGCGACCGGGCCGAAGCAATCCGCACGGGCGTACGGGACCTGAGAGCCGGCGACGTGCTGGTGGTGGCCGGCAAAGGACATGAAACCGGCCAGATCGTCGGGCCACGCGTGCTCCCGTTCTCGGATCACGACACCCTGCGCGCCGCGATCGCGGAGTTGAACGGATGAGCGACGCCCCCCTCTGGACCCCCGCCGCCCTGGAAGCGGCCACCGGCGGGCGCCTGATCGGTGCGCCGCGCGCCGTCACCGGCGCCTCGATCGACACCCGCAGCCTGGAACCCGGCGACCTGTTCTTCGCCATCCGCGGCGAGGCGCGCGACGGGCACGACTTCGTGCGCGCTGCCCTGGACAAGGGCGCCGGCGCGGCGGTGGTCGCGGAAGCGCGCGCGAAGGAATTCGAGGGCGCCGGCCCCGTGCTCGCCGTGCCGGGTGAGGGCGACGATCCGGTTCTGGACGCGATGCGTCGTCTCGGTCTGGCCGCGCGCGCCCGCACCGGGGCGGCGATCGTCGCGGTGACCGGCTCCGTCGGCAAGACCGGTACCAAGGAAGCCCTGCGCCACGTGCTCTCGGCGCAAGGCGCCACGCACGCCTCGGTCGCCTCCTACAACAACCATTGGGGCGTGCCACTGACGCTGACGCGGATGCCGGAAGACACCCGCTTCGGCGTGTTCGAAATCGGCATGAACCACGGCGCCGAGATCCTGCCGCTGACCGCGATGGTGCGGCCGGACGTGGCGCTGATCACTACGGTCGAGCCGGTGCATATCGAGCATTTCCGCTCGCTCTCGGCCATCGCCGACGCGAAGGGCGAGATCTTTTCAGGGCTCAAGCCGGGCGGCGTCGCGGTGATCAACCGCGACAACCCGAACTACGAGCGCCTGCTCGCCCACGCGCAGGCCTCGCGGGCCGGGCGCGTCATCACCTTCGGCGAGCACGCGGCGGCGGATGTGTGCGCCCACCGCATCCTGACCCGCCCCGACGTCTCGGTGGTCGATGCAACCGTGATGGGCGTTCCCGTGACCTACCAGCTCGGCACGCCGGGCCGGCACGTCGCGATGAATTCGCTCGGCGTGCTGGCCTGCATCCACGCGCTCGGCGCCGATCTCGCCCGCGCCGCCCTGTCGCTGGCGAGCCTCAAGCCGCCGGTCGGACGCGGCGAGCGCACGGCGCTTCGGATCGGGGACGGCGAGGCCTTCCTCGTCGACGAGAGCTACAATGCCAACCCCGCTTCGATCCGCGCGGCGCTGGCGACGCTCGCCGGCATCGACACCGGCGCCAAGGGCCGGCGCATCGCTGTGCTCGGCGACATGAAGGAGCTCGGCGCGGCGGGTGAAGCGCTCCACCGCGAACTGGCGGACGCGGTCGCCGCGAACGGCATCGACCTCGTCTTCGCCGTCGGCCCGCTGATGGCGCACCTGTTCGAGGCGCTGCCGATGCCGGTGCGGGGGACGGCCGCGCCGACCGCCGAGGGCGTCACCGATGCCGTCCTCGCGACCCTGCGGCCGGGCGATGCCGTGATGGTCAAGGGCTCCAACTCCATGCGCATGGTCCGCATTGTCGAAGCGGTCAAAGCCCGCTACGCGGTCGCGCCGGACCCGCGCGAAGCCTCGCTGAACGCGGTTCGCTAAGCTTCACTCCATCGGCCAGGCCCTCGCGCCCGGCCGTTCCATCCGGCCGCGCGCAACGCCGTGCCGGGCGTTTCGACAAAGAACCTGCCGCGGGCGGACGAACGCATGCTCTATCTGCTGTCGGAACTGAGCGGCACGCTCACGCCCCTCAACGTGTTCCGCTACATCACCTTCCGCACCGGCGGCGCGCTGTTCACGGCGGGCTTCTTCGTGTTCTGGTTCGGGCCCTGGATCATTTCGCTGCTGCGCCTGCGCCAGGGCAAGGGCCAGCCGATCCGCGAGGACGGCCCGGCCAGCCACCTGACCAAGCGCGGCACGCCGACCATGGGCGGCCTGATGATCCTGGCCGGCGCCGTGGTCTCGATCCTGCTCTGGACCAACCCGCATAACCACTACGTCTGGGTGACGCTCGCGGTGACCCTCGGCTTCGGCGCGATCGGCTTCTACGACGACTACCTCAAGGTGACGAAGCAGTCGCACAAGGGCTTCTCGGGGCGCTTCCGCCTGCTACTGGAATTCGCGATCGCGGGCGCGGCCTGCCTGATGATCTCGCTCTACTCGCCCGCCGGACTGCAGAACCAGCTCGCTTTCCCCGTCCTCAAGGACACGCTGCTGAACCTCGGCTGGTTCTGGGTGCCGTTCGCCGCCTTCGTGATCGTGGGGGCGGGCAACGCGGTCAACATCACCGACGGGCTCGACGGGCTCGCCATCGTTCCCGTCATGATCGCCTGCGCCACCTTCGGCATCATCGCCTACCTCGTCGGCAACGTGATCTATGCCGGCTACCTGCAGGTGAACTACGTGCGCGACACCGGCGAACTCGCCGTGGTCTGCGGCGCGGTGATCGGGGCGGGGCTCGGCTTCCTGTGGTTCAACGCGCCGCCCGCGCAGATCTTCATGGGCGATACCGGCTCGCTCGCGCTTGGCGGCCTGCTCGGCTCCATCGCCGTGGCGGCCAAGCACGAGATCGTGCTCGCCATCGTCGGCGGCCTGTTCGTCTTGGAGATCATGTCGGTGATCATCCAGGTCGTCTCGTTCAAGCTCACGGGCAAGCGCGTCTTCCGCATGGCGCCGATCCACCACCACTTCGAGCAGAAGGGCTGGAAGGAGCCGCAGGTCGTGATCCGTTTCTGGATCATCGCCGTCATCCTGGCGCTGGTCGGGCTCGCCACGCTGAAGCTGCGCTGAGCCGGGACGAGAGACATAAAAACCATGACGCCAGCCACCACCTTCGCCGGCCAGAAACTCGCCCTGTTCGGCCTCGGCGGGTCCGGGCTCGTCACCGTCCGCTCGCTGCTGGCCGGCGGCGCCGACGTGCTGGCCTGGGACGACAATGCGGGCAGCCGCGACCGCGCCCGCGAGCAGGGCATCACCGTTACCGATCTCAACGAGGCCGACTGGTCGGGCTTCTCCGCCCTGGTGCTGGCGCCCGGCGTGCCGCTGACGCATCCCGAGCCGCACTGGACCGTGGGACTGGCGCAGCAGGCCGGCATCCCGATCATCGGCGACATCGAGATTTTCTGCCGCGAGCGCGCGGCCCTGGCACCCGACGCACCGTTCGTGGCCATCACCGGCACCAACGGGAAATCCACTACCACGGCGCTCACCGCGCACCTGCTGCGCCACGCGGGACGCGACGTGCAGATGGGCGGCAATATCGGCACCGCGATCCTGTCGCTGGAGCCGCCCGCGGCTACCTGCGTCCACGTGGTCGAACTGTCCTCGTTCCAGATCGACCTGACGCCCTCGCTCAAGCCCGGCGTCGGCATCCTGCTCAACCTGACGCCGGACCATCTCGACCGTCACGGCACCATGGAGAACTACGCCGCGATCAAGGAGCGGCTGGTGGCGGGCGCGGACCTCGCGGTGATCGGCGTCGATGACCCCTACTGCGCAGCGATCGCCGAGCGTCGCGCGGGCGAGCGCATCCGCCTCCACGTCGAGGGTCACGGCGACGCGGCGGGCGACTATGTCGGCGCCAACGGTACGGTGCGCGGGCCCGACGGCGCCGTGATCGCGGAGGTCTCGGGCATCCAGGCGCTGCTTGGCGACCACAACCTCCAGAACGCCGCCGCCGCCGTCGCCGCCGCGATCCGGCTCGGTCTCACCGGGGCGGAGATCGCGGCGGGGCTGAAGAGCTTTCCCGGCCTCGCCCACCGAATGGAGCCGCTGCGCCGGATCGGCCCGACGCTGTTCGTCAACGATTCCAAGGCGACCAACGCCGATTCGACCGAGAAGGCGCTGCTGGCCTTCCGCGACATCCACTGGATCGTCGGCGGCAAGGCGAAGGAGGGCGGCATCGAGCCGTTGGCGCCGCTGTTCGACCGCGTCGCCCATGCCTACCTGATCGGCGCGTCGAGCGAGGCCTTCGCCGTAACGCTGGAAGGACGCGTGGCCTTCACCCGCTGCGGCACGCTGGAGGCCGCGACCGAGGCGGCGGCGCGAGCCGCCCGCGCATCCGGCACCGAGGCGCCGGTCGTGCTGCTGTCGCCGGCCTGCGCCTCATACGACCAGTTCCCGAACTTCGAGGTCCGCGGCGACCGTTTTCGGACCCTGGTCGCCGCGCTGCCGGACGCCTGAGGGCGGGCCGGAGCCCGCTCAGGCGCTCTTCCGCTCAGGCGCTCTTCCGCTCAGGCGCTCTTGCCGACCGGCCGCGGGCTCGGCGCCGGTTCGGCGGCCTTGGCCTCGGACGGCGTCTCGCGCCCCTTGCCGACGGTGCGGCGGGCGCGGAAGACCGGCCGCGCCTCCGCTTCCCGCCGCTTGAGCATGGTGCGGAACTCGTCGCGCCGCTCGTGGATCGAGGCGATGACGTGGCCCATCGGCACGCCGACATCGACCAGCACGGCCTCCGAGAGCTGCAGCGAGGCCTCGATCGTCTCGGGCACCGCATCGTCGACGCCCATCTCGTAGAGTTGCGTGGCGTGGCGCGCGTCGCGGGCGCGGGCGACGATGGTGAGGTCCGGCCGTTCGGCGCGGGCGGCCTGCACCACCGCCTCCACGGCGCGGGGATTGTCGAGGGTCACCACCAGCGCGCGGGCCGTGGCGATGTCGCAGCGGCGCAGCATCTCCGTGTTGGCGGAATCACCGAAATAGACCGGGCTGCCGAGCCGGCGCTGTTCGGCGACGCGGGCGGGGTCCGAATCAACAGCGATGTGGGAAATCGCGTGGCGCTTGAGCATCTCGCCGACGAGCCGCCCGACCCGGCCATAGCCCGCGATGATCACCCGGTTCTGCTCCGGCTCCGGCACCGGCTCGGCCTGTGCCGGACCGACCTGCTGCTTCGAGGCGCGGCCGCCGATGCGGCGGCCGAGCGCCGCGAGGCCGGGAATCGCGATCATGGTGACGGTGGTGACGATGAGGGCGGCGCCGCCGACCGGCTCCGGCACGAGCCCGGTCGCCATCGCGCCGCCGATCAGCACGAAGGCGAACTCGCCGCCGGGGCCGATCAGCAGGGCCGCCTCCAGGGCGACCGAACGGGACAGCTTCATGATGCGGGCGCCGACGAGCACCACGGCGCCCTTGATGACGAGGAGCCCGACCGACAGGCCGAGGATCGCGCCCGGCGCCGAGATGAGCTGGGCCGGATCGAGGTTCATGCCGACCGAGACGAAGAACACCCCGAGCAGCAGCCCCTTGAACGGATCGATGGTCGCCTCGATGGCGCGGCGATACTCGGTCTCGGCGAGCAGCAGGCCGGCGACGAAGGCGCCGAGCGTCATCGACAGGCCGCTGCCCGCCGCGACCAGCGCGGTCGCCACGATGACGAGCAGGCAGGCCGCCATGAACAGCTCCGGCGAGCGGGTGCGCGCGACGAGATGGAAGAGCGGGCGCAAAGCGACCCGGCCGGCCACGACGATCACCGCGAGGGCGATCGCCGCCTGTCCGAGCGCCAGGGCGAGCGCGGCCCCGAGGTCGCCGCCATCCTTGCGGCCGAGCACGGCGATGGCGAACAGGATCGGAGCAACCGCCAGATCCTGAAACAGCAGGATCGCGAAACTGGTGCGTCCGGCCGGCGTGCCGAGCCGCTTCTGCTCGGCGAGCACCGGCAGCACCACGGCGGTCGAGGAGAGGGCGAGCGCCAGCCCCACCAGCACCGCCCCGGCCACCGGCTGATCCAGAACGATGAGGATCACGGCGATCACGGTGGCGGAGGCCGCCACTTGAATCGCCCCGAGGCCGAAGACGAGCCGGCGCAGCACCCGCAGGCGCTCCCAGGACAGCTCGATCCCGATCATGAACATCAGGAAGATGACGCCGAACTCGGCCAGATGCGCGATCTCCGCACGGTTGCCGATGGTGAACGACGCGAGCCAGGGATGCGCGTCGGCGAAGCGCCCGAGGCCGAACGGCCCGAGCAGCGCGCCCGCGCCGATGAAGCCGAGCACCGGGCTGATCCGCAGGCGGTGGAACAGCGGCACGACGATGCCGGCGGTGACGAGGAAAAGGATCGCCTCCCGGTAGCCGCCCGCATGCGCGCCGGCTTCCGCGGCGATCTGGGTTCCGGCCTGCAGGGGGTCGGTCATCGGGCTGATATGCTGACGCCTGGAGGGGAGGAGAGGGGCGGCCCGGCTCCTTGCATCTTCGATGCCGTGGGAGGGACCGGCGGCATCATGGGCGGCGAGCCGGTGGCGGAGCAACCGTTTTCCGGGGCGATCGGCCGTTTTCGCGCTCACTCCACCCGCGGCGATCGCGGCGGGCCGCCATCCACCGCTCATCGATCGGGCCGGCACAACTTCGGCACAATACGCCCTTACGCTCGGGTAACGCGATGTTAGGGGATGGCAGGTCCGCCGCTCAGCCGGAGGCCCGTAGCGATCTGAGGCCCATGAAGTTCTGGCCCATGAAATTCTTGTCCGACACGCCTCCGAGCCGGGACGTGCAGCGCGAGCGGCGCGAATGGATGCTCGACCAGCAGCGCTGGAAGCACCAACGTGACATCGAGCGTGGCTACCGCATCAAGTGGGGCTACGTCGCCATCGCCTATCTCGTCGAGTTCATGGTGATCGGCGCCTCGCTCTGGGGGGCGTGGCTGTTCGCGGGCACCTACAGCGACGGTGACGACCGGGCGTTCTACTTCATGCTGCTGGCGCCGCTCGTCTACGCCGCGGTGGAGCTGTGCCGCGTGCCGCTCGGCATCCTGGCGCGCACCCAGCGCTCGTGGTTCGTGAAGGCGCTTGCCATCGTCGGCATCATCTTTGCCGCGGGCGTCACCACCAAGTCGGTGTCGCAGCTCGGCGAGATGATGTTCCATCCCCGCCTGATGGACGCGGCCAAGGCCAAGACCGCCCTCAAGGACGCGCAGGCCGACCGCAGCAGCATCGATACGCGTATCGCCGCCGCCAACGCGCGGGTCGAGCAATACACCAACGAACTGGAACAGATCGAGCGGCGCTCGGCCGAGAACGCCTCGCAGCTCGCCGGGCTTCCGGCGCAGCGCTGCGAGCGCGTCTACGGCACCAATAGCCGCGGCATGCGCTACTCGAACCTGAAATGCGTCACCGACCCGCGCACCGCGACCCTCAACGCCGCGGTGGCCAAGGCGGGCAGCGACCGGGGCGCCATCGTCAAGGAGCTGGAAGAGGCCCGCAAGGCCCGCGCCGCCCTCGACCGCGGCGCGGCCGACCGCAAGGTGGCCGATGCCGAGCAGGCCTACCGCAATTCGGTCAACCGCTCGCAGCTCCACTCCTTCACCGCGATGGTCTACGGCGTCGATCCGATCGACGTGAACGATGCGCAGGTCCACGCCTTCCTGCGCATCTTCGTGTTCGTACCCGCGCTCTGCGCCGCCTTCGCCTCGACGATCCTCGCTCTCTCGGCGGTCTCGGTGCGTAAGACCTTCATGGACGAGGACGACCTCGGCGCCGCGGTGAACCCGGAGGCCACGCCCTACCTGCTCGCCTCCATCGCCGAGGGCGTGCGCCAGGAGATGGCGCTGGCCCAGCCGAGACCGATGACGCGGGAGGCCTCGGTGATTCCGCTGGAGCGGCGCACGGCGCCCGTGGTGCCGCCGCCCCCGCCGCCCGCCAACACCTCCGGCAACGCCACCACCGGCGCCACCGCGTAAATCCATCGAGCCGCCCCCGATCGGGAGCGGCTCGAATTCCTTGCGAAATCCTTGTTCAAACGCGCTCTCCCGCGCCGAACCGGCGGCCCCTTCGGCGGAGAGCGCTCCTGAGGCGAGTGCCCGGCCATGAGTATCCACACCGACGGCACGCACGAGAACATCGTGCTCGCGCAACACGTCAATGGCCGCCTGCGGGCGGAGGCGCGGATGCACTTCGCCCGCGCCTTTCTGCTGCGAGCGATCGGCGCCGGGGCCTTCTCGGCGCTGGCCGGGATCGGCATCGGCGCGGCCTGCTACGGCTATGCGTATATGAACCAGTTCGACTCGGCGGCGGAGAAGATCGCCAGCGCGATGCAGGCCGCGCTCTCCGACGTGACGCTGAAGACCAAGGGCGAGGTCACCCTCACCGACAACACCCTGAAGCTCGAAGGCCTGCCGGCGCAGAAGGCCAACGCGGTGCCGACGCCGACCAAGGCGCAGCTCGGTACGGACGCCGCCCCGGCCTCGCAGGCGCCGGTGAACACGACCTTCACCGTGTTCAAGCAGGTGCCCTATCTCGACGGGCAGATCGTGACGGGTTGGAACTTCAAGGCCAACGAGGAGCGGCCGTTCCAGCAATATTGCTACTTCTCGCGTCGCTCGAACGAGACGAAGGGGCAGGTCGAGATCAAGATCGACCTCGCCATGGACGGCAAGACCCTGCCCCAGCCACAGAAGTCGGACGTGAATCTGGGGATTCTGGCCTCGAACTGCGTGTGGCACGACGGGAAGACGTTGTGAGGGAACGCCCCGGGCGTCGACCGCCGCGTGAGCGGTTGCCGAGCCGCTTCGCCTCGGGTTAGTCCGCTTCGATTCCCCTCCCGACGCGAGGCTCCATGCGCTTCACCGGAACCGAGTCCTACGTCGCGCCGCCCGATCTCACCACGGCGGTCAACGCGGCGATCGTGCTGGAGCGCCCGCTCCTGGTGAAGGGCGAGCCCGGCACCGGCAAGACGGTGCTGGCGGAAGAAATCGCCCGGGGCCTCGGCGCGCCGCTGCTGACCTGGAACATCAAGTCCACGACCAAGGCGCAGCAGGGCCTCTACGAGTACGACGCCGTCTCGCGGCTGCGCGACTCGCAGCTCGGCGACCCGCGGGTGTCGGACATCGCCAACTACATCCGTCGCGGCAAGCTGTGGGAGGCGTTCACCGCGCCGCAGCGGCCGGTGCTGCTCATCGACGAGATCGACAAAGCCGATATCGAGTTCCCCAACGACCTGCTGACCGAACTCGATCGGATGGAGTTCCACGTCTACGAGACCGGCGAGACGATCCGCGCCGACATCCGCCCCATCGTCATCATCACCTCGAACAACGAGAAGGAGCTGCCGGACGCCTTCCTGCGCCGCTGCTTCTTCCACTACATCAAGTTCCCCGATGCCGAGACGCTGAAGGCCATCGTCGAGGTGCACTATCCCAGCATCAAGCACCGCCTCGTCGAAGAGGCGCTGCGGGTGTTCCTGGAGACCCGCGAGGTGCCGGGCCTCAAGAAGAAGCCTTCGACCTCCGAATTGCTCGACTGGCTCAAGCTCCTCGTCTCCGAGGACGTCCAGCCGGAGACCCTGCGCGAGCGCGACGGCCGCAAGCTGATTCCGCCGCTGCACGGCGCGCTCCTGAAGAACGAGCAGGACGTGAGCCTGTTCGAGAAGCTCGCCTTCATGATGCGCCGCGAGGGGCGGGGCGGGTGACGGACCGCTGCGGCGCCCCAGTTAAGCGGCTCCGACCCGCCTCCGCGTGACCGATCCCATGCAGACAAAGAAACTCGGCCGCACCGGCCTCGACATCTCGCCCCTCTGCCTCGGCTGCATGACCTACGGCGTGCCGGAGCGGGGACCGCATCCGTGGACCCTGCGGGAGGAGGAGAGCCGGCCGCTGATCAAGCGGGCGCTCGATCTCGGTATCAACTTCTTCGACACCGCGAACTACTACTCGGACGGCACCTCCGAGGAGATCGTCGGCCGCGCTCTCAAGGACTACGCCGACCGCGACAGCATCGTACTGGCCACCAAGGTCTACTACCCGCAGAAGAACCAGCCCAATGCCGGCGGCCTCTCGCGCAAGGCGATCTTTTCCGCGATCGACGCTTCACTGAAGCGGCTCGGCACCGATTACGTCGATCTCTACCAGATCCATCGCTGGGACTACGCCACGCCGATCGAGGTGACGCTGGAGGCGCTGCACGACGTCGTGAAGGCGGGCAAGGCCCGCTACATCGGGGCCTCGTCGATGTTCGCGTGGCAGTTCGCCAAGGCGCTCTACACCGCGGACCTGAACGGCTGGACGCGGTTCGCGACGATGCAGAACCACCTCAACCTGCTGCACCGCGAGGAGGAGCGGGAGATGATCCCGCTCTGCGCCGACCAGGGCATCCCGCTCCTGCCCTGGAGCCCGCTCGCCCGCGGCCGGCTCACCCGCGACTTCGACGCGGGCAGCGCCCGGCAGGAAAGCGATCTCGTGGGCAAGAACCTCTACGACGCCACGGTCGAGGCCGACCGGCAGGTGGTCGAGGCGGTGGCCGACGTCGCGCGCGACCGCGGCGTGCCTCGGGCGCAGGTGGCGCTCGCCTGGGTGATCCAGAAGCGGGGCGTGGCCGCCCCGATCATCGGCGCCTCGAAGCCGGGGCACCTCGACGACGCGGCGGCGGCCCTCGACCTCGAATTGATGCCGGACGAGATCACCCGGCTCGAAGCCCCTTACGTTCCGCACGCCGTGGTCGGGTTCCAATGATGCGCCGCCTGCTCCTCCTGCGCCACGCCAAATCCGCCTACCCGCAGGGCGTGGCCGATATCGACCGCCCGCTCAATGGGCGCGGTCGGGAGGCCGCACCGCTGATGGGCGCCTACCTCGCCCGCGAGGGGCTGACGCCGGACCATGTCATGGTCTCGCCGGCCCGGCGCACGCAGGAGACCTGGGCGGCTTTGCGGGCCGAGCTTCCCGAGACGCCGATGGAGACGGTGCCCTCGATCTACGAGGCGCCGGCCGCGCGCATTCTCGACGCGATCCGCTCCGCCCCGGCGGAGGCGGCGACCCTGCTCGTCATCGGCCACAATCCTGGCCTCGGCGATCTCGCCCTGCGACTCGTCGGCGAGGGGCCGAAGGACTTGCAGAAGGAACTACGCGAGAAGTTTCCGACCGCGGCGCTCGCCGTGTTCGCGTTCGACGCGGAGGGCTGGGAGGATATCGCCGCGGGCGGCGGGCGTCTCCTGCGGTTCGTGCGCCCGCGCCAGCTCGCGGCGGACATGGACGACGATTGATGGACGACGATTGAGGTGCTTTGCCAGCGAGAGCATCGTCCCGAAAGCCGGCAAGCACCGTTCGGGATGATGCTCGGGCACCGAACCCTTCGCCCTCTTGCGCCGTTCCTCAACGAGAACAGCCGAGCTGACACCGCGTAGGGAAGACCGGCGTGCTCCTCGAAACGCTCCTCGCCGTGACGATGCTGCTGCCGCGGATCGAGCCCGCGCTCGACACGGCTCGGGCGCGCCTGCCGCCTCTCCCCCGCGCGGCCGAGGCGGCCCCGGCGCCCGCGCCGAGCTTCAGCCTCGTGGCGCGGGCCGTCTCGAACTGGCGGGAACAGGCGGGCGAGAACCTCGCGCCGGGCTCGCTCGCCTTCGTCGTCCGGCACGCGGCGACGGAGCCGGGCTTCGTCGCCCGCTGTGTGCGGCTCAACAATTACTGGTGCATCAAACAGGCGCGGTGGAGCGGCGAGCTCGGCGGCGACGCGGAGGGCCATACCGGCTTCGCGACCGCCGCCGACGGGGCGGATGCGGCGGTGCAGCTCCTGCGCCGCTACCAGCGTGATTACGGACGCCGCTCGGCACTCGCCATCGTGCGCCGCTGGGCGCCCGCCGAGTGCGGCGTGGCCCGCCCCGTCGCTGCCGCGCCCGTCGGCGGAAAGCCGAGGCCGCCGGCACGCCAAGCCGCCGGGCCCGCCGTGTCGACGACGACCGCACCACGGGGCATCGGCGGAACGTTGCGCGCCCGCTTCCTCGCGCGGCATGGGCGGGGCGGGGTCGCGCGGGCCGCGCCGAGCGCCGCCGCGGGGCTGCGGGTGCAACCTTGGTCGGCCCGTGCGCGGCTCGCCGGGCATCCCGGCCGGGCGCCCCGTGCCGTGGCAGGATCGACCGTCTCCGTGCCGAGGCCGGCCGCCGACATCGCGACGGGCCTGACCGAGGCACCGAAGATCGCGGCCAAGTCTCCGCCGGCGGTCAACCCGGCCCGTACTCTCGTCGCCTCCGGCGCGGCCAATCCTGCCGCCCTGCTGGCGCCCGACCGGCTCACGGCGGAGGCGGCAGCACTGCCCTCGATCGCCGCCTCGCTGCCGAAGGGCAGCCTGCTCGATCTCAGCCTCCCGGCCCCTGTCTGCGCCAACGACGAGACGCGCATCCGCAACTACGCCGCGCGGATCGCCGACAGCGTCGGCCTCAAGCCCGACGACGATCTGCGCCTGTTCCGCGACGACGGCCGGCCGAGCGACAACCTCCTGCCGGTGCTGCTGGCGATGTCCTCGGTCGAACTCGGTACGCTGCACGCCTCGAAGGCACTGGTGAGCGCGGCGATCGAGCGGCTCGAGGCGCGCCTCTCCGGAACCGCCTCGTCGGAAGCACGGTCGAATTCCGCACTCTAGGACTACGCCTCGAAGAGCACCGACCGGCCTGCGCGATGAAGCGCGCAGAGTGGAGAAGCACTACTCCCAAGGAGGCAGATGATCGCCGCCGTCCCGCTGGTATGGTCGTAGTAACGTCTCTCGGGGGCTTGCGGAAAACCGGTCGAGACACCGGTCCTCACACTCCCGGCGACGCGATGACCCTCCTGCTCGTCACGCGAAGGCAGGTGTGCCTCATCGGACGCCCGATCGCCGAGAGCGCCCGGCTCCAACCCGGCGGCGCGGCTGGCGTCCGGTGCGGGATGCCCGACCTCCGCCGATGAGCCGCACGGCCAGACGAGGATCGGGATGTCCTGCATCGACGGCGAGGCTGTTTTCCAGTCGATCCCAGCCCGTTACGCCGCGCCCGGTTCGGACGGGGAGGGGCGGCCGGTCGTCCCCCTCGCCACGCCGACGCCGGAGGAACTGCAGGAGGTCTTCCGGCATCAGCTCGATGCCGTGTGCCGCGTGGTGGAGGAGCAGCTTCGCACGCTCGCGCTGACCTTCACAGCCGCGCGGGTGAGCCGGCCCGAGCCGCAATCATCGCCGGCTCTGCCGATGGCGGATCGCGGGGCAGAGCGGCCGCTGACCGACGGGGAGGCCGAGATCTGGCTCGCCGCGCAGTTCGGTGCCGACGCCAATGCCGCGATGACCGAGATCGTCACCCTGCGGCTCGACGGCCCGCTCGACGCCGAGCGGCTTCTCTCCGTCGTGAGAGCGGTGCTCGGCCGCCACGACGCCCTGCGCAGCCGCTTTTCCCCGAGCGGCGAGACCGTGCGGATCGATCCCGCGGGCCTCGTGCCGGTGCGATGGATCGATCTCGCGGGCGACTCCGATCCGGAGGCTGCTCTGGCGGCACATCTTCACGCACAAGCGGGCCTCTCGTTCGATCCCGTCGCCGGCCCGGTGGCGCAGGCCGACCTCGTTCGCCTCGGCGAGCGGCGTCACGTCCTCGTCCTCTCGGCCCACCACATCGCCTGCGACGGCTGGTCCTTCGCGGTCCTGGCCGACGCGATCGCGAGCGCCTACCGCGCCGCGCCGGAGGAGTTGGCGCCGGCCCCGCAGACCACGGGCTGTGCTCCATCGGAGGCGGAGGCGAGCCGGGCGCTGGATTACTGGGCCGGGCTCTATGCGAGCTTGCCCGAGCCGCTCGACCTGCCGGCCGACCATCCGCGGCCGAAGCTGCGCGGCTTTGCCGGCGACACCCGAAGCGCCGCTCTGCCTCCGCCGCTCGTCGCCGCGCTCAAAGCGCTGGCGGCGCGCCAGGGGCAGACGCTGAACGCCACGCTGCTCGCGGCCTTTCAAGTGCTCCTTGCCCGGCTCTCGGGGCAGGACGATCTCGTCGTCGGCGTGCCGATGGCGGGCCAGCCGCGCCGCGGCGAGCCGGACCTCGTCGGGCACCACGCCGATTTCCTGCCGCTGCGGGCCCGGTTCGACCCGGACGAACCCTTCGCTGCCCAACTCGCCCGCACCGGCGCGGCCCTGGCCGAGGCCGCCGCTCACGCCGATTGCACCCTGGGGCGGCTGCTGCGCCATCTCGACCGGCCGCACGATCCGGCGCGCCCGCCGCTGGCGCAGGTGCAGTTCAACCTCCAGCGTTTCGCCGACGCCATCGATTTCGGGGCGGGCCTGCGCGGCACGCTCGCACCCGCGCCGAAGCGCTTCTCGACGTTCGAACTCACCGTCAGTCTCACCGAAACGTCCGACGGGCTGACCGTTGAGGCCACCTACAACCGCGCCCTGTTCGATCCGGCGACGATCGAGCGCTGGATCGGGCACTACCTCACCCTGCTCGAGCATCTCGCCCGCGATCCCGCGCAGCCGGTCGGGCGCGTTCCGCTGCTTGATGCGGCCGAGCGGCAGACCATGCTGGTGGCCTGGAACGCGACCGAGACAGCCCATCCGCTCAGGGTCGGGGCGATGCGGGCCTTCAGGCTCCACGCCCGGCGCGACCCGGACCGGATCGCGATCCGTTTCGGCGAAGAGACCGTCTCCTACGGCGCCCTCGACCGCTGGGCCGATCGCGTCGCCGCGGCGTTGCAGGGAAGCGCTCTGCCCGAGGGGGCCCGCGTCGGCCTGCTCATGCGCCGCTCGCCCGGCCTCGTCGCGGCGATGCTCGGCGCTTTGCGCGCCGGCATCCCTTACGTCCCGCTCGACCCGGCCATGCCGCCTGCCCGCCGCGCGGGAATCGTCGCCGATGCCGGGATCGGCGCGATGCTCACGCTTGCGGCCGACCGCGCGCTCCTGCCGGAGGGCCCCCGGATCATCGAGGTCGATCGTCTCGACGGGCCGGCGCCGACCCGCTTCCCGCGCGTGCCGGCGGAGCGGGCCGCCTACCTGATCTACACGTCGAGCACGACCGGCGCGCCGAAGGGCGTCGAGGTGCTGCATCGCGGCCTTTCGAACCTGCTGTTCTCGATGGCGCGGGCACCTGGGATCGCACGCGACGACCGGCTGCTGGCGGTGACGACGATCACCTTCGACATCGCCGGGCTCGAATTGCTGCTGCCGCTGATCCGCGGCGCCCAGATCGTGCTCGCCTCGGCCGAGGAAGCGCGCGACGGCCACGCCCTCCTCGCCCGCCTGGAACGGGACGAGGCCACCATGCTCCAGGCGACGCCGATGACGTGGCGGCTCCTGCTGGAGGCGGGTTTCCGCTCCCGTCCCGGCTTCAAGATGCTGTGCGGCGGCGAAGCGCTTCCGCTCGATTTAGCCCGGCGCCTCACCGAGGGCGGAGGCGAACTCTGGAACCTCTACGGGCCGACGGAGACGACGATCTGGTCCTCGGCCGCGCGGGTCGATCCGGGGGAGGAGACGGTCACGGTCGGGCGGCCGATCGACAACACCAGCCTGTTCATCCTCGACGCGCAGGGCGAGCCGGTGCCGGTCGGGGTCACGGGTGAATTGCTGATCGGCGGGATCGGGCTCGCCCGCGGCTATCTCGGACGGCCGGACCTGACGCAGCGCAGCTTCACCGCGAGTACGCTACCGGAATGCGCCGGGGCGCAACTCTACCGGACCGGCGACCGCGCCCGCTACCGGCCGGACGGACGCGTCGAGATCCTGGGACGGGCCGACCACCAGATCAAGCTGCGCGGCTACCGGATCGAGCCCGCTGAGATCGAGGCGGTGCTGCTGCGCCAGACCGGGCTGCACGCCGTCGTGGTGCTGCGCCCTGACGCGGCGGGCGAGGATCGCCTCGTCTGCTACTTCGTGCGCCCCGAGGGCGAGGCGGCGCCCACCCTGCGCAATCTGCGCGCCGCGCTCGCCCGCGAACTCCCCGATTACATGATCCCCTCAGAATGGGTCCGGCTGTCGGCCCTGCCGCTGACGGCGAGCGGCAAGGTCGATCGCCGGGCGCTGCCCGCTCCCGAGGCCCGGCCCACCGGTTCGGCCGAGCCGGCCGCCGCGATCAAGCTTCCCCTCAAGCCCGCTCCGGTCCCGACCTCCGACGACGGCCTCGAGACCACCCTCGCGGCGATCTGGCGGGAGGTGCTGGGGCTCGCCAGTGTGGAGCGGGACGACGACCTGATCGCGTTGGGTGCAGATTCGCTCAGCGTGTTCCGCATCGTCGCGCGGGCGCGGCGGGAGAACCTGCCGCTCGGGGCCGGCGATCTGTTTCAGGAACGCACCATCGCCCGGGTCGCGGCCCTGCTGCACGGGCGCCTCGGGGAAGGGCGCGAAACACCGGCCGCCGCGCGCGCGCCGATCCCGTCGATCCGGCGCCCGAGGCCCGCCGACGCCGACCGCGCCGCGGTCGGTCAGGCGTGAGGGCGGGCGGGATGCGGCATTTCACGCAGGAATCGCCGGCCATGACCGGCGAGGTTCACGGCGGCGACGCCTTCACGGCCCGCTGCTCCCACAGCCAGACGCGGTTCTGGCTGCTCGATCAGTTGAGGCCGGGCGATCCGAGCCTGCACGTCGCCGCCCGCTGGCGCATCGCCGGACGGCTCGACGCCGAGATCCTCACCCGTGCCTTCCGCCTCTTGCTTGACCGGCACGAGGCTTTGCGCACGTCGATCGTCGGGGAGGGCGGGCGACCGGTGCAGCGGATCGCCGGAACGGTGCCGCTGGCCTTCTCCGAAATCGACCTCTCCGGCCTGCCCGGCGACCGCCTCGGCGAGGCGCGCGCGATCGCCGAGTCGGAGGCCGGGAAGCCCTTCGATCTGGCCCGCGCGCCGCTCGTGCGGGTGACGCTGCTGCGGCTCGGGCGCGGCGATTCCCTGCTGCTCGTCACCGCCCATCACAGCATCTGCGACGGCTGGTCGATGGTGGTGCTGGCCCGCGAGTTCGTCGCGATCTACGGCGCCCTGATCCGGGGACAGGTACCGGCTCTGGCGCCTGCGGCCCTGCACTATGCCGACTTCGCGGAATGGGAGATCTCCCCGGCCCTCGCCGAGGCGGCGGAACGCGACCTCGCCTTCTGGGCACGCTCGTTGCGCGATCTCATCCCGTTCGAGCTGCCGCCGGACCATCCCCGCCGCCCCGGCCGGGAGCGCCGCTTCGCCGCCGAGACCCGCCCGCTTTCCGCCGATCTCGGCGCGCGCATGGAAGCGTACGCGCGGGCGCAGGGCGCCACCCCCTTCGTCCTCGCCTGCACCATCCTGTTCGGGCTCCTGAGCGCGCGCACCGGGCGCGGCGACATCGCCATCGGCACGCAGGTGCTGGGGCGCGACGAGATCGAGCTGGAAGGCGTCGTCGGCACCTTTGTGAACACGCTGGTGCTTCGGACCCGTGTCGAAGCGGAGCAGAGCTTCGCCGAGCGGCTGGCGGCGACCCGCCGGACGATCCTCGACGCCTGCGATCACGCGCTCGCCCCCTTCGACCGGGTGGTGCAGGCGCTGGCGCCCTGCCGCGACGGGCTGCGGCCGCCGCTGGTCTCGGCCAACGTCCGGATGCGGCCGGCGCCCCAGGCGACGCCGTCCGGCGGGTCCTCAGTCGGGGAGCCGGCCCCGATCCGCCTCGTCGATCTCGACTACGCCGCCACCGGCAGCTTTTTCGACCTCGATCTCGAACTCGCGCCGGGCGAGGCCGGCTGGCGCCTGATCTGCGAGTACGATGCGGGCCTCTACGCGGCGGAGACCGTCGCCGGCCTGCTCGCCGATTTCGAGCAGGCGGCTCGCGCGGCGGTCGGGGCGCGGCTGCCTGATCCGGCCCCTCTGGGAAGGGGCGGGGGAGGGATCGCGGGCGAGCGTGAACAGGCATCCCGAGAAGAGGGTCAGCCGGAGGGGGAGGAGACGGCCGCGCGGGTGACGCCGGTTGCGGCACCTGCCCCTGAGACGCCGCCTCCCTCGGCGGGCGAGGCGGCGGGCGAACTTCTGCCGACGATACGCACGATCTGGCGGGAGATGCTCGGCCGCCCCGACCTGTCCGACGACGAGGATTTCTTTGCGGCGGGCGGGCACTCGCTGCTGGCCGCCCGCGTCGTCGCGCGGATCGAGGCGGCGACGGGCCGAACCGTTCCGCTCTGGTCGTTCTTCGAGGCGGGCACGGTCGCACGGCTCTGCGCCTTCCTCAGCGGCGAGGCGGCGGCGGGCGTGCGGCACCGCGCGCTTCAGGAGCCGACGGCGCAGGCGCGGCCCGGCTTCACCGCGATCCACCACGCCGCGGCCGATCAGGAACTCTACCGGCCCCTGTCCGAGGCCCTGGGGGCGGACCATCCCTTCGCGACGCTGCAACTGGAAAGCCGGGTTCCGCCCCACGAGGAAACCCTGGAGCGGCTGGCCGGCGCCTATCGCGAGGCGATCGATGCCGCGCAGCCGCAGGGGCCGATCCGCCTCGTCGGGTTCTGTCGCTCGGGCGTTCTCGCCTTCGAGATCGCCCGGCAGTTCGCGCAGGGCAGCCGGGACGTCGCCCTCGTCGTCCTGATCGATTGCTGGGAGCCCGGCTATATCAGGCGCCTCAAGCCGCTCGCGCGCATGCGGGTGATGGTGGCCTACCGGCGCGGCCGGCTCGCCGCGCTCATCCGCCACGTCCGCCGCGACGGCATCGGCTACCTCGGCTCGCGGGCCCATCTCTGGTTCCGCTCGCATCGCGCCTGGCGCGGGTTGCGGCGCGCCCTGAACCGGGTGGGGCTCGCCACCCCGAGCCCGGAGGACGCGTTCTGGCAAGTGACCGACGAACTCGACGCGCTCGCCCTGGCCTACGAGCCGCGCCCCCATCCCGGGCCGGTGCTGATCGTCCGCAGCGAGAGTGTTCCGGTCGGCCCTGCGCTCGACCCGATGCTCGGCTGGCGCGCCTATGCCGAGAACTGCGAAAGCGTGAGCGTTCCGGGCTTCGGCCACGAGGGCGCGTTCTCTCCCGCCGGCTGCCGGGTGATGGCCGCCAAGATCAGCCTGATGGCGTGCCGGTGATCCGATCTGCCGCACTTCGCCGCACACGCAGCGGGCGAGCCTAGATCCGCTTGCAATCCCTTCGCGGCCGAGAGTAATTTAGGTTAATAAGCAGCAGGCGGTGCATGGGGGAGCGATGACGGGCCTGTCGTTGGTGATCTGTGGAGCGATCGGCGTCGGATTTCTCGCGATGCTGTTCCTTCTGCACGAACTCAAGAACGCTCCCTACGACGACGGCCTCGAACCCGAGCAGGTGGTGTCCGAACTCGAAAAGCAGAGGTTGCGCTACCGGTCGCGGGATTAGCGACGCGATACGGTGGTCGTTCGATCGAAGCAGGAAGTGTCACGCTCGGCCGGCGCGGCGCTTGAGCGAAACCCAGCTCCGTCATGCCGAAGGGGTCGACCGGATCAGGGATGAGGTCGGACCCCATCCGCGGACCTGCTCGTATTCCGATAAGCCGCGCGTCCTCAGGCGATGGCGCGCCCGTCCCGCATCCGTGCGGCGAGCGCCGAGCGATAGACCGTCAGCAGCGTGGCGGTCGTCGCCGTCTCGGTCCAGTCGCGCAGGTAGGCGGCACGGGCGGCCGCGCCCATCCGCCGGGCTTCCTCCGGCCGGGCTCGCAACCGCTCGATGGCCTGGGCGAGGTCGGCCGGATCGCCCGGCGTCACCAGCAGGCCCGTCACGCCGTCCTCGACGAGACCGGCGAGCGCACCGATCCGTGAGGCGATGACCGGGGTGCCCGCCGCATAGGCCTCGGCCACGACCATCGGCAACCCCTCGTACCAGAGCGAGGGCACGACGAGGGCTACCGCCCGGCCCATCCGCGCCCGCATCTCCGCGCGGGGCAGGGCGCCGAGCAGGTTGAGCCCGGGCGCCCCCTCCAGCATCTCCCGCAGCGGCCCTTCGCCCGCGACATCGACCGGTGCGGTAAGGAGCGCGCCGGCTCCCTTCAGGATCTCGACGCCCTTCTCGGGGCTGAGGCGGCCGGCGAACAGGATGCCCTCGCGCAGGCCCTCACTCGGCGGCCCCGGATCGGGCAGGCCGTTGGGCTTCACGAAGATGCGCTGCGCCGGCAATCCCGCCGCGATGAAGCGACCGCGGGCGAACTCGGTCAGCGCGACGAAGGCATCGACGTCCCGCGTCCACGTGCCGGTGCGGCGGTGCCGGTCGATCATCCGCGCCACGGCAAACGTGCCGAGCCGCGAGCCGCGGTAGCAACCGTGGCGCACCGCCGCGTAGGAGGAGCCGGTGAGGCAGGTCTCGCAGGGCGCGCCGTCGCGCATCAGCATGGCGCCTGCGCAGGCGAGGCGGAAATTGTGCAGCGTCTGCACGGTCACCGGGCCGAGCGCCCGCACCACCCCATGCATGGCGGGCGAGACCAGCGGAAAGGTGTTGTGGGCGTGGACTACGTCCGGCCGGAAGCGCTCCACTGCCGCGACGACGCGGGCGATGCCGCGGGGCGCATGCGGCGCCTCGAACGCCGTGCGCAGGCGATCCAGCGGCGTGCGGATGTCGTCGTTGTGGAAGGCCAGGGTCTCGACCGTGCAGCCGGCCTCGGCCAGCGCCGCGGCCTCATGCTCCACCACCGCGTCCTCGCCGCCCCGGATCTGATAGTGGTTGTGGACGATGAGGACGCGCAACAGAGGGCTCCTTACGACCGGCGCGGCTCGGGCTGGCGCGCGATCTTCCACAGGAAGACGGGCGCCATGACGAGATAGCGCCGCCACAGCCGCCGGGGCTCGCTCAGGAGCCGGTGCAGCCATTCGAGGGCGAGCACCTGCATGAGTTTCGGCGCACGCTTCACCGCCCCGGAATGGAAATCGAAGGCGGCGCCGACACCGATCAGCACCATGCCCGGCAAACGATCGAGGTGATCGTTCATCCAGATATCCTGCTTGGGCGTCGACATGCCGACCCAGACGATGTGCGGCTCGGCCGTCTTAATCGCATCGGTGAGCCGCGCGTCGAGATCGGGCGCGACGGTGCCGAAGGGCGGGCAAGCGAGGCCGCAGACCTCGGTACCGGGATATTTGCGGGCGAAATTCGACGCGACCTGCTCCGCCACGCCCTCCTTGCCGCCGTAGAGATAGTGGCGGATTCCGGTGTTCTGCGTGGCCGCGAACATCTCCTCCATCAGCGAGGGGCCCGGCACGCGGCCGGTGCCGTGCGCGCGGAAGAACCGGCTGATGATCGTGAGCGGCGCGCCGTCCGGTGTGATCATGCTGGCCCGCTCGTGCGCGGCCCTCAGATCGGGCTGGTCCTGGGCGCACATGATGCCGTGCACGTCGCGCACGCAGATCATGCTGGTGCGCCGCGCCCGCGCCCAGCCGATGACGGTGCGGACAGCGAACGGCATGTCGATGACGCTCACCGGCACGCCGAGGATGCGGGTCGCCGGGAGACGATGCGCCGCCGGCCCGTCCGCCTGGACGAGGTAGGGATCGTTCCGGTTGATCCGGAGCGCGTAGGGCCCGGAAGCCGGGATGGCCACGGCATCCATGGGCAGGCTTCCCTCGATCTCAGCCATGGGCGACATGCTCCTGGAACCACGCATAGGTCGCGGCGATGCCGTCCCGCAGCGGCACCTTCGGCGCCCAGCCGAGGCCGCGCAGCTTGTCCGCCGACATCAGCTTGCGCGGGGTGCCGTCGGGCTTGCTCGGATCACGCACGATCTCGCCCTCGAACCCGACGACCTCGCAGACGAGGCGGGTCAGGTCGTAGATCGGGATGTCCTCGCCCGAGCCGACATTGACGTGCTCGGCCTCCGAATAGGTCTTCATCAGGTGCACGCAGGCGTCGGCGCAGTCATCGACGTGCAGGAACTCGCGGCGCGGCGATCCGGTGCCCCAGATCACCATCTCCCGCGCGCCGGAGCGCTTGGCCTCGTGCGCCTTGCGGATCAGGGCCGGCAGGACGTGGCTGGAATTGAGGTCGAAATTATCGCCCGGCCCGTAGAGGTTGGTCGGCATGGCCGAGATGAAGTCGCGGCCGTGCTGCTGGCGATAGGCCTGGGCGAGCTTGATCCCGGCGATCTTGGCGACCGCGTACCACTCGTTGGTCGGCTCCAGCGAGCCGGTGAGCAGGCTCGCTTCGACGATCGGCTGTTCGGCGAATTTCGGGTAGATGCAGCTCGACCCGAGGAACAACAGCTTGCCGACATCCTCGCGGAACGCCGCCTCGATGACGTTGGCCTCGATCATCAGGTTCTCGTAGAGGAAGTCGGCCGGGTAGGTCGCGTTGGCCAGGATCCCGCCGACCTTGGCCGCGGCCAGGAACACCGCATCCGGCCGCCGGTCCCGCATCCAGGCGCGCACGGCGGCCTGATCGCACAGGTCGAGTTCCGCGCGGCTGGCGGTGAGGACCTCGCAATCCTCACCCTTCAAACGCCGTACCAGGGCGCTGCCGACGAGGCCGCGATGTCCGGCGACGAAGACGGTCTTGCCCGCCAAGCTGTGCATCGGTCGGCCCCTACAGAAGCGGGTTGGAATCGGTCGGCGCCGGGTTCTCGCGGTACCACGCGACCGTGCGCTCGATGCCCTGGACCAGGGAAACGCTCGGCGCGTAGCCGATCGCCTGCATCTTGCCGATGTCGGGGCAGCGGCGCGGCGTCGCCCCGGCGGCGGCCGGTCCGGCAATCAGCTCGACGCGGGTGCCGAGCGCCTCCGCGGTGATCCGGGCGAGGTCGCGGATCGCGACCTCCTCCATCGAGCCGATGTGGTAGACGTTCATGCTCTCGCCATCGCGCCACATCCGGACGATGCCGTCGACGACGTCGCTGACGTAGCAGAAGGCGCGGGTCTCGCTGCCGTCGCCCTGAAGCGTGATCGATCCGCCGTCACCGGCCGCGACGATCTTCTCGATGAGCTGCGGCACGACATGCTTCCAGCCCATATCCGGCCCGTAGATGTTGTGCGGGCGGAAGACCTGGACCTTGCGCAACTTGTCGCGGCAATAGTTGAAGGCGATCAGCTCCGAGATCAGCTTCGACCCGCCATAGGAATAGCGCGGGTTGAGCGAGTCGGGGATCACCATCTCGATGGTCTCGTCCGTCGGCACCACGCGCGGGGTCTGGTAGACCTCCGCCGAGGAGGCGACGACGAGATCGGGCACACCGGCCTCGATGCAGGCTTCTGAGACGGCAAGCGCGCCGCGCACGCCGACATCGAGCACGAGCTGCGGCTGCGTGTAGAAGTTCTCCGTACCGTTGACGGCGGCCAGATGAAACACGCACTCGACGCCCCGGAGCGCCTCGACCAGCGCATCCTTGTCGCGCACGTCGAGCGTCACGCGCTCGATCGCACGCTGGGCATTGGCGAGCCGCGAGGCCTGTCCGCGGATGTAGTTGTCGATCGCGACGACCTCGTGCCCCTCGGCCAGGAGCGCGCGGGTGAGGTGGGCGCCGATGAATCCGCCCGCCCCGGTGACAGCCAGTCTGCTCATTGAAACTTACCCACGAGGTTGCCCACGGTGACGTAGCGATTTTCCAGAACCTCCGCCGGCATCTCGCTGAGGTTGTTCCAGTAATCGTAGACGAAGGCGTCGTCCGACATCGTACCGATGATCGTTTCCAGATCGATCTTCGAATATTCCGGATGGTTGTTGGCGATCACGAGCACATCGGCACCCTCGCAGGCGGCCGCGAGGCTGTCGTAGGGCGTCAGCCCCGACGAGATGGCCCGGATGTGATCCATCGGCACCACGCCGTCATAGACGCGGATTTCCGAAAACTGCTCGGTCGCCATCATCTCGCGGATGACGTGGAGCGACATCGACCCGCGCAGGTCGTCGGTCTCCGGGCGGCCCTTGAAGGCAAGGCCGGCGACCACCGCCTTGAACGGTCCGGCGCGGCGGGCCCGCAGCCGCTCGACGAGGCTGCCCACCGTTTCGGCCGGCTGGCGCTCGTTGACGAGGCGGGAGGCCGCGGTGATCTCGAGGTTCACGCCCTGGCCCGAGACCGACGAGAGCAGGATGTGCGGATCCTTCTCCAGGCAGGGCCCGCCGACGAGGCCCGGCGCGGCGACATTGGTGCGGGTGTAGCCGAGTTTGCCGTAGCGGATGACGTCGTTGGCGTTGATGCCGAGCGCGTCGCAGGCCCGCGCCACCTCGTTGGCGAAGGCGAAGTGGACGTCGCGCGAGGTGTTGTCGACGAGCTTGATCATCTCCGCCGTCTCCGGGCTCGCGACCCGGACGATGGTGTGGGTCAGGCGGCTGAACAGGGCGGCCGCCGCGTCGGACGCGTCCGGCGTCTCACCGCCAACGATCTGCGGCAGGTTGATGAGTTCGCGCATCGCGTCGCCTTCGAGCGTCCGCTCGGGGCACATCGCGAGGTGGTAGGGCGTGCCGGTGCGGTCGAGGATCGGCTTGACCACGCCCGTCGTCGTGCCGATCCGCACGGTCGAGCGCAGGATCACCGTGGCGCCCTCGGTGAAGTGCTCGGCCACCTCGCGGGTCGCCTCTTCAATCATGTCGAGACGCGGCTCGTGCGAGCCGGGATAGAGCGGGGTGCCGACCGTGATGATGTAGTACTCGGCCCGCGGCACATCGTGCGTCGTGGTGCTCGCGACGAAGCGGCCCTTCTTCACGACGTCGGCGAGGGCGGCCTGAAGCCCCACCTCGGCGAAATGCGGCATGCCGGCATTGGTCTTTTCGACAACGTCGGCCCGCTTCTCGATGCCGTAGACCTGGACACCGCGGCGGGCCAGGGCGACGGACAGGGTCAGGCCGACATAACCGAGACCAATGATGACGACGTTGGGAGCTTTTCTGGCGTCCATAACTTGGTCCCGTCTGCGATCGATCGTCGGAATCTCTGACCCGATTGGGAAACCGGCACGGCGCAAGCGCTCGCCCGTCACCGCTCCACCCCGGGACGGCCGAAACCGTCGGGATTGAACTGTGACCAGTTCAGCAAAGCCTGTGCCTAAGGAAATTCGTATCAAACCGGGACCAACGGCCCGTCAGCGGACACTCAGAGTTCGTCGCGCGAAGATTTCGGGACTTTTGACGGTCAACGGACGGAGTCCGGCGGGTGGAACAATTGATTCTTGTCGGGTCGGCCGGGGCGGGGGATCGCGATCCGTTCACCCGTCGAGCTGTTTCAATCCCGCGGCACCCGCGCGGCCCATAGCCTCAGCCCGCCCCGGTGCCGCCCAAGCAACGCTTCGCGCCGCGCTTCGTTCGTCCTGCCGGAGACGGTGGGGCGCAGCGGGCGCCGCCGGCTTGGAGGGAGACGCGGATGCCGGTTCGGATGACCCAGGAAGTGCAGGACGTGATCGACGGCCGGCGGCAGGTGGTGGTGCGGGTTCTGTTCGGCCGGCCGGATGCGGGACGCGACATCGTCGAGGTCTCGGCGACAGTCCGGGTGCCCGCCATCGAGTCCGAGACGCAGACGGAGGCCGCCGCGCGACAGATGGCACGGCGGGCACTCGAGCAGGCATTATCAGCCTTCCCGCTCTGAGGAGGGCTCAGCAAACGCCCGGCCGCCGGACGGCCTCGGGTCGGTCACAGCAGCGCATTTTGTGAGAGACCGTGAGGATGGCGCCGGGGTTGCCCGCCGGTGTCACCTCCGCATCAAGGTGCGTTCGGGGGCAAGGTGTGGATTCTCACGCCGCGCAACCATCGGGCCGATTTCGCCTTTTCCTCGCCATTCCCTTGCGGTCGAACCGCCGGACATGCCTTAAGTGCATCAGCGAGTGCCACGCCCACCAGGGCGAGTGGTCTCAACCCAAATTCCGACGATCCCATAGGGATAGCGGATTGGGGCTTCGCTCGAGCGCTGCGCAGGCTGGGCGATACGCTTCCCGCTTCGAATCGAGCGGAAACCGTATCACTCTCACGCGCGGTCCCCTTTCGTCCTTCAGGCCGCTCCCGAGCCTGCATCTCGCCAGGGTTGATGTCGTCCAACGCCTTTCTCGCCGCCGCCGCGATCCTCCCCTTCGCGGGCTCCGTGCTCACGGGCGCCCTGCCGAGCCATGCCCGCACCGCCGCGGCCGTGCTCGCCGGGTTCGTGACCCTGGCCAGCCTCGGCTGCATCCTCGCGCTCACGCCGCAACTGGCCGAGGGCGGCACCGTCGTCCACGCGGTCGAGTGGCTGCCGAGCCTCGGTGTCAACCTCGTCCTGCGGCTCGACGGGCTCGCGTGGCTGTTCGCGGTGCTGGTGCTCGCCATCGGCGCGCTGGTGGTGCTCTACGCGCGCTACTACATGGCCGCCGCCGACCCGGTGCCGCGGCTGTTCTCGTACTTCCTCGCCTTCGTCGGCGCGATGCTCGGCATCGTTCTCTCCGGCAACCTGATCCAGCTCGTCCTGTTCTGGGAATTGACGAGCATCGTCTCATTCCTGCTGATCGGATACTGGTACGACAACGCCGCGGCCCGTGACGGCGCGCGGATGTCGCTGACCATCACCGCGGCGGGCGGCCTGTGCCTGCTCGTCGGGACGGTGCTGATCGGACGCATCGTCGGCAGCTACGATTTGGCCACCGTGCTGGCCTCGGGCGACACGATCCGCAACAGCCCGCTCTACCTGCCGGCCCTGGTGCTGGTCCTCATGGGCGCGCTCACCAAGTCGGCGCAGTTCCCGTTCCACATCTGGCTGCCGCGGGCGATGGCGGCGCCGACGCCGATCAGCGCCTACCTGCACTCGGCCACCATGGTGAAGGCCGGCATCTTCCTGATGATCCGCCTGTGGCCAGTGCTCGCGGGCACCGACGCGTGGTACTGGATCGTCGGCAGCGCCGGCATGGCGACCCTGCTGATCGGCTCGTGGAGCGCGATCTTCCAGCACGACCTGAAGGGTCTGCTCGCCTACTCGACCATCAGCCATCTCGGGCTGATCACGCTGCTGCTCGGCCTGAACTCGCCGCTCGCCGTGGTCGCCGCGATCTTCCACACGGTGAACCACGCCACCTTCAAGGCCTCGCTGTTCATGGCGGTCGGCATCATCGACCACGAGACCGGCACGCGCGACATGCGCCGCCTCTCCGGCCTGTGGCGGGCGATGCCCTATACCGGCACGCTCGCCATGGTCGCCGCCGCGGCGATGGCCGGCGTGCCGCTGCTCAACGGCTTCCTTTCGAAGGAGATGTTCCTCTCCGAGGCGGTCGACAACATGGGCGACCACCCGATCCATATCGCCCTGCCGGTGCTGGCGACGCTGGCCAGCGCCTTCACCATGCTCTACTCGCTGCGCTTCATCCGCCAGACCTTCTTCGGCCCGCCCCCGCACGACCTGCCGAAGACGCCGCACGAGCCGGTGCGGTGGATGCGCATCCCGATCGAGATGCTGGTGCTCGCCTGCATCGCCATCGGCCTCGTCCCGAACCTCACCATCGGCCCGGCCCTGGAGCGGGCGGTGAGCGCGGTGTTCGGCGCGGAGACTCCGACCTACAGCCTCGCGATCTGGCACGGCTTCAACGCACCGCTGGCGCTCAGCATGATCGCCCTCGTCGGCGGCGTGCTGCTCTACGTCCTGTTCGGAAAGCGCATCAACACCAATCCCCGCGGCGGCCCCTGGCTGATGGACCGCCTCGACGGTGGCTGGGTGTTCGAGCGCGTGATGACCGGGCTGACGAAGGGTGCCCGCCTGCTGGAACGGGCCTTCGGCGCCGAGCGGCTCCAGCCGCAATTGCGCATCCTGTTCCTCGCCGCCCTGCTCGCCGCGCTGGCGACCGGCGTCGCCCGCGGGCTCGACCTCTTCGCGCTTGGCCGGCTCACGCCGTTCGATCCCGCCTTCGCGCTGATGTGGCTCGTCGGCGGCGCCTGCGCGATCGGCGCGGCGGAGCGGGCGAAGTATCACCGCCTCTCGGCCACGATCTTCGTCGGCGGGGCCGGCCTCGTCAGCAGCCTGACCTTCCTCTGGCTCTCGGCGCCGGATCTGGCGGTGACGCAGATCCTCGTCGAGATCGTCACCACCGTCATGCTGCTGCTGGGCCTGCGCTGGCTGCCCAAGCGCGACCGGGCGATTCCCGCGCCCGCCGCCGAGAAGGCGCGGGCCCGGCGCCGCCGCCTCGTCGATCTCTGCATCGCCAGCTTTGCCGGGCTGGGACTCGCCGGCCTCGCCTACGCCGTGATGACCCGCCCGGCCGGCGACGGCATCGCGCGCTGGTTCATCGAGGAGGCCTATCCGCAGGCGGGCGGGCGCAACGTCGTCAACGTGCTGCTGGTCGACTTCCGCGCCTTCGACACGCTGGGCGAGATCTCGGTGCTCGGCATCGTCGGCCTTACGGTGTTCGCGCTGCTGCGCCGCTTCCGCCCGGCCCCGGACAGCCTGGAGCGTCCCAAGCAGCAGCACCACCACGACGCCTACGACCGCGCCCGCGAGGGCCGCAAACCCGGCGACACCACCGCCGACGCCTTGATGGTGCCGCGGGTGGTGATGACGTGGCTGTTCCCGTTCATCGTGCTGCTGTCGCTGCACCTGTTCCTGCGCGGCCACGACCTGCCCGGCGGCGGCTTCGCCGCGGGCATCGCGCTCACCATCGCCTTCATCCTGCAATACATGGCCTGCGGCGCGCGGTGGGTGGAGGAGCGCCTACGCATCCAGCCGATCTCGTGGATCGGTCTCGGCCTGCTCATCGCGGTGGGCGCCGGCGCGGCCTCGTGGGCGTTCGGGCGGCCCTTCCTCACCGCCTACTTCGCCTATTGGGAGCTGCCGCTGCTCGGCAAGGTCCCGGCGGCGAGCGCCCTGGTGTTCGATCTCGGGATCATGGTGCTGGTGGTGGGCGCGAGCGCCCTGATGCTGGTGGCGCTCGCCCACCAATCCCTGCGCCGCACCCGCAGCGCGGAGGCGGAGGCCGAACTGGATGCCGAACAGGCCGGCGAGGAGACGGCGTAATGGAGATCGTGCTGTCGGCTGGAATCGGCGTCTTCGCCGCCTCCGGCGTGTGGCTGATGCTGCGCCCGCGCACCTTCCAGGTGGCGCTCGGGCTCTCGCTGCTGAGCTACGCCGTCAACCTGTTCATCTTCGCCATGGGCCGGCTCACCGTCGGCGCGCCGCCGGTGCTCGGGGCCGGGCCCGAGACCGTCTCGGTCGATGATCCGGTGCCGCAGGCGCTGGTGCTCACCGCCCTGGTGATCAGCTTCGCGCTTACCGCCCTTTTCCTCGTGGTGCTGCTCGCGGCCCGCGGCATCACCGGCAGCGATCACGTCGACGGCCGGGAGCCGCATCACGCCGAACCCACGCCGGAGAACCCGCATCCATGAACGCGCCCCTCCTGAGCGGCCCCGGCGCGGTCCTGTGGTCCGATCATCTCGTCGTCCTGCCGATCGTGCTGCCGATCGCCGCGGCCGGTGTCATGTTCCTGATGGACGAGCGGCGCCACCGCCTGAAGTCGGCGATCAGTCTCGCCACGGTGCTGGTGCTGCTCGGCATCGCCCTCGCTCTCGTCGGTCGGGCGGCCGAGGCGCCAGAGGTCTACCGCCTCGGCAACTGGGCCGCGCCCTACGGCATCGTGCTGGTGGCCGACCGGCTCTCGGCGGTGATGCTGACGCTGGCCGGCGTGCTGGGACTTGCCGCCCTCGTCTTCTCCTTCGCCCGCTGGGGCCGGGCCGGCCCGCGCTTCCACGGCCTGTTCCTGCTGCTGCTGATGGGGGTGAACGGCGCCTTCCTCACCGGTGACGTGTTCAACCTGTTCGTGTTCTTCGAGGTGATGCTGGCGGCCTCCTACGGCCTCGTCCTGCACGGCTCGGGCGAAACCCGCATCCGGGCGGGCCTCGGCTACATCGCCGTCAACCTCGTCGCCTCGCTGTTCTTCCTCATCGGTGTCAGCCTGATCTACGGCACGATGGGCACGCTCAACATGGCCGACCTTGCCCGACGGCTCGCGAGCCCCCCGGCCGAGGCCGCCCTGTTCGAAGTCGGCTGCGCCGTGCTCGGCATCGCCTTCCTCATCAAGTGCAGCGCCTGGCCCCTCGGCTTCTGGCTGCCGACCACCTATTCCGCCGCCACCGCCCCCGCGGCGGCGATCCTGGCGATCCTGAGCAAAGTCGGCGTCTACGTCGTGATCCGCCTCAGCCTGCTCCTGTTCGGGGACGGCAGCTCGGCAGGGTTCGGCCAGAGCTGGATCCTCGTCACCGGCCTCGCGACCATCGCCTTCGGCACCTTCGGCATCCTGGCCGCGCGCCATCTGACGCGGGCGGCGGGCTACGCGGTGATGATCTCGTCGGGCACGGTGCTCGCGGCGCTCGGCACCGGCAGCGCGGCGGCGCTGTCCGGCGCGCTCTACTACCTCGTCGGCTCGACCTGCGCGGCCGGCGCCCTGTTCCTGCTGGCCGAGATCCTGCAGCGCGCCCGCGACCCGGCGGACGCGGCGCAACCCGTCTTCGCCGACGAGTATCGCGATCCCTTCGACGATGCCGACGCCGTCGAGGTCGGCCGGGCGATCCCCGCGGCCGTGGCGATCCTCAGCAGCGGCTTCCTGCTCTGCACGCTGATGCTCGCCGGCATCCCGCCGCTCTCGGGCTTTGTCGGCAAGCTGGCGATGTTCTCGGGGCTGGCCTCCACCACCATGACCGCCTCGGCCTGGTGGCTGATCGCCGCGCTCACGCTCTCCAGCCTCGGCACCCTGATTCCCCTGGTGCGGCTCGGCATCTTCAGCCTGTGGGTGCCCCACGACGACCCGCCGCCGACGATGCGGACGCCGGAACTCGCAAGCCTCAGCGTCCTGCTCGCGGCCTGCGTCGCGCTCGCGCTGTGGGGCGGGCCGGCGCTCGCCTACAGCGAGGCCACCGTGCGCTGGCTGTCGCAGCCGCAGGACTACGTCCGCGCCGTCCTTGATTCGGGCAAAGGTGAAGCGGGCAAGAGCAGCGCAGGCAAGGGCAGCGCAGGCAAGAGCGGCGTAGGCAACGGCGGCGCGGGCGAGGGTGCAGCGGGAGCAAGGCCATGAACGCGCTTCTGCCCCACCCCTTCCTCTCCGCCGGCCTCGTCCTGATGTGGCTGCTGCTGAACGCGCCGCCGACGCCCGGCAACGTCGTGCTCGCGCTCCTCGTCGGGCTGACCGTGCCGGCGGTGATGCGGGCGCTGCGCCCCAGACCGGTGCAGGTCCGCCGCCCCGGTCTCGCCGTGCGGCTGCTGTTCACCGTCCTCTACGATATGCTGCGCTCCAACATCGACGTGGCCAAGATCATCCTCGGCCTGCATCGCGGCGAGCGGCGCACCGGCTTCGTCTCGGTCCCCCTCGACATGACGACGCCGTTCGGCCTGTCGGTGCTGTCGATCATCCTGACCGCCACGCCCGGCACCCTCTGGGTCCAGTACGATTCCCATACCGGGCGCCTGCTGATGCACCTTCTCGACGACACCGACAGCGAGGGCTGGGTCCGCCGCGTCAAGGACCGCTACGAGCGCCCCCTGATGGAGATCTTCGCGTGAGCGCCGCCACCATCCTCGATTGGGGCCTCGGCCTCGCCCAAGGCATGCTGGTGCTGGCGATGGCGCTGGCCGCGTGGCGGATGCTGCGCGGCCCCCGCGCCCAGGACCGCATCCTCGGCCTCGACACGCTCTACCTCAACGGCATGCTGGCGATCGTCGTCCACGGCATGCGCACCGGCAGCGGACTCTATTTCGAGGGCGCGCTGATCCTCGGCATGATCGGCTTCACCGCCACCGTGGCGCTCGCCAAGTTCCTGATGCAGGGCGAGGTGATCCAGTGACCGGCGCCGACCTGCCCGCCTGGGCGGCCTGGATCGTCGTGGCGCTGGCGCTCGGTGGCGCCGGCTTCTCGCTGACGGGCGCGCTCGGGCTCATCCGCCTGAAGACCTTCTACGAGCGCGTCCACGCCCCGACGCTCGGGGCCACGCTCGGCGCCTTCCTGATCCTAGCCGGCTCGATGCTGCTGCTGTCGCTGATCGAGGGTCACGTCGTCCTGCGCGACGTGCTGATCGGCCTGTTCATCACCATCACCACGCCGGTGACGATGCTGCTGCTCGCCCGCGCCGCCGCCCACCGCGACCGCACCGAGAAGAACCCGAAGGCCCCGCCCGAGCCGTGATGCTTGTGGCCTGAGGGCCGGCGCCGGGCCCGCGCGTCGCAGCGGGTCGGGATCGAGGGGCGACGGCCGGCCGCTCTTGCCCTTCGTTGAGCTCGCGGCCGTGGCAGCCTATGGATAGCCCCATGGAACTCCGAGCTTCAACTGAGCGATCCTTGGCTCCCGTAGCCCCCTTGGCTCCCGTGGCCCCCTTGGCTCCCGTGGCCCCCTTGGCTCCCGTGGCCCCCTTGGCCTGCAAACCGCCCCCCGGAACGGCTGCGCCGTTCCTGCCGATGAGCCGCGCCGAGATGACGGCGCTCGGGTGGGACGCCTGCGACATCGTGCTGGTGACCGGTGACGCCTATGTGGATCATCCCAGCTTCGGCATGGCGATCATCGGCCGGCTGCTCGAAGCGCAGGGGTTCCGGGTCGGCATCATCGCGCAGCCCGACTGGCAGTCGGCGGAGCCGTTCAAGGCCCTGGGCAAGCCGCGTCTGTTCTTCGGCGTCACCGGCGGCAACCTCGATTCGATGGTGAACCGCTACACGGCGGACCGCCGCTTGCGCCACGACGACGCCTACACGGCCGGCGGGGAAGGTGGCCGGCGGCCGGACCGCTCAACAATCGTCTACACGCAGCGCTGCCGCGAGGCCTACAAGGACGTGCCGATCGTGCTCGGCGGCATCGAGGCCTCGCTGCGCCGTATCGCCCACTACGATTACTGGTCCGACAAGGTGCGCCGCTCGATCCTGGCGGACGCGAAAGCCGATCTGCTGCTCTACGGCAATGCCGAGCGCGCCGTGGTCGAGGTGGCAAACCGCCTCGCGGCCGGCGAGGCACCGCACGAGCTCGAGTCGGTCCGGGGCGTCGCCCTGTTCCGCCGCGTACCCGAGCATTACACCGAGCTGCCCGCCGACGATCTCGACTCGACAGACGAGGCCGCCGCCCGCCGGCCCGGCGACACCGTGATCCGGCTCCCCGCCTACGACGAGGTCAAGGACGACAAGGAAGCCTATGCCCGCGCCTCGCGCGTGCTGCACCGAGAGGCCAATCCCGGCAACGCGCGCCCGCTCGTCCAGCGCCACGGCGACCGCGACCTGTGGCTGAACCCGCCGCCGATCCCGCTGACCAGCGACGAGATGGATGCGGTCTACGACCTGCCCTATGCCCGCGCGCCCCACCCGTCCTACGGCGACGCGAAGATCCCCGCCTGGGACATGATCAAGTTCTCGGTGACGATCATGCGCGGCTGCTTCGGCGGCTGCACCTTCTGCTCCATCACCGAGCACGAGGGCCGCGTCATCCAGAACCGCTCGGAGGGCTCGATCCTGCGCGAGATCGAGCGGATCCGCGACAAGACGCCCGGCTTCACCGGCGTGATCTCGGATGTCGGCGGACCGACCGCCAACATGTACCGGATGGCCTGCAAGGACCCGAAGATCGAGGCGGCGTGCCGGCTGCCGTCCTGCGTCTTCCCGGACATCTGCCCCAACCTGAACACCTCGCACGACGACCTGATCCGGCTCTATCGGAAGGTCCGCGAGGTGAAGGGCGTCAAGAAGGTGATGGTCGCCTCCGGCGTGCGCTATGACCTCGCGGTCCGAAGCCCCGAATACGTCGAGGAGCTCGTGACCCACCATGTCGGCGGCCGTCTCAAGATCGCGCCCGAGCACACCGAGCGCGGCCCCCTCGACCTGATGATGAAGCCGGGCATCGGCACCTACGACCGCTTCAAGGAGATGTTCGACGCCGCCGCCAAGAAGGCCGGCAAGAAATACTACCTGATCCCGTATTTCATCGCGGCGCATCCGGGCACGACCGACGAGGACATGCTGAACCTCGCGCTCTGGCTCAAGAAGAACGACTACCGCGCCGACCAGGTCCAGACCTTCCTGCCCTCGCCCATGGCGACGGCCACGACCATGTATCACACCGAGATCAACCCGCTGCAGGGCGTGCGCCGCGGCGGCAGCGAGCCGGTCGCTGCGATCAAGGGCCTGCGGCAGCGCCGGCTGCACAAGGCGTTCCTGCGCTACCACGACCCCGAGAACTGGCCCCTGCTTCGCGAGGCGCTGCGCGACATGGGCCGCGCGGATCTCATCGGGCCGAGGCCGGACCAGCTCGTGCCGTTCTCGCAACCGCCGGGAACAGGCACAGGCGTGAGCAAGGGGCGAGGCCAGCCGCGCCCCATACGCGCCGCGGGTGGCGGGCAGCGTTTCACCACGAAGGGCGTGCCGTTCAGGAAGTGACGGCCTCCCGCGCCCAAGACGATTTCCGGATGATCGCTTTCGGGAACCGTTGATTCCCCTCATCGGGGAGCGTGGCGAGGCGGCAGCCGAAGGTGCGGGGGCTTGGCCGGACGAGCCTTTTGCCGAGCCGCCACCGGCTGCACCCGTCACCCCCGCAGCCGCGCCACCGCCATCTTCCGCACCCGGCTCGCGTAGAACGAAAGAAACCCGCGCTGGGCGTGGTCGCCGGGGGTGCGCAGGACGAGGCCCGGATCGACAAGCATCCGCCTGCCCGTGGCGGCGGCGATGCGGCGGTTGAGAGTGAGATGCTCGCAGCGGGCGTAATCGTCGTCGAGATAGGAGCCGAGCCGGTAATCCGCGCCGCGGTAGAGCGTCAGCCCGTTGAAGGCCGAGAGGCAGGTGGTCTCGCGCTCCCGCGTCAGCGCGCTTTGTGCCGGGTAGATCGTGTCGGAGAAGAAGCGGTAATAGCCGAGGGCGCCGCGGCGGTGGCGGGCGATGTCGTCGAGAAGGTACTCGTAGCTCACCGCCTCGTCCTCGTAGGCGAGCAGATCGTAATAGTGCGGCTGCGACGCCGCCGAGACGGCGAACAGGCCCGGCCGCTCCAGCTTGGCCAGCGCCGCGAGAACCGCCCCCGCTTCGGGCGGGCGCGCCATGACGTTGTCGATGTCGGCGACACAGACATAGGCGGGCGCCGGCCCCTGACCGTCGAGCACGCGCTTAAGATGTTCGCGGCCCCGGGCCATCCGCGCCAGCCGGCCGCGGATGTCGGACATGAAGGCGGTGGGGACATGGCTGAGCTCGCCCCGCGCCTGCGCCGCCCAGAGCAGCGCCCCGGTGCCATCGCGGGAATCGTTCTCGCCGACGAGGGCGTGGCAATCGAGTCCCGCGTCCCTCAGGGAGGACAGGAAGCGCAGGAAGGCGGGGAGGGTGGCCGCACAATTGCGCGCCAAGGCCAGCACCACGATGTCGGGGCGCTCCGCATCGACGGGGTCTTGCAAGGAGTCTTGCACGCGGCCTTGCACCGGGTCGCTCATCGCGCGGCTTCCTTTGGGGTCTTGGGTAGGGCGGGGGATTGGGCGGTACGCCCGGCCGTCCGGCAGGCGCAGGGGGCTTGAGCCGCGATCTCGCGCTGCGGATCGAGGGTAAGCGTCCGGTTGAGCGACCAGAGCGTGCCGGCGCAGTTCTTGGCATCCCACCACGGGTTGGGCCGGCCGGTGCGGGCGCGCCAATCGACGCTGTTCCCGCTCACCGTCACGGTGTGGCAGGGCTCGGCGTACTGGTTCCAGACCGAGATGCCGACATTAGTGAAGAGCTGCGGCCGGGCGATCACCACGTTGCCGGCGATGGTCATGTGGCTGCCGCTGGCCACCGCGATCCCGTACTGGCCCGGATCGATCAGCAGGTTGTCGCGGGCTTCCAGGTAGGCGCCGCCGCCGTCGCCGAGCATGATCCCGCCGCCGGACTGGCTCGGACCGCCGCCGACGAGGCGGTTGCGGCTGACCAGGATCGGCCGGCCCGGCTCGCCGCGCGATTGGAACAGGCTGATCGCGTCCTCCGGCACGCCGCGGCCGGGCTCGTTCTCGCCGATGTTGCACGAGATGCCGTTGCCGGGCCCCTTCACCTTGTCGAACTGCACGAACTGGCCGGCGGGGATCGGACCCCGGACATTGCGCACGCTGTTGCAGCGGACCTCGACCCCGGTGGAGGAGAGCGCGCGGATGCCCGAGAGGGTGTTGTCGATCCGGTTCTCCTCGATGGTGACGCCGTCGCTCCCCTCGACATAGATGCCGACATCCCCGGTGTCGCGGATCGTGAGATTGCGGATCGTCACGTTGCGCGAACGCTCGATCCGCACCCCCTCGCCGCCGCACGGCCCGAGGTCGAGGTTCTCGATCGTCCGGTCGGAGACGTCGCGCAGCACGAGGCAGGGACCGGACGGGTCGCTGACGGTACGGCGGCTCTCTTCGGCACGGGCGGGCGCAGCGGGCCAGGGCGCGAGGAGCGCGAGACCGGCGAGTGCGCCCAGGGACGTTCCCCGCACCCGTCGGGGCCGGTACGGCGTGTCGGGCGGGAGGGCGGCAACCTGCGCCCGGAAGATCATCGCGGCGCCGATGCCGATGCCGATCAGCGTCCAGAACGGGATCGCCAGCATCGGCCCCTCCAGGGCAACGTCGAAGCTCGCATCGATGACGATCGAGGCGACGTAGCAGGCGATGAACAGGAAGAAGCTCTCCCATTTCCGCTCGCCCATTCGGCGCGCTCGCCAGAAGGCGGCGAGCATGGCCGCCATCCAGACGGCGCAGGTGAGGAGCCACAGGGCGAGGCCGGGCACGCCGCTGCGGGCGAGGTAGGTCATGTGGATGCTGTGCGGACTGCGCAGGGTCGGCCCGCCATTCTCCAGCCCGACCACGTAGCCGTCGGTCTCGGCCAGATTCGGCCCGAACCCCTTGCCGGTCCAGAAATACGGCCCGTTCACGGTGTAGCCGACGATGGTGTTCCACCAGCGCAGCCGCCACTGCTTTGTGTCGTCGAGGTTGCCGCCGCTGCTCGGGGCGACGATGCTGACAATGTTGTTCACCACCGCCGCGGCGCTGACCGGCCGGTCGCTGTTGGGCAGTTCCACCTCGACATCAAGGGCGGCGGCGGCGCCCAGAAGGCCGGCGCCGAGGATCAGCGTCGCGGCCATCCGCTTCCATTGCCCGACCGCCAGAAGGGCGAGGCAGACCGGCACCGCGATCGCCAGCATCGAGCCGCGGTTCTGTGCGGCGGCGAGCACCGCGCCGAGGCCGACGAAGGCGACCCAACCCGGCCCGACCCGGACGAGGCCGACCAGGGCCAGAACGCAGGCACCGGTCAGATGGGCCGAGAGTTCGCCCGCCCGCGCCGCGAAGAACGGCACGTCGCCGAGGATGAAGGCGATGATCGCCATCGGGATCGCGATGCGCGCGAGCCAGCGGAACATCCGCAGCAGGGTCCCGAGCCGGCGCGGATCGTCGAGCAGGAGGGCGATCATGACGAAGGCGTAGCCGCCATAGAGCGCGACCGCGCCATCGCGCAGGGCATCGACCCGGTATTCGCGCAGGCCGGTGAGCGTCCGCAGCAGCACCCAACCCATCAGCGCGGCCAGACAGAGTGCGGGTGCGGTGGCGAGCCCGGCCACGAGGTTGATGCCCGATCGCGCCCGCAGCGCGGCGAGCAGCCCTAGCAGGAACAGCAATTCGCCGGCATAGAGCGGCGGCAGGCCGAGATAGGCGAAGCTCTTGCCGAAGATCATGTACCCGGCAAACGCGATGCCGAGCGCCGCCAGGAACAACTCCGCAAGGCGGCTTTCCCGCGACAGGGCCGGGACGGTCGTCGTCGCTGCCATCAACACCCGCCCATCGACAATCGCCATCGGTTCAGATCGGGGAGAAGTCTTGCGGGCGGCGCACCTCCTGACAATCGAGGCCGGCGGCGCATCGGGAGCGCGCCGGCCCGTACTTCCGACGTACCCCGAACGATCGAGGAATCGTCGCCGCCTCTCCCGATGTCCGCGTGGTGCGTGCGCCCGCCTCGTCTAGGGTCGCTCAGGCCTCCTTCCGGCAGGCATCTCCATCACCTCGCCCTCACCCGGACACAGCATGCCCGCCCTCCCGCGCGACCTCCGTGCCCTGGCCGGCGCCCGACGCGCGGTTCTCGGGCGAAGGGTTCCTGGGAGACAGGTTCTCGCGCGGGTGGCGGCCGGCCCGGCACTCTCGGTGGCCGATCAGGCGCTGGTGAGCGCGTGCAACTTCGCCACCACCATCGTGCTGGCGCACGCGCTCGGCCTCGAGGCTTTCGGCCTGTTCTCGACGGCCTGGATCGCGGTGCTGCTCACCGTCAGCCTGCAGCTCGGCCTCGTCGTCTGCCCGATGATCAGCATCGGGCCGGGCCTGGGCGACGAGGCGCGGCCTGCCTATTACGCCATCGTCCTCGTCCACGAGGCCGCCTTCCTGACGCTGGCCGGCGGGGCTGTCGCGATCGGGCTCGCCTTGGCTTTCGGCGACCGGGCTTTGGGGCTCGCGGCGGGCGTGGCCTGCGCCGCCCACCTCGCCCAGGACTTTTGCCGCCGCTACCTGTTCGCCCGCGGGCGGCCCCCGGTCGTTCTGGGGATCGATGCGCTCAACCAGGGGATCAAGCTCGCGGGCCTGATCCTGCTCAGCCGGGCAGGGATGCTCTCGCCGACCCGCGCCCTGGAGGTCGTCGCGGCCTCGGCCGCCCTGTCCTGCCTCTGCGCGATCCCGTTCCGGGGTGCGCTGGCGTGGCGGGCGGGCGAGTTCGGCGCAGCAAGCCGGCGGCAATGGCATTCCGGCCGCTGGCTGGTGCTCACGGGGCTAATGCAGTGGCTGAGCGGCTATGGCGGCCTGCTCGTCGCCGGAGCCCTGCTCGGCGTGACGCTGATCGGCGTGCTGCGCGCGGCGCAGAGCATCCTCGGGGTTCTCAACCTGATCCGTGACGCCCTCGAGAACATCGTCCCGCCGATCGCCGGCCGGGCGCTGGCGCAAGGCGGCCTCCACGGCCTGCGGCCGGTCATCGGCGTCACCGCCGCCATCGGCTTTGCCGGGGGCCTAAGCTTCACGGCGCTGCTGGCGCTCACCGGCAAGAGCCTGCTCGCGGCGGCGTTCGGGCCGGACATGGCGGCCTATGCCTGGGTGGTGGCGTGGTACTCGCTGCTGTTTCCGGTCTCGCTCGTGTCCTTCGCGCAGATCTGCGCGTTTCGCGCCCTGGAGCGGACGGGTGCGGTCTTCGCGGCCACGGCCGCCGCGGCGGCCCTCAACCTCGCCCTCGTCTATCCGGCGGTGCGCGGGTTCGGCATCGAGGGCCTGCTCGGCGTGGCGATCACGAGCGAAGTGCTGGTCTGCCTCGTCCTCGCCGGCCTGCTGAGGCGCGTTCTGCGAACCCCGTCAGGCACGCTCGGCAGCCTTCAGCCGGCCTGACGATCGGGTTTCGAAAGGGATCATCCCTTTCGCGGGTCCAGGGCGGAGCCCTGGTTGAGGGAAGCCGGGGCGCTGCCCAGCTTTTTCACTTTGCACCCCGCCAAAGGGATGATCCCTTTGGGAACCCACCTCAAAGCCGAAGCTCGCCCCCGGCGATCTCCGCGTGCATCGCTGCATCGATCCGGCGGTAGGCGCCGTCGCGGTCGATGTAGAGCGGGTCGTCGGTCCGGTCGGGGTCGAAGCCGTCCTCGGCCAGGGCGACCTTCTTCTGCTTGAACGTCTCGGTATGGCCGAGTTCGTCGCTCAGGCGCAGGAACAGCGGCCGGGCATAGGCCGGAAGCCGGGTCTCCATCTCGGCGTGCAGGTGCGCGAGGTCGAAATCCGGCCCGACCGCGAGCGCCGCCATGCCGGCCCTTCCCTCCGCCCCCGGCACGGACACGCCGTAGACGTTGGCCTCGCGCACGCCCGCGACGCGGTGGAGCGCCTCGGCGACCTCGGTGGTCGCCACGTTCTCGCCCTTCCAGCGGAAAGTGTCGCCGATCCGATCGACGAAAGTGAAGTAGCCCTGCGCGTCCCGGCGCATCAGGTCGCCGGTGCGCATCCAGGCATCATTGGGTTCAATCACGTCGCGCAGCACCTTGCGCGCACTCTCGGCGGCGCTGGTATAGCCCTCGAACGTGTATTCCGCCCGCTCCGAGAGCCGGCCGAGCAATTCGCCGGCCTCGCCGAACTCGGCCGGGATGCAGCGCCCCCGCGCATCGCGCGCCGGCAGGCCCGTGGTGACGTCGTGGCGGACGATCAGGGCCGGCGAGCGCCGGGCCATGAACGAGGGCACGCGCCCCACCGCGCCGACCCGGCCCTCGACGTTGTAGAGCGAGAGCGTGCCCTCGGTCGCGGCGTAGAATTCGAGGATGCGGGGGATCGCGAAGCGCGCCTGGAACGCCTCCCAGACCTCCGCGCGCATGCCGTTGCCGGTGCAGAGCCGCAGGCGGTGCCGACCCTCGGCGGGGTCGGGGGCGGCAAGCGTGAGATAGCGGCACAGCTCACCGATATACTGGAACAAGGTCGCCCCGCTCTCGGCCACGTCGGCCCAGAACCGGCTGGCGGAAAATTTCTCGCGGATCACCACCGAGCCGCCGCCGAGCAGCACCGAGCCCGGCGCCACCACGCCGCCGACGCTGTGGTAGAGCGGCAGGCAATCGTACATGCGGTCGTCGGGCGTCGGGTCGATCAGGCCGGCGAACCAATGGGTCCACATCATCACCCGGTGGTGGCTCACCCGCGCGGCTTTGGGCAGGCCGGTGGTGCCGGAGGTGTAGATCAGCAGCGCGGGATCGCGCAGCGTGACGGGCGGCGCCTCGTCGAGCCCGAGCGGAGCCTCGCGAAACCCCGCCGAGGCCGCGGCGAGCGTGTCGTTTGTGTCCGGCCCCTGCCACACGATCTCCGGCTGCTCGGCGAGATGGGGCAGAGCTCCCTCAAGCACGTCGGCGAGGTCGGCGGCGGCGATGACGAGGCGAGGGGCGGCGACCGCAAGGCAATGGGCGAGGCCGGCGCCGCGCAGGTGGGTGTTGAGCAGCGCCACGCAGACGCCGACGCGGGTGAGCCCGAGCCAGATCGCGAGATAATCCGGGCAGTTCCGCATCAGGAGGGCGACGGTGTCGCCCTTGGCGAGCCCGCGCGCCAGCGCCCAGCGGGCGTAGCGGTTGCGGCGCGCGGCGAGTTCCCGATGGCTCAGGGTTTCGTCCCGGCCGATCAGGGCCGGCGCGTGGGCGCGCTCTACGGCGACGGCGTCCAGCACGAGGGGGAAGATGCGCTCCGGGCTCGCGTCAATCCGCGCCGTGCGGGCCAGGGCCCCGAGCCAGCCGGCGGTGGAGGAGGGCCGGGGCGGCGGGGCCGCGCTGTCTCGATCCGGGCGTCCCCCGAGCGGATCGGGGGAGGCTGCGGCGAAAGTCTGGTCCATCTCGGGCGCTCTCACGCGGCGAGCGCGACGCGGTCCGAGACCAGCGCGAGCCAGTTGCGGAACAGCCCGGCGGCGGCCTCCTGCCAAGCGGCCGGACGGGGCAGGGTCTCGGCCATCGTCGGGAAGTCGGCGTGCAGGGCGGGCGAGCGATAGGCCCGTGCCACCGCGGCGAAGGCGTCGAGACGCCGGACGGCCTCGTCGACGTAGTAGTTCTCGGGCAGCGCGGGCGGGGTGTCCCGCTCGCCATCGAGGAAGCGGCCGATATCCCGGCGGTACTCGCGGGCGAGCGTATCGCCGTCATATTCCGGGTGGCCCTGGAGGAAGACCATCAAGGCACCGCGCTCGCGGACGAACAGATCGACCCCGACCTGTTCGGAGCGCCGCAGGACACGGTAGCCGCGGGCGGTCAGCGCCTGTTCGGGCAGGTCGTTCCAGCGCGAATGCGGCACCGGCACGTTCGCCGGCATCCCCGCGAGCAACGGATGGTGGGCGACCGCCGTGCAGGCATAGATGCCGGAATGCTTGGTCGGCAGCGGCTGACGCTCGATGCCATCGAGGTGCAGCACGGCCGCATGCGCGGCCAGACACGAGAACAGGGTCGGGACGCCGCTCGCATCCGCCCAATCCACCACCGCCGCGAGCGCCGGGAAGAATGGCTCGTCGGCAAGACCCTTGGCCTTCGGCTCGGCGCCGGTGACGACGAGGGCATCGAGCCCGGCTCCAGCCAGCGCGCCTTGCGTCTCGTAGAAGCGTTCGAGATGGGCGCGGGCGAGGGGGACCGCGCGGGACCGTATCGAGGCTGAACAGGCGCAGCTCGACGCCTGGGCCGATCAGGCGCCGGAACTGGCGCTCCGTCTGCACCAGGGCGCTGTCGGGCATGTTGTTGAGGAGGCCGACGCGAAGCTTTGGCTGCGCCGGCTCGTGCCACGCGACGCCGCCGACTGCGCCGAGATCCAACTCCGCCGCGGGCAGGCTCACGGGTTGGATCGAGGTGCCGTAGTCCAGCATGGCGGGTCTCCTCCGGACGCGATGGGGAAGGGTTCAGGCCGCGAGTGCGGCGGGGGCCACAGCGGCGAGCGCCTGGTCGAGGTCTTCGAGGATGTCGTCGATATGCTCGATGCCGACGCTGAGCCGGATCGTCTCCGGCAGCACGCCCGCGACCCGCTGCTCGTCGGGGGGTCATCTGCCGGTGCGTGGTCGAGGCCGGATGGCAGGCGAGCGACTTGGCGTCGCCGATGTTGACGAGGCGCTTCACCAGTTTCAGCGCGTCGTAGAACGTCTTGCCGCCCTCGAACCCGCCCGTGACGCCGAAGGTCAGGAGCGAGGAGCCTTCGCCCTTCAGGTACTTGCGCGCCATCGGGTGGTTCGGGCTGTCGGCGAACCCGGCATAGTTCACCCAGGCGATCTGCGGATGCGCCCGCAGGTGCTCGGCGACCTTGCGCGCGTTCGCGACATGGCGCTCGACCCGCAGCGCCACCGTCTCGATGCCCTGCAGCAGCAGGAAGGCCGACATCGCCGGCAGCACCGCGCCGGTGGTGCGCTGGTAGACGCTGCGCGCCCGCGCGGCGAAGGCGCCGGGGCCGAAATGGTCGGCGTAGACGAGGCCGTGATAGGAGACGTCCGGCCGCGTGAACATCGGGAAGCGCTCAGCCTGCGCCTTCCAGTCAAAGCGCCCGGAATCGACGATGATGCCGCCGAGCGTGGTGCCGTGGCCGCCCATGAACTTGGTGAGCGAGGCGATGACGATGTCGGCCCCGTAATCGATCGGCCGCATCAGGATCGGGGTCGGCACGGTGTTGTCGACCACGAGCGGCACGCCGTGGGCGTGGGCCACGGCCGCCAGCGCCTCGATATCGCAGATGTTGCCCGCTGGATTGCCGATCGATTCGCAGTAGACCGCGCGGGTGTCGCCATCGATCAGCGCCGCGATATCCTCGGCCCGATCGCTCGCGGCGAAGCGGCAGGTGATGCCCTGACGCGGCAGAACGTGGGCTAGCAGCGTATGCGTCGTGCCGTAGAGCTGGGGCACCGCAACGATGTTGCCGCCGTGATCCGCCAGGGTGGCGATGGCGTAGTGGAGTGCGGCCTGCCCCGAGGCGACGGCGAGCGCCGAATGGCCGCCCTCCAGTTCCGCCACGCGCCGCTCCAGCACGGCGACCGTCGGGTTAGCGATCCGGCTGTAGCGAAAACCCTCTTCCTCCAGGTTGAACAGGGCGGCGCCGTGGTCGGCGCTGTCGAAGGCGTAGGCGACGCTCTGATAGATCGGCACCGCGACCGCGTGCGTGGCCGGATCGTGGTCGAAGCCGGCATGAAGGGCGATCGTTTCGCTGCGCATGTCTTGAAGCTGTCCCGAAACCGCGGAGTTAAGGTCTTGAGCGCAAGGCTTGGACCAGACTTGGCCGTACCGGAACGGGATGACAGCTTGCGAGACTTGCTGAACGCGAAACTTCGACAAGTCTTGATCGATGACTTCGATGATGGGGAAATCGCCCGGCAGACGTCGGCTCCGGCCGCACGGCTCCGTCTTTCCGGCCTAATCTCTGTTGCCCGGCCGCTGTCTCGAAACGGGGCAGGCGTGCCAAATCGGACCTAGTCTTGATACGGCGCAAGATCGGCTGAAATTCCACAGTCTTCGCCGGCCCTCGCGTTAGTCATAACCACACAATCGACTTGTCATGCGATCGGAACCGTGATTTCCGATAAGCTCGGCGCTTCCGGAATGGTCCCGAACGTCCGCTCCCTTTGTCATCAACGCGTTCTCGCGCGCCGAACCGGCGCCCCGTTTCGGCGGAGAGCGCTTCAGCGAGGATGCCGTGTCGACCACAGCGATGATTCCGTCCGTGACCTCGGGCGAGCTGCGCGCCGCCCCGATCGAGCCGAGCTGGATCCACGAGGGACGGCCCGTGGCCCGCAACACCATGCTCTCGCGCAGCGCCGACGGCATGGCCTGGACCCTGGTCTGGGACTGCACCGCCGGGCGGTTCGAGTGGCACTACGACATCGACGAGACGATCCACTTCATCGAGGGCTCGGCCACGATCAGCGACGGCCTCTCCCCGCCCAAGACCTTCCGGGCCGGCGATGTGTTGTTCATTCCCCGCGGCGCGGTCTGCCATTGGCATGTCGAGAGCTACGTGCGGAAGGTCGCCTTCTGCCGGAAGACGCAGCCGAAGGTCGTGGCGCTCGCCCTGCGCGCGGCCGGCAAGGCCAAGCGGATGCTGAGCCGCCGCTCCGGCGCCGGCAGCGCGCTCGAAGCCGCCTGAATGCATCGAGGCTGAGCCTCAGACGCCGGCGGTCGCCTCCGCGGCCTTGGCTTTCGTTCCGCTCTGTCTTCGGAAGGACGGTTCGTCCTCCCGAACCCGCTCCACGGGGCGCTCTTCGCGCCCGGCTGGCGGTGCCATCGCTGTTCGAGCGATGGCCTGTTCAGCACATCCCGGAGGCTCGGCCGCGATGACGACGCCCGATCACGACACCTCGCCCCCCGACACCTGGACCTTCTTCGAGGGCGCGTGGCATCCCGGCAATGTCCGGATCATGGGGCCACGCACCCACGGCGCGTGGCTCGGCTCGACGGTGTTCGACGGCGCCCGCGCCTTTGAGGGCGTCACGCCCGATCTCGATCTGCACCTCGCCCGGGTCAACCGCTCGGCCACCGCCCTCGGGCTCACGCCGAAGGTCGCGGTCGAGGAATGGGCCCGCCTCGTCGCCGAAGGGCTGACGCGCTTTGCGCCCGACGCCGAACTCTACATCCGGCCGATGTACTGGGCCGAGAGCGGGTTTGCCGGCGGCGTGCGCTTCGATCCCGCCTCCACCAACTGGTGCCTGTCGCTCTACACGGCACCGATGCCGCTGCCGTCGGGCGTCAAGGCGACGCTCTCGCCCTTCCGCCGCCCGTCGATCGAGGTCGCCCCCGTCGATGCCAAGGCCGGATGCCTTTACCCCAACGGGGCGCGGGCGCTGACAGAGGCGCTGTCGCGCGGCTTCGGCAATTGCCTGATGCTCGACGGGCTCGGCAACATCGCCGAGTTCGCCAACGCCAATGCGTTCTTCGCGCGGGACGGGGTGGTCTACACCCCGGTCCCGAACGGGACGTTCCTCGCGGGCATCACCCGCGCCCGCGTCCTCGCGCTGTTGCGCGGGGCCGGTGTCACGGTGGTGGAAAAGACCCTGCGCTACGAGGACTTCCTGAGCGCCGACGAGGTCTTCACCGCCGGCAACTTCGCCAAGGTCGCCCCGGTCACCGGGCTCGATGACATACGCTTCGAGCCGGGACCGATGTTTCGCCTCGCACGCCAGCTTTACTGGGATTTCGCGCACGGACGGCTGTCGTAGCGGCACAAAGTTCAAGCTTTGCAGCCGCTACAGACTCATCTCGATCAGCAGCTCAGACGGCGGCGCTCACGGCGACCGAAGGTCTGGTAGTGCGCAGCTCCGGATTCCATCTGGCCCCGTCGGACCGCGCGGAGCACGTCCGGATTGCAGCGCAGATACTCGCGCTCATCGAAGCCGTAATCGCGCCGGCCATAGCCACGACCACCATAACCACGGCCGCGGTCCTCGTCGTCGTAATCGCGGCCACCATAGCCACGGCCGCGTTCTTCGTAGCCATAGTCACGGCTGCCATAGGGCTGGGCCGACACTGAGGCGATGGATCCCATCAAGCCCAGGCCTACGGCCGCCACTGCATAAATCGCCTTCATATCGGGTGGTCTCCTCATCAGCCGCTAGGAACGCGACGAAACGAATTTTGGTTCGCGGCCGGGGCCGAACGGCCGTGCTTGTGTCTCGCATGCCTCGCCCGAACGGTCATGGTGGGGTGGCTTCGATGTTTCAATCGCCCGCCAGCGCCTTCTCGCGGATCGCCGTGAGGCTCAGGCCCGGCGTGATCGCATCGACCGAGAACTTCACGTGGATGATCGCCGGGCGCTGCGCCGCCAGGGCCTCCTCCAACGCCGCCGGAAAATCCTCGGTCCGCTCCACGGTGAAGCCGACGCCGCCGAAGGCGCGGGCATAGGCGGCAAAGTCCGGGTTTACGAGGTCGGTGGCGAGGACGCGACCCGGAAAATCGCGCTCCTGATGCATGCGGATCGTGCCGTAGCTCGCATTGTCGGCGACGATGCAGACGATGTTCAGGCCGTACTGCACCGCGGTCGCGAATTCCTGGCCGTTCATCAGGAAGTCGCCGTCACCGTTGATTGAGATCACGGTGCGTTCGGGAAAGATCCGCTTCATCGCCACAGCCGCCGGGACGCCGTAGCCCATCGAGCCGGAGGTCGGCGCCATGTGGGTGGCAAGGCGGCGGAAGCGGTAGAAGCGGTGGATCCAAGCGGCGTAGTTGCCCGCGCCGTTGCACAGGATCGCGTCCTCCGGCAGCGCCTCGCGCAGATGCACCATCACCTGCCCGAGATTGACCGGGCCGGGCTGCGGCGTCGGGGTCTGCGACCACGCCAGATATGCGTCATGGGCCGCGCGGGTCTCGGCCGCCCACGGGACGGAAGCGGGCGCATCGAGCCGCGCCAGAGCCGCCGCCATCCGGGCCGGCGCGGCGGTGATGCCGAGATGCGGAACGTAGACCCGGCCGAGTTCCTCCGCTCCGGGATGAATATGGACGAGGCGGGTGCGGGGGGCCGGGATGTCGAGGAGCGAATAGGTCTGGCTCGCGACCTCGCCGAGGCGGCCGCCGAGCACGATCATCAGGTCGGCGGACTTGGCCCGCGCCACCAGCTTCGGGTTGGCGGCAAGCCCGAGATCGCCCGCGTAGTTCGGATGCAGCGGGTCGAACAGCGGCAGGCGGCGGTAGCTCGTGGCCACCGGCAGATCGAAGGCTTCAGCAAAGCGGCGGATATCGGCATAGGCCTGCTCGGTCCAGCGGCTGCCGCCGAGCACCAGGAAAGGGCTTTTGGCCTCCGCCAGCAGGGCGGCGAGGGACGCGAGATCCTCCGCGCCGGGCGCGGCCTCGACGGCTTGGAAGGGCGGGGCCAGCAGCCCTTCCGCGGCATCCTTCAGCATGTCCTTCGGCAGCGCCACCACCACCGGACCCGGCCGGCCGCCGGTGGCGGTGTGGAAGGCGCGCGAGACGTATTCCGGCATCCGCGCGCCGGTCTCGATCTCGGTGGCCCATTTCGCGATCGGCCCGAAGGCGGCGCGGTAATCGACCTCCTGCCACGCCTCGCGGTCGCGCAGACCCCGCTCGATCTGGCCGACGAACAGGATCATCGGCGTCGAATCCTGCTGGGCGATGTGGATGCCGGCCGAGGCGTTGGTGGCGCCGGGACCGCGGGTGACGAAGCAGATGCCGGGTTGCCCCGTCGCCTTGCCGTGGGCTTCCGCCATCATCGCCGCGCCACCCTCCTGGCGGCAGACGGTGAGGGCGATGCCCGATTCGTAGAGCGCATCGAGCACCGGCAGGTAGCTCTCGCCCGGCACTGCGAAGACATGGGTGACGCCGTTGGCCGCGAGTTGGTCCACGAGCGCCTGGGCGGCGTTCCGCCCGCGGCTTCGGGCGGGGAGGGCGGCGTCTGGGCTCTGGGACATCGCTTCGATCTCGCTTGACGGCAGGACGCGTCCCGGTTCGGGACCATCCCTCGGCACATCCTGCGGTTCGTACCGGAACTGAACAGTTTCCGGCCCGTCCAGCCGGGCCCTGGACTTGCACAGACGAGCCGCAAGGACAGGCAACGTCATAGAGATGAACCGATAACGTCCGGTTTCGACCGGTGCGGAACGGGCAGGTTTCTCAAGGTCCCATTTCACATCGACGAACGGATTGCGAACCATGCTTGCGCACCGGAGATCATCGACACCGGGCACCTCGGCCGGCTCGTTCGGCGGATGGGGGGCGTGATGGCCGCCGCCGCGCTGGCGCCGGAGCCAGCCATCGACGGGGAGCTCCTCAAGCAGGCGATGCGCCGCCTCGTCGGCGGGGTCGTCGTGATCACCGCCGGAACCGGCGAGGACCGGGTCGGGCTCACCGCGACCTCGGCCGTCTCCCTCTCCGTCGATCCGCCGACCATGCTGGTCTGCGTCAACCGCGCCTCCTCGACCTGGCCGGTCATCGCCCGGCGGCGGCATTTCTGCGTCAGCATCCTCGGGGCCGGGCAGCAGGCGACCGCCGAGCGCTTTGCCGGCATCGGCGGGCTGCGGGGCGCCGCCCGCTATCGCGGCGCGGATTGGACGATCATGGAATCGGGCGCCTCCGGTCTCACCGAGGCGCAGGCCATCGTCGATTGCGCGCTGGAAGAGGTCATCGAGCGGCACAGCCACGCCATCCTCCTCGGCGCGGTGCGGGCAGTGCGTCTGAACCGGATCGAGCGGCCCTCCCTGGCCTATGGCGGCGGGCGCTTCATCGGGATCTCACCGCATGAGGCGGCACGCGGCACCGGCCGCATTCACAGTGCCGCTGACAACAAGACAGATTAACCAGCAACACACTTAACATCGATAAATGCTTTTTCGGCACAATCAGCAAGAGTATTGATAAAACTCAGGCTGTATTGAAATCGAAGCGGCCACAGATCAATCCAGTCGGCACAGGCCAAAGGGAAAAAGGACAATGTCGCAAGCGGTGGCAGCCAGCGTCGCGGATCGCACCATGGGCCTCGCCTACGCGATCGCCGCGCGCCACACGATCAAGCCGAAATTCGATCAAGCGGACGCCCTGGTCGATGTCGGGCTCTCGTCGCTCGATCTCGTCAACCTGATGGTCGCGGTCGAGGCGGAGTTCGACATCATGATCCCGCCCGCGAGCCTGACGCCGAAGAACTTCTACTCGATCGAGACCATCGCCCGGATGGTCGAGAGCGTGCGCGGCCCGAACGCCTGAGCGGCCAAGTCCGGATCGCCCAGACTGCGCCGCCCCTCACGAACATCCCTGACGTGCCGCCGGCCCGGCCGGCTTCAGTCCAACGGAGCCCAGCCATGACGATGCAGCCCACGACCCGGCCGGACGGTTACGTCGGCGATGCCGCCGACCTTTTGACCCGCGCGGCGGCCGCCGCCGCGATCGCCGCCACCCATGCGGACGCGGTGGACCGCGACGGGCGCTTCCCCGAGGAAGCCGTCGCCGCCTTCCGCTCGCAGCGCCTGCTCGGTGCGGCCGTGCCGATCGAACTCGGCGGGGAGGGCGCCTCGGTCCGGATGCTGGCCGAAATCTGCTACGTGCTGGGCCGCGCCTGCGCCTCCTCGGCGATGATCTTCGCCATGCACCAGACCAAGGTGGCCTGCCTGATCCGGCATGGCCGCGGCGAGCCCTGGCAGGACGGCCTCTTGCGCCGCATCGCCGGCGAACAGCTCCTGATGGCGTCCTCGACGACCGAGGGCCAGGGCGGCGGCAATGTCCGCTCCTCCTCCGCGGCGATCGAGGCCGACGGCGATGCAGTCACCCTGGAGCGGGCCGCGACCGTAATTTCCTACGGCGCCCAGGCCGACGGCGTCGTCACCGTCGCCCGCCGCTCGGCCGAGGCCGGCCCCTCCGACCAAGTGCTCTGCGTCTTCCTGCGTGAGGACTACACCCTGGAGCGCCTGAGCGGCTGGGAAACGCTCGGCATGCGCGGCACCTGCAGCAGCGGCTTCCGACTCGTCGCCCGCGGCCGCCCCGAGCAGGTGCTCGCCGCCCGCTACAGCGACCTCCACAACCGGACCATGACGCCGGTCTCGCACATCCTCTGGTCGAGCGCCTGGACCGGCATCGCCGCCTCCGCCGTCGATCGCGCCCAGGCCTTCACCCGCACGGCGATGCGCGGCGCGGGCGGCGTCGCCCCGCCCGGCGCGCTGCACTACGCGCGCGCCGTCTCCAGCCTGAAGCAGGCCCGCGCCCTCGTCACGCAGGCGCTCGACACCTTCGAGGGAGCCGAGGGCGACCCGGCGGCTTTGGCCGGCCTCGACGTGCAGACCGCGCTGACGATGCTGAAGGTCGAAGTCTCCGAACTCGCCGTCGCCACCGTGTCGAGCGCGCTGCGCGCCAATGGGCTCGCCGGCTACCGCCAGGACGGCGCGTTCAGCATCGGCCGGGCGCTGCGCGACATCCTCTCGGCACCGATCATGATCCACAACGACCGGATCCTGGCCAACCTCGCCACCGCGACGCTGATGTCGCCGGTCGCCGCCTCGCTCAGCGCCTGAAGGCGCTCGGCGACGTTCGTTCCTGCCTCGAACGCCGGCGGTCGCCTCCGCGACCTTGGCTCTCGCTACGCTCGACGCCTCGGCTTGGCCGAGGCCCGCTCCGCGGGGCGCTCTTCGCGCCCGACAGGCGGAGCACAGGCTCCACTGCCCCCTTTGCCGAAGGACTGCCCGCCATGAACATGTCCGTGATGAACGCGCCGGCCTCGCCGACCGCGACCGACCCGCTCGACGCCCTGTTCGATGCGATGTTCAAGCCGATGAACGCGCAGGGCGTCTACGCCCGCACCGGCGCCTACGAGTCGGTGGTGGAGGCGCTGGCCGCCTTCATCTCGGCGCGGCGCGAGGCCGAGACGGAGGTGTTCCGCTTCCCGCCGGTGATGAGCCGGGCGCATCTGGAGCGGCACGGCTACCTCAAGAGCTTCCCGAACCTCCTCGGCTGCGTCTCCTGCCTGGAAGGCACCGAGACGGAGATCCGCGCCTCGGCCGACAAGCATCTGGAGGGCGGCGACTGGACCGCGGACCTCGAGACCGCCGACCTCGTGCTGACCCCGGCTGCCTGCTACCCGGTCTACCCGATCGCCGCCGCCCGCGGAGCGGTGCCGGCCACCGGCTACTGCTTCGATGTCGCCTGCGACTGCTTCCGCCGTGAGCCCTCGCGCCATCTCGACCGGCTGCAATCCTTCCGGATGCGCGAATACGTCCGCATCGGCACGCCGGAGCAGATCGTCGCCTTCCGCGAGAGCTGGATCGAGACCGCCACCGCGATGGCCGACGAACTCGGGCTGCCCTACACGGTCGAGACCGCGAGCGACCCGTTCTTCGGCCGGCTCGGCCAGATCATGGCCTTCAGCCAGCTCGAACAGGCCTTGAAGTTCGAGCTGCTGATCCCGCTCCGGGGGGCGGCCGCCGGCACCGCCTGCATGAGCTTCAACTATCACCGCGAGCATTTCGGCACGACCTGGGGCCTCAACCTGGAGGATGGCGAGCCCGCCCATACCGGTTGCGTCGCCTTCGGCATGGACCGCCTCGCGGTGGCCCTGTTCGCCACCCACGGCGAGCGCATCGACGCGTGGCCGGCCCCGGTCCGCGCGGCGCTGAAGCTCTGACGTCAAAGCGCCGTCAGATGCCGCTCGATCCGCATGTCAGCCGCTTCCTCGACATGATGGCGCTCGGAAGCTCGGACGGCATCACCCTCGACGCCCGCCGGGAGGGGATGCGCGGGCTCGCGCGCCTCGCCGGGCTGACCGCCGAGGGCGTCGCGACCCGTGACCTCGTCCTGCCGGGCCCGGCCGGGCCGATTTCCGCGCGGCTCTACGCGCCCGAGGGCAGCGCGAGCGGCCCCGGCCTCGTCTACCTGCATGGCGGCGGCCTCGTGACCGGCGGCCTCGACACCCATGACGGACTCTGCCGGGTGCTGGCCGAGGCCGGCGCCCTGCGCATCGTCTCGGTCGATTACCGGCTCGCGCCCGAACACCCGTTCCCGGCCGCCCTCGACGACGCGCTGGCGGCGATGGACGGGGTCGCCGCGCAGGCGGACACGCTCGGGATCGATCCGGCCCGGCTCGGGATCGGCGGCGATTCCGCCGGGGCCGGGCTCGCGGCACGGGTCTGCCAGGAACGGCGCGGCGGCCCGATCCGGGCGCAGCTCCTGATCTGCCCCGTGCTCGACGTCCACGGCAGCTACCCCTCGCGCCGCGATTTCGCTCAAGGATACTTCCTCGACGAGGCGACGATCCGGCGCGACCTTGCGGCCTGCGGCCCCGAGGCCGCCGGCCCGTCGCCCCGTCTCTCGCCCCTGCGCGAGGCGGATCTTACCGGCCTGCCCCCGGCCCGCATCCACACGGCGGAGTACGATCCCGTCCGCGACGAGGGGGCGGCCTATGCCGCGCGTCTGGAGCGGGCGGGCGTCGAGACCGCCCACACCGTTCACGCCGGCATGATCCACTTCTTCTACGGCCTCGGGCGGCTGGTGCCGCGCGGCCGGCCGATCCTGTCCGAGATCGCCCGCGACTTCGGCGCCTGCCTCCGCGGCGCCTCCTAACCCCACCCCTTGTCCACCCCTTGCCCAACCCAGCCTTGAGGAGAGCCACCATGTCCCTGCGTGAGACCGTCTTCGCCGAGATCGCCGCCATCGCCGCCGAGCAGGAAAAGGCGATGCCGCCGATCACCGACGACCTCGTGATGCTCGACACCGAGTTCGACTCGCTCTGCTTCGCGCTCCTCGTCGCGCGGATGGAGGATCTCACCGGCGCCGACCCGTTCGGCGAGATGGATGCCTCCGACCTGCCGGTGACGGTCGGCGACCTCGTCGCCCTCTACGACCGCGCCGCGGCCCGGCAGGCGGCCTGACCCCGATGATCCTGCGCGAGAGGCTTCTGGCGGCGGGCGGACTCGAGGGCCTGTTCCTGTCCGACCACCGCAGCAAACAAGATCTCGCCGGGATCGTCTCCGGCGAGCGCGACGCCGCCGCGACCGCGGCGCTCGCCGGCCGCCGGGTGCTGCTCGCGGTCGGCGGGCAGATGGCGGCGGCCCGCGCCATGATCGCGCTCGACGGCCTCGCGGCCCGGCTCGCCCTCGTCCCCCCGAAGCTCGCGCCGGAGCACATCGCCCGGATCGCATTGGATTCCGAGGCGGAGATCTGCGTCACCGATGCCGAGGGGCTGCCCCCCGACGCGCTGCCGGGCCTGCCCCGGATCGACGCGGCCGACGCGTTCCGCGCGGGCTCCGAGACAGTGCGGGAGACGGAATGGGCACTGGCCACCTCCGGCACCACCGGCGCGCCGAAGCTCGTCGCCCACACCCTCGAAGGCCTCGCCGGCGGCATCAACACCGCCGCGGCGCCGGAGCCCGGCACGGTGTGGAGCACCTTCTACGACATCCGCCGCTACGGCGGGCTCCAAGTATTCCTGCGGGCGATGCTCGGGCCGTCCTCGCTCGTGCTCTCCGACGCGGGCGAGCCGGTGCGCGACTATCTCATCCGCGTCGGCGCGGCGGGCGTCACCCACATCCTCGGCACGCCCTCGCACTGGCGCCTCGCCCTGATGAGCGCGGCGCTCGACCGGCTGAGCCCCCGCTACGTGCGGCTCTCGGGCGAGATCGCCGACCAGAACATCCTCGACGCCCTGCGCGACGCCTTCCCTGACGCGCGCATCGCCCACGCCTACGCCTCGACCGAGGGCGGGGTCGGCTTCACCGTCGAGGACGGGCAGGAGGGTTTCCCGGCCGCGCTGATCGGCACCCGCGCCGGGATCGAGATCACCGTGCGCGAGGACAGCCTGTTCGTGCGCTCCGGCCGCACCGGGCGTCGCTATCTCGGCGCGGCGCCCGAGGCGCTGATCGCCGCGGACGGCTTCATCGACACCGGCGACCTCGTGGAGCGACGGGGCGAGCGCTACCACTTCCTCGGCCGGCGCAGCGGCGTGATCAATGTCGGCGGCGCCAAGGTGCAGCCGGAGGAGGTCGAGACCGTCATCAACGTCTTCCCCGGCGTCTCGATGTCCCGCGTGCGCGCCCGGCCCAACCCGATCCTCGGCGCGGTGGTCGAGGCGGAGGTGGTGTTGCGCGCCGATGCGGGCACGGATCAGGCGGTGCTGAAGAAAGCGATCATCGCCCACTGCCGCCCGCGCCTGGCCGGACACAAGGTGCCGGCGAGCGTGAAATTCGTGGATGCGCTGCCGATCACGTCGGGCGGCAAGCTGGTGCGGAGGGGCGCGTGAGCGACGATCTCGAGACCGGACGCCTCGTCGTCGTCACGGGCGCGAGCCGCGGGCTCGGCCTCGCCATGGCCGAAACCCTTGCCGCCGACGGGTTTCGCGTGGTGGCGCTCGCCCGGCGACCGAGCGAGGCGCTGGAGGCGGCGCAAGTGGCTGCTCCCGGCCGGATCGCTTTCATGGCCGCGGATCTCGGCGAGATCGACGCGCTCCAGGCTCTCGCCCAGAGAATCCGGGCCGAGCACGGGCCGGTCTACGGCCTCGTCAACAACGCTGCGCTCGGCACGCCCGGCCTGCTCACGACGATGCCGGCAAGCAAGATCGCCGAACTCGTCCACCTCAACACCCTCGCGCCGATGGTGCTGACCAAGTATCTCGCCCGCGGGATGATGACGGCCGGCGCCGGCCGCATCGTCAATGTTAGCTCGATCATCGCCTTCACCGGCTACAACGCCCTGTCGGTCTACGCCGCGACCAAGGCCTCGATGATCGGCTTCACCAAGTCGCTCGCCCGCGAGGTCGGGCGGCTGGGGGTAACGGTGAACGCGGTGGCGCCCGGCTTCATCGAGACGGCGATGACCGGCGAGATGGACGAGGCGGAGCGCGGGCGCGTGGCCAACCGCAGCGCCCTCAAGCGGCTGGCCGAGCCGCAGGACGTGGCCGACGCCGTCGCCTACCTGATGTCGGACCGCGCCCGTAACGTCACCGGCACCGTTCTGACCATCGACGCCGGCAGCACCGCCTGAAGCCGGCCAGCAACCTTGAGCCATGACTTCACTCGATAGGAATGTGCGCGAGATCAATAAATTTCGGTTGGTCTGGGCGAAAAATCAACGTCTATACTAATTCAACCAACAAGACCGGCAGTCCCGAAACGGCATCGGCCGGCTGGCATTGATTTCGCTCTGTTTCGAGCGCGTCTCCGAGCGGGACGAGAGCGCGCCTTGCTCACGGTTCGATCGCGCGGAGCCGTGGAACGAAATGGGTGCCGGACAGCGCGACGAGCCGGAGGGGGCCGCCGATGATTGGGGTGAGCGAGACCGTGGAAGACGTCCCACCCGCGGGGGAGGGCGTCCGCAGCGCGCGGGTCAAGGTCCGCTGCCGCACCATCGAGGAGGATGACCTCGCCTCCGTGGTACGGCTGTTACAGGTCGGCTTCCCCGATCGCTCCGAACCCTATTGGCGGACCGGGCTCGACCGGCACCGCACCCAGCCGCTGCCCGACGACGTGCCGCGCTACGGCTATGTGCTGGAACGGGACGGGGCCATTGTCGGCGTCCTGCTCGCACTCTACCGCATGGTGACGGACGAGGCCGGCACGCATCTGCGCTGCAACCTTTCGAGCTGGTACGTTCTGCCGGAATTCCGCGCGCTGGGCACCCTGCTCGACGGCTTCGCCATGCGCGACCGGCGGGTGACCTACACCAACGTCTCGCCCGCTCCGCAGACGTGGCAGATTCATAAAGCGCGCGGCTTCAAGCCGGTCTGCTCGGGCCAGATGCTCGTCATGCCGCTGCTCGCCGACCTCGGCCGGGGGCGCCGCGTCCGCGTGGCCACGCCGGAGACCCTACGCCTGCTGCCGGAGCCGGAGGCCCGGCTGGTGGCCGACCACCTCGCCTATGGCTGCATCGGCCTCGTCTGTTCGGATGGGGAGAAGGCGTGGGCCGTCCTGTTCCAGCGGCGCGCCATCAAGCTGCGGCCGGGGGAAACCCGGTGGCCGCGCCTGCCCTGCCTTCAGCTCGTCTACCGCTCGACCGCGCTCGACCTGTCCGCCTTCCTCGGCGCGATCGGCCGGCATCTCATGCTGCACCACGCCATGCCGTGGTTCGTGCTCGATGCCGTGGGCAAGCTGCCGGGCTTTGCCGGACACTTCTTCGAGGGCCGCGCCCCGAAATACGCCCGCGGCCCGAACCCGCCGGCCACCGGAGACCTCACCTATACCGAGGTCGTCCTGTTCGGTGCCTAAGGGCGCTTTCCGCCGAAGCGGCACCGTTCCGGATCGGGAAACGCATCGAAACAGGGATCGACGCGGTTTCCCGCCGATGTCGTCGCGCGCCTCCACGCGGCGATCCGCCGAGAGCAGCAGCTTCTAGCGCTCAGCGTAAACCGACCGTCCGATCAAGCCGCCGCGAGATCGATCCGGCGCCGTTCCGAGTGGTCACGAAGTCGCGCGCACGCCTCACAGCCTGAAAGACGCCATAAACCAAGACTCCACGGAGTGTTGGCCCGCACGGGATCGACGGGGCACGAGTTCGGCTTTCCCGACACCCGGACCAGACCGAGACGACGTTCCATGGAAGTGCCGGAATGCTGAACTTCCTCTTGGTCGTCGCGGTGGCGGTCTGGTTCGTGCTGCTCTACCCGCTGGCGCGCCACCGACTCGAGACCCGGATGGGGCCGCTGAACGGTCCGCTGGCGGTCCCGTTCGCCCTGACGACGATCTTCGCGCTGCTGCCGCTGGTCTTCAACGTCCCGCGGGATGACGGCAACGCCGTGCTGGAGCAGGGGCTGACGGCCTCCAACCTCGCGCTCATCGTCATGACCGGGCTGACCGGGCTCTATCTCATCGCCCGGATCGCGGTGGACCGGCGCGTCCTGCTGGTGGCGTTCTCGATGCCGTACCTGCCGTTCACGCTGATGATCCTCGTGAACGGCCTCAGCACCGCGTGGTCGATCGTGCCGAGCTACACCGTCTATCGGACCGTGGAGCTTGCGATCTTCACGCTCACCTCAATCCTGATCTTCGACCGCAGCGATATCGAGCGGCGGCTGGCCAACCTCTTCGCGCTGTTCACCGTCGCGTGGCTGGTCGCCACGACACCGATCATCCTCGACAATCTGGCGCATGGGGTCGTGTTCTCGTCGGCCAAGCACAACCTGATGCCATATCTCTGCGCCGCGCACGCCTTCCTCGTCATCTTCGACGACCGCATCCCGCACCGGCGCGCCCATCTCCTGCTTGCCTTCGTCGGCTTCGTCATCGCGGGCTCGGCCGCGAGCACCGCCTCGCTCATCGCGGCAGCCCCCGGCCTGATGGTGGCGTCACGCCACCGCCGCCTACGCCTCCTCGGCTACACGGCCTTCACCGTCTACCTGATCGTGTTCGTGGTGCTGATGGTCGGCCTGTCGGCCTTCCCCGCCCTGCTCGACGTGGTCTCGGTCGTGCTGCAGAAGCCCCCGGAAGAGCTGGCCGACGCCACCGGGCGCGGCACCTTCTGGCCGGTCTTCATCGAGGCGACCAAGGACCGCTTCGTCGGCGCCGGCTACGCGGCGGGAGACCGCTTCATCCAGCTCCTCATTCCCACCACGGCTTTGGCGGAGACGCTGGCACGCGACGCCGTGTTCATCTCCAGCTCGCACAACATGGTGCTGAGCGCCTGGGCCGGCACCGGCCTGATCGGGCTCGGCCTCTGCGCGATGGTGCTGGGGACCGCCCTGCGCTGGGGGATGAAGCTCGACCGTCCCGGACGCCGCCTCGTCGCTACCTGCGTGTTCTTCCTGATCCTCAACGGCATGACGACGCCGGGCATCTTTCAGGACTGGAACATCAACGTCCTCACCTTCGTGGGTCTGTTGGCCTATGCCCGCATCGGCGCCCTACGTCGCGCGCCGGTGGGCGCGGCCACCCCCGTTCCGGCGGCCACCGCCTTCGGTCTCCCGGTTGCGGCGTCCGCGTGATGCGCATCCTGGCGCACATCTTGAAGTGTGAGACCCAAACGACCTTCGGCCCGCGGCCGCTGTCCCGAAACGAGAAGGATCGTCCCCGGACGACCCACTCGGGGACGGAAATGGCGGACCGGATCGGTTGCTGCGGGCTGACGAGGCCCGCAGGCGCGTATTGTTCGAGAGTTTCGCGATGACGATGATCGAGCGGATGCCTTCGCGGTTCTTCGTCGGCGCCGAGCCGGGCAAGCCGGACGTGACGCCTGAACCCTGGTTCCTCGAACCGCGTGAGATCGGACGGGCCCTGCGCGCGCGCTGGGCGCTCGTGCTGGCCCCGGCTGTGCTCCTCTTGGTGGCGGCGGTGGCGTGGCTCGCGCTGGTGCCGCCGCTCTACGCCGCCGTGACGCAGATCCTGATCGACCCGCGCGGCATCCAAGTGGTCAAGGACGGCGTGACGCCCTCGGATCAGGCGAGCGATGCGAGCCTGTTCCTCGTCGACAGCCAGATCCGGGTCCTCATCTCCGACGAAGTGCTGCGGCAGGTCGTGACTCGGTTCAAGCTCGATCAAGACCCGGACTTCGTTCGTCCCGCCTCGCTGCTCGAGACGCTCAAGAGCCGCCTCTCCTCGCTGATCGTCACCGCCGGCGGCCCTGCCGATGACACGCTCACCGCCCTGCGCACGCTGCGCGATCGCACCACCGCGCGCCGCCTGGAGCGCAGCTTCGTGGTCGAGCTCGCCGTCTCCAGCGAGGAGCGCCGGAAATCCGCCGAGCTCGCCCAGGCCATCGCCGAAACCTACCTCACCACCGTCTCGCAGGCGCAGGCGCAGGTCACCCGCAAGGCCGGCGAGGCGGTGTCGAGCCGCCTCGGCGAGTTGCAGGACGACCTCCGGCAGGCCGAGGACAAGGCGCAGAAGTTCCGCGCCGCCAACAACCTCGTCGGCACCCGCGGCCAGCTCGTCAGCGAGCAGGCGCTGACCCAGCTCAACCAGCAGCTCGGCGCGGCGCGTGCCCGGGCCGGCGAACTGCGCGGGCGGCTCGCCCAGATCGAAGCGGTCGCCAACGGGCGGGCCGACCTCAACTCGGTGACCGAAATCGTCCAGTCCACGACGGTCGCGCAATTGCGCGCCCAGCTCGCCCAGATCGAGGCGGCCCGGGCCGACACCCTGTCCAACCTCGGCCCCCGTCACCCCACCCTGCGCACCGGCGAGCTGCAGGTGCAGACCCTGCGCAACGACATCAACGCCGAGATCCGCCGCATCGCCGCGGCCACGCGCAACGACTACCGGTCGGCCTTGTCCAACGAGGCCTCGCTCGCCGCCACCCTGGAGAGCCGCAAGAAGGAGGCTCTGTCCGTCGACAAGAGCTTCGTGCGCCTGCGCGAACTGGAGCGGCAGGTCGAAGCGAGCCGCGCGGTCTACGAGGCCTTCCTCGTCCGCGCCCGCGAGCTTCAGGAGCAGCAGCGCCTCGACACCTCGACCTCGCGCGTCATCTCGCCCGCCTCGCTGCCGGAGCGCCGGCTCGGGCCGCCGATCCCGGCCATCTTCGCCGCGGCGCTGGCGGCCGGGCTCGGCCTCGGCACCGCGCTCGCCCTCCTCGCCGTGCCGGCCGCGGGGCGGATCGGTTCGCGCCGCCGGTTTCAGCAGCTCGCGGGGCTCCCCGTGGTCGCCGCCCTGCCGGCCAAGGTGCCGACCCGGACGCGAAGCAAGGCAGGCAGCGAATCCCTGCGCGCCGACACCGCCTACGACGTGGCCGTGGCCCGTCTCGGCAGCCGTCTGCAGCGCGACTTCGGCGCCACGCGGCCGACGGTGGTCCTCGTTACCTCGGCGGACGACCGGAGCGGCAAGTCGGAGCTGGCGCGCAGCCTCGCCGCCTCGGCCGCGCTCGACGGCCAGCGGGTGCTGCTCGTCGATGCCGACCCGGAGGCGATGATCTCGCGCGATCTCCGGAGCCAGGCCAAGCGCGGCGCCGCCGAGGTGCTGCGGACGCATTCGGGGCTTAGCGACGCGCTGGTCGAGGGGCCGACCGGGGTCAAGATCCTGCCCTTCGACGACGCGGCTCTGCGCCTCGGCACCGCGGCCTATACCGGCGCGATCCTGACGGCGGCGGCCGCTTTCGACACGGTCTTCGTCGATATCGGTCTGATCGGCACCGACATCGCCGCCGAGCGTCTCGCCCAGGACCAGCGCTTCCCGGCCCTGCTGCTGACGGCCAGCGCCGCCCGCAGCGGCACCGCCCGGCTGCGGCGGGCGCTCGACGCCCTCGGCCGCGACCCGCGGGTGCAGCTCGTCATGACCGACGCCGAGGCCGAGGGGTGAGCCTCGGCCCGCCGCGGAGCGCGGCGGCGTTCCTCGCCGCCGTCCTCATCGGATCGCAGCTCTTCGGCTTCACCGCGGCAGTTCGGGGCGGCGAGGCGAAAGCGCCGCTGGTCCTGCGGGTTGCGCCCACCGGAGACAGAGCCCCCCGTCGCGACAACCGCTTTGCGGACCTGCCGCGGGCGCTTGCATATGTCGCCGCGCTACGCCGTCAGGGCGAGGGGCGGGCGATCGTTGTCGAGCTGGAACCCGGAACGCACCGGATCTCGGCGCCCGTCCAGATCGGCCCCGACCATGCCGGCACGGCCGAGGCGCCGCTGATCCTGCGCGGGGCCGCCGACGGATCGAGCCGGCTCGTCGGCAGCGTGCCCCTCGCGCCCGCATCGCTGCCGCCGCGCCTGCGCGCCCGGTTGCCCGCCTCGGCCCGCGGTGCGGTGCGCGCCTACCGATTGCCCGAGGCTTTGCGCGGGGAACTCGCCTACCGCGCGCCGCGGCGCCTGCGCGAGACGCACCCGCGCGTCACCGAGATCTTCGATGCGGGCGGTGCGTTGCGCCCGGCGCAGTGGCCGAACCCTGGGCCGAACCCTGGACCGAACTCCGGCTGGACGACGGTCGCCGCTGCCGAAGCGGGGGGCCTAGCCTTCACCCTCAAGGACGGGCCGGGCCTGCCCGATCTGTCCCTGGAGCGCGACCTGTGGGTGGAGGGCTTCTGGCGCTGGGACTGGCTGCTGGAAACGCTTCACGTGGCGCAGCTCGATCAGCGCCGCCGCCGGCTCGAACTAGACCTACCGCCCTACGAGGGCATCCGTGACGGCGCCCGGATGCGGCTGGTCCATGCGCTCGGTGCCCTCGATGAACCCGGTGAATGGTGGCGCGACGGCGAGAGCGGCCTGCTGCTGGCCTGGCCGTCTCCCGGCGCGGCCGACCTCGAAGTCAGCCTCGCCGAGACGCTGATCCGAGCCGATGGCGCGCGGCATCTACGCATCGAGCGGCTTCGGCTGGAGCGCGCGCGCGGCGACCTGATCGTCGTGCGGGGGGGCGAGGATATTGAGATCCGCGCGAGCGAACTGGCCTGGGCGGCGGGCCGTGCGGCGGTGTTCGAGGGTGTGACCGGGGGCGGCGTCTCCGGCAGCGCGATCCATGATATCGGCGCGAGCGCGGTCCGCCTCGTCGGCGGCGACCGCGCCACGCTCCGGCGGGGCGGGCTGTTTGTGCGCGACACCCGCTTCACCCGCTTCTCGCGGCTGAGCCAGACCCAGAGTTCCGCGATCGAACTCGACGGCGTCGGCGCGGAGGCGAGCGGAAACCTCATCACCGACGCGATCGGCTACGCCATCTACCTGCGCGGCAACGACCACGTGTTTCGCGGCAACGAGGTCGCCCGCCTGATCCACGGCCTGAGCGATACCGGCGCGATCTATGCCGGACGCGACTTCACCGCCCGCGGCTCGATCATCGAGGACAACTACGTCCACGACATCCGCACCGTGCCTGGCATGGAGGTGAAGGGCGTCTATCTCGACGACATGGCGAGCGGCTTCACCATCCGCCGCAACCTGTTCGTCGATGTGCAGCAGCCGGTCTTCATCGGCGGCGGCAACGACAACACGATCACCCGCAACGTCTTCGTCGCGTCGAGCCCGATGGTCGCCCTCGATGCGCGGGGTCTGACGTGGATGAAGTCATCGCTGAACGAGGCGGATTCGGAGTTCCGGGCCGCCTTCGCCGCGATGCCGCTCGACGCCCCGCCCTGGCGGATGCGCTACCCCAAGCTTGCGGAGGCGCTGACCGACGAGCCGGGCGTGGCTCGCAACAACCAGATCGTCGACAATGTGAGCATCGGCAGCGACGACCTCGCACTCACCGACAAGGCGGAGGCGGGCCGGCAGATCATCCTGTTCAACACCCGCCTCAACGGCCCGGTCCCGAATCCGGGCGACCTCGAGGCGCTGGCCCACTTCACCGCCGAGCACGGCATCACGCTTCGCCTCGACCCGTCGAAGATGCGGCGGGATGGGTTACCGGCCTCGCCGTTCACGGACGCGCGGCGCTGACCGCTTGACCAAGCGGCACTGAGGCCGACCTGCGGCCGGCTCTCCCCGTGCGCCCGGCTGTTGGGGGGCAATTGGCGAGGAGCCACATCATCGCCGATCGGGATCACGACCGCGGACGTTTCACGCAGCCTTGGACGGCACCTCGGTGAGGGTCGAGAACTCGCTGACGATGGCCTCGTGCACCTGCTTCAGCCAATCCTCGGCGATCCGCGCGCGCTCCTCGGCAGCCTCGGCCCGCTCTTCCGCCGCGCGGATGCGCTGCTCGGCCTGAGCCTGCACGTTGGCCGCCTTGGTCTCCGCGGCCCGGACCCGCTCGCTGGCGAGTTTCACGTCGTCACGAACGCGTTCCAGCAGTTCGTGCACGCGCTGCTCCTGCTCCTGAGCTTGCGCCTCGACTTCGCGCGTCCGCTGGGCGGCGGCCCGCACGCGGTCGATCAGGTTCGCCCAATCCTGAGAGGAGGAGGGCGACGCCACCACCACGGAGGCGTTCGCATCGGCATCCGATTGGACGAGACGCAGAATACTCGTCAGGCTATCGGCCTGCTTCGGAGCATCGTGAGAAGCGGCAGTCATCTCTTGAGACTCAGCGTGATCAAGATCAAGTGGACGCTCCCAGCGCATTTTCTTGATTATGTCCATTATGAAACGCTTCCAGCGAGACATGGATGCCAGGCGGACACAAGCGGGCGATGAATGATCCGCAAAACCACAATCGTTCGAAATAAACAGCCGAAGCAAGTCAAATTTTTAAGGACGATATTGCCGATTTTGTCTTCCATTAAGATGTTGTAAAAATATCACTAATAGGGCCGATGTATTCTCAATTTGCTATAGAATGTTAATTGCTTTCCTGCGAGACGCTTGGCAGTTCGATAGAGGTGAGTCGTAGCCTTTACGGACTATCGACCAAGGCTTGTCCCTGAGCTGGCTGGATAGATCGAGTATCTGCGCTCCCGCCGTCGAATGTAGCCTCCGCTCGGAGCGGCTGCAGAACGCCTCCCTTCCGTCCTGCGCCGTGACCAAGTCTGCATACAACTTCGCATTGCGTGCTCCAGGCCGGAGGGCACGGTCAGGTGCGCTCCGCCAGAAGGGGCTCGAGGGCATCGAGATATCCCGCGACGGCCGCCTCCACCGTGAAATGCGGGAGCGCGCGCTCGGCCGCCCGGCGCAGGTCCCGGCGGCGGCCCTCATCGTCGAGGAGCCGCAGGGTCGCATCGACCCAATCCACCACCGCCATCGGCCGCACCTCGCCACAGCCATAGGTTTCGAGGAGACTACGGGCCGCGCCGGAATGGGGTGAGGCGAGCACCGGCGTCCCGCTCTGGAGCGCCTCCTGCACGACGATTCCCCACACGTCGCCGCGGCTCGTAAACAGGAAGAGTCGGGCCGAGGCGTAGACCGCGGGCAGCGCCTCCTGGCCCAGGAAGCCATCGAAGCGGGCGGAGATTCCCGCCTGCGCGAACCGCGCCTCCATCTCCCCCCGCAGCGGGCCGTCCCCGGCGACCCGGACCGACAGGCGCCGGCCGCGGGCACAGCAGCCGAGCACCACGTCGGTGAAGAAGCGTGCGCCCTTCACCTCCTCGTTCAGCATGCCGCAGAACAGGAGGTCGTAGGGCCGTTCGGAGTCGGGCGGGGGCGGGGCGGGCGGCGTCCAGGCCGGAAAGAGCGGGCTCAGGACGAAGTTCCGAGCCGGCAAGCCGTAGCGGGCCAGCACGGCGCCGCTGCCCTCGCTCGGTCCGATCCCGGCGGCAGCCCCCGCGACGATGGCACGGCGCAGCCAGCGATGCGGGGCCGAGCGCTCGCCGGGATCGGTCTCGGGCACCCCGTCGGTGCGGATCAGGGTGGGGATGCGCCGCAGGCGCGCGGCGCCGGCCGCCAACAGCATGGTCGGCGAGAAGTCGTTGAGCACCACCGCCGCCGGATGGAGGGCGGCGAGCCGCGGCACCACCGCCGGGTTGACGTAGAGGTTGCGGATCGAGGAGCGGTGCCAGCGCAGGCCCGGCAGCACGGCATGCCGGTAGAGGCGCGGCGGCGGCATCACCCATTGCCGTGCGCTCTCGCGCGGCGTGCAGGACAGGACGTGCAGGGCCCGGCCGTCTCGGCCGGCGAGCCGTTCCGCCAGATGCTCGTAGAGAACATGCGTGTAGGGCGCGAGCGCCCCGGTCACGACGACGATCGGGCGCATCGCACCGGTTGCCATGGATGGGCGACCTCAGGTCAGGCGCCGCGGACTCGAACCGGCCCGGCGCCGATCGGCAGGGATAGAGCATCGTCCCGAAAGGTGACCACCGGCTTTCGGGACGACGCGGTCAACACGTGTCGAGAGCGGAAATCGTCTCAAGCCGTTCCCCGCGCCCGCCACCCCGTCCGGCGGCCGCCCATCAGCGCCTCGAAATCGGAGACCGGCCAATGCGGTTCGACCACGTGGCGGGGCATCGCCGGCAGGTCCGCTTCGCTCAGCGCCCGGCCGCGCCGCGTGGTGAAGAAGGTCCGGTAGCCGCTCTCCAGGGCCAGCGCCGGGTCATGCTCCGGATCGAAATCGTGGCCAGCGACACCCCAGGGGCAGGCGAAATGGCGGATCTCCCGGCCGGTGAGGGCAGCAAGGTCGCGCCGGGAGCGGGTGATCTCGTCGGCGACCCGCGCGCGGTCGAGCCGGCTCAAGCGCTGGTGGGTGGCGGTGTGGGATCCGATGTCGAGACCGTCGGCGCACCAGGCCGCGATCTCGGCCCGTCTCATGTAGAGGCGCCCGCTCGGGGACAGGGACGTCGCCCGGTCGAGGCCGGGCGGCGTGCTCGGCGGCGCGTCGATCCAGTCGCTGATGAGGAAGACGATGCCCGGAATGCCCAGGGCCCGCAGAACCGGACGCGCCACCTCGAAGGTGTCGGCATAGCCGTCGTCGAAGGTGACGAGGAAGGCGCGGTCGCCGGCCGGCCAGCCCGCGGCGAGACGCTCGGCGGCCCCGTCGGCATCGATGAAATCGCCGTACCGGCCGAGATGGCGCAATTGCGCGGCGAAGCGATCCTGCTGGGCTTCGGGCACCTGGTGGTAGCACAGTGTGTAGAGACCGGGCTCGGCGCAGGCCAACGACTTGAACAGCGCGCTCCCGCGCAGGGCGAGCGCGCGCAGGGCCGGCGCGCGGCGCAACGTCGTTTTGACCCAGTGCTTCATCCGCGTCTCACCCTCCGATGCCTGCATCTATCACACAGATAAGCTGATGGCATCTGCACAAATCATCCCGATCGACCGTGGTTAATCTGACATATTGGTTTCAATATTGATGACGACGCGGTGGCTCGTCCCTTGCTCATCAGCGTTAGGCAGGCCATGGCCTGTCCCGCGCCGGAACGGCCGGCACGGAGAGGATGTTCGAAGGTGGGGCAACTGACGGTCGTCGACGTCACGGACGATCCCGATTGGGACGCGGCGGTCTGGCAGCAGCCGGGCGCCAATCTCTACGCGTCGCGCCGCTGGGGCGAGTACAAAAGCTGCATCGGCTGGGACGTGCGGCGGCTCGCCATCCGCGCGGGTGACGGGCAGGCGCTCGCCTACGCCCAGGTTCAGCGCCGCCGCCGCTGGCTCGGCCACGTCGTCCTGGCGCAGGGCTGCCCGGTCCTGACACGGCTGGGCGAGAAGCGGGCGGAGGCGGTGTTCCGCGCCTTTCTCGGGCATCTCGAACTCAGCCGCCTCGATCTGCTCGGCGTGAACTACCAGCAGTTCCAGACGCCGGCAGCGGTGATGGCCCTGCTCGGCCACGGCTTCGCGCCGGTCGTCACCGCCCGGACGCATACGCTGGAACTCGATCTGACCGGGGAGATGGACCAGATCCGCTCCGCCATGGAGGGTCGCTGGCGCGACGTGCTCAAGACCGCCGAGCGAAACCCGGATCTCACGACCACATTCCCGACCGGTCCGGCCGAGCGGCTGGCGGCCTTCGAGACCTTCGGCCGCCTCTACGATGCCCTGAAGCGGCGCAAGGGCTTTCGCAACAGCCTCGACACGACGGCCTTCCGCGATCTGGCGGCGAACGACCCGAATCTGCTGTTCCTCGAAATGCGCGAGCGGGACGAACCCGTTCTGGTGCGGATCATCCACCGGACGGCGAACCGCTGGACGGACTTCTACGTCGCCTCGAACGAGCGGGCCAAGGCGACCGGAGCCGGCCGCCTCGCCCTCTGGCGCCTGATCGAGCGGGCCAAGCGCGAGGGGGCCTCGGTGCTCGATCTCGGCGGCATCGACCCTGCCGGCAACCCGGGCGTCACCGAATTCAAGCGCGGCGCCAGCCGCAACGTCGTGGCGTCCAACCCGCTCTGGCTGTTCAGCCGAAGCCGGGCGATGCGCCGCGCCGCGACGGCCATCCTGGCCACGCGCTGAGCAGGACATCCGCGATGCCCGAAGCCCACACCGCGCCCGTCCCGCCGGCAGGCCTGCTCCGGCGCGCCGCCGGTCTCCTCCGGCGCCCGCCGGCCGCGCTCGCCGCCCTGGCCGACCAGGGCGTCGTCAGCGGCTTCGGCTTCCTCAGCGGCATCGTCGCCGCCCGTCTGCTCGGCATCGCCGAGTTCGGGCATTTCGCGATGATCCTGATCGTGCTCACCTTCGCGCAGGCCCTGCACAACGCCCTCATCACCGCGCCGATGATGACGCTGGTCGGTGCCCGCAGCGGCGTCTCGACGGCCTATGCCGCAACCATCCTCACCGGCGCCTTCCTGCTCTGCGTGCCCGGCGCGGTCTTCGTGGTGATCGCCCTCCTCATCGGCGGGATGTCGGGGGAGACGCTTGTGGCGGCCTGCGCCCTGATGCTGGCGCAGAACCTCCAGTTCACCCTGCGCCGCCTCCTGTTTGCGAAAGGTCGGGGCGTGCAGGCCCTGCTCATGGATTTCGCCCGCGCCGCGAGCTTCCCCTTCATCGCCCTGGTGATCTGGCTTGAGCACGACGTCATCGGCAGCAACGGCTTCGTCTGGCTGCTCGCCGCGACCTCGTTCGCGACCTGCCTGCCCTTCATCGTTGCGTTCGGCCGGCCGATCCTGCGCCGGCCCGGCTGCGTGCAGACCGGCGCGGTCTTTCGGCGCCACATCCCGCTCGCCCGCTGGCTCCTGCCCATCGTCTTCGTCACCTTCGTCCAGGAACAGCTCATCTGGCTGGTGGCTGGCGCGACGCTGGGGCTGGAGGAACTCGGCGGCCTGCGGGCGGCGCAGTACCTCGTCGGGACCGTGCTGCTGCTGCTCGCCGCCACGGAGAACGTCCTGCCGGTGGCCGCCGCGCGCGCGCATTCCGAGGGCGGAGAGGCGGCCCTGCGCCGCTACCTCATGCGCACGGGCATCAAGCTCGGGGTACCGATCATCGCGATCCTCGCGGTCCTCGCCATTCCGGGTGCGATGTGGCTGCGCCTGATCTTCGGGGCGGAATATGCGGCCTATGCCAACTGCCTGCACATCCTCTCGGCCAGTGTCGTGATCGTGCTGGCCCGCGACCTCACCGCGAACTACTTCCGCGCCAAACAGAACACCCGGGTGCTGTTCGCGTCGCTCTGCGTGAGCATGGTCGTGTCGCTCGCCGTGGTGGTCCCGCTGATGCAGGCCGGCGGCGTCAGCGGCGCCGCGGCGGCGGTGGGGGCGGGGCACCTCGCCTCCCTCATCTACCTCGTGCTGGCCGCGCGGCGGCAATCACGCCCGGCCTCGGCGTGGCCGATGCCGGGCCGGTGGCGGCGCTCGCTCAGGCCGGCCAAGTCGGCGCAGACCTGACCACCGCCGGAGATTGGGGCGAAACGCAGCCGGCTTGACGGTGCGAAGCACGGTTTGAAGCGGGGAGCCGGTTTCACGCGACGGCCGAGGCCGGATGGTCGGCCTTCGACACAACGTAGGCCGCTGGAATGCCCGCCTTTGGGCAATCCAGCTTGACGGGCTCAAGCGACCGGGTTTGCACGCGATCGATCGCGCGACCTGATTCTTTGTTGGCGTGCGGGAAGCACGGCAGTCGGGGCGGCGCGCCTGAACGCGCCGCCCGTCACACGCTTTACTCGGCGGCCATCGGCGCAGCCTCCGCGGGGACGACGCGGGCTGCGCAGAATTTGAACTCGGGAATCTTTCCAAGGGGGTCGAGAGCGGGGTTGGTCAGAAGGTTGGCGGCGGCTTCCGCGTAGCAGAAGGGCATGAAGATCATGCCGATCGGAACGTCCCGGTCGGAGCGCACCTTCAACACGACGGCGCCGCGCCGTGTTTCCAACCGCATCGACCCGCCGGGCCGGAGACCAAGCCGGTAGAGCTCCTTGGGTGCCATGAAGGCCACCGCCTCCGGCTCCAGCGCGTCGAGCACGCCCGCGCGCCGGGTCATCGAGCCCGTGTGCCAGTGTTCGAGCACGCGGCCGGTCGAGAGCACCATCGGGAACTCGTCGTCCGGCACCTCGTCCGGCGGCACGATCGCCGCGGGCACGATCTTGGCGCGACCGCTCTCGGTCGGGAAGCCGGCATAGAAGATGATCTCGTTGCCGGGCTGGTCCGGAGCATCGACCGGATAGGTCACCGCCCCCTCGCGCTCCAGCCGCTCCCAGGTAATGTTGTTCAAGGACGGCATCACCTGCGCCATCTCGGCGAAGATATCGGCCGGGCCGCCGTAGTTCCAGTCGAGGTCGAGGCGTCGGGCCAGTTCCTGGATGATCCACCAATCCTGGCGCGCATCGCCCGGAGGGGCGACGACGGGCTGGGCGATCTGCACGCGCCGGTCTGTGTTGGTGAAGGTGCCGGCCTTCTCGGCAAAGGCCGAGGCCGGCAGCACCACGTCGGCGTGGAAGGCGGTCTCGGTCAGGAACAGGTCCTGCACCACGAGGTGGTCGAGCATCGCCAGCGCGTGGCGGGCGTGGTTGAGGTCGGGGTCGGACATCGCCGGGTTCTCGCCCTCGACGAACATGCCCTTAATCTCGCCCGCGTGGATCGCGCGCATGATCTCGACCACGGTGAGGCCCTTCTGCGGATCGAGGGACTGGCCCCAGAACTCCTCGAACAGCTCGCGCACCGCGTCCTTCTCGACCGACTGATAGTCCGGGTAGACCATCGGGATCAGGCCGGCATCGGACGCGCCCTGGACGTTGTTCTGGCCGCGCAACGGGTGCAGGCCGGTGCCGGGCCGGCCGATTTGGCCGGTGATGAGGGCGAGCGCGATCAGGCAGCGCGAGTTGTCGGTGCCGTGGACGTGCTGGCTGACGCCCATGCCCCAGAAGATGAGCGACGACTTGGCCCGGGCGTAGAGCCGGGCGACCTCGCGCAGGGTCTCGGCGTCGATGCCGCAGACCGAGGCCATCTTCTCCGGCGTGAAGTCGACGATCTTCTCGCGCAGAGCCTCGAAGTTCTCGGTGTAGCCGGCGATGTACTGCTCGTCGTAGAGGCCCTCCGTGACGATCACGTTGAGCATCGCGTTGAGCATCGCCACGTCGGAGCCGGGGCGGAAGGCGAGGTGCCGATAGGCGTGGCGCGAGAGCGTCTGGCGCCGCGGGTCCATAATGATCAGCTTGGCGCCGCGCTGCTTCACCGCGTTCTTGAGGAAGGTGGCAGCGACCGGATGGTTCACGGTCGGGTTGGCGCCGATGACGACGATGACCTCGGCGTCGAGCGCTGCCGAGAAGGGAGCGGTGACGGCGCCGGAATTCAGGCCCTCCATCAGCGCCGCGACCGACGAGGCGTGGCACAGGCGCGTGCAGTGATCGACGTTGTTGGTGCCGAAGCCGAGGCGGACGAGCTTCTGGAAGAGGTAGGCCTCCTCGTTCGACCCCTTGGCCGAGCCGAAGCCCGCCAGCGCCTTGCGCCCGTTGGTGTCACGGATCGCCTTCAGGCCGCCCGCTGCGCGGTCGAGCGCCTCGTCCCAGGTCGCCTCGCGGAAATGCGTCCAGGGGTTGGCCGGATCGACCTGATCGTTGGCGTCCTTGGGCACGTTCTCCAGGCGGATCAGCGGCACCGTCAGGCGGTGGGGGTGGTGGACGTAGTCGAAACCGAAGCGGCCCTTCACACAGAGCCGGTTCTGGTTGGCCGGTCCGTTCACGCCCTCGGCGTAGACGATGCGCTCGTCCTTGACCTTGTAGGAGACTTGGCAGCCGACGCCGCAATAGGGGCAGAGCGACTTCACCTCGCGGTCGGGATAGACCGTCCGGGTCTGGTTGGCGTCGAGATAGGCAGCCGGCATCAGCGCGCCGGTCGGGCAGGCCTGGACGCACTCGCCGCAGGCGACGCAGGTGGAGCCACCCATCGGATCGTCGAAGTCGAACACGACCTTGGAGCCCGCGGCTCGGTAGGCCATGCCGATCACGTCGTTGACCTGAACCTCGCGGCAGGCGCGCACACAGAGATTGCACTGGATGCAGGCGTCGAGGTTGACGCTCATCGCCGGGTGGCTGACGTCGCTGGTCCAGCGCTCGGCCGCCGGGAAGCGGCTCTCGGTCACGTCGAGAACGTCGGCCTGCACCCAGAAATGCGACGACGGGTCATGCGAGGTCGCGCGCTCGGGCTGATCGGCCACGAGCAGTTCGAGCACCATGGCGCGGGCCTTGGTGGCGCGCTCGGTGGCCGACTTCACCTTCATGCCGATGGCGGGCGTACGCTTGCACGAGGCGGCGAGCACGCGCTCGCCCTCGATCTCGACCATGCAGGCGCGGCAATTGCCGTCCGGGCGGTAGCCGGGATCGGGCTTGTGGCAGAGATGCGGGATATGCGTGCCGAGGCGCTTGGCGACCGCCCAGATCGTCTCGCCGGGCTGGGCCTCGACCTGTTGGCCGTCGAACTCGAAGGCGATGGTCGCGGGCGCGACCGGGGCGTCCTTGATGCCGTAGGTGCCGGAAGGGTCGGGCGCGGCCTGGCCACCCGACTTGGCGCCCTGCGAGTAGGCGCCGCCGGAGGTCGATGGCGCGCCATTTGCCGGCCCGCCGGCATCCTGACGTTCGTCGGCGCGGATCTCGGGCTGTTCGATCTTGTTGCCGTGCGGTTCGGGGCCGTTGCTCATGCGTCCGCTCCAGGCTCTGGCATCGTGTGAGGAGACATCGTCGGGCTGGGCGTCACTCGGCCGCCACGGCCCGCGGCTCCGGGAAGAGATCGGGGAAGTACTTGATCACGGTGCTGACGGGGTTCGAGGCCGCCTGACCGAGACCGCAGATCGAGGCATCGCGCATGCACTGCGCCAGCTCGCCGAGGAGATCGGTGTCCCACACGCCGTTCTCCATCAGCATGCGGGCCTTCTGCGTGCCCGAGCGGCAGGGCGTGCACTGCCCGCAGGACTCGTCCTCGAAGAACTTCATCAGGTTCAACGCAGCACCGCGCACATCGTCCTGATCGGACAGGATCACGACCGCGGCCGAACCGATGAAGCAGCCGTATTTTTCCAGCGTGCCGAAATCGAGCGGGATGTCGTTCATCGAGGCCGGCAGGATGCCGCCCGAGGCTCCGCCCGGCAGGTAGGCCGCGAAGCTGTGGCCGTCAGAGATGCCGCCGCAATACTCGTCGATGAGTTCCTGGATGGTCAGGCCGGCGGGCGCGAGCTTGACGCCCGGCTCCTTGACCCGGCCCGAAACCGAGTAGGAGCGCAGGCCGACGCGGCCGTTGCGGCCATGGCTCTTCCACCATTCGGCGCCGCGCTCGATCAGGTCGCGCACCCAGAACAGCGTCTCGATGTTGTTGATCAGCGTCGGGCGGTTGAACAGGCCGACCTGGAACGGGAAGGGCGGCTTGTGCCGCGGCAGGCCGCGCTTGCCCTCCAGCGACTCGATCAGCGAGGATTCCTCACCGCAGATATAGGCGCCGGCCCCACGGCGCAGGTGGATGCGGGTGCCGCCCTCGGGGAGCTTCGCGATCTCGCGGGCCAGGATCTCGCGGGAGATCGGGTACTCGTCGCGCAGGTAGATGTAGACCTCGGCGGCCTCGACGACGTGGGCACCGATCAGCATGCCCTCAAGGAAGCGGTGCGGGTCGGTGTTGAGGTAGAGCTGGTCCTTGAAGGTGCCGGGCTCGCCCTCGTCGCCGTTGACCGCCATCAGCCGGGGGCCGGGCTCGCCGCGCACGGAGCGCCACTTGCGGCCGGTGGGGAAGCCAGCGCCGCCGAGGCCGCGCAGGCCGCCGTCGTCGAGCACCTTCAGCACGTCATCGACCGACAGTTCGCCGCTGCGCAGCCGCTCCAGGGTCGCGTAGCCGCCGCCGGCCCGGTAGGCGTCGTAATCGACGTAAGTGGGGATGTGGGCGTGGGTGTCCTCGGCCTCGACCGCCGCGCGCACGGAGGCGAGGTCGGCCCGGTGCAGGAAGTTGTGCCCGACCTCGACCGCCGGGGCGTGGTCGCACAGGCCGACACAGGGCGCGCGCACGACGCGGACCGCATCCGAGGCCAGTTCGCGCTGCAGCGTCTCCAGCAGCTCGTCGGCGCCGAACATCGCGCAGGTGATGCTGTCGCAGACCCGGATCGTCAGGCGCGGAATGTCGGCCTCACCCTCCTTCACCACATCGAAATGCGCGTAGAAGGTCGCGGTCTCGAACACCTCGGCGAAGGCGAGGCTCATCTCGTCGGCCAGCGCCGCGAGATGATCGGCGCTGATCTGGCCGTAGGTGTCTTGGATCAGGTGCAGGTGCTCGATCAGCAGGTCGCGCTGGCGCGAACGGGTGCCGAGCAGTTCCTCGATCTCGACCTTGGCGTGGGGATCGACCTGACGCCCCTTCGGCACGGCGCGGGCGACGTTACGGCCACGGCCCGGATGCGCGAAGCTCCGGACAGTCCCACTTGCCTCACTCATGACGCGACCTGTGTTCCAACTAATGGGGACGGAGGGACGGAAAAGTGCCGGGGAGTGGGGCGGTTACTGGCCGCCGAAGGCGCGCAGCGGTTGTCCCGCCTCGGAGCGCGTCCGCATGGTGACCGCTCCCGATGCCTCGTCCAGCGAAGCGATACGGGGACCGACGACGGCGTCGAGTTCCGTCTCGAACGCGTCGAGCGCGGCGTTCAGTCGTTCCAGACGATCGGCGCCCGACGATCCGCCGCCTTCGGCTTCGAAAGCCTTCACCAGGACATCTCGAACCTGGGCGATCAATTCCTGCGTAAGCGGCGGCTTAGCTTGCGCGGCATAAGCATCCGTAACGGCGGCCGCGAGGCGGCTGACATCCATGATCATGCCTGCACAGGGGTGGAATAGGGGAGGCTTTGCATATTCGCTCGCCTGAGTTGTAGGGGGCCCGGTCTGAAATCAGGCGATATAATGCAGGTATTACGTCAGATTGTCATTATATTAAACTGCATGTGGAGCATACCCCACCAGCGTTTCACGCTGCCTCGGGGCCCGGTCCCATCGCATCCAGGCGGCAAGACAGGGGTTGACGACGACAGCGACACCTCTGCCGCAAGCCAAGCCTGACGATCCGACCTCGCCGCTGCATCTCCCCGCTCGCTGATGTCTCTGGCAACAGGGCTGGGACCACCATGCGCCGTCAGTTGCCCAGGCGCCGTTCAGGCGCCATGGAAACCCGCCTGTCGGAACGGGTTCTGGCGGCCTCGGGCGTGCCGCTGCCGGCGGCGATCAGCCTGCTGCGGTTGTCCCGGCCGACAGGCGACGCAAGAGGCTTCGTGGCCGGATACCTGCCGACACAGAGCTCATAGGCTCAGCTCCCTTCAGGCCGGCGATCCATGGCAACTCTGACCGCAACGATACACGATCTGTACGAGGGCGAGACCAGACGGGCGCACCGCTTCCGCTACGCCCTGCTCGTGTTCGACGTGGCGACGATCGCCTTCGTCATAGTCACCTCGTTCTTGCCGCTGATGCCCTGGATCATCGCCTGCGACCTGATGCTGGGCGTATGCGTGCTGCTCGATTTTGCCGCCCGCCTCAGCATCAGCCGCGCCCCTGCGCGCGAGTTCCTGCACCTGAGCACCTGGACCGACGTGATCGCGATCGCCTCGTTCCTCGCCCCGGTGGTGGTCGAAGGCATCGGGTTCCTGCGCGTTCTGCGCACGCTGCGCCTGCTGCGCACCTATCATCTGTTGGAGCGACTGCGGAAGGACAGCAAGCTGTTCCGCCGCAACGAAGATGTCATTCTGGCCGCCACCAACCTGGTGGTGTTCGTCTTCACGATGACGGGTATTGTCTACGCGACGCAGCACAACACCAACCCGGCCATCCAGACGCCGATCGATGCGCTGTACTTCACGGTGACATCGCTGACGACGACGGGCTACGGCGATATCACCTTACCGGGGCCCACTGGGCGGCTGCTCTCGGTCTTCGTGATGATCTGCGGCGTAACGCTGTTCTTCCGTCTCGCTCAGGTGGTGTTCCGTCCCTACAAAGTGCGCTTCCCTTGCGACGCTTGCGGGCTGCAACGCCACGAGCCCGACGCCGTGCACTGCAAGGCCTGCGGCAACCTGATGAAGATCCCCGACGAGGGCGACGACTGAGCCCCAAGCCGCCTGCAAACGCGCGGAATGCGGGGATGACGGGTGATCCGCAAGGGGATCAGCAGCGGCCCCACGCACGGTTAAGCCGACGCGTTGCAAGCCTGAAGGATCATCTCGAAAGCCAGATTTTACCGTTCGGGGCAACGCCTTGCCGGCACCCGGCCCTCACGGGCACTCGTAGTGGAAGCGCCCGCCGGAAGTCGGCAGCTCGGCCAGGCGGTCGAGACCCCGCTCCATGTCGCGGGCACCCGCCTCCCAGCGATCGCGGATCGAGGAGGGCGAAAAGTCGAAGCTTTTGGACGCGAGCTGGTCCGCGCCGGCCTGATGGACGACGTGCAAGAGCGTCGAGGTGGGGCCGTCCGGATCGAGCCGCTCGCGCAGGGCGTAGCTGCGCGCCAGTCCCGTCACCGCACGCCGGGCGGCGCTGGCGAAAATGAGATCATTGGCCCGTTCCAGCACGGCGTCGAGCGAGCGGGGCCGATCGGCCCGCAGCGAGAACAGGTCGAGGGCGATGCAGAGCAGGTCGCGGGTCGGCTCGGGCTCGAACAGCGGATCGAGGGGGAGGTTGTTGGTGTAGCCGGCATCGCACAGCATCCGGCCATCGATCTCGACCGGCGGGAACGCCGGCAGCAGGGGCCGCGCTGGCCAGGATGTGCTCGGGCTGGATCGCCTGGCGGGTGTTGTCGAAGAACACCTCCTCGCCGGTCGCCACGTCGATGCAAGCGATAGTGAGCCGGATCTCGGCCCGGTTCAGGCGTTCGAAATCGACCAGACGCTCGAGCGTGGCGCGCAGGGGCCTATGATCGAACAGGGCGACGTCGTTGGGCACCCAGGGCAGGGCCGACCACAGGCCGGGATAGCGGTGCGTGAAGATGCTGGGCCGCCCCCAGGCCAGCGTCAGGAGCGAGTGGAGGGCATTGTAGTACTGCCGCGGCTTCAGGAAATCGGTTCCGGAGAGGCCGGTATGCAGGGTCGCCTCGTTCCAGAACCGGTGAAGCCGCTCGATCCGGTCCTCCGGCGCGTTGCCGGCGATGATCGCCCCGGTGACGGCCCCCATCGAGGCGCCCACCAATCGGTCCGGCCGGATGCCGCGGGCCTGCAGAACCTCGAAGGCGCCCGCGTGATAGGCACCGAGCGCGTTGCCGCCGCCGAACACGATGGCGGTGTCGCGCGGTTGGGAGACTGTCTGCATCGACGGAACGGACCTTTTTTCTTCGCGGTGGACCGAGCCAGACCGCGCCCGTTCGCAGGATCATCGTGGCCTCCCTCGCGCTCGGGCTAACCCGGCGGCCGGCCATCCTGTTCGATCAGCGACCGGTAAGCCCTCGCGGTTGGCGAGGGGCGGCGCCTCGGATGAACGGCCAGCCGGCCTGAATGCGCGCAGGCGTGTTGAGGGCGGACAGCGACCGAAGAGGGGTCACCTCCGTTCCGCCGCGAGGACGTGGGCCACGATCGCGTTGGCGTGTCCGTGACCCATTCCGTGGTCGGCCTTCAGCATCGCGACCAAGTCCATGTGCTTGGCCGGAAGCCTCTTCCGCACGATCTCCTGCCACTCGCCGATGGGACGCCCGTACGTCTTCTCGATGGAGGGAAAGTATGAGGCCGGTCCCTTGATCGGTTCAGCAGACACGTCGAGACGGGCTCCGGGCGATGCGGATTGAGTGCGGTTCGGTCACAGACGGCCCGCACCGCAGAGCCATTTACAGGTTGATACGGATTGCGCGTCAACGCCCGCTCGGCCTCGATCGCGGCTCCTCGCGGGGGTCAGGCCGACCGGGTATCGCGCTACCGGAAATTCCGTGCCCGCACCGGCAGCGCGGCCTCACGCGGATCGGGTCGGACGCTCTGGCCGGTCTCGTCGCCGCGGCCGGTGCGCAGGGCGATCGGCTCCTCGCCGATCCGCCGCAGCAGGCCGGAGCGGTCGAACAACTCCACGGCCACGAGGTGGATCACGTCGCCGACCCGCTGCACCCGTCCGCGGCAGGCCATCAGCCGGGCGCCGAGCACGACCCGGCGCTGCCGGTCGAACAGCTCGGGCCGGACGATCAGGTTGGCGATGCCGGTCTCGTCCTCCAGGGTCATGAACATCGTGCCCTTGGCCGAGCCCGGCCGCTGGCGCATCAGCACGATCCCGGCGACGACGATCGGCGCCCCGTTGCCGACCCGCTCCAGCGCCGCGCAGGGCCGGGCCCCCAGAGTGGTGAGGGTCTCGCGCAGGAAGGCGAGGGGGTGGGCGCGCAGGCTGAGGCCGTTGGCGCAGTAATCGGCGACGACCTCTCCGCCCGCGCTCATGGCCGGCAGCGATACGACGGGCTCCGCCGTCTGCGCCGGCTCGGCCTGTATCGGTCCGGACAGGGCGGCGAAGAGGGGGAGGGGATCGGGCCGCAGGGCCTTGACCGCCCAGGCGGCCTCGCGCCGGTTGAGGCCGAGCGAACGGAACGCGTCGGCCCGCACGAGGCAGGTCAGGCTGGCTGCCGGGATGCCGGCCCGGTCCGCCAGTTCGGGCAGGGAGGCGAAGGGGCGCCCGCCGCGCGCCACCACGAGACGATGCCCGTCCCGTTCGGCCAAGCCGTTGGCGAGGCGTAGCCCCAAGCGCACCGCGAACAGTTTTCGGCCCGCACCGAGCGATTCCAGGTTGCAGTCCCACTGCGAGAAATTCACGTCGAGCGGGCGGATCTCGACGCCGTGGGCGCGGGCGTCGCGCACGATCTGGGCGGGGGCATAGAAGCCCATCGGCTGCGCGTTCAGCAGCGCGGCGCAGAAGACGTCGGGATGGTGGCACTTCATCCACGACGAGGCATAGGCCAGGAGCGCGAAAGAGGCGGCGTGGCTCTCGGGGAAGCCGTAGGAGCCGAAGCCCTCGAGCTGCTTGAAGGTGCGCTCGGCGAAATCGCGGGCGTAGCCGTTGGCGACCATGCCCTCGACGAGGCGGCTCTGGAAGCGGTGGACGCCGCCCGTGAACTTGAAGGTCGCCATGGAGCGGCGCAGCTCGTCGGCCTCCGTCGCCGAGAAGCCGGCGCCGACCATCGCCACCTGCATCGCCTGCTCCTGGAACAGCGGCACGCCGAGCGTCTTCTCCAGCACCGCCTTCAATTCGGGCGTCGGGTAGGTCACCTCTTCGAGGCCTTCGCGGCGGCGCAGATAGGGGTGGACCATGTCGCCCTGAATCGGCCCGGGGCGCACGATCGCGACCTCGATGACGAGGTCGTAGAACTCTCTCGGCTTCATCCGCGGCAGCATCGCCATCTGCGCGCGGCTCTCGATCTGGAAGACGCCGAGGGTGTCGGCGCGCCGGATCATCGCGAAGGTCGGCTCATCCTTTGAGGGGATCGATGCGAGGTCGTGCGGGTCGTTCTTGACCTCGGCCAGCAGGTCGAAGGCACGGCGCAGGCAGCCGAGCATGCCGAGCCCGAGCACATCGACCTTCATGAACTTGAGGGCGTCGATGTCGTCCTTGTCCCACTCGATGACCTGACGGTCGGCCATCGCTGCGGGCTCGACCGGCACCAGTTCGTCGAGCCGGTCGAGGGTCAGCACGAAGCCGCCGGGATGCTGGGAGAGGTGGCGCGGCGTGCCGATCAGCTCGCGGGCGATCGCCAGCGTCAGGCGCAAGCGTCGGTCGTCGGGGTTGAGGTTGAGTTCGCGCAATTCGCGCTCGCCGACACCCTCGCTGCTCCAGGACCAGGTCATGCGGTTGAGGGCGCCGGTCACGTCCTCGGGCAGGCCCATCACCTTGCCGACCTCGCGCAGGGCGCCCCGCGAGCGGAAACGGCTGACGATGGCGGTGAGCGCGGAGCGGTGGCGGCCGTAGGTCTGAAAGATCCACTGGATCACCTCCTCGCGGCGCTCGTGCTCGAAATCGACGTCGATGTCGGGCGGCTCGCGGCGCGCCTCCGAGACGAAGCGCTCGAACAGCAGGTTCTGCCGCGTCGGATCGATCGAGGTGATGCCGAGACAGAAGCAGACCGCGGAATTGGCCGCCGAGCCGCGCCCCTGGCACAGGATCTTTGCGCGATTGGCGAAGGCGACGATCGATTCGACCGTGAGGAAGTAGGGGGCGTAGGCCAGCCGCCCGATCAGGTCGAGTTCGTGGTGCAACTGGCGCGTCACCGCCTCCGGCACGCCGGCCGGATAGCGCCGTTTCGCGCCGGCCCAGGTCAGGACGTCCAGGCGTTCCTGCGGCGAGAGCCCGTCCTCGCGGCTTTCCGTCGGGTAGGTGTAGGCGAGGTCGTCCAGCGAGAAGCGGCAGGCCGCCGCGACCTCGCCCGCCCGCACCAGCGCCTCGGGGAAGCGCGCGAACAGGCGCGCGGTCTCGGCCGGGGGTTTGAGGAAGCGGTCGGCGTGGCGCTCCTTGGCAAACCCGGCCCGGTCGATGGTGAGCCCGAGCCGGATGCAGGTCACCACGTCCTGCAAGCGGCGCCGGCCCGCGACATGGTAGAGGATGTCGCCGGTGGCGACGGTGGGCACCCGCGCGGCGCGGGCGGCGGCGGCCAAAGCGTCGAGCCGGTCGGCGTCGTCGGGCCGGAAGCGGCGCGTCAGCGCGCAGGACGCGCGGGCACCGAACAAGCCCTTGAAGCGCGCGAGGTCGTTCGGAAGCGCCGGTCCCGGCTGCTCGGCGAGCAAAATTGCGAAAAACCCCTCCTGCCACTCTTCGAGATCGCGCCATGTCAGGCGGCAGCGGCCCTTGCCGCCCCTGGCCTTGCCCAGGCTGAGCAGGCGGCAGAGCCGGCCGTAGGCGGCCCGGTCGGTGGGGTAGACGAGGAGCGGCGAAGACAGATCGTCGAGGTCGAGCCGGCAGCCGACGACGAGGCGCACGCCCGTGACCTTCGCCGCCTGATGCGCGCGGACCATTCCGGCCAGCGAGCCGTGATCGGTGACGCCGAGCGCCGGGATGCCGAGCAAGCTCGCTGCGGAAAAAAGCTCCTCCGGGCTCGAGGCGCCGCGCAGGAAAGAGAAATGCGTCGTGACCTGAAGCTCCGGCGTGCTCATGGTGAGTTGCATCGCTTCCGACCAAGGTCAGACGCGATGCGTCCGGCGGACGCCCGCCGCCCCGCAGTCGCGGGGGCGACCCGCAATGAATTATCGCGGGTCGGTGTCACGCCTCGCCGAGCCCGTGCAGCCACCAGCGGCCGTTCGCCTGCATCGGGCCGTCGCGGAACAGCCAGAAGCGCTCGCCCGCCTCCGTCTCGACCCGGTAATAGTCGCGAGTGAGTTCGGCTTCCGCGTCCGCCACCCACCATTCGCCGAGGATCCGCTCCGGCCCGTCGGCCCGTGCGATCAGGTGGCGGGTGTTGCGCCAGACGAAGAACAGCGGCGGCGCATCGGGAATCTCGGCCATCGCCATGACCGGCTCCGGCGGCGCCAGAAGGCGGGCCGGGCGCGGCAGGTCCGTGGGCCAGAGCGCGCCGAGGGGGGCGGCCAGAGCCGACACGCGGCGCACCGCCCGCTCGGGCAGGTCGCTCTCCACGGGTGCCAGCCGGTAGACGCGGGCGGCGCCGAGGCGCACCAGCAGGGTATCGACCAGGGCGGCGAGATCCGGCGCCTGCGGGCCGGCGGCGAGATGGGAATTCTGGCGCTCGGCCAGGGGCTCGACCCGCGAGGCGGAGAGCACCGCTTCCTCAATGCCGAAGCCGGGATCGATCAGAGAGAGCCGCTCAGTGAGCAACCGGGCGAGGTGGGTGGCGTCGCGGCTCGGCCCCGCCGTGCCGATTCGGATCGCCTGATCGAGGCGATCGACGCGGACGAAGACGAGATCGAGCCGGCGCGCGCCGAGGCCGCGACGCTCCAGTTCCGGCACGAGCCGGGCGCAGAGGTCGGCGACAACCCGTTCCAGGCTCTCGCGGGTGCCGACCGGCTCGGCGAAGCGCAGGACCACGCGGGGGGTCTCGGGTGCGGCGAGCGCCGTCAGCGGCTCCGGCGCGTGCCCGAGCGCCCGGTCGAGCCGGAACAGGATCTCGGCACCGAAACGCAGCCGCAAGGCCGCCCGCGGCTTGTCGCTGAGTTGGCCGATGCGGGCGAGGCCGACATCCTGAAGCGCCCGCACGGCCTCGGCGCCGAGCCGCAACGCCGCTACCGGCAGGGGGGCCAGCACCGGCGCCGCGTCGCCCGGTGGCACGATGCCCCCCTCGCCGAAGCGGGCCAGCCCCCAGGCGCAGCCCGGCGTGTCGGCGAGCGCGAGCCGCGCCGTGATGCCCGTCCGCTCCAGGCGGGCGGAGAGATCGGCGAGCAGGGGCGCCTCGCCGCCATGGAGATGGGCGGCGCCGGTGATGTCGATCACCAGCCCGTCGGGCGGGTCGAGGGCGACGATCGGCGCGTAGCGCTGGCACCACAGGCCGAGCCGCGCCAGGGCCGCCGCATCCGCCTCGGGATCGGCGGGCACGAGGTGCAGGCCCGGCACCAGCGCCCCGGCATGGGCCGCGCTCATGCCCGGTCGCAGGCCGAGGCGGCGGGCGGCGGCGTCCACGCCGGCCAGAAGGCGCCGGGCACCGTCCTGCGCCACGGTGGCGAGCGGCTCATCCGGCGGCGCGGTGCTGGACCCGCTCCGGCGCAGCCGGTCGGTCGGCCAGGACGGCAGGTACAGCGAGACGACCCTGCGCATCGCAAGCCTCCACGATCCAAGCCCCCGGCGCCCCACCGCGGCAGCGCTGCAAGTCGAGCCGCCAGCGCGGCCGGCCCATTCGACGGTTCGTTCCTTCCGAAGGGGCGGGCGCCACCCGCCAGCGGGTTCGCGCGGCGCTGGGCTCCGGCTCGACGGCCTCCCCCGCGCAGAGGCGGTGGACGACGAGCGCGGTGACGCCCGAGCCCTCCGCCGCGAGCTGGAGCCGGCGGGAGGGGGTGAGCGTCATGCGGGTCAATTCGCCGACGACGCCGGCCAGTCCCCGATGGCGCAGGCCCTCCTCCATGGCGGGCAGCACCTCGGCATCCCGCCACGTCTCGCAATAGACCACCCGGTCGGGATGCAGCCCGACCCGGGCGAGCGCGGGAGCGAACAGATCGCGGCTGTGCAGGCACCACAGCACCGGCCCGTCGAGCCGGGCGAGGATGCCGCCGGCAAACAGCACGGCGCTAGCGGCGTAGCGCCCGCGCGGGCCGCCCTCATGGATCTGGTGGAGCGCCCCGAGGGCCAGCCCGCCACCGGGCAGAGCCGCGTCGAGCCCCGTCACCCCGAAGGGGAGGGCGCGCGAATCCGCCGGTTCGCTGCCGGCCCCGGTGCGGTCCGTCAGGCGGCGAAGCGCATCCAGCGTCGGCACGTCGGGAGATCGGGGAGGAGGCATGGGTGCGGGTTCAGGGGCTCGGGAGGGTGTCGATCAGAACAAACAGTGAACGCACCTGAGCTGTAACCCGTCAACCGCTCTCGCGCTGCCATCCCTGTTGAAAATGCGGATTTTATTCCGACCACACCCTTGACCCCGGATTGGTGAGGTCGGCGGTGCATCAAGCCCTGCACGCAAAGCGGGTGCGACGGCTTATCTCACGCAAAAGCGCATGCCGACCCGACTTGAGCGCAACAAATCCAGGCGCTGTTGCCCATGAACGACAGACGTTTGCCCCCACCGTTCTATCGTATTGTCTGCCGGGGACTTTGCCGGAGGTTATCGTATGGGATGCGCAATCTGCGTTTTTCCCGCGAGCCCTCTAGATTAATCAGGGTCATGAGTGACCAGTCATGAGTGACGCACGACCCACAGGCCGCCGGCCCGTCATTCTCGTCGTCGAGGATGAGCCCGACGAGCGCTACCTCGCGGCCGAGCTGCTGGAGGAGAAGGGCTTCGAGGTCATCGAGGCCGAGACGGCCGAGCGTGCGCTCGACATCCTGCACCAGCGGGGCGACGGGATCGACGTCGTGTTCTCGGACGTGCGCACGCCGGGCACGATCGGCGGCTTCGAACTCGCACGGATCATCGGCGTGACGTGGCCGCGCATCCGCCTGCTGCTGACCTCGGGCGACGCGGGCGACCAGCCAAGCGACCTGCGCGTCACCGCGACCTTCATGCCCAAGCCCTGGCGGGCCCCGGAAATCCTGACCTGGCTCGAAGAGGCCGCGGGGCTCAGGGAGCCGCCGGAAGGCTGAGCCGCGGCCGATTCATCGCGCCATCAGATGCCCCCTCTCCCCGCAGGCGAGGAGAGGGGGCAAAACAGCCTTACGCCGCCGCGACGGTCGCCTTCACGATCCGGTCCGGATCGCGCACGGGCTCGCCGCGCTTGATCGTGTCGACCACTTCCATACCCTCGATCACCTTGCCCCACACCGTGTACTGGCGGTCGAGGAAGCGCGCGTCGGAAAAGCAGATGAAGAACTGCGAATTCGCCGAGTGCGGGAAGTTGGTGCGCGCCATCGAGCAGGTGCCGCGCACATGCGGCTCGGCGTTGAACTCGGCGTTGAGGTCGGGCAGCTCCGAGCCGCCCGAGCCGGTGCCGGTCGGGTCGCCGGTCTGGGCCATGAAGCCGTCGATGACCCGGTGGAACGGCACGCCGTCGTAGAAGCCCTGGGTCGTCAGCGTCTTGATCCGCTCGACGTGGTTGGGGGCGAGGTCGGCGCGCAGCGCGATGACGACGCGGCCCTTGGTGGTCTCCAGGACGATGGTCTCGTTCGTCTCTGCCATGAGTTAAATTCCCTGTCCTCTGGGTCCGTCGTAGATGAAGCGCAGCGCCAGGGGGCGCCCCGCGATGGCTCCGCCGAGAGCCGGGGTGACCCGGACCGGCGTGCAGCGGGCGATCGCGTCGCGCGTCGCCCGAATCAGGATGTCCCGGGCCCTCGTATCGCCCGGCGTGTTCGCAAACGGCGTCTTGGCGAAGGTGATCTGCGGCATGCCGATCACCGAGCCGTCCCGGCGCAGGGAGAGACGCGCCGTGATCTCCACGCGCTCGAACCGGCTGAGCCCTTCGGGCGCCTTCCAGCAGGCGGCGAGCGCCGGGTAGAGCGCCTTCAGGGTATCGGCCGGGGCCGCCGCCGTGCCACCGGCGGGCAGCGGCACATGCTGCGTACCCCGCAAGGTTTGGGGCAGGGTGCGCCAGGGTTCAATGCCGTCGAACGCATCGGCCCCGCCCGCCATGATCGGGGTGAGGCAGACCGCGAGGATGCAGACCCCGCGGCGCGATGGCCGGCGGGCCGCTATTGGCCGCCTCCGGCGAGCGTCATCTTCACGATCTTGTCGGGGTTCTGCACGGAGCCGTTATCGGCCTTGGAGCCCTTCTTGATCTTGTCGACCACGTCCATGCCCGAGGTGACGACGCCGACGACGGTGTAGTTGTTGTTCAGGAAGTCCGCGTCGCCGAGGCAGATGAAGAACTGCGAGTTGGCCGAGTTCGGGCTGCCCGAGCGGGCCATGCCGACCGTGCCGCGCTTGAACGGCGCGGAGGAGAACTCGGCGGGAATGTTGGGCAGGGTGGAGCCGCCGGTGCCGTTGCCCTTGGGATCGCCGGTCTGGGCCATGAAGCCGTCGATCACGCGGTGGAACTTCAGGCCGTCGTAGAAGCCCTGGCCGATCAGCGTCTTGAGCTGCTTGACGTGCTTGGGCGCGATTTCCGGGCGCAGCTCGATCGTGACCCGCCCGTCCTTGGTCTCGAGAAGCACGGTGTTCTCGCCGGCCCGCGCCGGGGCGGCGAGGAGCATGGCGGAGAGGGCGAGTCCGAGGACGGCGTGGCGGCGATTCATGCGGTCTAAAGCTCCGTGGTGGGGATCAGGATCGGGTGGAAATCAGGATTTGGCGAAGCGGGCGGCAAGCCGCGCGGCGACAACCGACGGCACGAAGGGGGAGACGTCGCCGCCCATGGCCGCGATCTGGCGGACCAGGGTCGCGGTGATCGGGCGCACGCCGGTGGAGGCGGGCAGGAACACGGTCTGGACCTCGGGTGCCATCGCGCCGTTCATGCCGGCGAGCTGCATCTCGTAATCGAGGTCGGTCCCGTCGCGCAGCCCCCGGATGAACAGGCGTGCCCCGCAGCGCCGGGCGGCCGTGACGGCGAGGTCGTCGAAGGTGACGACGTCGAGGCTTGCGCCCTCGGCCGCGGCGAGCGGTTCGCAGGTCTCGCGCAGCAGGGCGGCGCGCTCCTCAGCCGTGAACAGCGGCGCCTTGCCCGGATGCACGCCGATGGCCAGCACCAGCCGCGGCACGAGGCGGCAGGCCTGTCGCACCACGTCGAGATGGCCGTTGGTGACCGGATCGAAGGAACCGGCGTAGAGCGCTGTACGGGTCGTCACGGGAACGGGCCTAGAGCATTTTCCCCGCAAACGGAACCGCCGCCAACAGAAACGGGCGCCCCGGAGGGCGCCCGCGCGAACGCAACGGGGTCGGGATCGAAGGCCCCGGCGGAAACGGAACGCTCCGCCGCCCCCCCCGGCCCTCAGTACGTGCCGAACCCGAAGTTCAGGCCGACGCGGGCCAGAGCGCCCTCGGTGCGGGATTCGATGTTGTAGCCGACGCCGGGGCCGCCCGTGCTGCGGATCAGCACCGTGCGGCTGCCGAGGTCGTAGCGCAGGTACTCGGCCTTGACCGTCATCTGCAGGGACCCCGTGAGATCCAGGAAGGAATTGGCCGGGATCGCGTACTCGATGCCGCCGCCATAAGCGTAGCCGGTCTCGAGCCCGGAACGGGCGCCGGCATAGGTCACCGGCGTCCCCGTCCGGAAGACCGCAGCCAGCGTGGTGGTGCCGTAGGCGAAGCCGCCGGTGCCATAGACCAGGACGCGGTCGAAGGCGTAGCCGACACGGCCGCGCACGGTGCCGAGGAAGTCGAGGTCGGCGGCGTAGACGTTGCGCAGGACGTTCGGGTTGATGGCAGGGCGGAAGATCGTCTCGGTGCGGCTGCGCGCCAGATCGAGGTACTGCGCGTCGGTCTCGAAGCCGAAGACGAAGCCGGTGCCCGGCGTGAGCTGGAAGTTGTAGCCGGCCTGACCACCGAAGCTGAACCCGTCCTTCGGCAGAGCGACGTTCGCGCGGCGCAGGTCGTTGGTCACGTTGGCCTGGAGCGCACCGATGCCGGTAGTCCGCAGCGTGTCGCTCTCGGTGTAGGCGTAACCGCCGTTGGGACCGAAATAGGCGCCCGTCCAGGCGAAAACGGGGATCGGCGTGAAGACCGGTGCCTCGGCACGGCGCGGCAGGTCGGCGGCCAGCGCAGTCCCAGAAAGAAGGATACCCGCGAAGCCGGAGAGGATCAGGGAATTGCGCAAGGCACGAACCGAAGGTGTGAGGAAAGCCGCACTTTCTCTACCGACGGTCGGGCATGGAAACTATGATATAACGGCAACACCAATGTTACAGCAGCGATATAACGCCATTACTTCGGCTTAATACTGTAATTCCAAAAATAATCCTCGATCACAAAACTTTGATCGAGCCTTTGGCCGAGCTGCGGAAGGGGCCCGTTTCGCCCCTCCGCAGCCCCTTCGATCAGACGGCCTCTTCGCCGTTCTCGTTCTCGTCCTCGCCCTCGATGTGCTCCACCGAGACGACACGCTCGGCCTTGTCGGTGTTGAACACCGTCACGCCCTGCGAGGCGCGGCCGACGATGCGGATGTCGTCCACCGGCACGCGGATGAGCTGACCGGCATTGGTGACCAGCATGATCTGGTCCGAAGCCTCGACGGGGAAGGAGGCGACGAGGTTGCCGTTGCGGGCATTGACCCGCATCGCCGTGATGCCTTTGCCGCCGCGGCCGGAGGTCCGGTACTCGTAAGACGACGAGCGCTTGCCGAAGCCGCGATCGGACAGGGTCAGCACGAACTGCTCCGCGGCCCCCATCTCGTTGTAGCGCTCCAGCGAGATCGCCGAGGCCTCCGAAGCCTCCTCGGCCTCCGCCGGCTCGGCCTCCGCCTCGCCCGCGTCGCCGATCACCGCCCGGCGCATCTTGAGATAGCCGGCCCGCTCCTCGGGGGAGGCATCGAAGGCGTTGAGAATCGCCATCGAGATGACTTTGTCATCCTGGGCGAGGTTGATCCCGCGCACGCCGGTCGAGTCGCGGCCCTTGAAGACGCGCACATCCTCCACGGGGAAGCGGATGCACTGGCCGAGCGCGGTGGTGAGCAGCACGTTCTGCTCGGGCCGGCAGATCTCGACATGGACGATGTGGTCGCCCGGATCGAGCTTCATCGCGATCTTGCCGTTGCGGTTCACCGTGGTGAAGTCTGACAGCTTGTTGCGGCGGACATTGCCGGAGGCGGTCGCGAACATCACGTCGAGCGTGTCCCAGGACGTCTCGTCCTCGGGCAGCGGCATGATCGTGGAGATACGCTCGCCCTCGTTCTGAAGGTGCAGGATGTTGACGAGCGCCTTGCCCCGGGCGTTCGGCGCGGCCATCGGCAGGCGCCAGACCTTCTCCTTGTAGGCCTGGCCCTGGTCGGAGAAGAACAGCACCGGCGTGTGGGTGCTGGCCACGAACAGCCGGGTGACGAAATCCTCGTCGCGAGTCGCCATGCCGGAGCGGCCCTTGCCGCCGCGGCGCTGGGCCCGGTAGGTCGAGAGCGGCACGCGCTTGACGTAGCCGGCATGGGACACGGTCACGACCATGTCCTCGCGGGCGATCAGATCCTCGTCCTCGACGCTGAAGTCGGAATCGATGATCTCGGTCTTGCGCGGGGTGGCGAAGAGCGCGCGCACCTCGGCCAGTTCCGTCTTCACGATCGCCTGGATACGGACGCGCGAGCGCAGGATGTCGAGATAGTCGGCGATCTCGTCGGCGAGCTTCTTCAACTCGTCGCCGACCTCGTCACGGCCGAGAGCGGTGAGGCGCTGCAGGCGCAAGTCGAGGATCGCGCGGGCCTGGATCTCCGAGAGCCGGTAGGTGCCGTCCTCGGCCACGCGGTAGCGCGGATCGTCCACCAGCGCGATCAGCGGGGCGATGTCGTGGGCCGGCCAGTCGCGCGCCATCAACGCCTCGCGGGCGGTGTTCGGGTCTGGCGAGGTGCGGATCAGGCGGATCACCTCGTCGATATTGGCGACCGCGATGGCCAGACCGCACAAGACGTGGGCCCGTTCGCGCGCCTTGTTGAGCAGGAACTTGGTGCGCCGAGAGACGACCTCCTCGCGGAAGTCGTTGAAGGCCAGCAGCAGGTCCTTCAGGTTCATCAGCTCGGGGCGGCCGCCGTTCAGCGCCACCATGTTGCAGCCGAACGAGGATTGCAGCGGCGTGTAGCGGTAGAGCTGGTTCAGCACGACCTCGGCCATGGCGTCGCGCTTGATCTCGACGACGATGCGCATGCCGTCGCGGTCGGATTCGTCGCGCAGGTCCGAGATGCCCTCGACGCGCTTCTCCTTGACCAGCTCGGCGATCTTCTCGACCAGCGTCGCCTTGTTCACCTGATACGGGATCTCGGTGAAGATCAGCGCCTCGCGCTCCTTGCGCAGCTCCTCGATATGGGACTTCGCCCGCATGATGATCGAGCCGCGGCCCGTGGCGTAGGCCTGCCGGGTGCCGGCGCGGCCGAGGATCAGGCCGCCGGTCGGGAAGTCGGGACCGGGCACGATCTCGTTGAGCGCCTCGATGGTCAGGCTCGGATCGTCGATGAGGGCGATGCAGGCGTCGATCAGCTCGCCGAGATTGTGCGGCGGGATGTTGGTGGCCATGCCCACCGCGATGCCGCCCGCGCCGTTGACCAGCAGGTTCGGGAAGCGGGCCGGCAGGACGGTCGGCTCCTCGTGCTCCCCGTCATAGTTCGCCTGGAAATCGACGGTGTTCTTGTCGATGTCCGAGAGGAGCGCGCTGGCGGGCTTGGCCAGACGCGATTCGGTGTAGCGCATGGCCGCGGCCGGATCGCCATCGACCGAGCCGAAATTGCCCTGCCCGTCGATGAGCATCAGGCGCATCGAGAAGTCCTGGGCCATGCGGACCAAGGCGTCGTAGATCGATTGGTCGCCGTGCGGATGGTACTTACCGATCACGTCGCCGACGATGCGGGCTGACTTGACGTAGCGGCGCTCGGGCAGGTGCCCGCTCTCATGCGCCGCGAACAGGATGCGCCGGTGCACCGGCTTGAGGCCGTCGCGCGCATCGGGCAGCGCGCGGCTCACAATCACGCTCATGGCGTAATCGAGGTAGGACCGGCGCATCTCGTCGGTGATGGAGACGGGCTTGATGTCGGTCGCGGGCGGGGGCGTGCCGGCGCCGGGTTGGTCGTTGTCGTCTGCCAACGTCGCTCTCTCGGGTTCTCGTTCGGTCGCCCATGGCGGAACGCCAACGGACGAAGACTAGCAAGGACAGGTCAAAGGGCCGCCAATCCCGACCGCTCCCCTCATCCTGAAGTGCCGCGAAGCGGCCTCGAAGGATCCTCCCGATCCCGCGCGTGTTCTGGAGGATCCTTCGAGGCTTCCGCTTCGCTTCAGCACCTCAGGATGAGGGGGGAGAAGTGGGATGAACCGCTGCCTGCCAAAGGCCGTTGTCTCAGTTACTTAAATATGAATTCCGAGGGGCTTGCACAACATCCGCGAGCCTGTCGGCGGTGCATTGCCGGCTCGTCAGGGAACCCGCGCCAAAAGCGCCTCGGCGGCGGCCAGATCCTCCGGCGCGTTGAGGTTGAGGAAGGGATCGACGGGCTCGACCGGCCAGGACGCCACCGCCGCCCCGTGCCGCTCGATGAAGCCGCCGACGCGCCGCTCGCCCGAAGCGAGCCAGCCCCGCAAATCCTCCCGCAGGGCCGCCGGCCAGAGCGCGCTGGTGAAGTGGCGCCGCTCGCCCGAGGCCGCGAGCGCGATCGGCTGGCCCTCCGCCGCCGCGACCGCGACGAGCCGCGCGACGAAGTCCTCCGGCAGGAAGGGCGCGTCGCCCGGCACGCTGACGATGTGGGTGAGGCCCGCTTCACCGGCGGCTTCCAGTCCGGCGAGGATGCCGGCGAGCGGCCCCGGATTGTCCGGCACGGTGTCGGGCAGGACGGAGCCGGAAAACGCTGCGCAGAAGCGGGCCGGATCGCCGTTGGCGCTGAGCGCGAGCCCGCCGGCGCATTGCGGGCCGAGCCGCTCGGCGACCCGCTCCAAGAGGGTGCGTCCAGCGAGCTGGCGCAGAGGCTTGTCGCCCCCGCCCATCCGCCGCGACAGGCCGCCGGCCAGGATCAGGCCCAAGACACCTGGCCCGATACCCAACCCGGAGACCGGAGCGGGACTCACTCGATGACGATCTTCGGCGCCGCACGGCCGGCCGGCGCGCCGCTGAGGTTGGCCCAGAGTTTCCCGGCGATCTCGCGGTAGATCTTGGCCTGCGGCCCGTCCGGATCGGTGGCGACCACGGGGCGGCCGGCATCCGAGGTCTCGCGGATCGCCATAGTGAGCGGGATCTCGCCGAGGAAGGGCACCTGCAGGCGCTCGGCCTCGTGACGGGCGCCGCCATGGCCGAAGATCGCCGAGGCCGCCCCGCAATTCGGGCAGATGAAGGTCGCCATGTTCTCGATCACGCCGAGGATCGGCACCGAGACCTTGCGGAACATCGTCACGCCGCGGCGCGCATCGATCAGCGCCAGATCCTGCGGCGTCGAGACGATGACGGCGCCCGACAGGGGCGTGGCCTGGGCCATGGTGAGCTGCGCGTCGCCCGTGCCGGGGGGCATGTCCACGATGAGCACGTCGAGTTCGCCCCAGGCCACGTCGCGCAGCATCTGGGTGATGGCCGACTGCACCATCGGCCCGCGCCAGATCATCGCCGATTCCGGCTCGATCAGCAGGCCGATCGACATGGCCTTCAGGCCATAGGCCTGGAGCGGCTCCAGGGTCTTGCCCTCGATCACCCGCGGCTTGCCGGACAGCCCCAGAAGCTTCGGCACCGACGGACCGTAGATGTCGGCATCGAGCAGGCCGACGCGCAAACCCTGCGCGCTTAAGGCCAGGGCGAGGTTGCAGGCGGTGGTCGACTTGCCGACGCCGCCCTTGCCGGAGGCCACCGCCACGATGTGGCGCACGCCCGGCAGCGCGTTGCCCTGGCGCGGCGGGGCGCCGGGACCGCCGGCCGGTTGACGCGGGGCCGCGCCCGGAGCCGGCGGGTTGGGGGCCCGCTCCGAGGTCAGGCTCGCGAGTACGCTCGACACGCCGGACAGGGCCAGGACGCGGCCCTCCGCCTCGCGCCGCACCGGCTCGAACCGCTCGGCCTCGCTCGGATCGATCCGGATCGAGAACATCACCCGGTTGCCGGGGTCGATCACCACCTGCGAGAGGCGGCCGGAATCGGGCAGGGTGGTGCCGCCGCGATCGACCGTGACAGTCGAGAGCGCCTTCAGCACGTCGTCGCGCGTGATCGCCAAAACTTAAGCTCCATCGGGCGCCGGGGCGGGCCATCCCGCTCCCGACCATCTAACCACCCTTGCGCCAAACGCCAGCCTTCAAGCCGTGTTCTCAGCGCTGCCGTCCCGGCGGAATGGCGATCAGGTTGCATTCTTCCATCGGCCCGCGCACGACCGAGCCGTCGCCGCGCCGATAGACGCCGCGGCGCAGGTGCCGGCAGCCGACGGGGCCGCGCAGCCGCTTCACCCGCTCGATATGGACGCTGCGAGAGCGCCGGTTCGAGAAGTCGTGGCCGCCGATGCGCACGCCGGGGCCGAAGCGCACCTCCGCGGTGGCCGGCAAAGCGGTGGCGGCGAGCAGCAGGGCCAGCAGCGCACCCCTCATCCCCTTCACTCTCCGGCAAAGCTTCGACCGACCCCTGAACCAAGATCGACCTCGCTCGTTGTCGAGGCAATCGCCGGGCAGCGGACCATCGACAAGGGTCTTCAGCCTGCCCGGCTCACGCCATTGATGACAGACGGAGTACGGATCTCATGCACCAGGGCAACCATCGCGACCACGAGGGCGCGAAGAAGCTCTTCGAGCTGGTCAAGGACGTCAAGGTCGCAATGCTGACCACCGCCGACCAGGACGGGACGCTCAACAGCCGCCCGATGTGGAACAACGAGATCGACGAGAACGGCGACGTTTGGTTCTTCACCAAGCTGCACAGCCCGAAGACCGCCGAGATCGGCCGCGACAATCAGGTGAACCTCTCCTACTCCGACCCGTCGAGCCAGACCTACGTCTCGATCGCCGGCAAGGCCGAGGTGATCCGCGACCAGAAGCTGATCGACGAGAAGTGGCAGGAGAGCCTCAAGACTTGGTTCCCCAACGGCAAGAACGACCCCGAGGTCGGCCTGATCCGCATCCATCCCGAGCAGGGCGAGTACTGGGACAGCCCGTCCTCCACGATGGTCCACCTCTACGGCTACGTGAAGGCCTCGCTCACCGGTGAGAGCCCGAAGACCGAGACCAAGAAGGTCAACCTCGCCTGATCTTTTTGGGAGCGGGCCTCACGCCCTTACCCATCACGTACGGCGCCCCTGCCTCCGGTGGGGGTGCCTTTTTTGTCATGACGCCCCGCGCCCGCCGGCGTTGATCGCCGGGGCGTTCCGCCCCAAGCTCGGGCGACACTCCCCGAACACGGACGGCCCATGATCGACCTCGCGAAGCGGGTCTACGACCACAACTTCCGCATCGACCCGATCGTGCGCTCGCTGCTCGATACGGATTTCTACAAGCTCCTGATGGCGCAGATGATCTTCCGCCGTCACCGCGACCTGCGCGTCAGCTTCGGAATCCAGAACCGCACCCGGAGCGTGCGGGTCGCCGACGAGATCGACCTCGGGGAATTGCGGGCGCAGCTCGACCACGCCCGCACGATCCGCCTGAGCCGGGGCGAATCGACCTGGCTTCGCGGCAACACTTTCTACGGCAAGCGTCAGATCCTCTCCTCCGAGTTCATGGCCTGGCTCGAAGCGTTTCGCCTGCCGGACTACGAGCTGGAGGTGCGCGACGGACAGGTGGCACTGACCTTCCATGGCCCCTGGGTCGAGACCACGATGTGGGAGGTGCCGGCTCTCGCGATCCTCAACGAGATGCGCTCCCGCGCGGTACTGCGGGGTCTCGGCAAGTTCGAGCTGCAGGTGCTCTACGCCCGCGCCATGACCCGCGTCTGGGAGAAGATCGAGCGCCTGAAGCGCCTGCCCGACCTCTCCATCGCCGATTTCGGCACGCGCCGCCGCCACGGCTTCCTGTGGCAGGACTGGTGCGTACAGGCGATGAACGAGGGCCTGGGCGAACGCGCCTTCCTCGGCACCTCGAACTGCCTCATCGCCATGCGCCGCGAGGTCGAGGCAGTGGGCACCAACGCCCACGAACTGCCGATGGTCTACGCCGCGCTCGCCGGAGACGACGATGAGGCGCTGGCAGCCGCGCCCTACGCGGTGCTCGCCGATTGGCAGCAAGACTATGCCGGCAACCTGCTGGTGGCCTTGCCCGACACCTACGGCACCACCGGCTTCCTCGCCAAGGCGCCGGACTGGCTCACCGCCTGGACCGGCATCCGGATCGATTCGAAGGAGCCGATCGCGGGCGGCGAGGAGGCGCTCGCCTTCTGGGAGTCGCGAGGCTGCGACCCGCGCGAAAAGCTGGCGATCTTCTCCGACGGACTCGACGTTGACGACATCGAGGCGATCCACGCCCATTTCCACGGCCGCATGCGCATCGGCTACGGCTGGGGCACGCGGCTGACCAACGATTTTCGCGGCCTCGTGCCGGAGGGGCGGCTCGATCCGATCTCGGTCGTCTGCAAGGTGACGGAGGCCGAGGGCCGCCCGACGGTGAAGATCTCCGACAATCCGAGCAAGGCACAGGGGCCGGCGGCGGAGGTGGAGCGCTACAAGCGGGTGTTCGGGGTCGAGGAGCAGGCCGCGATGGCGGTGGCGGTGTGAGAGCAGAAGCATGAGCGCCGCCCGAATCGATCTCAACGCCGATCTCGGCGAGGGTTTTGGGCCCTGGCGCATGGGCGACGACGCCGCGCTCCTCGACATCGTCACCTCGGCCAACGTCGCCTGCGGCTTCCATGCGGGCGACCCCGACATCATGGTCGAGACGGTGATTGCGGCGAGGGCGCGGGGCGTGGCGATCGGCGCCCATCCCGGCTTCCACGATCTGCGCGGCTTCGGCCGAAACCGGATCCAGGAGAGTCCCACAAAAATCGAGCGCGACATCGCCTATCAGATCGGTGCGCTCCAGGCCTGCGCCGCCCTGGCCGGCGCCCGCGTCACCCACGTCAAGGCGCACGGGGCGCTCGCCAACCTCTCGAACGAGGATGCGGCGATTGCCGAAGCGCTGGCCCGTGCCGTGGCCGGTGTCGATCCCGATCTCGCCCTGGTCGTGATGCCGGGGCTTCCCGCCGAGCGGGCCGGCGAGCGCTTCGGCCTGCGCCTCGTGCGGGAAATCTACGCCGACCGCGCCTATGCCGAGGACGGCACGCTCGCCCCCCGCGCCTCGCCCGGTGCGGTGATCCACGATGCGGGCGAGGCCGCCGCGCGCGTCGCTCGCATGGTCGGGGAGGGCGCCGTGTTCACGCTCGGCGGGCGGCGCGTTCCGGTCGCGATCGACACGGTCTGCGTCCACGGCGACAACCCGGAGGCGCTCGCCATGGCACGGGCGGTACGGGCCGAGCTTGAGCGGGCGGGCTTTAGCCTGCGCCCCTTCGCCGAACCCTCTGCGACGTCCTGAGGGACGAATCCGTTACGGCGACGTTTCAGGGATCGAATTCAGCCCGCTCACGGTTTCTTGAGCTCAGGTGCCTCCGGGCGCTGGCCCGTGCGCTGGCCCGTGTCGACGATCGCCCGGATCGTCGTGCGGAGCTCGTGCGGACCCTTGTGAGCGAGACCGAGGCCCGCATCGCGACGCGATCCGTCGGGCCTTCGGATGAAGCGTGGCGTGAGAGGAAGCCCGGCCTGACATGAAGCGTATATCCACCGGTGAGGGCTTCATCGTGCCGCCGCGCCCGGCGCGTGTTTCCGCGGCCGAGACGCCGAAAGGTCCGCTCGCCTCCTCCCTCGTCGTGTTTGCCATCATCGTCGCGGGCCTCTTCTTCGCGCGCGAGGTGCTGATCCCCATCGCGATCGCGGTGCTGCTGTCCTTCGTGCTCGGCCCGCTGGTGAACTTCCTGCGCCGGCTGAAGCTGGGGCGGGCCTTCGCGGTGCTGGTCTCGGTGCTGCTCGCCGCCGGGATCATCGCTGCGGTGACCACCGTCATCGGCGTGCAGGTCGCCGAACTCGCGCAGGACGTGCCGCGCTACCAGCGCACCGTCGAGCGCAAGATCGAGGGGCTGCGGGCCGGCACGCTCGGCCAGACGATGGACTACATCGCCAACATCAACCGGGCGATCCACCAGAGCGGCGAGGAGAGCAAGGAATCGGCCGAGAAGGCCAAGCAGCAGGCCGCCCGCGACAGTAACCGCAAGGCCGAGCCGGAGCCGCCGAAGCCGCTGCTGGTCCAGGTGGAGGAGCGCCGCCCGGGCCCGCTCGAACTCGCCACCACCGTGCTGGCGCCGGTGGCGCAGCCGCTTGCCACCGCCGGCATCGTCTTCGTCGTGCTCCTGTTCATCCTGATGCAGCGGGAGGATCTGCGCGACCGCCTGATCCGGCTCGCCGGTTCGAGCGACCTCCACCGCACGACCGTGGCGATGGACGACGCGGCCCGGCGGCTCTCGCGCTACTTCCTGGGCCAGCTCGCCCTCAACTCCGCCTTCGGCGTCGTCATCGGCGTCGGGCTCTGGATCATCGGCGTGCCGAGCCCCGTGCTGTGGGGCATCTTCGCCCTCGTTATGCGCTTCGTGCCCTATATCGGCGCCTTCCTCTCGGCGGTCCTGCCGATCGCGCTCGCGGCGGCGGTCGATCCGGGCTGGAGCATGGTGCTGTCCACCTTCCTGCTCTTTGCCCTCGTCGAGCCCATCGTCGGGCAGATCATCGAGCCGCTGGTCTACGGACACTCGACGGGCGTCTCGCCGTTCTCGGTGCTGGTCTCGGCCCTGTTCTGGACCTGGCTCTGGGGACCGGTGGGCCTCCTGCTCTCGACGCCGCTCACCGTCTGCCTCGTCGTGCTCGGGCGCCACGTCGATCGGCTCGAATTCCTCGACGTGCTGTTCAGCAACCGCCCGGCGCTGACGCCGATCGAAAACTTCTACCAGCGCATGCTCGCCGACGACCCGGAGGAGGCGCAGGAACATGCCGACCTGATCCTGCGCGAATGCTCGCTCTCGGCCTATTACGACGACGTCGTGCTGAAGGGTCTCGAACTCGCCTCCCGCGACGCCGCCCGCGGCGTGCTGACGCCGAGCCAGAAGGACGAGATCCGCGCCTCGATCACGGCTTTGGTGGAGGATCTGGAGGACCGCGAGGATGCCGTGCCCGATCCGGCCTCCAAACCCACCCGCCTCTTCGACGGGGCAGGCGCCGCTGGCGACGGGGAGAGCGCCTGCAAGAACGGGCCGATCGCCGACCCCGACCCTGACGAGTTGCCTGCCGCGTGGCAGGCCGACGGTGCGGTGCTTCTCGTCTCCGGCCGCGGCTTCCTCGACGGGGCGGCGACCGCCATCGCCGACCAGCTCCTGCGCAAGCGCGGCTTCGGCACCCGGCAGGTGCCCTTCGCCGAGGTCGCCCGGGTGCGCATCGCCGAATGGCAGCCGGGTCCGGCTCAAGCGGTCTGCGTGATCTCGCTGGCGCTGTCCGGCGAGCCGACCCATCTGCGCCGCCTCGTCTCGCGGCTGCGCCAGAAGATCGACACGGTGCCGATCGTCGCCGGGCTGTGGCGCCTCGACGAGCCGATGCTCGCCGACGACGCGGTGCTGGCCAAGATCGGCGCGGACGACCACGTCACCTCCCTGCGCGACCTGATCGAGACGATCCTCGCCCTTGCCCGCAACGAGGGCGGCCCGGACCGGTCCGAGCGGAGCGATGCGGCCACGCCCCCGCGGCAGGCCCTGCCCGAGCCGGCTTGACGAGACGGCTTGAGGGCGGCTTCGTCTCAGCCCGTCAATGGGAGGCTGCCCCTCGATGAGCGTCGTCGATCTCGCCCAGTTCATGGAAGACCTCGCCACCCAGTCCGGAGCGGCGATCCTGCCGTTCTTCCGGGCGCATTTCGGACTGGACGACAAGTCCCACGGGACCGGCCACGCCTTCGACCCGGTCACCGAGGCGGACCGCGCGGCGGAAGCGGTGATGCGGCGGATGATCAACGACCGGCTGCCGAACCACGGCATCCTCGGCGAGGAATTCGGCTCCGAGCGGGCGGATGCGGAATGCGTCTGGGTGCTCGACCCGATCGACGGCACCCGCGCCTTCATCAGCGGCCTGCCGACCTGGGGCACGCTGATCGGGCTGACCCATCACGGCGCGGCGGTGCGCGGCCTGATGCACCAGCCCTATCTCGGCGAGCGCTTCCTCGGCGACGGTAAGACGGCGAGCGTACGCTCCGCGAAGGGCGAGCGCCCCCTCCACACCCGCCGCAACGAGGCGCTCGGCAACGCCATCCTCGCCACCACCGACCCGCGCCTGTTCACGGAAGGGGAGGAGGCCGAGCGATTCCGGACGATCGAGGGGAAGGTGAAGATGTCCCGCTACGGCACCGACTGCTACGCCTATTGCATGCTCGCCGCCGGCCAGATCGACCTCGTGGTCGAGGCGGGGCTGAAGCCCTACGACATCGTCGCGCTGATCCCCATCGTCGAGGGCGCGGGCGGCGTCGTCACGAGCTGGGACGGCGGCCCGGCCACCGGCGGCGGCCGGATCGTGGCGGCGGGCGACCGCCGGCTGCACGACGCCGCGCTGAAAGTGCTCAACCCGTAGGGCCCCGCCCCGGAGGGAAGGACGCCGGGTTATCATCGCACGACGCAGACCAGCCGCCCCGATCGCGACGGCGAACGGGAACGGCTCGCATTTGTCCTTGTCATGATCCTTGTCATGCCCGCCCATCGCCGAGGACGTCGGTCTGCCCCGGCGATGGGCGACCGGCTCAGGCGAAGATCAGATCCTTCACCTGTCCGGCCAGCGCGGTATCCCACGACCAGTTGGACTGGCCGACCAGATCGCTGGTGCGCAGCACATCCAGCGGAACCGCGCCCTGGCCCTCGGCCACGAGCTTGTCGTTCTTGATCAGGCGCATGTAGCCGGCCTCGTCCACGCTGGCCTGCCACTTCGCCATCTCACCCTCGACGATGGTGTCCGCCGCCGTGATCCGGTGCTTCGTGGCGCCCGTGAGGATCTCGAAGGCCATGTCGTCACCGTTGCCGACCTGACCGAGCCAGATGTTGTTGCTGTCCCGCCCGTTGCCGGTATCGAACACGCGCTGATAGTTTCCGTGGGCGAGATCGTCGAAGCGGACTTCGGCGAACATCTTGAAGGCGCCGTCGATCTCCGGGATGCCCTTGAACGGCGTGATCGTCAGGTCGCTCACCTCGCCGACGAGCGGCTTGTCCCACGTCCAGTTGGACTTGCCGACGAACTCGTTGGTCCGCGCGACGTCCTTCGGGACGATGCCCTGTCCCTCGGCCAGGAGTACGCCGTCCTTGAACAGGCGCATCCAACCGGTCTCGTTGACGCTGGTCGTCCAGGTGGCTTCCTGGCCTTCGACGATCGCGCCCTTGGCCACGATGTTGGCGGAGTTGGTGCCGTTCAGGATCATGAACTGCATGTCGCTGGAGGTGCCGATCTGGCCGAGAAAGACGTTCTCGGCGCCGGCACCGTTGCCGATGTCGTAGACGCGCTGCCACGCACCGGCATCGAGATCATCGAACCGAACCGTCGCACTGGCGGTGAAGGCGCCGTGGATGTCGGGCAGGTCGTCCTTGAAGGTCAGGTCGTAGATGCCCCCCTTCAGCGCAGCGTCCTGCGCCCAGTTGGATTGGCCCACAAGATCCTTCGCGCGCGTCAGGTCGCGGGGCACCACCCCCTGACCCTCGGCGACGAGCACGCCGTCCTTGTACAGCGACATCCATCCGCGCTCGTCGACACCGGCGGTCCAGCCCGCCTCGACGCCCTGGATAATGCCGTCCCGGGCGGTGATGCTATGCTTGATCGCGCCGTCGAGGATCTCGAAGGCCATGTCCCGTCCGTTGCCGACCTGACCGAGCCAGATGTTGTCGCTGTCCGGACCGTTGCCGGTATCGAAGACGCGCTGGAAATGGCCGCCGGCAAGGTCGTCGAACCGCACCCGCGCGGTGACGCTGAACGCGCCGTCGATCTCGGGGATGTCGGGGCGATAGGCCTCGTCCGCGGCGGCGTTCAGGGCCATCTCGTAGGGCGCCTTGCCGGCCTGTACGGGCCCGAAGCGCTGTTGCAGATGGGCGAGGAGGCCCGACATGCCGAGCACGGTGTCGTCGAAGTTCAGCGTCTCGATCGAGGTCAGCGTGTCGATGCTGCCGGAGCCGAGGTGCTTGATGGCGAGTGAACCGGCGGCACCGTAGAGCGCGACGTAGTCCTGGCTCCGGCCCGTCAACACGGCCCTGTCGATGCCCTCGCCCCCATCCAGCGTGTCGCCCCCGTTCCCGCCGATGAGCGTGTCGTCGCCCGCACCCCCGTCCAGCGCGTCGTTCCCGTCCGCGCCGATGAGCGTGTCGTTGCCCGCGCCGCCGAAGAGCTTGTCGTCGCCCCAGCCGCCGTCGATCCAGTCGTCACCGCCATAGGCGAAGAAGGTGTCGGCCCGGTTGCCGAGCCACATCTTGTCGGCCCGCTCGGTCGAGATCGGCATCCCCTTGTCCTGAAGCATCGCCAGGTCGAGGTCCGAGATGTAGGACCGCTGGCCCCAGCCGAGATAGGGATCCATGAGATCCTCGGATCCCCACACGTGCGCCCGGGCCCCATCGAGTACGACCGGGCCGCCGAGAACCGTCCGCGTGTTCTCACCATTGAAGAGGAGCAGCCCGTTGGCTCCGACCGTGGCAGGGAATTCGAGGAAGCCCAGCCCGTGGCCGATCTCGTGCTGGAAAATGGTGAAGGCGTCGAACCTGTTGCCGGGCGCGGCCGCAACACCTGTCGGATCGTAGAACCAATCGCGGAACGTATGCTCGCCGAGCGTGAGGTTGGCGTCCTGCACGCCGCCGTTCGGGTCATACCCCTCGCGGGCCTTTAGGATGGGGGTGTTTTCCCACCATCTCCCGTTCCAGGTCCATTGCGGGCCGCCGTTGGCGAGGGCGCCGCCGACATTTCCGATCCCGATCGCGATATCGAACGTGCTTTCGACTTGGATGTACTTACCCCAAGCGTCGGCAGCCGCCTGTGCCGTCGCGAGGATCAGACCAGCCTGCCACCCGGCCAACCCCATCGAGTATTCATTGGCCCAGGTGACCGAGATTTTCGCCATATTTTCATCCTCCGAGCCATCCGCGCTGCTTCCGGATCGCTTCGCTGTTCCGCCGCCATCGGGCAACTCTAAGTCGGCCTGTGACAGGCCGATTCCCAGGTTGACCAACAAGAGGCTGGATGAATCGCAATCTAGTATGAAGATGCTCCTAAGCGATTGACCTACAAATTCGGATTTTAACTGAATTAACCGCCTATCATCACACGAGAAATCACGTAGATCCCAAACTTATATTCGAATAAACTGATAGTTTGACGGCAATATGGAACAGGTTTCGCTTCGACAGGCTGCGGACCTGAGGCATGCAAGGAGCGAAACAGAAAATCCGAAATCGAACCAGCCGTCGGGCATTACTATGGGGTGCAGGGCCGACGCAGTCCGGACATCGAACGCGCCGAGAGGGCGGGCGGCAGATTCCGATCGAGAACGCTTCAGACCTGCGAATCCGCCGTGACCGGATCGCGTCCCGGCGAACCCGATGACGAGGTCTCCACCCGCGCGGCGCGACCGACGGCCCTGTCGGGTGATCCGGTTTCCGCTGGATCGAAGCGGAAACCGATCCACAAGCCCGCGCGGTGCTCCGGGAAAACACGTTTAACGCCAGCGAAGTGCGAACCAGCCTGCATCCGCGCAGGTTGCGACCACGCCGTCGGACGTGGCCAGCCGCCAACGCCGCGGGCGGACGGCGCCCGCGAAGCCCGATCCGCTCAGCCGGCGATGGTGGCGTGAGGAGCGGTTTCACCGACGGCCGAATGGACGAGATGGCCGGGAATGAACGCGTCGAAGGCCGCCCAGAAATCGGCGCGGACCGCGTCGCATTCGGTCAGGATCTCGTGGCGGGCGCCCGGCAGCACGATCAGGTGCCCGGTCTTGAGCCGGGCGGCGAAGCGCTCGACCGCCGGCGTGCTGCAGACCGGGTCGGCGCCCGCCGCGACGATCAGGCAGGGCGTGCGGATCCGCCGGATCAGCGCCGGGTCCGCCAGCCGGCGCATCGCCCGGAAGGCGGCGGCGAGCCAGGCGATGGTCGGATCGCCGACCGCACCGGCTCCGACCGCGCGGGCGGCCTCGGCGTTGCGAGCGTAGCGCACCGGATCGGTCGAGAGGCGGTTGCCGGCGAACGGCTTCGTGGCGATCGAGACGGCCGTGCCGAAAGGGATGTAGCAACGCCCGAGCCCGAGCCGCTGCAGGCCCCGCGCCAGCAGCGAGGCGCCCGCCGGCCAGCGCACCATGCGGATCGCCAGCATCGGGGCGACGGTGACGAGCCGCCGGAACGGCAGCCGGCCCTCCGCCGCGAGTGTCAGCGCCACAGCCCCGCCCATGGAATGGGCGAGCCCGAAATGCGGCTCGGGCATCATCGGCACGAGCACGGTCTCGGTGATCGCCTTCAGGTCGAGACGGTAATCATCGAAGTGACGGACATGGCCCTTGTGGGCGTCGCGGACCTGACGGCCGGAATCGCCCTGGCCGCGCCAATCGAAGGCGACCACGCAGAAGCCGCGGGCGCGCAGGTCGCTGATCGTCTCGAAATACTTCTCGATGAACTCGGCCCGGCCCTGAAGCAGGCAGACCGTGCCCTTCACGCCCCGCGTCGTCGGCTGCCACGTCGCGGCCCGCAAGGAGACGCCGTCGGCGGTCTCGACCGGCACGAGGCGGGCGCCGGGCGGCACCGGATTACCGGGGGTGGGACGCAGGGTCAGCACGATGGGCGCGCCTCGGAAAAATTTTTGCTCAAGCTCACGCGAAATCCCCGCAAACAGACCCTTGCACGGTTTTTCGGGCCCACCAATATCATCGATGCGCCGGCCGAGACGGCGGCGCGACGGTCCGGCCCACGGGCGGACCCGAATACATCGAGCATGTTGCTTCTTCTGGAGGATATGTGATGCGTCAGTTCGATCTTGCCCCCCTGTACCGTTCCACCGTCGGTTTCGACCGCCTGTTCTCGGCCCTCGACGGTTTCGTGAGCACCGAGGCCGCTCCGACCTACCCGCCCTACAACATCGAGCGCACCGGTGAGAACGTCTACCGCGTCACCGTCGCGGTCGCCGGCTTTACCGAGGCCGACCTGTCGATCGAGGTGAAGGAGAACGCCCTCACCATCAAGGGTGAGCGCAAGCCTGCCGAGGGCAAGTCCGCCGAGGTGCTCTACCAGGGCATCGCCGCCCGCGCCTTCGAGCGCCGCTTCCAGCTCGCCGACCACGTTCAGGTGACCGGCGCCGTACTCGAGAACGGCCTCCTCCATGTCGATCTCGTCCGTGAGGTCCCGGAGGCGAAGAAGCCGCGCCGCATCGAGATCGCCAGCCGGCCGTCGAGCCAGCCGGTGATCGAGGGCTCGGTCCAGCAGGCCGCCTAATCGCTCAGCCGCAAGGCTGACCCCGCAGGGGAGCGCCCCGGCCGTCGAGGCCGGGGCGTTTTCACATGTCTGGGTCAGAAATCCCCGAACCGGTCGCCGGGACCGGGCTCGTAGCAGGTGTACCCGACGAAGCAGCCCGGATTGTCGCGGGTCGGCACGAAGGCACGCCGACCGATCTCGGTGGCCTCGCAGAACGAGCGGTCGCGCACGAACCGGTCGAAGGTCGGCCCGCCGGTGCCGAGCACCGCCGCGCCCTGCCGCGTAACCACGGCGCGGGCTTGGGCGCAGGTGAGGTTCGTGGTGGAGGGGGCGCTGCGCCAGAGCAGGCCCGATGCCGGCGAGCAGGGCTACGCAAACCAGGGCGCATCGCATCGAAGAGGTCCGGCGAGAGGAAATCCGATTCCTCAACCGTGCCCGTCACGGATGTATCCCGTCGAGCTCCGGCAGCAGCACCACGCTTTCCTGCTCGTTCGGATCGGTGCGGGCGATGAGCGCTGTGCACGGTTCGGTCGGGCTCGGATTGTAGGGCAGGTGCGGCATGCCGGCCGGAATGTAGAAGTACTCGCCGGGCCGCAGCTCGGTGTGGTGCTCCAGCCGCTCGCCCCACCACGTGCAGGAGGTGCCGGCGAGCGCGTAGATCGCGGTCTCGTGGCCCTCGTGCTTATGGGCCTTGGCCCGCGCTCCGGGCGGGATCGTCACCATTTGCAGGTGAAGGCCCGTCGCCCCCGCCGTTTCCGCCGAGATGCCGGGCGCGTAGGACAATCCCTGCTTGCCGATGAAGGCCTTGCCGGGCCGCACCACCCGGCAGAGCGCCGCGCCCGTGCCGGTCATGGCGCTACATGTCCCCGAACGCGAACTGCCCCTGGGGGGCGGCCGGCCGCTTTGCCGCGCGCGGCGCTTCCTTGCGAACCGAGGGCTTCGGACGCGGTTTGGGGTCGGCGCGCATCCGTGCCTTCGCCTTGTCGCGCGCCACCGCCTCGGGGGCGTGGGGGATCGTCGTCGAGCCACTTGCCGCGCTTGATCACCTCGTTGACCCGGCCCTGGTTCACCCCGACCTTGAAGGCGATCTCCTGCTGCGTCATGCCGGTGGAGGCGTGCAGTTCCAGGATCGCGCGGGCGAGATCGGGCGTCATCTTCTGGCCGGTGAGGCGCCGGGCCGGGCGGATGGTGCGGGTCTGGCGGTCACGCTCGCGCAGGCGCTCCAGCAGGGCGAGCGCCATGTGCATGCCGTGCTCGCGCAGAGCCTCCTCGAATTCCTTCAGCGTCGCCATGGCCGGCTCCTCGTCCGGGAACGGACGTTCTCTTCGAGAGAACGCTCCGCCCATGCCCCAGGTTGCGGATCAGCAGACGCGCGCATCAGCAGCGGGGCAAGCGGACGGACGCTCTCGTCCACCGCAAAACGTCAGGTCCGACCCGATGCCGCAGCGGGCCGGCATGTTGGCAGAGCGTGAGCCGGTCGGTTACACCGCGCACCATCCAATCGTGCGGGAAATGCCAGCCATGATCAGCCCCGTCCTTCCCGTCTCCCGCGCCGAGGCGGTGCCGGGCGCGCCCGGCCTTGTCGAGGCGCTGGAAAGCGGCTCGGTCCTCGTCTTCCGCGATCTCGACTTCCCCTTCGACGCCTTCGAGCAGCGTTTCGTCGAGCGCCCCTTCGCCGACGGCAAGGCCAAGAACGTCGCGATCCGCAACGAAACCGCCGAACTGAGGGGCGGAGCCGGCAGCGCGGAGGAGCAGGCGCGCCTGCGCGACCTCCTGGTGCGCTACCGCCGGTTCGCGGAAAACCTGATCGACACCTATCTCCCCGCCTACCGCGAAAAGGTCTCGCTCGCGGGCACCTCCTACCGGCCGTTCGACGTCGACAAGCGCAAGCTGAGCTGGCGGCGCGACGACACGCGCATGCATGTCGATGCCTTCCCCTCCAACCCGATCGGCGAGCGGCGCATCCTGCGCATCTTCCGCAACATCAACGCCGAGGGGCAGCCGCGGCTGTGGCGGGTCGGCGAGGATTTCGGCTCGATGGCCGAGAAATTCCTGCCGAAGCTCCCGGGCTATTCCGGCCTCTCGGCGAGCGTGCTGGCCGCGCTCAAGATCACCAAGGCCAAGCGCTCGGAATACGATCACCTGATGCTGCACCTCCACGACGCCCTGAAGCGCGACCTGGACTATCAGGCGAACGCGCCCCAGGCGGATGTGCGCTTCCAGCCCGGCGAGACCTGGGTGACCTTCTCCGACCTCGTGATGCACGGCGCCATGGGCGGGCGCTACATGCTGGAGCAGACCGCCTATATCGCGGTCGCCGACCAGGCCGACCCCGAGAAGAGCCCGCAGCGGATTTTGGCGAAAAAGCTCGGCCGACCGCTGAAGCATTGAGGGATCACGCGGGCCCCTCGGACCCCTCCGTGAATTCGCGCCACAGCAGGATCAGCGCGGCCATCACCGCCGGGCCGACGAACAGTCCAAGCAGGCCGAAGGTCTCGACGCCGCCGAGGATGCCGAGCAGCACCCACAGGAAGGGCAGGCGAGTGGTGCCGCCGATCAGCGCCGGGCGCACGAAATGGTCGGCGACGAAGGTGACGACGAAGCCCGCCGCCACCACGATCGCGGCGGGGGCGACCGCCCCGCCCGCCAGCAGCAGCACGGCGGCGATGCCAAAGGCGAGGGGCGCGCCGAAGGGGATCATCGCTGCCACCGCGGTGAGCGCCCCGAACAACACCGGGTGCGGCACGCCGGCAAAGGCGTAGACGATGCCGAGCAGGAAGCCCTCGCCGATCCCGACGAGAACGAGCCCGTCCACCGTGCCGTGGACGGAGGCCACCATCTGGCGCGCGACCCGCTCGCCGCGCGGCCCGAACAGGCGATGGCTCGCCCGCAGCGACTGGGCGATCACCGTATCGCCCTCGCGAAACAGGAAGAACAGCGCCAGCAGGCAGAACCCGAACAGCACCGCCCGGTGCACCAAACCCGCCCCGAGGCTGCGGGTGAGGTCGCGGTTCGAGGTCGTGTTGAGCCGCTCGCTCAACTCATGCGCCAGCCCCGCATGGGCGAGGTGGGCGTTCCACCACTCGGTGACGGCAGCAGCCCCATAGGGCAGGCGGGCGACGAAATCCGGCACCGGAATGCCGTTGCGCTCGGCCTCGCGGGCATAGGCCAGGAGGTCGTGCGCCTCGCGGCCCGCCTCGACCGCCAGCACGGCGATGGGTAGCAGCAGAACCAGAGCCACGAGGCCGGTAAAGACGGCCGGCCACAGGATGTTGTGCCGCCCCGGCGGGAAGCGGCGGTGCGCGCGGACGAAGAGCGGCCAGAGGGCGATGGCGAGCACCACCGCCCACACCAGCGCCCTCAGGAAGCCGGACAGGATGTAGAGGCCCAGCGCCAGCAGCGCCGCGACGAGGAGGGCGCGCAGCACCCTCTGGCTGCGGGCGAGCTCAGGTTCCGTCCGATCCGTGCCGCCCATCGCCGCCTCACTCCGTTCCGCCGCTGTGTCGGCGCGAGCGACCTATGGCGGGCACAGCGGCAATCCAGAGGCGGCTTCAGGCCGCGGCACGGTCACGCCCTGGGCTTTGGCGCGATAGAGGGAGCGGGCGGCCCGCTCGATGGCAGCGGAAAAGTCCGCCTCGCCCGGCTCGACCGCACTGACGCCGAGGCTGATGGTCCAGGCCGTGAGGTCGTCCACACGGGCGACCGGGTGGCGGATCTCCTCGGCGAGCCAGCGCGCCTCGGCCGGGCTTCGTCCGGGCACGAGCAGAACGAACTCTTCGCTGCCAAGCCGGACGAGGCAGGCGTCGGGGCCCATGTTCACGATGCCGGGCGGCTTCTTTTCTGCTCCCACCGAGACTGGTCTCTTCGTCTCGTCCGACGCGCATGCAAGCCGGCAAAAGGGCACGGCTCGAATTGGAACGAACTACGAACAAAGGCTTGACCTGTTTGCCGCCCGGACGCACTGTTCATGGAACGTTCCGGACTGATTCGCTGCCCCGGCGCAGCGCGCAAGGCAGGAGGCTTCCATGATCGAGATCGGCTTCGACGACGACGGGCTCGACCGGCCGGCACCTGCGGCGAGGCAGCCGTCCCCGGACCGCGACTGGCGCATTCTCGAGGAAGGCCTCGAACACCCGGCAAGCGGCTATTTCATTGCCCGTGAGGAGATTGCCAGCCGCCGCGGCGACGGGCTGTGGACCTGGCCGATGCAGCTCGCGGAAAAGGCGTGGTGTGCGCCGCTGGGCTTCCGGCGGGTCTTCCTGGCCGCCCTCGATCGCTACGGTGTGGCGACCGACACGGATCTCGCCCGCTCCTTCGCCCTCGGCTTCGGCATCCAGGATGCGGGGCAGCGGCACAACGACCAGTTCGTGGCGCTCGGCGAATTGGTGCGCCCGCGCACGGCGGAGCGCAAGCGGACGGCGCCGGCGGAGGGCCGCCGCACCGGTCGCGAGCGTCCGCGGCAGGGTGCGGACACCCGTGCGCCGGCGCTCGACCTCAGCCGCTCGGCCGGCTGAGAGCCAGGGCAGGAGACGGGCCGGCCGCAACGCCCGAGGTTGCCCGTGCTCCATCGCTTCGTGTAAGGGGTCGCGATCTTTTCATAAGCGCCATCGGGAACCGGCGGCGAAGCGGGGCCGCAGACCGGCTCGGGCGCCATGGGGGCGTGCCGCGCGAGGGGTTGGCGACGCCCGACATGAAGAATCAAGAAAGCGGCCAGCCCTAATGTCGAACGAGACCGCCACCTTCGACCGCGTCGCGGATATCATTGCCGAGACGGCAGATATCCCGCGTGACAAGATCACGCCCGAGAGCCACGCCATCGACGATCTCGGCATCGATTCGCTCGCCTTCCTCGACATCGCCTTCGCGGTCGACAAGGCCTTCGGCATCAAGCTGCCGCTGGAGCGCTGGACCCAGGAAGTCAACGAGGGCAAGGTTCCGGCCGAGCAGTACTTCGTGCTGAAGAACCTCTGCGCACGCATCGACGCTCTGGTCGCCGAGAAGGCCGCCAAGGCCTGATCCGTCGGGCTTCAGGGATTCACGCACGATGCGGCTCGAATATTTCGAGATGATCGACTCCGTGGTGCGGCTCGACCGCGCCGCCGGCCGCATCGAGGCGCGGGCGCTCGTGCCCGAGGCGAGCCCGGTCTTCGAGGGACATTTCCCCGGCCACCCGCTGGTGCCGGGCGTCCTGCTCACCGAGACCATGGCACAGGCCTCCGGCTACCTCGTGCTGGCCCATCTCGACTTCGCGCAGATGCCGTTCCTCATGGCCGTGGACAAGGCACGCTTCCGCTCCTTCGTCGGTCCGGGGGCCGCCCTCGAGATCACGGCGACCCTGGAGCACGACGGCTCGGGCTATGCGGTGACGAAGGCCGCCATCCGCCACGAGGGCAAGGCGTTGTGCGACGCGGAGCTGCGGTTCCGCACCATGCCGTTTCCTGCGGGTCTCGACGCGCCGATGCGCGAACGCGCCCGGAAGATCGGCCTTCTGGATGGAGCCCAGCCGTGAGCCGTCCGCAGGCCCGCGACGTCGTCGTCACCGGGATTGGCCTCGTCTCCTGCGCGGGCGAGGGAATCGAGACGCACCTGAACGCCTTCGCCTCGCATGCACCGCCGCGCACGGATGCGGAGACGTTCGCGCCCTATCCGGTGCACCCGGTGGCACCGGTGAGCCTCGACGCGCAGATCCCGAAGAAATCGGATCAGCGGCAGATGGAGGCGTGGCAGCGGCTCGGCGTCTACGCCGCCGGCCTCGCGCTCGATTCGGCCGGGGTGAAGGAGGATGCGGGCTTCAAGTCGGCGCTGCCGCTCGTGGTGGCGGCGGGCGGCGGCGAACGCGACTACGCGGTCGACGGCGCGATCCTCACCGGCCTGCGCGGCACCAACGATCCCGGCGCCTTCCTCAACGAGCGGCTCCTCAACGACCTGCGGCCGACCCTGTTCCTGGCCCAGCTCTCGAACCTGCTCGCGGGCAATATCAGCATCGTTCACGGCGTCACCGGCGCCTCGCGCACCTTCATGGGCGAGGAGTCGAGCGGCGTCGATGCCCTGCGCATCGGTCATGCCCGCATCGCCTCGGGCCAGGTCGACACCATGATGGTGGGCGGCTCCTACAACGCCGAGCGGCCGGACGTGATGGTCGTCCACGAGATGGGCGGCTACCTTCTCAAGACCGCCTACCGGCCGGTCTTCGAGCGGGGGGCCGAGGGCACGAGCGGCTTCGTGCTCGGCAGCGCCGCCGCCTTCCTTGTGCTGGAAGCGGCCGAACATGCCGCCGCCCGTGGCGCCAGGGCTCTGGCCCGGCTCATGCCGGTTGCCAACGACCGGGTCGCCCGCGCGCCGGGCAGCGTATCCGCGAGCCTGACCCGCCTCATCGGCGAGGCCGGGATCGAGCGGCCGGACGTGGTGCTCTCGGGCGCCACCGGCCTCGCCGACCTTGCGGCGGAAGAGATCGCCGGACTCGACGCGGCGTTGCCGGGCGCGCGCATCCGCGCCACGGGCGATATGATCGGCCATCCGATGGAGGTCGCGGCCCCGTTCGGGGCGGCCTTGGCCGCCGCACTCTGCGCGGCAGGATCGGCTGCGGAGGTCGCGGTCACCTCGGTCGGCCACCGCCGCGGCGAGGGCGTGATCCGCGTCGTGAGGATCTAGCGCATCATCCCGAGGGCTGCCGGCTTTCGGGACGATGGCGATGCGAGAACGAGTGCCCGCCGCTTCGGAGACCGCCGCCGCGGCGGTCCGGATGCGTGCCGGCCGAAACCATGGTCTGAGGCCCCGATGCCAGAACCGCGCTCCTCCTCCACCCACGATGCCCTGGGACGCCCGCTCGTCGCGGTGACGGGCCTCGGCATCGTCACCTCGCTCGGCCGCGGCGCCACCGAGAACTGGGACGCGCTGACGACCGGACGCTCCGGCATCCGCGCCATCAGCCGCTTCCCCACCGAGGGCCTGCGCACCCGCATCGCCGGCACCGTCGATTTCCTCGACACCGACCCGCTTGTGGCCCCGCTCCTGTCCGAGCGCTTCGCCATGGTGGCAGCCGAGGAAGCGGTGACGCAATCCGGCATCGGTGCCGGCTTTCCGGGCGGGCTGTTCGTGGCGGTGCCGCCGGTCGAGATGGAATGGCCGCAGCGGCAGGCTCTGGCGGAGGCCGCGGGCGAGCCCGACGCCGTGACCTATGCCGGCCTCCAGCGCGCCGCCGCGTCCCGCCGTTTTGACGCGTGGCACGACCTGTTCATCTTCGGCACAGTGGCCGACCGGCTCGCCGACCGCTTCGGCACCCGCGGTTCGCCGATTTCGCTCTCGACCGCCTGCTCGTCGGGCGCCACCGCAATCCAGCTCGGCGTCGAGGCGATCCGCCGGGGCGAGATGGACGCCGCGCTCTGCATCGGCACCGACGGCTCGGTGAACCCGGAATCGCTGATCCGCTTCTCGCTGCTCTCGGCGCTCTCGACGCAGAACGATCCGCCGGAGGGCGCCTCGAAGCCGTTCTCGAAGAACCGCGACGGCTTCGTCATGGGCGAGGGCGCCGCCGCCCTGGTGTTGGAGAGTGCCGAATCGGCGCGAGCGCGCAGGGCAAAAATCCTCGGCTACGTGCTTGGCTGCGGCGAGAAGGGCGACGGCTTCCACCGGACCCGCTCCAGTCCCGACGGCGCGCCGGTCATCGCGGCGATGCGCGCGGCCCTCGACGACGCCGGCGTCACGCCCGAGGCCATCGATCACGTCAACGCCCACGGCACCTCGACGCCGGAGAACGACAAGATGGAGGCGCTCGGCTGTTCGGCGGTGTTCGGCGAGCGGGTGGCCCGCCTGCCGATCTCCTCCAACAAGTCGATGATCGGCCACACGCTCACCGCGGCCGGCGCGATCGAGGCGGTGGTCTCGCTGCTGACGATCCAGAAGGGGCGCATCCCGCCGACCATCAACTACGCGGTGCCCGATCCGGCGCTCGTCCTCGACGTGGTCGGGACCGCCCGCGACACCCGCGTCTCGCGGATCCTCTCGAATTCCTTCGGCTTCGGCGGGCAGAACACCTGCCTCGTGCTGGGAGACGAGCCGGCATGAGTGCGGACATGAGCGACGAAAGAAATTCCGTCCTCGTCGTCGGCGGCGCCTCCGGTCTCGGTGCGGCCACCGTCCGCGCCCTGGCGGCAGCCGGCCACGCCGTCACCTTCACCTACCGCTCCTCGCCGGAGCGGGCGCAGGCGCTCGCCGACGAGCTCGTGCCGATGCATGGCGAAGGCAGCGTCACCGCACGCGCCCTCGACCTGTCGGACCGCGACGCGGTGGAGGCGTTCTGCGAATGGGCCGAGGGCCAGGGCTTCTACGGCTACGTCCACAATGCCGGCCAGTCGGCGGACGCCCTGGCGGCCATGCTCGACCGTGAGCGGGCCGAGGCGGCGATGCAGGTGAACTTCTGGTCGATGACCCGGATCGCCAAGGCGCTGGTGCGTGGGATGATCCGAGCGCGCGCCGGCCGCATCGTCGCCATCGGATCGGTGGCCGCGCTTCAGGCCAATGCCGGCAACGCGGCCTACGCGGCGACCAAGGGCGCCCTGATCGCCTATTGCCGCACGCTGGCGATCGAGTCGGCCAAGCGCGGCGTCACCGTCAACGTCATCGCGCCAGGCTTCATCGATACCGAGATGCTGGCGGCCTATGCCAGCCACCGCGAGGGGATCGAGCGCCAGATCCCGCTCGGACGTTTCGCCAAGCCGGAAGAGGTCGCGGCGATGGCCGCCTTCCTGATCGGGGAGGGCGGGGCCTACATCACCGGCGCGGTGCTGCCCGTCGATGGCGGCTTGACCGCGATGATGGGCATCCACCGCACCTGAACCGGCTCGCGATGTCTCGCTCCCTGCCCCGCCTCGCCTTTGCCCTGCTGCTCGCAGGCGGTGGTTCAGCCTGGGGCGCCGAGACTTTCCGGGTCGAGGGCCTGCCGCAGGACGACAGCCTGACGATCCGCGAGACGCCGGATGCGGGGGCGCCGGCCCTCGGACAGATCCCGGTCGGGCGCCGGGTGCTCGGCTTCGGCTGCACCAACGAGACGCCGAGCGGGCTGACATGGTGCCGGGTGAAGTTCGACCGCACTCTCGGCTGGGCGCGGCGGCGCTACCTGACGCCGGATTGAGCCCCGCGCCGACGTCCCGGACGACGAAGACCGACGCGACGTCCCCGAATTGCGAGGAGTGACGGTCTCACTGCGCCGCCTGCAGCGTGTCGGCGAGGAAATTGACGACGCGTTTCAGCTCGACGGGCTTCTGGAGACGCTCGACATCGGCGAAATCCGGCGGAATCACCCCCTCGTCGTAACCGGTGATGAACACGAACGGCACGCCGCGCTCCCGAAGCAGGGCCGCCAGGGTGAAGGACGGCCCTGATCCGAGATTGATATCCACCAGCGCCGCTGCCAGCGCCCCTTCATCGAGCGCCTCGCGCGCCGCCTCCTCGCTGGGGCAGGGGCCAACCACCTCCGCGCCCGCTCCCTGGAGCGCGCGTGCCGTATCGGTGGCGAGATAGTAATCGTCCTCCACCACGAGGATACGATAGCCGCTCAAATCTGGTTCGCCGGTCATGTCGAGCGCTCCTCCGAACACGGTCGCTCGTTGCGGGGCATCGGTTTCAAGGATGCTGGCGCCGTCACGGAGCGGAAATTCGAGGCGGCACCGCGCCCCCTCCGGACCGATCTCCAGGCGACCGCGCCCCCCCGAGTTCGTAAGGCAGGCGCCCCTCGATCAGTTCGCGGCCGAAACCACGGCGCGCGCCGGTGCGACGATTCGCCTCACGCTCGCCCGCAATCTTCGCTTCCGGCACACCATCCTCTGCCCAATCGAAGCCGAGCCAGGGCTCGCCTCTCTTCTCGAACGAGGACCAATTCACCCGCACGCGCCCATCCAGCACTGACAGGGCTCCATATTTCAGGGCATTGGTCGCCAGTTCGTGAACGGCGAGCGTCAGGATCTCCGCCGCCTTGGGCGAGAGTTCGATTTTGGGTCCCGACAGATCGTACTGGTCCGCGCGCAGGTCCTGGGCGTCGATCTCGTCGCGGACGATGGTGGCGACCGGCACGCCGGCATTGGGAGAGCGGGTCAGCAGGGCCCGGACGCGGGCCAGCGTCAGGAGGCGCCCTCCCACCAGGGACGCGTAATCGGACACGGTCTCCGCCCGCTCGCCCGTGCGGGCGACGATCGAGCGGGTCACCGCCATGATGTTGCGCACCCTGTGCTGCAATTCGGCGAGCAGCACGGCCTGATGCCCGATCAGCAGCTTGGCCTCGGTCATGTCGGAGGACAGACCGCCGATGCGCCGCACCCGGCCCTGTTCGTCGCGCAGGGGAAACAGCGTGCTGCGGATCCAACGGAAGGCGCCGTCGCTCGGCCGCTTGATGCGGAACTCGTTCAGCAGCGATTGGCCGGTCGCCGCCCGCTGCAGGTTTTGCAGGGCGCTCTCGCGATCCTCCGGCAGCATGTGGCCGGCCCACCGCCGGATCTCGGGGCCGAGCACGTTGGGTTCGATGCCGTAGACCGTCCGCAGCGCCGGGCTGACGAACTCCATCTCGAACGTCTCCGCATCGCGGATCCACAGGACGTCGGAGGAAGCCTCGGCGAATTGCCGGAAACGCTCCTCGCTCTCGCGCAGGCGCAGCTCCGCCCGCTTGCTGCGCAGGGCGTGCCAGATGGCGGGCGCCAGCGCCTCCGCAGCCTCAAGGTCTTCCGGCCGGTAGCCGCCCGGGCGGTTGCCGAGCCCGATCAGACCCCGCGTCCGGTCACCCTGCTTCAGCGGCACGCCGAGGAAGGCCGTCAGCGGCAGGTGGCCGGCCGGCGTGCCGACGCGGTCGGGGTGGGAGGCGGGATCGTTGACGATGACGCCCGCGCCATCCTGCAACACCCGCCCGTAGATGCCGTGAATCGCAAGCCCCAGCGCCGACTTGCCCATCGGGAAGCTGTCATCCCCCTCCGATGCGTGCGCGGCGTAGCGGGCCCGACTCCGGTCGCTGAAGAACAGGCCGTCGAGGCGCCCGGTGGTCTCATTGATCTCACCGATGAAGCCGATGGCGCTGCCGGTCAGCTCTTCGGCGACATCGAGGGAGATGCGCGCCAATTCCTCCTCCGAGGAGGCGCCGAGCGTCTCGCTGAAGACGAGGTTGATCGCCTGGAGGACGGCGTTGTTGCGCCTGACGCGCTGCTCGGCGAGGCGCCGCTCGGTGACGTCGATCGAGACGCCGACGAAGCGCCCGTCCTCCAGCGGGCGGCCGGACGTGCTGAGCCAGCGGTACTGCCCGTCGGCACGGCGGAGCCGGGCCTCGTCGGTGAAGCAACGGCGCTGCGCGAACGCCTCTTGGAAGAGAGAAAGGTGTCGCTCGGCATCCTCGGGATGCAGGAACTTCTGCCAGCCATACCCCGCCACGGCCTCGAAGCCGACACCGAAGAAGTCGAGATAGTGGTCGTTGACGAGGATCGTGCCGCTCGAATCCGCGTCCCAGATCAGGACGGGTGCGGCATCGGCCAGGGTGCGCAGGCGAATGTCGGCCTCGCGCGCCGTCTTCTCCGCGCGGGCCCGCTCCATCGCCGCCCAGGTGCGCTCGCCGATCTCGGTGGCCAGCGTGATCTCCGCAGGGGTCCATTCTCGCGGCGTCGTCATGGAGAGTGCAAGTGCGCCGACGAGGCGGCCCTGCTTCGCCAGCGGAATGCCGAGCAGGCTCACGACACGGTCGGCCAGCACCCTCTCCCGGCAATCGTCCGGTACCAGGGGGGATGTCTGCACGTCCGTGATCGCGATCGGCTGGCCCTGGCCCTGATGGGGCATCGCCCAACCGACGAGGCTGAGGGGATATTTCCCGGCCCGCGAGGGGAGACCCGCGCGCGCGAAATCCTGTGCGATGATCGCGAAACCCTCCGCCTCGTACAGGTTGAGGTAGTACGTGTAGTCCGCCTGAAGGTGCTCCCCGAGCAAGCGGCAGGCCACGGCCTGGACTTCGAGCGGATCGGCCAGGGGGCTCAGCGCGTCGCTGAGGCCGAGCACGAAGGCCTGCTGCTCCTCGCGCTCGAGCAAGGCCCGCTCGACGAGGACGCGATCGGTCGTCTCGAAGGCCGCGAGATAGAACCCGGCGAAGCCTCCCGCTTCGTCCCGCAAGGGCGTCCACTGGGACGTGAACCAGCCGAAGGGTCGCTCCGGCCGCGCGGGAAGATCCCAGTAGCGATCAATGATCTGACGGGCCTGCCCCTGTCGTATCGAGTCGACGATTCCGTCGCTTTCCGGCTTTGGCCAGACTTTCGTGAACGGTCGGCCAAGGGGCGGCGGATCGCTGAAGTTGTCGATCGCGTCGAAGCCGTCGTTATAGATTACCGTAAGTTCAGGACCCCAGGCGATCGCGGCCGGCAAAGGAGAGCCGAGCATCAACTCGACCATCGTCCTCAAACTCTGCGGCCAATCAGCAATGGCGCCAAGAGGTGTCCGTGCCCAATCGTAGGCACGAATACGCGCGGACATTCCCGCACCGGTTGGCCACTCGCTGCCTACTCGACACATCCTTATGTGAAAGACATGCTCTGATCCAAAAGTCACCTGTTGCCCCGCTTCAATCGCGCAACGGTGTCTCGCGGAATCGAGAAGAGCCGTCCGTCGAACCGGTCGGCGCCTCGTCGATGCGCTGCGGCGGGAGGGGGCTCCCGGTGCCCGCTGTTTCGCGGTACGGCGTCGGGCGACCCCGGCCGGGCCCGGTTCGTACGCCGCGCCCACCTCCTCAACGCCAGACGAGTTCGATCCTGATGCAAGCCCTCCAGCTCTTCGGCGACCGAGATCTGCGCCTCACCGAGGTCGAGCCTCCGCCCGCGCCGGGACCGGGCGAAGTGCAGATCCGGGTCCGGGCGGTCGGCCTCAACTTCATCGACGTGTGGGGCTTTCGCGGCATGGCCTTCGCCAAGCGCAAGCTGCCGCTCACCGTCGGCGCGGAGGCGGCGGGCGAGATCGCCGCGGTCGGCGAGGGCGTCGAGGGGCTCTCCGTCGGCGATGCGGTGGTGCCCTACGGCGCGCTGACCTGCGGCCGATGCCGCGCCTGTCAGGAGGGCCGCGACAACCTCTGCGAGGACGTCTCCGGCGTGATGGGCTTCCATCTCGACGGCTTCGCCCGTGAGCGGGTGAACCTGCCGGCCCGCCTCGTGGTGCGGGTGCCGGGGGGCGTCGATCACGTCCAGGCGGCCTGCGCCGGCATCGCCTTCGGCACGGTGCAGCACATGCTGTTCGACAACGCGCGGCTGGAGCCGGGCGAGTCGATCCTCGTCCATGCCGGCGGCTCGGGCATCGGCACGGCGGCGATCAAGATGGCCAAGGCGATCGGCTGCACCGTCTACACGACGGTGGGCGACGACGCGAAGGGCGAGAAGGCGAAGGCGCTCGGCGCCGACCACGTTGTCAATTACCGCGAGGAGCGCTTCGAGGGTGAGGTGCGGCGGCTGACGAAGCGCAAGGGCGTGGACGTGGTGTTCGAGCATGTCGGCGCCGAGACGTGGAACGGCTCGCTGCTCTGCCTGAAGCGCGGCGGGCGACTCGTCACCTGCGGCTCGACCTCGGGCGTCTCGGTGCAGATGAACCTGATGCAGTTGTTCCAGCAACAATACCGCATCACCGGCTCGTTCGGCTGCCGCATCGCCAATATGAGCCAGAGCCTCGACAAGATGGCCGCCGGCCTAACCCCGGTCATCGACACGGTGCTGCCGCTCGCCGATTTCGCCAGCGGCCTGGAGCGCCTGGAATCGCGAAAGGTGTTCGGAAAAATTCTCGTGACGCTCTGAGGCGTTCAGGCGAAGAGCCGGCTGCCGAGGCCGGGAAGATCGCGAAAACTATCCGCCACATGGCCTGCGAGCGCCCGCGCCGCCGGCCCGGCACCGTCGCGCAGACGCATCAGCACGTCGTAGCTGCCGAGCGGCGGCAGGGCCGCGATCCGCTGGAAGGGCGGCCGCGCGACGCTCAACGGGAGCGGCGCCACCGCGAGGTCCGCCTCCACCGCCGCGATCTGTCCCTGGCAGTGCTCGCTCGTATAGGCGACCCGATAGGCGATGCCCGCCTGATCAAGCGCGTCGAGCGCCGCCGCCCGCCACGTGCAGCCGCTCTGGCAGAGCGCGAGCGGGAGGGGCCGGCGTGCCTCCGCGAGGCCGCCGCGCAGGCCGACCCAGACCAGATCCTCCGAATGGACCACCTGGGCCGCGCGGTTCGACGGGAGGTGGCCGGCATAGAGCACGAGATCGAGCGCGCCATCGGCGATGGCCTCCACCAGAAGGCGGCTCGCATCCAGCCGGACATCGACCTCGACCTGCGGATGGGTGGCGGCAAACCGGCGCAACATCGCCGGCAGGGCGAACAGGCCGGAATCGTGGGGCGCGCCGAACCGCACCCGTCCCTCCATCGGCGGCGCATCGAAGAAGGTCACCACCTCGTCGTTCAGGGCGAGCAGGCGCCGGCCGAGGCCGAGCAGCGCCTCGCCGTCCGCCGTCGGCACGACGGCGCGCGGCTGCCGCAGGAACAGCGCCCGGCCCAGACGCTCCTCCAGACGCTTGACCTGAAGGCTGATCGCCGAGGGCGTGCGCCCGACCCGCTCGGCCGCGCGCGCGAAGGTGCCGGCCTCACAGATCGTCACGAAGGTACGGATGAGATCGAGATCGAGGTTCGACGGATTGAGCGCATTCACGGCGACGATGATCCTGCTGCCACGACTCAGCCTCTCCGATGAGCATTCCTCATCGTTTCCGTAAAATCAATTCGTTCGATTCATCGCGTGCCAAGCGCCATCCTGTCCGTCGCAACAACGGAGGCAGCCATGATCGGATGGATTGGACGGACCCTACAGCGGGGAATCACCCGCCTCGTGGCCGGATGGCACCGAGACTGGCCGACGGCCTCGCGCGTCGGGCGGGGTGAGCCGATCGCGGAGGACCTGGCCGGTCTCGACGAGCGGCTTCTGGCCGATCTCGGCGTCACGCGATCCGGCAAAGTGCTTTCTGGCGGCGAAGGGCCGCCGCGTCAGCGCAGGCAGACGAGGACGAGGCCGCCGATCATCAGCGCGCAGCCGAGGATGCGCCAGGGGTCGGCGGTGTGCTGGGCGAACCCGACCCAGCCGAAATGGTCGAGCAGGACCGAGGTGACGATAGCAGCCGTCACCGTGATGCCGGTGAACACGGCCGCCCCCAGCCGCTCGGCGATGAAGATCGTGGCGAGCACGTAGGTCGCGCCCATCGCTCCGCCGAGCCACGCCCACCACGGCACGCCCGCGATTCGCTGGCTCCCCGGCCAGCTGATCCCGATGAAGGGCGCGGCCGCGAGATAGACCGCGACGTTGGCCGCGGTGACGACGAGGGCCGCGAGGATCGGCTGATCGAGCGCTTTGTTCAGGGAGGCGTTGGCGCCCGACTGCACCGTGTTGAGGATGCCCGCGAGGGCGGCCGCGGCGGCGATGAGAAACGGCATCGTTCGGCTCCACTGGGTGTCGGAAAGCCTCGAAAAACGCCCGATCAACGATCGCGTCCCGTCCGGGTACGGCGGCGCAGCGGGCGTTTCGTGAGAGACGATCAGGCGCCGCGCACAGTCATGTCCGGGTTGAGATCGAGCCAGCGGCGTTCGCGGGCGGCCCGGTAGAGCGCCTCGATCAGGCGCACGTCGCGCAGGCCCATCTCGCCGGGCGTGCTGATCTCCGTGCCCTCCGTCACGGCCTGCGAGAAATGGTCGATCTCGCCGGTGAACTGGGCAGCACTCGTCTCCTTCGTCAGGATTTCCTCTGCTCGCTTCGCGTTTGAGACGACGAGGCGGTTGTCCTGGTAGGCGGTGGCTGGATCGAGGGTGGCAACGAGCCGGTCGCCCCAGAGATCGATCCGCTTTTTGTTGGCCATGTAGCCCGAGGAGATCGTCGCCCGCCGGCCCGAGGGGAAGGCGAGTTCGGCGGTGAACACATTCTCGACCTCCGCGAAGCGGGGATCGTCGGGCGGCGCCTGCATCGACGCCGCGACGGCGTTCGGGCTCTCGCCGAAGAACCATTGCAGCCCGTTGAGACTGTAGATCCCGATATCGACGAGCGAGCCGCCGCCGGCCACCGACCGTTTCATCCGCCACTGGTCGCGGGGAAGCGCGGGGTCGAGGGGCCGGTGATGGTCGGACGTCGCGAACCAGACCTGTCCCAGTTCGCCCGCGTCGAGCATCTCCTTGGCGCGGAGGTTGTGCGGCTCCCAGTGCGCCCGGTAGGCGATCATCAGCTTGCGGCCGGCGGCCTTGGCGGCGTCGATCATCCGCTGGCACTCGGCCGGCGAATTCGCCATCGGCTTCTCGCAGAAGACGTGCTTGCCCGCCTCGAACGCCTTCACCGTCAGCTCGGCATGGGTGGAATTGGCCGTGACGATGTAGACGACGCCGACCGCATCGTTCTCGGCGAGCCGGCCCATGGTGTCGTAGCCGTAGAGCGCACTCTCCTTCACGCCGTAGCGCGCCGCCACGCCCTTCGCCTTCTCGGCGCTGCCCGAGACGAGGGCGACTGCCCGGGAGCGGCGGGCACGGGCGAGGGCGGGCAGGACATAACCCTGCGCGTAATCCCCGAGGCCGACCACCGCCCAGCCGACCTGGCGGTCGAGCGGCAGAGGCGGCTCCGCCTCCAGCTTCGGCTCGGGCCGCCCGACCGGCCCGGTCGGGATACTGCTCCCACCGCCCTGCGCGGCGGCGCGGCTGCCGGCGATGGCGGCGCCGAGGCCGGCGGCTCCTCCGGCCAGGAACAGGCGGCGGGAGTGAGAGGGAATGCGCAAACGGAGGTCTCCTGGCAAAGGGTCGAAGGCGTCGCGGCCTTAACCGGCAACGCCCGACTCGCGCCTTCCGTGCTGCGTCATGATGTCATCAACTCAAGGTAGAACAGCGCGCCGGGCGGACCTCCGGTTGCCCGTCAACTTCGCGGGGTCGGGCGCCAATCCTCGGGCGCCATCTCGAAACCGGAGAACTCGAAGCCCGGCGAGACCGTGCAGCCGACGAGCGTCCAGGCGCCGAGGCTGGTCGCCGTCTGCCAGTGACCCGCGGGCACCACGAGTTGCGGACGCTGGCCGCGCAGGAGGTCGGGCCCGAGATGGTGGGCGGAGGCGTCATGGCCGTTGGGGCTCATCGTGATCACCATCGGCGCGCCGGCATGCCAGTGCCAGATCTCGGCGGCGTCCACCCGGTGCCAGGCCGAGGTCTCGCCAACCCCGAGCAGGTAATAGATCGCGGTGCCGACCGAGCGCCCCTCCACGGTGCGTGGGTCGCGAAACGTCTCGCGGTAATGCCCGCCCTCCGGGTGGAGCTTCAACCCAAGGGCGTCGATCACCTGCGCGGCCGTCAGCGTGTCGCTCATGGCGTTTCTTCTTCCCTCTCGTCGCAGCGGACCAGCCAACCGCGATAATGCACCAGCAGCCCCAGGAACGGCAGGAACAGGGCCACATCGAAGCGGAAGCGGCCCTGCGCATCGACCCGCTCGCTCGCCTGCGTCGTCGGCCGCAAGAACCGCGGCAGGGGCAGTGGGCCGAACCGCCAGCCCGTCACCGCCATGTCGAGCCCGTCGGCATGGGCCCTCACCGCGAGATCCATCGCGAACGGGCCGAAATGCTCGCGCACCCGCCCGCTCCCGTCGGGGCCGGCGCACTGCATCCGGCTGGCGAAGCGGCGATCCGGAAAATGACGCGTCCAGCGTTCCGAGCGAGCGTCGAGGTCGGGCTCCATCGTCACGCGGATCGGCCCATCCTCCAGGGCGGGCGGCAACCGGAACAGCCCGGCGACGAGCGCGACCAGAGATCCACGCCCGCGCACCACCGCGGCCCGGCCGCGAAAGGCGCCATCGCCCACCGCACCGTGCACGGCGCGCAACGCCTCGGGCATCCGCGCGAAGCCGTCCCCGAGCACCCGCTCGAATAGCGGCACGGGGTGATCGATGTCGCGGCGGGTGCGGATGGCGAGGCGCGCCATCTCCGCCTCGATCGCTTCGAGCGGCAGAACGCCGACGCAGGGGCGGGCGCCGGGCGGAATCGGCGCGGCGGACGGATCGGTGAGCCGGCGGATCGCGGCGAGCGCGGGCAGGGTCGGGACATAGGGCCCGTCGCCGGCCTCCGCGACGAGGCTCCACACGGCGCGGACCGGCCGCCCGGTCGCGTCGGTTCCCAAAGCCTCGACGCTCATGCCGCCGCGGTCGCTGCCGAACCGGTCGAGCCCGCCGGCCATCGCCAGGAAGGGGCGGGCGAGGGGCACGAGCGAGGGCAGCAGCCGCCAGCGCACCGGCAGGCTCGCGAGGCTCAGGCCCAGATGCAGCAGGGGCAGTTCGAGCCCGGCGCGGAACAGGGCCGTGCGCAGCGTGGGGAAACGGGCGGGAAGGATGTCGAGGTCGGGCGTCTCGCACAGGCTGGCGAAGCGCCGGCCGAGGCCCGGCACCGCGATCCGGCTGAGCAGGCCCCAGCCGGGTCGGTTCTGCCACGTGCCGGCCCGCAGCACCCGCACCGGCTGCCCGGCATAGGAGAGGATCGCCCGCATCACCGAGAGGCCGCGCGGCGCCCGGTTACCCGGCACGATGGCGACCCGCACCGTCTCGACCGTGCGCCAGCCCGCGGTGAGCGCGTCGAGCGCCGCATTCGACAGGGCCGGGGTCGAGCTGGCACCGGTCAGCGCAACGACGCCGTTGGCCCGCGCTGCCGCGTCGAGGGCGGGGAAGGCCGCCACGAAGTCGCGGCCGTCGGCAAGGTCGAGATAGGGCAGGCCGGCTTCGATCGCCGCGCGGGCGAGCACCGGCGCCCCGCCCTGGAACGGCCCTGCCGCGTCCACCACGACCGTCGCGCCGAGTGCCCGCAACTGCGCTGCATCCACCTCCGTCGCGTCGAGGCGTGCCGCCCGCGCGCGTCCGTCCGGCACGGTGCGGGCCACAGCCTCCGCCTTGGCGACATCGCGGCCGGCAACGATCACGCGGAGATCGGTGGTCGCGGCGAGCCCGGCGACGAGCCGCGACCCGAAGGCGCCGGCCCCGCCCACCACGAGGATCACGGCTCCGTTCAGGGAATCGCCCCCTGCGGCAAGGCCGAGCCCGGCATCCGCGGCGGCGTGAGATTCTGCGGTGCGCCGCCGGTCGGGGGCTGCACCGCCCGGCCCACGCTCGCGGCTTTCGCGGCCGCCTGCGCAGCGGCCTTGGCAGCCTTTTCCGCCTTCTCCGCCTCCGCCGCGACAGCTTCGGGGGTCGGCGCCATGCGGCGGGCCTTCGGCGGCGGCAGGAGCTTTCCCGAGGGCGCGGTGCCGCATTCGAGGAAGCGCAGCTCGGCCAGGGGCTTGCCCGTCTCTGCGTTGATCGGCAGGCTGTCGGGGAGGGCCACGATGGAGGCATCCCACTGGATCCGGCCGCCGATGGTCCCCTCCAGCGTAGCCGGCGACGCACCCCGGCGCAGGGACAGCAGGTCCGGCCCGTAGGCGGTGGCGACCTTGCCGGCGACCACGACCTGCAGCACGCGGGTCACGTCGGGCGTCAGCGGACGCAGGGGGTTGTCGATGGTGATGCGGCCGCTGCGGGTCACCCATAGCTCAAGGTTCTTGTCGCCCTGATAGCGGACCGCCTGGCCCGGATCGCAGGCGACCGGCGGCGCGGCAAAGTTCATCCCCGTGGGCGAGGGGACGGCGGAGGGAATCGGGCTTGCGGCCGGCTCGGCGGGCGGCGTGTCGGCGGCTTTCGCGGGCGCGGTCTCGGCCGGCGCGGGTTTGGCCTGCGGCTTCGGGCGGGGCTTGGGCCGTATCTTGCGCTTGGGTGCCTCCGGCACCGCCTCGGCGGGGGCCGGGTCCGGGGCCGCCTCGTCCTGTGCCTCGACCGTGGACACCAGGCCGGGAACGAGCGCCATCCAGACCGCCGCGACGGCGGCGAGCAGGCCGACCCGCCTCATCGGGCTGCCCGGTCCTTCGTCTCGGACGGCCGCAGCGCGTCCGGCTCGAGCGCCTGCTTCAGCACTTGGTTCTGCTGGTCGAGAAGTTGATCGAGCATCCGGCTATCGAGTTCTTCCGCTTTGAACTTTCGGGGCTCTCCGCCCTTGGGCGGATCGACCGTTTCGCCGTCGACGACGTGACCGTCAATGATATCGCCATCGATCAGTTGGGCATCGAGTAATCGGGCGTCGAGCACTTGCGCCCCGCGGTCGATCGGGCTGGGCTGGGACGGGGTCAGCGCCTTCACGACGGCGTCCGCATCGTCGTCCCATTCCTCCTCGCGAGGAAGGCGCAGGGGCGGCCGGCGCGGCCCCTTGGAGAGCGTTACCACGAAGACGCAGGCGAGCAGGGTCGCCGCCGCCGCGGCAAGGATCACCAGGGTTTCCATGATCGGCCCGACCTTAGACCGGTTCGCGCGCCGTTGCACGCGCAGCAGGCTTCGGCCTCGCCGAGCCAGCGCGTAGGGAGAGGGCGAGGGTCGGAGGCCCGTTTCGCGATCGAGGCTGTGCGATCCCGCCGACATCTCGCCCCTCCACAACCCGGTCTACCCCCCTTGCCGGAACGGTCCTTGCGTCTCGGGCCGAAGGGTGAGAACCGCGTAATTGCCGCCGTCCGACGGTCACCGGCCGCTCACGTCCAGGAACGCTCGATGCCCCTCGAAGACCCCCGCTCCGGCCCGCCGCAGCCCTCGACGCACACATCCGGGCACCCGACGACGGCCGCGCCCGCACGGCCCGCGGATCGCGATTTGGAAGCCGAGCTTCTCGAACTCGTCGCCCGCACCCGCGAGCAGGCGAGCGAGGACCCGTTCCGCAACCCCGTTCTCGCCGTGACGCTGGCCATTACCCGCCAACTCGACCGGGACGAGATCGGCGAACCGGATCTCGACGCCCTGCTCGCCACCCTGCGGCGGCGGGCGCTGACAGACCGGGCCGAGCGGCTGCGCGCCTATGTCGGCCTCGACGCCGACGCCGCCACGGGGGAGGCGGCGCCCGCGGTTGAGGTCGCGAACCGGCTCGTGGCGGCGGTGGCGCGGGGCTCGGGCGATTTCGAGACGTTCCGCGAGCGCGTCGGCCGCACCGCTTTTGCGGCGGTGTTCACGGCGCATCCGACCTTCGGCATGCCGCGGGCCGTGGCCGCGTTGATCGCGCGGGCCGCCTCGCTCGCCGACGCCGACCGGCGCGCGCCGATCATCGGCGAGGCCGCCGCCCGCTCGACCCGGCCCGATCCGCAAATCAGCCTCGACGACGAGTTCGAGCAGGCCTGCGTCGCCGCCAACCACGGCCGCGCGGCGATCGACGCCTTCAACGGCGCGATCCTCGATGCCGCCCGCGCCCGCTGGCCGGATCGCTGGACCGAGTTGGTGCCCAAGCCGCTGGCCATCGCGAGCTGGGTCGGCTGCGACACCGACGGTCGCACCGATATCGGCTGGTGGGACACGATGCGCTACCGGCTGATTTCCAAGCGCATGCAGTTCGACCGGCTGATGCGCGAGCTGCCCAACATCCCCGCCACCCGCGTGGTGCGCGAGCTGACCGCGGGGGCGCGGGACGCCGTCGAGCGTCAGCTCGCGGGCGCGCCGCTGCTCGGCACCAAGCCCTCGCTGGAGGCGGTCCACCGCTTCGCGCTGGCCCTCATCATCGAGCGCGAGCGGGCGCAGACCGATGCCGGGCCGATCCTGGCCGGGCTGGCCGCCGCGATCGGCGCCGCAGAGACCGATGCGGACCGCCGCGCCATCGCCGTGCTGCGCTCCGGCATCGCCGCCCACGGCCTCTCGAACGCCCTGCCGCATTTCCGGCTCAACGCCAGCCAGATCCACAACGCGGTGCGCCGGGTCATTGATCTGGAGGGCGAGCCGACCGACGCGGCGCAGAGGCGCTCGCACCTCTCGGCAATCAACACGCTGCTCAACGACGTGCGCCCTGTGCCCGTCGATTTCGGGGCGCTCGCGGCCGAGCGCGCCTCGGCCGCGCGGCTGATGATGACGATCACGCAGATCCTCAAGCATGTCGACGGCACCCACCCGGTGCGCTTCCTCATCGCCGAGACCGAGACCGGCTACACCCTGCTCGCCGCACTCTGGCTCGCGCGCCATTACGGCATCTCGGACAAGCTCGAAATCACGCCGCTGTTCGAGACCGCGAGCGCGCTCGAACAGGGCATCCGCGTCCTCGACGACGCCCTGCGCAACCCGCATTGGCGGGCCCACCTCAAGCGGCTCGGCCGGCTCTCGGTACAGTTCGGCTACTCGGATTCCGGGCGCTATGTCGGCCAGTTGGCCGCGACCTTCTGGATCGAGCGCCTGCGCCTGCGCATCACCGAGCTGATGACGCAGAACGGCCTGTCCGATATCGAACTCGTCATCTTCGACACCCACGGCGAATCGATCGGCCGGGGAGCCCACCCGACGAGCCTGCGCGACCGCCTCGCCTATCTCGCGCCGGAGGATGCGCGCCAGCGCAACGCAAAGGCGGGCATCCGCGAGCGGCTCGAATCGAGCTTCCAGGGCTCGGACGGCTACCTGATGTTCGGTTCGCCCGAACTGGCGGGCGCCTCGGTGGCGCGCATCGCCGAGCACGTCTTCGCCGACGCGCTGACCGAAGACGATGCCTTCGCCGATTACGCGCTCAACGACCGGGCCGCTGCCCCCACCACGGATCCGATCTACGAGGAGGCGGATTTTGCCGCCGAGTTCTTCCGCGTCGTCCGCCAGGACATGGAAACCCTGGTCGACGACCGCGGCTACGCGGCACTTCTCGGCACCTTCGGCCCGAGCCTGATCGACCGCACCGGCTCGCGCCCCGTCGCGCGCCAATCCGACGGCGGCGGACCGGCGGCGATCACCCATCCGCGCCAGATGCGGGCGATCCCCAACAACGCGATCCTGCAGCAGCTCGGCTATCTCGCGAACTCGCTGCACGGCGTCGGCCGCGCCGCTCACCGGGCGCCGGAGCTGTTCCGGCATATGCGTACGAACTCGGTGCGCTTTTCCCGCGCCTTCCGTCTCGTGCAGCACGCCGCCAGCGTCGGCGACCTCGACGTGATGCGCGCCTATATCGACACGCTCGATCCGGCCGTGTGGCTTGAGCGGGCCCGGCGCACCCGGCGCGACGCCCGGCGCGACGAACTCGTCACCATCGCCGCCGCGCTGGAGCGGCTGAACCTCTCGCCGGACCTACGCCGCCTGTTCGGACGGCTGACCTGCGACGGGCTCTCGCTCCAGGCGGCGGCGCCGGATCTCGCGACCATGTCGACCCGGCTCGCCCTGCTCCACGCGATCCGCCTCGCGCTGATCCACCGGATCTGGTTCCTGGCGGCCCACATTCCGAGCTTCCGCCCGCAGGCCGGGCTGACCCGCGAGGCGCTGCTGGAGCGCTTCCTGCGCCTCGACATCGACGGCTGCCTGAAGCTGCTCGACGAGATCTATCCGGTGACGCCCGATCCGACGCTCGGCCTGAATTTCGGCGAGCCGCCGGGCCCGCGCGACGTCGGCACCTACGAGACCGAGCACAACACGCTGTTCGGCCCGATCCGCCGGATGTTCGAGCGGGTGCGGGAGATTTCGGGGATCATCCAGCACGAGGTCGGCGCGTTCGGCTGAGGGCGAGAGGCAAGGACCAAAGCAAGGGGGCTCGTTGCCCCCTAAAGCCGTATCCGACCTGATTGCGTCAGGCCGGATACGGCTCTGGATCTTTGTTGTGACGTGCATTCTTTCGACGAACCGGCGACCACTTCGCCGGAATGCGCTCGAGCCGGCCTCAGTGCTTCATCATGCTCTCGAAGCTTTCATGGGGCTCGACCTTGCCGGCGAAGCGCGCGAGCCGGCTCAGGCTCGGCTCGGCGAGGCCCCCGGCATTGGCGTAGGTGGCGAGCGCGAAGCTCACCAGCAGCTCGGCCTCTTCGTGGGTCATCGCCCGCCCGCTCAGGGTGCTGGCCGCGCCGCGCACCGCCAGGACGGCTTGGCGGAAGGCGGGGTCGTTCTTCAGTTCGTCCAGGCGACTCATCGGGCGTCCTCGGGGCCGTACTCGGTGTTGGGTGATCCTGCCGGCCGGGCCGGCCGTGCGGATTCACGGATGAAACGCGCGCCACCCCGTCCCGTCTCCGGCGGGAGGCAGCCTTCAGCGTGTCTCACGAAACTCTCGGTCATCGACCGTTACTCCATCGGGGATGACGGCGAGCCGGGCGTTCTGTGAGAGACACCAAGCGCGGCTTAAGTGAACCATGTCCGAACGCAAACCGCGCTTGGCCGGCAGCGCGGCGCGGTTGTTCCGGCGCGCACCTCGCCATCAGCGCGGGCAGCGATACATTTTGCCGGCGCGAGGGCTGCGGGTCTTGAGAGGAGGGGGCACCATGGACGGCATCGGCATCGACTGGGACGAGACCAAGGAGCCCGCCTATCGCGATGGCCGCCGGGCTGGCGAGCGGCGCGAGGAGGCGGAGAGCAACCCGCACACGTCGGGCTCGGACGAGCACCGTCTCTGGCAGGCGGGCCACGCCTCGGTGACGGCGCCCGACATCGTCGCCGACAAGATCGGCGATTTCGCCTGAGGCGCCGCTCCGGAACCTTCACCCGAGGCTAAGCGTCCCCGTCTCGATCCCTTGCATGATACCTCCGCGAGACCGTCGCGGTCGCAGAATTCAGGATCGGCGACGGGGTGTCTTAGAGTCGTATCGGGCCTGCCTGCATCTGGGCGGATACGACTCTCAGCCCTTGTTTGACGCGCATTCCTTCGACGAACCGTGACCATTTCGTCGGAATGCGATTGAGAATGCACGCCACCAATCAGGGCGAAGGAGCGGCGATGCGGGTGCTGGAAACGCCGGATGGGCGCTACATCGTCGTGCATGGCCGGCTGTGGCGGCGCCATCGGCCCGATCTCGAGCCGACGCAGCGCGACCGCTTGGTCCGCGACCTGATGGATGCCCGTCGCGCCGTGCGCGCCGCCAAGCGCTCCAGCGACGAGGCGGCACTCGTGCGCGCCCGCGCGGCCGTGGATGCGGCCAAGCACGGGCTCGGCGAGCGCGGTCCGGTCTGGTGGACGGACGGTGCACCCGACCTCAATCGGCGCATGATCGCCAACACGCCCTATGCCGCGTGGTACACGGCCTTGCCCGCAGCCTTGAGAGCCGAGCACGAGCGTCGGTGAGCGTCGGGCCGACCGAACCAGCATTTGCTACAGAGCCCGTGTGCGCGACCGCACAGACGGTTTCAGGCGATCGCCCGGACCCCGGCCGATACCCGCCCCGTGACCCCGATGTGACGGACACAACCGAGTCGCGCGATTGCCAGAGCATCCCAGTTCTGATTAATTCCAGATAAGAAATGCAGTTGAGGCCGTCCTGCGGCCTCCGCATCGTCGTGGCGCAGCGAAAACGCTGTGGCCGACGGCAGGCACACCAAGAGCCGGACGGCTTTGCCCGTGAAACCGGTCGCCACGGCACCGCCCCACCAGCCTGTCGGGCTTCGGGCCGGTCCCGGTACGGCATCCCTGGGGACGGCAGATCGATCTGGCCGCCGGGCGGGCATTCCTTCCGCTCGCGCGCCCTCCATCCTGAAACGGCAGATGACAGCGATGATAAAACTCACGGTCAACGGAGCCGAACGCAGCTTCGACGGCGATCCCGAGATGCCGTTGCTCTGGTACCTGCGCGACGAACTCGGCCTCACCGGCACCAAGTTCGGTTGCGGCATCGCCCAGTGCGGCGCCTGCACGGTCCATCTCGGCGGCACCGCCGCGCGGGCCTGCATCACCCCCGTCTCCGCGGCGGAAGGCCAGGAGATCACGACGATCGAGGGGCTCTCGCCCGACGGCAACCACCCGGTTCAGGTGGCGTGGCGCGACCTCAACGTCGCCCAGTGCGGCTACTGCCAGACCGGCCAGATCATGCAGGCGGCGTCCCTCCTCAAGGACAGCCCGAAGCCGACCGATCAGCAGATCGACGAGAACATGAGCGGCAACATCTGCCGCTGCGGCACATATCCGCGCATCCGCGCCGCGATCCATCAGGCTGCCGGTCAGGCGCCCGCCACCAAGGGAGATCGCCTGTGATTCACGAAGCCAAGCTGATGGCCGAACTCGCCGCCTCGCAGAACGCCGCTGGCCCGGTCCGGATCGACAATGTCAGCCGCCGCGGCATCCTCGGCGGCATGGGCGCCCTGGTGCTCGCCCTCTCGCTCTCGGACCGTGCCAAGGCCGACGAGGGCCAGACCGAGGAGCAGAAGGCGAAGAAGTTCGGCTCCGACGGCATGCCGAACGGCTGGCGCGACGATCCGAAGGTCTTCGTCGCCATCGCCAAGGACGGCACCGTCACCGTCACCAACCACCGCTCCGAGATGGGGCAGGGCGTTCGCACCTCGATCGCCTTCACCGTCGCCGACGAGCTGGAGGCCGATTGGTCGAAGGTGAAGGTGGTCCAGGCCTGGGGTGAGGAGACTCATTTCGGCAACCAGGACACCGATGGCTCGCGCTCGCTCCGCCACTTCTTCCAGCATTTCCGCCATGCGGGTGCGGCCGCGCGGCTGATGCTGATCCAGGCCGCCGCCAAGCAATGGGGCGTGCCCGCGGGTGAGGTGAAGGCCGAAAACCACGTCCTGACCCACGCCAAGTCCGGCCGTACGCTCGGCTACGGCGACGTCGCCGAGGCCGCCGCCGCCCTGCCGGTGCCGGCGCGCGAGAGCGTTCAGCTCAAGAAGCCGGAAGCCTTCCGCTACATCGGCAAGGGCAAGATCGGCCTGATCGACAACCACGACATCACCACCGGCAAGGCGATCTACGCCCTCGACGTGAAGCTCGACGGCATGCTCTACGCCCTCGTCGCGCGTCCGGCCGTCTATGGCGGCAAGGTCGTCTCGTTCGACGACACCGAGGCCAAGAAGATCCCGGGCGTCGTCAAGATCCTCAAGATCGAGGGCGGCGAGATCCCGTCCGAGTTCATGCCGCTGGGCGGCATCGCGGTGATCGCCAAGAACACCTGGGCGGCGATGAAGGGCCGCGAGGCCCTGAAGATCACCTGGGATGACGGCCCGAACGCGTCCTACGACACCACCGCCTTCCGCAAGGAGCTGGAGAAGGCCGCCCGCGCGCCGGGCAAGGTCGTGCGGGTCGCGGGCGACGTCGATGGCGCGATGAAGACCGCCAAGGCGAAGTTCGAGGCGGAGTACTTCGTGCCCCACCTCGCCCAGGCACCGATGGAGCCGCCGGCCGCGGTCGCCCGCATCAAGGACGGCGCCTGCGAGATCTGGGCCTGCACGCAGGGGCCGCAGGCCGCCCATGACCGGGTGGTGAAGCGCCTCAACCTGCCGGCCGACAAGGTGCGGGTGAACGTGACGCTTCTCGGCGGCGGGTTCGGCCGCAAGTCGAAGCCCGACTACGTGGTCGAAGCCGCGCTCTGCTCGCAGGCCATGGACGGTCAGCCGGTCAAGCTGGTCTGGACCCGCGAGGACGACATCCAGCACAGCTACTACCACACCATCTCGGTCGAGCGGATCGAGGCGGGCGTCGACGAGAAGGGCATGCCGGTGGCGTGGCTTCACCGCTCGGTGGCGCCGACGATCGGCTCGATCTTCGCGCCCGACCCGAAGCACGAGCTGCCGTTCGAGCTCGGCATGGGCCTCGTCAACAACCCGCTGGCGCTGAAGAACCTGCGGTTCGAGAACCCGGAAGCCTCCGCCCATACCCGGATCGGCTGGTTCCGCTCGGTCTCCAACATCCCGCACGCCTTCGCGATCCAGTCCTTCGTGGCCGAACTCGCGCATGCCGCGGGCCGCGACCCGAAGGACTACCTGCTGGAGCTGATCGGCCCCGCCCGGAAGATCGACCCGACCGAGATCGGCGACGTATGGAACTACGGCGAGGATCCGAAGCGCTACCCTGTCGATACCGGCCGCCTGCGCCGCGTCATCGAGACGGTGGCCGACGGCGCCAAGTGGGGCCGCAAGCTGGAGAAGGGCCGGGGTCTCGGCATCGCCGGCCACTACAGCTTCGTGACCTACACTGCGGTCGCGGCCGAGGTGGAGGTCGATGACAAGGGCCAGGTGAAGGTCCACGCCATCGACATCGCCGTCGATTGCGGGCCGCAGGTGAACCCGGAGCGCGTCCGCTCGCAGATGGAGGGCGCGGTGGTCATGGGGATGGGCCTCGCGCTCACCTCGAAGATCACCTTCAAGAACGGCCGGGCCGAGCAGTCGAACTACGACGGCTACGAGGTTCTGCGCATCGACGCCGCCCCGAAAGTGGTGCGGGTCCATCTCGTGCCGTCCAACAACTACGACAGCCCGCTCGGCGGCGTCGGCGAGCCGGGTGTTCCCCCGGTCGCGCCGGCCATCGCCAACGCGGTCTTCGCCGCCACCGGACGCCGGGTGCGCGAGCTGCCGCTGCGCGACCAGCTCAGCACCTGAGGTCGCCGGCCGACGCCCTTCCCCTTCGCCGGGGGAGGGCGCCGTCCGAAGGTCGAGGGGACGGGGATCGGCGGAGCCGGCAACTCTCGGACCCCTCCGCGACTTTCACAGGCATCTGTGTTGCACGAGGACCTACGCTTCATGACATCCACCGCCCGCCTCACCCTCGGCCTGTCGCTGGCCGGAATCCTGCTGGCCGGCCCGGTGCTCGCCTCGCCCTGCTCCGACAAGATCGCCAAACTCGACGGCCGGGCGAAGGCCGAGGCCTCGGATTCGATCGCCGCCTCGACCGGCAGCAAGACCATCGCGGCTCACCGCGAGGGCGAAGGGCAGACCGGCACCGGCGGCCAGACCGACACGCGCGAGGCGCCCCCGGAAAAGTCGGCGGAAGCCGGAAAGGGCGGCGATCAAGCCCAGCAGGCCCGGGTGGCCCTGGAAGAGGCCCGCACGGCCGACGGCAAGGGCGACGCCGCGGCTTGCGAGGCCGCCATCGCCCGCGCGGAAAAGCTCCTCAACGCCAAGCCCTGAGCCAGCGCATCATTCCGAAAGGTGGTGCCGGCTTTTCGAAAAAATGATGCGTAAACAGGAAGCTCGAGCATCGTCCTGGATCCGATATCCAGGATGAACTCGAGGAGCGGAACGCATCGCGTTCTGAAGGTTCGACCGGGTTACGGAGGGAGGGCGCGGACCAATCGCGCCTTTCCGCCCCCATGTGTCCTTCCCTTTTCCTCCGCGCACCCAACCTTCTCACATTGCCGACACCGTCGTCTGCAACCGCGCATTGTTCGCGCGTGAGCCCCCATTTCGGGAACCCAGAGACGACCGCATGACCGAGATCTCACCGGAGGTTCTGGACCTCCGGTTGCGCCAGCAGGCGATCCTGTCCGATTTCGGCGTCGAGGCCCTGCGCGCAACCGAACTGCTGCCACTGCTGCAGCGGGCAACCGAACTCTGCGCCGAGGGCATGAACGCGCAGTTCTGTAAGGCACTCGAATATCAGCCGACGCAGGACATGCTTCTCGTCTGCGCCGGCATCGGTTGGGAGCCGGATTGCATCGGGCGCGCCGTCGTCGGCGCCGACCTCGCCTCGCCCGCGGGCTACGCCTTGAAGACGGGCCGCCCCGTCATCTCCAACCATCTGGAGAACGAGACCCGCTTCCGCACGCCGGAACTGATGGCGAGCCACGGCATCCGCCGGGCGGTGAACGTGCTCATCACCAACCGCGAGGGGCATTACGGCGTCCTGGAGGTAGACGACACCCGCGAGGGTATGTTCGGCCCCGCCGACATCGCCTTCATGCAGGGCTTTGCCAACCTGCTCGGCAGCGCGATCGAGCGTCAGCGCTCGGAGGCGCAGCTCAAGGTCGCCCTGGAGCGGCAGGACCTGCTGAGCCGCGAGATGAGCCACCGGGTCAAGAACAGCCTCGCCGTGGTCGCGGGGCTTCTCGCGCTCCAGGCGCGCGGCACCGACAACGAGGACGTGAAAAGCGCTCTCGCCGACGCCCGCGCCCGCGTCGAGGCGGTGGCCCAGGTTCACGATCAGCTCTGGCGTCAGCCGGATCTCACACGCATCGACGTTGCCGGCTTCCTCGAAGCCTTATGCGAGAAGCTCACGGAGACGGCGGGCGCCCATGCTTTGATCTGCCGCGCAGCGGCCGTGACCATGCCGGCCGATCTCGCAATTCCCCTCGGCCTGTTCGTGAACGAACTCGTCACCAACGCGATCAAATACGCCTATCCCGACGGACACGGCGAGATACGCGTCGAAGCCGTCATGCGCGAGGATGGCGGGCTTACCGTTTCGGTCTGCGACGACGGCATCGGCCTGCCGCCGGGCTTCGACCCGCTGAAAACCCGCGCGAGCCTCGGGATGCGCGTCGTCGGCAATCTGTCCCGACAACTCGACGGCACGCTGACGCTGAGGCCGGGCAAGGGCGCCCAATTCGAGCTACGGATGGCGCCGCGCGGTTGAACCGGGACCGGTAAGGGAGCCGGCCCCGGTTCACGCTTCGAGGATCAGTTGCCCCCGGCGCTGCCGCTTCCGCCGCCGCCGCTGCCCTGGGGCACCGCACGCGAGGGCTGGTTAGCATTGCCGCCGGCCGCCGAATTGGTCTGCACCGTGTCCGCCCCGGTGCTGCCGCGCGGAATGGTGACGTTCGTATCGGCGCCCGTGTTGTTCTGGCCACCCGACACGGGGGCACCGGACTGAGGCGCCGTCGGTGCCGTGGTCTGGGCGAAGGCCGGGCCGGCGAAGGCCGCAAGCGTCGCGGCCAGGATTAGAGTTCGCATCAAGTCCTCACGTATCGAGTGATTGGACCGCCGTTCGGGTGCCCGTCGAGCAGGCCGGCGGTCGGTCTGTGATGGAAGAACCACGCAAACGGATGTTGGGTCCGAGAAAGTCGTGCGGCCAAAGCGCTTTCGCCGTTCGACAGGATCGCCGCTCCGCCGTAACCAGGAAGCGCAGCACGGGAGAAGCAGAGTGACACGCCGCACGAAGACGCTTGCCGAGCGCCGGAGCACGCATCCGAATCCGGGGCGCGCCGGCCTCGCCGCCCTGCTGTTCGTTGCGGCGAACCTTCTGCCGACGGTGCCTGGCTTCGCGCAGGAGACCGCCCGGCCGTCCGGCGACTGGCCGGCCTTCGGGCGCGATGCCAGCAACACCCATCATTCGCCGCTGGCGCAGATCGACCGCGGCAATGTCGGCCGCCTGCGCCCGGCCTGGATCTTCCAGACCGGCGTCACCGGCACCTTCCAGGCCGAGCCTGTGGTGATCGAGGGCGTGATGTACGTCTCGACCACGGGCAACCACGTCGCAGCGCTGGACGCGAAATCCGGCAAGACGCTGTGGACCTACACCCACAAGGCGCGCACGGAGAAGATCTTCGGGCCGCCCTCGAACCGGGGCGTGGCGGTCGCGGGCGGCCTCGTCTTCGAGGCGACCATGGATGGGCGCGTCATCGCGCTGGACGCGAAGACCGGCCGGCTGGTCTGGGACCGCGAGGCGGTGCGGCCGGAGGAGGGCGAGTCCGAGACCGCCTCGGCGCTCGCGGCGAGCCTGGGCGACAAGCCGGTCCAGGGTTCGAGCCGCCTCGGCTTCAAGATGCCGCCGCTAGTGGCCGACGGCCTCGTCATCGTCGGCGTGACGGGGGCAGGCTACGGCCTCCATGTCGAGGACGAAAAGGGCGGGCTCGACGGCGGCGCGGTGGTCGGGATCGAGGGCGGCTACGGCCGACGCGGCTGGCTCGCCGCCTACGATGCGAAGACCGGTGAGGAGCGCTGGCGCTGGTACGTCACCAAGGCCGATGGCTGGGAGGGCGGCTTCGTCGAGAAGACCGCGGACGGCCTCCCGCTCCACCGCGACATCGCCGCGGAGAAGGCCGCAGCCCCTGAGCACCGGGAAGCCTGGAAGGTCGGCGGCGGCTCGCTCTGGATGACGCCGGCCTACGATGCCGAGCTCGGTCTGATCTATCTCGGCACCGGCAATCCGGCGCCGCAGAATTTCGGCCTGACGCGCCCCGGCGACAACCTCTACACGATGAGCCTCGTGGCGCTCGATGTGAAGACCGGCAGCTTGCGCTGGCACTTCCAGCAGGTGCCGCACGAGCAGTGGGGCTACGACGTGGCGAGCCCGCCCTTCCTTCTCGACTATCCGACCGAGAAGGGCCCGGTGAAGGCGGTGGCGCAGGCGAGCAAGCTCGGCTGGATCTACGTCCACGACCGCGCCGACGGGCGCCTCATCGCCAAATCCGCCCCGCTCATCACCCACAAGAACCTGTTCGTGCCCCCGAGCCCGGAAGGCACGGTGGTCAGCCCTGGCCCCCTCGGAGCGGTCTCCTGGCATCCGGTGGCCTACGACGCGGGCAGCGGGCTCGCCTTCGCCCAGGTGCGGCACGGGGCGGCGACCTACACGGTGAAGACCGCGCCGGCCGCTGGCGGACGCGGCGAGATCCGCTACACCGAGACGGGAGAGGCGAAGGGCGAGCCGACCTTCTCGACGCTGACGGCGGTCGATCTCGCGCAGGGCGGGGCGGTGGCATGGTCGCGTAAGGCCGGAAGCCGATTGTCCGGCGGCACCCTGGCCACCGCGGGCGGCCTCGTCTTCTCGGGCGAGGAGGACGGCCATCTCGACGCGCACGACGCGAAGACCGGCGAGATCCTCTGGCGCTTCCAGTGCGGGGCGGGGATCGGCGGACCGCCGGTCACCTACACCGTCGAGGTCCGCCAATACGTGGCGGTCGCCGCGGGCGGCGCCTCCTTCACCAAGGGGTCGGGCTTCGGCACGGGCGACGCGCTCGTGGTGTTCGCGCTGCCCGAGTAGCGGGCCCGCGCCTCACTCCGCCGCGTCGGGCTCCTCGTCCCCGTCATCCGGCTCGTGCGCGTCCGCCTCGTCCTCCCGCGTTTCGTCGGAGGCAGGGCGGGGTGTTCCGGCCGCGTAGAAGTCGCCGCGGCGCACCGCCTCGCCGCTATTGGCCATGACGCTGAGATAGGTGTTGAGCGTGTTGGGCGCGACATCGGGCAGGCGCCGCGCGATCTCGGCATGTGACAAGCCCTGCGGCCCGGCCTCCTCCAGGAGAGCCTTCAGCCGCCCCTTGGCCGAGTTGGCCCGCGGTCCGCGGCTGCCCCGTCCGCCGCCGCGGGTCGAACGCGCCTCACCGGGAAACGCCGGTGCGACTGCGCCGCGCCCGCTCGCGACCGCCTCCAAGGGGCCACCCTCCACGATGGAAGCGAGGGACTTCTCCGCGGCCCGGAGCTTGGTCAGCTCCCCGGAGACGCGGTCGTACTCAGCCTGGAGATCGGTCATCCGCTGCCGGACATCGGCCAGGGCCTTGGCCAGCGTATCGCCTTCGGACATGACGGATTCTCAACCCCAACGGGACGCAATGGGGCCTACAGCCACAGCCGGCCCCTCGCGTCAACAGGACCGGGTTCGCAGACCGGTTCCGGTGTGAGCCTCAGCTGCCGGCAGGGCGGGTCGGCGGCGGCAGGAGCTTGCCCGACTGGTAACCCATCGGATGCGGCTTCGGCGGCGGCGCGTCCGGATTCTTCTGCCAGCCCTTCCGGCCCTCGGCGAGGCCGCACTCGACGAAATGCACGAGCGGATTGCAGCCGCTCTCTCGCGCACGTCCGGATTGGCCTTCAGGTAGCCCTCGCCGCTGAACCCGGCGCTCGGGTCACGGCCCTCGCGCCAGCCGTAATGGATGTAGTGGACCAGCGGCCCCTGCGGAAACGCGCGCACATCCGGATACCAGTACAGGTAATAGATCGGATCGAAGCCCGGCAGCGGGGTGCGAACGATGGACGACGGCGCTCGCCGCGTCGTCAGGGCCGACAGACTCGGCTTCTTCAGGAACTTCTTTACCGCGCGCACGGCTCTCAACGACTCTTTTGGACAGGTCAGCTGTCATCGGCGGATTGCGCCGGCCTGTCCAGTACCGGCGGGTGACATCGGGCGCGCAGAACCGTTCGACGCGCCGACAGGGCGCGTCTCCCGCCGCTGTCCCGTTCCAAGCGGACCAAGCCACAAGAACCCGGTAGACCACGCTGAACAAACCGGGCAAAAGTGGCAAATCGCGCAGAGAACGCGAGGGTTGTGGAGGCGTGGTGATGCGGCGGGTCGTCCTGCCCGTGGGGCTGGCGCTCGGCGCGGGTGCGCTCGGTGCGCTCACGCTGACAGAAGCCGGCATCGGCCTGCGCGTGAAGGCCGGCCCCATCCTCTCGGACCTGCATGATCGATTTTCCGGGGTGACGACGCCCGCGGCGCATCAGCCGCCGACTGCACCGAGCCCCCCCCGCCCTCGCGGGTCGCGGTGGAAGGCGGTCAGGCCGTCGTACGGCTGACTGATGCGGAGCAGGCGCGGATCGGCGTCGCGACGGCGCGCCATAAGCGGATGCCCCACCGCATCGAGGTCCAGGCCTTCGGCTCGGTCCTCGATCTCGCGCGGGTCACGGAACTTACCAACAGCTACGCCAGCGCCAGGGCGCAGTTGCAGACCGCCGAAGCCAAGGCGGAAGTCTCGCGCGCCGCCTACACCCGGGCGCGCAGCCTCGGCCAGTACGCGACGCAGGTGCAGCTGGAGACGGCCGAGGGCACCTTCCGCACCGACGAGGCGGCGCTCGCCGCGGCGCAGTCGCAGGTCCGGACGCTCGCGGCCACCGCGCAGCAGGAATGGGGCACGGTGATCGGGCGGGCCATCATCGAGCGCTCGCCCGCCATCACCCGGCTGATCGAGCGCACCGACTTCCTGGTGCAGGTGACGCTGCCGCCCGGCGAGACCCTGAGGGCGCCGCCCGGCACGGCCCATGCCGAGGTGCCGCCGCAGAGCGAGCGCGTCGCCCTGCGCTACGTCTCGCCCGCGACCCGGACCGACCAGCGCATCCAGGGCGTCAGCTACTTCTACACCGTGGCCGGCAATAGCGGACTCCTGCCGGGCATGAGCACGCTCGCCTTCCTGACCTCGGAGCGCGAGACGACGGGCATCGCCGTGCCGGAAAGCGCCGTGGTGCATTGGCAGGGCGGCGCCTGGATCTACCGGAGCGTCGGCGACGACGCCTTTGCGCGCCATCCCCTCCGGGCCGACGCGCCGATCTCGGCCGACGCCTACGTCGTGGACGATCTCGGCGCGGAGGCGGAGATCGTCGTGACCGGGCCGCAGGCGGTGCTCTCCGAGGAGATGAAGGGGCAGATCCAGTCCTCGGATGCGGACGACGATTGAGCATGCTCGACCAACGGCCCGCACGCGGACCGGCGCGCGACGATCCGCCGGGCCCGCCTCCGGCGGCCCTCTCCCCTGCGCCCCTGACCTTGGGCCCTCAGGCCGCCTTGGTCGCCTTCGCGGTGCGCCGGCCCGGTATCGTCCTGGCGCTGGTCCTGGCGCTCGCCGTCTACGGCATCGTCGCCTTGGGTTCGGCCAAATACGACGTCTTCCCGGAATTCGCTCCGCCCACGGTGACGGTGCAGACCGAGGCGCCCGGCCTCAACCCCGAGCAGGTCGAGACCCTGGTGACGCAGACGCTGGAGGTCGCGATCAGCGGCCTGCCAGGACTGGCGACGATGCGCTCGAACTCGATCCAGGGCCTCTCGGTCATCACCGCCACCTTCGCCTCCGGCAGCGACATCTACCGGGCGCGCCAGCTCGTGAACGAGCGCCTGGCCTCCATCACCGCGCGGTTGCCGCAGGGCGTGCTGCCCCCCACCATGACGGCGCTGACCTCCTCGACGAGTTCGGTGCTCCTCATCGGCCTGACCTCCCCGACGCAGTCGCTGATGGAGCTGCGCACGGTGGCCGATTGGCGCCTGCGCCTGCGCCTGCTCGCCGCCCCCGGCGTCGGCGAGGTGCTGGTCTATGGCGGCGATCTCCGCTCAATCCGCATCCAGGTCCGGCCGCAGGATCTGGTGCGCTTCCGCATCGGCCTGAACGACGTGCTCTCGGCCGGCCGCAAGGCGACGGGCGTGCGCGGGGCTGGCTTCGTCGATACCGTCAACCAGCGCATCACCCTGCAGACCGAGGGGCAATCCCTGACCCCGGAGGCGGTGGCGCGCACCGTGCTCATCAACGAGGGCGGGGCGAGCGTGGTGCTCGGCGACGTCGCCGACGTGGCGGTGGCGCCGGAACCGGCGATCAGCGCGGCCCTCGTCGATGGCAAACCGGGCGTGCTGCTGATGGTCGGCGCGCAATACGGCGCCAACACCCTCGACGTGACGGCCGGCGTCGAGGCGGCGATCGCCGAGATGCGCCCCGGGCTGGAACGCGACGGCACCACCCTGCGCACCGACCTGTTCCGTCCGGCGAGCTTCGTCACGCAAGCCACCGACAACGTGGTCCAGGCGCTGGCACTCGGCGGCATCCTCGTCGTCGTGGTGCTGTTCGTTTTCCTGGCAGACTGGCGCACGGCGCTGATCAGCGCCACGGCAATCCCGCTCTCGCTGATCGGCGCGGTGCTGATGCTCGGTCTGTTCGGACAGAGCCTCAACACCATGACGCTGGGCGGCCTCGCCATCGCCATCGGCGAAGTGGTCGATGACGCGGTGATCGGCGTCGAGAACGTCATACGCCGCCTGCGCGAGAACCGCCGCGCCGCCGCGCCCTTACCCGGCGCGCGGGTGGTGCTCGACGCGATCCTGGAAGTGCGCGTCTCGGTCGCCTACGCCACCTTCGCGGTGCTGCTCGTATTCCTGCCGGTCCTGGCGCTGACCGGCGTGCCTGGCCGCCTGTTCGGCCCGTTGGCGCTGGCCTACATCCTCGCCGTGCTGACCTCACTCGCCGTGGCGCTGACGGTCACACCCGCGCTGGCCCGCCTGCTGCTCGCGGGGCGCACGAATTTGTCGAGCCGCGAGCCGCCGGTGAGCCGCCGGGTGCGGGGCGTCTATATCAGCGGGCTCGCGCGGCTCAACCGTCACCCGCGTCTCGTCTTCGGGACCAGCCTCGCCCTGACGCTCGTAGCAGCCCTGCCGGTGCCGTTCTTCGGCGGCGTGTTCCTGCCGGACCTCAAGGAGGGGCATCTCATCCTGCACATGGCCTCGGCCCCCGGCACCTCCCTTCAGGAGACGCTGCGGCTCGGCGAGCGCATCACGGCGGGGCTGAAGGCGGTGCCCGGCGTGCGCGCGGTGGCCCAGCAGGTCGGGCGCGCCGAGGCAGGCTACGATCTCGGCGGCACGCATGACAGCGAGATCCATATCGACCTCGAACCGGGCCTCGACGGGGAGGGGCAGGAGCGGGCGGAGGCCGGCATCCGCGCACTGATGGCGGCGACGCCCGGCGCGAGCTTCTCGCTCAAGACCTTCCTGACCGAGCGCATCGAGGAGGTCGTCTCAGGGTTCACCGCGCCGGTCGTGATCAGCGTCACCGGCACGAATCTCGACCGGATCGAGGCCACCGCCCGCGACGTGTCGCGCGAACTCGCCGAGGTGCGCGGCGCGGCCGACGTCCAGCTCAAGTCGCCGCCGGGCCTGCCGCAGGTCAATGTGAGCCTGCGCCCGACCGACCTGCGCCACTGGGGCCTCGACGCGATCGAAGTCCTGGAGATCGTGCGCACGGCCTATCAGGGCGACATCGTCGGCCAAGCCTACGAGGGCAACGCCGTGTTCAACGTCGTCGTGGTGCTCGAACCGATCGTGCGCACGCGCCTCTCAACGCTCGGCAACCTGCCGCTGCGCACGCCGAGCGGCAGCTATATCCGGCTCGCCCAGGTCGCCGACATCTACGAGACCGCCGGCCGCTACACCGTCGGCCATATCGGCGCGCAGCGGGTGCGGATCGTGACCGCGAACGTGGAGGGGCGCGACGTCGCCTCCTTCACCGAGGCCGCGAAACGCAAGATCGCCCGCGAGGTCGCGCAGCCCTCGGGCATCGATATCGGATTCGGGGGGGCGGCCGAGACGCAGGCCAAAGCGCGGCGCGAACTCGCGCTCTATGCAGGATTGGCCGGTCTCGGGATCGTGCTCCTGCTCCTCGTCGTGACGGGCTCGTTGACCAATCTCGCCCTCGTCCTCGTCAATCTGCCCTTCGCCTTCGTCGGCGGCGTGCTGGCGGTGGCCTTGAGCGGCGCGGTGATCTCGCTGGGCTCGATCGTCGGCTTCGTGACCCTGTTCGGTATCTCGCTGCGCAACACCATCATGATGGTTGCGCATTACGAGCATCTGGTGCTGGTGGAAGGGCGGCCCTGGAACCTCGCGGCCGCCATTGAGGGCGCGGCCGACCGTCTCGTGCCGATCCTGATGACGTCCCTCGTCACCGGCCTCGGGCTGTTGCCGCTGGCGCTCGGTGCGGGTGAACCCGGCCGCGAGATCGAGGGCCCGATGGCCCTGGTCATCCTCGGCGGCCTCGCGACCTCGACTTTGCTCAACCTGGCCGTGCTGCCGATGCTGGCCCTGCGCTTCGCCCGGTTCAAGCCCGCGGAAAGCGCGCTGTGACCGTCGGACGGATGCGAGATCCCGCTTCCTATTCTGACGCAGCGCTGGCCCGCGGGCCCGTCACGTACCCTTTTAAAACGTCTCCGGCGCCGTATGGCGCCGGAGGCTCATCTGTTCCGTCTATCCGTCTCACGACGCCGGCTCAGAAGGCGGCCTGCCGGGTCCTCACCTGATCGGCGGGGGTGTCGATCCACTGGACCGAACCGGGGAGGGCGAAGCCGCCCTGGCGGTGGACCGAGAGATCGCTGGTGGCCACACCCTGAGTTTCGAGGGTCAGCGCGCCGACCGTCTTGACGTTGTGGGCGCCGCCGATTTCCGCGGCGCGGGCGGGCACCGTGGCAAGGGCGGTGAAGGCCAGCGCGGCGGTGGCGAGCGAGAGAAAGGTCTTGGACATCGAGATCAGCCTCTTTTCGTGCGGCGGGCTCCCCGTCGCTTCGTGAGACTGTATGTGCTGGGTCATGGCCCATGAATCAAATGGATCGATTTCATAATGCGCATCGATCACGTGCATCTTTCCCGGCTCGATCTCAACCTGCTCGTCGCCCTCGACGCGCTGCTGACGGAGCGGAGCGTGACCCGCGCAGCCGGACGGATCGGCATCAGCCAGTCGGCGATGAGCCATGCCCTGGCGCGGCTGCGCACCGCCTTCTCGGATGAGCTGCTGACGCGGGGGCCCGACGGCATGCGGCCGACGCCGCGCGCGCTGGCGCTCATCGGGCCGGTGCAGGCGGCACTGTCCCAAATTCAGGAGATTACGACGCCGCCGGCTGCCTTCGATCCGGCCACGGCCGACCTCACCTTCACCCTCGGCATCCCGGACTCGACCGAGGTGCTCCTGATGCCGACCCTCATCGCGCATCTGCAGGCGGTGGCACCGGGGGTGAAGCTCCTACTGCACACGGTCGATCGGCACCGCATCCTCGACGACCTCGATACGGGGCGGGTCGATCTCGGCATCGGCGTGTTCGAGCAGGGCCAGACGCACCACAAGCGCCGCATCCTCAACAAGGAAAGCTACCTCTGCATCTTCAACGCCGAGCTGGTCGGGGTGACGGCGCCGATCTCGCTCGACGACTACGTGCGGCTCCCGCACCTGCTCACGAGCTTGGTCGAGAGCGCCCACGGCGTGGTGGACGACGCGCTCGCCAAGATCGGCCGCAAGCGCGTCATCGCGCTGACCTCGCCGCGGTTCTCGGTGATGCCCTTCGTGGTGCGGCAGGCCCCCGTCATCGCCACGATGCACGCCCGGCTCGCGCGCTTCTTCGCCGACAGCATGGGCCTGACCGTGAGCCCGGCACCGATCACGCTGCCGGACGTCTCCATCTCAATGATCTGGCATACGTCCAACGACGCCATTCCCAGTCAGCGCTGGCTGCGGGAGACCATCATAAAGCTTCGGAAATCCGATCCCCGGCCGCCGACCGACGGCTCTCACACGACACCCGATTAATCCCTTCGGGATGGCGGATGTCGGCGTCGCTCGAGCGCCGTGGGCTTCCCGCATCAGCCGTGGATCAGCGTGATCGCTATATCAACGGCTTGAAGGCGGTCGCGAGCATCACGGTGACAGAGAGGGAAAGTGCGAGACGGCATCGTTCCCCGGCGGGAATGCGGTCTCGACAATGAATGGTCGGAGTGGCCGGACTTGAACCGACGACCCCCTGTCCCCCAGACAGGTGCGCTACCGGGCTGCGCTACACTCCGACGCCCTTACGGCCCGCGGCTCATAGCGGTCCGCTTCGGACAGCGCAAGCCCTTCCGCGATCGCCGAACCGCGAGGCGCGGTCTCGCACCCTGCGGATGAGACCTGTGCACGAGTACGCGCCGCCCCTCGAAATTTGATTCAGCGCATTGCTCGGCCGTACGGCGTCGCGCAGGACGGCAGACAGGGCGCGCGCCGGCTCCCTGTGTCGTTGACTCCGCGCAGGCAACAGCGAAGCAACTTCAACGAAATTTACGAGCGCCCTTCTCAAAGGCGTAGCAACGACTTATCGTGATGAGAGTGCGATGATTTTGCCGGGCCATGTCTAGAAAATCACTTGACCTGACGTTGGAAATTCTGAAGTCGCTCGATCGAGCGCATTCGCGTGAGGATATCCTGCGGGCCATCATGCCGCGGCTCAACGCGCTGGGCATCGAATACGTCATCTCGGCGATGATTCCTCTGAAACGCCTGCCGGCGCGAACACAGAAGAATTATCTTATTTTAGAGAATACTTCCGACGAGTGGAACCGGCTCTACTTTTCGAAAGGCTATATGTATACGGACCCGGTCGTGCAGGCGACCCTGTCCAGCACGACCGGCTTCCGCTGGTCGGAGATCGAACCAGCGGGCGTGCTCGACCCCCGCTCGCGGCAGGTGATGAACGAGGCCGGCGAGTTCGGCCTCGGCGACGGCTTCACCGTGCCGCTCGCCACGCTGGAGGAGGAGCGCGGCGGCCTCACCTTCGCCGGTCCGCAGCTCGATATCAGCCCGGGACAGCGCGGGATGCTCACCCTGCTCGCCTCCTACGTGGTCGGGCAGACGCTGCTGATTGACAACGGCCCCAGCGAACGCCGGATGGGACTGACCCCGCGCGAGCGCGAGAGCCTGCAATGGGTCGCCGAGGGCAAGACCGATTGGGAAATCGGCGAGCTGATGGGCATCTCGCGGCACGGCGTCGATTTCCACCTGCGCTCCGCCCGGGTGAAACTCGGCTGCGTGTCCCGTACGCAAGCGGTGGCTGAAGGGTTCAGGCGCGGCCTGATCATCTGAGCGGACCAGACGGCGCCGCCATCCATGGCGTGACTCAGCTCGAATGAGCCCCTCGAAAGGGTGAGCCGCGGCGCGACCGAAGCACCGCGCGTGGCGAGCTTTCGAAAACAGGCAATGCAAGATTGCATGTCCGGCACATCGCGCCCGGCGCGATATCCAGATCGCTGCACGGGGCGACGCCGTCCGCCGGCGCTCGGAGCCGAGCGGACGCGGTGGAGGATCGCGCCGCACCGCTCATGACCACGGGAATGTGAGCCGCTCTTCCGCCGGCTGTCGGCAAGTTCTGTATTGTTTTACACATTCAATCCAAGATAGAGACGTGGGCCGCGCGATTTGCGAGAGTGGCGGAATAAGCGCTCGCGGACTGGCTTAATTCCCGAACGGCAAAAGGCCGCCCGAACGAAACCCTACGGGTTCTCGTAGTGCCGCGGCACGCCTGGATTTGAGACGAACACTTCAGGTTTCTGAAGAGGTGTTCCGATGATCCATGTCGTCACCGCTGAAAACATGCAGGACTATGCCGGTGCGCTCGATCAGGCTTTCCGCCTGAGACACCGTGTCTTCGTCGAAGAACTGGGCTGGTCCAACCTCGCCCGCCCGGACCGGCGCGAAATCGACGAGTTCGACGACGAGCACGCCATCCATCTCCTCGCTCTCGACGAAACCGAGTCCGTCATCGGTTACTCGCGCCTGTTGCCGACGACCCGGCCCTACCTGCTGCCGATGGTGTTGCCGCAGCTTTGCGAAGGGGCGGCGCCGTCGGGCGCGCATATCGTCGAATGGGGCCGCATCTGCGTCGCGGAATGCGCCCGGACTTCGGGCCGGCGGCTCAACCCGACGGCCCTGGCCCTGATGACGGCCATCGTCGAGTGGGGGCTGCCGCGGGGGATCACCAGCTTCATCTCCGAAATGCCGACGAGCTGGATCCTGCGCCTCCTGCAACTGCACCTGCGCGCGATGCCCCTCGGCCTGCCCCACGAAATCGAGGGCGAGGAGATCGTCGCGGTCGAGGCGGCCTTCGACGGCCGCTCGCTGCGCCAGCTCCAGAACAAGCGCGGCGACATCCGCTCGGTGCTGGCCCCGCCGCGGGTCAGCTTCGCCCGGCTCGCTTCCTGACGGACGCGGCGACGGGTGCGCCGCATCCGTCGCCGGACATCGGCACCGCGATCCAGCCGCCCTGGCAGGACGCAGCCATCACAAGCCTGACGCTTTGTGCGCGGGGAGTAGTACCTTGAAACGCAGACGCAGTGACGCCCGGTACGCAACGGCTCCGGGGCTCGCCGGAACCATGACGACGCCTGGAATCGTCGGAACCTGGGAGTGGGATCCGGCGACTGGATGCTTCATCCTCGACGAGGGAGCCGCCGAGTTGATGGCGGGGGATGCCGGCCTTGCCGGACACCCCCTGCGCAGCGAACGGGCGACCGCGGGCCTTGATGCGTCGGTGGCTGCCCGCTTCCTCGGCGACGTCCGCCACGCCGCCGAGCAGGAGGACGACGTCGCGGTCGATCTCTGGATTCCCTCACTCTCCGGACCCAAGCGCCGGCTTCTGTGCCGCGGCCGGATTCACCGGGACGCGCGGCAGCAACCCGTGCGCGGGGAGGGGACGCTGATCGACACCGCCGATCCCGGCGTGCAGGCACGGACCCTGCGGGAACTGGAACACGCGGCCGCGGCCGATGCCATCGACGAGGCTGCCGAACTCATCATCGCGGCGCGCCGTGCGATCGATGCCAGCGGCAAGCCCCGGCTGCGCCAGCTCGTCGATGTCCTCCTGCTCGAGATCGCCCGGGAGATCGCGAGCCGCAGCAGCGAGCTGGATCGGCAACAGCATTAGACCCGCGGCGAAAGGCCTGCAGCGATGACCTGGTGACGGTCGCCAGGATCACGGAATCCGGTCTATGCAGCCGGCCATGCAAGCCTGTCTCGCCATCGACCTGACCCGTCTTATCACCCGGCTCCGTCATGCCAGCCCTACCGGCATCGACCGGGTCGATCTCGCCTATGCCCGGCACATCCTGTCCCAGGGCGCGGAGGGCACGCGCTTCGGGCTCGTCTCGACGGCGTACGGCCCGCGCGTCCTCGACCGCGCGACCGCGCGCGGCATCGTCGAGGCGGTCGCCGCGGGCTGGGTCGAGGACGTGGTCGCCGAGGCCGATCCGGTGTTTCAGGCGCTCGCGGCCTCGCTTGCGGGCGACGCCCACCCGCTGCCGAAGGCAGCGCGGCGCCGGGCGGAGGGCGGGCTCGATCGACGTCGCCTTCAGGCCGAAACCGGATTGCGGGTGCTGCGCTCGGGCGGCATCGAGCGCCTCCCCGAGGGAACGATCTATCTTCACACCTCGCACCTGCGGCTTGATCGGCCCGAACGCTTTGACTGGCTCTATACGCGGCGCGACGTGCGGCCGGTCTTCTTCGTCCACGACCTGATCCCGATCTCCCACCCCGAATACGGCCGGCCGGGCGAGGCCGAGCGCCACGCGATCCGGATGGAGACCGTGGCGCGCCACGCCGCGCATGTGCTCGTCAATTCGGGCGATGTCGGCGCCCGCTTCACGGATTACGCGCGGCAGCGGGGCCTGGGCCCGAAGCCGGTGACCGTGGTCCCCCTCGGCGTCGAGCCCGTCTTCTCGAGCGGCGTGGGCGAGGCGGGGCTGCCGGAGCTCGCGCGTCCGACCTTCCTCGTTTGCGGCACCATCGAGCCGCGCAAGAACCACCTGCTGCTGCTCAACCTCTGGCGCGATCTCGTCGAGCGCAGCGCCGCAGAGACGGATGCGGCGACCCCGCGGCTCGTCCTGGTCGGCCGGCGCGGCTGGGAGATCGAGAACGTCGCCGACATGCTCGACCGCTGTGAGGCCATCCGTCCGCATGTGAGCGAGGTGGTCGGCCTGTCCACCCACGGCCTCGCGCGGTTGATGCGGGGCGCCACCGCCCTGCTGATGCCCTCCTTCATCGAAGGCTACGGCCTGCCGGTGGTCGAGGCCGCCGCCAGCGGCCTTCCGGTCGTCGCCTCCGACATCCCCGTCCACCGGGAGATCGGCGGCGGTTTCGCCCATTTCCTCGATCCGCTCGACGGACCGGGCTGGACGGCGGCGGTGCGGGCCTTGAGCGAACCGGGCTCCCGGCTGCGGACGGAGCTGGCGGGGCGGCTCGCGGCCTACGAACCGCCGAGCTGGACCGCGCATTTCGAGCGGGTCGATGCCGCACTCGCCGGCCTGCCCGCCGCTGTTGCGCCGCACGGGCGAGAAGACTTAAGAAATCCCCGCTCGATGTGACCCGCCCCCTTCCGCGGCGGCTCCCTTCCCTTGGAAAGATCGGTTGCGATGAAGGTGGTCGACCTCGACCGCGAGACGGTCAAGCAGGGCTTGGCGGACGGCTCGCTGCTGCTCATCGATGTGCGCGAGGATCATGAATTCGCCCGCGGGCGCATTCCCGGCTCCGTCTCGCATCCGCTCTCGAGCTTCGACCCTGAAGCCTTGAAGGCGCTGATCGCGGCGGACGGGCGCCGGCCGGTCTTCTCCTGCGCCTCGGGCGTGCGCTCCGTCCATGCGATCGCCGCGGCGCAGCAATCCGGCCTCGATGTGAGCGAGCATTACGCGGGGGCCTTCAAGGATTGGTACGCCGCCGGAGAACCGGTTGAATCCTAGATTCGGCACGCCTGCGTTGCAAAGCGTCGAACCGTTCCTTGCGTGACGGACCGTCATGTGCGGGAGCGCACGCCCCACTCGAGGTTGCGGGGACTAGGCCGCGCCATGCAGGGAACCGAATGATGCGTAGCCTCAGGCCTCTTCTTCTCGCCACACCGCTGATCGCCTCCGCGCTGCTGGGTGCCGGGCCGGCCGACGCGCAGATGCCCGGCGCGCCGCCGCCGGGCGTGACCGTCGCCAAGCCGGTGGTGCGGGAGATCGTCGAGCAGGACCAGTATACCGGCCGGTTCGACCCGATCGAATTCGTCGAGGTTCGCGCCCGCGTGACCGGCTACCTCGACAAGATCATGTTCCAGGACGGCGCGAACGTGAAGAAGGGCGAAGTGCTCTTCATCATCGACCGCCGCCCCTACAAGGCGGCTCTGGAGCAGGCCCAGGCCGCGCTCACCTCGGCCAAGGCGCGGCTCTCCTTCACCCAGACGGATCTGGAGCGTGCCCAGGTGCTGTCGCGCGGCGGCAACATCTCCGAGCAGGTCACGGATCAGCGCCGCCAGGCCTCGCAGACCGCTCAGGCCGACGTGGACAGCGCGGAAGCGGCGCTTCGCAACGCGCAGCTCAACTACGACTTCACGGAAGTGAAATCGCCGATCAACGGGCGGATCAGCCAGCGTCTCGTCACCGAGGGCAACATCGTCAGCACCGACCAGACGATCCTGGCCCGGATCGTCTCGCTCGATCCGGTCTATTTCGGCTTCACCGTCGATGAGCGCTCGTTCCTGAAGTACCAGGGCTCGCTCGGCATCGGCATGGGCCAGATGCAGCGCGGCAAGGGCGCCCCGGTGCAGATCGCCCTGTCCGGCGAGGAGAAGCCGACCCGCAAGGGCACGCTCGACTTCGTCGACAACCGGGTCGACAACCAGACCGGCACGATGCTCCTGCGCGCCACCGTCGAGAACCCGGACAACTTCATCAAGCCGGGCCTGTTCGGCATCGTCGCGATGCCCGCGACCAAGCCGTTCCAGGGCATCCTGATCCCCGACGAGGCGGTCTCGGCCAACCAGGACAAGCGCATCGTCTACGTGCTCGGCGATGGCGACAAGGTCTCGGCCAGGACCGTGAAGCTCGGGCCGATCGTCGACGGCTACCGCGTGGTCCGCGACGGCCTGAAGGGCGACGAACTCGTCGTGGTCAACGGCGTCGCCAAGGTCCGCCCGGGCGCGCAGGTGAAGCCCGAGACGGTCGAGCTGCCGCCGTCGAAGAAGTGACGTCGCCCTGATGCGGCACCGTCGCGGGGGCGAGGCGGGACGCGGACAGTAAAGATTTTCGAGCGCCGACGCTCCCGGACCGACCGGGGATGCCGGCCTGGACGCAGACGGCAAGCCGCACGGGTCGCGCCAGCGCGCACCGGCCGGCGAGAGGTTTGAACGATGCGTTTCGCCCATTTCTTCGTCGACCGGCCGATCTTCGCCTCGGTCACGTCGATCATCTTCCTGATCGTCGGCTTCGTCGCCTACGAGAAGCTGCCGGTCTCGCAATATCCCGAGATCGTGCCGCCGACCGTGACCGTGCGCGCGAGCTTCCCCGGCGCCAACGCCGAGACGGTGGCCGCCACGATCGCGACGCCGCTGGAGCAGGAGATCAACGGCGTCGACAACATGCTCTACATGACGTCGTTGTCGACCAACGACGGCGCGATGCTGCTGACCGTGACCTTCAAGGTCGGCACCAACCTCGATATCGCCAACGTGCTCGTGCAGAACCGGCTCTCGGTGGCGCAGCCGCGCCTGCCGCCGGACGTGCGCAACCTCGGCGTCACCGTGCGCAAGGCCTCGCCCGACCTGATGCTGGTCGTGCACCTGCTCTCGCCCAAGCGCACCTACGACCAGAACTATCTAGCCAACTACATCTACCTCAACATCCGCGACGAGCTGCTGCGCCTCGACGGCGTCGGCGACATCTCGATCTTCGGCGGCAACGAGTATGCCGAGCGGGTCTGGATCGATCCGCAGAAGATGGCAGCCTACGGCCTGACCACCACCGACGTGACGAGCGCGCTGCAGGAGCAGAACGTGCAGGTCGCGGCCGGCCAGCTCAACGGCCCGCCCGCCGCGCCGGGCGCCGCCTTCCAGCTCGTGGTGCAGTCGCAAGGGCGCTTCCAGTCGCCGGAGCAGTTCGCCGACGTCATCGTCAAGGCGAATGACGGGCGCCTCGTGCGCGTGCGCGACATCGCCCGCGTCGAGATGGGCCAGAAGGACTACACGACGAACTCCTTCCTCAACGACACCCCCGCGGTCGGCATCGGCGCCTTCCAGCGGCCGGGCACCAACGCGCTCGAGGCCGCGGAATCGGTCAAGGCGACGATGGAGCAGTTGAAGAAGAACTTCCCGCCGGACGTCGAGTACCGCATCGCCTACAACCCGACGGAGTTCATCGAGGAATCGATCCACGAGGTCTACAAGACCCTGTTCGAGGCGGTCCTCCTCGTCGTCATCGTGGTGCTCGTCTTCCTCCAGAGCTGGCGCACGGCCCTGATCCCGGTGATCGCGATTCCCGTGTCGCTGGTCGGCACCTTCGCGGTGATGTCGGCGCTGGGCTTCTCGCTCAACAACCTCACCCTGTTCGGTCTCGTGCTCGCCATCGGCATCGTGGTCGACGACGCGATCGTCGTGGTGGAGAACGTCGAGCGCAACATGGCCGAGGGGCTCTCGGCCGGCGAGGCGGCCCACAAGACCATGGACGAGGTGGGCGGGGCGGTCATCGCCATCGCCCTCGTGCTCGCGGCGGTGTTCATCCCGACCGCCTTCATCCCCGGCATCTCGGGCCAGTTCTACAAGCAGTTCGCGCTCACCATCGCGGCCTCGACCATCATCTCGGCCTTCAACTCGCTCACCCTGTCGCCGGCGCTCTGCAAGCTGCTGCTGAAGCCGCACCACGAGCACAAGCCGCCGAAATTCTTCCTCACCCGCTTCCTCAACTGGCTGGCGCACCTGTTCAACCGCGGCTTCGACGCGCTGTCGAACGGCTACGCCCACTCGATCCGCTTCCTGACGGGGACGGGCATCGGCGTGATCGCCATGCTGATCCTCTATGCCGGCGTGATCGCGGGCACGCTGCACCTCGCCCGGACGACGCCCACGGGCTTCATCCCGGACCAGGATCAGGGCTACCTCATCGGCGTCGTGCAGTTGCCCGCGGGCTCCTCGCTCGACCGCACCACCGATGCGGTGAACCGGGCCGCCAAGATCGCCCGCGGCGTCGACGGCATCACCAACACCGTCATCATCGCGGGCTTCGACGGCGCGACCTTCACCAACACCACCAACGCGGCGGTGATGTTCCTCACCCTCAAGGGTGCCAAGGAACGGGCCGCGCAGGGCCGGAGCGCGGCCGTCATCACCGGCGACGTGCTGAAGGCGACGGCGGGCATCCAGGAAGCGCGCATCATCGTCATCCCGCCGCCGCCGGTGCGCGGCCTCGGCCAAGGCGGCGGCTTCAAGATGCAGATCGAGAGCCGCCAATCCTCCGAAATCGGCCCGCTGCTCGCGGCGGCCGGCGAGGTGATCGGGCAGGCCAACCAGAGCAAGGATGTGACGCGGGTCTTCACGACCTTCGGCAACGACACGCCGCAGCTCTACCTCGACATCGACCGCACCATCGCGCGCATGCTCAACGTGCCGCTCGCCAACGTCTTCTCGACCGTGCAGACGGCTTTGGGCGGCGCTTACGTCAACGACTTCAACACCTTGGGCCGCATCTATCAGGTGCGCGTGCAGGGTGACGCGGTCTACCGCATGTCGCGCCGGGACATCGAACAGCTCAAGGTGCGCTCCTCGACCGGCGCCCTGGTGCCGATGGGCACACTCGCCTCGATCCGCGACATCGCCGGCCCGCAGATCGTGCAGCGGTTCAACCTGTACTACTCGGTGCCGCTGCAGGGCGTGGCGCAGCCCGGCGTCTCGACTGGCCAGGCGCTCGACACCATGGAGGAAATCGCCAAGCGGGCCCTGCCCGAGGGTTATTCCTACGACTGGACCGAGATCGCGTTCCAGCAGAAGGCGGCGGGCGACACGGCGATCTACGTCTTCGCGCTGGGCGTGCTCCTCGTCTTCCTCGTGCTCGCGGCGCAGTACGAATCCTGGGCGCTGCCTCTGGCGATCCTGCTGGTGGTGCCGACAGGCGTGCTCGCCGCCCTGTTCGGGGTGCAGTTGCGAGGGCAGGACAACAACATCCTGACCCAGATCGGACTGATCGTGCTCATCGGTCTGGCCGCCAAGAACGCGATCCTGATCGTGGAATTCGCCCACGACATCGAGAACAGCGAGAACAAGGGCCCGGTGGATGCCGCAGTCCAGGCCTGCCGCCTGCGCCTGCGCCCGATCCTGATGACGGCCTTCGCCTTCATCCTCGGCGTGCTTCCGCTGGTGATCGCCACGGGCCCCGGCGCCGAGATGCGCCAGGCGCTCGGCACGGCGGTGTTCTTCGGGATGATCGGCGCGACCTTCTTCGGTCTGTTCCTCACGCCGGTCTTCTACGTGGTGATCCGCAAGGCGGTGATCTGGATCGGAAGGAAGCGCGGCAAGGACACGCATGGCGGCGACGGGCATGGCGCGCCGCACGGAGCCCCGGCCCACGGCTGAGCCTCCCCGCACAAGCGCTGAACATCGTGAAGGCCCGCCCATCTCCGGATCGGCGGGCCTTCTCACATCCAACGGTCCAGGCTCGCATCGTCGCAGCGTCGTCCGCGCCGCAACTCCGCCCGCACAGCGCGCATTGACGGGCAGGATGAGCGCAGGAGGATGCGGTTTGGCAGGGCAGGGACGAAGAGGTGCTGCGCGGGTTGCCGTGGTGACGGGCGGAAGCGCCGGGATCGGCCTCGCCACGGCCCAGCTTTTCGCGCAACGCGGCTGGTCGGTGGCGATCCTGGCACGCGGTGCCGAGCGTCTCGCCGAGGCCGAGGCGCTGCTCGCCCGCGAGGGTGGGCGCGTCTTGGCGATCCCGGCCGATGTGGCCGACGCCGCGGCGGTCGAGGCGGCAGCCGACCGGATCGAGCGGGAACTCGGACCGATCCGGGCTTGGATCAACAACGCCATGACGACGATCGTCAGCCCGGCCGACCAGGTCACGCCGGAGGAGTACCGCACCGTCACCGGGGCGACTTATCTCGGCACCGTCCACGGCACGCTGGCGGCCCTGCGCCGCATGAAGCCGCGCGACCGCGGCGTGATCGTCCAGGTCTCTTCCGGGCTGGCGATCCGCGCGGCTCCGCTTCAGGCGCCCTATTGCGCGGCGAAGTTCGCGATCAGCGGTTTCACCGACTCACTGCGCGCCGAACTGATCCACGAGAACAGCAAGATTGCGCTCAGCGTGGTCTACCTGCCGGCGGTCAACACACCGCAATTCGGCTGGACCCGCACCCGGACCGGCCACGGACAGCGCGCCCCCGATCCCGTCTTCGATCCACGCCTGTGCGCCGAGGCGATCCACCACGCGGCCGAGCGCCCGACCCGCGAGGTCTGGGTCGGACGGACCTCGGTGCTGATGGCGGCGGCCCAGGCCCTCCTGCCGTCCTATGCCGACCGCAAGGCGGCGCAGAGTTGGGACGACATGGTGGAGGACGAGGCGGTCCCGGATCGGCGCGGCAATCTCGACGCACCGGCGCCGGGCGCGGCGCGCATCGACGGCGCCATGAGCAAGCGGGCCAAGACGACCCGCTCCGAGTTCTGGACCAGCCGGGAGCGCGATGCCCTCGTGCTCGGTGCCGTCGGCGCCGCCCTGCTCGGAACCGCCCTGGCGGCGCGCGCTCTGCGCCGGCCGCTGCGTCTGCTCGGGCGGCTCTGAGCGAAAGCGCATTCCGACGACGTGGTCACCGGTTCGTCGAGAGAATGCACGTCAAAACAAAGGCCTAGAGCGCCGGCCTGATGCAGTCAGGTCGGATACGGCCCTAGCCCTTTCTTCACCCGCAGCGGGCGGATAGGACCGTCCGATCTCCGGCCCGCCCGCGGGCATCCATGAGGACTTGCCCGTGCCCGGTTACCTGCCCTTCGCCGGCGCCCTGAAGCTGCCCGCCTATACCTGCGACAATTGCGGGTTCTGGCAGCGCCACTTCGAGGCGCCGCCGCATTGCCCGATGTGTCTCGACGCCCGCCACGTCGTGCCGCAGGACGGCTGGCGCTTCCGCACCACGCGCGAGGCGCAAGACGCCTTTCCCTGCCACTGGGAAGAGCTGGAGCCCGGAATCTGGCGCTTCTGGAACGACCCGGTCTCCGGCATCGGTCCGAGCGCCTACCTGATCCGGACCGAGAACGGGAATATGGGCTTCGAGGCCTGCCCCGTCTTCAGCGAGGCGGCGCTCGACCAGATCGAGCGGCTCGGCGGGATGCAGGTGCTCTCGGCCTCGCACCCGCATTCCTACGGGGCGCTGGTGCAGCTTCAGGACCGCTTCGACCCGGAACTGTGTCTGCCGGCGGCCGACTTCATCTGGAGCGCGGCGCTTCAGGTCTCCTGGCCCTACGACGACTTCCTCGAACCCCTTCCCGGACTGGAACTGCACCGCACCGCCGGCCATTTCGACGGCCACGCCGTGCTGTTCGACCGCAAGCGCAAGATCTGTTTCTGCGGCGACGCGCTCAAGTTCGAGCTCGACCCGAACGACTTTCGCAAGGCGCTGACGATCTCGGCCCACAAGGCCTTCGTGCGCGGCGTGCCGCTCACCGTGAACGAGCTGCGCCGCTATCGCGACGTGTTCGAACGCCTCGATTTCACCCAGACCTGGACTCCGTTCGAGCCCGCCGCCAATGTCGGCCGGGCCGAGGTTGTGGCGCTGATCGACGCCATGCTCGGCAGCCGGCCCCACGCCGCACCGGTGCCGCTGGACCATCTCCGCCGCGGCGGCTGAGCGCGCTCACGACAAGGCTCGCAGGCCGGGCCGGGCGGAAGACACGCATCCCATTTGGTTCGCAGGGGAGGGCGAGCGGTCTGAAGACCGCTCCCTTCCGGCTATCTGCGAAGAGGCAGCGAAGCCGACCGATCGTCGAACCCAGGCGGACGGGCGAGGAGACACTGCCAGCGCAATGGCGAGTTTATATCATATGTTACTAGCGTAGTTGCCGTCTGTGCGACGCATGTCGAAACAAGATTGCAGCCTACAGACGATTGTAACGTTCTACACCACGGATTTTAATCCATAATTTACTCAGAAAATGAACATTCGTCATAAGGGGCGGATGAAAGACATCGAGCGAAATCGCCGAGATCCGCCCTCGATCAATGACGACATCGCTCTGGCGACGTGGCTGCCGGAGAAAGATTGCGTCACGGGGGTTCTGTGATGTTCCGTAAGCCCAAGCAAAGTGACGCCCAAGCGAAGCTCGATGCACTCGATCGATCGCTCGCGACCATTGAGTTCGCGATGGATGGGACGGTTCTCGACGCGAACCGGAACTTTCTCGACGCGATCGGCTACGAGCTCGACGAGATCAAGGGCCGGCATCACCGCATCTTCGTCGAGGCCGCCTATGCCGAGAGCGCCGATTATCGCGCCTTCTGGGAGACGCTGCGCGGCGGCAAGTACGCCTCGGGCGAGTTCCCCCGTCTCGGCAAGTCCGGACGCAAGATCTGGCTGGAAGCCACCTACAACCCGGTGCTCGGGGCGGACGGCAAGCCGGAGCGGGTGATGAAGTTCGCCACCGACATCACCGCCAAGAAGAACGAGACGAGCCGGCTGCTGACGATGATCGACGGTATGCCCGTCGCCGTCATGACAGTGGACCCGAAGGACGAGTTCAAGATCAACTATCTGAACAAGACCTCGGTGACGACGCTCTCCACCATCGAGGAGCATCTGCCGATCAAGGTCTCGGAGATGATGGGCCGCTCCTTCGACGTCTTCCACAAGCACCCGCAGCATCAGCGGACGATGCTGGCCGACAGCAGCCGCCTGCCGCACCGGGCCAAGATCCGGGTCGGCCCCGAGACCCTCGATCTGCGCGTCTCGGCGATCCACGGGCCCGAGGGCGAGTATGTCGGCCCGATGGTGACGTGGTCGGTGATCACAGCCCAGGTTCAGATGTCGGCGGACGTCTCGCGGGTGGTCGAGGCGGTGCGGTCGGCGGTGGAGCGGATGGGGTCCTCGGCGGAGGAGCTGTCGCGCTCGGCCGAGGACGCCCGGCAGCGCGCGGCCTCGGTGGCGGCGGGCTCGGCGCAGATGACGGCCTCGATCCAGGAGATTTCGGGGCAGGTCGGCAGCGTGTCCGAGCGCGCCCAGCGGATCGCGGCCCAGGCCGAGACAACCGATCTGACGGTGCGCCAGCTCGCCGAGAACGCGCGCAAGGTCGATGCGGTGGTGGCGATGATCCGCTCGATCGCCGATCAGACCAACCTGCTCGCCCTCAACGCCACCATCGAAGCGGCCCGCGCGGGCGCGGCCGGCCGCGGCTTCGCCGTGGTCGCCGCCGAGGTGAAGGCGCTGGCCGAGCAGACGGCGAAGGCGACCGGCGAGATTTCCGGACAGATCGCCGCGATCCAGAGCGCCACCGGCGAGGCGGTCGAGGCCATCGGCACGATCACCGCGGCGGTGACGGACCTCTCGGGGCTCACGCTTGCGATGGCGAGCGCGGTCGAGGAGCAGGCGGCCTCGACGCACGAGATGTCCGGCAACATCGTCGGCGTGTCCTCGGCGGCGGACGCCACCGGCAGCCACGTCGACTCGGTCCGCACCATCGCCGAGGATCTCGCGACGCATTCCGCCGGCCTGGGCGCCAGCGTCGAGAAGTTCCTCAAGGCGAGCTGAGGACGGGACGCGGACGGGAAGAGCCGCGTAAGGCCGATGTGCCGCATGTCACGACATTCGGTCGTGCCATGCAACCGGGCGCCGCCGAAGGGCTTATCACCACTTCCGCCCTTCGGCGGTCCGAGCCCGTCATGATCGACAGCACACGCCTCCTCCCGCCCGGCTTCGGCCTTTCGACGGATCCCGTCCTGTTCGGCGTGTCGGAGGGGCTCGCACGGCTGCTGCCGTTGCCGGACGACGACTTCGCCGCCCTTTGCCAAACCGGCACGGGCGGGGAGGGCGCCTTCCTCACGCTCGCCTCGGTCGAGCCCTCGGCGGAGGCGGACCCGGCGGGCTGAAGCGGAGGGGCAAGGGGAAGGAGAAGGGCCGCCCTCCTGCGGCCACGTTCCTGGCCAGACTGCGCGGCGCAACGATCCGCGGAGACGCCCTCTTTCATGTCCTTCCTTCAGGGACTTCCGATCGCCGACCTCATCGCCCATTACGGCTACCTCGCCGTCTTCGTCGTCGTCGCGCTGGAGAGCGCGGGCGTTCCGATGCCGGGTGAGACCATCCTGATCTCGTCGGCCGTCTATGCCGGCAGCACCGGCAGCCTCAACGTCGTCCTCATCGTCGCCGCGGCGGCCGCAGCCGCGATCCTCGGCGACAATGTCGGCTACTGGGTCGGGCGCCGCTGGGGCATGCCGCTGCTGCTGCGCTACGGCCACCTCATCGCCCTCGACCACGGCCGGCTGAAGCTCGGGCAATACCTGTTCCGGGAGCATGGCGGGAAGATCGTGTTCTTCGGCCGCTTCACCGCGATGCTGCGCGCCTATGCGGCGGTACTGGCGGGCGTGAACCGGCTCGATGCGCGCCGCTTCATGCTGTTCAACGGCCTCGGCGGCGTCGCCTGGGCCGGCATCATGGGCTTCGGCCCCTATGCCTGCGGCCGCTCGATCGAGCACATCGTCGGCCCCGTCGGCCTCGCGCTACTGGCCTTCGTGGTCTTCGGCGGACTGGCGCTCTGGCTGTTCATGAAGCGCCACGAGGAGCGGCTGCTGCTGAAGGCGGAAGCCGCGATCCCCGGCCCACTGACGCACTAATCTTTTTTCGATTTAGATCGCGACGGCGGCCATAAGGGCCCCTCACCCCGCCTGCGGGGAGAGGGCTTCGGCGACCACAGAACTCGGGTGTTCCCGAGTTCTGATCCAAGGTGCCCAAGTCGGGCAGGCCCGACTTGGGTCGTCGCCGAAGCGAGGCGGCAGCCAAAGGTGAGGGGGCGGTTCAGGACGGACATGCCTCGTCCTGAACCGCCCCCCCTCACCATCGCTTCGGCTACGCCTCCGCTTCCCGCAGGCACGACAGGGTGCCTGCGGGCCTCTCCCCGCGTGCGGGGAGAGGGGGAAGCCTTATCCGGCGACCGCTGTCTTGATCGCCGCGGCGACGCGCTTCACGCCGCCGGAGACATCACCGCCCTTGAGGTGGATTCTCAGCGCCCGGCGCTTGCGCTCGGACAGCACGGCGAAATCGCCCCGCGCCTGCGCCGCGATCACCGTCTTGAACCCGAGCTTGCGCCCGGGGATCGGCAGATCGGCCGAGGGGTCGGCAGTGATCTGGAGGAACACGCCCGAAGCGGGACCGCCCTTGTAGGCCTGCCCGGTCGAGTGGAGGAAGCGCGGGCCGAATTCCAGGCAAGTTGCGACCTGCCGCGCGTCGCGCACCGTGAGCCGGGCCTCCTGCAACGCCGCGTGATGCGCCTCGTTGCGCTCCACATAGGCGAGCACGGCGACGTAGTCGCACGGCTTCACCCGCGCCAGATGCGCGGCCACGATCGCCTCGAAGCCCCCGCCGGGGCGCAGGACCTCCGCGTTGGCCGCATCGGCGTAGAGGGCGATCGTCGCGTCCTCGAAGATCGGCGTCTCGGCCGGCAGGGCGCCGGTCTCCTCGGCGCTGGCGAACAGCTTCTTCGTCTCGATCTTGCTCGCCTCGACGTCGGGCTGGTCGAACGGGTTGATGCCGAGCACCGCCCCGGCCACGGCGGTGGCGATCTCGAAGCGGAAGAATTCCTGCGGGAGCTGTTCCACCTTGTCGAGATCGATGCGCACCACCGGCTGCGCCTCGCTCTCTAGGATCTTCACCGCCTCGTCCTGGCGCGCATCGGCCTGGCTGGTCAGGCGGAGATACACGAACAGGCGGTCCTCGCCGTAGACGGCCGGTACGCCGACCGGCTCGCCCTCGACGGGGATGATGCCGACGCCTTCCTTGCCGGTCGACTCGGCGATGAGCTGCTCGGCCCAGGTGCCGAAGGTGCCGATGCCGGGGGAGGCGATGATCGTGATCTTGTCGCGCCCGAAATCCTTGGCCGCGACACCCATCGCCGCGCCGAGGCGCACGCCGGGATTCACGGCGGGCGGCACCGCCGGCCCGCAGGAGCGGACCATCATCCGGGCGCTGTCGAGGAATTCGCGGATCTCGACGCCGGCCGCCGCCGCGGGAACGAGACCGAAGGCCGAGAGCACGGAGTAGCGCCCGCCGATCTGCGGAACCCCCAGAAAGATCTTGCGGAAGCTGTCGTCCCTGGCGGCCTTTTCCATCGCCGAGCCGGGATCGGTCACGGCGACGAAATGCCGGCCCGCCTTATCGGCGCCGACGACCTCCTTCATCCGGCCGAGGAAGTAGTCGCGGAACACGTTGGGCTCGAGGGTCGAGCCGGACTTCGAGGCGACGATGAAGAGGGTCGTCTCGAGGTTCACCGCAGCCTCGACGGCGCGGACCTCGTCCGGGTCGGTCGAGTCGAGGATGCGCAGCTTCGGGAAGCCCTCGCGGTGGCCGTAGGTGGCGGAGATCACCTCCGGGCCGAGGCTGGAGCCGCCCATGCCGAGCACCACCGCGTCGGTGAAGCCCTCGGCGCGGACCTCTTCGGCAAAGCTTTCGTAGAGATCGACCCGCTCCAGTTCGTCCTCGACGATGCGCAGCCAGCCGAGCCACTTGTCCTCGTCACGGCCAGTCCAGACCGTGGCGTCGTGCGCCCAGAGCCGGCGGATCGCGCCGCTCGCGCGCCAGGACTCGACCGCCTTGTCGGTCGCCGCCTGGAGAGGCTCGTCGAACTTGAAGGTCTGCGCGTCGAGCCGGTGGTCGAGCAACGCCGCCCGCTTACCCGCGACCGCGCCGAGCAGGGCGTCGGCGGCATCGACGAAGAGCTGCACGCCCTCCTCGACGAGCTGGCGCGCCACCGCCTCGATGTCGATGCCGGCCTCGGCCAACCGTGCCATCACGGTCTCGGCCTCGCCGATATTCTCCTCCAGCGTCGCGCGCACCCGGCCGTGGTCACGGAACGCGTCCATGGTGGCCGGCGGCATGGTGTTGACGGTGTTCTTGCCGATCAACTCCTCGACGTAGAGCACGTCGGAATAGGCCTTGTTTTTGGTGCCCGTGGAGGCCCAGAGCAGGCGCTGCGCCTTCGCCCCCTTGGCCTCCAGCGCCGCCCATTTCGGCCCGGCGAAGATGCGCTTGTAGCGCTGGTAGGCGAGCTTGGCGTTGGCGATCGCCACCTTGCCCTTGAGATCCTCGTAGCCGCCGACCTCATCCAGCTTCTTGTCGACGAGGCTGTCGATGCGGCTGATGAAGAAGCTCGCCACGCTCGCGACCTTCGAGACGTCGCCGCCCTTGGCGCCGAACTCGGTCAGCCCGTCGATGAAGGCGTTGGCGACCTCCTCGTAAACGCTCTGCGAGAACAGCAGCGTGATGTTGACCGAGATGCCCTCCGCCGTGAGCTGGCGGATCGCCGGCAGGCCGGCGGGGGTGGCCGGCACCTTGACCATGAGGTTGTCGCGCCCGACCGCCGCGTGCAGGCGGCGGGCCTCGTTCAGGGTCTCCTCGGTGTCGAGGGCGAGATAGGGGGAGACTTCGAGGCTGACATAGCCGTCGGCGCCGTCGCTGGTGTCGTAGACCCGGCGCAGGACGTCGGCCGCCGCCTGGATGTCGGCGATGGCGAGCCCCTCGTAGAGATCGATGACGCGGGCATCGCCCTGGCTCAGCACGGCCTTGAGGCTGTCGTCGTACTCGGCCGAGTGGCCGATCGCCTTCTCGAAAATGGCCGGGTTGGAGGTGACGCCGCGCAGGTCGTCCTTCTCCACCAACGCCTGGAGTTCACCCTTGGCGATGAAGCCGCGGGCCACGAAATCGAGCCAGACCGCCTGCTCGTGCTCGGCGAAGAGGGCGTTCAGCGCGTTCATCTCTAGCGTCCTCGCGTAATTCTTGTGCGTCCCCCGTGCCCGGTAGATAGGGCGGTCGCGGGCGCCTTAACCCTCCCCCCTCTGCGGGGGAGGGTGCCCTGCGGATGCAGGGCGGGAGAGGGGCCGACTCAGATCTTTCCGGAGCCGGCGCTCCCCTCACCCGACCCGCTTCGCGGGCCACCCTCTCCCGCTTCAGGGGGAGAGGGCTCAACGTCTGCGCCCTTACTTCTTGTGCTTGGCCGCCTGCGCGCGGGCCGCCTCGATGACCTTCTCGGCGGTGAAGCCGAACTTGCCGAGCAGGTCCTTGATCGGGGCCGAGGCGCCGAAGGTATGCATGCCGACGATCGAGCCCGAGGAGCCGGCGTAGCGGTCCCAGCCGATGACGCTGCCCTGCTCCACGGCCACGCGCGCCAGAACCTCCGGCGGCAGGACGCTGTTGCGGTAGGCCTCGTCCTGGCGCTCGAACAGCTCCCAGGACGGCATCGAGACGACGCGCGCCTTCACGCCTTCGCCCTTCAGGGTCTCGTAGGCGCCGACGCAGAGCTGCACCTCGGAGCCCGTGCCGATCAGGATCACGTCCGGCGTGCCCTCGCTATCGGCGAGCACGTAGGCGCCCTTCGCGGTGCCCGAGGCGGGAGCGTATTTCGAGCGGTCGAAGGTCGGCAGCGGCTGGCGCGACAGGGCCAGCACCGCCGGCTGATTTTTCAGGGAGAAGATCACCCGGTAGGCTTCGGCCACCTCGTTGGCGTCGGCCGGGCGCAGGGTCAGGAGACCGGGGATGCAGCGCAGCGAGAGGATCTGCTCCACCGGCTGGTGGGTCGGCCCATCCTCGCCCACGCCGATCGAGTCGTGGGTGAAGATATGGAAGACCGGCAGCTCCATCAGCGAGGCGAGCCGGATCGGCGGGCGCATGTAGTCGGCGAAGACGAGGAAGGTCGCGCCGTAGGCGCGCAAGCCCACGAGCCCGAGCCCGTTCACGATCGAGCCCATGGCGTGCTCGCGCACGCCGAAATGGATGTTGCGCCCGCCCGGCTCGAACGGGGTCAGCGAGCCCGCGCCCTCGAAGGTGAGGTTCGACTTGTTGGACGGCGCCAGATCGGCCGAGCCGCCGAGCAGGAACGGCACGTGCTGGGCGATGGCGTTGAGCACCTTGCCCGAGGATTCGCGCGTCGCGAGCCCCTTGGCGTCGGACTCGAAGACCGGGATGTCGCGGTCCCAGCCCTCCGGCAGACGGCCTTCGAGGAAGGCCGACAGTTCCTCGGCATGCTCCGCATCCGCCGCCTTGGCAGCCTCGAAGAAGCCCTGCCACTGACTGTAGAGCGCGGCACCGCGCTTGCCGATGCCGTCGGCGAAGGTGTCGTAGACGCCGTCGGGTACCAAGAACTCGGAATCCTCCGGCCAGCCATAGGCGCGCTTGGCGCCCTTCACCTCGTCGGGGCCGAGCGCGTCGGAATGGGCCTTCGACGTGTTCTGCTTGGTCGGCGCGCCGTAGCCGATGATCGAGTTGACGATGATCAGCGTCGGGCGGTCGCTCGATTGCAGGAAGGTCTCGAGCGCCGAGGCGATGGCGTGGGTGTCGTTGGCATCGGCCACCCGCAGCACCTGCCAGCCATAGGCGAGGAAGCGGGCGGCGACCTCTTCCGAGAAGGCGAGTTCGGTGTGGCCCTCGATGGTGATGGTGTTGTTGTCGTAGATCCAGCACAGGTTCGACAGGCGCAGGTGCCCGGCGATCGAGGCGGCCTCCTGGCTGACGCCCTCCATCAGGTCGCCGTCCGAGCAGATGGCGTAGACGTTGTAGTCGAACAGCGGCAGGTCGGGCCGGTTCAGGCGCTCGCCCTTGAAGCGGCCACCCATCGCCATACCGACGGAGTTCGCCACGCCCTGGCCCAGCGGCCCGGTGGTGGTCTCGACGCCGGTGGTGAAGTGGTATTCCGGATGGCCCGGCGTGCGGCTGTCGAGCTGCCGGAATTTCTTGATGTCGTCCAGCGAGATGGCGGGGGAATTGCCGCCGTCCTTCTCGGCCACGCGGGCCAAGTGCAGCAGCCCGTAGAGCAGCATTGAGGCGTGACCGGCCGAGAGCACGAAGCGGTCGCGGTTCGGCCAATGCGGATGGGCCGGATCGTAGCGCAGATACCGGTTCCACAGGGTGTAGGCGACGGGCGCCAGCGCCATCGGTGCGCCGGCATGTCCGGAATTGGCCTTCTGCACCGCGTCGATCGCGAGCGTCCGGATCGTGTCGATCGCGAGCTTGTCGCCCTGGCTCAGGGCCGCCTTCGGGCTCGTGTCTGCACCGCTCATGGAGTTACCGTCTTTCTCGCTTCCATCGCCCGCCGTCTGACGGAGTGCGACTACTGCGCTGCGATGGATTCGCCTACCCTCGACTCGGATACGTCCGCGCCGCTGCCCCGTTCCTTCGCAGGACCGGTCGCGCGGCTGTAATTGAGGATCGTGTTGACGAGCGCAACATGCGTGAACGCCTGAGGGAAGTTCCCCACCAGCCGTTTCGCGTGCACGTCGTACTCTTCGGAGACCAATCCGAGGTCGGTGCAGACACCGATCAGGCGCTCGATCAGCGCGCGAGCCTCGTCGCAGCGGCCGAGGCCGATCAGATTGTCGGCGTACCAGAAGCTGCAGGGCAGGAACGCGCCCTCGTTGCCGGGCAGGCCGTCGGTGGTCTGGCCTTCGGTCTCGTAGCGCAGGATGAACCCCTCGCGCATCAGATGCGATTCGACCGCCGCCACCGTGCCGACGACGCGGGGATCGTCCTGGGGCAGGAAGCCCATATGCGCGATGAGCAAGAGGCTCGCATCGAGCGCCTTGCTTCCGTAGGATTGGACGAAGCTGTTCAGCTCCGGGTCGAACCCCTTGGCACAGACCTCGGCGTGGATCTCGTCGCGGATCGCCCGCCAGTGCGCGACCGGCGCTTCGACGGTGTGCGGATCGTCGTCGCCCATCAGCTCGACGCTGCGGATCGCCCGGTCGAAGGCCACCCAGGCCATCACCTTGGAATGGACGAAGTGGCGCCGCCCGCCGCGCACCTCCCAGATGCCCTCATCGGGCTGGCGCCACGCCGTCTCGAGGTGCTTGATGATCGCTTGGCCGACGCGCAGGCCGTCCTTGTTCTGCCCCATGCCGCGGGCACGGGCCTGGAACAGGGCGTCGAACAATTCCCCGTAGACATCGAGCTGGAACTGGGCGATCGCCGCGTTGCCGACGCGCACGGGCCGCGAACCCTCGTAGCCGGGCAGCCAGTCGAGTTCGATCTCCGGCAGAAGCCGCTCGCCGGCGATGCCGTAGAGGATATGCGCCTGCTCCGGGTTGCCGGCCACCGCGCGGGTCAGCCAGTCGCGCCAGGCGCGGGCCTCCTCGATGTAGCCCGAATCCATCAGCGCCAGCAGCGTGAAGGTCGAATCGCGCAGCCAGCAGAAGCGGTAGTCCCAGTTGCGCACCCCGCCGAGTTCTTCCGGCAGCGACGTGGTGGGCGCGGCGACGATACCCCCGGTCGGTTGGTAGATCAGCGCCTTCAGCGTCAGGAGCGAGCGGCGCAGGATGGCGTCCCAGGGTGTCTGGAGCATGCAGCGGCTCGACCACTCGCGCCAGAACCGGTTGGTGTCGTCGAGCCAGCGGCGCGGCTCGATCGGTGCAGGATCGTCCTCGTGCGAGGCGCCGTAGCTCAGCACGAAGCGGACCGCGTCGCCCTTGTAGACCGTGAATTCCGAGACCGTGGTCTGGTGGGCGGAGCCGCGCATCGGCGCGTTGGTGCGCAGGACCACCTTGTGCGGCCCGGAGATGGCGCGCAGATCCCCGAGTTCGCTGCGCGAGACCCAGGGCACCGCCGAGCCGTAATCGAAGCGCACGGCCAGTTCCATCCGCATCGCCATCCGGCCACGCACGCCCTCGACGAGGCGGATCACGTGGCTGCCGTCGCCGACGGGCATGAAGTCGGTGACGCGGACCTCGCCCTCATGGGTCTTGTGCGTGGTCTCCAGCACCAGCGAGCCGCCGCGGTAGCGCCAGGAATGCTGTGCCCCCTCCGCCGCCGGAGCGAGCTTCCAGAAGCCGTGCTCCTCCGTTCCGAGAAGGCTCGCGAACAGGGCCGAGGCATCGAAGCGCGGCATGCACAGCCAGTCGATGCTGCCGTCGCGGCCGACCAGGGCCGCGGTGCGCCCGTCGCCGATCAGGGCGTAATCCTCGATCCGTCCCGCCATCCCGGTCTCCGTCGCCGTACCCTGAGCCGAACGACGCGGGGGAAACGCGGACTTCGGCCTTACTCACAGAGCATCACGCGCGAAAAAGCCGCCGCGTCGGAGACGCGGTGGACGTGATCGCGGTTCTGCTCCGCGCGAAGTGGCGCAGCGGCCGCGCTTCGCAAGGTTTCGGGGCTAACGATTGTGAAGACCGCGCGTTTGGCGGCGCGGCGCGCTCCGTCTCAGCGCAGATCCGAGACGAGGCTGACGACCGAGCCGCTCAGGTTCGAGACGCTGGTCGTGACCTTGGCCGCCGCGCCGGAGCCGGCCGTACGGGCCGCATCCCAGACCGCGTCGACGGCGGCGAAGGGGAGGGCGCCTGCGGGCAGGACGCGATCACTCTCGTCCTCCACACGCGCCATAGCGGCCGGCGCAGGAATAACCGGCTCGGATGCGGCTTTCGCCGGGCTCGCTTGCTGCGTCGTCGCCATCCGGCTCGCGGTGGCGCGCCGGCGCTCGGTTCGGGTGGCGAGGCGCGGGGGGCGGGCCTGCGGTGGGGCGGCCTCGTTTGCGGCGACGAGGGGCACGAGGCGGGCGAAGGCCTCGCTGGCCGGCCCCGCCTCGACATCGGCGAGCAGGGCCTTGCCCGGATCGAACAACGTGAAGCCGGGCGCCGCAGCCATGGCCGGCACGGGCCGCGCCGATTCGACCGGCGGCATCGTCGGCCCCTTGGCCGGCTCGCGGCAGACGAGCGACAGCAGGGCGGCGGCCACGGCGAGGCCGAGGGTCGGCAGCAGGGGGGGAAGCACGGCGCGAGGGGTCGCGGACACGTCCGGCTTTCGCAGCGGATCGACGACGCGCATGAACCGGCCCCTCCTGATAGATTCGCGAGCGGCTTGAGTGTGCGCCCCGGTTTGCGGCAGAAGCGGGGCCGGCCGATGTCGGTTTGTAACTGTCGTTATGGACCGGGCGGGCATACGGCTTGCCTGCGAGGCGTCCGCCCCTCACGAGGCAGGTGCTTGCGCACGTGCCTCCATGTAGACGGACCGCCTTCTTTACCTCGTGCCTTCCTCGCCTATGCCTTCCTCGAACGGATCGAACCACTCCGGCCCTCGATGACCGAGACCAGCCTCACCGTCGCCGTGATCGATCCGAGCCGCGCCCGCGCAGCGATCCTGGAGGAGGGCCTTCGCGCCTCCGGCGTCGGCAACGTCGTCGTTCTTGCCGACGGGCCGGACCTCCAGGCGCGGGTGGCGAGCCTGAAGCCCGACGTGATCGTGGTCCATCTTGAGAGCCCGAGCCGGGACGTGCTGGAGCAGATGTCGGGCCTGTCCCGGCAGGCCGAGCGGCCGGTGGCGATGTTCGTGGACCGCTCGGACCAGACCATGATGCAGGCGGCGGTCGATGCGGGCATCTCGGCCTATGTGGTGGACGGGCTGCGCTCGGAACGGATCCGGCCGATCCTCGACATCGCGATCCTGCGTTTCAATGCCTTCGCCCGGCTCCAGCGCGAACTCGACGAGGCCCGCTCGGAACTTGCCGACCGCAAACTGATCGAGCGCGCCAAGGGCATCCTGATGACGCGCAAGGGCATGAGCGAGGACGAGGCCTACAAGCTCCTGCGGCGGCAGGCGATGAACGAGAAGCGCAAGATCGTCGACATCGCCCGCGCCATCGTCACCGCGGCGGATCTGCTCGGATGAGGATCAGACTCGGATACGTTCCCCTCGCCGACGCCGCCCCCGTGATCGCGGCGGCGGAATTGGGCTTCGCACGCGCCGAGGGGCTCGAGATCGAACTCGCGCGCGAGCCCTCCTGGGCGACCCTGCGCGACCGGCTGGCGCTCGGCCATCTCGACGCCGCGCACATGCTCGGGCCGCTCGCCATCGCCAGCGCGCTCGGGCTCTCGGGGCCGGAGGCCCGTCTGAGCGTGCCGATGGCGCTCGGCCTCAACGGCAACGCCGTGACCGTCTCGAACGCGCTCTGGGCGGCGATGGCCCCGGAGAGCGACGGGCTCGGTGACGTGGCCGCGGCTTTCTCGGCGGTCGCCCGCGCGCGGGCCGGGGAGGGGCGTCCGCTCGTCATCGGCACCGTGCATCCCTTCTCCAGCCATTCCTACCAGCTTCGCCTGTTCGCCGGCTTGAGCGGGCTCGACCTCGACGCGACGGTGCGGCTGGTCGTGGTGCCGCCGCCGGAGACGGTGGATGCGCTTCGGCGCGGGCGGATCGACGGCTTCTGCGTCGGCGCGCCCTGGAACAGCGTCGCGGTCGCCGCAGGCCTCGGCCGGATCGCGGCACTCGGCTGCGAGATCGCGCCCGACTGCCCGGAGAAGGTGCTGGCGCTGCCCGCGGAGGGGGCCGACTTCACGGCACCTTTGGTCAGGGCCGTCCACCGCGCCGGACTTTGGTGCGCCGCCCCCGAGAACCACGAGGCCCTGAGCCGCCTGCTCGCCGAACGGGCAGAACTCGACGCGGATGCCGCGCTTCTCGCGCGCACGCTCAGTGGCGCGCTGATCGTGGATCGGGACGGAACCGAGCGGGCGAACCCGGCCTATCTGCGCCTCGACGCGGCGACCCACCGGCCGGACCCGGAGCATGCCCGGTGGCTGGTGGCGCAGATGGCCGCCTGCGGGCAGGTGGCGTCCGGCGACGACGCGGCGGACCGGGCGGCGGCGCTCTACCGGCCCGACCTCTTCGCCGCAGCCATCGGCGGCTGAGCGTTTTTTCAGCGGCATGGGACCGGCTCGGGCTGCATCGCGCAGCAGCATCAGCCCATTTTTTGTGCACCGCATGAAATCCTGGGGCCGCTGAGCGCGGGCAGCGCAGCAAACCCGTGATGCCGGCGCTCCGAGAGGGGCGGCACGCTCTTCAGCGCAGTTGGCACGGCTCCTGCAGAGATGTTCGCACGGGCTCGTCAACGACGACGCGCCCCAAACGTCAGCAAGGCCGCTGATCCGGACTGCCCGCACGCGACGAAGGTCGATCGCGCAGGCGATCCCGGACGGCGGCCTTTTCCATGTGCAGACAGCGCACCGGAGCGAAGAGCGGATGAGCATCGATCACGGCAACACGACCCGCCGCGGCGTCCTCAAGGGGGCGGCGGCTGCCCTCGCCCTCGCGGGTGCGGCTCGTGCCGCCTTGCCGGCCGGTGCCTTCGCGCAGGGCGGGGGGCCGGAGGTGAAGGGCGCCAAGCTCGGCTTCATCGCGCTCACCGATGCGGCGCCGCTCTTTGTCGCCAAAGAGAAGGGCATCTTCGCCAAGTACGGCCTGCCCGATACCGAGGTGCTGAAGCAGGCAAGCTGGGGCACGACCCGCGACAACCTCGTGCTCGGCTCCGAGGGCAACGGCATCGACGGCGCTCACATCCTCACCCCGATGCCCTACCTGATCTCCGCCGGCCGGGTGACGCAGAACAACGTGCCGGTGCCGATGTACATCATGGCCCGGCTCAACCTGAACGGTCAGTGCATCTCGATCGCCAAGGAGCATATCGACCACAAGATCGGGCTCGACACCAAGCCGTTCAAAGCCGCGCTGGAAGCCAAGAAGGCGTCGGGCAAGGCGGTGAAGGCCGCCATGACCTTCCCCGGCGGCACCCACGACCTCTGGATCCGCTACTGGCTCGCCGCCGGCGGCATCGACCCCGACAAGGACATCGAGACCATCGTCGTGCCGCCGCCCCAGATGGTGGCGAACATGAAGGTCGGCACGATGGACTGCTTCTGCGTCTGCGAGCCGTGGAACGAGCAGCTCATCCACCAGGGCATCGGCTACACCGCCATCACCACGGGCGAACTCTGGAAGGATCACCCGGAGAAGGCCTTCGCCATGCGCGCGGCTTGGGTCGACAAATACCCCAACGCCGCCAAGGCCCTGCTGATGGCGGTGATGGAGGCCCAGCAATGGTGCGACAAGCCCGAGAACCGCGACGAGATGGCGGCGATCGTGGCCAAGCGCCAGTGGATCAACGTGCCGGTCGCCGACGTCGTCGACCGCATGAAGGGCAAGTTCGACTACGGCACCGGCCGGGTCGTCGAGAACAGCCCGCACATCATGAAGTTCTGGGGCGACAACGCCTCGTACCCGTATCAGTCGCACGACCTCTGGTTCCTCACCGAGGACATCCGCTGGGGCAAGTTCGACGCCCAGACCGACACCAAGGCGCTGATCGCCAAGGTCAACCGTGAGGATCTCTGGCGCGAGGCCGCCAAGGCGCTCGGCGTCGCGGCGATCCCGACCTCCACCTCGCGCGGCGTCGAGACGCTGTTCGACGGCAAGGTCTTCGATCCGGAAAACCCCGCCGCCTACCTCAACAGCCTCGGCATCAAGAAGGTCGCGTGATGGCTACCGGAGCAACGCTCACCGCAACCCGCGAACGTGCCGCCAAGGCCCGCACGCCCTTCATCACCATGGCCGGGCTGCGCGGCGTTGCCGCCCGCGTCCTGCCGCCGCTCGTCGTCCTGGCGGGCTTCCTGCTCCTGTGGGAGGTGCTGTGCTCCTCCCCCACCGCCGGCCTGCCGCCGCCCTCGCGGGTGGTGACGGAAGCCTGGGACATCATCATCGATCCGTTCTACGACAACGGCGGCACCGACAAGGGCCTGTTCTGGCATATCGCCGCGAGCCTGAAGCGCGTGGCGCTGGGCTTCTCGCTGGCGGTGGTGGCGGGCGTGATGCTCGGCACGCTGGTCGGCCAGTCCGACTGGGCGATGCGCGGGCTCGACCCGATCTTCCAGATCCTGCGTACGATCCCGCCGCTGGCGTGGCTCCCGCTCTCGCTGGCCGCCTTCCGCGACGGCCAACCCAGCGCGATCTTCGTGATCTTCATCACCTCGATCTGGCCGATCATCATCAACACCGCGGTCGGCATCCGCAACATTCCGCAAGACTACCGCAACGTCGCCGCGGTCATCCGGCTGAACCCGATCGAGTTCTTCGTGAAGATCATGCTGCCCTCGGCGGCCCCCTACATCTTCACCGGTCTTCGCATCGGCGTCGGCCTGTCCTGGCTCGCCATCGTCGCGGCCGAAATGCTGATCGGCGGCGTCGGGATCGGCTTCTTCATCTGGGACGCGTGGAACTCGTCGCACATCTCCGAGATCATCGTCGCCCTCGTCTATGTCGGGCTCATCGGCTTCGTCCTCGACCGGATGGTCGCCGGGCTCGGCGTGCTCGTGACCCGCGGCACCAGCGCAGCGTGAGGGATTAAGAACATGGCACATCTCTCCCTCTCCCAGGTCGGCATCACGTTTCATCGCGGCGGCAAGGCATCGGAAGTGCTGCGCGACGTGAACCTCGACATCGCCAAGGGCGAGTTCGTCTCGATCATCGGGCATTCCGGCTGCGGCAAGTCGACGGTGCTCAACATCGTCGCCGGCCTGCTCAAGGCCTCGACCGGCGGCGTGCTGCTGGACGGGCGCGAGGTGAACGCCCCCGGCCCCGACCGCGCGGTGGTGTTCCAGAACCACTCGCTGCTGCCCTGGCTCACCGTGCGCGAGAACGTGGCGCTCGCCGTCGACAAGGTCTCGAAGGGCAAGAAGACCCGCGCCGAGCGCACCCAGTGGATCGAGCACAACCTCGCGCTCGTGAACATGGTGCACGCCGCCGACAAGCGCCCGAACGAGATCTCGGGCGGCATGAAGCAGCGCGTCGGCATCGCCCGCGCGCTCGCGATGGAGCCGACCGTGCTGCTCATGGACGAGCCGTTCGGCGCGCTCGACGCGCTGACCCGCGCCCACCTTCAGGACCAGACCATGGAGATCCAGCAGCGGCTGAAGAACACCGTCATCATGATCACCCACGATGTGGACGAGGCGGTGCTGCTCTCCGACCGCATCGTGATGATGACGAACGGCCCGTCGGCGACCATCGGCGAGATCCTGCCCGTGCCGCTGGCGCGGCCTCGCCGCCGGCTCGACCTCGTGGAGGATGCCACCTACGTCCACGCCCGCGCCGCGGTGCTGGAATTCCTCTACGCCCGCCACGCCAAGCCTGCTCTCGCTGCCTGAGTTCGTGAAGGGGGATCACGGGTTCATGAGCGTGAAGGACAGACTCGTCGTCGTCGGCAACGGCATGGCCTCGCTCCGCTTCCTCGAGCGGCTGACGGAGCGCGCGCCGGGCCGCTACGACGTGACGGTGGTCGGCGCCGAGCCGGTGGCGGCCTATAACCGGGTGCTGCTCTCCTCGCTGCTCGGCGGCGAGGTGGACGAGGCGGCCTGCGGCTTCCGTCCGCTCCCCTGGTACGAGGAGCACGGCATCCGCCTCGTCACCGGCGCACCGGTGACCGAGATCGACCGGGCGAACCGCATCGCCCTCGTCGGCTCCGCCCATGTGCTGCCCTACGACAAGCTGGTGCTGGCGGTGGGCTCGCTGCCGATCCGGCTGCCGCTGCCCGGCATCGACCTGCCCGGCGTCCTCACCTTCCGCGATTTCGCCGATGTGGCGGCGATCCGCAAAGCCGCCGTCGAGCATGCCAAGGCGGTGGTGATCGGCGGCGGGCTTCTGGGCCTGGAGGCCGCGGTCGGGCTCGCCCGGCTCGGGGTCGACACCACCCTGATCCACGTCATGGACCGAGTGATGGAGCGCCAGCTCGACCACGCGGCCGCCCGCCTCGTGCGCACGGCGATGGAAGCGCGCGGCGTCAAGGTGATGCTGTCCGCCGACACCGCCGCGATCGAGGGCGACGGACGCGTCGAGCGCCTGCGGATGAAGGACGGCACCGTGATCCCGGCCGACCTCGTGGTGATGTCGGTCGGCATCCGCGCCTCGACCGCCCTGGCGCAGTCCTGCGGGCTCGCCTGCGGGCGCGGCATCACGGTGGACGACCGGATGACCACCTCCGATCCGGCGATCCATGCGCTCGGCGAATGCGCCGAGCACAGGGGCGTCGTTTACGGCCTCGTCGAGCCCGCCTACGAGCAGGCCGAGGTGCTGTCGCGGGCGCTTCTCGGCGAGGCGGCGACCTATCCCGGCACATCCCTTGCCACCAGCCTCAAGGTGTCGGGCCTGCCGGTCTTCTCGGCCGGATTGGTCGATACGCCCGAGGGTGCCGAGGCCGTCGTGATGCACGATGCCGCCGCCGGCCTCTACCGCAAGCTGATCATCGCCGACGGCCGCCTCGCGGGGGCGGTCTTCGTCGGCGATATCGCGGAGCAGGCGCGCTGCAAGGAGCTGATCCGCTCCGGCGCGCCGCTCTCCCCTGACGACCGGGACGACTTGATGTTCGGCCCGGCCCCGAAAACCCTCGCAGCGTGAGTGAGGCAGCGATGGCAGACGAATTTAACGCCGAGCAGAAGCGCTACCTGGAGGGCTTCGCCTCCGGCATCGCCGCGGCCCGCATGACCGGCGGCCTCGCCGCGGGCCAAGCCCCGGCGAGCGCGCCGGCCGAGCCCACGGGCCCGGACGCGATCCACATCAAGGCACAGATCCGCACCGTGAAGGAGGGCGGCAAGCTCTGCGACCAGGAGAAGTGGAAGCGCGCCGAGAACCCGTTCGACGGCCATAACCGGCTGAAGGCGGAGGCCGCCACGGGCAAGGCTCCGAAGCCCGAGGACAACTTCCGCTGGCGCTACCACGGCATGTTCTGGGTCGCGCCGACCCAGACCTCCTACATGTGCCGGATCCGGGTTCCGAACGGCATCCTGCACCACTGGCAGTTCGCCGGTCTCGCCGACCTCGCGGATGCCCATGGCGGCGCCTACAGCCACGTCACCACCCGCGCGGGCCTGCAGGTGCGCGAGATCGCGCCCGAGCACGCCCAGCCCTTCCTCGACGGGCTGATCGATCTCGGCCTGACCGCGCAGGGCGCGGGCGCCGACAACATCCGCAACGTCACCGGCTCGCCGGCCGCCGGCATCGACGCGCAGGAACTGCTGGACACCCGTCCCCTCACCAAGTCCTGGCACAACTGGATCCTGAACGACCGCTCGCTCTACGGCCTGCCGCGCAAGTTCAACGTCTCCTTCGACGGCGGCGGCGTGATGCCGGCGCTCGAAGAGACGAACGACATCGGCTTCCAGGCGATCCAGGTGCTGGAGGGCGCCCCGGTCGCGCCGGGCGTCTGGATGCGCCTCGTGCTCGGCGGCATCTCGGGCCACAAGGATCTGGCCCGCGACACGGGGATCGTCCTCAGGCCCGAGGACTGCAACCTTGTGGCCGACGCGATCATCCGGGTCTTCATCGAGAACGGCGACCGGACCAACCGCAACAAGGCCCGGATGAAGTACGTCCTCGACGCCTGGGGCTTCGACAAGTACATCGCCGCCGTCGAGGAGAAGCTCGGGCGCAAGCTCGACCGGGTCGACGCCGCCCATGTCGCCCCGCGCCGGCCGACCGACCGCTTCAGCCATGTCGGCGTCCATGCCCAGGTCCAACCCGGCCTGAACTGGGTCGGCGTGGTGCTCCCCGTCGGCAAGATGACCACCGACCAGATGCGCGGGCTGGCGAAGATCGCCGCGGAATGCGGCGACGGCCAGATCCGCATGACGGTCTGGCAGAACTTCATCTTCTCCGGCGTGCCGGACGCGAAGGTGGCCGAGGTCGAGGAACGGGTGCTCGCGCTCGGGCTCACGGTGAAGGCCGCCGGCATCCGCTCGGGCCTCGTCGCCTGCACCGGCTCGCGCGGCTGCAAGTTCGCCGCCTCCGACACCAAGGGCCACGCGATGATCATCGCGGACCATGTCGAGCGGACCGTGCCGAACCTCGACGTGCCGGTGAACGTGCACCTCACCGGCTGCCACCATTCCTGCGCCCAGCACTACATCGGCGATATCGGCCTGATCGGCGCCAAGGTCGTCGTCTCGGAGGAGGGCGACACCGTCGAGGGCTACGACGTCGTGGTCGGCGGTGGTTTCGCCGAGAACCCGAAGATCGGCACCGAGATCTGGAAGGCGGTGAAGGCTGAAGACGCGCCCTCGCGCGTCGAAGCGCTGCTCAACGCCTATCTCGCCCGCCGCCAGGGCCCGGAGGAGAGCTTCCAGGCCTTCACCGCGCGCACCGGCCCCGAGGCCCTGCGCGACGCCGCCGAAGAACAACCCGCCCTCAAGGCCGCCGCATGACCCAGCACGTCGCGCCCCCGCTCGTTCTCATCCCCGAGAGCGCCCCCTTCAACGCCGACCAGCGCTCCTGGCTGTCCGGCTACTTCGCCGCGCTGCTGGGCCCCGCCGTGGAAGGCGCCACCGCGCTCGCCCCCGGCGAGGCGCCGTCCACGGGTCCGAAGCTCGCCGACAACGACGACGCGCCCTGGCACGACCCGTCGATGCCGATCAACGACCGCATGGCGATCGCCAAGGACCGCTCCGAGCCGCAGAAGCTGATGGCCGCCATGGCCCAGCAGGATTGCGGGCAGTGCGGCTACAATTGCGCCGACTATGCCAACGCGATCTTCCTCAAGAGCGAGGAGCGGCTGAACCTTTGCCAGCCCGGCGGCAAAGAAACGCTTCGGATGCTCAAGAAGCTCGACGAGGAGTTCGGCGCCGCGGGGGGCACGGCCGCTCCGAAGGCGGAGGCGGGCGACGCTCCGAAGAAGGAGCCGGAACTCGGGCCGCTCGGCTATTGCCGCGAGAACCCGGTCGAGGCGACCTTCCTCTCCCGCACGCGCCTCAACGCGCCGGGCGGCGAGAAGGAAACGTGGCACATCGAGATCGACCTGCGGGATACGCCGATCACCTACGAGGCGGGCGATTCCCTCGGCCTGTTCCCCGCCAACGCCCCGGCGCTGGTGGATGCAGTGATCGCCGAACTCGGCACGCGGCCCGAGCGGATGATCGCGGGCAAGACCCTGCGCGACCGGCTGCTAACCGAGTATTCCCTGGGTGCTGCGCCGGACAACCTCTACCAACTCCTCTCGCTCCTGACCTCGGGTGCCGCCCGGAAGAAGGCGCAGGCGCTGGCGGCCGGCGAGGATCCGGACGGCGATGCGCAGCATCTCGACGTGCTCGGTGCGCTCCACAAATTCCCCGGTGCGCGCCCCGATGCCGAGGTCTTCCTAGAGGCGCTCGACGAGTTGCAGCCGCGGCTCTACTCGATCTCCTCCTCGCCGAAGATGGATGAGGGCCGGGTTTCGCTCACCGTCGATGCGGTGCGCTACAACCATCGCTCGCGCCTGCGCCTCGGCGTCGCCTCCACGCATCTGGGCGAGCGTCTCCCGGAGCAGACCAAAGTCCGGATCTACCTGCAGAAGGCGCACGGCTTCGGCCTGCCGGCGGATGCAGCCAAGGACGTGATCATGTGCGGCCCCGGCACCGGCGTCGCCCCGTTCCGCTCCTTCCTGCGTGAGCGCGCGGCCACGAAGGCCCCCCGGCCGCAACTGGCTGTTCTACGGCCACCAGCGGCAAGCGACCGACTTCTTCTACAAGGACGAGCTGAACGGCCTGAAGGAAGACAAGGTGCTGACCCGCCTCTCGCTCGCTTGGTCGCGTGACGGCACGGAAAAGACCTACGTGCAGGACCGCATGCGCGAGAACGGCGCCGAGCTGTGGAAATGGCTGGAGGGCGGCGCCCATTTCTATGTCTGCGGCGATGCCAAGCGCATGGCCAAGGACGTGGAGCGGGCGATCATCGACGTCGCCGCCCAGTTCGGCGGCAAGAACCCCGACGAGGCCGTGGCCTACCTCGCCGCCCTCAAGAAGAGCGGGCGCTATCAGGCCGACGTGTACTGAGGGGGAGGGGGTTTTCCCCTCCCACCGCCTCAGGCCGCCGGGTTGACCCGCGGATCGGCGCGCAGCCGTGCCGCGGCGAGATCGACGAAGGCGCGGGTCTTGGCCGGCGCCCGCCGTCCCTCGGGACTGACGACGTGGATCGGAACCGGCGCCTCCTCGTCATCCGTGAGCAGGATGCGCAGGCGCCCTTCCGCCACCGCCGACGCGACCTGATAGGACAGCAGACGCGCGATCCCCCATCCATCGAGGGCCGCCGCCAGCGACGCATCGACCGTGTTGCAGACGAGCCGGGCATGGACGCCCACCGTGGTGCGCCCCCTCGGGCCCGAACCGCCATTCCGGCAGGGCACCGGGGTTTGACGCGCCGATCACCGCGTGATCGCGCAGGTCGCGCGGTGTTTCGGGCACGCCGTGCCGCTCCAAATAGCTCGGTGCGGCGCAGACGACCCGGCGCACGCTGCCGACGCGGGTCGCCGTGAGCCCGGAATCGGCCAGATGCCCGATCCGCACGCCGACATCGATGCCCTCCTCGATCAGGTTGACGATCCGGTCGAGGAACAGCGCGCGGACCGCCACCGCCGGGTAGCGCGCGAGATAATCGGTCACCACCGGCAACACGTAGAGCCGCCCGAATTGCACCGGGGCCGTCAGCGTCAGGACACCGGTCGGCGTCGCGGTCGAGCCCGCGGCGGTGGCCTCCGCTTCCGCGATCTCGGCGAGGATCCGGCGGCAATCCTCCAGATAGCGCCCGCCGGCCTCGGTGAGCTTCACGGAGCGCGTGGTGCGGATGAACAGCCGCGCCCCGATCACCGCTTCGAGTGCCGCCACGGCGCGCGTGACCGCGGCCGGGCTCATGGACAGCGCACGGGCCGCCCCGGCAAAGCCGCCGCTCTCGGCAACCCGCACGAACACCCGCATCCCTTGCAGCCGGTCCATCGCCGCCCCTCCCTGTCTGGGGCAGAGTGGCGATTATTCCGCTCCGCGCAACAGTCGCTTGCCGACAATGCCGGTTCACCGCGCAACGGAGAAGGAGTGTGATCCACCCCACGGCCGATCCCGCGGCCGGGAGGAGACGACGCCGTGAAGCTCTACAGCCTGACACTCTCGGGCCATGCCCACCGGGCACGCCTGTTCCTGTCGCTGGTCGGTCAGCCCTATGAGACCGTCGAGGTCGATTTCGCCGGGGGGCAGAACCGCTCGCCAGATTTTCTCGCGATCAACCCGTTCGGGCAGGTTCCCGTCCTCGACGATGACGGGACGATCGTGCCGGACTCCAACGCCATCCTCGTCTACCTCGCGAAGAAGCTCGGGCGCAGCGATTGGCTGCCCGAGGATGCGGCCGGAGCCGCGCGGGTGCAGCGTTGGCTCTCCGTCGCGGCCGGGCCGATCGCCTTCGGCCCCTGCGCCGCCCGCCTCGTCACGCTGTTCGGCGCCAGCTTCGATGCGGGGGAGGTGATCGCGCGCGCCCATAAGATTCTGGCGCTGATCGATGCGGAACTGTCGTCCCGCGACTGGCTCGCCGCCGACCGTCCGACCATCGCCGACGTGGCGCTCTACAGCTACATCGCCGCCGCGCCCGAGGGGAACGTCGATCTCGCGGCTTACGAAAACGTCCGCGCCTGGCTCGCCCGCATCGAAGCGCTGCCCGGCTTCGTGTCACTCCCGGCCTCGCCGGTCGGCCTGAACGCGACGGGAGCCTCCGCATGAACGAGCAAGCCGCAGTCTCCCCCTGGCACCGGGGCGAGGTGGCGATCCAAGAGAGTGTCGGCATGGCCGGCCGGATGGCCGAACTCGGCCCGCGGGTGATCCGCGATCACCTGACCGAGCAGCACCGGGCGTTCTTTCCGCTCCTGCCCTTCGCCGTCCTCGGAAGCGTGGATGGGGAGGGCCGCCCCTGGGCGACCTTGCGGGAGGGCGAACCGGGCTTCCTCCACGCGCCGGATCCGTTTCGGCTCCGGGTGGACGGGCGCCGCGAGCCCGACGATCCCGCCGAGGCGGGGCTGGAGGACGGCGACGGCGTGGCCCTGCTCGGCATCGAACTGGCCACGCGCCGCCGCAACCGCCTGAACGGAACCGTCGAGCGCGCGGGGCCGGAGGGCTTCGCGATCCGCGTCGAGCAGAGTTTCGGGAATTGCCCGCAATACATCCATAGCCGGCATGAAGGCCCCCGCATCGGAGACGGGGCGACCCGGCCCCGCCCCATCCTGTCGGACGGGCTCGATCCGGCGGCGCGGGCTCTCGTCGCGGCGGCCGACACCTTCTTCGTGGCGAGCTTCGTCGAGGATGCGGGCCAGCGGCAGGTCGATGTCTCGCACCGGGGAGGGCGGCCCGGCTTCGTGCGGGTCGGCGCCGATGGCGGCCTCACGGTGCCCGACTATTCCGGCAACCGCTTCTTCAACACGCTCGGCAATCTGCTGGCGAATCCGCGCGCTGGGCTGGTCTTTCCGGATTTTGCGACCGGCGCTCTGCTGCAGATGAGCGGACGCACCGAGATCACGCTCGATCCGAACGAGGACGAACGGATCGACGGCGCCGAGCGCCTCTGGCGGTTCGTGCCGGAGCGGGTCGTGTTCCGGCCTCGCGCGCTGGGGCTGCGCTTCGTCGAGCACAGGGCGGCGTAGCGAAGCCTCAGTCGGATTTCCGACTGCAGCGGATGTAGCTCGCTTGGCCCTTGCCGCTCGTCCAGGTGAGCCGGTCATGCTCGACGAGGAGGCGGACCTGTGAGGTCCAGCGACGGCCGCGCTCGCTGCAATCGGCGGCCATGGTCCAGGCGCTGCCCTCGCGGCGGTTGTTGCGGAAACGGCAGGTGGTGCGCCCGGCCTTGGCCCCGTCCTCGGTGATCGTGGCGGGCAGGAAACCGCGGCGGCGCTGGCGCTGGCCGCAGGCCACCGGGGGTCGGTCCCCAGATGCCGACGAAGGCGGCACGCTCCACCAGCGGCGCGGCGGGCCGCGGCTCGGCGGGGGGGACCACCGTCTCCAGCGGCGGTGCGGGCGCGGCGACCGTAAGCACCCGCGGCGGGTTGGCGGCGGGCGTCGCCGGCCGCTCCGGCTCGGGCAACCGCACCTCCGGGACGTCGATGCTGTCGGTCGGCGCGAATCGGGTCTGACCGGCGGGCGCCGCCACCGACCCGTCATCGGTGAGCACGATCAGGGTGTAAGCGAACAGGGCGCCCCAGCCCGCGGCCAGGATCACCGGGATCGCGAGACGCCGCGACAGAACCGCGGACGTCACCTCCCGTGCCCCCTCACCGGTCCCGCCAGCCTCCTGCGCGCCGTCAGCCGTCATCGGCTCTTCCGCCGCCCCCTCTCACCGCCTCTTCGGCCTGTGCTCCCGATATCAGCATTCTCGCGTCCGAGACGATGTTTCAGAAAACGGCGCCATGCGGCCGGCCGCGTCTTCGACCCGGGCCGCCCGCACCACAGGGCGCTTTTCCTAAAACGACTCAAGGCCATCGTGGCCCACATTCCGCGATAGACGCCGGGAATGCGGCAGAGGCACGGCAACCCCTTCCCGCAGCAAGCGGAACCTGCCATGGTCAAGCTTGGCGGCCGCGACGGCCGTCGACCGTACCCGTGTAATGAAACCTGTCACCCTCGCCGTTCTCGGCTCGGCACTGGCGCCTCTGCTCTCGTCGCCCTTTGCCCTCACTCCCGCCATGGCCCAGCCGCGCACGCAGACGGCGCGCCCGACCTGCGTGGAAGCGATGGCCCTGGTGAAGGCGGAAGGCGCGGCGACGCTCAGCTTCGGCGGGCGCCCGCCCGAGCGCTTCGTGCGCGACCGCAGCTTCTGCGAACTCACGGAAATCGCCGAGCTGCGCTTCGTCCCGACCCGCGACAACCCGCAATGCCCGATCGGCTATCGCTGCCGCGAGCCGGATTACGGTGACTGGAACTGGGACGCGAACTGAGGGCGGAAGGTCCCGGAAAGCGGTCCCGGCAGTCGTCTCAAAAATCCTCGGAAAACTTGTCCACGGTGTCGCACCCGGCGGCGTCCGGCGCTGGCGGGCGGCAGCCCCACCCCGCGACATGACCGAAATTTCACGTGACAGGCGCGGCTGCGCGCCACGTTCTCGCCACGACGGATAGCCAGGGCCGCCGCATTCGGCGATTGAACCCGTCCGTCGGCGCGCCATCCGATCCAAGGGTGGACAGGGCCGGTGCAGCGAGAAGGAACGACCCGCGTGGCCGCATTGAAGAGCAGGCTCGGCATCCAGGCCGTGCTGACGGCGCTCGCCGCCCTCCTGCTGCTGGCCATGCCGGGGATTCCGAGCCCACCGCTCTACGTGTCGCTCGCGGGCTTCGCGATGGCGGGCATCCTCATCGCCTCGAACAGCCTCTCGGCCTACCTGAAGATTTTCATCTCGGTCTACGGCATCGGCTACCTGCTGCTGGCGGGCGCCAAGACCCTGGCGGCGATGGGCGCCCTGCCGGGCGTCGTCGCGGCGCTGCTGCCGCCGGATTTCGCCGCGACCGGCTCCGTGGTGTTCGCCGCCATCGTGCTCGCCGTCTCGCACTGGAAGCCGATCCGCGACATCACGCTCATCGCCGACCCCTATTTCGCCAGCCACGACGCCCCGAGCCGGGAGATCGGCATGTTCCGCCGGTTCGGCCGCACCGAGGGCCAGATCGGCCGCAACCTCGTGGCGCTGTCGATCTTCGTCAGCTTCGCGGACGTGGCGCTGACGCTGCGGTTCAACTTCTTCTACCGCGACATGTACAACGCGCTGCAGGAGTTCGACGCGCCGAGCTTCTGGTATCAGCTCGGCTGGATCTTCGTGCCGCTGGCGATCCTCAACGTCGTGATCGGCATGTTCGACATCTACGTCGATGCCGGATTGCAGCTCCGCTGGCGCACCTGGCTCACCCACAATCTCTACGAGCGTTGGCTCGGGGAGGGCACGCATTACCGCATCCCCTTCGTCGACGAGCACGCCGACAACCCGGACCAGCGCATCCAGTCGGACGTCAACAACTTCATCGCCCAGACCACGACCCTCTCGACCCGGCTGCTCTCGCAGGCGGCGCAGCTCGTCTCCTTTATCGTCATCCTGTGGACGCTCTCGCGCGACTTCGTGCTGCCGTTCACGGACGCCGTGATCCCGGGCTTCCTCGTGTGGCTGGTGATCGCCTACGCCGTGGTCGGCACCTGGCTCACGCACCTCATCGGTAAGCCGCTCATCGGCCTCGACTACCGGCAGGAACAAGTCGAGGCGGATTTCCGCTTCGCCCTGGCGCGCAACCGCATCTATTCCGAGCAGATCGCCTTGCTGCGCGGCGAGCGGGCCGAGGCGTCCCGCCTCGCCACCCTGTTCCACGCCATCGTCGACAACTACGTCGGCATCATCTTCCGGCGCATCAAGCTGATCGCCTTCACCTTCAGCTACCGCCAGATGAGCGCGATCTTCCCGCTCGTCATCGCCGCGCCGTCCTTCTTTGCCAAGAAGATCACCCTCGGCGCCCTGCAGCAGACCTCGAACGCGTTCAGCAACGTCCAAAACTCGCTGAACTTCTTCATCAATTCCTACACCATCCTCGCCGCCTACAAGGCGAACACCATCCGTCTCGGCTCGTTCAAGCGGGCGATGACCCAGGCCGAGGCTCTGGCCGGCGCCGGCTACGGCCTCGCCAACGGCAACGAGACCGCCGGCGGCGTGACCGCCCGCGACCTGACGCTGGCGCTGCCCGATGGCCGCGAGATCGTGCATGCGGGCGCGCTCGAACTGCCGAAGGGCGGAGCGACCCTGGTCACCGGCCCCTCGGGCTCGGGCAAGTCGACCCTGTTCCGGGCGATCGCCGGGATCTGGCCGTTCGGCAAGGGCCGGGTCGACGTGCCGGCCGGACAGTCGGCGCTGGTTCTGCCGCAGCGGCCCTATCTCCCGCTCGGCTCCTTGCGCGGCGCGGTGGCCTATCCGAACCCGATCGACCGCTTCTCCGACGAAGAGATGCGCGACGCGCTCAAGGCCGCTCAGCTTCCCCAACTCGCGGACAAGCTCGACGAGGTCGATAGCTGGGACCGGCGCCTGTCGGGCGGCGAGCAGCAGCGCCTCGCCATCGCGCGGGCGATCCTGGCCAAGCCCGACTGGCTGTTCCTCGACGAATCGACCGCCGCCCTCGACGAGGAAACCGAGGCCGCGATCTACCGGACGCTGCGCGCGACGATGCCCGGCACGACCATCGTCTCGATCGGCCACCGCTCGACCCTGCACAAGCACCACGACCGCCGCGTCGAGATGAAGCCGACGGAGGGTGGCCGCTTCGAGCCGCGTCTATCGGCGATGCCGGCTCCGGCGGAGTAGGGGCCGACACTCCGCGCCACGGGCGGACGGCGCGGTCTCACCGCCGGAGGCCCGTGGAGCCGATCCGGGCCTCCTCGCTCTGCGGCCCGGAGTCTCCTTCCGCCCCATCGCGCGTTCGGGGTTTTCCGACGCGCGTAAGCTTGAACGAAGCCGTCGGAAATCCGGTCAGACCCCGGCTGCCTCCAAAAAACCCTCGACCATGCCCCGGTAGCCGGCGCCGAACAGGCGCCAATGCACCAGGGCCGGCCAGAGCTTGTAAATCGGCGCGCGCTCGGCTGCGTCGGGCTCGGGGGCTCCGTAGGCCGCGCGGAAGCCGGAACCGGGGCGGCCGAACAGGCTCAGCATCGCCAGGTCGACCTCGGCATGGCCGTGATAGCAGGCCGGATCGATCAGCCCCGACACCCGGTCGCCTCCATAGAGCACGTTGCCGCTCCAAAGGTCGCCGTGGAGCAGGGCCGGGCGGGGCCGCTTCGGAAGGCGATTACCAAGGTCGTCCGCCAGCCGCTCGATCCGCCGGACGAGCGGGATAGGAAGGTGCTCGGCGTGGCAAAGCAGGCGGCGCCTGCCCCAGAAGGCCGACCAATCGTCGTCCCAGGCATTCTCGATGGCGACGGCGCCGAACGCGTAATCGGCGTGCCAGCCGTAGCGCTCGCCCTCGGCGGCGTGCAGGCGGGCGACGACCCGGCCGAGATCGGCGTCGGTGCCCGGCCCCGAACCGGTATCGGGTAGGCATTCGAGGACGAGCACCGTCTCGTCCGCGGCCAGCACGGCGGGCGCCGGGGCGCCGGTCGCGGCGATGGCTGCGAGCATCCGAGCCTCTTCCCGCGGCGCCGGCCCGGTCTTCGCCACGGCCTCGCGCCCATCCCCCAGCCTCAGGCGGACGCATTGGGACAGGTCGCCGCCGGCCATCGGCCGGGCCTCGGCAAGGGGGACACCGAGCAGGTCCGCCGCGTGCCGGGCGAGGCCGTTCATTCCGCTCCCGCGATCCGGCGAGCGAGGGCTCGGGCGCCTGCGGTCACATCGGCCCAGGTCGTGTCGAAGCCCTCCTGCGCGCCGTAATAGGGGTCGGCCACGGGCTCGCCCGCCCGGCCCGGCACGTGATCGAGGAGCAGGCTCAGCGCGGCCCGCGACCCGTCCGGCCGCAGGGCCCGCAGCCGCGCGAGGTTGGCGAGATCCAGGGCAACGACGTGATCGAAGCGCTCGAAATCGGCCGGCGCGACCTGACGTCCGTGATAGCCCGCGATATCGACGCCGTTCGCCCGCGCCACCGCGATCGCGCGCGGGTCCGGCGGTTCGCCGACGTGCCAGTCGCCGGTCCCGGCGGAATCGACCGTGACGTCGAGACCGATCCGCTCGGCCTCCTGCCGGAAGGCAGCCTCGGCCAGCGGCGAACGGCAGATGTTGCCCAGACACACGAACAGGATTGCGGAGTGGGAAGGCTCGGTCACGCCGTAGCCTTTCCAAGTGGCCGCGTCGCCACCTCCAGCCAGTCCAGCGTCGGCCCGTCGAGATCCGGCGACAGGACCTCACGCACCCGCGCGTGGTAGGCGTCGAGCCAAGCCGCGTCGTACGCGCCGAGCATGGCCGGATCGATCAGCCGCCGGTCGATCGGGGCCAGCGTCAGGGTCTCGAAGCCGAGCATCGTCCGGTCGCCGCCGGGGATCGTCCGCGGCTCGACGAGGATCAGGTTCTCGATGCGGATGCCGTAGGCACGGCTCCGGTAATAGCCCGGCTCGTTCGAGAGGATCATGCCGGGCTTCAACGCCACCGTGCCGGTCTTGGCGATGCGCTGCGGGCCCTCGTGGACCGAGAGGAAGGCACCGACGCCGTGGCCGGTGCCGTGATCGTAATCGAGCCCGGCCTCCCACAGGCTCATCCGGGCGAAGGCATCGATCTGCGCGCCCGTCGTCCCCTCGGGAAAGACCGCGCGGGCGATGGCGATATGGCCCTTCAGCACGCGGGTGAAGCGGTCGCGCATCGCGTCCGTGGGCGTACCGATGGCGACGGTGCGGGTGATGTCGGTGGTGCCGTCGGCGTATTGCGCGCCTGAATCGATCAGGAAGAGTTCGCCGGGCTGCGCCGTGCGGTCGGTGGCGCGGGTGACGCGATAATGGACGATGGCACCGTTCGGGCCCGAACCGGAAATGGTCGGGAAGGAGACGTCGCGCAGCAGGCCGCCTTCTCTGCGGAAATCCTCCAGTGCCTCGACAGCGGCGATCTCGCTCACCCCCTCGGGCGCGGTCCGGTCGAGCCAGGCGAGGAAGCGCGTCACGGCAAGGCCGTCGCGGTGGTGGGCGGCGCGGGTGCCGGCGATCTCGGCCGGGTTCTTGACCGCCTTCATCGCGGTGACCGGATCGGCGCCGACATCCGCGACGCCGCCGGCGGCCTCGATGCGATCCTTGAGGGCCGCCGCCGCCGTCGCCGCATCGATCCGCACACGGGCGGCGCCGGTGCACAGGCCGGCGAGATCCGCGTCGAAGGCGCTGCGCGGGCGAAGGTCGGCCAGCGGTTCGAGGGCGGCGCGCAGGTCGGCGTCGATCTGCGGCGAGGTGAGGTAGAGCGCGGCCCGCCCCTCGCGGGGCACCAGCGCGTAGCCGAGCGCCAGGGGCGTGTGCGCGATGTCGGACCCACGCAGGTTGAAGGTCCAGGCGAGGTTGTGGGGATCGGAGATCACCAGGGTGTCGATCCCGCCTTCCGCCAGCGCGGCGCGGATGCGGTCGAGCTTGTCGCTACGGGTCTCGCCCGCAAGATCATCGGGATGGGCGGCGACACGGCCCGCCGGCGGCCGGGGCCGCCCGGCCCAGACCGCGTCCACGAGATTGTCGGGCACGGCGCGCAGGGATGCCCCCGCCTTGATGGCGGCGCGCTCCAGGCGGGCCACGCCGTCGGGCGTGTGAAGCCAGGGATCGTAGGCGAGGGTTTGGCCGGGCTTCAGGTGGGCGCCGAGCCAAGCCTCCGGCGTCGTCTCGGCCAGAGGCACCACGGTGATGATCCCGGTATCGACCTGCTCCGGCGCCTGGAGGGTGTAGCGGCCATCGACGAACAGGGCCGCCACGTCGGCCAGGATCACCGCGAGGCCGGCCGACCCGGTGAAGCCGGTGAGCCAGGCGAGGCGCTCGGCGTTGGCCGGCACGTATTCCGACTGATGCTCGTCGGCCCGGGGCACGACGAAGCCGTCGGCGCGGATCTCGCGGAGCGCCGCACGCAGGGCTTCGATCCGTTCAGGCCCCTTGGCGTGGCTGGGATCGTCGAAGGTCTGGAAGCGGGGCAGGGGCGTCGTCATGGCGGAAACCTACCGCGTCGGATGCCCTCGCGACACCCTCCTCCATGGCCATCGCTCGAAAGCGATCACCCTGGTTTTTGGCTGGCCTCAGTCGCCGGCGCCCGCGGGCTTAAGCTCTCGCTCCGCTCGATGCTTTCAGGGGCTCGCGCCCCGAAAAGTCCGCTCCGCGCGGCGCACTTCGCGCCGGCAAGCCGCTCACGCGGCTTCGAGCAATCGCCGCTCCTCCTCAGCGCGGACGCGCCGCCGCCCCGCCGCGTCGCAGCACCAGGGTCGCCCAGCCCTCGATCACGCCGGAGCGGGCGAGATGGAAGCCGCGGTGGCGGTAGGTCGAGAGCACGCCCGGCACATCGCGCTCGATCAGGCCGGAAAGGATCAGCACGCCGTCATCGGCCACCGCGGCGGTGAGCGAGGGCGCGAGCCGCTTGAGCGGGCGGGCGAGGATGTTGGCGAACACCACGTCGAAGCCGCGCGGGCGGTTCGCCAGGGCGTGGCGCACGCCCGGCGCATGGTAGAAGCGCATGAACGGCCCGAGGCCGTTGAGGCGGGCATTGCCGCGGGCGGTCGTCACCGCTTCCGGATCGAGGTCGCCGGCCACCACGGGCGTGCGCAGCACCTTGGCGGCGGCAAAGCCCAGGATGCCGGTGCCGGTGCCGACATCGAGGACATGGGCCGGCCGCCGCCGCTTCAGTTCATCCACCAGCGCCCGCAGACAGCCAAGCGTGGTGCCGTGATGGCCGGTGCCGAAGGCAAGCGCCGCCTCGATCTCGATGGCGAGGTCGTTCCCCCGCACCTGATGACGGTCATGGCCGCCATGGACGAGGAAGCGCCCCGCCCGCACCGGCTTCAGCCCCTCGAGCGAGGCGCGTACCCAATCCTGCTGGTCGATGGTCTCGAAAACCGCCGCGTCGGCCTGCTCGCCGACCATCGGGCGGATCAGGTCGCGGATCATCTCCGCGTCGGGCTCCTCGGAGAAATAGGCCTCCAACCGCCACGCGCCGGTCTCTTCGACCTCGAAGGCGGCCACCGCCGTCTCCATGGGGTCGAACATCTCGCCCAGCAGCTCGGTCATGGCGCGAGCGGAGGGCTCGTCCGTGATCAGGCGCAGGACGTGCGTGGGTCGGTGCGGCGGCAGACCTTCGAGCATGGGGCGCCCTCTACCATCCGCGCGCGCCAAGGGCCACGGGCTTCACGACCCCTTCGACGCGCTGTTCATGAGCAATCGAGCGGGAGCACGTACCCACAACAGCACAAGCAAGACAAAAGATGCTTAATCCACAGGCATGATGTTTAATTCTTAGCCGAAAGCGCCGGAACCGGATCGGCGAGGCGGCGTTATCACCGTCCGAAGCGTCTCGCGCATGCGCCTTGTCGGCCCCGGTGGCCGGCGGGGCCATGCCCGGTGGCCGGGCGTTGCGCGAGGCGTCTTTCCGTCTCGTTCATCAGGCGCTTGTCGAGTTCTCATCGCGTCATGACACCCAGATCTGTCCGCTTTCGCTCCCCCGTCGTCGTCAGGCGCGAGCCGCGCCCCGACCGCCGCCGCGCCACGAACGCCGACATCCTCGCATCGGACACGCTCGACTCCCCGCTGCCGGGCTCGCTGCTCGTGCTGCTGAGCCGGCTCCATCGCGCCGAGACCAAGCCGGCGCAGGGGACCGAGCCCACCGCCTGAGGCGAGGGGAACTCCGGCCGCGCCCGACCACTTCCTGTCCCGCATCTCCCGGCCCGGACCCGTCCGGGCCCACATCGAGAAAGGATCGGTCGATGGCCGTGGTATCGAGCAAGATCTTCGAAGAGGGCAAAGCCGCCAAGGCGATGGGCAGGCCCGATTCCGCCAACCCCTACGAGGCGGGCTCGCAGGAGAGCCTGGATTGGCTCGAAGGCTTCACCGCCGACGAGCCCGAACCCTCGGCGGCCGGCCCGTCCGACGACTGAATCCGGAGAGGGGGACCTCCGCGATCCCCGGCCGATGACAGGGTTATTCCCGACGCGTTAAACGTGGATGGTGTGCGTGCCGGGCGCTCGCTCGGCACCGTGACGGCTCGACCGAGCCGGCGCCGGGCCCGCCGCATCGACGGCGGCCCGGCACGACCTGGGGAGCCGTCATGATATCGTCCCGTCTCGTCCGGACCCGCCGCGCCGTGATGGCCGGCCTGCTGCTTGCATTCACCGCCGCCCCCCTCGCCGCGCGCGCTGCGGACGAACCCATCGTGGTGTTTGCCGCCGCCAGCCTCAAGAACGCACTGGACGAAGCCGCCGCTGCCTGGACGAAGGAGACCGGCGGCACGACGCGGATCTCCTATGCCGGCTCCAACGCGCTGGCCAAGCAGATCGAGGCCGGCGCGCCGGCCGACCTCTTCATCTCCGCCGACCTCGCTTGGATGGACTATGCCGAGACGAACGGCACGATCCGCGCGGACAGCCGCGTCAACCTCCTGCGCAACGCCATCGTCCTCGTGGCGGCCAAGGGATCGGGCCTGCGGGTCGCGCTCGAGCCCGGCACCGATCTCTCCACCCCGCTGGCCGGTGGACGGCTCGCCCTAGGCAATGTCGAGGCGGTGCCCGCGGGCAAGTACGGCAAGGCCGCCCTCGAAAAAGCTCGGCGCCTGGGACCGGGTGAAGGGCCAGCTCGCGCAGACCGAGAACGTGCGCGCGGCCTTGCTGCTCGTCTCCCGCGGCGAGGCCCCCCTCGGCATCGTCTACGCGACGGATGCGGCGAGCGATCCGGGCGTCGAGGTCGTGGCGACCTTCCCCGCCGACAGCCACCCGCCGATCGTCTACCCGGCCGCGCTGACCAAGGATTCGGTCCGCGCCGATCGAGCAGCGTCCTTCCTCGGCTTCCTGCGCAGCCCGGCGGCGCGCCCGCTTTTCGAGCGTCAGGGCTTCGTCGTGGTCGGCGCCGAGAAGCGCTCTTGAAGAGGGCGGGGAGGATCACGCCCCTCCCGCGCCCATCACCGTTCCGAGACGATCAAGGGGGTCAGGGCGCGCTCCAGCTCGCCCTTGGTCATTTTCGAGCGGCCGGGAATGTCTTGCTTGCGCGCCCGCTGCATTAGTTCGGACTTCGTCGCGCCGGCGGTACCGCCCTTGTCCGAGGTCTTGCCGGCCTTGCCGCCGGTCTTGCGGGCGGTGGCCGCCTTCTCCGCCACATCCGCGGGCTGCTTCGAGTGCTGCTTGCCCTTGGCGGAATCAGCGCGCTTCTTGGCGGTCGAGCGGCTGTATTCCGTATCGGACAGTTTCTCCCGCGCCTTCTTGGGCAGGTAGCGCTCGCCGGTCTTGCCGCTTTCCTTGCCGGACTTGGTGTCCCACTCCTCGTCGGTCCATTGCTTCAGGTGGTTGTCGTCGGACTTCTTGCCGGCGTAGCCACCGCCCTCCTTCTTGTATTCGCTGGTAGCCATCTGCGCCTTGCGGGCGGACCACTGGCCGGGCTTGCCGCCCTTGGAGGATTCGGTGATCTCCTCTTTCACCTTCTCCCACAGCTTCGGATCGGTCTTCTTCGCCGTGCCTGACATCAGTTTCGCCTCCTGAGCGACATTCGGCTGTCAACAGGAGGCGTCATCGTGAGTTCCGGCCGCACCGTTCCCATCCACGGGAGGATGGGCGCGGCCGCGCGCGGCGACCGAGGGGCGTTGACAGGGGAAGACGAAGCTTCCACCTCCGCGCCACCGAAGACGCATCTGATCGAGCGTGCCCGACGCGACCGGGAACGCTCGGTACACCCTGTGTCAGACCGGCCCGGATCGGGGCCGAGCTTAAGGAATCTGCGATGTCCGACGGCCTCAGCGCCCCGAAGGTGTTCATCGACGGAGAGGTCGGCACCACCGGCCTCGGCATCCGCGAGCGCCTGGAGCGCGAGGGCCGGGTGCGCCTCGTCAGTATTCCGCTGGAGAGCCGCAAGGATGCGGCGGTGAAGCGGGCGATCCTCGAAGAGGTCGACCTCGCCGTGCTCTGCCTGCCTGACGACGCCTCCCGCGAGACCGCGGCGCTCGCCGACAGCTTGCCCGGAGGCGGCCCGAAGCTGCTCGATGCCAGCACCGCCCACCGTATCGCGCCGGGCTGGGCCTACGGATTTGCCGAGATGACGCCGGATCAGGCCGAGGTGATCCGCGCCGCGCGCCGGGTCGCCAATCCCGGCTGCTACCCGACCGGGGCGATCGCGCTGCTGCGCCCGCTGGTGGAGCGCGGCCTGATCCCGTCGGATCATCCCGTCAGCATCAATGCGGTGAGCGGCTATAGCGGCGGCGGCCGCAGCATGATCGAGAGCTACGAGCGCGGGGAGGGCGCCCCGTTCCAGCTCTACGGGCTCGGCTTCGGTCACAAGCACCTGCCGGAAATCGAAGCCTATAGCCGGCTCACCCGGCGGCCGATCTTCATTCCCTCCGTCGGCAACTTCCGGCAGGGCATGCTGGTCAGTATCCCGCTGCATCTCGGTGCCCTGCCCGCCAGCCCGAAGCCGGGCGATCTCGAGGATGCGCTGGCCGATTGGTACGCGGGCACTCCGCTGGTGACCGTCGTGCGCGGCGCGGAGGAGGGCGCCCACCGCGAACGTCTCGAGCCGGAAGCCCTCAACGACACCGACCGGCTCGAATTACGGGTGTTCGGCTCCGACAGCCACGGCCAAGCCGTGCTGGTCGGCCGCCTCGACAACCTCGGCAAGGGCGCATCGGGCGCGGCCGTGCAGAATCTCGGTCTTATGCTCGGGCTCGACTGACGACAGAATAGCTTCGGCCCGGATACGCTCTCGACAGTCGCTCGATGAAAACCCGGCACGCGCGGTCCGCGCGTGCCGGATCGGCGCCTGCAAGGCGATCCCCGACCGAATGGCCGACGAACGCCCCGCGAAAGCCAGCTGCCGCCCCTCGGAGCCGGGACGACATCCATCACCCGCGTGGTTCATCGCGTAAGAGCTTGGCCGGGACGAGCAACGCGTCCGTGCCGCACATGAGGAGACAGCCGCTCTCCAAATGGATCGGCAGGGTCTCGCGCCCGTCATCCGCGATGAGCCAGACGCTTCAGCTCACAAATATTGTCAGGTGGACGTAGAGCCACGCGCCCGCCGAATCGAGGGCACATCATCCGCCAATCCACAGGGCGGCCCTTCGGCTGTCATCCGTCTTTTGACAATCGGTCGTCCGGGACTGGACAGTGAAGGCGGCGCCGCGTCGGTCGAGAACTGGCGCAAGACGCTCTCGCGCGCCGGATATTTCGGGGCGGACCGATTCAACACCCGGCAATCCACAGAAAATACGTAATTCTGCGGCAGGACGCCGCAACCAGGGCGTGTCTTCCGCTCCGCGACCGGCGCGATCACGTCAAGCCGGCAACTCTGGCATGCCAACGGGGAAATCCGGCAACCATCTGGGATCACAACTCCTTGAAACGTCGACAGTTTCCGACGTGTGTTCAAGAGCGTTCTATCATTTGAAATATTTCGTTGAGATCGTCAGCGTCACCCTTAAGGTGGGCCTAATCCTTTTTTTCCGAAGGCCGCGATCGGCGTTTTTTCCATTCGATTTGGATAGAAACACACGCTACGCTCAGTTCTCTTCGACCTGACTGCGCTCGAATTTATACGCGATGTCTTGCTCTAGCACGGTCCTGAGCTTACCGTATTCCAGCTAAAGCCCCCTCATAGAAGATTGCGCCATGGACACCAGTGAACAGGACGCGGAGACAGCCCGCCTCGTTACCCTCACGGCCGATGTCGTGTCTGCTTATGTCAGCAACAATCACGTACAGAGCGCCGAGTTGCCGAAGCTTCTCGGGGAAGTGCATGAGGCGATTCGCTCGGTCAGCTTGAGCGGCCGTCCCACCGCCGAAACCGGGCCGCCCAAGGCGACGCCGCAGGAAATCCGCAAGTCGATCAGCCACGACTTTCTGGTCAGCTTCGAGGACGGCAAGCCCTACAAGACGCTGCGCCGCCATCTCACCCTGCGCGGCCTCTCGCCGGAACAGTATCGGGCGAAATGGGGCCTCCCCAACGATTACCCCATGACCTCCGCGAGCTACTCGGAGCAGCGCTCCGAACTGGCGCGTGCGCTGGGCCTGGGTCAGCAGCGCCGCCGGATCGCCGAGCCGGAAGCGGAAGTCGAGGCGGCGCCCGAGCCGGTGGCCGCCGAGCCGGAACCCGCTGCGGAGAAGAAGCGCCGCGCTCCGCGCCGCAAGAAGGACGCTTGAGCCCAAGCGCAGCTTCGCTTGAGCGCAGATCCACTTGGTCGACGCGGGCTCGGCGGTGCCGGGCCCGCGTTCCGTTCGATTGCGCTCAGCGCTTCGACGGCTTGCCGATCTCAGAGGGGACGCGCGTTGGCGTTCGGCTCCGTCAGCGCCGCGCCTGCACGTCCAGAGCCGGCCTTGAACTGGCCTGAAGAGACCTCAGGGCCGTCGAACGATCTCGCTAAGCGCTTAACCCGCAGGCAACACTGGCGACTGCCCTGCGTCCATATCGATTGATCGACCGCTGCCGAGCCGGCAAACGCTCAATTGGAGGGCATTTGCCGATGATTTGGGCACACACACGGATCACGACTGATAAGATCCGTTCGGTCGAACTCCTGTTTCGCGAACAGGACGTCTCCTTCGACCATGCGCGGCAGATGCTTCTCATCAGCGTGGCCGAGGACAGGTCGATGGTTCGTCTCTGGGTCTGCGTCCCAGAGATCGAGATGCTGACGTCCTATTACGGGTTCAGCCTGTGCACCCGGGCCGACCTGCCCCTGGCGCCGACCCTCGTTGCCGGCTGCCCCGAACAGTTCGGTCGCATCTTCCAGGGATAGCGCATGCGCCCAGCCGATGAATTCCGGCCTTCATTCCGGGAGGAGGGGGTCCGGTGTCGTGAGCATCACACCGTACGACGCGTCGGGGTGAGCCGAACGCCGGGGGCCGGGCGCTCCAGCAGAACCTCCCGGCGGAAGCGCACCAGCCGGGCCGGGCGCCCGGCATTGCCACTGGTGAGCGTCTCGGTCTCCTCGACGAGGCCCTGTTGCGCCACGAGGCGGCGGAAGTTCTGCTTGTGCAGCCGGATGCCCGAGAGCGCCTCGACCGTGCGTTGAAGCTGAAGCAGGGTGAAGGCCGGCGGCATCAACTCGAACACCACCGGGCGATACTTGATCTTGCCGCGCAGGCGGCCGATCGCCGTGGCGAGCACCCGTCGATGGTCATGGGCCATCGGCTGGCCAGTGATCGCGAGGTCGTCGGGCACGGCGGCGCCGTTCTGGCCGTTGGCCTCCGGGATCAACCCGGCTTCGAACAGCAATTCGTAGCGCTCCAGAACCCGCTCCTCGTTCCAGGCGCCGCCGATCCCGAAACTCAGCCCGACCCGGTCCTCGCGCATGCGCCGGAGCTTCGGGTCGGAGGCGGCGGCGACCCAGGCCATCAGGCGCGGCTCGATCTCGGCGAGCGCCGGAGGCCGGCCCTCGCGGAAATCCTCCCACGGCAGGTAGCGGTACCAGTTGCGCCATGCGGCTTCCGCAAGGCCCGCCGGGCGCAGCTCGCGCACCAGGGCGAGATAGGCCACCGAGAGCAGGTGCACGTCGTGCTGGCCGCCCTCGCGGTCGCGATCGCCGAAGGTGTAGAGCTGCTCGACATAACCGAGGCGCTGATGCGTCTGCTGCTCGACCCAGGCGCGAAGGCCGCGCTCCAGGGTGGCGTGCTCGGGCACCAACGGCCCGGCGGGCAGGGCGCTCTCGCGACCCTCGGCTTGTCCCTCGACCTGCACGGTGAGCGCGCGCGGCTCGCCGTCCGTCGCCGCGACGATGACGGCCACGAGCCCCACCGACGAAGCGCTGGCGGCGCGCGTCCCCTTGTCCGCCGCGGCGGCGGTCACACCCAGTTCGGCCGTGCTCATGCGTTCGTCGGCCTTCAGCCCCTCTTCGTGGGCATCCCCTCGGCGGTGGAAGCGGTTCCGGCCCGCATTCCGGTCTTGCCGGATTGGCACCGGCACCGTCAACGGAGCCTCCGGCCTCATCCAGGGCAATCGCCCGAACGCGATCACCCTGGTTCTTTGCTGGCCTCAGTCGCCGCGGCAGGCCGATCCTGCTAGATCAAAAGGCGAATTCATCGAAGGGAGCGGGTATGGGCAGCGGAACAGGGCTCGGTTTGTCCCGGCCGTCGGCGGGCGTCGCCGTGGACCTGCGCCTCTACGGCATCCTCGATGTCGGCGTGCTGGGGGGCGATGCCACCGCGCTTGCCACCCTGGCGGCGGAGGCGGTGGCCGGTGGCGCCACCCTGCTCCAGTACCGCGACAAGGATCTGACCGACGCCCGCGCGGCCCTCGCACGGATCCGGGCGATCCATGCGGCCCTCGCCGGCCGCGCGCCGCTCCTCGTCAACGACCGGGTCGATCTCGCGCTGGCCGCCGGCGTCGAGGGCGTGCATCTCGGCCAGTCGGATCTCCACCCCGAAGACGCGCGCCGCCTGCTCGGCCCGCGCGCCATCATCGGGCTCACGGTGAAGACCGGGGCCCAGGCCGACGAACTCTACCGGCTTCCCATCGACTACGCCTGCATCGGCGGCGTGTTCGCCACCACCAGCAAGGACAACCCCGACCCGCCGGTCGGGCTCGACGGGTTGCAGCGGATCGTGTTCCGCGCCCGGCTCGCCCGCGGCCAGAGCCTGCCGCTCGGAGCGATCGCCGGGATCGACGCCAGCAACACCGCCTCCGTCATCCGAGCCGGTGCCGACGGGGTGGCGCTGATCGGCGCCCTGTTCAAGGGCGGTGCCACCGAGGCCAAGGCGCGGGATCTGCTTGCACGGGTCGATGAGGCGCTGGGCCAGCGCGGGAGCACGGGCACGCGTTAAGGCCGGAAGAAGCGGACCATCAAAAAAATAGACGAGGGAAGACGCCCATGACCGCCATCGCCCTGACCATCGCCGGCTCGGATTCGAGCGGGGGCGCCGGCATCCAGGCCGACCTCAAGACCTTCGCCGCCCTGCGCGTCTACGGCGCCAGCGTCATCACGGCCCTCACGGCCCAGAACACCCGCGGGGTACAGGCGATCCACGATGTGCCCGCCGATTTCGTGGCCGCGCAGATCGACTCGGTGTTCTCCGACCTCGCGGTGGGGGCGGTGAAGATCGGCATGCTCTCGCGGCCCGAGACCATCCGCGCGGTGGCCGAGGGTCTGCGGCGGCACGCGCCCGGCATCCCGGTGGTGCTCGACCCGGTGATGGTGGCCACCAGCGGCGACCGGCTGATCTCGCAGGAAGCCGTCGAGATTCTGCGCAGCGAGTTGATGCCGCTCGCCACCATCATCACCCCCAACCTGCCCGAAGCCGCGACCCTGCTCGACGAGGGGGAAGCGGGACACGAGAACGAGGCGGTGGCGCAGGGGCGGCGGCTGCTGGCGCGCGGCGCGCGGGCTGTGCTGATCAAGGGTGGCCACGGCGAGGGCAGCGAGAGCGCCGATCACCTGATCGCCGCGGACGGAACCCTGCGCCGGTTCGCGGCCCCACGCATCGAGACCCGCAACAGCCACGGCACCGGCTGCACCCTCTCGGCGGCGGTGGCGGCGGGGCTTGCCCGCGGCCAGGGCCTCGCCGAGGCGGTGGGGGCCGCCAAGACCTATGTCACGGGGGCGATCCGCGCGGCGGACACGGTGCCGGTCGGCCACGGCCACGGCCCGCTCCACCACTTTTTCGCGCTCTGGCGATAGGCACCGGGCTGGGCGAAATCAGCCCCTTTCCGCCTTTTGCGTTTGACAGACCAAACGCTCGTTCGGATAACGGAACGCCTTTCGGTGCCCCGCACACGATTTCGTGATCCGATCCGCCCGCGAGGGTGTTTCCGGCGCGCGAAGATTTTGTCGGGCACTTTCAGCGGACCGACGTGATGCAGGACATAGCGGCAAGCCTCGAACGTGGACGGCCGAAGGATCTCGTCAGCGGCGCCCAGGTGCTTTCGGGTCAGCTCGGCAAGACGATCCAGCGTCTGCGCAAGGCCTACAACCTCTCCCTCTCCGAACTCGCCGAGCAATCGGGCGTGGCGAAGTCGATCATCAGCCAGATCGAGCGCAACGAGACCAATCCGACGCTGGCGACAATCTGGCGGTTGAGCCAGGCGCTCGACGTATCGATCGAGCGGGTGCTCGCCACCTCTGACGAAGAACCCTTCATCGAGCGCTTCTCGCGCGCCGACACACACCGCGGCTCGTCTCCGACGACGGCAAGGTGCGGCTGGCCATCATCGGCTGGATCAAGACCGTCGAGTGGCTGCAATGGTACGACGTCACCGCTGATGCCGGCGGCGTGCTCGAATCCGACGCGCACCAGCGCGGCTCGGTCGAGTCGCTGTCCGTGCTGGAGGGCAGCTTCGAGGTGGATGTGGCCGGCGAAGTGCAGCGGGCGAATGCCGGCGAGACCCTGCGCTACCGCTGCGACCGCCCCCACAGCATCCGGTGCCTCGGCGACGCGCCCGGCCGCGCGACCATGGTCGTGATCATGAAGGCCGCCGTGATGGAGTGATCCGGCGCCAGCCGCTCCCTTGTGGGCAGCGACATCGTACGAAAAAGGCCCCCGCCGCTCGCCAGCGACGGGGGCCTTTTTCATGGAGTAGCCTGGTCGATCGGGCCGTGAGGCGGGCCCGTTGACACCGAACCCGCCTCCTCCGACGTGAAGCCTCAGGCCTCGTCGAACCGGCCGCTGGCATGCGCAAGCATGGTGTAGACCTTGCCCGTCTCCGAGGTGAGGTAGGCGTCCGCGCGCTTGGTGTCGCGATCGTTCTTCGTCACCTCGCCGAGCAGCCGCTCGAACTCGCCGACATAGCGATCGACCGTGCGGCGGAACTCGGCATCCGCCCGGTAGCGGCGCTGGATCTGCTCGAAGGTCTGGCGCCCCCTGGACCGTGTAGAGGCGGCCGTCGAACAGGTTGGTGTCGCCCTGGCGGTAGCGCTGCCAGAACTCGACCGAGGCCTGATGATCCACCATCCGGGCGATGTCGGTCGAGATCGCGTCGAGCGAGATCCGCTCCACCGGCCCCTTCGCCTCGGGCGCGGCGACCGGAGCCGGGGCGGGGACCGCCTCGGCGCCGTCATCGTCGAGCGACGCGCGGGTCAGGAGATCGGACAGCCAGCCGCGGTTGTCGCGGGTGCCGGGCCGCCCCTGGACCGGGCCGGGGACGGCGGCCGGGCTCGCCGGACGCACGGGGGCCGATGCCGGCTGAGACCGGCCCGCCGTCGGGGCCGCATTGCGGACCGGCGCAGGCGCGGAGACCGGTGCGGGCGCCGCCGCCCCCGACACGGCGCGGCCGGCCTCGGCCGTGCGGCGCTGCTCGGCCCCGCGGGCCTGCGCCGCTGGCTGGGCGACATCGACCGAGCGGTTCGAGCGGGCCACCAGGGCGGAGAGCTCGTTCAGCGCGTCGATCTGTTCGGCCACGACGCGACGCATCTCGCTCGTGGCATCCTGCGTCTCGCGGGGCAGGTCGAGAACGCCGCGCTGCAGGTCGGCGCGGGTGGCGTCGAGTTCGCGGCGAATCTCGGCGGCCATCGCATTCATCCGCGTGACCGAGTCGCCGAACTGGCCGGAGGCGGCGGCGAAGCTCTGCATCATCTTGGCGGAGGCCTCCTCGATGGCGCTGCGCACCGCTTCCGCCGTGCGGGCGCTCTCGGCATCCGCGCCGCTGCGCAGGCGCTCGAAGTCGCCCGCCACGGCGGTCCCGGCCTCGCGGGCCACGCGGGCCACGCTCTCGCTGAGTTCACGGGCGCGGGTCTCGGCCGCACGCAGCGTCTCCTCGATCACGCTGCCGAAGCGGCCGGTCTGGGCCTCGATGGCCTGGCTGCGCTCTTCGAGGCGGGACAGCACCGCCTCGACGACGGCCTGCCGGCTCGACAGGCTCTCGGCGAGACGGCCTTCGACCGCTTCCAGATTGCCGGCGGCCGCTTCGAGCGCGCCGACATAGGTGCCGGTGCGCTCCACCAGCGCCTTGCCGCGGGCATCCAGGGTCTCGGCGAGGCTGGACGCCTGGGCGAGTGCTCCCTGCGAGGCTTCGCGGAGCGCCACGACCTGGGTCGAGACCCGGTCGGAGGCCTGTGCCGTGTCGGCGGCGACCCGGTCGAGGGCCGACTGGATCTGCTCGACACGGGCCGCGAGCCCTTGCTCGATGGCACCGAGGTTCTCCGAGGCGCCGCCGACGAGGTCCTTCAGCCCGTCATTGGCGTGCTCGATCCGGGTGAGGAAGCCGGCGACGTCGCGGCGGACCCGCTCATGCGCCTGGGCGACGGTGTCGGCGGAGGCCGCCGCGCCCTCGTCCAGCGCGACGCGCAGGGCCTTGGCCGACTCGACGGTGCGGACGACGATGGCGTCGGTGCGCTCGCGCAGGGCCTCGACCAGCGGTGCACCCTTGTCGGCGATGAGCCGGTCGAGGGCCTGCTCCCGCTCGGCCAGGGCGTCGGCCAGGGCCGCGGCCGGTCCGTCGATCATGCGGGCCAGCGCGCCGTTGCGCTGATCCATCGTCTCGGCCAGCGCGTCGGCGCGGGCCTGGACCTCGGCCGCGTGACGGCGGGCGCGCTCCTCCAGCATCCGGCCCATCTGGGCGATGCCGTCGTCCACGAGCGCCGCGTAGGCGTTCTGGCGCTCGTCGAAGGTCTCCGCCAGGGCGGCCTGCCGCTCGGCACGCTCGTCCAGGGCCGCGACCATCCGGGCGGTACCGCCATCGATGAGCGCCGCGTAGGCCTCCTTCTGGCGGTCGAACGCCTCGGCCAGCACCGCGTGGCGGCGGGCCCGCTCTTCCAGTGCGGCGACCATGCGGGCGGTGCCCTGCTCGATCAGGGTGGCATAGGCGTCCCGCTGCCCGTCGAAGGCCTCGGTGAGGGCGGCCTGCCGCTGGGCACGCTCGTCGAGAGCCGCGACCATCCGGGCGGTGCCCTCCTCGATCACGCTCGCATAGGCATCGCGCTGCCCGTCGAGGGTCTCAGCGAAGGCGGCCTGCCGCTGGGCCCGCTCGTCGAGAGCCGCAACCATGCGGGCGGTGCCCTCCTCGATCAGCGCCGCGACGGCCCGCTGACGCTCCTCCACCGTCTCCGCCTGTGCGGCGTGGCGGCGCGCCCGTTCTTCGAGCGCGGCGACCATACGGGCGGTGCCCTGCTCGATCACGCTCGCATAGGATTCCCGCTGGCCGTCGAAGGCCTCGGCGAACGCGGCCTGCTGCCGGGCGCGCTCGTCCAGCGTCGCCGCGATCCGGGCGGTCCCCTCTTCGATCAAGGCGGCGACGGCCTTCTGGCGCTCCTCGACCGTCTCGAACTGGGCCGCGTGCTGGCGTGCGCGCTCATCGAGCGTCGCGACCATGCGGGCCGTGCCCCCGTCGATCTGCGCCGTGTAGGCGTCCTGGCGCTCGTCGAAGGCGTCGGCCAGCGCGTTGGCGCGGTTCGCCACCACGGTGGCGAAGGCGCGCAGGCGGGCGTCGATGCGGGCGGTGAAGTCCTCGCTGCGGGCCTCGACGGTCTGCGACAGGGTGGCCGCCTGGTTCTCCACAAGCCGGGCGAACTCGCCGCCGCGGCTCTCGACGAGCCCGTCGAGACTCCGCATCCGCTCATCGAACACCGTCGCCAGCGCCTGGGTCTGGGTCTCGAGGCGGCCGGTCAGCGCCGTCGAGCGCTCATCGACCAGGGCGCCGAGGGTGGCGTGGATCTCGTCGAACAGGGCGCGCAGCTCCTGCGACCGCCTTTCGACGGTCTGCGCGACCTGCTGGCCGCGCCCGTCCACGATGTCGCCGAGAACGCCGAGGCGCTCGTCGAACAGGTGGGCGAGCCCCCGCGTGCGGGCATCGACCTCGCCGGCCGCGCGGCCGATGCCGCCTTCCAGCGTCTCCACGAACAGACGCGCGCCCTCGGTCAGCGCCGCCTGGAGCGGCAGGATGCGGCCCTGGAAGCCCTCGTCGAGGCGGCCGGCATGGCCGTCGAGCAGCCCGCGGATCTCGGCCGTGCGGTGGTCGAGGATGTCCTGAACCGTGCGGGCCCGCTCCTCCAGGGTGATGCGCAGATCATCGCTGCGGGCCTCGAGCATGGTGCGGATTTCGCCCGCGCGGCTGTCGAGCAGGTCCTGCACCGTGCGGGCCGGCTCCTCCAGGGCGGCGCGCAGGGCGCCGAGCCCGGTCTCGAACTCGCCACGGACATGGCCGGCGCTGCCATCCACGAGACCGCGCAGCTCGCCGGTACGGCTGTCGAGGGTGTTGCGGATCTCGGCGCTGCGGGCATCGAGCAACTCGCGCACCATGCGGATGCGCTCTTCCAGCGTCGTATCGAGGCTGCCGAGGCTCGCCTCGAACGCGCCGCCGACCCGGCCGGAGACGTCTTCCATCAGGCCGCGCAGATCGTCGGTGCGGTGATCGAAGGTGTCGCGGATCTCGGCGCTGCGGGCATCGAGCAGGTCGCGCACCGTGCGGACGCGCTCCGCCAGCGTCGTGTCGAGGGCGCCGAGGCTCGCCTCGAACTCGTTGCGCACCCGTCCAGCACCGCCCTCCATCAGACCACGCAGGTCGTCGGTGCGGTGATCGAAGGTGTCGCGGATCTCGGCGCTGCGGGCGTCGAGCAGGTCGCGCACCGTGCGCAGGCGCTCGTCCAGCACAGTCTCGAAGCTGCCGAGGCCGGCTTCGAGTTCGCCGCGCACGCGGCCGGCACTGCCTTCCATCAGGCCGCGCAGATCGTCCGCGCGGCTGTCGAGCAGAGTGCGGATCTCGCTCGCCTGGGTCTCGAAGGCGTGGCCGAGGCGGCCGGTGCCCTCGCCGAGCAGGCCGTCGACCTGTCCCATGAGGTCGCGCAGGGTCGCGAGCAAGGCGGTGCCGCGGCGGTCGAGCAGGGCGCCGAGCGAGGCGCCGCCCTGTTCCAGGGCCTGGGTGATGTCGGAGAGGCGTCCCTCAAGCCCTTCGACGGCCACGCGGCCGCGCTGGTCGAGGTCGGCGGCGAGCGCGCCGCCGCGCTCGTCGAACAGGTGGTTGAGGCTCTCGGCCCGCTCGTCGAACAGGCGGGCGATGGCCTCGACATGGCCGCCCAGCGCCTCGACGGCGAGACCGCTGCGGCGCTCCAGCAGGGCGACGAGGTCGCGGATGCGGCCGGTCAGCTCGCCGTCGATGGTGCGGGTGCGGCTCTCGATCAGGCGCACCGCTTCGAGCGCCTGGATGCCGAAGGATTCGTCGAGGTGGCGGGTGCGCTCCTCCAGCGTGCCGCTGAGGGCATCGAGGCGCGCGACCACGCCGGTATCGAGGCGCTCGGCGCCCTCGTCGAGGCGGCGGGCGAGATCCTGGGTCGTGCGCTCGAGCCGCTCGGCGATCTCGGCCGCGCGGGCGGCGAGAAGGTCGCCCACGGAGCGGCCACGGTCGGCGATGTCCTGCGCGGAGCCTTCGATGCGCCGGTCGAGGGCGTCAGTGAGGATGCGATTGCCCTCATCCAGCGTGCGGGCGATCTCGGAGCTGCGCAGCACCAGCGCCTCGTTGAGGGCATTGGCGCGGGCACCCAGCCGCGTGTCGACATGGCCGACGAGGGCTGCGAAGCTCTCGCCGATCTCGGCGGCGCGACGGGCCGAGAGGGATTCCATCTCGCCGATGCGGGCCTCGACGGTCTCGCTGGCAAGGCGCGCACGCTCGGCCAGGGAGTCGGCGAGCGCATTGCCCTGCACGGCGATGATCCGGTCGATCTCGGTGAGGCGCGAATCCAGGGTGTCGCCGAGCGTCTGCGCGTTGCCGGCGATCCGGTCGGCGAGGATGTCGCCGCGGGCGATGGTTTCCTGCAGGGCGGCGAGCCGGTTGCCGAGGGCCTCCTCCACCGCGCGGGTGCGGCTGTCGGCGGTCTCGACGAAGGCAGCGTGGCTCCGGTGCAGCGTGTCGCCGACCTGCGACACATGGCCGGCAATGGCGAGCACGACCTCGCGGCTGGCGCCTTCGAGGCGGGCCTGGGCCTCGTCGGACTGGCTGGCGATGAGCGCGGCGGCGCCGCGGCCGTGACGGCCGAAGCTGTCCTCCAGAGTTCCCAGGCGGGTCTCCAGCTCGGTGCCGACGTCCTCTGCGGTGCGCGACAGCGCCAGCGTCGTGGCCTCGCCGCGGGCGGCAACCTCGTCGCCGAGCCGGCGCAGCGTCTCGCGCAGGGCCTCCAGGGCGCTCTCGGTGCGGCCGCCGACCTCGCCGCCGGCCTGTTCGGCCGCACGGGCGAGGGAAGCGGTGGCCTCGGCGCTGCGGGCCGACAGCTCGTCGCCGATCTGGGCCAGGGCGTCGCGCAGGCTGCGCAGCGACGCCTCGGTGCGGCTGTTGACCTCGCCGCCAGCCTGCTCGGCCGCGCGGGCCAGGGCCGCACTGGTCTCGGCGCCGCGGGTGGACAGCTCCTCGCCGATCCGGCCTAGCGTCTCACGCAGGCTCCGCAGCGATTCCTCAGTGCGCGCACCGACTTCGCCGCCGACCCGCTCGGCGGTCCGCGCCAGCGCGTCCGTCACCTCGGCGCTGCGGCCGTCGATCTCGTTCTGCACCTGCCGCAGCAGGTCGCGCAGACCCTGCGCCGACTGGTCGGCACGGCTGCCGATCTCGCCGCCGGCCTGAGCCGCCGCCAGCGACAGGGCGACGCTGGCCTCCGAGCCGCGCACGGAGATCTCGTCGGCCACCTGCCGCAGGAGATCCTGAAGCGCGTGCATCGACTGGTTGGTGCGGTTGTCGATCTCGCCACCGGCATGGGCGGCGGCGAGCGCCAGGGCGCCGGTCGCCTCGGCGCTGCGGGCCGACAGCTCGTCGGCCATCCGCTGGATCGCGGCGTGAAGGGCCTGCGACGCGCTCTCACTGCGGCTGCCCAGCTCGCCCCCGACGCGGTCGGCGGCGGCCTGGAAGCGGCCCACCACGTCGTCCGAACGGCTCTCGACGGCGGCGGCGGCCTCGTCGGCCGCGCGGCGCAGCGCCTCGGCGGCTTCGGCGAAGCGGGTGGTGACGGCGGCGCTCTGCGCCTGCGCGGCCCCCGAGGTCTCCTCGGCAACGTGCAGCATCCGCGCGGTCGATTCCACGGCGCGCTCGGCGAGCAGGTCGCTCATGGCCTCGGCGGCCTCGCGCAGACGGCGCTCCAGCGCTTCGACGCTCGCGCCGACGGACGCGGTCGCGGTCTCCGCGTTGCGGCGGATGCCGTCCTGGGCAGCGCCGGTGCGGGCATCGAGATCCTGGCCCAGACGGGCCACGGTCTCGCCCAGGCTCTCGGCGGTGCCGTTCGCGTTCGCGGCGAAGGAGGCGCCGAGCCCGGCCAGAGCCTGCTCGACGGTGGCGGCGGCCTGCGCCGCCCGCTCGGTCATCAGGCCGACGACCCGTTCGCCCGCCGTGTCGAGGTTCGAGGCGAGCGCCCCGCCCTGGACGGCGATGACATCATCGACGCGGGACGCCGCCGCCTCGATGCGGGCGGCGAGTTCGAGACCGCGGCCGTCCATGGTCTCGGCCGCGCGGGTGGCGGACGCCAGGAACGCGTCGCGGACCCGGTCGATGCGGGTGGAGAAGTCGTCGGCGACGCTGCCGGCGGCAAGCGCCAGGGCGGCCTGCGCGTCACGCCCACGGCCCTCGATCAGTTCGGAGACGCCGGTGCCGGCGGCCTCGATCTCGGTGCGCAGCGAGGCGCCGCGAACGGCGATGTCCTCGGAGATCGCCGCGCCGGTGGCGGCGAAGTTGCGGCTCAAGCCCTCGCCGGTCTCGGCGAAGCGGGCGGTGATCGCGCCGCCGGTCTGAGCGAAGCGCTCGGTCAGCTCGGTCCCGCGCGACAGGAAGGCCTCTTCCAGGCCCCTCGTCGAGCGCTCGAAGGTCTCGCGCACGGCGCCGCCCTGGCGGTCGAGCGCCTCGATCAGGCCGGTGCCGGTCTCGGACAGGGATTGGGCGACGGCGCCCGCATTGTCGGCCAGCGTGCGGGTGAGCGCCCCGCCGGTGCGCTCGAAGGCCTGCGTCACCTCGTCGGCGCGCTGCTGCAGTGCGCTGGTAAGGGTGGTGCCGATCTCTTCCAGGCCGCCGCGCACGCCTTCGCTGGTGGCGGTGAGCTGGCGGACGAGGTCGTCGCCGCGGGTCGAGACGTTTCCGACCACCCGTTCGCCGACCTCGCCGAGCGCTTCGGTGATCGCGGTGCCGCGGGCATCGAGCGCCCCGGTCACGCGCTCGCCCGCGCCGTTGATGGCGGCCACGATGCGCTCGGCCGCGCCCTCCAGCTCGCTCGACAGGTTCTCGTGCGAGCCGGCGATCGCGCCGCGCACCCGGTCGGCGCTGCCGACGATGGACTCGCGCTGGGCGATCAGCTCATCGACGAGGCTGCGGATGCGGATCTCGTTATCGGAATAGGCGCGCTCCAGGGTCGAGATCTCGCCGCGCACCAGCGTTTCGAGTTCGCCGGCGCGGGCGAGTGCCCGCTCCACGCCGTCGCCGACGGCCGCGACTTCGCGGCGCACGGTCTGCGACATGGTCAGTACCGCGTCGGTCGAGAAGCTCTCGGGCTCGGCCAGCCGGATCGCCACCTCGCCGACGGCGCGGGCGACGAGGCGCATCTCGTGGGCGCGCACGGCCAGCATCGCCGTGATGAGGAACAGCACGATCGGCCCGGCGATGGCGGTAGCCACCACCGCCGCCTGAAGCGCGGTGAGCCCGGTGATGAACGTCTTCAGATCGCCGCCGGACTGGTTCCAGGCGAGCGCCACGAGACCGTTGAGCCACAGGAACGAGGCGATGGCCGCGACGAGGTACGGCTTGCGCGAGGGCCGCACCCGGAGCGTCTGCTGCAGGATGCCGATGTTCTGGCGGTCGTCGTTGGCGACCAGCGAGCGGTCGGGCGGCAGAAGCCCGCCCTCGCGGCGCGAGCGCCCCCGCTCGGGCAGCGGCAGATCAGAGGCGGCGGGATCGATGTCGAGGGTCGGGGTGCGGCGTCCCCCGGCCTCGGAGAACGGATCGGCCAGCGGATCGCTGTCGCCGACATCGGGCAGCCGCGGCTCGACGCGGGCGGTGTCGCCCGGTGCCGGAATGTCCAGATTCAAAGCCTGCTCGATCGCGGAGAGGGCCGCCTCTGCCGGATCCTTCAGCTTCTTCTCGGTGGCCATGCAACCCTCGTACGCATCGCCGTCCATTGCAGAGCTCGCGCCCTCCGCAATGGAGACGGATTTACCCGACGTCTCACGGGATCTTAGTCCCTCGGATGATGCCCCCGATACCCGATCGGCCCGGCGCACCCAAGAAACCTTAACGGAATGGTTACCAAGCCGGGTCCCGTGATCCGGCATTCGCCCCAAGTTCTGACGCTTGCAGCCTTAAACGGGTACGCCCCGGCGCGCCCTGCGCTGTGGATAGCCGGCGCCACCCACAGGCAGGTCGCCGCGCCGAGCGCTTTGACCCAGAACCGGGCGGATGGAGCGGTCGTTTCATCCCGAACAACGATGATCAAGCAGACGATAAGGACGGACGTGGACCTCGAGAACAAGCTCGCCCCTCTGCTGGATCACGCCCACCTCGATGCGCAGACCTTCGGCGATGCCGACCTCGCCCGGGAGGTGCTGAGCCTGTTCGAGGATCAGTGCCGCCGGCTCCTGCCCGCGATGGCGGAGGCGAGCCGTCCGGCGGAGGAACGGGCCGATCTCGCCCATACGCTCAAGGGGGCGGCGCTCGGCGTCGGAGCGATGCAGGTGGCCGAGGCGAGCACGACCGTCGAAACCCGGTTTCGCACCGTCGGCGAGGCCGATCTCGAAGCGTTGCGGAGCGCCGTCGCCGAGACGCTGGCGGCGCTCGCCGCCCCCGGCCGGAAGATGTGAGCGGCCGCCTGTCAGGCTCGCTCGATGCCCGCGACGTAAGACCGCCGCCGTGCCGGCCCGACCTCTCGGCGAACGGACACGCGGCATCGGCACCGGCGGCGCGACGGAAAAGCGCCGGCTTGGCGCTTGCTTTCTCACTCGGCCGCCCGCAAGCAGGCGCCACGCCGCCCCCCTGAAGGATCGCAGGCGGACGCCGACACGTCCCGGAGCAAGGTATGCCCAAGATCACCTTCGTCGATCACGCCGGCACGGCCCGCACGATCGACGGCGAGGTTGGCTCGACCGTCATGGAGACGGCGATCCGCAACAACGTTCCGGGGATCGATGCCGAGTGCGGCGGGGCCTGCGCCTGCGCCACCTGCCACGTCTATGTGGACGGGGAATGGGCCGACAAGGTTGGCCCGGCCGAGCCGATGGAGCAGGACATGCTCGATTTCGCCTCGGACGTGCGCGCGACCTCGCGCCTGTGCTGCCAGATCCGCGTGACGGCTGAACTCGACGGCCTCATCGTGACGACCCCGGCCCGTCAGGGCTGAGGCGACGCCGCGCAGGGCCTGCCTCTTTCCGGGCGGACTCGCCGCGCTCGTCCTGCCGATGAACGCCGCCCGGTACAGGATACGCTGCTGCTCGGCCACTCGCCCTGCGGCGCTGAGCAGACCGAGGCACGGTGCCAACCGGAGCCTGTCTTGGTCGGCAGCCTCTGCGGGCTCCCGCCGCTGGCCGTCCTCGTCACGACCCTGTCGTCGGAAAGCGCTCTAGCGCAGCAGCGCCCGCATCGCCCCGTCCAACCCTTCGAGCGTCAGCGGGAACATCCGGTCCGCGAAGATCCGGCGGACCATGCCGATCGAGTGGGTGTGGCCCCAGTGCTCGGCTGGAATCGGGTTGAGCCAGACCGCCTTCGGGAAATGATCGAGCACGCGGCCGAGCCAGACCTCGCCCGCCTCCTCGTTCCAGTGCTCCACCGAACCGCCGGGATGGGCGATCTCGTAGGGGCTCATGGAGGCATCGCCCACGAACACCAAGCGGTAGTCGGAGGGATAGGTGCGGATCACGTCGAGGAGCGGGATACGCTCGTCGTGGCGGCGATGGTTTTCCGTCCACACCGCCTCGTAGGGGCAGTTGTGGAAGTAGAAATGCGCGAAGTGCTTGAACTCCGAGCGCGCCGCCGAGAACAGCTCCTCGGCCAGCTCCACATGCCAATCCATCGAACCGCCGACATCGAGGAAGAGCAGCACCTTCACGGCGTTGCGCCGCTCCGGGCGCAGCCGCACATCGATGAAGCCCTTGCGGGCGCTCTCGCGGATGGTGCCGTCGAGGTCGAGTTCGTCGGCCGCCCCCGTGCGGGCGAAGCGGCGCAGGCGGCGGAGCGCCACCCGCATGGAGCGGGTGCCGAGTTCACGTGAATCGTCGAGATCCTTGAACTCGCGCCGATCCCAGACCTTGACCGCACGGAAGTTGCGGTTGCCGTCCTGGCCGATGCGGATTCCCTCCGGATTGTAGCCGTAGGCGCCAAAGGGCGAGGTGCCCCCGGTTCCGATCCATTTCGACCCGCCCTGATGACGCTCCTTCTGTTCGGCGAGGCGCTGTTTCAGCGTCTCGAACAGCTTGTCCCAACCGAGCGCCTTCAACTCGGCCTTCTCTTCGTCGGTCAGATACTTCTCGGCGAGCTTGCGCAGCCATTCCTCGGGGATGGCGGCGGGTTCGACCGCCTCGGCTAGCGTTTCCAGCCCCTTGAAGACGGATGCGAACACGCGGTCGAACCGGTCGAGGTTCGACTCGTCCTTCACCAGCACGGTGCGGGCGAGGAAGTAGAATTCCTCCACCCGCTTGTCCGCGAGGTCGCTCTCCATCGCTTGGAGCAGCGTGAGGTACTCGCGCAGGGACACCGGCACGCGGGCCTCGCGCAGGCCCGTGAAGAATTGGAGCAGCATGAGGCCTAAACGCCCGAGCCCGGCCCGCAGGTCAAGCCGAGGCCGGGTCCGGACCAAGCCGCAGGCGCCGAACAGCCGAGCTTGAGAGTCTTCGACTCCTGTGGACAGCGCCGTTTTCCCGTGGATATCGCCGTTTTCCCGTGGATATCGCCCGACACCACCTTTGTGGGTGAGGGATAACTGTCATCTCGGCGGAACTAAGGTGCCGTCGCACAATGCAGGATGCGTCCGTGACTTGACGATTGGAAGGACACCATGCCCGTGGTCTTGCGATCCCTGAGCGATTTCAAGAAATTCCTCCGCAAACCCGGAGCGACCCTGCAAATCGTTCAGAACACCTTCGTCGATCGTCAGGACGCCGAGTCCCGCGCCGCCTATCGCCGCAAGGGCCTCTACGAGCCGCGAACCCTCCGGGCGCTCTCGAAGAAGGCCGCCGTGTTCGACGTGAAGGGCCACGAAACCACCGTGTGGCTCTACTGGGATCGCGGCACCCGACACTGGCGCTTCTCCGGCGATACCGTCACGGTCCCGCTCAACGCCACCCTCGGACCGCCCGACGCGGTGGTCTATCGCTGCACTCTGCCTCCGCCGAGCGGGCAACGTTGTCCCGCCAGCCAGCGCGACGACGATGAGGCCATGCTGCCGGGCCTCTAACGGCAGGCTCCGACCGATACAGTTGCGCCGTCATGGCGGGGCGAACCATCCCGGACCTGCCGTGATCCATGAAAGCCGGCCGGTTCGACCTGCCGAGAGCCGCGCTCAGCTCGGACTGACCTCTCACAGTTTGTTGAACGGACGAATCAAGCGCCCTTCATCGTGCGCTTGATCGAACCTCAGCTTGCATGCACCACCTGGAGCGATCGCAACCTGGTGTCTGATCCGGACTGATCGTTCGCAATAGCAGCCAGATCGTGGTTTTTTCTCGATTTTGCAGTCGTTTTCCAGGAAAATGGCTAGAACCGGACTTGAATCTTTTTCAGATCCTTTTAGCTCACAAGAACGAGGGGCAAATAGGATCACGTACAATGTCGGAAACCAATCAGGTCACGCAACACGACCGTATCGAACTCGCAGCCGATCTCGTCTCGGCTTATGTCTCCAACAACTCTCTGCCGTCGCCTGAACTCGCGGGCTTGATTGTTCAGGTTCATGCGGCCCTGGTCGCCCTGTCGGCACCGCAGGCGCCCAAGGAAGAAGAAGTCGAGCGGGCGACACCGGCCCAGATCAAGAAGTCGATCACGCCGGATGCCCTGATCTCCTTCATCGACGGCAAGCCATACAAGACGCTCAAGCGGCACCTGACCACGCACGGCCTCGACATCGACGGCTACCGCCGCCGCTACGGCCTGCCGGCCGACTATCCGACGGTCTCGTCCAACTATTCGGCCGCGCGCTCGGCGCTCGCCAAGGATCTCGGCCTCGGCCAGCAGCGCCGCAAATCCTCGGCGAAGGCCGCGGAGCCGGTCGATGAGGTGGTGGCGGAAGCGGCCCCTGAGCCGCGCCGCAAGGCCGCTGCCGGCGAAGGCCGCAAGACCGGCGGGCGCCGCAAGGCCGCCTGAGGATCGATGCCGCGTTGGCGGAGTCATCGGACTCCGCTGGCCGGCTCCGATACGGCGGGTCGATAGGGTCTGCGCAGTCGAAGCCCGGGCCGATCGCAAGGCCGCCGGGCCGGCCGACCGCTCTCAATGCGTCGCAGGAAGGCTTGCAGACGCAGCGGCAGCGCTTCGCTGCTCGCGCGCTCTATTCGCTGACGGCCTGTGTAGCCCTCTGCTCACCGCAGACGCACTCACAAGGCGCCGCGTCCCGATGCGGCCTGCGCCATCTCGCGAAGACGGGCTCCCCCAGAGACAGGCCCCGCGAGCCAGTCGCATTCAGCTCGGCGGGCTTCGTCCAACGTCGGATTTTCGCGACGGGACGCCCACGTGGTTTCCAGCTTCCGGCAAGGCTAATCAGAGGTTCGCGTTCGCGCAACGACCCCGACATGATCAAGAGTCGGTACGTCGGCCCCACGGATACGATCGGGCTGCCTCCGAAGCGTCCTTCAGGGCATCGTCCGGCCCGGAGTCCGACGGCTTTCAGCAATCGACGCTACGAGATTCGAGACCCCAACCACGGTCTTGACCGGAACCCGCTGCACGGAAGCAGATACGGGTCCGAGACCGTAAAGCGGGCCGTATCACCAAGTCCCGTAAGTCGGACCCGTCTGCCCATCATCGGGCAAACCGCTCGGCCTTTACCGCATCCGTCGCCACCGTTTCGATGGCGAGACGGTTCCGGCGTCCTTCGAGCCAACAATCAGGCGTCGGGCATCGCCGACTGGATGAGACGGTCAGAGGACAGATCCTCCTCGTCATACCCGAGGAGTTCGGCGAGACGGCCGCGGGCGCGGCTGACGCGGCTCTTCACCGTGCCGACCTTGCAGCCCATGATGGTCGCGGCCTCCTCGTAGGAGACGCCCTCGGCGCCCACCAGCACGAGGGCCTCGCGCTGGTCCGGCGGCAGCTTGGCGAGCGCCGTCTGCAGATCCTCGACATCGAGCCGGTCGCCCTGATGCGGCGCGGTCGCGAGGCGGGCGGCGTAGGAGCCGTCCTGATCCTCGACCTCGCGCACGCGCTTGCGGTGATCCGAGTAGAAGATGTTGCGCAGGATCGTGAAGAGCCACGCGTTGAGGTTCGTGCCCGGCTGGAAGCGGGCGCGGTGCTGCCAACCCTTGAGCAGGGTGTCCTGCACGAGGTCGTCGGAGCGCGCGGGGTTCGAGGTCAGCGACAGGGCGAAGGCGCGCAAGGACGGCACCGCGGAGAGCAGGCCGTTGCGGAATTCGGGATCGATCCGCTCGCCCTGCGCCTTGAGGGCCGCTTCGAGCTTGCCGATCAGTTCGGAGAAGCGGGACGGTGTGTCCTCGCCCGCGCCGAGCGTGTCGTACACGCTGCGCAGATGATCGCCGAGATGGCTGCGGATTGAGTCGGAAAGTTTGGGACGGCCGTCTGTCATCGCGGGACGATCCAGGGTCGCTTCGGTATCGTTACGCATCGGGCTCTTCGCGATCGGGACTTTTCGGCAATGCCGGCGCAGTGCCGCACACGGGGCAGGCCCCGGCACGGCCCTTAACATAGTTGTAGCGCATCGGCCCGATCACGCACACCCGCGCCACGCGAAATACTGCCACGCTTGCACACCAGACGGTAGTCTGTCGCCCGAAGAGTGAGATGATTCGCCGATCCTGCCGCTTGAATGCGGCAAATCGGCAGGCCCCTCCGCCTTTCCCGATCGATCGCCCTCAGACCGCGCCGTGGATCTCCGGCATCGGCCGCGCGCGCCGCCGCGTCGCGCCCTTCCGCACCCGCACCACCCCGTCGGTGAGAACGAGGGTGTCGCCGCGCTCCAGTTCGGTCCACGTCTCGTCCCGGGTCAGCGCCCGCGTGGCGATCATGGTGACGATATCGGTCTCGGTGGTCTCCTGAGCGAAATCGACCCGCCAATCCTCGTCGATCAGCGTCGCCGTGCCGAACGGCGCCCGGCGGGTGAGGTAGCAGAGCCGCTTGCCGCAATGGGCGTAGAGCACGCGGCTGTCGGAAAGCAGCATGTTGAACACGCCGCGCTCCGAAAGGATGAGGGCGTAACCCGCAATCGCCGCCTCCAGGGTCGCGGCGCGGGGCGGCTTGGGGAAGCGCTCCTGAAGCTGCGACAGCATCCAGCAGAAGGCGTGTTCGCTGTCGGTGGTGCCGACCGGCTCGAACCGGCCGAGCGGCAGCCGCTTCACGCCCTTGAGCTGGCCGTTATGGGCGAAGGTCCAGCGCCGGCCCCACAGCTCGCGGGAGAAGGGGGTGGGTGTTCTCCAGGCTGACGCGCCCGCGATTGGCCTTGCGGACATGCGCGACGACGATGCGGCTCTTGATCGGATAGCGGCGCAGGAGCTTGGCGAGTTCGGAGCGGGCGCTGGGCTCGGGATCGTGAAAGGAGCGGCAGCCGCGCCCCTCGTAGAAGGTGATGCCCCAGCCGTCGGCATGCGGGCCGGTCTCGCCGCCGCGCCGGGCCAAAGCCGCGAAGGAGAAGCGGATATCGGTCGGCACATTCGCGCTCATTCCGAGCAGTTCGCACATGGTGGCCGGGGTCTTCTGCGTCGCGCGCGGTAGGATCGAGAGAGGCGGGGAGGGGAAACTAGGAAGCTTCGGGGGGAGGAACAACCGATTTGCGGTGCATGTCCCCCGCCGCCGCGCCCGGTCTCCCGCGCGCGCGCTCGCGGCCCGGCCAGACGGGGGTGACGGCGAGACCCGGAATCAGGCGGCGGACCGCGGGCGCCAATCCCAGGGCGAGCCCGATCATTCCCGCGAGCGCCAGAAGGTCGGTGAGGCCGACGCGGAAGTGGCCGCGGAAGGCGGGCGTGACGAACCAGAACAGTTCGGCGAGATGGACCGCGACGGCGAGCGCCGCCACCAGCCGCGTGCGGTTCTCGCCGGGACGCAGGGTCAGGATGGCGGCCAGCCCCACGACGACGGCCGCGGACAGCGCCAAGGCGCGGCCGGAAAAGCCCGCGCGCAACCGGTACCACGCGGCGGCCCCCCGGATCGGCGGCGGCGCCGAGCATCAGGAACTGCACGACGTGCAGGCCGGCCCAGACGAGCAGCAGCACGGCGAGCGGCGTGAGCCGATCGTGCCGGCGCCGGGCAGGCCCGGCATCGGGCGGCGCGACGAGGATCGCGGCGGCGAGCGCCAGACTCGACCACGCCGCCAGCACCAGCAGGCCGAAGGCGCTGGCATGGAAGCGCTGGCCAGGATCGGTTCCAACCGACATGACGAGATCGTCCGCGGCCAACGTGCCGACCACGGTGTGGAGGCCGAGGCCGAGCACAGCCCGCCCGTCGTCGATCCGGCCAGCCTTGGCCCAGGGCTCGCCGCCGCGGCGGGCGAAGAGCAGGGCGAGCCCGGTCCAGAGCGCGAAGTAGAGGGCGAGGCGGGCGGCGAGCAGCGGCGGCGCGGCCCCGAACAGGGCGAGCGGGCCATCCGGCCCGGCGCTATCCGGCGCCGGGTAGAGCAGGAAGGCGGCCACCGGGATCGGCAGAGCGAGGATCGCGGCCACCGGCATCAGCACGAGCAGGCCGCGCAGGGTCTCCAGCAATGCGGTCTCGGGCTGCGGGCGCCACGCATCGGCCCGCTCGATCATGATGACGACGGGCAAAGCACCCGCCGGCAGCGCGAGGAGGCAGGTCCAGGCGGCGAGATAGGACGGCGCGAGCCGGGGCAGTCCGGCATGGTGGAACGCCAGCAGCAGGCAGGCCAGTCCGGCCGCGAAGGCCGCTGCCGGGCGGCGGGCCGGATCGCGGAAATAGGCGCTGGCGGATTTCGCCCCCGTCGCCTTGCGGGCGGCGCCGCCCTTCTCCTCCGCGCTCACCGCTGCGGCTCCCCGGCGGCGAGGCCGTACAGGGCGAGGGGACGTCCCGCATCCGTCGGCAGGGCGTTGAGGCGCCGGGCGAGGGCCGCCGGAATGAACGGCGCGCCGGAGGGCTCGATCGTCAGCACGAAATGTCCGGCGAGGGCGGAGGGGGGGAGGCGGCCGACCTGCCCGGCTCTCACAACGGACAGGAGCGCGACCGCAAGGCCGAGCACGCCGCCCGCCGCCGCCGCGGAGAGAGCTGGCACCGCCGCCATGGCCCAGGATAACGGCCACGCGGCCGGCCAAGGCGTTGGCCAAGCGGTCGACCAGGAATTGGGCCAGGAATCGGGCCAAGAGAGCGGGCGGGCGAGGAGTGCCGCCACGCTCGCCGGCCCGTCCGGCATGTCCCCGGCAAGGCCCACGATGCGGATGGCGAGGAAGGCCGCAAATCCGAGAAAGGCACCGAACAGGGCGAGGCGGTTCAGGCTTCGCTCCTCCCGGTGCAGGGCAGCGGCGGCCTCCGGCATCGGCACCGGACCGAAGGCGTCGAGGCGCGGCGCGCGGGGCCCCGAGAGCCCACGCGCCGCCTCGGCCAGCCCGGCCTCCGAGGCGAAGATCGCGATGAGGCCAGGGGGCTGGCCGGGGGGTTGGGCAAGGGGCTGCACGGCGAACGGGCCCGGCCGGGCGTCCGGCGCGGTCTCCGGCACCCGCGGCGCGGCGTCCGCGTTCTGGGCGAGGGCGAGTTGGCGTGTCTCGGCGATTCCGACCGGCGGCACGAGACGGAAAAGAAGCAACAGGCCGAGGACGAACAGCCCAGCGGAGCCCAGCGTCGCGATCCCCGCGGTCAGGAGATCCGCCAGGGCCGCCCCCGTCGCCCCGATCCGCGTGGCGAGCACATGATCCGCACCGAGGCCGACGGCGACGAGGGCGCCGATCAGGCCGAGGGCGAGGGCGCTGCGGCGGATGGCGGGGATCCAGAACAATTGCGTGGGGAGAAGCCCGGCGAGCATGAGTATCCAGAAGGCGGGCGCCTCGTCGCCGAGGAGCCGGCGCGTCAGGCGCGCCCGCTCGGCCGCGTCGCCGTAGAGAAGGGCGGTGACGATCTCGGTGACGTGGCAATAGAGGGCGGCCAGGCCGAAGGCGAGCAGTAGCCGCCCCAGGATGTCGAGGTGGCGGCCGGTGATGAGGCCGTCGAGCCCGCGGCCTCGGCGCAGGGTCATGGCGAGTGCCGCGATCAGCCCGGCGCCCGAGAGCACCGCCTCGACCAGCAGGGCGACCGGAAGCAGGGTGTCGTGCCGGTCGGTGCGAAGGGCGGCCGCCAGCGCGAGGTCGATCAGCACCGCCACCGCCGCGAGAATGCCGAGCAGGCCGAACCCCCGGCAAGCCCGCTCCCAGGCGAGCCATTGCAGCGCCGAGCCGCACCAGCCGGCGGAGAGCGCTCGGTAGAGGCGGGCGCGTCGGCGATCCGGCCCCGCGGCGTCGCGCAACACCGCCAGATCTGGCAGGAGCGGCGCCGCCCACAGGCCGAGGCTCGCCAGGAGCAAGGCCCCGAGGCTCACCGGATGGACCGGCACCGGATAGAGCGCAGCGAGACCCGCGCAGAGCAGGGCAGCGGTCTGTGTCAGGCGGCCGATTCCGCAGCGCCAGGCCACGCCCGCGAGTAGCAGCAGCCCCGAGATCAGCAGGCACCCCGCGGCGAGCCCGATCCACCACGCGGCGGCGGCCGGACCGAACGCGGCCGGCACGGTCGAGCGCAGACCGGCCCAGACGAGGATCGGGACGAGCGTTCCGGCAACGGCGAGCCACCAAAGGCGGCCGGCCGGCGCGAGCACGCTCCCCGCGAGCGCGGCAGCGATCGAGGTGACCGTCTCGTCGGGCCCGATCACCGGCGCGCCGTAGAGGGGAACGGTCTCGGCGGCAGGTGGAAACGCGCGTTCGGTCATCGGCTCAACGGTCGGCCGCAGGCTGCGCGCGACTTCGATCCTGAAGGACAAAGGCGGGCGATGGTGTGTCTCGCACGGCCATCCGGTCTCGTCCGAAGGGAGGGTGGGGAAGGGCGCTGCCGAACGGGATGGCTGGGAAATGCGGGAAAGGCTGGCCCTCCGCCCACGGACTCGAACGCGGATCGCCCGCCATGTGCTCTCCCGCACCAAAGAGCAATGCCGCGGCGGGAATGCAATGCGACGCGCCGGCCGCGCGGGCTTGCGCCGCGGCGTTTCCGTGCGAAGAGGACGATCCGTGACGGCTTCCTCACGCGCCAGCCCGCCGGATCGTCCTTCACAGCGCCGAAACCGTTCTCCGATGCCGCACCCCACCGCCGCGAATTCGTCGGCCACGGCTTGGCCGGGCGCCCGGAATGCCGATGGAGCGTGATCCCGTCCTGTTCGCCTGGGCCTCGTCGCCGCGTCGGCACGCGGCGGCGCTCGCGCTGGCGGTGGGCTTCGGCGGACCGCTGGCGCTGTTCGTGCTGCTGTGCCTGCGCGACCTCATCGCGGTGCTGACCCGCAGCAGCCCGGACTTCCTGCCCTTCCTGCGGATCGCCCTGCCGCTGCCGGGCCATCACGGACACGAAGCGCCGATCCTGTTCCCGGGCTGGAGCCTGCCGCCGACGGAACTGCCGCTGATCGCGCTGACTTCGCTGGCCGCCGCAGCCCTGCTGCTGGCCGCCCTCGGGGCCGCGGTCGCGTATCTCTGCTTCTCCGTCCAGGCCCGGGCCACGGCGCGGCTGCGGGCGCGGGCCACCGAAGCGATCCTCGCCTCGCCGCCCGGTGCCCGCGAGGATCTCCGGGCGCTGCCCGGCCTCGTCGGCCAAGCGCTGGCGCGGATGGGCCCGCTCGCGGCGGTCGGCATCGTCGTGCCCGGCCTGACGCTCGCCGCGATCCTGCTGGCCCTCGTCATGGCGGAACTCGCGGCCCCGCGCCTCGTGCCGGTGATCGCGCTTTTGCTCGCTGCCGTCGGGCTGGCGCGGGTCCTGCTCGCCAGCCGCACCGCCGCCCGGCGCAGCCTGCGCCTCGCCGACACTGCCGCGACGGAGGCGGGCCTGCGCGACCTGATCCGGCGGATGCCGGCGGTGCGCGCCCACGGGGCGGCGGCGTTCGAGCGACGCCGCCTGGGGCTGCGGGCACGGGCGGCGCGCAGCGCGCTGGTACGGGCCGAGGCCCGGCTCGCCTATGCGCGGGCCCCGGCGCTCGCGCTTGTCGTGATCCTGCCCGCCCTCCTCGTCGCCACCGCCCTGTGGCAGGGCGAGGCCGCCACGGAGGCCGACAACGTCCTGCCCGGAGCGCTGGTCGCCGCGGCCGGCGCCTTCGCTCTGGCGGCAACCCTCGTCGCGATCAGCCTGCGGCTGTGGAGCCAGTATCGGGCGGCCGCCCCGCTGTTCCGCACCATTGCCGAGACGCTCGACGCCCTGAGCCCCCGCCTGCCGGGGAACCGGTCGCGCAAGGCGGTCCCGTTCCCGGCGGCGGGCGCCCTCGTCGCGAAGGGCGTCGGCGCCTACGATCCCGGCAGCGGCGAGCGGCTGACGGGCGTCGATCTCGCCCTGCCGATGCCGGCGCATGTGGCGATCGTGGGTCACCGCGGCAGCGGATCGCGGGCGCTCGCCGCCCTGCTTGCCGGGCAGATCGAGCCCACCGCCGGCGCCGTCACCTATGGCGGCACCGACCTGCGCGCCTTCGACTCCGCCGAGCGCGCCCGGCGGATCGCGCTGGCCGGCTCGGAGGCGATCCTGATCGAGGGGACGCTGCGCCAGAATCTGCTCTACGGTGCCCGCAGCGGCGACCGCGAGGCTTCGGGGCTGGCCGAGCGCATCGCCATCCTCAAACTCACGGGGCTCGACGCCTTCGTCTACGAGCGGGGCTTGGAAGCCTCGGTCGATCCCGAGGACGATCCCGCCACTGCCGCGGCAGTCGTCGCCGCCCGCTGGGCCGTGCGCGAGGCGCTGGCGAGCGAGGGCATGGCCCGGCTCGTCGAGCCGTTCGATCCGGCCCGCTACAACCATCAGGCCGATATCGGCGAGAACATCCTGTTCGGCGAGGCGGTGAGCCCGGCCTTCTCGCAAGCGCGGCTCGCGGCCCACCCCCTACCTGCGCGCCGTGCTGGAGGCGGAGGATCTCACGCGAACCCTGGTCGATGTCGGGCTGCAAGTGGCGCGCTCCACCGTCGAGATCTTTGCCGACTTGCCCGACGACCACCCGCTATTCGAGACCTTCTCGCTGTTTCCGGCGGCCGAGCGGGGCTATTTCGAGGATCTGGTCGCGCGCCAGCCCGAGGCCCGCGGTTTCCGGCGCGGCCCGGCCGGGCACCGCGACCGCGAGCGGCTGATCGGGCTCGCTTTGCGCTACAGCGAGACCCGCCACCGCTTCGGCCTGATCGACGAGGCGCTCGAGCAGCGTCTGGTCGCCGCCCGCCACTCCTTCGCGGCGATGCTGCCGCCGCGCTACCGCGAGAAGGTCGAGTTCTACGATCCCTCCCGGCTCACCGCCGCCGCGAGCCTGGAGGAGAACCTGCTGTTCGGGCGCATCACCCAAGGCGAAGCGGGCGCCGAGGGGCGGGTGCGCGCTCTGGTGCGCCGGGTGCTCGCCGAGCAGGGGCTGGAGCCCACCGTCTACCGGCTCGGCCTCGCGGCGCGGATCGAGGCGGGCGTGGCGGTGGCGGGCCAAGGCCAGCGCGCGATCCTGGGGGAGGGCGCCATCGGCCCGCGCGAACGGGTGGCGATCGAGTTCGTGCGCTGCCTCGTGCGCCGCCCGGACATCCTCGTGGTCGGCCTCTCCCCTCGACGACCGCAAGCCCGACGAGATCACCGCCCGGATCGAGCGCCTGCGGGCGCTGCGCGCCGGGGCGGCGCTGATCGTCTGCCTGCCCGATGAGGACACCCTGAACCGGCAGGCGCCGTTCGATGCGGTGCTGCGGGTGGAGCGCAACACGGTGGTGAGCGGCGATCCGCAGGAAACCGAGGCGGTGACCGTCTGAGCGCTTCCCTTTCCCGCAAAACCGCCCCAAAGCTTGTGCACGATCCGGTTCCGTCGCCCGCGGGCACTGCCGGTCGGCCTCGATCGAGACGGTGCATGCTTCCCCCGAACCGCTCTCGAGGCTCTGTGAGATCCTTCCTCAGAACCTTGATTCCGGGGCTGGTCGGGTTGGCGATCCTCACCGCGTCGAACACGCTCGCCCGGGCCGACAAGGCGAATGCGCCGATCCCGGCGGCGACCCTGGCGCTGATGGCCGCGCGCGGCACCAACGCCGCCTCGCCGATCGTGCTGCGGGCCTACAAGAAGGAATCCGAGATCGAGGTCTGGAAGCGCAACGCCAGCGGGCGCTACGTGCCGATCAAGACCTATCCGATCTGCCGCTGGTCCGGGCAACTCGGGCCGAAGACCAAGAGCGGCGACCGGCAGACGCCGGAGGGGTTCTACACGGTGGCGAAAAGCCAGATGAACCCGAACTCGCGCTACTACCTCTCCTTCGACGTCGGCTACCCCAACGCCTACGACCGGGCGCACGGCTCCACCGGCTCGGCGGTGATGGTGCACGGCGTCTGCTCGTCGATGGGCTGCTTTGCCATGACGGATGCGGTCGCGGGCGAACTGTTCGCGATCGCCCGCGAGGCGTTCGCCGGCGGGCAGGGCGCGTTTCAGTTTCAGTCCTTCCCGTTCCGGATGACCGCCGCGAACATGGCCCGGCACCGGACCGACCCGAACATCGCCTTCTGGCGCCAGTTGAAGGAGGGTTCGGACCGCTTCGAGGCGACCGGCGAGGAGCCGGCCGTGAGCGTCGCGGGCGGCCGCTACACCTTCGCGCCCTCGCGCGATCCGGCCAAGGAGGCGGCCTTCACCGCCCTGCACAAGGACGAGACCGACCGCATCGCCGCCCTAGTGGAGGAGGGCGCGGCGGCCGTGCGCACGACCTATTCCGACGGCGGCCAGCACGCCTTCTGGGCGGCGCGGATCCTTCAGGGTCATCCGGTGGGCGATATCAGCCGGCCGGAGGCGCTGGCCTATGCCGGCCAAGAGGTCGTGCTGATCCCCGCCCGCCGCAGGGCGCCGCCACCGCCGCCCGTACCGGACGCCTTATGGGCGGCCTGGATCGGCACGGCCAGCCCGTCGCTCACCATGCGGACCGCGAGTTTCGTGCCGCCCTACGCCGCCGCGACCGCCCGCATCACGGCACCGGTCACGCGCTATGCACAGACCTGGCCGAGCCTCGCCCGCACGGCGATCGAGCGTACGCTGCCGCCGCCCGACCTCGCCCCTTCGCAACCCCCGATTGAGAAACTGGCCCAGCGCTGACTTGGAGCCGCTCAAAACGGCGTGTGCGAGCACGCACACAAACCCGAATGGCGGCCCCCCATCTCCGCACTGTACACTCGGAGCCTGAAGAGGGGCCGAAGAACAGCCGCGGATCCATAGCGCGGATGCGTGCGGCGGCACCACTACCACCAGAGAAAGCCCGGCCCGAGGTCGAGCATTGGTACCGATCCATGACCCTGCCATATCCAGCCAAGGACGATTCCCTCGTCCTGCGTTTCTGGGGCGTCCGCGGCTCTACGCCGGTCAGCGGCCCGGAGAACGCCGAGTTCGGCGGCAATACGCCGTGCCTGGAGATCCGCTGCGGGGAACGTCTGTTCGTGATCGATGCCGGCTCGGGCCTCGGCGCCTTCGGGCGCAACTGCTGCGAGAGCCTGCCGCAGGATATCGACCTGCTGTTCAGCCACCTGCATCTCGATCACACGGCGGGCCTGCCGTTCTTCAAACCAGCAGTTCTGGACGGAGCCCGCACGATCCACACCTATTGCGGCAACCTCGACGGGGCCAGCGCCGAGGAGGCCCTCGGCCGGCTGTTCTCGCCGCCGCTCTTTCCCGTCACGCTCGACGTGCTGCCCTGTACCTTCGCGCATCACGGCTTCCGCGCGGGCGAGCCGCTCACCTTTGCCGACGGCATCCGGGTCGATACGATTCTGCTCGACCACCCGCAGGGATCGACCGGCTACCGCTTCGACCATGGTGGCAAGCGGCTCTGCATCATCAGCGACATCGAGCACGGCGTGAACTGGCCCGATCCGGACCTGTGCCGCTTCGTCGAGGGGGCCGACCTCCTCGTCTATGACGGCATGTTCACGGAGGGCGAGTATCCCTGCTGCAAGGGCTGGGGCCACTCGACCTGGCAGAAGGGCGTGGAACTGGCCAAGGGCGCGGGCGCCAAGGCGCTCGCCATCATCCACCTCCATCCCTGCCATTCGGACGTGCAGTTGCGCTCGGTCGAGGCCGAGATGCAGGCCGAGATGCCCACCGCCTTCATCGCCCGCGAGCGGCAGTCGATCGAGGTGGGCCGGCCGCTCGTCGGCCTCGCCGAACCGCCGGTGGTGGCGCTGGCACGCCGGGCCTGAGGCGGCCCGACAGCCCGTGATCTCGGCGCCGGCCCTGTCACCTCCGGGGACGGATCACCATGCCGAAGGAAGCATCATTACCCGGCAGGCGCGGCCCCTCTCCCAGGCGGGAGAGCGGCCGCATTCGGCACCCTTACAGAGCCGAGGTCGCGTTCGCCCCTTCCTCGCGGCCGATGCGGCTGTGCTTGCGGCTCCAGGCGAAGTAGATCACGAGGCCGATCGCCAGCCAGATGATGAGGCGCAGCCACGTATCGCCATCGAGCGAGACCATCATACCGAGGCAGAACAGGGCGCCGAGGATCGGCACGAACGGCACCAGCGGGGTGCGGTAGGCGCGCGGCGCGTCGGGCTGGGTGCGGCGCAGGATGACGACGCCGGCGCAGACGAGGATGAAGGCGAGCAGCGTGCCGATGCTCGTCATGTGGCCGAGTTGCGAGATCGGCAGGAAGCCGCCGAGCGCGCTCGTGAACACCATGAAGAACAGGTTCGAACGGTAGGGCGTCTTCCACTTCGGATGGATCGCCGAGAAGAAGCCCGGCAGCAGCCGGTCCTTCGACATGGAGTAGAACACCCGGCTCTGGCCGAGCAGCAGCACGAGGATCACGGTCGAGAAGCCGCAGATCACGCCGAAGGTGACGAGGCTCTTCAGCCACGGAAAGGGCGTCGCGGCGATCGCGGTGTTCACGGGGGCGGCATCGCCGCGCATGGCTTCGTAGTGGACGAGGCCTGTCAGCACGCCCGCAAACGCGATGTAGAGCACCGTGCAGATCGCGAGCGAGCCGAGGATGCCGATCATCATGTTGCGCTGGGGGTTCTTGGCCTCCTGCGCCGCGGTCGAGACCGCGTCGAAACCGACATAGGCGAAGAACACCACGCCGGCCGCGCGCATCACGCCGCTCCAGCCATACTCGCCGAAGGTGCCGGTATTGGCCGGCAGGAAGGGGTCGTAGTTCTGCGCCTTCACGTAGAACAGGCCGACCCCGATCACGATCGCCACCACCGCGAGCTTGAGCAGCACCACCGCGCCGTTGACGCGGGCGGATTCGCGGATGCCGATCATCAGAAGGGTCGAGGCCGCCACCACGATCAGGATCGCCGGCACGTTGACGATGCCGTGCGCCAGCGTGCCGTCGGCGAGCTGGTAGGTCTCGAAGGGCGAGTGCACGAGCGAGCCCGGCAGGTTGATGCCCAAGGTATCGCGCATGAAGCGGGCGACGTAGCGCGACCAGCTCACCGAGACGGTGGCCGCCCCGACCGCGTATTCGAGCACGAGATCCCAGCCGATGATCCAGGCGATGAATTCGCCCATCGTGGCGTAGGTGTAGGTGTAGGCCGAGCCCGCCACCGGGATCATGCCGGCGAGTTCGCTGTAGCACATGCCCGCAAGCGCGCAGCCGATCGCCGCGATGGCGAAGGAGAGCGTCACCGCCGGGCCGGCATGCTCCGCCGCGGCGATGCCGGTGAGCGAGAACAGGCCCGCCCCGATCACCGCGCCGATGCCGAGGCCGATCAGGCTCCAGGGGCCGAGATGGCGTTCCAGCTTGTTCTCGCCGGATTCGGCGTCGGCGTTGAGCCGTTCGAGCGTCTTGATCCGGAAAAGGTCACTCGCCAAGCCTGACGCCATATCTGCCCCAACCCCCTCGTACCGGCCGAACTCCTCTGACGGAGCGGCCGAATTCTCACACAGATGAATCGTGAAACCGGCGCGGGCGCAACGGCCTCAGGCGACATTGCGGTGCAAGGACCCGGCCAAGCTGTCACGCGAAGCGGCCGCGCCGAGGTCCGTGGCGGCGACCCCAGCTCACAGCGCCCAGGTGAGATCCCGGTAGGCGCTGTCCCAGAAGCCGAATTCGAGGCGGGTCGCGTGGGTGTAGGCCGCGTGCATCCGCGCGCGCAGGGCCGGGGAGGCGTCGGCGGCCGCCTCGTCGGTCGCGGCGATCATCGCGGCCACCGCCTCGCCGAACTCCTCGCCGGCATAGGTGTCGATCCAGGCGCGGTAGGGATTGTCGGGCTTGGCGCGGGCGAAGATGTCGCGGCCGACTTCGGCGTAGATCCAGAAACAGGGAAGAAGCGCGCCGAGTACGACTTCGTAGGGCTCGGCATAGGCCGTCGCGATCAGCCACGCGACATAGTGGTCGCAAGCCGGCGAGAGGGGCGTTGCGGCAAACGTCCCGGCATCGATGCCGTATTCTTGGAAGAAGCCGCCATGCAGCGCGCGCTCGACCACGATGGCGGTCTCGGCGCCGCGGGCGAACTGCACGATCCGGTCGGGATGCGGCGCCTTGGCGGCGGCGAGCGCCAGCGCCCGGCCGAAGCCGATGAGGTAATGCGCGTCCTGCACGATGTAGCGGCGGAACCGCTCAGGGCTCAGAGAGCCGTCCGCCAGTTCCGCGTTGAACGGCATCGTGCGGATCGCCTCAAAGGCCGCGAGATTGCGGGCCCAGGCTTCCTGCGAGAAGCGCCCGGCTGAGAGGTCTTCGGCCAAGGGCGGCGCTCCGTCTTGTGAAAAGGATCAACCCTGCCGCTGGGCCTGGGTCACCGCGACGTGGATCAGTTCGGCCAGCGTGCGCACCCTGAGCTTCTGGCGCATCTGCGAGCAGGCATTGGTGACGGTCTTGTAGCTGACCGAGAGGTCGGCGGCGATGGCGCCGTAGGACTTGCCCTGGGCGAGGCGCGCCAGGATCTGCTGCTCGCGCGGCGTGAGCTGCGTCTCCGGGGTGCGGCGCGGATCGGCGCGCAACATCGCGACCTCGGTGGCCAGCCGCCGGTCGAGATAGACCTCGCCCGCGCGCACCCGCTCGAACGCCTGGAACAGCTCGTTCGAAGCGTGATCCTTGAGCACGTAGCCGAGCGCCCCGGCCTCCAGCGCCCGCGAGACGATGACGGGGTCGTTGTGCATCGAGAACACGAGCACGCGGGTCTCGGGCTCGATGGCGCGCATGCGCCGGATCAGGGCAAGGCCGGCGAGGCCGCTGCCCTGGAAGGTGAGATCGCAGATCACCACCGGCGGGCGCAGGCGGTGGAAGGCGCGGTAACCGGAGACGACGCCGGTCGCCTCGACCACGGTCTCGATTCCGGCATCCTCCAGCACGCGGCGACAGCCCTGGAGGACGATCGGGTGATCGTCGATGACCAGGACGGGGGTGGCGGCACCCTTGCTCGACGCTGCTCTCATCATGGGGCTGCTGACCGGCGCGTTCATCGTACACGCATCACTTGGGTTGCGGCGCGACGGGCGGAGGTGGAACCTCGCTGCCGTCGCGCTCGGGATCGATCGGGAGGGTGATCCGGACAACGGTTCCGGAGGCGTTGTTGTCAAGAGACGCCGTATCGAGACTGAAATGACCGCCGAGCGCCTCGACCCGCTCGCGCATCCCCGACAGGCCGAGGCCGACACGGTGGCCGGGCGTGATGCCGGTGCCGTCATCCTCGACGCTCACCCGCAGGACCGTCAGGCCGGCGGCGTCGGTCTCCTCCGTCGCGCGGGCCCGGACGTGGCGGGCGGCGCCGTGGCGCACAGCGTTGGTGCTGCTCTCCTGGATGCAGCGGAACACGGTGAGATCGACGATGTCGCCGTAGCCGCGGGCCAAGCCCTCGAACGCACCATCGAAGGCGGTCTCGGGATGGCGCCGTCGGAAGTCTCGGAGCAGCAGGTTGAGGCAATCCGTCAGCGGCACCTCGCCGAGCCCGTGCGGGCGCAGGCGGTTGAGAAGGTCGCGGTTGAGGACCTGAACCTGGCCGACGATGCTGCCGATGTCGCCGGCCCGCGACGCGAGCCGGCCGCGGTCGATCTCGCCGGGGCTGGCGGCGAGCCGCGCGACGGAGGCCGCGTTCGCCTCAAGCGCAAACAGGCACGGGCCGAACTCGTCGTGGAGTTCGAGGGCGATGCGGGCGCGCTCGTCATCCTGGGCCGTCAGCAGTTGGCGGTTGAGGCGGCCGTTGGCGGCCCGCGCGTCGGAGAGCGCCCCGGCCACGCGGTTGAAGCGCTCGGCGATCACCGCGAGTTCGCGGGAGGCGGGCGGGTCGAGATGGGCGGTGTAATCGTGCCGCTCCAGCCGGTTCAGCCCATCCGCGAGGCGCCCGAGCGGCCGCAGGATGCGCCCGAGCGCCAGGGTGAGGGCAGCCAGCACCGCGAGGTTCAGGATCAGGCTGGCGAGCGCCAGCGAGCGGGCATAGCCCCAGACCTCCTCGATCTCGTCCAGGGGCTGGGTCGTGATCGCGGCGGTGCCGATCCGCTCGCCCTTCACGACGATGGGCAGATCGTGCTGGCGCGGCTCGGGGGCGATCAGCCGGACGAACCAGCGCGGCGACGTCCGCTGCTCGCGCACCTGCTCGGAGGGACCGAAACCGACACGCTTGCCCTCCGCATCGAGGATGGTCACGCGGACATGGCGCAGGGCCTGAAAGCGCAGGTCGAGGGTGTGGAGCACGCTCTCGGGGCTGGGGCTGCGCAGGGAGCGGATGGTGTCGGCGACCAAGGGCTCGACGGTGGCGAGACCGGCCGCCGTCTCGACCTGCACGGCGCTGCGCGCGGTCAGCACGATCACGCCGCAGGAGGCGAGGGCGGCGACGATGTCGATGGCGAGCACGACCAGAATGAGCCGCGTGCGCGTCGGCCAGCCGGCCCAAAACGGCAGCCCCGTGCCGTCGGCCCGATCCTGCGCCTTGTCGAGGTTGGGATCGGCCACGCTTTGCGCCATCAGGGGCGTCGGGGAAGCTTGCGTCGCGGCGGGAATCGGCACGGGCCCTCGCGGTCGATCAGTCCGCCATACGCCGACACGAGCAGGCCGGATCCGGGACCATTCGGCAAACCGCCATCGGATAAAAGGCTCAGATTTCTACTCTTTCGGCACGGCGGCACCGTGGCCGATCGCCGGATGATTGTCCATGCCGGGGCCGCGCCGCAGGGTCGCGCGGCACACTGATGTTTCTCTTATGATCGCCGGACGGAAAGCCGCGCACCGCATCGATCCGGTTACACGCTCCGTTAAACCGGCTCGGCTAAGGTCGATCGCGAGAACTCATCGCGACGAGACTTGTCCGGGGCGCGCCTGTCCCGATCAGGTCCGGCCGCCCTGGAGTTTCCGCCAGATTCGTGTGGGTGGACGGCGCCTGAATTCTCAACAGGGCGCTCCGGACATCTTGCCGCCGCATTGCCGAGGCCGTCTTGTTGCAGGGCTACAACGTGCAAGAGGCCGACCGCATGTCGGTGACGATTCACCCATCTCAAACCCGGCCGGCCGAGAGCAGGGCTCCGGCCCGTCGCCGGCTGCCCGTCATCCTCGGCGCCGCGGGCGGGAGCGCTGCCCTCCTCGTCTTCGCCGTGGGGGCTTTCGCGTTCTTCTCCGATCTCGCCGATCCCAGGAGCCGGCCGGCGCGGATCGCCCCCGTCGCCTCGCAATGGCCCGACCTGAAGGACGGCGTTCCGGCGCTGGCGCCGGCCTCCGTCGGGTTGCCGGAAGCGCGCCGGGCCAGCCTGCCGGCCGCGGAACCCGTCGCACCGGCCGCAGCGCCGCCGCCCGCGCCGGTGGCGGCTGCAGCGCCGGAGATCGCGCCGCCGGCCCGGGCGAACCTGCCGATCGAGCCGGCACCCACGGTTCCGGCCGCGGCCCGCACGGCGTCCGCGCTCGCCCCCGCCAAAGTCACGGTGCCGCTGCCTCCGAGCCGGAGCGAGATGGTGCAGGCGAAGACGGAGCAGCCGGCGCGTTTCGTGTCGCTGCCCGCGAAGACGAAACCCGAGATCGCCAAAACGGAAGCCAAGGTCGAGGCCAGAACCAAGACTGACACCGCCAAGACCGAGACAGCCAAAACTGACACAGCCAAGGCTGAAACCGCCAAGGTTGAGCCGGCGAAGGCCGATCCCAGCCGGAAGCCCGCGCCCGTCGTCCGCAACCGCGCCACGGAAGCGCGGCCGACGCAGACCGCCTCGGCGCAAGCACCCGCCGCGCGGCCGGCACAGGACGCGGCGGAAGAGCCGGAACTGCTTGGCGTCAAGATTCCCGGCGGCCGTCAGATCCGCGACGGCTGGGATGCCGCCGTGAGCGGCCTGCTCGGCGGCAAGTCCGGCGGCGAATAAGTCCGGCAGCGAGCAAGGCCCGGCTCGAACGAGCCGGACGCCGCCCTTACGTTTGCACACCCGAAACCGTCGCCGGGGCGGCTTTCGTGCCCCGGCACCGTCGCGAGGCGGCTCAGCCGCCCCGGCCGGTTTTGGTCGCCTCGCGGCGATGGCGCTGGGCGCGGGGGCTCTTCGGCGCCTTGGCGGCGGCCGGTCCATCCCCCTGCATCCGCTCGACGCGGACATCGGCGGGCCCACGCCGGGCGAAGGACGCGGCGAAGTCGTCCGCCGCGCTGGCACGGACCTCGAAGGTCGTCTCGTTGTCGAAGATCCTGATGGAGCCGATATCGCCGCGCCCGATCTGCCCACGGCGGGTCAGCATCGGCAGAAGGCGGCGCGGCTCGGCCCGGTCGCGGCGGCCGAGATTGAGCCGGAACCACGCCGCCGGCTCGTCGTCACCGACCCGCGATGCGCCGACCGGCACACCGCTGCGGGAATCCGGACGCCGGCTGGTCTCGTAGGCCGGATCGCTCACCTCCTCCGGCACGGGGATGCGCGAGCGGTAGAGCCGGGCGAAGGCCGCGGCGAGACGCTCGGGCGGGCAGCGCTCCATCAGCGCCTCGGCCCATTCCCGCTCCCACTCGCGGTCCTCCTCCGTCTCGGGCTCGGCGAGCAGCGGATCGGACATCATCCGCTCGCGGTCGAGAATGCGGATCTCGTCCGCGTTCGGCGGGCCGCTCCAATCGGGACTGACCTTGGCGATGGCGAACATCTGCTCGGCCCGCCGCCGCTTGGCCGGCGGCACGAGCACGACGCTCGTCCCCTTGCGGCCGGCGCGGCCGGTGCGGCCGGAGCGGTGCTGCATCACCTCGGCATCGTGCGGAAGGTCGGCGTGGATGACGAGGTCGAGCCCCGGCAGGTCGATGCCGCGGGCGGCGACGTCGGTGGCGACGCAGACGCGGGCACGGCCGTCGCGCAGGGCCTGGAGCGCGGCGTTGCGCTCGCCCTGGCCGAGTTCGCCCGAGAGCGCCACGGCGGAGAAGCCGCGCTCGGTCAGCGAGGCCTGGAGATGGCGTACGCCGTCACGGGTGTTGCAGAACACGATCGCCACCGGCGCATCGACGTAGCGCAGAATGTTGACGACGGCGTGCTCGACCTCCCGCGGCATCACGCGCACCGCGCGGTAGACGATGTCGGCATGGCCGCGGGTCTCGCCGGCGACCGCGAGGCGCAGGGCGTCGCGCTGGTAGCTCTCGGCGAGCGCGACGATGGCCTTCGGCAGGGTCGCCGAGAACAGCAGGGTGCGCCGGTCCTTCGGGGTCGATGCCAGGATGAATTCCAGATCCTCGCGAAAGCCCATGTCGAGCATCTCGTCGGCCTCGTCGAGGATGACGGCGCGAAGACCTTCCGTGACGAGCCGGCCGCGCTCCATGTGGTCGCGCAGGCGCCCCGGCGTGCCGACGACGATGTGGACGCCGGCCTCCAGCGCGCGGGCCTCGCGGCGCGGATCCATGCCGCCGACGCAGGGGACGATGCGCGCGCCGGTCTGCGCGTAGAGCCAGGTCAGCTCCCGCTGCACCTGGAGTGCCAGCTCACGGGTCGGAGCGATGACGAGCGCCAGCGGCGCGCCGGGCGGCGGCAGCGCCTCGTCTTCGCCGAGCAGCGTACCGGCGATGGCGAGACCGAAGGCAACGGTCTTGCCCGATCCGGTCTGAGCCGAAACGAGCAGGTCGCGCTCTGGGACGGCATCGAGCACCGCCTGTTGAACGGGTGTCGGCTCGGCATAGTTGCGCTCGGTGAGCGCCCGCGCCAGGGGGGAGGGCAGAGACGGAAATGGCAAGGGAGATGCGCCTTAAGAACCGGCGCATTCGCACCGGTACACGCGAACCGGCAGACCGCCGGATCGGAATTCGGATGCCGTTTCTAACGCCAACTGGGCGCGGAGACCACTACCTGCACCGCGCAGCGGCGTTGCACGGTGCGGATTACGCGGACGAACCTGCGACGATACCCCAGACTTGCGAGTTGATCGCCTCAAGTCGAAGGTTCCTGACGGTATCCCGCCGTTTGCTTGCACCGGAGCCGGTCGTCGCCGATACAAGAGGTACAAGAGGGGTCTTATGCTGGAAGCCAATTCGCGATTGCTGGAAGCCATTTCGCGATCGGCTCACAGTCGCTCCACAGGCGGGCGCTTCTCGAATCCTTGGCCCCGGCGTCCCATCCTCTGAACAAGAAGCCGGTGCGCCAAGCGCAACCGAACACGTCCGTCGATTGAATTTTCGTCCGACCGGAGAAGACATATTGCCCGAGCCCGATCTCAGATCAGACGATGTCGATGGATTTCGCCTGCATGTTTGCCGACGGCTCGTCGCCGCCTTGGGCCGGACCGAAGAAGACAATATCGACCACGCCTACCCTCCATATGAAATCTCCGCTGGGCAAGACGCGTTCGACGCATTGCGGGCGCGCTTTCTCGCGTACCTGACCGGCAATTGGGACGGGATGGCTCGATCCTATGGCCGCCTCGAAGACGACGCCTCACGCAAGCTTTTCGTGGACTTGCTTCTCTTTCGCGTGCTCGGATGCCGCCATGTCCGGCTCGACAGCAATACGCCCGCCTATTGGGAGGGCCGGAGGCAAGCTGAGGCGCTTCCGGTCGAGCCATCGTCCTTCGCCGACATTCCGGGAGGCGCCTACCTCCACCATTTCCTGCTTCCACACAAGGAGCGCACGCTGAGATTGGACTGCCTGCAAGCCAACATCTTTTTTACATTTCTTCTACGACAGTATTTTTTTGACCGTGATGGAGTGCGCATCCAGCCAGAAGCTGGGGATCACGTGGTAGATGCAGGAGCTTGCTTCGGCGATACCGCCGTCGACTTCGCTGAAGCTGTCGGCGAGACCGGACACGTCTATTCCTTCGATCCGCTCGCGGCACATCAGCAGATCGTGCGACACAATATCCAGCAGAACAACCTCTCCAACACGACCGTCTTCAGCCACGGCTTGAGCGATTACGACTTCGAAGCCCCGCCGGTTCAGGACATGTGTGATCCGGGCTTTGGTGAGAAAGACATTATGCCGGTCCGCAGGCTCGACGATCTCGTTGCGGCGGGCACGATCCCGCGAGTCGATTGCATCAAGATGGACATCGAAGGATACGAGCTTCCCGCGCTCAAGGGAGCCGAAGCGACGCTGCGAACCTTCCGCCCCAAGCTCGCCATCTCATTGTATCACCGCTGGGACGACTACTTTGTGATCCCGGACTTTATCGCCAACCTGAACCTCGGCTACAGGTTTTTTCTCCAGAACTACACGGTGGGTGAGGGCGAGACGGTGCTCTACTGCATCGCCTCGCCCAGCGGTGCTCGCTCGCCCGAAATCGAGCAGCCCAGCCAGGAGCCAGACCCACAACCGGATTAGGGCTCCCCTTCGCCGGTATAACGCCCGCGTACGCACGAGCGCGTCCTACGCCGCACGCTCCTCCACCAGGGCGACGATGTCGTCCCAGCGCGAGAGGAAGGCGGTGACGCAGTCCGGATCGAAATGCCGGCCTGCCTCCGCCTCAACATGAGCGCGCGCCCGTTCCAGGGACCAGGCGGGCTTGTAGCTGCGCACGGAAATCAGCGCGTCGAACACGTCGGCCACCGCGACGATCCGGCCGGAGCGGGGAATCTCCTCGCCCTTGAGACCGCGGGGATAGCCGCTGCCGTCCCAGCGCTCATGGTGGGTCAGCGCGATCTCGGCGGCGATCTGGAGCAGGCGCGAGGGGCTGTCGTGCAGCATGTGGTAGCCGCGCAGGGCGTGCTGGCGCATCTCCTCCCACTCGTCGGGGGTGAGGGGGCCGGCCTTCATCAGGATGTGGTCGGGGACCGCGATCTTGCCGATGTCGTGCATGGTCGAGGCCAGAGCCACGTCGTCGGCCTCCGCCGACGACAGGCCGAGTCCCTCGGCCACCGCGATGACGCAGCCGGCCACGCGGGTGAGATGGTCGCCGGCCCGGTCGTCGCGGAACTCGGCGGCCAGCATCAGGCGGCGGATCAGTTCGCGCTCACGCGCCGAAGCGTCGGCCACCGCCCGCGCTGCGTCGCGCCGCATGGCGCGCGCCCGATCGTCGCTCTCCCGGCGCGCCAGGGCGAGTTCGATCAGGACGCCGATTCGGTCCTGAAATTCCAGAGCGTCGAACGGCTTGGACAGCGTGTCGGTGGCGCCGGCCTCACGGCTGATCCGGCGCAAGGTCCGGGCGTCGCCGCCGGCCACCAGCAGGACCGGCGTGCGGACGAGGCTCTCCTGCTCCCGCAGGGCGCGAATCAGGGCCGGGGCGTCGAAGCGCTCGGGCTCGGCCTCCAGCACGATCACCTCAGGGGCTTCGGCGATCAGGTCGTCGATCACATGGACCGAGACCGCGAGGATGCGGGCGCTGCAGGGCTGCCCGCGCAAAGCGAGGACGAGGGGAGCAGGCGTCCGCGCCGCCACGATGGCGACCACCGCGTCTCGGCTTCGCTCACCGCTTTCTTGCGCGCCGCCCGTCATCGCGTCATCCACGGCGATCCCGGCACGGCCCGCCGCCCGCCGACTCCCGATCACCGCCCCCCTGCGTGCCAGAATATGGTTAACCGAAATTTGACACGGCGTGACCGACCTACGCGCGGCCGAGCCGATCGCGGAAACCGGGCCCACTTTTCGGGCCGGCGCGCTAGATTCCTGGCATGACCGACGCCTTCCCCCTCGATCCGCGCCTCGCCGCCGACACCCATGCGGTGGGCGATCTCGCCCTCTGCTCCGTCCTGCTGATGGACGATGCACGCTTCCCGTGGCTGATCCTGGTGCCGCGGCGGCCGGGCTTGAGCGAGCTCACCGACCTCACGCCGGAGGATGCGAGCCTCGCTTTCGAGGAAACGCGGATCGCGGTCAGGGTCATGCAGGCGCTCGCCCAGCCGGACAAGGTCAACGTCGCCAGCCTCGGCAACGTGGTGGCGCAGCTTCACATCCACGTCGTGGCCCGGTTCCGCTCGGATCCGGCTTGGCCCGGGCCGGTCTGGGGCGTGGGCGAGCGCAAGCCCTACCCGCCGCATGCCCGCGCCGCCCTGCTCGAACGGGCCGCCGCCCTGTTCATGGCCGCGTGAGGCGACCCGGATGACAGGCTCGTCCACCACGCCCGGCCGGGATGCGCTCGCCTATGCCGCGAGCCGCCTCGTCCGCCACTCCGCCGAATTCGGCCCGGCCCCCGCCCTGACGGATGCCGGACCGGATGCCCGCCTCGTGCTGATGGCGGGCGAGACGGTGATCCTGCGCGCCGCCCCGGCGGAGACCGGAACGGCCCTGCTCACGCCGGACGAGGCCAGCCGGGCGGGCGAGCGCGCCGTCGAAATCTACCTCGGTCGGGTCGAGGGGCGGCCGGTCTTCGCCGGCGCCGTCCCGGGGGAGGCGGCCCTCCTCTTCCCCGAGCCCGGTCACCGCGCCCTCGACCTGCGGGCGCTCGCGACCGAGGGCGCGGTGGCCCGCGAGGAGCAGGGGCTCATCGCCACCGCCAAATCGGTGCTGGCCTGGCACGCGCGGCACCGCTTCTGCGCCAATTGCGGCAGCCCGACCAGCATCGCCGCCGGCGGCTTCCGCCGGGAATGCGAGGCTTGCGGGCTGCACCACTTCCCGCGCACCGATCCCGTAGCGATCATGCTCGTGCGGCGGGGCGAGACCTGCCTGCTGGGGCGTGGCCCGCATTTCAAGCCGGGGATGTATTCCTGCCTCGCCGGCTTCATCGAGCCCGGCGAGACGGTCGAGAACGCCGTGCGCCGCGAGACGCGGGAGGAGACCGGGGTCGCGGTCGGCGCCGTTGCCTATCACGCCTCCCAGCCCTGGCCGTTCCCGGCCTCACTGATGATCGGCTGCGTGGCCGAGGCCGTCTCCGAGGACATCCGGACCGATCCCGAGGAGCTGGAGGATGCGCGCTGGTTCTCGCGCCCGGACGTTGCACGGATGATCGAGGGCAACCACCCGGAGGGCCTGACCGTGCCGCCGGCCACCGCCATCGCCCACCTGCTGCTGCGCGACTGGCTGGACGGTCTCATTGGTCCTCCGCCGGGCTCGACGGCGTAAGGCGAGCGCGCTCGCGCTTCACGGACGCGAGCGGATGGTGTAGGCGCCCCCACTTGGCCGGGAAACCGGCCGAGGAATTGGCCGGGGAAGTCGGGCCCTGCGCGGCGGCCCGGTTCCGGGGGAACCGTGCCCCGGGCCTCAAGGCCGGACCTACCGCCGGGAGCGAGAACCATGACCGCCCGCATCGATGCCGCCTTCGCCCGCTGCCGCGCGGAAGGACGTGCCGCCCTCGTCACCTACGTGATGGCGGGCGATCCCGATCCGGAGACCTCGCTCAAGGTGCTCGAAGCCCTACCGAAGGCGGGGGCCGACATCGTCGAGTTCGGCCTGCCCTTCACCGATCCCATGGCCGACGGGCCGGCGATCCAAGCCGCGGGTCTGCGGGCACTGAAGGCGGGCCAGGATCTGCGCGGCACCCTCGCCCTCGTCCGCCGCTTCCGCGAGGGCGACGACCGGACGCCCGTGGTTCTGATGGGCTACTACAACCCGATCCATACCTACGGCGTGCCCCACTTCCTGGAGGATGCGCAGGCGGCCGGCATCGACGGTCTGATCGTGGTCGATCTGCCGCCGGAGGAGGACGAGGAGCTCTGCCTCCCGGCGCTCGCGAAGGGGCTCGCCTTCATCCGCCTCGCGACCCCGACCACGGACGAGGCCCGCCTGCCGGCGGTTCTCGCGAACACCGCGGGCTTCGTCTACTACGTGTCGATCACCGGCGTGACCGGCACGGCGACCCCCGATTTCGGCCGGGTGTCGCAGGCGGTCAGCCGGATCACGGCGCATACGAACCTGCCCGTCGTCGTCGGCTTCGGCGTGAAGACCGGCGCGCACGCCGCCGAGATCGCCCGCGGCGCCGACGGCGTCGTGGTGGGCTCGGCCCTCGTCGATGCCCTGGCCCGCAGCCTCGAGCCCGGCGACCGGGCCGGGAGCGGTACGGTCGGGGCGGTCACCTCCCTGGTGCGCGAGCTGGCGCAGGGGGTCCGCAGCACCGCCAAGGCGCCGGCCGGGGCCTGACCGCAGCCGCTCAGCAGGGAGATCCCCTGGGATCGAGGCGGCGGCGATCCGATATCGATGTGGCAAGGGAACGCGGCAAGTGAACGCGCTGGGACAGGGAGTCTGACGCCATGGTCGAGCCGATGAACTGGATCTCGGAGGTCGTACGGCCCCGGATCAAGACGCTGTTCAAGCGCGAGACGCCGGAGAACCTCTGGGTCAAGTGCCCCGACACGGGCCAGATGGTCTTCCATAAGGAAGTCGAGCAGAACCACTGGGTCATTCCCGGCTCCGAACACCATCTCAAGATGTCGGCCACGGCGCGTCTCAAGATGATGTTCGACGAGGGCACCTGGATCGACGTGCCGCTGCCCGAGGTGCCGGCCGACCCGCTCAAGTTCCGCGACGAGAAGCGCTACGTCGACCGTCTCAAGGAGGCACGGGCCAAGACCGGGATGCCCGACGCGTTCAAGATCGGATTCGGCCGGGTCGGCAGCCTGCCGATGACGATCGCAGCGCAGGAATTCGGCTTCATGGCCGGCTCCCTCGGCATGGCCGGCGGCGAGGCCTTCGTCCGCGGCGCCGAGACCGCGCTCGAGAAGCGCACCCCCTACGTGCTGTTCGCGGCCTCCGGCGGCGCGCGGATGCAGGAGGGGATCCTCTCGCTTATGCAGATGCCCCGCACCACGGTCGCCGTGCGCCGGCTTCGGGCCGCGCGGCTGCCCTACATCGTGGTGCTGACGAACCCGACCACCGGCGGCGTCACCGCCTCCTACGCTATGCTCGGCGACGTGCATCTGGCCGAGCCCGGCGCGCTGATCTGCTTTGCCGGCCCGCGCGTCATCGAGCAGACCATCCGCGAGAAGCTGCCCGACGGCTTCCAGCGGGCGGAGTATCTGCGCGAGCACGGCATGGTCGATCAGGTCGTCCACCGGCATCAGCTCAAAGAGACGATCAGCCGGCTCTGCGGCTTGCTGATGGACGTGTGCCGGACGCCCCAACCCGGTACCGCCCCCGAGCCGACCACCCCCGAACCCCTGCCGAACGCGGCCTGAACTCAATCCGCGACAGAAGGTCTCCGCGCGAGATGGAATCCTCCGACGCGTTGATGGCGCGCTTCCTCGCCCTGCATCCGCGCACGATCGACCTGTCGCTCGGGCGCATCCAGCGCCTGCTCGCGGCCCTGAATCATCCCGAGCGGCGGCTGCCGCCGGTGATTCATGTCGCCGGCACCAACGGCAAGGGCTCGACCATCGCCTTCATGCGGGCAATCCTGGAGGCGGGGGGCTTGGCTGCCCACGTCTACACCTCGCCCCACCTCGTGCGCTTCCATGAGCGCATCCGCTTAGGGGGCATCGGCGGCGGTCACTACGTCGCCGAAGACCGGCTCGCCGACGCCTTCGCCCGCTGCGAGGCGGCCAACAAGGGCGATCCGATCACCGTGTTCGAGATCACCACCGCGGCCGCCCTGCTTCTGTTCTCCGAATGCCCCGCCGACGTGCTGCTGCTGGAAGTCGGCCTCGGCGGCCGGGTCGATGCCACCAACGTCATCGACCACCCGGCCTGCGCCGTGGTCACCCCGATCGGGCGCGACCATGCCGAATATCTCGGCGATACCGTCGAGGCGGTGGCGATGGAGAAGGCCGGCATCTTCAAGCGCGGCTGCCCGGCGGTGATCGCCGCCCAGGATTATGCCGGGGCCGATGCCGTCCTCTGCCGCCAGGCCGAGCGGATCGGCGCGGTGCCGGTGCGGATCGGCAACCAGGACTTCTCCGTGCACGAGGAGAGCGGGCGCTTCGTCTACCAGGACGAGATCGACCTGTTCGATCTGCCCCGGCCCCGCCTCGCCGGGCGCCACCAGCTCACCAATGCCGGCACTGCCATCGCGGCCCTGCGCGCGGCGGGCTTCGGCGATATCGGCACGGTCGCCCTCGAAGCCGGCCTGCGCAACGTCGATTGGCCGGGCCGGCTCCAGCGCCTCGTGCGCGGGGCGCTCGCCGAGCGGATGCCCAAGGACGCCGAGCTGTGGCTCGACGGCGGCCACAACGCCGATGGCGGGCGCATCCTCGCCGCCGCCATGGCCGATCTGGGCGAGCGCAGCGACGTGCCGCTGGTCCTGATCGTCGGGCTGCTCGGCACCAAGGATGCCGAAGGCTTCCTGAAGAACTTCGTCGGCCTTGCCCGCTCGCTGGTAGCGGTGCCGATCACCGGTCAGATGGCCGCGCGGCCCGCCGAGGAAGTGGCGGAAATCGCCCGTGAGGTCGGTCTCTCGGCCGAGGTCGCTCCGAGCGTCGAGGCGGCGTTGGCGGCCCTGTCGGACACGGTCTTCGAGCGCCCGCCGCGGGTCCTCATCTGCGGTTCGCTTTATCTCGCGGGCGCCGTGCTCGAAGCCAATGGCACGATCCCGGTCTGACGGCGTCCGCCGGATCGAAGCGGACATGCGACGGGCGCGGCGCGAGGGCCGGAGAATCGCGCCGCAAGGCCATCGCTGGGCAAACCACACGAGCCGGAAGCGATTCGCGCATCACGCCGGGCGGCAAAAGACCTTCATCGACCTTCCATCGTCCGACCCGTGTCCTGTCGAATCATGCAACCGACGCGATGGTGTCTGCGCGCCGTCCCGTCGATCGGCGCATCCTGATCGCCTGATTTACGCAAAACTGGTTTCGGCCTCCCAGCGCACCGGATGTAACCGCTCGGCGGGTCGATTGTGGCCCCCCGGGTGTGGCCTGTTCGCTACATCTCAGGCCAGGGAAATGGTCTAGCTTGTGGGCGATCGGGTTTCTGCTGGGGATCAACAAGTGAAAAAGCTTCTCACCTCTCTCGCCGCCTTCACGGCGCTGACCGCGGCGGCCTCCGCCGCCGACCTGCCGCGCCGCGCTGCTCCGCCGCCGGTCTTCACGCCCATCCCGGTGTTCACCTGGACCGGTTTCTACGCCGGTTTCAACGCTGGCTACGGCTTCGGCGTCGATGACAACGGTGCGGCTCCGGTCGTCGGCGTGAACAGCCTGACCGGCCTCGTGCGTCCCGGCCAGACCGCCGTCATCGCCTTCGGCGGCAACAGCCGCAGCGACGGCTTCGTCGGCGGTGGTCAGATCGGCTATAACTACCAGTTCACCCCGGGCTCCGGCGTCGTGATCGGTATCGAGGCCGACGCTCAGTACGTCGATTTCGGCCGTGACCGGAACCGCTTCCTCGCGACCAGCCCGCTGGCCGCTCAGCAGGTGTTCAACCCGAACGGCCTGTCCAGCCTCGACTTCTTCGGCACCGTCCGCGGTCGCCTCGGCTACGCCTTCGACCGCGACCTGTTCTACGGCACCGGCGGCTTCGCCTACGGCGCCGGCGGCGGCCGTCAGTTCGGCACCGGCGTGTCGAGCAACGACTTCCAGACCGGCTGGGCCGCCGGTGGTGTCGAGTACGCTCTCCCGACCGACTCGTTCCTGAACTTCTTCCGCTCTTCGGCCGTCACGCTGAAGGTCGAAGGTCTGTACGTGAACCTCGATCGCGGCGGCGGTGCCCTCAACGGCGCCTTCGCGGTGAACAATGCCGGCGCCGTCATCGGCACGACCAGCCCGGGCGTGATCGTCGTTTCCGGCCCCTAGCGCCGCAACGACACCGAGTTCGCCGTCGTCCGCGCCGGCCTGAACTACAAGTTCGGCAGCTACTAAGCCGAACCTTCAATAACAGGGTCTCGAAACCAGGGAGCCCGGCCGCAAGGCCGGGCTTCTTGCGTTTCGGGGCCCGTCGCGAGCGAGGCAAGGCACGAAAAAAAGCCCGGCCTCGCGGCCGGGCTGTCTCGGGTCGTTCGGCCCGAATTCGGGTCGGGTCAGGCGCTCGCCTGGATCCAGCGCGAGAGATCGCCCTTGGGGGCGGCGCCGACCTTCTGGCTGGCGAGCTTGCCGTCCTTGAAGATCATCAGGGTCGGAATCGAGCGGATGCCGTAGGTCGAGGCGATGCCGGGGTTCTCATCGACATTGACCTTGACGATCTTCACCTTGCCCTGGAGATCGGCGGAGATCTCTTCCAGCGCCGGGCCGATCTGCCGGCAGGGGCCGCACCACTCCGCCCAAAAATCCACTACGACGGGCTCGGCGGACTGCAGAACGTCCTGCTCGAAGCTCGCATCGGTCACTTTCAGGGTCGCCATCGTAGGTCCTTTCGACACGCGGGTCCCACGCGGGTGCATGGAGGGCCCCTGCGCAGAGGGCACCGAGAGCGGGTTCGGCGCCTCACGGTGAGGCGAGAATTGGCGACGCCCGACCGCGCGGTCAAGGCATCCCGCCCCGGCCGCGGGTCTGGCACGCCGAACCCACATGGATAAGCCTGCCTTCGTCCCCGCAATCCCCCCGCAAGCGGCTTGCCGGCGGCCTTGTCCAGCACCTTGCCCCCGACGAACCACATGGCGAGTCCGTCTCCTCGCGCGGCCCAACCCTCGCCGTGGGCCACCTGCGCCCCATTTGGCGAGCAAGATCGGCGACCCGCACAAGGATCAATCGACGTGACGCGCACCCTTTCCCTCTTGCTCGCCACCGTTGCGGCCCTCGGCCTCGATGCCCCAGCCTTCGCTCAGCAACCGGCTGGACAGGAGTCGCGCTCGCCCCGCATCGAGGGTGAGTCCTTCCAGGCGCCGGCCGCGCCGAGTGCCGGCACATCGATCGCCGAGAAGGAAGCGCCGAACACCGAGTACAAGCCGCTCCTGCCCAACCAGACCCGTGCGCCGGAGCCCGCGCAGAAGACCGAGTTCGAGACCGCCGTCGTGGCCAAGGGCCTGGAAAGCCCCTGGGCGATGGAGTTCCTGCCCGACGGCCGCATGATCGTGACCGAGAAGGCCGGCAAGATCCGCCTGATCGCTAAGGACGGCACGGTGGGCCAGCCGGTGGCGGGCGTGCCGAAGGTCGATTCGAAGGGGCAGGGCGGTCTTCTCGACGTCGCGCTGAGCCCGAGCTTCGCCGCGGATCGCACGATCTACTTCAGCTACAGCGAGCCGCGCGACAAGGGCAACGGCACCACGGTCGCCAAGGCCAAGCTGGTCGAGAGCGACGGCAAGGCCAAGCTCGACGACGTCAAGGTCATCTTCCGCCAGATGCCGACCTATGACGGCGACAAGCATTTCGGCTCGCGCCTCGTCTTCGCGCCGGACGGCAAGCTGTTCGTCACCGTGGGCGAGCGCTCCGACAAGCAGACCCGCGGGCAGGCGCAGGATCTGACGAGCGGGCTCGGCAAGGTCTTCCGCATCGACACCGACGGCAACGCCCCGAAGGACAACCCCTTCACCGGCGGCGAGAAAGCCAAGCCCGAGATCTGGTCCTACGGCCACCGCAACGTCCAGGCCGCCGCCCTGGACAACCAGGGCCGTCTCTGGACCGTGGAGCACGGGCCGCGCGGCGGCGACGAGCTGAACCGCCCGCGCCCCGGCCTCAACTACGGCTGGCCGGTGGTCACCTACGGCATCGAGTATTCCGGCGAGAAGATCGGCGACGGCCAGACCCAGGCCGGCGGTACGGTGCAGCCGGTCTATTACTGGGATCCGGTGATCGGCCCCTCGGGCATGGCGCTCTACGACAAGGACGCATTCCCGGCCTGGAAGAACCAGTTCCTTATCGGCGGCCTCGTCAGCACCGGGATCGTCGCGCTCAAGCTCGACGGCGACAAGGTCGTGACCGAGGAGCGCATCCCACTTGAACACCGCGTCCGCGACGTGCGGGTCGGCCCCGACGGCGCCGTCTACGCGGTGACCGAGGATGACGGCCAGATCGTCAAGCTGACGCCGAAGAAGGGCAGCTGAGGAAGACGGAACGGGTCTCGCCGAGGCTCCCTCTCCCCGCTGTGCGGGGAGAGGGAATGTGCGTCTCATGGTGCACGATCATCGGGCAAGGCTCATTGTCCGAGCAGAGCCCCCTCCACCCGCCGCACCACCGGGCCCGAGGTCCAGACCAGCAACGCCACGATTGCGTGTTCGGGCCAGATCGCGGCGGCGAGCCGCGCGTAGAGGCTGACCTGGGCCGCCTCGCGCTCCGGTAGGGGCGCGTCGTCCGCGGGCGGGCGGCCGGTCTTGAAGTCGCAGAGGATCACCCGGCCGTCCTCGACGACGAGCCGGTCGATCCGGCCGGTGACGTCGCGCTCGATCCCCTCGACGACGATCCGGCCCGAGAGCGCCACCTCGGCACGGGCTTGGTCTGAGAACAGCGGCGCGAGGTCCGGCGCCTCGATCAGCCGTAGAACCGCGCGGACGAGATCCCTGCGCTTGGCCTCCTCCAGAGTGGGCGCGCGGGCACGGGCGAAGCGGTCGGCGGCTTCGGCCCGCCGGGCCGGCTCGATCCGCGGCAGGTGTTCGAGAAGCGCGTGGACCAGGGCGCCGCGGCGGCGGGCCTCGGCATCACCGAGGCGCCGACGGGGCTGGCGCTGCCCGTCCGCCGCACCGAGCGCGCCCGAGGGGCTCAGCGGCGGTGCGGCCTCAGCCTCGGGTGCGGCGGCCGAGAACAGCCAGTCCGGCACCGTCTCGGGTTCCGGCGGGGCTGTGTCCGCCACGGCGGCGGCGAGCGAGGCGGTCGAGCCGTCGCGCCAGATCGTGATCGGCCCGTGATCGGTCTCGACCGCTTCACCGTCCCCCAGCCCCCGCTCCAGGCCGATGCGGACCATCTCGCACCACGAGGCCGGCGTCTCCCGGGTCGCGCCGCGATAGGGCGCGATGACGAGGTGGTCGGCGGCCCGGGTCATGGCGACGTAGAGCAGGCGGTTATGCTCCTCGCGCGCCCGCGCCTGGAGGGCGGAGCGGGCAGCCAGCGTCGCCGCGCAATCCTGCGTGCGCCCGCCGGTCCAGACCGGCGGCAGCGGCCCGTCGGCGGTGGAATCGAGGCCCAGCAGCGGCGGGTCGTTGCGGCCGAGCGGCTCGCAGCCGTCGATGACGACGACGACCGGCGCCTCCAGGCCCTTGGCGCCGTGAACCGTCATCACCCGGACCTCGTTGCGGCCCGATTCCAGATCGCGCTTGACCGAGAGGCCGCTTCGGCCGCGGCCCGGCCGGACGATGTAATCGGCGAGGAAGGCGTCGAGGCAGGGGGCGTCGCCCCCGTTCTCGGCGTCGGCGGCCTGGGCCAGGAACACGTCGATGGCATCGCCCGCCTCGCCGCCGAGCCGCGCCACCAGCCGGCTGCGCCCGGCATGGGGGCCGAGCAGGGCGGCGTAGAAACCGAACGGGCCGTTCTCCGCCGCGAGCTGGATCCAGAGCCGCAGGGCCGTAAGGCCGCGGATCGCCGCCCCGTCGCCGGCTTGCGCGTGGCGGGTCAGTGCGTCTTCCAGCGTCTCGGCGAAGGGGCGGCGGGCGCAGATGCGGGTGAGGTCGTCGTCGGTGAGGCCGACGAGCGGGGTCTTGAGGGCGGTGGCGAGCGTCAGGTCGTCGGCGGGCAGCAGGCCGGCGCGGCCGACCGCGACGAGATCGAGAACGGCAATGTGGCCCGCGACCTCGAGCCGGTCCTGGCCCGCCACCGGCACGCCGAGCCCCTTCATCGCCCGGATCACCTCCTCGAAGGCCGCCGAGCGCTTGCGCACGAGGATCAGCACGTCGCCGGGGCGCCAGATCCGGCCGCAGGCATCGCCCTTCGTCGTCCAGGTCTTCACCGCGCGGGCGATGCGGCGGGCGACGACGATGGCCGGCGCGTTGGGCTCCGGCGCGTCGACCGGGGCGGCCCAGGCATCGGGCTCCTCGGCTTCCGCGGGCTCCTCGATGCCCCAGAGTTCGACCGCGCCGGGCACGCCGGCGCGGGCGGAGGCATGGACGGTGCCCGGCGCGCCCGCATCGAAGGAGAGGCCGGCGAAATGATCCGGCACGCCGAACACGGCATCGACCGCGGCGAGCACATGGCTCGCGGTGCGGAACGAGAGCCGCAGGCTGACATCGGCGAAGTCGTGCCCGGCGCCCTCCGCCGCCCGGCCCCAGGCCCGGCGGGTCAGCTCGAATTCCCGCGGGTCGGCGCCCTGGAAGCTGTAGATCGACTGCTTCGGATCACCCACGGCGAAGCGGGTGCGGGTGAGGCCGCGCGCGCCTTCGCCCGCCGCGAATTCGGCGGTGAGCGTGCGCAGGATCTCCCATTGCTGCGGGTTGGTGTCCTGCGCCTCGTCAACGAGGACGTGATCGACGCCGCGGTCGAGCTTGTACAGAACCCAGGAGGCGCCGACCCGCGAGAGCAGGTCGAGGGTCTTGTGGATCAGGTCGTCGAAGTCGAGGGCGCCGAGACGCGTCTTCTGCGCCTCGACCCGGCGGTGGATCTCGGCGGCGAGCCGAAACAATCCCAGCGTCCGGGTGAGCGCGCGGGCGGCGCGTAGCGCGTCGAAAAGGGGGATCAGCCGGGCCTGCTCGTCGAGCAGCGCCTGCTTGATGTCCTCCGGTACCGCCTTGGTGCCGAAGGATTTGGCCGCGCGCGGCTCGTCCTTGTCGGTGAAGAAGACCGAGCGGTAGGGCGCCAGCGCCTTGCCGGCGCCGAGGGCCGCATGCGCCTCCACGAGCCCGTCGGCGAGTTTCTCGTCCGTCGCCTTGCCGGTGCGCAGCCGGCCCGCGATCTCGCGCCAGTCACCAAGGCTGCTGCCCTCCAGGATCTCGGCCTCGATGGTCTCGACGCTGGCGCCGTCCGGCAGCGCCAGGGCGCGCGGCAGGCGGGCGAGCGCCGGCTCCAGGGCGCGGTGGTCGGAGAACAGCGCCCGCGTCCGCATGGCCGAGCGGATCGCGTCACGCAGGGTATCGCCGGAGGCTTCCGCGCCGACCACGGCGAGCGCATCGGAGAGCGCTTGGTTGCCGCCGAGGATGGCGTCGGCGAGCACGTTGTCCGTCTCGATCTCGAACGCCTCGCGCGACTGGTTGTCGTCGAGCACGACGAAGCGGGCCGGCACGTTGGCCTCGAACGGAAACATGTGCAGCAGCCGCTCGCACAACGCGTGCAGCGTCTCGATCTTGAGGCCGCCCGGCGTTTCGACGGCGCGGGCGAACAGGCGGCGGGCCAGCCTCAGGGTGTCGCGGGCGGGCCGCTCGCCGGTGAGTTCGGTGAGTTCCGCGGTCAGCGCCGCGTCGTCCAGCGTCACCCAGCGGCCGAGGCGCTGGAACACGCGGATCGACATGTTGGCAGCCGCCGCCTTGGTGAAGGTGAGGCAGAGGATGCGGCCGGGCGGCGCGCCGTCGAGGAGCAGGCGCAGCACCCGGTCGGTGAGCACCTTGGTCTTGCCCGCGCCGGCATTGGCCGAGACCCAGGCCGAGAGGCGCGGGTCGGCGGCCCGGCGCTGGGCCGCCTTGGTCAGGTCATCGACGGTGAAGCCGGTCAGCGGGGCGTTCACGTGGCTTCTCCTTGCCCGGCCAGCGACCATTCGAGCACGCGGGCGAGGTGATCGTACTCGTTGTAGGCGCGCTCGTATTGCGGATAGGGGCGCGACAGGTAGGCGGCCTCGCCGGTCATGTAGCGGGCGATCAATCCGCGCAGGCGCTGCCAGTGCTCCTCGACGACGGCCTCCACCGCCCGCACATCGCCGGGCGGCGGCTTGACCGGGATCGGCCGGAACGGCTCGCGCCCGCCCGAGGCGTAGACGTAGAGGAGGTCCGGCGGGGAGGCGGCCTTCAGCCCCTCGAAGGCGCCATGCATCAGCATCGCCGCCTCCAGGGTGAGCTGGGGCGAGAAACCGGCAAAGACGGTGCGGTTGCTCGGCGGCGTGCCGGTTTTGAAGTCGACGATGCAGTAGCTGCCGTCGGCGCGGGCCTCGATCCGGTCGGCACGGGCCGAGAGCGTGAAGGTTCGCTCGCCCAGAGGAATCGTCACCTTGCCCGAGCGCTCGGCGTGGATCGTGTGCAAGCCCTGGCGCTGGCTCGCTTCCCATTCGAGGAAGGCGACCGCCATGCGCTCGTAGCGGGGAAACCACTCGGCGTAGAGCTCCGGGTACTGGTCCTGAAGCGGGCCGAAGGCGTCGAAGGCGATCGCGTAGAGCAGGGTTTCCGCGTCCGCCGGCAGCGCGCCGGGATGAGCTTGCGAGAAATCGCCGAGGACCTTGTGGATCAGGCTGCCGCGCTCGGCCGCGCCCGGCACCACGGCGATCGGCTCCAGCGCCTCCAAGCCCAGGATGTGCCGGGCGTAGATCGAGTAGGGATCGCGCACCAGCGTCTCGATCTCGGTGACGCTGAGGCGCTCCGGGAACAGAGTCGGGTCGGGCTTCGGCGCCGGGCGCTTGAGGCGCGGGGGCGGTGCCTCCTGGCCACGATCGAGCCGTGCGGCGAGCCCGCGTAGGCGCTGGCCGCGGGCGATAGCATCGGCCCAGACCGCATCGCCGCCGAAGGCGCGCAGGCGCTGGAGGAAGCGCGACGGCACGGTCGGCGAGCCCTCGCGCTTGGCCGCGCGGGTGACCACGGCGTCATGGGTGCCGAGCCCCTGCACGAAGTCGTGGGCGGCCTGTCCGATCCGCCGCTCGGGCGGGCTCAGGCCCACATCCCCGCGCATCGGCCGATTGAGGAAGGCGTCGGTGGTCTGGCGCACCGGCCAGACCGTCTCATCGAGCCCGCCCAGCACGATGCGATCGACGGAGAGCAGGCGCGCTTCGAGCGGCCCGAGGATGCGCAGGCGCGGATGCGCGCTCCGCTGCGCGCAGGCGACGGTGCGGTCGCGGGCAAGCGCGGTGAAGAAGGCGGCGTAGTCGGAGAACCGGCCCGGCAGCTCTTCTTGCTCGGCGGATTCGAGATCGTCGAACAGGCCGTCGAGCGTGTCGAGGGAGGGATCGTCGGTCTCGTCCGCGTCGCTCTCTTCGGCCCCGCCCATCATCCGCTCGCAGGCCTCGCGGTGCCCGGCGGCGAGCGCCACGAGGTTGCCGATCTCGGGCTGCAGGTCGGTGCGGAACGCATCGAGGGCGATCTCCAGCCGGTCCAGGATGTCTTCGGCGAGATCCCAATCGACCGGCTTCAGCCGCTTCTTGGCGCGCGGCACCCGCTCGGTGGCGTTGCGTTGCAGCGCCACCGCCGCCCGCATCCCGTCGAAGCTGTTCTTCGGGATCGGGGCGGGGCCGCGCAGGCCGCCGATCTCGAGTGCCGCGGCCGCGCGCACGACCTCGCTGCGGGTGAGCCCCAGCCGCACGAAAGGGTGGGCGAGAAGCGCGATGACGCGGGCCGGCGCCACCTCGGCGGCGAGTTCGGCGACGAGCCGGGCGAAGCGCCCGGCCTGCGAGCGCGCCAGGCTCAAGCCCGCCGAATCCTCGGCCGCGATGCCCCAGCGGGCGAGTTCGGCCGAGACGCGCAGGGCCAGCCCGCGGTCGGGCGTGACGAGGGCCGCGGTGGCGCCGGGCGTCTCCAGCGTCTCGCGCAGGGCGAGCGCGGCGACCAGCGCCTCCTCGCGCTCGTCCGCCGCCTCGACCACGGCAAGGCCCGCCATGCCCTCCCGTGCGAGGGTCATCCGCTCGGCCGCGTCGAGGCCGGCCCAGGCATCGGTGGTCTCGGCCGGGCGCAGGGCCTGCGACAGCAGCTTTTCCCGCGCCACCGCGTCGGGCGAGAGATCTCCGAGCGTCTCGACATCCCTGCGCTCGACGGCAAAACCCCTCGGTCCGGTCAGCGCCCGAAGGATCGCCTGCGGATGGCCGTGGGCGATCTCGTCGTGCTTGCCGCCGGCGCCGTCGATCGCCTCCCAGCCCTCCGCATCGAGGTGCAGGTCGAGCCCCGGCAGCACCACCGCGCCGCGGGGCAGGCGGGCCACCGCCGCGATCAGCCGGGCGGTGGCCGGCACCGAGCCGGTGGAGCCGGCCACGATCACCGGATCGCCCGGCCGCTCGCGGAACAGCCGGTCGGCCTCAGCGAGCACGAGGCGGCGGGCGCGGGCGGTGGGGTCGGCGAGCGAGCGGGCGGCGAGGATGTCGGGCCAGTGCTCGGCGGCGATCTTCAGGAAGTCGAGGGTGAGGCGGAAATAGCGCGAATGCTCGGCCTCCACCGCCGCGGCGATCTCGCTCCAGGGCAGGCCCTCGACGGTGAGCGCGTCCATCAGCCCTTCGAGGTCGGCGGCGAGCGCCACCGCGTCGGCAGGGGAGGACGGAACGAGGAAGGGCACCTCGTCGTCGATGGGCAGGAGTTCGCGGTCCACCGTCTCCGCCCATTTCTGGACGAGCCGGGCCAGGATCAGCCGGCGCTCCAGCGCGGGGATCGAGGGGTAGAGCAGGTCTTCCGGCGTCTCCAGCAGCGTGTTGGACGAGAGGTCGAGCTCCGCCTCGTCGGCTTCACCCAGCGGGATCATCCGCGGCAGCAGGGCCGCTCCGCCGAGGCGTTGCGCCAGCACGGTCGAGAGTGCGCGCACCGCGCGCTGCGTCGGCAGGTAGAGCGTCACCGAGGCGAGCGCGAAGGGATCGCCGCCGACCGCGCCGACGAGGCGGCCCGACACGAGCGCGTCCGCCAGCGTCGGCAGGAACGGCGCACCGGGGGGAATGGTGAAGACGCGGGGGGCGGCGCTGGCGGACATGCTCGACGGTTTGAACCTGACGCTCTGCGGTCGTGACCGACCACCTGAGGGCAAGATGGTGAAGGCTTTCGAAAAGAGGCAGGGGCCGGTCCCGGCTGCTCCGCCCACCGTTCGATCTTTGTTCTAGCATGCAACAGCGATTTGTGGAGGGCTGCCTGTTCGTCACACCAGGCTTGGCTTATCTCCTGCGCCGTTCCCGGACAGGGCAGCGCAGCAGGCGGACCGGTGGAAGAAGTCCTCACTCGATGGCTCGGCACGACGGCCTCGCTCCGCACCGAGATCGTCGCGGCCATCGGCCTGGTGCTCACATTCGGCGTCAGCGTCCACGTGCTGCTGCGCAAGCGGGTGGTGGGCGCGGCGATCGGCTGGATCGGGCTGGCGTGGCTGGCGCCGGTCTTCGGCACGCTGCTCTACCTCACCTTCGGCATCAACCGGGTGGAGCGGCGCGCCCGCCGGCTGAAGCGGCGCCCCTCGCAGACCATCGACGAGACGCCGCAGCCCTCCGCCCACGTGCCCAAGGCCTACCACGCCCTCGACTTGGCGGTGCAGGCCGTCACCGGCCTGCCGACGGTGGCGGGCAACCGGTTCGAGCTCTTGCGCAACGGCGACGAGGCCTATCCGGCGATGCTGGCGGCGATCGGCGAGGCCCGCCGCAGCGTCGCCCTGTCGAGCTACATCTTTCGCGACGACGACACCGGCCGGGCGTTCTGCGCGGCGTTGAAGGCGGCGCAGGATCGCGGCGCCGAGGTGCGCGTGATCCTCGACGGCATCGGCAGCGGCTATTTCTTCCCGGCCGCGTGGCGGCATCTGCGCCGGCTCGGGGTGCCGGCCGGCCTGTTCATGCACTCCGTCCTGCCCTGGCGGATGCCGTTCCTGAACCTGCGCACGCACAAGAAGCTGCTGATCGTCGATGGAAGGGTCGCCTTCACCGGCGGGGTCAATATCGCCGACGGCAACCGAGTCTCGGAGAAGCCGGACTTTCCGATCCGCGACACGCATTTCCGGATCGAGGGCCCGGTGGTCGAGCACCTGACCCAGGCCTTCATCGCCGATTGGCTGTTCGTCAGCGACGAGGAGCTGGAGGGCGAGGCGTGGCTGCCGCGGCTGGCGCCGGTTGGCACGGTCACCGCCCGCGTCGTCACCTCCGGCCCGGACGCCGACATCGAGAAGATCGCGACCGTGGTGCTCCAGGCGATCGCCTGCGCGAAGGAGTCGATCCGGCTGACGACCCCCTATTTCCTGCCCAACGAACTCGTGCTGAACGCGCTGAGCCTCGCGGCGGCGCGGGGGATCGCGGTCGATATCGCCATCCCGCGCAAGAGCGACCACCGCTTCGTCGATTGGGCGACCCACGGCCATATCGATCCGCTCCTGAAGAGCGGCGTGCGGGTCTGGATCGACGAGCCACCCTTCGATCACTCGAAGGCGATGACCGTCGATGGGCAATGGTGCTTCATCGGCAGCGCCAACTGGGATTCGCGCAGCTTCCGCCTGAACTTCGAGCTCAACGTGGAGGTCTACGACGTGGCGCTGGCCCGGGCGCTCGAAGCCTTCATTGCGACGAAGTTTCAGACCCCTTTGCGCCTGGCCGACCTCGACGCCCGCTCGCTCCCCGTACGCCTGCGCGACGCAGCCGTCCGACTGCTTCTGCCATACCTCTGAGCCGACCGACCGAGGGGACACCCTCCGGCGCGGGCGAGAGGTGCACCACGATCGGGTGATGGTCGGAGAGCCCGCGGGGCAGGACCATGCGCTCATGGCAGACGAGCCCGCGCACGAGGCAGCGGTCGAGCCGCAGCGGCAGTACATCGACCATGGCATGGGTCGGCCGCCGGGGGCCGACATCGCGAAACCCCGGCAGCAGGGCCGGGCCGACGATGTTGTAGTCGCCGAGCACCGCCGCGCGCGGCGGCAGGTGGCTCTCGATCCGCCGCAACTGGCGCCGGTTCAGCACCTGCCCATGCGAGAGATGCACGTTGGCGACGCCGAACTCACCGGTATCGAGCACTTGGCAGACCCGGTCGATCAGCACCCCCGGCGGCAGGGTGACGATCTCAGGCGGGTTGGGCCACGGCGTCGGGCTCCACATCGCCGGACCGTGGATGCGGCCGGGCAATTGCGCCCAGGCATAGACCCCGCCGACGCGCTTGGTCAGCGCTGCGATCTCCTTCGTCGCCTCCTGCATCAGCAGGAAGTCCGGCCGCTCCTGCTCGATCAAAGCCACGAGGCAATCCACCGCCGCGCCGGTGCGGCGCAGCAGGTTCCAGCTCACGATTTTTTTCGTGTTCGGAGCCGGCTCGGCGGTGATCGGAGGGGGACGTCTGAGGAGCATGGCAGTCCGTTTGCCTGGGTCACGTGACGGCTTCAGGGCGGCGGGGAGGCAATGCGCGGAGCGCGGTTCGGTTCGCGCCTCACGGCGCCTTGCCGAGGTCCTTCCACTAATTCTGCCCGTGATTCTTGCGGTCGAGGAAAGCCTCGATCCCTTCCTCCGCCGCCCGCGCCAGCATGTTCTCCGTCATCACCCGACCGGCATGGGCGTAGGCTTGCGTCAGCGGCATTTCCATTTGCTCGTAGAAGGCCCGCTTGCCGACCCGCACCGTGTCGGGATTGCGCGCGGCGATCCCTGCCGCGAGCGCCTGCGCGGCCGCCAGAGCGCCGCCCGCCTCCACCACGTCGTTGACAAGACCGAGGCGCCGGGCCTCCGCCGCATCCGCCATGTCGGCGGTCAGCAACATCCGCATCGCCGCCTTGCGCGAGAGGTTGCGCGAGAGCGCTACCATCGGCGTCGAGCAGAACAGGCCGATCTGCACGCCCGGCGTGGCGAAGCGCGCTTGCGCCCCCGCCACGGCCAGATCGCAGGAGGCGACGAGCTGGCAACCGGCCGCGGTCGCGACGCCCTCCACCGCCGCGGTCACCGGCTGGGGTAGGGCAGGAATCGCCATCATCACGTCTGAGCACAGCGCGAACAGCGTTTCGAACCGTTTCGCGCCGCGGTCGGGGTCGCTGCGGTAGCCGGTCATCTCCTTGAGGTCGTGGCCGGCGCAGAAGGCGGGGCCCGCTGCCGCCAACACCACGGCCCGCACCGTGTCGTCCCCCGCAAGGTCGGCGAAGGTCGCGCGCAGCGCTTCGAGCAGGGCAAAGGAAAGCGCGTTGCGGGCGCCCGGCCGGTTGAGTGTCAGGGTGGCGACGCCGTCGCGGTCCTCGCGCAGCAGGAGAGGGTTCGTGCCGGCTTCGCCCATGAGCATCCTCGTCGCGCCGATGTCGTTCACGGCCGATGTGGTCCACCTTGTTTTCGCGCGCCATGACAAGCGCGGCAATGCCGCCCCCGAGAGCCGTATCCGACCCCATTGCATCAGGCCGGCGTCTCTCGGTCCTTGTGACGCGCATTCTTCCGACGAAACGGTTCCCACTTCGTCGGAATGCGCTCTAGCCCGCTCTTGTGCGGTGCCATACCGTGCGCCGCACCAAAGACCTGCCAGCCTGGAGACCGCCCCCGGTGACCGACGAGACCACCCGCCCCACCACCCGCGAGCCCGACCACGCCATCGAGCCGATCTTCGCCGAGCGCTGGTCGCCGCGCGTCTTCACCGGGGAGGCGGTGCCGGAGACCGAGTTGCTGCGGATGTTCGAGGCGGCACGCTGGTCGCCCTCATCCTACAATTCGCAGCCCTGGCGCTTCCTCTACGCGCTGCGCGGCACCCCCGAATGGCAGACGTTCTTCGACCTCCTCGTGCCCGGCAACCAGAAATGGGCCGAGGGCACCGGCGCCCTCGTCTTCCTCGTCTCCAGCGAGCGGATGAAGGTCGGCGACGAGCTCAAGTCGTCCGCCAGCCACTCGCTCGATGCGGGCGCCGCCTCGCTCGCCTTCGCGCTCCAGGCCAACCGTCAAGGCTGGCACGTCCACGGCATGGGCGGCTTCGACCGGGAGCGGGCGCCCGCCGTGCTGAACGTCCCCGAGCATCACCGGGTCGAGGCGGCCTACGGGATCGGACGCGCCACGCCCTGGGCGGAGCTGAGCGAGGAGCAGAGGGCCAAGGAGCGCCCGAACGGCCGCCGCCCGATCACCGATTTCGCCTTCCGCGGCGGCTTCCCGCAGCGCCAGGACTAAGCGCGCGACCGCGTGCAGAACGCGGATTGTCCCGGCTTGCACGGGGATGGATGAGAGACACCCGGACGCGCTCGGATGCAGCGCGCCCGGGAGGAAGAGGCGGCACCGGCCGAGCGCCGCCGCAAGTTCGAGGAAGTTGCCGTGCCGGAGCGGGCCGATCGCTACGCGTCGCTCGTCAGGGATTTCCGCTGGGAGATCCCGGAGCGCTACAACATCGCGGCCGATGTCTGCGACCGCTGGGCGTTGAGCGAGCCCGACCGCACCGCGCTCCTCGTGCTCGGCCCCGACGACCGGCCCGAGCCGGTGAGCTACGGCCGCCTGCGCTCCGATTCGCTGCGGCTGGCGGCGGCGCTGGCCGCGCGCGGCGTCGGGCCGGGCGACCGGGTGGCGGTGCTGCTGCCGCAATCGGTGGCGGTGGTGGTGACCCATTTCGCCGCCTACCGGCTCGGGGCGATCGCACTCCCGCTTGCCGGCCTGTTCGGTGAGGCGGCCCTGCGCCATCGCCTCGCCGATTCCGGCGCCTGCGCCGTCGTCACCGACGCGCCCGGGCTGGCCAAGCTGAAGCGGCTGCGCGCCGACCTGCCGGATCTCGCCACGATTCTCTCGGTCGACGGGGCAGGGGAGGCCGTGGAGGATTTCTTCGCGGCTCTGGAGAGCGCCCCGGACGGGTTCGCAACGCGGGCGACCGGGCCGGACGATCCGGCCCTGATGATCTACACCTCCGGCACGACCGGCCTCGCCAAGGGGGCGTTGCACGGCCACCGGGTCCTGCTCGGCCACCTGCCGGGCTGGAGCGTGATGCACGGCTTCCCGCCCGAGGGAACCGGGCTGATGTGGACGCCCTCCGACTGGGCCTGGGCCGGGGGCCTGCTCAACGTGCTGATGCCGTCCCTCCGCCTCGGCATGCCGGTGGTCGCGAAGGCCTCGGGCCGGTTCGAGCCGGAGGCGGCGTTCCGGCTGATGGCGGATCTCGGCGTCACCCACGCCTTCCTGCCGCCGACGGCTTTGCGCATGCTGCGCGGAGTGGCCGATCCGCGCCAAAGATTCGACCTCTCAGCCCTGCGCAACATCGCCTCCGCCGGCGAGGCGCTCGGGGCCGAGACCTTCGCATGGGCGCGTGACGCCCTCGGCCTCACCATCGGCGAGGCCTATGGCCAGACCGAGTGCAACCTCGTTCTCGCCTCCAGCGCCCGGATCGGCGTGGCGCGGGCCGGCGCGACCGGCAAGCCGGTGCCCGGCCACCGCGTCGCGGTCCTGCGCGAGGACGGGACCGAGGCGGATGCGGACGAGACCGGCGAGATCGCCGTGCGCGCCCCCGATCCAGTGCTGTTCCTCGGCTACTGGCGCCAGCCCGAGGCGACCGCAAAGAAATTTCGCGACGGCTGGTGGATGACCGGCGACCAGGCGCGGCGGGACGCCGACGGCTATATCCGCTTCGTCGGCCGCGAGGACGATCTCATCACCTCCGCCGCCTACCGAATCGGCCCGGCCGAGATCGAGGCCTGCCTCTGCGCCCATCCGGCGGTGGCCCTCGCCGCCGCGGTCGGCGTGCCCGATCCGCTGCGCACCGAGACCGTGAAGGCCTTCGTCACCCTGCGCGCGGGCTTCTCGCCCTCCGACGCGCTGGCCACCGAAATCCTCGCTTTCGCCAAGGCGCGGCTGTCCGCCCACGAGGTGCCGCGCGCGCTCGCGTTTCGCGACACCCTGCCGATGACGACGAGCGGCAAGATCATCCGGCGGCAGTTGCGGGACGAGCCGGCCTAAATTCGAGCTCGGTCAACTTGAAGCATACTAAGACATACCGGGATGCACCTTAGAGCTTTGGCCGTCTTAGGCAGGATTATCAATCAATCTTCAACCGGTAGTTTACGAAATTGCCCTACGGCTTATATAGGTAGCAATTTAGCACGCCGCCAACGAACTCAGGCAGGGACGCGCGAGCCTCATGATTAATTGCAGACGAAAAATACTACTCAGTTTTACCGCGGATTTGAGTGCTATTATTGCTATATTTTTATTTGTATTAAGTAGATTTATCCCGGACGCATATTCTATTGCATCAAGCATAGCACTTCTTTTAATTCTTTTTAGCATCAGGTCGAAAGAAAAAGCCGATAAAATTGGCGCCACAGAAGGCACTTCGCCGTCCAAAATCAGCAAATTTCGTAATGTGCTGAAAAAATACAATGCCCACGAATTTCTGTAATTTTGCTAATCGTAGCATTACCCGTATTTGACACAGTTCGCCGCGTAATCGCTCTTGAGATCGACGCTTTTGACAAATTCGCTATTATCACAATGACCATTCTTTTAGTTTCGTATATTATAAAAATATGTATTAGTATAGATGAATTATTAAGAAATTAAAAGGCAAATCCTCGATATGAAACTTAAAGTGCGACAAAATTGCTTTTTTTACGAATCAAATATGCAGACAATCCAGCAAAATCATATCGCGAGAGCGCAACTGATCGACATCTAATTGTCTTTGAACGGCTCTTTCGGTCTGCCACGGCTCGAATGAAGGCACTCAGGCAATCTGGCAGCACACTAAATATCGCGAGCGCGCGGGCATTTTCCCCGCCGGAATCAACCCTGTCCCAACGAGGAAGCTCCGGCTGGCGACAGACTTTCATGCCCGATCCAGCTCGACGCGACCGGTTTCAGCGCGAGCGCCGCAACGGCCGCGCTGGCACCCGCGCTCCACCCTGGAATTAAACGCATAAAGACATCTTTATGTCTTGATTGCTCCCTAGCGAGAGCCCTGCTACAGGGATGGCCGACCCGGCCGGGTGAACCGGCCGATGCGCCGGAACGATTGGCCGTTTCGCGCCGGCCACGACTGAAAAGGGATACCGAGATGGCAGTTGCCAACGATTACATCGTCAAGGACATCGGGCTGGCCGATTACGGCCGCAAGGAAATCTCGATCGCCGAGACCGAGATGCCCGGCCTGATGTCGACCCGCGCCGAGTACGGCGCGTCGCAGCCGCTCAAGGGCGCCAAGATCGCCGGCTCGCTGCACATGACGATCCAGACGGCGGTGCTGATCGAGACCCTGAAGGCGCTCGGCGCCGACATCCGCTGGGTGTCCTGCAACATCTACTCGACCCAGGACCACGCCGCCGCCGCGATCGCCGCCGCCGGCATCCCGGTCTTCGCCGTGAAGGGCGAGACCCTGACCGAGTACTGGGACTACACCTCGAAGCTGTTCGACTGGCATGACGGCGGCATGCCGAACATGATCCTCGACGACGGCGGCGACGCCACCATGTTCGTCCACTTGGGCCTGCGTGCCGAGAACGGCGACACCGCCTTCCTCGACAAGCCGGAATCCGAGGAGGAGGAGGTCTTCTTCGCGCTCCTGAAGAAGAAGCTCGCCGAGAAGCCGAAGGGCTGGTTCGCCGGTCTGGCCGACTCGATCAAGGGCGTCTCCGAGGAGACCACCACGGGCGTGCACCGCCTCTACAACCTCGCCAAGGAGGGCAAGCTGCTCTTCCCGGCGATCAACGTGAACGACTCGGTCACCAAGTCGAAGTTCGACAACCTCTACGGCTGCAAGGAATCGCTGGTCGACGGCATCCGCCGCGGCACCGACGTCATGATGGCCGGCAAGGTCGCGATGGTCGCCGGCTTCGGCGACGTGGGCAAGGGCTCGGCCGCTTCGCTGCGCAACGCCGGCTGCCGCGTGCTCGTCTCCGAGATCGATCCGATCTGCGCCCTGCAGGCGGCGATGGAAGGCTACGAGGTCGTCACGATGGAAGACGCGGCACCCCGCGCCGACATCTTCGTGACTGCCACGGGCAACAAGGACATCATCACGATCGAACACATGCGGGCCATGAAGGACCGTGCGATCGTCTGCAACATCGGCCACTTCGACAACGAGATTCAGGTCGCCGGCCTGAAGAACCTCAAGTGGCAGAACATCAAGCCGCAGGTCGACGAGATCGAGTTCGCCGACGGCCACCGCATCATCCTCCTCTCGGAGGGCCGCCTGGTGAACCTCGGCAACGCGACGGGCCACCCGTCCTTCGTGATGTCGGCCTCCTTCACCAACCAGACGCTCGCCCAGATCGAGCTCTGGACGAACCCCGGCAAGTACGAGCGTCAGGTCTACACCCTGCCCAAGGCCCTCGACGAGAAGGTCGCGGCGCTCCACCTCGAGAAGATCGGCGTGAAGCTCTCCAAGCTCCGCCCCGATCAGGCCGCCTATATCGGCGTGTCGCAGACCGGCCCGTTCAAGCCCGAGCATTACCGCTACTAATCGGCCTTCGGGCCTCCGGCTTCCGCGCAGGAAGTCGGAGGCCCGGTGCCGCTCAGGTCAAGATTCGCGAGGAAGCCCGGCCCATGGCCGGGCTTCTTTGCGTTTGAGCGACATCCGCCGCTGGGGCGGCGGGCGACAGGTGTCGCCGCGAACCTGCTTTGGCGGTCACCGCGGCCGCGCGAAGTCAGATTCCGGCCGTGGCCCGGCGCCCCGAAAGTCTTAGAAATTCGTCAAGTCCCGATTTCGGTGGTGTGGCTTTTGGGTGCTGTGTGGCGCCGGAATGCAGGGCCGACGGGTTCCGGGCCATAATGGCGCTTCCAGGCGGAATCGACCCCGCGTTACAGTGGCGCGAATCTTCGGAAGCAGGTGCCCGCGCGGCGGCGGCAAGCCGGTCGCGGCAGCGGGTGTTTGCCCGGTGCGGTCCGGGAGCTTTCCAGGCGTGGGCCCGACGGCCTGCGGAGTGTGCCGGGTTTGGGGTGGGGGCGGGACATGGGTCTGGAACGGGCGGCGCGCGCCCTGTCGCGCGTCGGCGTCCTCGTCGTCGCGGCACCGGTCGCGGCACTCGCCGAGGGCGCTCCGTCCATCGAAGCGAGGCCGATGCTGGGAGCGATGCAGACGCACAACGTTGCCGGCCTCGCCGTCGTCCTCGGCCTGATCCTGTTCGCGACCATCCTGTCGCTGGTCTACCTGCGCGAGCGCGTTGGCTGGACGCGCAAGGAGCGCGCGCTTCAAGACGAACTCGCCCATCTGCGCGGCGCGCACGACCGGGCGGAGATGCTGCTCCATTCCGAGCGTCAGGTTCTCGTCGCCTGGGCCGGGCGCGGCGAGCCGTCGATCGTCGGCGATGCGGGCTTTGCCCAAGATCTTCGAAATCAGGATCTCCGCGGCCAGGATTCGGGCGGGCTTCAGGGCGGCTCCCGGCATCTGCTCGCCTTCGGCACGTGGCTCGCGCCGCAGGACGCGCAGCTGCTCGACTCCGCCGTCGCGACGCTGCGCGAGCGCGGCACCGGCTTCCGGATGAACCTGCGCAGCCTGGCTGGGCGCTACATCGAGGCACAGGGTCAGGCGGTCGGCGGGCGGGCGCTGCTGCGCCTGCGCGAGACCACCGACGAGCGCCGTGAGCTGATCGAGCTGCGCCACACCCTGGAGGAGGCCAAGCGCGGCCTGTCCGCGCTGGCGGGCCTGCTCGACGCGCTGCCGCAGCCGATTTGGCACCGGAGCCCGGACGGGGCGCTCGCCTTCGTCAACGCGGCCTACGCCGCCGCCGTGGAGGCCCCGAACCGCGAGGCCGCCCTGAGCCACGGGCTCGAACTGCTCGACCGGAGCGCCCGCGAGCAAATCGTCCGGCAGGCGCGCCGGCCGGGTCTCCCCGCCAAGGCCCTGCGCCTCTCGGCGGTGGTGGCGGGTGCGCGCCGCACCCTCGATGTCAGCGAGAGCACGCTGGAAGCCGGCCGGGTCGGCATCGCCGTCGATGTCTCGGAGCTGGAAAGCGTGCGGGCCGACCTGCAGCGCCAGATGGACGCCAACGTCCGCACCCTCGACCAATTGCCGACCGCGGTGGCGATGTTCGACGCGCGCCAGCGCCTGATCTTCCACAACGCCGCCTACCAGCGCCTGTGGGATCTCGACCCGGCCTTCCTCGAAGGCCGCCCGCTCGACGGCGAGATCCTCGACCGCCTGCGCGCCGCGCGCAAACTGCCCGAGCAGGCCGATTTCCGTTCGTGGAAGACCGATGTCCTGGCCGCCTACCGCGCGGTCGAGCCCACCGACACGCCCTGGTACCTGCCCGACGGGCGGACGCTGCGTGTCGTCGCCGACCCCAACCCGCAGGGCGGCCTGACCTATCTCTACCACGACGTCTCGGAGAGCATGAAGCTCGCCTCGCGCTACGACGCGCTGATGAAGGAGCAGGCCGAGACCCTGGAAGCCCTCAAGGAGCCGGTGGCGGTGTTCGGCGCCGACGGGCGCCTCACAGTGGCCAACCGCGCCTTCGCCGCGACCTGGCGCCTCGACCCGGCGACGCTGGCGGGCAAGCCGCATGTCGATGCGGTGATCGCCGCCTGCCGGGCGCTGACCCCGGACCAGAGCCCCTGGGCCGGCATCCGCCAATCGGTCACCGGCCTGTCCGAGACCCGCAGCGGCCATGGCTGCCGCCTCGACATCAACGACGGCACGGTGCTCGATTGCTCCTCGCAGCCGCTGCCGCTCGGCGCGACGCTGCTGACCTTCATCGACGTCACCGCGAGCGCCAACGTAGAGCGGGCTCTGACGGAGAAGAACGACGCCCTGGAGCGCGCCTCGCAACTGCGCGACACCTTCGTCCACCACGTCTCCTACGAACTGCGCTCGCCGTTGACCAACATCATCGGCTTCACCCAGCTTCTCGGCGACGAGACCGTCGGCGCCCTGAACGAGCGCCAGCGCGAATATTCCGAGCACATCATGCGCTCGTCGGCCGCGCTGCTCGTCATCATCAACGACATCCTCGACCTCGCCTCGATCGATGCCGGCTCGCTCGAACTTCAGCGCGAAACGATCGACGTGCGCGCCACCGTGGAAGCCGCCGTCCGCGGCATCGAGGACCGTCTGGCGGAATCCGATATCGGCCTCGACCTCGACGTGCCGGAGGGTGTCGGCAGCGTGTTCGCCGACGGCAAGCGGGTGCGTCAGATCCTGTTCAACCTGCTCTCCAACGCGGTCGGCTTTTCCGCGCCCGGCCAGCAGGTCCGCGTCGAGGCGCGGCGCGAGGGGCGGGAATTGCGGCTGACGGTGACCGATCGCGGCCGCGGCATCGCGCCCGAGGTCATCGACCGGGTGTTCGACCGCTTCGAGAGCAACACGCTGGGCACCAAGCATCGCGGTGTCGGGCTGGGCCTCTCGATCGTGCGCTCCTTCGTCGAGCTGCACGGCGGACGAGTCGAGATCCACTCGGCACCCGGCACGGGTACCCGCGTCACCTGCCTGTTCCCGGTCGAGCCGCCGCCGGGCAATGGCGGGCTCGCCGAGGCCGCCGAGTAGGACCGGGCGCTCACGGGATCGGGATCAGGTTGGCCGCCGCCGAGGGGGCAGGGCTCACCGGAGCCGGCAAAAATGGTTAAACATCTCCTGCTAGAGCGCCTTCCCACGACGTGACCACCGGTTCGTCGAAAGAAGGCGCGTCGAAACAAGGGGCTAGAGACGCCGGCCTGATGCAATCGGGTCGGATACGGCTCTAGAAGGGCGGAGGCTTCACCCTGATCGGGGTGGCCGTTCGCGGTGTTGCGGAGGATTGGGGCGGTGAGCGAGGATCCGGACGGCATGGCGGGAAGCCCGCAGCCCGGCCCGTCGCAGGGCGAGGTCCAAACACCAGCGGCGCCGCGTCGCGCGGCCTGGGAGGTGTTGCTGCCCGAGGAGGGCGCGACCGAGGACATGGCCGCCTTCCTCGCCGGCATCCTCCGGCCCGGCGACCTCGTCGCCCTGTCCGGCGGGCTCGGCGCGGGCAAGACCACGCTCGCCCGCGCGATGATCCGCGAGTTGGCCGGCGATCCGCGGCTCGAAGTGCCGAGCCCGACCTTCACCCTGATCCAGCCCTACGAGACCCGCTCCGGCGGCGCGGTGATCCACGCTGACCTCTACCGACTGCGCGGCCCGGACGAGTTGGTGGAACTCGGCTTCGACGAACTCTCCGAGACCGCGATCACCCTGGTCGAGTGGCCCGAGCGCCTGGGCGCGCGCGACAACCCGACGCTCACCGTCGAGCTGTCACTGCGGGCCGAGTTCGGCGAGGAGGCCCGCCTCGTGCGGATCGACGGCACGCCCGAGATGCGCGAGCGGGTGGCACGCGCCCGCGCCGTCCGGGCCCTGCTCGCCCGCAGCGGATGGGACGAGGCCGACCGGGTGCTGATGCAGGGCGATGCCTCGTCGCGCGCCTACGAGCGGCTGGTGAAGCCGAGTGGCGAGACCGCCGTGCTGATGATCTCGCCGCCCCGGCCCGACGGGCCGCCGGTGAAGGACGGGAAGCCCTACAGCGCCGTGGTCAAGCTCGCCGAGAGCGTCCACGCCTTCGTCGGCATGGACCGGGCGCTGCGCGCGATCGGCTTCTCCGCGCCGAAGATCCTGGGCGAGAACCTCGAGGCCGGCCTGCTGATCCTGGAAGATCTCGGCGCCGAGCCGGTGACCGAGAACGGCACGCCGCGCCCCGAGCGCTACGCGGAAGCCGTCCGGCTGCTGGCCAAGCTCCACGCCACCGACCTACCCAGCGCCGTGCCGGTGAGCGAGGGGATCGACCACGTCATCCCGCCCTACGACCTCGAAGCCCTACTGTTCGAGGCAGAGCTGCTGCCCGAGTGGTACGCCCCCGCGATCCGCGGCACGACGCTGTCACCGGAGGCGCGCAGCGCCTTCCGCGACCTGTGGACCGATGCGCTGAAAGACCTGATCGCCGAGCCCGCCACCTGGACCCTGCGCGACTACCACTCGCCCAACCTGATCTGGCTCCCCGAGCGGACCGGGCTTGAGAGGGTCGGAGTCATCGACTTCCAGGACGCGGTGATGGGGCATCCGGCCTACGACGTCGCCTCGCTCCTCCAGGACGCGCGGGTCGATGCCAGCGCCGATTTCGAGCTGCGCCTGCTCGGCCTCTACATCCGGGAGCGCCGCGGCCGGGATATCGGCTTCGACATGCAAGCCTTCGCCCGTGCCTACGCGGTGCTGGCGGCGCAGCGCGCCACCAAGATCCTCGGCATCTTCGCCCGGCTCGACAAGCGCGACGGCAAGCCGGGCTACCTCGCCCACCTGCCGCGGATCGAGGGCTATCTCGCGCGCAACCTCGCCCACCCGGCGCTGGCCTCGGTGCGGGCGTGGCACGAGACTCACCTGCCGAGCCTCGTCGCCCCGCGGCCGGACGCCGATCCCGCCGCGTCCTGAACGCTTCTTTTCAAACGGACCGGCCGAGGCGGCATGAGCGCTGAACCCACCCCCAAAAACGTCACCCGCGCCTTCGTGCTCGCGGCGGGCCTGGGCAAGCGTATGCGCCCGATCACCGCGACGGTGCCGAAGCCCCTGGTCGAGGTCGCCGGCAAGGCGTTGATCGACCACGCCCTCAACCGGGCGGCGGCGGGCGGCATCGAGACCGCGGTGGTCAACGTCCACTGGCTCGCCGACCTGATGGAGGGCCATCTCTCCCACCGCACCGGCGCGCCGGCCATCGTCGTCTCCGACGAGCGGGACGCGCTGTTGGAGACCGGCGGCGGCGTGAAGAAGGCGCTCGACCACTTCAACGGTGAGCCCTTCGTGGTGTTCAACTCGGATTCGTTCTGGCTGGAGGGGCCGCGGCCCAATCTCGGCCGGCTGATCGAAGCCTGGGATCCCGACACGACGGACATCCTGCTCCTCGTCGCCCCGACCGCGACGAGCCTCGGCTACGATGGGGCGGGCGACTTCTACATGGACTCCGACGGCCGGCTGAGCTGGCGTGGCGAGCGCGAGGTCGCGCCCTTCATCTATGCCGGCGTGGCGATCCTGAAGCCGGAGCTGTTCGCCGACACGCCGGAGGGGTCGTTCTCCCTGACCCTGCTGTTCGACCGGGCGATCAAACGCAACCGGCTCCAGGGCCTGCGCCTCGACGGGCAGTGGCTGCATGTCGGCACGCCGGAGGCGATCGAGGCCGCCGAGGCGCGGGTGCGGGACAGCGCGCGGATCGTTTGACCGGCATCCCCGTTGTCGGGGCTCTGAGACAGGGTTTATCGGGCAGGGTTTCGTTCACGCCATGGGCCTTCTTCACGACGCAGTCGAGCGCTTCCGCACCACCCTCAAGGCCTATGCCGGCGACGAGACGCTGATGCAGGCGGCGGTCTCGGCCTGCGCCAACGTCGCGGTTGCCGATGGCGAGCTGATGACCGAGGAATTCGAGACGGCGCTCGCCGGCATCCGGGCGAACCCGATCATCGAGAAGGGCTACGACAGCCTGATGCTGGAACACGCGCTCTACGAGGGGCTCGGCCGCGCCCGCACCCGTGCCGGCCGCGCGGAGAACCTCGTGCGGATCGGCGCGATCGCCGAGCGGCCGGAGGAGCAGCGCCGCAACGTCTTTCTCATCGCCGCCGATGTGGCCGACCACGAGGGCATCGGCCGGGAGGAGCACGCGGCCCTGGCCGAAGTCGGCGCCGCCCTCCGGCTCAACGGCGACGCGTTGCTGAGGCGTTTTCCGGAGGTGTGAGCCGGGGTCCGAGCATCCCCCTCTCCCCGTACGAGGGGTGAGGGGGGAATCCCTGCGGCACTGGATCGTCGAAAAATCACCGGTCCCGCTCATCCCCCCTTAAGCTTCTTTCTCAAGCGCCGCTTCACGCGCGGCTGGCACTGTCGCTCCCCTGACGAGCCGGCTTCCGGCCTCGGCCGGACTTTGGGGGACCGACGTGGAACCGATGACCCTTGCGGTGAGCGTGATGGGCCTGAGCATCGCCGCCGCGATGCTGGCGCTGATCCTGGTGTCGCTCCGCCGCCGCGAGCCCGTCGTGCCGGAATCCGACATGACAGAGGCGCTCCAGGACCGGCTCTGGCAGATCGCCGAGAGCGAGGAGCGCTACCGGGTGCTGGTCGAGGCCACGACCGAGGCCGTGGTTCAACGGGACGGGCAGGGACGGATCACCTTCGCCAGCGCGGGGTTTGCCGCGCTGCTCGGCATGAAGCCGCTGGAGCTGATCGGCTCGACGCTGAGCCCGCAGGTGATCGAGCGCGGCGCGAGCGAGCAGCGCGCCGACGGCGTGCGGGTAGTCGAGGAGCGTCTGGTGCCGGTGGACGGGCTGCCGCGCTGGTTCTCCTTCATCGAGATGCCGGTCTCCGGCAGCGTTGACGGTCCGAACTGGCTGCGGGCCGGCCAGGACGTCACCGCGCGCGTCGAGGCGGCGCGTGTCCTCGACGAGGCGAAGAGCCGGGCGGAGGCCGCCAACGTCGCCAAATCCCGATTCCTCGCCACCGTCAGCCACGAGCTGCGCACGCCGTTGAACGGTATTCTCGGCATGGCCGACCTGCTGCTCGACACCCGGCTCGACCCCGAACAGCGCACCTATGTCGAGGCGTTCCGCACCAGCGGCAAGGCACTGCTCGGCCTCGTGGACGGCATCCTCGATTTCTCCCGGATCGAGGCCGGCCGCCTCGATCTGGCCGCCGAACCCTTCGACGTCGCCGCCCTGGTCGAGGGCGTGGTCGAGCTGCTGGCGCCGCGCGCGCAGGACAAGGGCCTGGAAATCGCCCTCGACATCGCCGACGACCTTGCCGCCCTGCGCGTGGGCGATGCCGACCGGGTGCGGCAGATCCTCGTGAATCTGGCCGGCAACGCCATCAAGTTCACGCAAGCCGGCGGCGTCGGCGTCAGTCTCGCCCGGTCGGGGGAAGGGCAGGGGGAAGGGCTCGTCCTCACGGTCGAGGATACCGGGCCGGGCATTCCGGAGGAGCGCATCCCGATCCTGTTCGAGGAGTTCGAGCAGGGCGACGACAGCGCGAGCCACGAGGGCACCGGCCTCGGTCTGGCCATCACCCGCCGCCTCGTGGAGCGCATGAACGGCACGATCGAGGCGCGCTCGACGGTGGGGCGCGGCTCGACCTTCCGGGTCGTGCTGCCGCTGCCGGCGGCGGAGGGTGCGATGAGCCCCGAGACACCGAGCCTCGCGCCGCGAAAGGTGCTGATCGTGGCGGCCTCGCCGTATCAGGCGCCGTTCCTGGCCCGGCGGCTCAGCCGCTCCGGGGCGGCGGCGGTGGTCGTGAACAGCGCGGAGGCCGCCCTCGATGCGCTGTCGGGCGTGGCCTTCGATGCGCTCATCGCCGACCGTAGCCTCGGCGACGCCGCCGTGCGGCGGCTCGCGGCCGAGGCCGCCCGCTGCGGCGTGCGCTGCAGCCTGATCCTGCTCTCGCCCTTCGACCGGCGGGAATTCGGAGCCCCGAACGCGGCGGGCTTCGACAGCTACCTGATCAAGCCGGTGCGCGCCCGCTCGCTGTTCGACCGCCTGCTGGAGCCGCGGCCCGCCCCGGCCCGCAGCCCGGCCGACGCGACGGCCAAGACTGGCACGAGCCAACCCGGCCCGCGCCAGCCCGCTCCGGTCAAGACTACACCGGGCAAGACTGGATCAATCCAGACCGCCGCGCGGGGGCCGCAGGGTGCTGCTGGCAGAGGACAACCCGATCAACGCGCTGCTCGCCACCAAGGCGCTGGAGCGGCTCGGCGCACAGGTGATCCACGCCCGCGACGGGCTCGAGGCTCTGGCGGCGGCGGAAGGGCAGGGGCCGTTCGACCTCGCGCTGATCGACATCCGCATGCCCGGCCTCGACGGCCTGGAGACCGCCCGCCGCATCCGCGCCCGCGAGGCCGAGACCGGCGCGAGCCCGCTCCACCTCGTGGCGCTCACCGCCAATACCGGCCGCGAGGATGTCGACGCGGCCTCCGCGGCCGGGTTCGACGGCTTCCTGCCCAAGCCGCTGAACCTGCGCGCCCTGCCGGCTCTGCTGGACCGCCGCCAAGAGGAGGCAGCTTGACAGGAGGCCGCTTGAGCGGCGGTCTGCGGGCCGCTTGAGGGGGAAAGTCGGCGCCGGCCCTCGCGGCAGCTCTCTCGCGCTGGTGCGAATTCTGCCTCATGCTCCCGAGGCCAAGGATGGGGAGCGCATGACCCGAGCGCGACGAGATTTCCGCAAGCCATCACCGGGGAGGGCCCGGCGATGAAGCAGCTTCGATGGCTCGCGGCTTTGCCCGCCCTCGGGATGCTGGCCGGGCCGTTCTTCCTCAACCGGGTCGAGCCCATGGTGCTCGGCATGCCGCTGCTGCTGGCATGGCTCGTCGGCTGCACCGTGGCGACCTCGGCGATCATGGGGCTGATCTACCTCACCGATCCCGCCAACCGGGAACCGGAGGAGGGGCCATGAACGCCGCCCTTGCGATCATCGCGCTCGCCGTCGTGGTGGCGCTCGGCCTCGGGCTGCGAGCGCGGTCAGGTCACGACATGGATATGGAGCAGTGGAGCGTGGGCAAGCGCGGCTTCGGCACGCTGCTCGTCTTCCTGCTGATGGCAGGCGAGATCTACACCACCTTCACCTTCCTCGGCGGCTCGGGCTGGGCCTACGGCAAGGGCGGGCCGACCTACTACATCCTCTGCTACCTGACGCTGATCTACGTCATCTCCTACTGGATCCTGCCGCCGGCCTGGCGCTTCGCCAAGGAGCGCAACCTGTTCTCGCAGCCCGATTATTTCGCGGCGCGCTACGACAGCCGCAGCCTCGGTATCCTGGTGGCGCTGGTCGGGATCGTGGCGCTCGTCCCCTACATGGTGCTCCAGCTCAAGGGGCTCGGCATCATCGTCGCCACCGCCTCCTACGGCGCGATCTCGCAGACCCTGGCGATCTGGATCGGCGCGGCGGTGCTGACCGTCTACGTGATGGTCTCCGGCGTGCGCGGCTCGGCCTGGACCGCCGTGCTCAAGGATTTCATGATCCTGTTCGTGGTGATCTTTTTGGGGATCTACCTGCCGTATCACTACTACGGCGGCATCGGCCCGATGTTCGAGGCCATCGACACGGCCAAGCCCGGCTTCCTGGCGCTGCCGGACCGGGGCCAGAGCGCGACGTGGTTCGCCTCGACCACGCTGCTCACGGCGCTCGGCGGCTGGATGTTCCCGCACATCTTCGCCTCGATCTACACCGCGAGCGATGCACGCACGTTCCGGCGCAACGCGGTGTTCCTGCCGCTCTACCAGCTCATGCTGCTGTTCGTGTTCTTCGCCGGGTTCGCGGCCGTGCTGCAGGTGCCGGGGCTGACCGGGCCGGACGTCGATCTCTCGCTGTTCAGGATCGCGCTCGAGACCTTCCCACCCTGGTTCGTCGGCGTCATCGGCGCCACCGGCGTGCTGACCGCCCTGGTGCCGGGCTCGATGATCCTGATCGCGGGTTCGACGCTCATCGCGCAGAACCTCTACCGGCCGCTGGCGCGCAACGCGACCGACGCCACCACGGGTAAGCTCGCCAAGGGGATCGCGCCGCTGCTGGCGATCGCCTGCGTCGGCTTCACCCTCTACGGCGGTGAGACCATCGTGCAGCTCCTGCTGATCGGCTACGCGGTCGTCACGCAGCTCTTCCCGGCCTTCTTCTTCAGCCTGTGGACCCACAACCCGCTCACGCGGGCGGGGGCGATGGCCGGCATCCTGGCGGGAGTGGCCGCGGTGGCGGTGACCGTGCTCGGCGGCTACACGCTGGCCAAGCTCTTCCCCGGCCTGCCGGGGCCGGTGCAGGATCTCAACATCGGCGTGGTGGCACTCGCCCTCAACCTCGCCGTGGCCTTCGCCGTCAGCCTTGCGGGCAAGCGCACGCGGCAGACGGCGCTCTCCTGAGACCCGGAAGACGGGGAGGCCGGGCGGTCAGCGCCCGGCCGGCTCCGCCTCGCCCGCCTGCGCCTCCGTCGGAGCAGGCACGGACCCGTCCTCCCGCACATCCTCGAAGGCCGCGCCGGTCCAGACCCGCACGGTGACGGTGGCTCGCCCGTCCTCGATGACGATGCGGTTGTAGGCGTTGGGCTCATTGCCGCGCAGCCGCGTCGAGGTGGCCGAGCCCGCCTGCACGGCGAGCAGCCGCGCACCGCCCGCCCGCGCCATGCCCCGATCCACGCTCACCAAGTCGGGTTCGGTGCCGGTCTCGGGCGCCTCGGCGAAGCGGGAATAGTGGCGGTGGAGATGGCCGGCGAGCGTCAGCCCGACATTGTGACGGCGGAAGGCGTCGAGCGCCCCGTCGGCGCGCCCCACGAGGCGAGCCTCCGCGTCCCAGGGCGGCGGCATGAACGGATGGTGGCCGACCACGATCCGGAAGACGTGATCCGGCAGCGCCGCCAGCCGCTCCTCGGTGCGGGCGATCTGCGCCCGGGTAATCTTCCCTTGAGACCAATCCGTCTCCGGCGCCCAGGTCCGCACCGTGTTGAGGCAGACCACCGCGATCTCGTCGTCGAGGAAGGTAGGTTCGGTGTCCTTCGCGATGAAGCGGCGGTAGCGACCGAACGGATGGAAGAAGCGGGTCAGGAGCTTGAAATAGGCGATGTCGTGGTTGCCCGGGACCGCGATCCAGGGCGCGGTCAGCCGGTCGAGGAAGGCGCGCGCCGCGACGTATTCCTTGCGCCGCGCCCGCATGGTGAAGTCGCCGGATGCCACGATCAGGTCCGGCGGATCGCGGTTCAGCTCGGCCACGAGCGCCTCGACCACCGCCGGATCGGTGCGTCCGAAATGCAAGTCGGAAATGTGGGCGACCCGTCTCACCGGACCGGCTCCGGCACGATCACGGTGAGGGCACGGGGCATCAGGCGGTAGCGCAAGGGCGGGGCGATCAAGCGAACCTCTCCATCATTCATCACCCGTAACGCGCGCCTCCGGGCGGAGACGACGAAGCGGGCCGCGGCACGGCGCTCCAGGCCCGGCTCATCGCGCCAGCGACCGAGCCCGAACCCGAGCGCCAGCCGAGCGAGGCGCCACGGCGAAAGCCGGCGGGCGATGTAAAGCGTCAACTCACCGCCATCGACCTGGCTCCGTTCCAGAATCTTTCCCGGCCCCTCCGCGTAATCATTGTTGACCACGGCGAGCAGGCGCACGCGCAGCCGTGTCCGCCGCCCGCCGGCCGAGAGCACCGCCGAGAGGCGCGGATAGGGCCCGAGATGGCGCAGCACCGCTGCCGAGAGCCGTAGCAGCGCCGGGATACCGAGACGCCGCCCGCGAAAGGCCTCGCGGTGGCGGACCATGCGGGCGGGCATGCCGAGCACCGAGTTGATGAGGAAGACGTGTTCGTTGACCCGGCCGACATCGACGGCGCGGGTCTGCCCCGCCGCGAGCACCGCGATGGCCCCGTCGAGGTCGAGCGGAATGCCGAGATCCTTGGCCAGCAGGTTCATGGTGCCGAGGGGCAGGATGCCGAGCGCCACGCCGCTGCCCGCCAGCATTCCAGCCGCGCAGTTGAGCGTGCCGTCCCCGCCCGCCACCGCCACGGCCGTGACGCCCTCGATGCGCAGGGCCGCCCGCAGGCGCTCGGGCAGGGGCAGGCTGTCGTCCGGCTCAGGGAGAAGGTCGAGGCCCGCCGTCCTCAGCCGCGCGCGAATCGCATCCGGCGTCAGGCCATCGGCGAAGGCGCCCGACGCGGCGTTGGCGACGAGGACGATCCGCATGTCTCCCGGCGTTCCCCCGCATCCCGACGGCGCGGGGATGACAGGCTCGGGCGTCGGGCGTGTGACGAAAGCGGGATCAGCCCGGCGGTGGGCGGCGCTGCACGAAGCGCGCCTGGAACCAGTCCCGCAGCACCTCGCGCTCGTAGAAGAAGGTCTGCCCGGACGAGAGGCGGTTGGCGCGCAGCAGGAAGTTGATGTCGCTGACGACTTCCTCCGCCGCCAGCACCGTGCGGCCACGCTCCTTCAGGGCGTAGCGCAGGCGGAAGCGGGGCGGGGTGATGTCGGTCACCACCCGCACGCCCTGGGCCGCGCCGAAGCTCGGCTGATCGAGCCCGGCAAGGTCGATGTCGAGCACCGCGATGTCGAGGGTCTGGCCCGGCGCCAGAACTTGATTGCCGAGCGTCTCGAACAGGCGGCGCATCTCGGCCAGCACGACCCGCGGCGACAGGCCCGAACCGAAGCGGTTCTGGGCATCGGTGTAGCGCTCGGGTGCCACGAAGGTCACCCGCACCTGCGCCGCCGCGGGCGAGACGGCGAGGGGCATGGACAGCGCGGCGGCCAGCACCGCGAGCAGGCCCAGCGCCGCCCTCATTGCTGCGAGCGCTTGAGGATCGTTTGCAGAGCGCGGGCGACCGGCTCGGTGATGGTGCGCCGGTACTTGCGGTGCACGAGCTGGCCGTTGTGGTAGATATCCTGCTCGACGTAGAGCCGCTCACCATCCCAACGGACGATGTTGTCGGATTCCGCCGTCTCCTCGACGCCCAGATCCTGGCGGAGGATCGGTGCGCCGGATGTCGTTTGCATGGAGCCGCCTCGGCCTTTTTTCGGGATCGTCTGCCCTGTTTAGGGCCTCGGCGCGCGCTGTGCCAGGGTTGGATGCAGGGTCCGGTGGTCGGAAAAGCGATCCGCCGGTTTCTTCAAAGCGCACTTGTCGCTTGGTTGTCTCTCGGTCGGCGGTTTTTTCACGAACCGCATGCGCCCTTCGGCGGCGACCTCACGGCAACCCGGTCACCGCACCGAGACCTGATCCTTGATGCGCTGGTAGGTGGCGCGGTTGAGGACGCGTTTGCTGAGAAGCTGATCGACGGAGGCGTAGGGACGATGCTGGACGATCGTCCGGCCGATGGCCCCGCCGCCCTTCAGGCCGTTCAGCTCAGCCAGAGAGGCGGTGTTGAGGTCGATCAAGGAGACCGCGGCCGGGGGGGCGTTCTCCTCCGCCTCGGCAACCGGGTCCGTCTCGGGCGCCGCCGTCCGCGCGACGGGGGCGGGTGACGGCGCGGGATCGGCCGCCGGCGATGCGGGTAGGGCTGGAGGCGGTGCCTCCGCGACCGGTCGGGGCGGCTCCGTTGACGGCTCGGCCGGCTTCACCACGCGCACCGGTGCGGGCGGAGGCAGCGCGGATCCCGCGCCCGACGGCCGGCCGGGCGTCACCGTCGCGGCAGCCGGCGCTGCGGCCTCCGATTCCGGGCCGTGCAGCCAGACCGACTGGATGATCCAGGCCAAGCCCGCCGCCGCCAGGATCAGGAGGAGAACCCTCAGGATCGCCGACCCGCTCAGCATGGGCGCCGCCCGCCCGTAACGTGGGCGCGGGAGGCAGTCGGGGTCTCGTGCTCGGCTCCGGACATTGGTGGGATCCTAACGTGCTGGCACGGCGCGAACATATGACAAATTCGAGAGATGAGAGCGCTTTCCGACGCAATGGACCCCGGTTCGGCGAAAGAAAGCGCGTCAAAGCAAAGATCGAGAGAGGCCGGACTGATGCAATGGGGTCAGATACGGCTCTGAGGCACGCCGCCCTGCAGCAGACCAAGCCGGCCCGCCACGACAGTCCGGCGCAAGCGAACCCGTGCAACAGGGGACCTCGAGAGGCGAACCTGCGCGACTACGCTCGCTCACGTTGTGGCAACACGGCATCAGCCGGCGTTTGAGCGCAACACGCGTGTGCGGGAACGCAATACGGCCAAGCTCGTTTCGTGTAAGCTTGCCCTGTTCCATCGGGCTTGTTCGGGTCATGTCGATGCCAAAAGGTTTCCGCTGGTCGCGCCTTCTCCTTGCCGCGGCGGTTGCCGGGCAGGCGGCGGCCTGCTCTTCCTTGCCGCGGACGAACTACACGGAGAGCGAGGCGGAAGCCGCGACCGTGCCGGGGATGGTCGGCGTGCGGGCCTATGCCGATGCCGGCGCCGCCGATTTCGTGGCGATGGCCGCCGGCCCGCAGAAGAAGCGCCAAGCCTTCACCTATCTCGCGCTCTCGGGCGGCGGGGGTGACGGTGCCTACGGCGCGGGCGTGCTCAACGGCTGGACCGCCTCGGGCAAGCGGCCGGAATTCACCATCGTCTCCGGCGTCTCGACCGGTGCCCTGATCGCGCCCTTCGCCTTCCTCGGGCCCGCCTACGATCCCTACCTCACCGATATCTACACCAGCGGCATCGCCGACTCGCTGGTGCAGAGCCCGAGCATCGCCAACGTGCTGTTCGGCTCCGGCCTGTTCGGCGACGGGCGGCTGCGCAACCTGATCGCCCGCTACGTCACGCCCGAGCTGCTGCAGGCCGTCGCGGAGGAGCACGCCAAGGGCCGCCGCCTGCTCGTGGTGACGACGAATCTCGACACGCAGCGCGCCGTGATCTGGAACATGGGCGCCATCGCCGCGAGCGGCGCGCCCAACGCGGTGTCCTTGTTCACCGACGTGCTCACCGCCTCGGCGAGCATCCCGGCGGTGTTCCCGCCCCAGCTTCTCGACGTGCAGGCGGAGGGCCGCGCCTTCCAGGAAATGCACGTGGACGGCTCGGTGGTGACGCCGGTCTTCACCCTCCCGCAATCCTTCCTGGTGCGCGACGGGCGCTTCCGCAGCGCGGGCAAGGCTGACATCTACGTGGTCATCAACGGCCGCCTCGAACCGGAATTCGAGGTGACCAAGAACAACACCCTGTCGATCGTCGAGAAGTCCTTCACCACCGCGAGCCGCGCCCGCTCACGGGCGACGCTGGTGGCCACCGACGTGTTCGCCCGTCGCAACGGGATGGGCTTCAACCTGACCTATATCGACGAGCGCGCGCCGCAGACCACGACGGCGCGCGGCTTCGACACCGCCTACATGCGCAGCCTCTACCAGTTCGGCTACGAGGCCGGGCGTACGGGTCAGTTCTGGCAGCCGAGCGTGCCGGCGGCCCCGCTGGTCAAGAACGTGGTGCGGGAGGCGGTGGCGGCGCGCTGAACGCCGCCAGCGTCACAGGGCGATGCGCAGCGGCTCGGCGCTGAGGCGCACCGCGCCCGCACGGCGTCCGGTCTCGCCGACCGCGTACTGGAACGCCGCCTCGCGGCTGCGAAAATAGCCGCCGCCGAGGCCTTGGCTTTCGAGGGCGACCCAGCGGCCCTGCCCATCCTGGCCGACGATGTAGGTCGGCAAGCCGCGGCTCGCCTCGACGTCGACCGCCGGGGACGGGGCGGCCGGGGCACCTTCGTACAATGAGGACATGATCGCAGATCGGGTCGAGCGGCCCAGTGACGTGAACAGGGGCAGGAACCCGAGCCTTTACCTGTGAGGATTCGAGACCGAGAAGCGCCAGGGGCATAAAGGCCCCATCCCGCATTGGCCACCCCACAGGCCGGTCCCCAGGGTTGCGATCCCATGCGGCGGTCCCGGCAAGCGGCGAGAAAGCGCATGAAAAAGGGCCGCGCGGCCCTTTCGAGCCGCCGGCCCTTGGCTCAGGCCCTGTAGCGCGACCTACTTGCGCAGGAGCTTGGTGACGAGACGGCCGATGGGCGAGCTCGATCCGGCGTTGCGTTCGTCGCGGGCGACGACGCGGTCGTCGGTGCCGAGGAGCTTGGTGACGAGGCGTCCGATGAGGCTCATGGGTCGGGTTCCTTCACGTCGCGAGGACGGGCAACGGTGCAGCTTCGACGAGATAACGAGCACCGCGGCGGCGGCGTTCCGTACCCCGTCGCAACCGATCGTCAGCCCGCCCGTCCGCGAACGAGACTCCGCACCACCGGCACGGCGTAGAGTGCGAAGAGCAGGCTGAGGGCGACGGCGAAGCCCTGCGGCGGCTGGAGGTCCATGCCGCCGCCGATGAGCGGGGGTCCGAGCATCAGCCCGGCATTGTAGAGCATCACGAAGGCGGCGTTGGCGCCGGCCAGATCCGGCCCGCGCAAGGTGGCTCCGAGATGGGCGAGCCCCACCGTGTAGAGCGTGCCGACGATCCCGCCCCAGACGAAGAGCAGCGCGGAGAGCAGCGGCAGCGAGGCGGAGGCCGCCGGGATCAAGGCCGCCCCGAGCGCCCCGGCGAGGCTCGCGCCGAGGAGGACGAGGCGCCGATCCACCCGGTCGGCGAGGAGGCCAACGGGGATCTGGAACAGCACGTTGCCGAGCGCCACCGCGCTGACCAGGGCGGCGGAAATCTTCGCGTCGAGGCCGATGCGCAGGCCATAGAGCGGCAGGATGGCAAAGGCGCCCGCCTCCACGGCGCCGTAGAGGGCGGCGGCCAGCACGGCGAGCGGCGCGAGGCGCAAGTAGGCCAGGATGCCGGCCCCCTCGTCGTGCCCGAGATCGGGCGAGAGGTTGCGGGCCAGCACCAGCGGGGTGAGGCCGAGGAAGAACAGGGCCGAGCCGGCGAGATACGGCGCGAATCCGTCGGTGCCGAGCAGCGTCAGCAAGGTCGGCCCGATGGCGAAGCCGATGGCCAGGATCGTCGCGTAGATCCCCATCACCAGCCCGCGCCGCTCGGGCGGCGCTGCGTCGTTGATCCAGTACTCAGAGAGCACGAACAGCACGCCCATCGTCGTCGAGAAGACGAAGCGGAGGGGAAACCACAGGACGAGGTTCGGGAAGAGCTTGAAGGCCGAGAGGCACAACCCACCGAGCACGATCGCCAGGATCAGCAGGCGCACCACGCCGACCCGCGCGGCGAGCCGCGGCACGAACGGCACGGTGAGAATCGCCGCGAATCCCGCCACCGCCGTGTTGAGGCCGATGACGACGCTCGACGCGCCCATCCGCTCCATTTCCAGCGACAAGAGCGGGATCGACAGGCCGAGCCCCGTGCCCACCACCGCCACGCAGGTGATCGCGGCCGTCATCGCGCCGAGGCGGTCGCGATCGGAGGGACGAGCGGAGACGGCGGGCATGACCTTCCAACGACGCGCGAGGGTTGCGGGGCGCTCGGCCTGAACCGGCTTCACCCCGCCCCGCAACCCGGCGCGGTCAGGCGGCGTGCCGATCCGCACCCGCGCCGAAATGGCCGATGTAGCGCGCAGCGATGCCTGAGACCGGCAGCACCACGAGCACGTCGGTGGTGCCGAACTGGCGGTCCACCACCGCGCCGTCGCCGAAGGTCGCCCCGACCCGGAGATAGCCCTTCACCAGCGGCGGCAGCGCCATCAGCGCGGCCTTCGGATCGACCGCCTCCTTGGCCAGCCGGTCCATCGCGACGTAGCGCTCCGGCAGGGCGCAGGCTCGCCACGCCTCGGGGGCGCGGGCGTGGTGGTGGAGGAAGCTCAAGGGCAGCGCGAGACGCTCGGGATCGGTGCCCTCCAGGCTGGCGCAGCCGAGCATCGCGTCGATGCGGTGGTGCTGCACATAGGCCCAGATGCCGTGCCACAGGAGTTCGACGGTGCGCTTGGTGCGGTAGGGCTTCAGCACGCAGGAGCGGCCGAGTTCGAGGAAGCGTTTGCCCGGATGGCGCTCCAGCAGCGGCGCGAGGTCGTACTCGCCCGAGGAGTAGAAGCCGAAATGCGCCTCCGCCCGGTCCTGGCGCAGCAGCCGGTAGGTGCCGACCACCTTCGGCCGGGCTTTGCGGAAGGGCTTGGCGTCGGTCGCCGCGTGGTCGATGACGAGGAGGTGGTCGCAGATTGCGTCGTAGGCATCGACATCGCGGCGCTTGAGCGCGGCCATGCCGGTCGGCACCGCCGACATCTCCTCGTAGAACACGCGGTAGCGCAGGCGCTGCGCCCGGCGGATCTCGGACTTGGTGGTGGCGAGCCGCACTTCAAGCGCACCGATCCGGCCGAGGCTGGGGTCGAGCCCCGGTTCGAGCAGCGGGCGCTTGGCCCGGTTCTTCAGCAGGATCGGCGCACCGCCGGGAAGGGCGAGGTCGCCGCCCTCGAAGGTCTGGCGGAAGCGGGCGAAGGGCGCCTGAACCTTGGTCTCCCAGCCGGCCTTCCACGCGGCCGTAGCCTCGCGCGGGGAAAAATTCGGCAGCATGATCGACACGATCCCGTCGCGGGAGGCCGCGCGATGCGTCCTCTTGCGCGGCGACAACATCACGAAGGCCGCACGCTTTTATGACGGAGATCTTCGTGCCTTGACAGAGACTTGCGCGAAGCCTTTGCCAGGCTCCGCGCGAAGCGCCCGTGGTAGCCGGCGAATGAAAACCGGCTAACGATCACAGGGGTTTAAGGGACAACCCTGCCGTCTCAGACGAACTGGTTGAGGCCCGGGATCGAGCCGACGATCGGACCCATGACGTCTTCACCGGCCTTCTCGCGGCCGTAGGCGAACAGTTCCTGGCCGAGCGGCTGCATCTGGTTCATCGGCACGCCGGCCGAAATCAGCTTCTGGCCGAGCGCCATCACGCCGCCGCCCATCATGCCGCCGAGCATGCCCATCAGCCCGCCGCCGCCCTCGCCGGCATTTGCCTCGGCGATCGCGGTCTCGGAGCCCGGAAGCGCGGCCATCAACTGGCCCACTTCGGTGGCCGGCCCTTCCTTCTGCAGGAAGGCGAGGATGTGTCCGATCGCGGTCTTGGCGGTCCCCGCGTCGAGCCCGGTCCGGTTGGTCACACGGGCAATCAATTCTTCCATGAAACGCTTCCTCCTTAGCAGATGCGTGTCTGTCCGATGCGGCGACGGCGAAATCAAGGGTTGCCGATGTCCCGGCCCTGGATCGGGCGGGCGGGGCGCCATACCCTGTCCGTCACGACACCTGCACAACGGCGACGGATCGGACGAGGACGGCATGACAGCGGGCGATGGGACGATTCTGGTCGGCCGAAGCACAGGGCCGCAACCGAAGCCCGAGGTGCTGAGCCTGCGGCTGGCCAACCGCCACGGCCTCGTGGCGGGCGCCACCGGCACTGGCAAGACCGTGACGCTGCAGGTGCTGGCGGAGGGCTTTTCCAACGCGGGCGTCCCGGTCTTCGCCGCCGACATCAAGGGCGATCTTTCCGGATTGGCCGCCGCGGGCGAGGCCAAGCCGCATTTCGTCAAGCGGGCGGAAGAGCTCGGGATCGCTTACGAGCCCGACCGCTTCCCGACGATGTTCTGGGACGTGTTCGGCGAGCAGGGCCACCCGATCCGCTGCACCGTCACCGAGATGGGCCCGCTGCTGCTCGCCCGCCTGCTCGAACTCAACGACATCCAAGAGGGTGTGCTCAACATCGCCTTCCGCGTCGCCGACGAGAACCAGTGGCCGCTGATCGACCTGAAGGATCTGCGCGCGCTCCTCACCTTCCTGTCGGAGAACGCGAAGGAGCTGTCGGCCACCTACGGCAACGTCTCGGGCGCCTCGATCGGCGCGATCCAGCGGGCGCTGCTCGTGCTGGAGAACCAGGGCGCCGACCAATTCCTCGGCGAGCCGGCGCTCAACCTCGAAGACTTCATGCGGACCGACCGGGAGGGCAGGGGCTTCGTCAACATTCTGGCCGCCGACAAGCTGATGCAGCGGCCGCGCCTCTACGCCTCGTTCCTGCTGTGGATGCTCTCCGAGCTGTTCGAGCAGCTTCCCGAGGTCGGCGACCTCGACAAGCCCAAGCTCGTGTTCTTCTTCGACGAGGCGCATCTGCTGTTCAACGACGCGCCGAAGGCCCTTCTCGACGCGGTGGAGCAGGTGGTGCGCCTGATTCGCTCGAAGGGCGTCGGCGTCTACTTCGTGACGCAGAACCCGCTCGACGTGCCGGAGACGGTGCTCGGCCAGCTCGGCAACCGGGTGCAGCACGCGCTGCGCGCCTTCACCCCGCGCGACCAGCGCGCCGTGCGCGCCGCCGCGGAGACCTTCCGCCAGAACCCCGGCTTCGATGTCGGCAAGGCGATCACCGAACTCGCCGTCGGCGAGGCGCTGGTGAGTTTCCTGGAAGCCAAGGGCACGCCCTCGGTCGTGGAACGGGCGCTGATCGCGCCGCCGCAGGGGCGGGTGGGGCCGCTGACGCCGGCCGAGCGCGCCGCGATCATCGGGCAAAGCCCCCTGCGCGGAAAATACGACGAGGCGGTCGACAACGAGAGCGCCTACGAGATGCTGGCCCAGCGCAAGCACCTCGATTCCGCCCCGGCGGGGGCCGCGGGCCAGAGCGAAGGCGGCCTCTCGGGCATGCTCGGCGGCTGGCTCGGTGGGATCTTCGGCAGCGGCGAGGAAGCGGCATCGAAGGGCAAAGGGGCCGGCAAGGGAACCGGCCGCACCCGCCGCCCGCCGCCGAGTCTGGCCGAGCAGGTCATCGGCAATGCCGCGCGTTCCATGGCGCGCAAGGTCGGCACGGAGGTGGGCGACGCGATCCTGCGGAATGTGCTGGGTGGGCTGACGAAGCGGTAGGCGGGTCCTCGTCTCGCCTTGACAGAAGCCCCGCTCCCGACTATCCGGCCGGCACCGCGCGGCTTCCTCGACGAAGTCCGCGCGTTTCGCGTTCGTGCGCTCACGGCCCAGCCTGATCTGCGCGGATGACCTGAACAAGAAGACGGCCCAGGCCCTCACGGCGCCGGAGGCCGGCACAGAACACGAGAGACAACGATGTTCGCAGTCATCAAGACAGGCGGCAAGCAATATCGCGTTGCCGCCAACGACGTCATCACCGTGGCCACCCTCGAGGGTGAGGCCGGCGCCGCCGTCACCTTCGGCGACGTGCTGCTGTTCACCGATGGCGATGCCACCCAGGTCGGCACCCCGCTCCTGTCGGGTATCGGCGTCACCGGCGAGATCGTCCAGCACGGCCGCACGCGGAAGGTCATCGCCTTCAAGAAGCGCCGTCGCCAGAACTCGCGCCGCCGCCGCGGTCACCGTCAGGACTTCACGGTCGTGCGCATCACCGAGATCAGCGCCGGCGGCAAGACCTCGAAGGCCGAGCCGCGCAAGACCCGGAAGGCCGAGCCGGCCGCCGAGTCCGCCCCGGCCGCCGCTGAGTAATCAGCCGCCCGTCCGAACGCAGATCCAGCAGAATTCCGGAGCAATCCCATGGCACACAAAAAAGCAGGCGGCTCGTCCCGCAACGGCCGCGACTCCGCCGGCCGGCGCCTCGGCGTCAAGAAGTTCGGCTCCGAGGCCGTGATTCCGGGCAACATCATCGTGCGCCAGCGCGGCACGAAGTGGCATCCCGGCACGAATGTCGGCATGGGCAAGGACCACACCCTGTTCGCCCTCGTCCCGGGCAAGGTGCAGTTCGAGACCCGGCGCGGCCGCGATTTCGTAACCGTAGTGCCGCTGGCCCAGGCCGCGGAGTAACGGCGGACGCTTGTCGCTGACGACGAAGCGAGCGTCCCGCCGGTGTCCCACACCGAACCGGCGGACGATCGCTGAAGGCTTCATGCGAAGCTTCGAGCGGATCGGAACACGGGGGAGGATGGGGCACCATCCTCCCCCTTCGTCGTCCCGGACGGCGCCTTCGCGCGCCCTCGCATGACCGGCTCACGATGTTCCCCGATCTCACCCGCGACGACGTTTTCCGCATCGAGACGCGCCGGCTCTGGCTGCGCTGGCCCACGGCCCGCGACGCCGAGGCCGTCTCGCGGTTCGCCGGCGATCCGGCCGTGGCCGAGATGACCGCGCGGATTTCGAGCCCGCTTCCGCTGCCCGAGGCCGAAAGCTTCGTGATCCAGGCGCGGGCGATCAACACGGCCGGGGAGGGGCTGATCATGGCCCTGTGCCGGCGGGCGGCGCCTGCGAACCTGATCGGTGTCGTCTCGGTCGAGAACCGGCCCGACGCGTCCGAACCGCATCTCGGCTACTGGCTCGGGCGCCCGTTCTGGGGCGAGGGGCTGATGACCGAGGCGGCCGAGGCGCTGGTGGACGCGACCTTCGCCTATGCCGGAGAGCGAGCGCTCGCCTCGTCGGCGATGATCGGCAATCCCGGCTCGCGCCGCGTGCTGGAGAAGTGCGGGTTCCGCTTCACCGGGGAATCCGCACCGGTCTTCGAGGCGCGGGGCGGTGCCGTGCCGAGCCACAACTTCCGGCTCGATCGGGCCGAGTGGCTCGACCGGCGCGGGACGGCCGTGGGAGGCCGCCTGGCATGAGGACACGGATGGTCGCCGGCCTCGGGGCCGGCCTCACCGCGATCGCCCTCGGCAGCCTGATCTTCGCGATCACCCGCGAGGTGCCGCCGCCGCCGATCGAAGCCGCGGCGGCGCCGGCCCCGAGACCTCGGGGCGAGACCCGGCTCTACTGCGAGTTCTACAATTTCGCCGGCCGCACCCCGAAGGTCGGGTTCTACTTCGCCAGCCCTGCGGGTGGCGGGAGCGCGTACGGGCAACTGTTCCAGCGGGAGGCGGACGGGTCTCAGACCCTGTTCGACGAACGGCCGACCTGGACCTATGCTCGCGACGGGGAGGCGCCGACCCTGCGCTCGCCCGACGGCGCGATCCAGATCAACCTCTACGGCGATGGCGGCGCCAACGGCCGCCAGCCGGATGCCGGCGGATGGTTCGAGGCGGGCCTGCGCAGCATCCAGTACCTCAATCTCGACGGCCAGTGCCGTCGCACAGAAAGCTGACCGGCCCTCCCGGTCCAGAATCCAAGGCAAAGCACCGTGAAATTCCTCGATGAAGCCAAGGTCTACGTCCGCTCCGGCGACGGCGGTCCCGGCTGCGTCTCGTTCCGGCGGGAAAAGTTCATCGAGTTCGGCGGGCCGAACGGCGGCGACGGCGGACGGGGCGGCGATGTCTGGATCGAATGCGTGCAGGGTCTCAACACCCTGATCGATTACCGCTACCGGCAGCACTTCAAGGCGAAGAAGGGCGAGCACGGCATGGGCTCGAACTGCCACGGCGCCAAGGGCGACGACGCCGTGCTTCAGGTGCCGGCGGGCACGCAGGTCTTCGCCGAGGACGGCGAGACGCTGATCGCCGACATGACCGAGGTCGGCCAGCGGGTGCGGCTCGCCAAGGGCGGCAATGGCGGCTTCGGCAACGCCTACTTCACCACCTCTACGAACCGGGCGCCGCGCCACGCCAATCCCGGCCTGGAAGGCCAGGAGATGTGGCTGATCCTGCGCCTCAAGCTCATCGCCGATGCCGGGCTCGTCGGCTTGCCGAATGCGGGCAAATCGACCTTCCTGGCGACCGTCACCGCCGCGAAGCCGAAGATCGCCGACTATCCCTTCACCACCCTCCATCCGGGCCTCGGCGTGGTGCGCTCGGACGAGCGCGAGTTCGTGCTCGCCGACATCCCCGGCCTGATCGAGGGCGCGCATGAGGGCGTCGGCCTCGGCGACCGCTTCCTCGCCCATGTCGAGCGCTGCCGGGTTCTGCTCCACCTCGTGGAGGGCACGAGCGAGCATGCCGGCAAGGCCTACAAGCTGGTGCGGCGCGAGTTGGAGGCCTACGGCGAGGGCTTGTCCGACAAGCCCGAGATCGTCGCCCTCTCGAAGGCGGACGCGCTCGATGCCGACACCCTCAAGCAGCAGCTCGCCCGGCTGAAGCGGGCGGCGGGCGGCAAGCCGCTGGTGCTCTCGGCGGCCTCGGGGCAGGGGGTGCAGGAGGCTTTGCGCGCGATCCAGGCCCAGCTCGATACGCAGGGCGCAGAGGAAGCGGAGGCGCAACCCGCCGAGCCCTGGCAACCGTGAGCGCAGCGGCGCTACGCCTCAGTCCAGACCGGCGACGGGATTTGCCGGTTTGCCCTACATCGGATGCATGCGCAGCACCCTCGCCCTCCTCCTCGCCCTCGCCGCCTCCCCCGCCATGGCGGAGGATTCCTGCACCGATCTGATCGATCGGGTGCAACGGGCCACGAGCGCGACGGTCGCCGAGCGGAGCGCCGACTTCGCCCGCTTCGAGGCCGGGCCACAGACATCGCTGACGCTCTCCTGCGCAGGCGCCAACGCGTCCTCCGTCGGCGCGCAGTACAAGGGCGAGACCCCGCCCGAGGCCTACGACACCCTGTTCGTACAGGCGGGCCACGCCATTACGGGAATCGCACCGGATCGGCTGCGGGACGCCACCCGGCAGGCCCGCGCGAGCGCGCAGGACAAGCGCCACAGCACGGTCGAGGTGGACGGCGCCCGCGTCACCTGCGCCTTCATGCGCAAGGAGCAGGGTCCGCTCACCCTCTGCGCCGTGATCCAGCGCCCCGGCGCCTGACCGGTCAGGGGTGGAAACGGGGCGCTGCCCCGCGCCCCGCCAAAGGGATGATCCCTTTGGGATCTCGGGATCTCAACCTGGTCCGGACCCGTGCGACATGGGCGAGACCTGATCCTCGCCGTCCAGGGTCCGGGCTACGGCGCGGGCGACGTTGACGAGAGCGGTCACCATCGGTGTCGCCGGGTCGCGGCGCGGGGCGACGAGGCCGATGGCGTGGCGCAGGTCCGGCTCTACGATCGGGATTGCCCGCAGGCCCTCGGTCGGCCCCAGCGCGTCGGCGAGAATGGCCGGCATCACGCTCGCCCATTGCAGGGTGCGCACATGGGTCATCAGCACGACCATCGAATTGGATTCGAGCGTCGGCGCCGCCTCGCCGCCCGCGGCCCGTATCTGCTGATCGATGATGCGGCGGTTCTGCATGTTGGGGGTCAGCAGGCAGAGCGGGATCTTCGCCAACTCCGCCCAGGTGACGCTGGCCCGGTCGTCGTAGGGGCCGCCGGCCGCGGTCAGGAGCTGGTAGTGCTCGGTATAGAGCGGCACGGCGATCACGCGCCCGAGCGGCTCGTTGTCGAGATAGGTCAGCCCCGCATCCGCTTCGAGGTTGTCGATCAGCGAGAAGATCTCTTCCGAAGTCGTGGACAGGACGCTGAAGCGCACGTTCGGGTAGCGGGCGCGGTAGGGGGTGGTCAGCGCGGCCACCATCGGCAGTGCCGTCGGCACCGCAGCGATCCGCAGGTGCCCCGACAGCCCCTTGCGCAGCGCCGCCACGTCGTCCTGCATGGCGCGGGCGTCGCCGACGATGCGGCGGCCCCAGGCCAGCACCCGGTCCCCCTCGGGCGTGAACCCCTGGAAGCGCGAGCCGCGCTGAACCAACCGCACGCCGAAACGATCCTCCAGGCTCTTCACCCCCGCCGAGAGGGTCTGCTGGGTCACGCCGCAGGTCTCAGCGGCCCGCCCGAAATGCTGTTCGCGGGCGAGCGCCAGGAGGAATTCGAGCTTGTCGATCACGGATGCGCCGCCCCGGCGCCCGCCGAGAGGGCGGGCTCCCGCCGTGGTAGGCCGATTGCCGCCGGCTTCTCAAGCCGCAGGCCGCCGGCCTTTACCCCGCGTCGCTGGCCCCCTCGCCCACGAGCTGCGGATCGCGGGTGGCCGGACGCACCGGGCTCTCGACCGCCGGGTCCTCGTGAAGCGCCCGGTGAACGAGCGCGTCGAGCCGCTCGCCGGCCTCCTCGGCGTAGCCTTCGAGGTCGCGGCGCATCTTCGGCGTCCAGAACGCCACGATGTGCTTGTGGATGCCCGAGACCGCTTCCTCCTCCGGGTAGGACCGGAAGAACAGGGCGATCTGGTTGGCCATCCGCACCAGTCGGTCGTTGATGGTCGTTGCGCTCATGCCCGCACTCGGCTGTATCTGATTGGGGAGCGCGCCCTCCCGCTCCCTCATCTTGAGGGAAAGGATCGGACGTCTGGGGGCGGGCCGAAACCCGCCCCGTTGGAAGTCTACTCCGCCGCTTCGGCGATGCGGGTGAGCGAGAAGTCCTCCTCGTAGAACTTCGCCTGCCAGTCGGAGGGCCGGTTCGTGCGCCGCACCTGCACCGCCGTCACCTTGTATTCGGGGCAGTTGGTGGCCCAGTCCGAATAGTCCGTGGTGATGACGTTGGCGCCGGTCTTGGCGTGGTGGAACGTCGTGTAGACGATCCCCGGCTGCATCCGCTCGGTCACCTTGGCCTTCAGCGCGATGTCGCCCGAGCGGCTCTCCAGGGCGACGAGGTCGCCATCGACGATGCCGCGCATCTCCGCGTCGAAGGGGTGGATCTCCAGCACGTCTTCCTCGTGCCAGCGGGAGTTCTCGGTGCGCCGCGTCTGCGCGCCGACATTGTACTGCGAGAGGATGCGGCCCGTGGTGAGGATCAGCGGGAACTTGCCCGTGGTCCGCTCATCGGTGGGCACGTATTCCGTGATCATGAAGCGGCCCTTGCCGCGCACGAACCGGTCCACGTGCATCATCGGCGTGCCGAGCGGCGCCTTCTCGTTGCACGGCCACTGGATCGAGCCCAGCTCCTCCAGCTTGTCGTAGGAGACGCCGGCGAAGCTCGGGGTGAGCGCCGCGATCTCGTCCATGATCTCGGACGGGTGGGTGTACTCCATCTTGTAGCCGAGCGCGTTGGCGAGCAGCACCGTGCCCTCCCAATCGCCGTAGCCGCCCATCGGGGCCATCACCTTACGCACGCGGGAGATGCGGCGCTCGGCGTTGGTGAAGGTGCCGTCCTTCTCAAGGAACGAGGCGCCCGGCAGGAAGACGTGGGCGTATTTGGCGGTCTCGTTCAGGAACAGGTCCTGGATCACGATGCACTCCATGGCCTTGAGGCCGGAGGTGACGTGATGGGTGTCGGGGTCGGACTGCGCGATGTCCTCGCCCTGGATGTACATGCCCTTGAAGCTGCCGCCGACGGCTTCGTCCAGCATGTTGGTGATGCGCAGACCCGGCGCGTTGTCGAGCTTGGCCCCCCAGATCGCCTCGAAGCTCTCGCGGGTGGCGTCGTCCGAGACGTGGCGGTAGCCCGGCAGCTCGTGCGGGAACGAGCCCATGTCGCAGGAGCCCTGCACGTTATTCTGGCCGCGCAGCGGGTTCACGCCCGCACCCACCATGCCGATATTGCCGGTGGCCATGGCGATGTTGGCCATGCCCATCACCATGGTCGAGCCCTGGCTGTGCTCGGTCACGCCGAGCCCGTAGTAGATCGCCGCCTTGCCACCGGTGGCGTAGAGCCGGGCCGCGGCGCGGATCTCCTGCGGATCGACGCCGGTGATCGCCTGCGCCGCTTCCGGCGAATTGCGCTCCTCGGCGATGAACCGGGCCCAGGACTCGAACTCGGCCAGATCGCAGCGCTCGCGGACGTAGTCCTCGGCGATCAGCCCTTCCGTGACGATGACGTGGGCGAACGCGTTGATGAAGGCGACGTTGGAGCCGGGCTTCAAGGGCAGGTGATGGTCGGCCCGGATGTGGGGCGACTTCACAAGGTCGATTTTTCTCGGATCCGCGACGATGAGCCTAGCGCCCTCGCGAAGCCGCTTCTTCATCCGCGAACCGAAGACGGGGTGACCGTCGGTCGGGTTGGCGCCGATGACGAGGATCACATCGGATTCCTCGACCGACTTGAAGTCCTGCGTGCCGGCGGAGGTGCCGAGCGTGGACATCAGTCCGTAGCCGGTCGGCGAGTGGCAGACGCGGGCGCAGGTATCGACGTTGTTGTTGCCGAAGGCGGCGCGCACCAGCTTCTGGACGAGGTAGGCTTCCTCGTTGGTACAGCGCGACGAGGTGATGCCGCCGACCGAGTCGCGGCCGTACGTCGCCTGGATGCGCTTGAACTCGGAGGCCGCGTGATTGATCGCCTCCTCCCAGGATACCTCGCGCCACGGATCCGTGATCTTCTCGCGGATCATCGGCTTGGTGATGCGGTCCTTGTGGGTGGCGTAGCCGTAGGCGAAGCGGCCCTTGACGCAGCTATGGCCCTCGTTGGCCTTGCCGCCCTTGTAGGGCACCATGCGGACGACCTTGTCGCCCTGCATCTCGGCCTTGAAGGCGCAGCCGACGCCGCAATAGGCGCAGGTCGTGACCTCGGAATGGTCCGGCTGGCCGTATTGGTGGATCGTCTTCTCCTGCAGCGTCGCGGTCGGGCAGGCCTGCACGCAGGCGCCGCAGGACACGCATTCGGACTGCATGAAGTTGGTCGGGCCCGCCGCCACGCGGCTGTCGAAGCCGCGGCCCTCGATGGTCAGCGCGAAGGTGCCCTGCGTCTCCTCGCAGGCGCGGACGCAGCGGTTGCAGACGATGCACTTCGACGGATCGTAGGTGAAGTAGGGGTTCGACTCGTCCTTGGGCAGGTAGCGGTCGGAGGCCGGCTTGACGTGGTTGTCGCCGTCATAGCCGTAGCGCACCTCGCGCAGGCCAACCTGACCTGCAGTATCTTGCAGCTCGCAATCGCCGTTGGCGGCGCAGGTCAAGCAGTCGAGCGGGTGGTCGGAGATGTAGAGCTCCATCACGCCCTTGCGCAGCCGATGCAACTTGTCGGTCTGCGTGTGCACGACCATGCCGTTCTCGGCCGGCGTGGTGCAGGAGGCGGGCGTGCCGCGGCGGCCGTCGATCTCCACGAGGCACATCCGGCAGGAGCCGAACGGCTCCAGCGAATCCGTCGCGCAGAGCTTCGGGATTTTGGTGCCCATATGCATCGCGGCGGCCATGACCGAGGTGCCCGCGGGCACGGTCACGCTCTCGCCGTCGATGGTCAGCGTCACCGTCTGCTCATTGAGCCGGATCGGCGTGCCGTAGTCGATTTCCTTGATGAGGGTCATGCGACGGCCTCCTCACTCGGCCGCGACAGGCAGATCGCCCGCGCGCCGAAAATCCTCGGGGAAGTTGGTGATCGCGCTCATCACGGGCATGGGCGTCAGGCCGCCCATGGCGCAGAGCGAGCCGTCGGTCATGATCTCGCAGAGATCTTCGACGAGCTTGAGATTGGCCTCCGGGCGGATGCCGGAGATGACCTTGTCCATGGTCTCGACGCCGCGGGTGGCGCCGACGCGACAGGGGGTGCACTTGCCGCAGGATTCGGTGGCGCAAAACTCGAAGGCGAAGCGAGCCTGCTTGGCCATGTCCACGGTGTCGTCGAACACGACGATGCCACCGTGGCCGACGAGGCCCTTCTTGGCCGCCATCGCCTCGTAATCCAGCGGCGTGTCGAGCAGATCGTCGGGGAAGTAGGCCCCGAGCGGACCGCCGACCTGCACCGCGCGCACCGGACGGCCCGAGGCCGTGCCGCCGCCGAAATCCTCGATCACCTGACGGATGGTGATGCCGAAGGCGTACTCGATCAGGCCGCCCTGCCGGATGTTGCCGGCGAGCTGGATCGGCAGGGTGCCGAGCGAGCGGCCCATGCCGTACTCGGCGTAAGACTTGGCGCCGTGCTCCAGGATGTACGGCACGGCCGTGAAGGTCATGACGTTGTTGACCAGCGTCGGCTTGCCGAGAAAGCCCTTCAGCGCCGGGATCGGGGGCTTGGCCCGGACGATTCCGCGCTTACCCTCGAGGCTCTCCAGCAGCGAGGTTTCCTCGCCGCAGATATAGGCGCCGGCGCCCAGCCGCACTTCCAGGTGGAAGCTCTTGCCGGAGCCCAGAATGTTGTCGCCGAGCACGCCCGCCCGCACGCCGTTGGCGATGGCGTCGCGCAGGGTCTTGAAGCTCTGCGGGTACTCCGAGCGGCAGTAGATGTAGCCGCGGGTGGCGCCGGTCGCGACGGCGGCGATGGTCATGCCCTCGATCAGGTTGAAGGGGTCGCCCTCCATCATGATCCGGTCGGCGAAGGTGCCGGAATCGCCCTCGTCGGCGTTGCAGACCACGTATTTCTGGTCCGATTGGGCCAGCATCACCGTGTTCCACTTGATGCCGGCCGGGAAGCCGGCGCCGCCGCGCCCGCGCAGTCCCGAATCGCGCACCTGGGCGACGATGCCCTCGGCGCCGAGCTTCAGCGCCGCCTCCAAACCGCGGTAGCCGCCATGGGCCCGGTAATCCTCGACCGAGACCGGATCGACCACGCCGCAGCGGTGGAAGGTGAGCCGGTGCTGCTTGGCCAGGAACGGAATCTCTTCCGGCTTGCCAAGGCGGAGCGCGTGTTCCCCACCTTCGGTGAGCCCGGCATCGAGCAGGCCCTCGACATCGGCCGGGGTCACCGGACCGTAGGCGATGCGGCCCTCAGGGGTCGCGACCTCGACCATCGGCTCGAGCCAGAGCAGGCCGCGGGTGCCGGTGCGGACGATGCGCACGTCGAGACCGCGAGCTTCCGCGCCGGCGAAGATCGCCCGGGCGACGCGGTTGGCGCCGAGCCCGAGGGCGACGGCGTCCTGCGGGACGTAGAGGGTGATGCTCACGCGCGGGCCTCCTTGAGGGCGGCGTCGAGGGATTCGGCGGAGAGGCGAGCGAGCGGCTCGTCATCGACCAGGGCGGCGGGCGCGTTGGCGCAGAGGCCGAGGCAGTAGACCGGCTCGACGGTCACGCCGTCGGCGCTGGTGCCGTGCCAGTCGCAGCCCATCCGCGAGAGGATCTCGCCGTGCAGCCGGTCGGAGCCCATCGCCTGGCAGGCCTCGGCCCGGCACAACTTGACATGGTGGCGGCCGGCCGGCGGCTCGCGCCGGAAGTCGTGGTAGAAGGTCAGGCAGCCATGGACCTCGGCGCGCGACAGGTTCAGCGCGTCGGCGATCATCGGCACTGCCTGCGCGTCGACGTAGCCGAACGCCTCCTGCAGAGCATGCAATATAGGGAGAGTCGCGCCCTCCAGGGATTGCAGCCCAGCGACGATTGCAGCCGCGCGGGTCGCGTTCCAAGGCTCGGGACTGACCATCGTTTCCTGCCCAACTTGGTTTTGTTCTAAGGCCGGATCCAAACAGGGCCGGCACTAAAGTTCAATCAAGCAGTCTCGTGGTTTGACAAAAATCTTCGATCAAAACAGGTCAGTTGCAGTGCATCATCCGCTCAACGGCGGTTCAAACTTTTTTTGAAACGGCGAAAAATTTTCTTCGAGCCCATCGAGTTAGAGGTGCTCGGAACAACGTAAAGCAGCATTTCCGCGATCGTCGCGGACGTGAGATGAGGGATGCTTCGGACCCTCGCTGCCGTCTCGGGCACGCGGCCCGTGTCTGTGCGTCGATGGGGTGTCCATCGCCTCGGCAGCACGCGGCGACGATCGCCGAGGTCTGTAGCGCCGCCTGCGATGACGGCGCGGCATGGTTTGCGGACGGAAGCCGGCGCGGTCCTCCTATGCGCTTGAAGCGCCTCGCAGCGATGCCGACCGAGACCGGCAGACCCGGCCTCGGCCCGTCCAACGCAATCGGTTCAGGCCGCGCCCCGGACCGCCCGGAACTGGGCGTAGCGCTTCAGGAGATCGTCGATCACCCGATCCCGGCCGTAGCCGGTGACGTCGTGCGGGCGGTCGCCCTCGGAGGTCTGGACGAGGGCGCGATAATGGCGCTCATCCGACGACTTCGACGGGTTCTCGGCCCAGGCGAAGCTCGGATTCCGCAATCCGCGCACGCGGATGCCGTAGCGGAAGGCGCCGCGGTCTCCGTAGGGAACGATCAGATCGATGCGCTCGGCCGACCGCACGACCTCGGGCGACAAGCCGCTCTCGCGCATCTGCCCGGCCACCGCTTCGAGGGCGGGCGCGACCGTCTCGTCGAGGAAGGTCTTGAGGTCTTCCCTGCGGTAGGAGTGGGTGATCGCCGCCAGCCGCTCCTGCCAGGACAGGCCGCCCGACGGCCCGGCGGCGGCCGAGGACAGGTCGAGGCCGCCGGAACGCCCCTCCAGTTGGAGGGCCCGGAGCAGGCCGTAGCAGATGAAGATCATGACGATGGAGAAGGGCAGGGCGCTGGCGATGGCCGCCGTCTGGAGCGCCTCCAGGCCGCCCGCCACGAGTAGCACGGCAGCGATGGCGCCGCTGCTGACCGCCCAGAACACCCGCTGCCAGAGCGGCGGGTTGTCGGCCGCGCCCGAGGTGATCATGTCGATCACCAGCGCTCCGGAATCCGCCGAGGTGACGAAGAAGAAGATCACGAGCAGCGTCGCCAGCCCCGAGGCGATCATGCCGAACGGCAGGTGCCCGAGCATCTCGAACAGGGCGACCGGCATGTTGTCCTTGACGATCTGCGCGAGCGGCACCGCGCCGGCCCGGTCCATCTCGATGGCGGTGTTGCCGAACACGGTCATCCAGAAGAAGGTGAACAGCACCGGCACCAGCAGCACGCCGGTGACGAATTCACGGATGGTGCGACCGCGCGAGATCCGGGCGATGAACATGCCGACGAAGGGCGACCACGCGATCCACCAGCCCCAGTAGAACAGCGTCCAACTGCCGAGCCATTCATTGGGCTTGTAGGCGTAGGTCTGGAGCGTGCGCTCGACCACCGCCCCGAGATAGGCGCCGAGATTCTGAACGAAGGCCTGGAGCAGGAACACCGTCGAGCCGGTGATCAGCACGAAGGCGAGCAGCACAACGGCCAGGATGATGTTCAGTTCGGACAGGACCTTCACGCCCTTGTCGAGCCCCGAGGCGACCGAGAGCGTGGCGCAGCCGGTGATGGCGGCGATCAGGATGATCTGTACGAAGGTGTTGTTCGGAACGCCGAACAGGTGGGTGAAACCGGCATTGACCTGAAGCACGCCAAGCCCGAGCGAGGTCGCGACGCCGAAGATCGTGCCGAGCACCGCGAAGATGTCGATCGCGTGCCCGATCGGACCGTTGATCCGGTCGCCAATGAGAGGGTGGAGGGCCGAGCGCACCGTCAGCGGCAGCCCGCGACGGAACGCGAAATAGGCCAGCGCCAGCCCCACGACGATGTAGATCGCCCAGGCGTGCACGCCCCAGTGGAAGAAGGTCAGCACCATCGCCCGCTGCGCGGCCTCGATGGTCTTGCCCTCGCCCACAGGGGGCGTGGCGTAGTGCTGGAGCGGCTCGGCTACACCGAAGAAGATCAGGCCGATGCCCATGCCGGCGCTGAACAGCATCGCGAACCACGACAGGTAGCTGTAGTCGGGCTCGCTGTCGTCCGGCCCCAGCTTCACGTCGCCGTAGCGGCTCAGCATCAGGAAGATCGCGAAGCCGAGAAAGCCGGCGACGACGGCGATGTAGAACCAGCCGAATTCGTGCACGATCGTGGCTTGTAGGCTGTCGAAGATCGACTTGGCCTGTGCGGGAAACAGCGCGCTGAGACCGGCGAAGGCGAGCGTCAGCCCGGCCGAGGTGAAGAAGACCGGCGGGTTGACCTGCATCCTCGGGCCGCGTCGACCGAGAGGGCGCCGGTCGTTGAGATCGTTCATGTCCGGTCGGGCTTCCTTGGTGTCTTCGAACGATCCGGTCGCGGCGGATGCAGACAGGCTCACGGCATCGGCGCGAAGGCGATCCGTTCCAATGCCGAGAAAAGGCTCATCGACACATGTTAATGGCCGCGCTTCCGTTCCCGAGGCCCGTCCGGAACGGTGAAGAACCTCAGCTCTCGATGGCGGCGTAGGTCAGCACCCGCAATTCACGGCGCAGGGGCAGGGCGGAGGAGGGGACGAGCTGGGTGAGCAATAGCACCGCCATGTCCTCGTCCGGATCGATCCAGAACGACGTGCTCGCCACCCCACCCCAGGACACCTCCCCCGGCGTACCCAGGATCTGGGCGCGGGCCGGATCGAGCATCACCGAAACCCCGAGACCGAAACCGATGCCGGCATAGGACGATTCGGCGAAGCGCGGCTGGCCCATCGCGGCGAGATCGCCGGGCAGGTGGTTCATCAACATGAGCTCGACGGTCTTGCGTCCGAGAAGCCGCACGCCGTCGAGTTCGCCGAGATTCAGGATCATCCGGCAGAAGCGCAGGTAATCGGCGGCCGTGGAGACGAGCCCGCCCCCGCCCGAGGCCAGCGGCGGCGGCGCCAGGAAGCGGCTGCCGACGCTGTCGTCGTAGAGGCGCAGCTTGCCCGCGCGGTCGAAGGCGTAGTTCGCCGCAAAGCGCGCCTGCTTCTCTTCCGGCACGAAGAAGTCGGTGTCGTCCATGCCGAGCGGGTGCAGGATGCGCGCACGCATGAACTCGGCGAAGTCGGTCCCCGACACCACCGCCACGAGATGGCCGAGCACGTCGGTGGCGACCGAGTAGTTCCACTCCGCCCCCGGCTGGGCCAGGAGCGGTTGCCCCGCGAGCTTGGCCACGAGGTCGCCGAGCAGCAGCGAAGAGGTCTGGAAGTCGATCTCGTTCTGGCGGTAGAGCGCGTCGACGAGCGTCGCCTCCATGAAGCCGTAGGTCAGGCCGCTGGTATGCGTGAGGAGGTCGCGGATCGTGATGGCGCGAAGCGCCGGCTCGGTTTCGAGCTTCGCCCGGTTGCCGCCGGTCATCACCCGCATCTCAGCGAATTCGGGCAGGAAGCGCGCCACCGGATCATCGAGCTGGAAGCGGCCCTCCTCGTAGAGCATCAGCACCGCGAGCGAAGTCAGCGGCTTCGTCATCGAGTAGATGCGGGTGATGGTGTCGGCGGCGAACGGCCTGTCCCGCGCGAGGTCGGCATGGCCGTGGGCGCGGAAGAAAGCGGTCTGGCCACCCCGCAGCACGCTCACCGAGAGGCCGGCCAGGCGCCCGCTCTCGACGTAGCCCCGCATCCAGGCGTCGATCCGTTCGAGGCGGTCGGGACAGAGGCCGACATCTCGGGGATCGGTCTCAACCTGCATGCGCGGCTCCTCGCGTTCGTGTCCGAGGCCCGTGTAGCGGCCTCGCACCGAGGGGCGCCAGCCCGAAAACCGTCACCAGCCCATCGTGCCGGGCCCGCCCTTGAACGGGCCGACGAGCCCCGGCGTGATCCAGCCGCCATAGAAGCCGCCGGGCTGCGGCTCGACCCGCACGTCGCCGACGAGACAGGCATCCATCGGCCCGGCATAGAAGGCGACATAGCCGGCGATGGGCTGGAAGCCCGGCGTTGGGTCGGGATAGGCCCAGGCCGCCCCCGGCGCCCGTTCTCCGCCGCCCGTCACGTCGAACAGCACGGCCCTGCCTTTCCACTCGCAAATTCCGGCCCGGCGCGGAGGTCCGAGCACCCCCTCCGCGATATCCTCGGGCGGGACGTAGTAGGTCGGCGGGTGGCTCGTCTCCAGCACCCGGAAGCCGGCCGTGGTCGCGGCGATGGTCCGGCCGCCGAGGATGACGGTCAGCCGCTCCGGCACCGGCTCCAGCCGGGGCGGGCGGGGATAGTCCCAGACGCTTTCCTGCCCTGGGCCGGGGCGGACGGGGATGGGCCGCACGGGCGCCTCCGTTGATGTCGCATCAGCGGTTTGTCGCAACCGCCCCTCATGCTAGCGCATGGACAGCCCGAGAGAAGGACGACGCCGTGAGCGAGACCGCAGACTACGCCCTGTTCCTCGATTTCGACGGCACCCTGGTCGAGATCGCCCCGCGCCCCGACGCGGTGCAGGTCGATCCCACCCTCGTACCCGCCTTGGAGCGCCTGCGCGAAAGGCTCGGCGGCGCGCTCGCCATCATCACCGGCCGGCCGGTCGGGGTGATCGACGATTTCCTGAGCCCCGCCCGGTTCGACGTGGCCGGGTTGCACGGGGTCGAGCGCCGGGTGGACGGCACCTTGAGCGGCGGACGGCCGGAGGATCATCCCGATCTGCGCGCGGGCGTCGAGCGGCTGCACGCGGAGACGGCCCGCTACGAATCCGTGTTGATCGAGGACAAGGGGGCCTCGGTCGCCGTGCATTGGCGACTCGCCACGCCGGGTGACGCGCAGGCGGCCGAGACCATCGTGAAGGCGGTGGCGGCCGATCTCGGCTCCGCCTACCGGCTTCAGCTCGGCAAGGCGGTCGGCGAGATCGTGCCGGCCGACGCCACCAAGGGCCACGCGATCCGCTCCTTTCTGGAAGCAGCCCCCTATGCCGGCCGGCGCGCGATCTTCCTCGGCGACGACCGCACCGACGAGATCGCCTTCGCCTCCGTCAACGAGGATGGCGGCATCAGCGTGCGCATCGGCGACGGAGAGACCGTGGCCGGCCGCCGCATCGCCACACCCGCGGATGTGCGCGCGCTGATCACCGCCTGGGCCGAGGGGGCGCCGATCGATCCGGACACGCTGCCCGCCGCCTGACATCGTTCACGGCTTGCCGAACGGCCGACGCACCCTCTGTTAAGGTCGCGGCAAAGCACCACGAGAGGCCAGAGGCGGATGTTCGAATTCCCGGTGCTGATCGGCGATATCGGCGGGACCAATGCCCGCTTCGGCCTGATCGAAACGCGGGGGGCGCCGCCCCGTCTCCTCTCGCGCGAGGCGACGCACGGCCATCCCGATCCGAGCGCGGCGATCCGGGCCTCCCTGGCGCAGGGCGGCGGGCCCGCGCCGCGCTCGGCGATCCTGGCGATCGCGGGCCGGGTCGATGCGCCGGCGGTCCAGCTCACCAACGCGGACTGGCTGGTGGACGCCGCCGCGATCGCCCGCGATTTCGGGCTCGCGCGGGTCGCCCTCGTCAACGATTACGTGCCGGTCGCCGCGGGCGCAGCCGGCATCGCACCCGACGACCTCACGCCGATCGGTCCAAGTCGCGGTGACGCAAGCGGGCCGCGCCTCGTGCTCGGGCCGGGCACCGGCTTCGGCGCCGCCGCCCTGATCCCTTACGAGGACCGCCTCGCCATCGTCTCGACGGAGGCCGGCCACACCGATCTCGGGCCGACCGATGCGGAGGAGTTCGAGATCTGGCCGGCGGTCGAGCGTGTCGAGGGGCGGGTCACGGTGGAGACGCTGCTCTCCGGTCCCGGTCTCGCCCGGATCTGCGCGGCGATCCGCGCGGTGCGGGCGGGCGGCGACGGTTCGCTGTGCGACCCGGCCGAGATCACCAGCAGCGGCCTCTCGGGCGAGGATCCGCATGCACACGCCGCGCTCGCGCTGTTCAGCAAGCTGCTGGGCCGGGTATGCGGGGATCTGGCGCTGACCTTCCTTGCCACCGGCGGGGTCTATATCGGCGGCGGCATCGCCCCGCGGATCGTCTCCGTCCTGCGGGAGGGCGCGTTCCGCGAGGCCTTCGAGCGCAAGGCGCCCTTCGCCGAGCAGATGCGCATCATCCCCACCAGCGTCATCACTGTGAAGGACCCCGCCTTCAGCGGCCTCGCGGCCCTGGCGAGCGAGAGCGAGCGCTTCGTCTATCACGGGCATGCCTGGACACCGCAGAAGTAAGGCGCGGCAGCACCTCAGGCGATGCGCCGCGCCCCGTCAAAGCCGAGATAGCCGGCGAAGGCCTCCGCCGGCATCGGCTGGCCGAACAGGTAGCCCTGGAGGTGGCGGCAGCCGAGATGGCTGAGCCAGAGGGCTTGGCCGGGATCTTCCACCCCCTCCGCCACCAATCGCAGGTCGAGGGCGCGGGCGATCTGGACGATCGCGCCGAGGATGCAGCGGGCCTCGTGCTCCTGCGCCACGTCCACGGTGAGCAGCCGGTCGAGCTTCAGCGTCTGGATCGGCAGCCGGCGAAGATAGCCGATATTGGAGTAGCCGACCCCGAAATCGTCGAGCGCGATCCGCACGCCGTGGGCGGCGAGCCGCTCCAACTGCACTCGGGCGCGATCGAGATCGTTCAGCAGCACCTCCTCGGTGATCTCGACAGTCAGCGCCTCGGGAGGGAAGTCGAGTTCGGCGAGAAGCGCGATGACGTCGTCGGCGACCGAGCCGAGCTTGAACTGACTCGGCGAGAGGTTCACCGACAGGGTGCGGATCGCCCCCGCCCGGACCCAGTCCCGCGCCGGCGGGCAGGCGCGGCGCATCATGCCCGCGAACAGGTCGCGCATCAGTCCGCGCTCTTCGGCGAGACCGAGGAAGGCAGCCGGGGCGAGGAAGCCGAGTTGCGGATGAACCCATCGCGCCAGCGCCTCGGCCCCAACGGGACGGCGGGTGACCCCGTCGACGATCGGCTGGAACCATGGCTCGATCGCGCCGGAGCGGATCGCCGCGCCCAGATCGGCCCCCAGGGCCTGCCGCTCCTCGATCTCCCGGCCCATGCGCGGGTCGAACCGGGTCCAAGCGGCGCGGGTCGCCTTCGAGCGGTAGAGGGCGATGTCGGCGAAGCGCTGCAGGTCGCTGCCCGTCGCGGCATCGTCAGGGAAGACGGCGATGCCGAGCGAGGCGGACGCCTCCAGCATCCGCCCGCGATGGGCGACCGGCCGGCGGATCTCCGCCACCACGGCCTCGCCGAGACGGGCGAGATCGCTGCGGGGGCCGAGCGGAACGATGGCCGCGAATTCGTCGCCGCCCAGGCGCGCCGTCACCGCACCTTGGCCGACGGTCCCGCTCAGGCGGCGGGCGACATGCTGGAGGAACACGTCTCCGGCCTCGTGGCCCAGGCTGTCGTTGATCTCCTTGAAACGGTCGAGGTCGAGCAGGAGCAGGGCGAAGCGCTCGCTGCCCGTCCCGCGGCCCGCACGGCCGACGGCGGCGCCGAGGACGCGGGCGAAGCGGGTGCGGTTGGCCAGGCCGGTGAGCTGGTCGCGCTCGGCCAGCGCCACGGCGCGCTCGCGCGCCAGGGCCAGTTCGCGCGTGCGTTCATCGACCCGCAGTTCCAAGTCCGCGGCGAAGCGGGAGAGTTGCTGGTTGAGGGCGTAGAGTTCGCGGGACTTGGCTTCGAGGAGAGACTCGGCCTCGGCGCGGGCGCTCCGCTCGCGGGCGACGCGCCGCTCCAGGCGCCGGATGCGCTCGTCGCGTTCCGGGCTTGCCGTGACCGTCGGGCCTTCGTCCGGTTCCGGCATCACGGCGTCAGGCCACGTGCTTGATGGAGAAGCGCACGAAGGGGCCGGCCGGGTGCTCGACCCTCAGCTTGGCGATGGCGACGGGCTGGCGGAAGTGGTCGGCCGCGCCGTGGATCATGCCCTCGGCCAGCGCTTCGAGGGGCCGGCAGCTCTCGTAATCGAGATCGATCGCATCCGAGCCGTAGCGGGTGAGGCGGAACACCGGCAGTTCGGCGTCGGGGTACAGCTTGTGGACCTCGCGGTGGATGTAGGCGTCGACGCTTTCCAGGAAGTCGAACAGCGATGTCTGCACCGTGAAGAACTCGGGATAGCGCACCGCGAACCGTCGGCAGAGATGGCGGCCGAACAGCGTCAGCAAGTCGGGCACGGGCTTGCCGGTGCGGCGCGACAGGGCGGTCACCAGGGCCTGCATCTCGGTATACGGATAGGTCCCGACCGCCGTGTAAGCCCCGCCGTTCGGGACGTCCGCGTCATCAATGATGTCGTCGGCGACGTCGGAACCGAGCGCCCCGGACACGAAGTCCAGGAACTCCGTAAAAACGACGCCTTTCATCCGAACCCACCGCGCCTGATCTATGATAAGACGCTCGCCCACAGGCGTTACGATTGCATTAAATTTTATACAAAGGCCGGTTGCTGTCAGGCTGGTGTCATGGCGCTCGTAGAGCGTGCATCGGGACGCCCGGGGAGCATCGTCGCCCGAAAGCCCCCTGGCATCGCCCGAACGGTCTGTTAACCATGGCAGGCGCTAAGCTTCCTCGTCCCAGCCGTCTCGTCCCGAGCGGCGCGGGAGCGTGGAGCCGCCCAGAGTTCAGACCATGCGCGCCAAGCCCATCCTTCGCGCCCACCTCCTTCTCCTCGCCGGGGCGCTCGCCCTTCCGGCCGGGACGCAGGCCGCGCCGCGGGCCCACAGGGCCAAGGCGGCCCCCGCGGGCGTCGCCGTCGATTACAGCGTCAACCTCGCCGGTATCCCGATCGGCAACGCCCAGCTCACCGGCGCCTTCGAGGGCGCGCGCTACCGCATGGATGTCTCGGCGGTTCTGACGGGCCTCGTCGGCGCGGTCACCGGCGGCCAGGGCTCGGCCCGCTCCTCGGGCAGCATCGCCGCGGCGCCGCTGCCGAACGCCTTCTCAATCGCCACCCGCACCAGCAGCTCGGGCATCGCCGTGCGCATGGCGCTGGCTAACGGCAACGTCACCCAGGCCGAGGTGACCCCGCCGCTGCTCGATACCGGCGACCGGGTGCCGGTCACCGCCGCGGCCAAGCGCGGCGTGATCGATCCGGCGAGCGCCCTGATGATGCCGGCCCGCGCCCGCGCCGACCTCACCGATCCCGAGAACTGCAACCGCACGCTTCCCGTCTTCGACGGCGCCACCCGCTTCAACGTGGTCCTGAGCTACGGCGAGACCCGGCAGGTGGAAAAGCCCGGCTATAGCGGGCCGGTTCTGGTCTGCAACGCCCGCTACGTCGCCATCGCCGGCCACCGGCCCGACCGGCCGGGGGTGAAGTTCATGGAAGACAACCGCGACATGTCGGTCTGGCTCGCGCCCGTCGAGGGAACGCGGGTGCTGGTGCCGCTGCGGATCGCCGTGCGCACCACGCTCGGCACCAACATCATCGAGGCAACCCGCTGGACGCGGACCGGCACCGCGACCGCCAGCGGCAGCGAAGCCCAGCCGGGCGCCGTCGCCGATGCGAGCCTGTCTCAGCAGTAGTTCTTCGGACCAAGCGTCTCTTCGCCCCGAGAATCGCTGCCTTACCCTTATCCTGAGGTGCCCGCGTCAGCGGGCCTCGAAGGAATCCTCCAGATCTCGCGCGGTCCCTGGAAGATCCTTCGAGGCCGCCGCGACGCGTCGGCACCTCAGGATGAGGGGGTCGGACGGGACCGAGCGAAGATCGAAGAAGCTCCGATGCGGTTAGGAGGCTCAACCATGCGTCGGTTCGCAAACGCTTCGACCCGCAGGAACGCTCTGCGGAGCGTCTGCCTCGTCCTACCGCTCATTGTTTCCGGCGCCGCTCAGGCCGACGGCCCCCTCACGACTGGGCCGGATTGCGGCCCCGACGCGTTCTCCAGCGCCCAGGTGATCGAGCACCGCGCCCCCCGCCACGGCCCGCTCACGGCGATGCCCGATACCCTCTGCACGGACCTCACGCCGCAGCAGCCGCAACCCCGGATCGACATCTACGCCTATCCAAGCGTCGGCGCCCCGGCTGGCGGGCAGGGCCCCGGCATCCCATATGAGGGACGGTCGCCGCGGCTCGCCCCGCACCGCTAGAGCATCGTCCCGAAAGGTGGTTGCCGGCTTTCGGAAAAAAGATGATGCAAAAGCAAGAGCCTCGAACACCGTCCCGGGTCAGGTATCCGGGACAGTGCTCGAGCGGCCGACCTCCGATGCAGGGCCCAGCGCCCGGCTGCCCTCCGCTCCGCCGACGGCCCTCAGCGCCGTAGGGATCGCCGCCCCCGCATGACGCTCCGCACCCTTCACCGCGAGGCCCGCGCGCTCGGGGTCACGGCGGTGCTCGGCCCGACCAACACGGGCAAGACGCACATGGCCATCGAGCGGATGCTGCTGCATCCGACCGGCATGATCGGCCTGCCCCTCAGGCTCCTGGCCCGCGAGGTCTACCTGCGCGTGGTCGCCAAGGTCGGGTCCGAGAACGTCGCCCTGATCACCGGCGAGGAGAAGATCAAGCCGGACCGGCCGCGCTACTGGATCTGCACGATCGAGGCGATGCCACGCGACCTCGACGTCGCCTTCGTCGCGATCGACGAGATCCAGCTCGCCGCCGACATGGACCGCGGCCACGTCTTCACCGACCGCCTGCTCTACCGGCGGGGCCGCGAGGAGACGCTGCTGATCGGCTCCTCGACCATGCTGCCGCTGGTGCAGGCGCTGATCCCCGGCGTGCAGACGACGACGCGCCCGCGTCTCTCGAGCCTGACCTTCGCGGGCGAAAAGAAGATCTCGCGGCTGCCGCACCGCACGGCGATCGTCGCCTTCTCGGCCGAAGAGGTCTACGCCATCGCCGAGTTGATCCGGCGCCAGCGCGGTGGCGCGGCGGTGGTGCTCGGCGCGCTCTCGCCCCGCACCCGCAACGCCCAGGTCGAACTCTATCAATCGGGCGACGTCGATTACCTCGTGGCCACCGACGCGGTCGGCATGGGGCTCAACCTCGATGTCGATCACGTGGCCTTCGCCGCGAACTGGAAATACGACGGCACCCGCTTCCGCAAGCTGTCCCCGGCCGAGATGGGCCAGATCGCCGGCCGCGCCGGCCGCCATATCGCCGACGGTACGTTCGGTTCGACGGGGCGCTGCCCGCCCTTCGAGCCGGAGATGGTCGAGGCGCTGGAGACGCACGATTTCGAACCCGTGCGCATGCTGCAATGGCGCAACCCGGACCTCGAATTCGCCTCGCTGGAACGGCTGCAAGCGAGCCTCGACGAGCATCCGCACGAGCAGGGCCTCACCCGTGCGCCGATGGGCGAGGACCAGCAGGCGTTTGAGATCCTGATGCGCGAGGACGACATCCGCGACATGGCCAAGGGCCCCGCGGCGGTGCGCCGCCTCTGGGATACCTGCGGCGTGCCGGACTATCGCAAGGTCCACCCGCAGACCCATGCCGACCTCGTGGCCCAGCTCTACCGCTTCCTGATGCGCGGCATGGCGGGACGCATCCCCAACGACTGGTTCGCCCGCCACGTGGCGATGATCGACCGCACCGACGGCGACATCGACGCCCTGTCCCAGCGCATCGCGCAAGGGCGGACCTGGACCTTCGTGGCGAACAGGCCTGACTGGTTGCTCGATCCTCTGCATTGGCAGGGCGAGACGCGTCGGGTAGAGGACAGATTGTCCGACGCCCTGCACGAGCGCCTCGCGAGCCGCTTCGTCGATAGGCGCACCAGCGTCCTGATGCGGCGCTTGAGAGAGAAGACGATGCTGGAAGCCGAAATCACCTCCGGCGGTGACGTCACCGTCGAGGGTCAACATGTGGGCCGTCTTCACGGCTTCCAATTCGTGCCCGACCCGCAAGCCGAGGGCCACGAAGCCAAGACCCTGCGCTCTGCCGCCGACAAGGCGCTGGCCGGCGAGATCGAGGCGCGGGCCGACCGCTTCGCCTCGGCCGCCGACGCCTCGCTGGTGCTCTCGCATGACGGCATCATCCGCTGGACCGGCGATCCCGTTGCCAAGCTGACGCCGGGCGACAAGCTGTTCGAGCCCAGCATCCGCCTCATCGCCGACGATAGCCTGTCCGGCGCCGCGCGCGAGAAGGTCGAGACGCGACTGGCCGCATGGCTGCGCGCCCACGTCGTGCGCCTGCTCGGCCCGCTGATGGAGATCGAAACGGCGGCCGACCTCACCGGGCTCGCCCGCGGCATCGGCTACCAGGTGGTCGAGGCGCTCGGCGTGCTGGAGCGGGCCAAGGTGGCGCATGAGATGCGCACCCTCGATCAGGACGGGCGCGCGAATCTGCGCCGTCACGGCGTGCGCTTCGGCGCCTACCACATCTTCCTGCCCGCGCTGCTGAAGCCGGCCCCGCGCACGCTCGCCGCCCAGCTCTGGGCGCTGAAGAACGGCGGCCTCGACCAGCCCGGCCTCGACGAGATCGCGCATCTGGCCAGTTCCGGACGCACCTCGATCAAGGTCGATCAGAACATCGCCAAGGGCCTTTACCGCGCCGCCGGCTTCCGGGTCTGCGGCGAGCGGGCGGTGCGCGTCGATATCTTGGAGCGGCTCGCCGACCTGATCCGCCCGGCCATTGCCTACCGCCCCGGCACGACCCCGGGCGAGCCGCCGGCCGGCACCGCGGACGGCGACGGCTTCGTGGCGACCGTGAACATGACCTCGCTCGTCGGCTGCTCGGGCGAGGATTTCGCCTCGATCCTGAAGTCGCTGGGCTACGTCGCGCAGAACCGTCCCGGCCCGGCCATCACGGTGCCCCTGGTCGCGGCGGCACCGACCGTCCCCGCCGCGCGCACCGCCGAGGCCGCATCGCAGGAGACGGCGGGCGAAGAGACAGCCAACGAGGCGACAGCCGACGAGGCGACGGCGACCGAGGCGACATCGGGCGAACAGACGTCAGCCGAGGAGACGGCTCAGGCCCCGTCGCAGGACGCGACCGACGTCGGTGCCACGGCCGAGCCGAGCGACGAGACGACGGCTTCCGAGGCGACATCCGAGGCCGGGAGCGAAGCCGAGACGGCCGCCGCCGAAGCCGAGCCCGCCGCGGAAGAGGCGGCCGCCGCACCGGTCGAAGCCGCTGCCCCGGTCGAGGAATCGGCACCGGACGAGGCCGAGACGGCGGACGCCGCTCCCGAAGCCGCCGCGCCGATGCCGGCCGAGACCGCCGACGCCGCGCAGGCGGCTGCGGCGACCGGAGAGGTCGAGGCGGTGGACGCGGCCGATTCGGCAATTCCGGCCGATGAGCCCTCCACGGAGGCGGATGCTGCCGCCGCCGAGCCGCCTGCGCCCGAGACCGTAGAGGTCTGGCATCTGCACCGTCCGCAGCGTCACACCGGTCCGCGGCCCGGCCGCGGCCAGGGACGGCCGGAGGGGGCGCCAGGACGGAAGGCAAGAGGGCAGACAGGACGGCCGCCAGGATGGTCGCCAAGATGGTCGGCGTAACGACGGCCCGCGCCGTCCCCGCGAGGACCGTCCGGAGGGCGGACGTCCGGCCCGTGCCGATGGCAGGGGCGAGAGTCGCCGTGAGGGCCAGGGCGAGGGCGGCCCTCGCCGCGAGCATCAGGGCGGCCGCAACCGCCCCGACCGCCGCGACGAGAACCGCCGTCCGAACCCCGAGCAGCGCCCGCCCCGCCGCGAGCGCCAGCCCGATCCCGATTCGCCCTTCGCGGCGCTCGCCGCGCTGAAGGCGAAGCTCGAATCGGACGGGGGCAAGCGCTGACGCGTCCGCCCGACAAGCGGTTGCCGGCTTTCCGGAGAGCGGGCGCCATGACGGCTCCGGCAATCGTGATCGCCGGATGAGCGCGGGGCGCCAGCGCCTCGACAAATGGCTGTGGTTCGCGCGCTTCGCGCGGACCCGCTCTATGGCAGCCCGGCTGGTGAGCGACGGGCATGTCCGCGTGAACGGCACCCGTGCCGACGCGCCGGCCAAGGCCATCCATTGCGGCGACGTGCTCACCGTCGCCGCCCCCCCCACGGCACGATGCTGGTGCGGGTGCTCGATCTCGGCGAGCGCCGCGGTGGCGCCCCGGAGGCGCAGCGGCTCTACGAACCGGTCGGCGAAGCCAGCTCCTGACGTCTCATTCGGCGCGATCCGCCCTGCCGGCAAACCTGCAGCTTGATCATCGTCGCACAAGCCTCTAATCGGTCCGCGCCTTTACGCCCGGCTTATGGCCGGTCCCGCGGTAGGATTGCACGATGGCCAAGGAAAAGTTCTCCCGTACCAAGCCGCACTGCAACATCGGCACGATCGGGCACGTGGATCACGGCAAGACGTCGCTGACGGCGGCGATCACGAAGGTTCTGGCGGAGTCGGGCGGGGCGACCTTCACGGCCTACGACCAGATCGACAAGGCGCCGGAAGAGAAGGCGCGCGGCATCACGATCTCGACCGCCCACGTCGAGTACGAGACGACCAACCGCCACTACGCGCACGTCGACTGCCCCGGCCACGCCGACTACGTGAAGAACATGATCACCGGTGCCGCCCAGATGGACGGCGCGATCCTGGTCGTGTCCGCCGCCGACGGCCCGATGCCGCAGACCCGCGAGCACATCCTGCTCGCCCGCCAGGTCGGCGTGCCGGCGCTGGTGGTGTTCCTCAACAAGGTCGACATGGTCGATGACGAGGAGCTCCTGGAGCTGGTCGAGCTGGAGGTGCGCGAGCTCCTCTCCAAGTACGACTTCCCCCGGCGACGACATCCCGATCACCAAGGGCTCGGCCCTGATGGCGCTCGAGGACAAGGAGCCCAAGATCGGCAAGGAAGCCGTTCTGGCGCTGATGGCGACGGTCGACGAGTACATCCCGCAGCCGGAGCGTCCGATCGACATGCCGTTCCTGATGCCGATCGAGGACGTGTTCTCGATCTCGGGCCGCGGCACGGTGGTGACCGGTCGCGTCGAGCGCGGCATCGTCAAGGTCGGTGAGTCGGTGGAGATCGTCGGCATCCGTCCGACGACGACGACGACGGTGACCGGCGTCGAGATGTTCCGCAAGCTGCTCGACCAGGGTCAGGCGGGCGACAACGTCGGCGTGCTGCTGCGCGGCACGAAGCGCGAGGACGTGGAGCGCGGCCAGGTCGTGTGCAAGCCGGGTTCGGTCAAGCCGCACTCGAAGTTCAAGGCCGAGGCCTACATCCTGACGAAGGAAGAGGGCGGCCGCCACACGCCGTTCTTCACCAACTACCGCCCGCAGTTCTACTTCCGCACGACGGACGTGACCGGCGTGTGCACGCTGCCCGAGGGCACCGAGATGGTGATGCCGGGCGACAACGTGACCATGGACGTGGTGCTGATCGTGCCGGTGGCCATGGAAGAGAAGCTGCGCTTCGCCATCCGCGAGGGTGGTCGCACCGTCGGTGCCGGCGTCGTCGCCGCCATCAACGACTGATTCCTTTTCGGAATTGGGCGCACGGGTCTCACTCGTGCGCCCGCCTCAATTGGACGGGATGAAAAGGGCCGGCGCTGCGCGCCGGCCCTTTTTTAATTGATGCCATGGGCTTCGGGCCGCCGGCGATGGCCACGGTGCCCTTAGAGGCCTGTTGATCGGCGGCACGGGTCATTCGAGCGTCGCGGCGACCACCGGAACGGGCCTTCTGCCGGGAGAGTCCGATCGCACAGGTGAAACAGCAGGGTGATCCGCAAGGAGCGCTTCAGCGCCATCGCGATTCCCGCATCGCACCTTTCAGGTGTCGGCGGCCCCGCCGTGGGCCTCTTGGAGGGACCAGCCGAACCGGGGCCTCCCGTATCCGAGCCCTCAGCTCGAGAAGGATCCGAAGCCTTCGAAATCGCTTGTGCGAGAAACGCGGTTGGCCGGCGAGACTTGCTGACCGTGGGGGGGCATGAAGTGTCGTGGTGATAGGTGCCGATTTTGCCAGTCCAGCGTTGCTCATCGCAGGAGCGGTTCTACCGCTACGCTTCCACGTCGCAAGCATAGCCGTGCCGTTCGACTTGTTGACGTCGCGCATCGAGTTGCCTTGTTGGCGAGCGATTATTCAGGAAGTGCGCAGAGAACGCGCGCTCGATGCTCATGTTCCGGGCATGTGCGCGACGAACGCGGCGGCGGCGCGGTGGCCCGTTTTCAGGCGCGGCGGCGCGACGAAAGCTGCGATGTTCCATAGCGCGACATCGGCCCCGCCCAGCGCCTAACGGACGGGCTTGGGCAAGCTCCGCTTGGTGCGGTGGAATGTCGGTCCGTCGCGGTCGACCGGATCGCGCCCGGCGATGTGGTCGCGTTGCCACCCCGCACGGCCCGCGTCCGGTTCGCCCGCCGCGATGCGCGCCTGGAAGGTCGTGCGGCGACTGCGCCATTCCTCGTAGGCGACCTTTAGCGCGGGGTAGTCGTCGAAGCTTCTGATGCGCGGGCGGATCCCGTCGAACGTTTCGTGCGGAACGGGCGCGATGAAGCAGAAGCGTTCGCCCTTCGCGAACCGCAACATGCCGGGCCGCGTGAAGCACCCGTTCAATCCCAAGAATCGATGCCGGCCGCGCCACACTCCTCGGACCGTTCCCGCAGTGGGACGAGATGAGCTGCGCCCGCGATGAGAGGACGCGCCGGCCGCAGGCGAACGGGGCGAACGCAGCGGCCGGCGCGCTCGCGGCTGGGAGCCGGGGGGCTCGACCACCGCGATTCATGATGGTCCCGGTCAACGCTCGCCCGAACTGAGGGCTCCCGACGCCACCTGCGGCCTTTCGCAACGTCTCGGACAAGGCCGCGCGCGCCCGCGCCAGTCCGGTGATGTCCGTGGAACACCGGCCGGCGCTGCCGTCTTGCCCGTTCGGTATGGGCATTCCATCCGACAGAGGGCGGGCACGATGCAGGACTATGGGACCTCGGCCGGGATCGGGTTCTTGGCCGGGTTGCGCACCATGTCGGCCTGCGCCGCGCTGAGTTGGGCCGCCGCACACGGGCGGACCCGCAGCGCTGCGATCCCCGCCGGCCCCGTTGCACGGACTGTCGCCACGACGGCGGCGTTTGCCGAGATGGCCGGAGACAAGATGCCGTTCGCGCCCGACCGGCGCATTCCTCCCTCGTTCGCGGCCCGGCTCGCGATCGGCGCAGTCGGTGGTTGGATGTTCGCCGGGCGCCGCGCCTCGCCCGAGGCCGGGGCACTGGCCGGCGTCGCGGGCGCCGTCGCCGGCACGCTGCTCGGTCGCGCGGCGCGGGGCCCCGGCACGGGCGCACCCTTCGGCCTCGCGCGGGGGCTCGCCGAAGACCTGGTGGCCGCCGGTCTTGCCGCGGCTCTGGTCGCCTCCGCGGAACGCCAGCATCGGGTTCGATCATCGCACCGTCGCTCGATCTGAACCCGAGATAGTCTGACTCACGGACGCAGGATAGCGCATGCGCCCCAAGGCCAGCCACGGGGCGTGCGCCATCACCGGCGATGTTCGTGGAGGCCCACAGATACGGGCGCCGGCTCAGGTCCCTGCGCGGCCGGAAGCCCTATGAATTCATCTGCCGGACCTGGGCGAAACGGCCCAACCGGTTCAGGCTCGATCCGGCACACTCCATGCCGCGGCCGAACACTTAATACCATTCTGCACCGCCCGGCTTCGCCGTATCGGTGCATTCCTTACGCAAAAACTATGTGAAGTATTTCAACAACTCTGTCCCCGCGAATCTGCTTCGGAGCTCATCGTAATTCACAATTGATTCGCGCTGAGAGCCTGTTCTCTGGCGATGGAACGGACTGGTTAGTTCAATCCTGGAAAGACCCAAGAAATCCAAGGCCGGCATATACCCCTGAGGGGAAATAAGCTCTTCGTAAGACATACGCAGAACCGGGAAAACTTTAAGGGCTTGCTCCAACTCTTCATCTGCTTCGCAAGAAACCTTTACATAGCTTTCAAAATCGTCTGCATTGACGACAGTCGATGTGGTTTTATATTCTCCAAAATCCGATCTCCAAGAGCCATTTGATCCAGCCAAAATAAACGAAACAAGCTGATCCAGCTTGTTTTCACGCCTCAAAACTATAAATTTGTATCCATTTTCCTTGAAAAACGGCAATAAGTCTGGGTTGAACTGCAGGTTCGAAAGCGGTAGTTTGAATCCCGAGGACGCAGCGCCCGCACTATGCACGGTTCTGCGCAAGTACGGAGCAATCTCTTCAGATGGATCTTTTGATGAGATAATCTCACCGAGACATTGGGCATCAGGGTGCGAGTTCAGCAATCCTTCAAGGTAGCTCGACCCCTGTCTTCCCAAAAACCCAATTGCAAAAAGCGATGTCACGTTTGGTCGTCCTCTTTACGTGATTTTGTAAAAATTTAGACTTGGGGCAGTGTAGGCTCCAGAGACAATACGCCGGCAAACTAACGCGCTACTTCAAATAAGTTTTTATATCTGCCCCGTTCGACGTACATCAGTTACCTATGGCGTTCTAATTTTGCGGCGCTGGCCATGCCGTCGATCGACCCCACTCTCGTCCCGCATCTGTAGGCATTGAGCGGCCATGCTCCGCTTGGTCTAGACGCCGCACCCTGTGCACCGCGCCTAACCGAACGGGTCGGCTGCGGGTCAGCTTTGACGAGAGATCGGCCAGTGTCAGGATTGCGCGATCTAGAAAAGAGCCATTGTGGCCTCGCCCTCGGCGATCCAGTTGACGACGGTCCGACTTCTCGTGCCGACCAATGCGCTAACTCTTGTGCAGCGCAGGAACACTTTTTGTTCTAATGCGCCCAATATGTTGGAACCGCTTTAGCCTCGTCGGTACCTATCAAAGTTGGCTGGGGCGCCAGGATTCGAACCTGGGAATGGCGGTACCAAAAACCGCTGCCTTACCACTTGGCGACGCCCCATCGGCTTCAAGCCGCCGGATTTCTAGACGGGCCGGGCGGGACTGGCAACTGGGTTGGACGCCTCCGCCTCGCATCGGCGCGCGTTTGTGAGGGGATCGCTTGGGCTCCCGCGATTGGCCGAGCAGGCGCGGCGCCCCTGCACCGGATCGATGCGACCGCTTATTCTGAGGCTCGATGGCAGGAGCGGGACGGCAGAGGAATGGCGATGAGTGATCGGGTTGCGGTCGTGACCGGGGCGGGCTCCGGCATCGGGCGGGCGGTGGCGCTGGGATTGGCGCAGGCCGGGTGGCGGCTGGTGCTCACCGGGCGGCGGGGCGAGGCGCTGGAGCGAGTCGCGGCAGAACTGCCGGGCCCTTCGTTATGCGTGCCGACCGACGTGTCCGATCCGCGCGCCGTCGAGGCCCTGTTCGCCGCGGTGGGCGAGCGCTTCGGGCGGCTTGACCTGCTGTTCAACAATGCCGGGATCTTCACCCCCGCCGCGACGGTGGACGAGATCGCGGTCGAGGATTGGCTCGCCAGCGTCAACGTCAACCTCACGGGCACCTTCCTCTGCACCCGCGCCGCCTTCGGGATGATGCGCAAGCAGGACCCGAGGGGAGGGCGCATCATCAACAACGGCTCGATCGCGGCCTACGCGCCACGGCCGATGTCGGCGCCCTACAGCGCGACCAAACACGCCATCACCGGTCTCACCCGCGCCACCGCGCTGGACGGGCGCCCCTTCGACATCGCCTGCGGGCAGATCGACGTCGGCAATGCCGAGACCGAGATGACGCAAAGCTTCGGGCAGGGCGCGCGGCAGGCCGACGGCTCGATCCGGCCCGAGCCCTATATGGAGGCGACGCATGTCGCCGAGGCCGTCGTCTACATGGCCGGGCTGCCGCTCTCGGCCAACGTGCTGTTCATGACCGTGATGGCGACGAACATGCCCTTCGTCGGGCGAGGGTAGGGGAGTCGGCTTTGCGTAGGCGGCGCGGAACGCGTAGAGAGCGGAACACCGCCCGGTCCCCCTTCGAGACGAGCGGCCGACCGCCCCGCGGCGGCCGGTGCCCGCCATGCTGATGCAAACAGACGCCAAATCCGCCGATGCGAAGACCGATCCGGTCGCGCGGCGGCGCACCTTCGCCATCATCTCGCACCCGGATGCGGGCAAGACCACGCTCACGGAAAAGCTGCTGCTGTTCGGCGGTGCGATCCAGCTCGCGGGCGAGGTCAAGGCCAAGCGCAACCGCGTCTCCACCCGATCCGACTGGATGGGCATCGAGAAGGAGCGCGGCATCTCGGTCGTCACCTCGGTGATGACCTTCGAGTACGGCGACTGCGTCTTCAACCTGCTCGACACGCCGGGCCACGAGGACTTCTCGGAGGACACCTACCGCACGCTGACGGCGGTCGACTCGGCCGTGATGGTCATCGACGCGGCCAAGGGCATCGAGGCCAGAACGCGAAAGCTGTTCGAGGTGTGCCGGCTGCGGGACATCCCGATCGTCACCTTCGTGAACAAGCTCGACCGCGAGGCGCGCGACCCGTTCGAGACGCTCGACGAGATCGAGAAGACGCTCGCCCTCGACGTGGCGCCCGTGACTTGGCCGATCGGGCTCGGGCGCAACTTCGCCGGCACCTACGAACTCGGCGGCAACCGCGTGCGCCGGCTCGACGCGGCGGACGATGCCGGCACGATCCCGGTCTCGGGCTTCGGCGACCCGCTCTTCGACACGCTGCTGACGGAGAACGGCGCGGCCGATGCGTGGCGCGAGGAGGTGGAGCTCGCCGAGGGCGGCCTCAAGACCTTCGATCTCGAAGCTTTTCGCGAGGGACACCTGACCCCGGTTTTCTTCGGTTCGGCCTTGCGCAATTTCGGCGTGCGCGACCTCATCGACGGGCTCGCCCGCTTCGCGCCGCCCCCGCGCGGCCAGGAGGCGGACAAGCGCGCCGTGCAGCCGTCCGAGCCGAAGATGACCGGCTTCGTGTTCAAGATCCAGGCGAACATGGATCCGAACCACCGCGACCGCATCGCCTTCATGCGGGTCTGTTCGGGCCAGCTCCGGCGCGGGATGAAGGCCAAGCTGGTGCGCACGGGCAAGCCGATGTCGCTCTCGGCGCCGCAATTCTTCTTCGCCCAGGATCGGGCCATCGCCGACGAAGCCTATGCCGGCGATGTGGTCGGCATCCCCAACCACGGGACGCTTCGCATCGGCGACACGCTGACCGAGGGCGAGGAGATTGTCTTCCGCGGCGTGCCGAGCTTCGCCCCCGAGATCATGCGGCGGATCAAGCTCACCGACGCGATGAAGGCCAAGAAGCTGCGGGAAGCGCTCCAGCAGATGGGCGAGGAGGGCGTCGTGCAGGTCTTCATCCCGCAGGACGGCTCGCCCGCCATCGTCGGCGTGGTCGGCGCGCTGCAGCTCGACGTGCTGAAGGAGCGGCTCCAGGCGGAATACGGCCTGCCGATCGACTACGAGACGACGCGATTCTCGGTCTGCCGCTGGATCGAGGCGGAATCGGAAGTCGAGATCGATCGGTTCGTGAACGCCCACGGCTCGGCCATGGCGAGCGACCTCGACGGTGCGCCGGTCTTCATGGCCACCACCGCCTTCTCACTCCGCTACGAGGAGGAGCGCTGGGAGAAGATCAGGTTCACGGATGTGAAGGATTACCAGAAGCGGGCGGCGTAAGCGGCGTCTCCCGACCCCGCCATCCCGCTCTTTCCCCATCCTGAGATGCCGCGGAGCGGCCTCGAAGGAGGGTTCCGGACATCGCGCGATCCCTGGAGCCCTCTTCGAGGGCGATACTTCGGGATGCGGGAGTGGGTTGGGCAGGCCGTCGGATAGAAGCGCTCGGTGCTGAAGCTCGATCGGCCCTTCGAGCCAGCTCAGTCGTAGTCGAAATCCAGCGAGCGCTCGAAGGCGATGGCGCTCATCTCGCGCCCCTTCGGGTCAGCGACGGAGATGTTGCGAAAGCCGCGTCCGGCCAGCTCCCAGGTCTTCTCGAGAGCCTGCTCGTCCGTGCCGCAGGCGAAGGCCAGCGTGCGGCCGGCGGGATCTGTGCCGATTACCTTGTACATGGCCGCGCTCCTGTCCGAGCCGTGAAGTATAGGCTAGGTGCCGTCCGAGAGAAGGGGTTGGTCCGAGCATCGTCTTTTCCGAAAGCCGGTGACCACCTTTCGGGACGATGTTGAGAGCGGGGCGCTCCCGCGCAGCGGCTCAGACGAGCAGCGCCGCCTTGTCCACGTCGAGCGCCCGGGCCAGTTCGTCGAGCACCGCGTGCTCGCTCTCGGTGATGCCGCCCTTGTCGGCCACGTCCGCCGCGATCAGGAAGACGTGTTGGCGCTGCTCCAACGGACGGTCGGCGATGGCCGCGACGTGCTGGCTGTTCTCCAGGCGCCCGGCGCGCAGCTCCGCACGGGCGAGCGCCTCGAACAGCGCCTGCTCCAGGGTGAGCGTGTCGTAGGATTTCTGAAGGATCGGGTTGGCCCGCATACTGACGAGAGCCGCCTCGATCTCCTCGTCATCGGTGTCGCCGTCGGCAACGATCACGTTGGCCGCGGCGGAGACCGCCGCCTGCATGAAAACGGAATCGCCGGCGTAGGACATCACCACCCGGTTGAAACGGATAAGGGCGTCCTGAAAAAACCCCATCTTGCAATCCCCCAGGCGCCCGGCCCCAAACGCACGACCCTGCGCACCACCCTAGCCCCGATGGTTCCAACGCAGGCAGAGAACCGTCAAGATGGCAAGCTTGACGGATCCCTCACAGTTCCGCCGAGCGCCGCGATAGTTCCGCCCGCAGGTGGCGCGCCGCCTCGACCAGGGCCGCGTCCCGGCGCTGGCGCGGGCGGGGCGGCGCGAGGGTGACATCCGCCGCGATCCGGCCGGGGCTGCCCGCCAGCACCACGACCCGGTCGGCGAGGTAGACCGCCTCGTCGATGTCGTGGGTGACGAACAGCACCGTCTTGCCCGTCTGCGCCTTGATGCGCTGGATCTCGTCCTGAAGGCCCTCGCGGGTGAAGCTGTCGAGCGCCGAGAACGGCTCATCCATCAGCAGCACCTCGGGCTCGACCGCGAGGGCGCGGGCGATGGCGACGCGCTGGCGCTGGCCGCCGGAGAGCTGGTGCGGCCAACGGCCGGCGAGATCGGACAACCCGACGAGCTTGAGCATCGCCGCCGCCCGCTCGCGGCGCTCGGGCTTCGACAAGCCGTGCCGCTCCAGGCCGAAGGCGACGTTGTCGATCACCCGCCGCCAGGGGAGCAGCCGCGCGTCCTGGAACACCAGCGCCATCGGCGTGCGGGTTTTCTGGGGATCGGTGCCGAGATGGACCGTGCCGCCGCTGGGTTTGGCCAGATCGATCAGCACGCGCAGGAGCGTCGATTTGCCGACGCCCGATTCGCCGACGATGACGAGGAACTGCCCCCGCGGCACCGCGAGATCGAGGGCGGACAGGATCTCGGTGCGCCGTCCGTCACGCTCGTAGGCGAGGCTCAAGCCCCGGATGTCGATGATGGGACCACTCATGCGCGCCACCGCAGCAGCCAGCCCTGCAGGGCGACGAAGCCGGTATCGAACAGGCCGTACAGCCCGGCCATGGTGAGCATGTAGACCACGACGATGTCGGTGGAGAGGAGCGAGGAGGCCTGCATCATCCGCGCGCCGATGCCGGGCACGCCGAAGATCTCGGCGGCGACCACCGCCATCCAGGCCTGTCCCAACGCCGTGCGCAGGCCGACGAGGATGCCCGGCGTGGCGGCGGGCAGGAGGATCTTGGTGAGCCGCGCAAGGGGTCCGCGGAAACCGAAGGCCTGGGCCACCTCGATCAGGTCGCGATCGACGTGGCGCACGGCGCCTTGGGTGGCAAAGAACACGATCCAAAACACGCCGATGGCGATGATGAACACAGCGGCCGAGGGCTGGACGCCGAACCAGATGATGGCGAAGGGCACCCAGGCGAGGCCGGGAATGGGGCGCAGCAGCCGCACGATCCCCGCGGTCAGGCTGTCGAACCAAGCGAACATGCCCGTGGCCAGCCCGAGGGCGACGCCCGCGAGCGCGCCCGCGCCGAGCCCGACCACGTAGTGGCTCAGGCTCTCGACGACCGCGGTCAGCCAGGCGCCGTTGGCGATCTCCCGGGCGAAGGCCGCCGGGATGGAAGAGGGCGGCGGCAGGAAGGCCGGGTTGATGAGGTCGAGCCGGGGTGCGGCCTCCCACAGGGCGAGGAAGGCGGCAAGCCCGACGACTGCCAGGGCGGCCGAGCGGAACGAGGTCATGGCGTCAGGATCGTGGAAATCAGGGCTTCTTGACCGCGTCGAACGGCTTGGCGTCGAACAGGCCGTCGGTCGGCGCCTCCTTGTCGAGGGTGCCGATCGAGACCTGATAGGCCTGCATCTTCTTCGTTGCCTCGATGATCGTGCGCGGGTCGGCGACGAACTTCGCAGCCGGCGAGGAGAGCGCCTTCTGGATCGTGGCGACGTCGGTGATGCCCTTGCCGAGTGCCGCCTCGACCGGCGGCGTGGCGCGCGCCGGATCGGTCTTCAAGAGGTCGGTCGCCTTGACCAACGCCGAGACGAGGCCCTCGACCGCCTTCGGGTTGGCATCGGCGAACTTGCCGTAGACGGCCACCACGGTGCCCGGCTGATCGGGGAACATCTCCCCCGCCGGTGGCGATCAGCGTGATCTTCGGGTTGCGGCCCTGGACGATGGTAAGCGCCGGCTCGCGGATCGAGGCGCCATCGACGGCGCCGGCCAGCAGCGCTTGCTGGGTCGCGTCGATTCCCATGGCGACGATCTCGACATCGGCCTTGTCGGCCTTCACCACCTGCCAGAGCCAGTGCTGGAGGGTAGTGTTCGGCACCGAGCCCGGCGGCTGCGTGGCGAGCCGGGCGGGGCGGCCCTCCTTGGCCTTGAACTGCTTGAAGGCCTCGGCCTTGCTCGGGGCAGACGCGAAGTAGGGGGCGAGCTTGGGGGGCTGCCACGAACACCATCTCCTCGATGGCGGTGGCGGCCACGACCCGCACGTCAATGCCCTTGGTGCGGGCGACTGCGAGCGGCGCGATGCCGGCGACGTAGACGTCGATGGTGCCGGACGCCAGCGCCTGGATCATGTTGGGGCCGGATTCGAAGGTGGTGAAGGCCGGCGCCAGCCCGGCTTCCTTGAGCCATCCCTCGCCGTTGGCCACGAAGACGGGTGCCGCGCCGATCACCGGAATGACACCGATGCGCACGGGCACGGTCTGGGCGGCGAGCGGGACCGCGAAGGGCACGGGAAGGGCGAGAAGCCCCGCGATCAGGCCGAAGGCCTTGAACAGATTGCGCATCGAAACGGGTTCCAGGGGTGCCGGATGGCGTCCCCCATGGCACAGCGGGCGCCATCTTCCAATCGCGCTTCCACACCAGCGTCACGCGGCAGCAGCACGCCGGGCGACGAAGCTTTGCCGGCCTGCGACGGAACGGCCCCGTTCCTCCTGCCGTTTACCCAGCCGAAAGCGGCATCCACGCCGCGGGACAGACGACAGGACACCCTACGCCATGAGCCTTCTCGGCAGCATCGTCAGCAAGATCCTCAACCCGTTCGGCTCGTCGGAGGCGAAGGCCAGCGAGTCGTCCGCCAAGCCCTCCGAGACGCAGGCCCAGCCGTCCTCCGGCGGCGGCAGCGCCCCGGCCTCCACGCCCACCAGCGGCGGAACGTCGTCGGGCGGACAGGTCGATGTCGAGGCCGTGCTCAACGACCTCGCCGCGAAGAACTCACAGAAGCTGAACTGGCGCAGCTCGATCGTCGATCTGATGAAGCTGCTCGACCTCGATTCGAGCCTGCACGCCCGCCAGCAGCTCGCCGACGAGCTGCACTACACCGGCGACAAGAACGACTCGGCCTCGATGAACATCTGGCTGCACAAGCAGGTCATCAAGAAGCTCGAAGAGAACGGCGGCAAGGTCCCGGCCGACCTCAAGGACTGAGAAGACCGATAGCGGTCACGTCGGCACCCTCGCCGGCATCAGAAAGTGGGTGGCGGGAGAGAACTCCCGCCACCCCTTTTCGTTTTCGAGGCCGCTCGAAGGCGTGATTTCCGGCGGATTTTCCAGAAGCCGATCAAAACCGGCACAGCGCGATCTGCCAGCGCGCCGCCAGGGCGAAGCGAACCCTTCAGGCAAGAAAAAATCCCGCACCCTTCAGCAAGGTACGGGATGAAATTTAGAAGACCAAGGATCTCGATGGGTCAGAGATCAATTGGTGCCCGGGAGAGGATTGCCCACTTTCCCAACAAAATCTAGCAAATGCAGAAGCTTAGACTGCGCGCCTCGGCAACGTTTGTACCACCGTCGATGCAGAATTCATTCGACGGTAGGGTCGCTGGTCATTCGCCAATGTCGATCTAAAGCTGCAGCGGCTGAGTGCAGCAAACAGCACCGATCAGTCCTCGCGGGAAGCAGGCGAAGGCGCATCACCGAGCCCGGGTTCTGGCGGTTGAATCGGGGCAGCGGCCTTTCGCGCTTCCGTCACAAGCGTGTCGAGAATCGCTTGCGCCCTCTGGGTAATGATCGGCCCTGCCGCGGCCGGACTTCCTGCCTCGAACGGCGGCTTGGGCGCATATTCGGCGACGAGTTGTGCCGTTCGTGCATAATCCTCGCCACGCAGGCGGGCGGCGAGTGCCAGGGCGAAGTCGAGCCCAGCCGAGACGCCGGCGGCGGTCACCCGGTTGCCGTCAAAGACGACCCGATCATCAACCGGGATCGCCCCGAGGAGCGGAAGAACAGTATCGCGAGCACACCAGTGTGAGGTCGCGCGATAGCCCTTCAAGAGCCCGGCTGCTCCGAGGATCAGCGATCCGGTACAGACACTCGTCACCCAGCGCGCCCGGCTGGCCCGATCCCGCAGAAAGGCCAGCGTGGCAGCGTCGCGCATTTGAGCGGCTGTGCCATCGCCTCCCGGCACGAAGAGCACATCCAGTTCGGTGGGACAGTCGGCAAAGCTCGTCGTGGCAACGAGGCTGAGGCCGGTGTCGCTTGAGACGGGTCCGACGGACCGAGCGACGAGGTGAAGGGTGTCGGGTGCAAGTCCCGCCAGCAGCCCTTGTGGGCCAACCACATCGAGGGCCGTCATACCGGGATAGAGCAGCATGGCGATGCGAACTGGCGTCATCCTCACGGATGGCCTGGTTGCATCAAGCGCCTGTGACGGTCGAGCCGCCAGGAGGGCAGCAGCGGCCAGCGCAGCCGCCCCGATCTCACGCCGGTTCGCCACAGCTGTTGGCCTTCAAGTTGCGGTTCTTTCGTCCGAAAAGCGCCAATTCGGGACCTTCGTTCCAAGGCAACGGAATGGCCGCTTGTCACGTAACGGCCAACGTTGACGCGGGAGGCAGCCGCGCTTGCGGTCATCGCGGCCGGTGCTCAGACAAGAAGGCCACGACGCTTGTCCCGCCCGATGCCCGACCTCACCTCCCTCTCATGGAAAGTGCGTTCGACGTCATCATCGTAGGGGGAGGCGCCGCCGGCATCGGCGCCGCGCGACGGCTGGCAGCACACGGGCTGACTGTGCTGATGCTTGAGGCGTCCTCGCGGCTCGGGGGGCGTGCATTCACGCAGGATCTTGGTGGGTATCCGCTCGACCTCGGTTGCGAGTGGCTCCATTCGGGTGAACGCAACGCCTGGGTCGCCATCGCCGAAGCGTCCGGCTTCTCGGTCGACCGAAGCGAACCGCCATGGGCCAAAGCGCATCCCGGCATCGTCCCGGACGAGCAGGAGGCGGCGCAAAGGGCGTTCCAGGACTGGAACGAGCGGCTTCCTCACGTCGCGCAGGGCAGCGATCACGCGAGCGATGCCCTTGAGCCCGGGGGCAAGTGGAACGCCTACGTGCGGGCCATCGCCGGCTTCATGAGCGGAGTGGCGCCCGAGCGAATATCCGCCGCCGACTACATGGCCTACGACACGGCCTCGACCGGTCGGAACTGGAGCGTGCCACTTGGATACGGCACGCTCGTTGCCGCCAGCCTACCGTCCGCGGTGGCGCTGCGCCTAGCGACCCCTGCTGAGCGGATCGACCTGACGGCGGACGGCGTCGCTGTTACAACGCGGGCCGGCACTGTCCGCGCCGGGATCGCCATCCTCACGGTCTCGACCGCAGTCCTGGCCGGCGACGCAATCCGCCTACCCTCCGGGACCGAAGCCTGGCGCGAAGCGGCCGCCGTCCTGCCGCTCGGGCGCAACGAGAAGGTCTTCCTAGAGATCGGGCGCGATACCGCTTTCGAGCCGGATTCGCACGCCTACGGCAACCTGCGCGACGTGAGGTCGGCCGCGTACTCGATCCGGCCTAACGGCTGGCCGGTCATCGAGGCGTTCCTCGGCGGCGAGGGGGCCCGCATTGTGGAGGAGGAGGGCCCAGCCGCCGGCTTCGCCCATGTGTCCACCGAGTTGATCGCCCTGTTCGGCAGCGACGTGGCATCAGCCCTTCGCCCGCTCGCGGCCACGTCGTGGAGCCGTATGGCGTTCATCGGGGGCGCCTATAGCTGCGCCCTGCCGGGGCAGTCGTTCGCGAGGGCGCGGCTGGCCCAGCCGTTCGAGGATCGGCTGTTCTTCGCCGGCGAGGCGACGCACCCGTTCGACTTCACCACCGCCCATGGAGCCCACGATAGTGGGGTGCGCGCCGCCGACGAGGCGTTGGCCGCGCTTCGGGCGAAACGTCCTGCCTTCCGGCGCGCCCTGCTTTCGTGAGAGCCGTCACGCGGGCGAACGGCGGGCGTCTTACCGCAAGGCGTCCACGCGACCTACGGCGACCACTTCGTCGCGAACCGGTCTTGAGCGTGTCCAGGCCCTTTCGCCGAGAACGGGGTCGTGGGAGGCCGCCGGCGGCCAACGACGGGGGTTCGAGTGTTCCACCGGCGCCGCGCAGAGTCATGCGGTCCGTTCCGTCGCTCCCTTCCGGGCCTGCGCCACGGTCAACCACACGGCCGAGACCAGGAAGTAGAAGGCGCCGAACGCGGCGTAGGGAGCGATGTCCGTGACCCCGGGCGTCGAGGCACCATTCGCCTTGAAGATAAAGTGGGCGCCCGCGAGGGCCGACTGGGCTCCGCTCAGCACCATCGCCCACTGAGCACCTGCATTCCAGCGCCGCACGCCGGTCGCAAGCTGCAGCAGGCCGGAGAGGATAGCCCAGCCCCCGAACACTGCCAGCACCGCGTGCTGGCTCCACCCCAGTGCGACGGCGACCGCGAGGGCGACGACGGTGCTAGCAGCCGCGTTGAGCGCCTGGCTGGGATTGGCGGCCAAGCCGCCACTGCGCCGCGCGTCGATAACATTGGCGACGGCGTCCCAGGCGGGATAGGCGACCAGGAGCGCCGCCGCGGCCGGCGGCATGGCCCTTCCGATGGTGAAGGCGGCCGCAACCCAACCGACGGACACTCCGGCACGGAGGAAGTAATAGGAGCTCAGCCAGCCGGAAGCGTCACGGGCGGGTTGTTGGACGGTTGTCATTGACGTTCCCTTCGGGTGCGCGACGCAGCGGAGGATCGGGACGACGGGCAATCACGCGGCAGCCTCGGCAACCGAAACGCCAGGCTTCGTGAAAGCGGTGTCTTTTCAGAGAGATACGCGTCGCTTCGGAAGGTAGGCTTACAATCGGACGCCGATGGCACCCATGACCGGATCACTGGAAAACTTGACCGTTCTTCCGGACGGCGGACCGGGCGTCTCCGGCGACCTGCTCTCGCACGTACTGGCGCAGATCCGGCTCACTGGGGACCATGTCCGATCACACGAAGTCGCGTGGTCGAACGTCTTGGACCTGGAAGCCGGAGCCGCCCATGTCCTGGTGGTCGCCGACGGCTCGCTCGACGTCGAGGACGATGGCGGGGAGCGCGTCGTGATTGACACGGGCGATCTCGTGCTTCTGCCCCGCGGGCTCGGAGGGTCCAGGCTGGTGGCGTCCGCCTCGCACGCATCGGTGATCATCTGCCGGTTCTCGTTCGATCCCCACAGCCTTCGCGGCATGATCTCAGCCCTGCCCGGGCGCATCCACATCCGGCGCGCCGAAGGAGCCGGGTGGCTTGACGGCATCGTACCCTTCCTGATGGTCGAGGTGACTGACGACGAGCCCGGCGCGGCCCTAATGATCTCACGGATCATCGACGTCATCGTCATCCGCACCTTGCGGACCTGGGTGCAGCGCGGGCACACCACTGGATGGCTGGGGGGGTTGTCCGACGCCCGCATCGCCCGAGCGTTGAAGGTCATACACGAGCGACCACTGCAGCGCTGGAGCGTCGACACCCTGGCCGACGCGGCCGGCATGTCCCGGTCGAGCTTCTGCGAACGTTTCGCCGCGCTCGTCGGGCGCTCGCCACTGCGCTACCAGAACGAGTGGCGGCTCACGCTCGCCCGGAACATGCTCGTCGCCCGCGAGGCACGTGTCGGCGAGGTCGCACTACGGGTCGGCTATGAGTCCGAAGCAGCGTTCAGCCGTGCTTACAAGGCGATGTTCGGCCATCCACCGAGGGACGAGCCGGCACTGCCGAGCGAGAAGAGATTGCAAAAGTGAGCCGTTTGCTTGGAACGGCAGGGGCGTAATGAACCACGATCTGCTGATGTCGTGACCGCCGCTCAAAGGTCCGCTTCTTCCTGCCGAGCGGACGTTTCGGCCGGTAGGCTTGAAGGTCTGCAAGGGGTCAGGAGTTCGCACGCCGATGGTTCTGCTGTGCGCCACAACCGGACCGTGGCCTTGGGTCCAGAAGCGGCCCTTCGGCTTTGCGCCCGTCTCAATCATTCGGCAACAGTCGCGAGCATCACCGAAGCAGAGGTCGGCTCAGGCCGGGTTGCACGTTCTGGGAGCGCCACCCCAGACCTGCAGCTTCGACCATGCATACGCTCGCGCGCAGGACTTGCCTACCGAAGCTCAGCCACTGATGCTGCGCCGAAGCGGATGACCTGCGAGGGGGCGACCCATGGAAACGATCGGCCGTGATCTGCGCGAGATGCAGCGCATCCCCTTGGCCGAATCGCATGTCGCCGCGCTTCGGGCGATCGGAGCCGAGAAGCACTACCCGGCCGGTACATTTCTCGTCCATGCCGGTGATCCAGCCGACCGCTTCGTCTATGTCGAGGCCGGCGAGATCGAGGTGGTCAACCCTTTCACAAATGAGCGCCATCTGCCGTCTACCCTCGGACCGACCCAGTTCATGGGCGAGATCTCGTTCCTGAACGGCGGGGTCTGGTCGATGCCCATGCGGGCGAGTGCGGATACCATCGTCACCGAGGTGCCGCGCCCGGAGATGCTGCGACTGATGTCCGAAGTCCCGGAGATGTCGGACATCATCATCACGGTCCTGGCCGCACGGCGGCGGCGGCAGCTCGACTCGCACGACGGCACGCTGGTTCTCCTCGGCGAGGACGACGACCGGAGCGTCCGGCGGATTGCCGAGTTCGCGAGCCGGAACCGCCTTCCTTACAGGTCCTATCCGCTGGGCAGCCCGGAGGCGGCGAGCGTCGCCAGGAGTTGCTCAATCTCGTCCGAACGGCCGGCTGTGATCTTCGGGCGGGATATCGTCGTGACCGAACCGACACCCGCCAAGGTCGCGCGGCTGCTCGGCCTCGACTACAACCTCGTCGACGACGAGGCCTTCGACGTCCTTATCGTGGGCGGCGGACCGGCCGGGGTGGCAGCGGGCGTCTATGCGGGCGCGGAGGGGCTTCGCGCGCTGGTCATCGAGGATGTGGCGATCGGCGGTCAGGCCGGCACATCGAGCCGGATCGAGAACTATATGGGCTTCCCGACCGGGATCTCGGGCGCCGACCTCGTCTGGCGCGGCGAGGTCCAGGCGATGAAGTTCGGCACGCGGTTCGCGATGCCGCGGCGCGTGGCGAAGCTGGAACGGCTTGAGGACGGATCGTTCTGTGCAACGTTCGACAACGGCCGGCGCGTTCGGGGACAGGCCGTCGTTGTCGCGACCGGCGTCCAGTACCGAAGATTGCCGATCGAACGCCTCGAGGCGTTCGAGGGTGCAGGCATCTACTACGCTGCGACGGAGATCGAGGCACGCTACTGCAGGAATGCCGAGACGATCATCATCGGCGGCGGCAACTCAGCCGGCCAGGCGGCGATGTATCTCAGCCGCTCAGCCCGACACGTTCGCCTTCTCGTGCGTGGGCAATCGCTTGCGACGTCCATGTCGAACTACCTGTCGAGCCGGCTGGAGGCCGACCCGGGGATCACGATCGAGTACGGGGCCGAAATCACCGCCCTCCACGGCGACGATCACCTCGATGCGGTGACGATCCGCAACGTCGCCGACGGCACGATGCGCACGATCTCGACCTGTGCCGTTTTCGTCATGGTGGGCGCCGCCCCCAACACCGGCTGGCTCTCGGGGCTCGTCGAACTCGATGGCCACGGCTTCGTGCTGACCGGGGACGCGATCGGCGCGCGTTCACCCTATGCGACGTCGCATCCGGGAATCTTCGCGGTCGGCGACGTGCGAGCCAACTCCGTCAAGCGTGTCGCAGCCTCGGTCGGCGAGGGTTCGGTCGTCATCTCCAAGGTGTGGGAGCACGTTCGGACGTAGATCGCCCCCCTGCCACGTCCGACGGGGGCGCTGACTCTATCGACGACCGGGCCCGCGCTCCTGCCGTTTCAGCCGGCGCTGCGACGGCTTGGGCGATCCGGATCAGTCTCGACGATCCCGCGATGGCCAAGCGCAGCGCGGAGATCGCCAAGGCGGCGTATCCATGGGTGCCAGTCCTGGCCCGCTTCACCGACTCGGGCCACGCGCCTACATACCCGGCATGCCGGTCCTCGTAGCGCTCGGAGCCGCCCTCCTGTTCGGCCTCGTGTTCGGCCCTCAGTGGTGGGTGCGCCGGGCGATGCAGCAACACGCCACCGAGCGGCCGGACTTACCCGGGACCGGGGGAGAGCTCGCGCGCCATCTGCTCGACCAAGCACGACTCGAGCACGTTCCCGTCGAGGTCGCGCCGGCCGACCACTTTGACCCGGTCGCGAACGTCGTGCGCTTGTCGCCGCAGAACCATGACGGCCGCTCGATCACGGCGGTCGCGGTCGCGGCGCACGAGGTCTCCCACGCGCTCCAGCACGCGGCGGGGGACCGGCTGCTCGCGGCACGGGTGAGGTTCGCCCCGGTCGTGCAGGGCTTCGAGTTCGCCGCGGCCGTGGTGACGATGACCGCGCCCTTGATGCTCGCCATCCTCAAGTCGCCTGTCCTGCTCGCCCTGCAGGTGGGGGTCGGCATCGCGCTCCTCGGTGCGCGCCTCGTGTTCCACCTCTTGACGCTGCCCGTCGAGCTTGACGCGAGCTTTCGCCGGGCTCTGCCTATCCTGGAAACGGGTCGCTTCCTCGAGGCTGACGATATGCTTGGCGCCCGCACCGTACTGCGCGCTGCGGCTCTCACCTACGTCGCTTCGTCCCTCGTGTCGCTCGTGAACATCGCCCGCTTTCGGCGGCTCCTGCCATTCTGAGACCGATGAGGCGCGCGTCCGATTTCCTGCTGCGCTCCATGCAGGCGGACCGTCTCTGATCGGCCAGCACCGGCCAACACGCAGCGCTCGCCTCAGCGTCTCAGATGGATGGTTTCCTGCCTGTCCGGTTCCAGAAAGCAAAAAACAAGAAGCGGACGTTTGCTCGGGGAGCGGAGGTTGGCCGCTACGCTCGACGTCCGCTCATGGCCGGGCACTGGTGGCGCTTCCGGCAGGCTCCCTCCTGTCAGAGGCTCGCGTGCAGGCCGCGGACCGGGCTCACGCCCTCCAGCAGGCCGCGTGGAGGATCGTGGTCTCCGCCTGCCAGCTGCCCACCAGCTGCACGTTGATCGGCAGACCCTCGCGGCTCGTCCCGAAGCGCGTCGACAGGCCGGTCACGTTGAGGGGCACGGTCGCACCTTACCCGCACGCCGGGCGAATCGGGCGGCGGTGAGTCGGCGGCCATCGCGGCGGGCATGTCGCCGCTGGGCCTCGGCACCGACCTCGCCATCTCTGTGCGCGGTCCGGCCGCACAGACTGGCATCGTCTCACTGAAGGCCACCCACAGGCGTGTGCCGATGACCGGCATCTGGCCGCGGGCGCCCCGCCGCTTCTGGCACGTCGGCCCGATCCCGGGGGGCGCCTGCGTCCTCAGCGGTTCGCGAGGTGGGCGACGAGACGCTCGGCGGCGGGACCGGAGGAGGCCGGGTTCTGGCCGGTAATGAGCAGGCCGTCCGTCACGACGAAGGGCTCCCAATCGGCACGCTTGGCGTAGAGGCCTCCGTTTCGCTTCAGCTCATCCTCGACCAGGAAGGGAACCACCTCGGTCAGGCCCACGGCCTCCTCCTCGGTGTTGGTGAAGCCGGTGACCTTCCGGCCTTCGACGAGGGGCTTCCCGTCCGGAGCCTTGGCATGGCGGAGGACGCCGGGGGCGTGACAAACCAGGGCAAGGGGCTTGCCGGCGCCGAGAGTCGTCTCGATCAGTCTGATCGAAGCCCGGTCCTCGGCGAGATCCCAGAGGGGGCCGTGCCCGCCGGGATAGAAGACGGCATCGAAGCCCTCGTGCCCGACGGCATCAAGCCGGCCCGTCTCAGCCAGCACTGCCATAGCCGCAGCGTCGGCTTCGAAGCGGCGCGTCGTGTCAGTCTGGAAGCTCGGCTCGGCACTCTTCGGATCGAGCGGTGGGCGGCCACCCTCCGGTGACACCAGGACCACCTCCGCACCTGCATCCTTGAACACGTAGTAGGGGGCCGCGAGTTCCTCGAGCCAGAAGCCGGTCTTCCGGCCGGTGTCGCCGAGCTGGTCGTGCGAGGTCAGCACCATCAGGATCTTCATCATTGCTCTCCGAGTTTTTCGCTTGGGTGAGGGGACAGTCTTGATTTCTGAGGCGTTCGCGCGGGTCGCGCTTGCGCCGGCTCAGGGAAGGTAATTGGCTTCAGCTCACAGTAGACCGGTCGTCTCGAATTTATCCGTGATAAGTTGGGTTTTCGGCAACGTTGGACCGCGGTGGATCAGTGTGACGTGAGGGCGAGGATGCGCCGGGTTGTCCCTATAGCAGCCTTGAATGGGGCTTCGGTCCGGACGATCTTGGCCATCAAGCTCGCACCGAGCCAGACGTGATACAGATCCTCGGCGGTCGTCTGTGGCTCGCTCTCGACCGTGAGCGAGCCCTCCGCCACGCCCGCCGCGATGGATCGCGCCAGCCGTTCTATGATCGCGGCAGTGCCGCTCTTAAGGGCGAGCCGCATAGGCTCGGATAAGTCCGAGACTTCCGCCGCAAGCTTCACCGCAAGGCATTTGCGCTGGTCGTCGATGCTCCCTTGCGTGGCCTGCCATTTGCGCCAGTAGTTCATCAGGCGCTCGGCATGGCTCAGCCCAGGCTCGGCGAGTGTCGTGTCGAGGTCGGCGAGATAGCTCTCGAAGTAGTCCGCCAAGAGGGCCTCGCCGAAAGCCTCCTTGGAGCCGAAGTAGTGGTAGAATGACCCCTTTGGCACACCAGCCGAGGTTAGGATCTCGTTGAGCCCGACGCCAGAGAACCCCTTCGCGCCGACCAGGCCGTAGGCTGAGTCGAGGATTTCCTGTCGGGTGTCGGTCTGTGCAGCGAGGCGTGCCATGAGGATGAGATAGACTGAATTAGACCGGTCGTCTAGAGGCGTTTTGCATTTTTTGTCGGAGGGATCACGCAAGTTCGCCGAGCCGTTTTCGCAGCCTGCGGACGTCACCGCGGAATGTCGTATCGCTGGTGTCCGCTTTCAGGAAGCGGGCACGTCGCCTGCTTCGACCCAATCGGGTCGGAGGTGGAACGTCTGGTTCCAGGCGAAAGACTAAGGTCCAGTTTCCAACCAATCCGGACCTTCGGCGGCAGCGCCTTGAATGTCCGCGAGGGGTCAGGAGTTCGCGCGCCAATAGTTCGACGATCCGCTAGCAGCGATCCTTGGACCAGCTTCGGGAGGTGGACCTTCGGCTTCGCGCTCACGCCCGCCATGCGACCTGTGCGAGCGACGCCCTCGAAGGGCCATTCACAGCAGCCTCGACCGCCGAGCTCGATCGCTCGAACAAGGAGGTCGAAGCCGCTAGGCAGCGTGCTCGATGTCGCCTGGGCCGGTCATCGGCGCGCTTGCAGCGTGCTGCTTGAGCCGCGCGTTGCCGGAGAGGCTGCGCAGCAGGACGTAGAAGACCGGCGTCAGGAACAGGCCGAAAGCGGTCACGCCGATCATGCCGGAGAACACGGCGACGCCCATGGCGCTGCGCATCTCCGCTCCGGCCCCGGTCGCCATCACGAGCGGCAGGACGCCCATGATGAAGGCCATCGAGGTCATCAGGATCGGGCGCAGGCGCAGGCGGCTCGCCTCGATCGCCGCCTGGATCGGGCTGCGACCGGCGAACTCCAGCTCGCGGGCGAATTCCACGATCAGGATCGCGTTCTTGGCCGAGAGGCCGACCAGGACGATCAGTCCGATCTGCGTGAAGACGTTGTTGTCGCCCGCGGACAGCCAGACCCCGAACATGGCCGCCAGCAACCCCATCGGCACGATCAGCAGGATGGCGAGCGGCAGGGCGAGGCTCTCGTACTGCGCCGCCAGCACGAGGAAGACGAGCAGCAGCGCCAGCGGGAAAACCCAGATCCCGGAATTGCCGGCGATGAATTCCTGGTAGGTGAGGTCGGTCCATTCGAAGGCGAAGCCGCGCGGCAGCGTCTCGGCGGCGATGCGCGCTGCCGCCGCTTGCGCTTGGCCCGACGAAAAGCCGGGGGCGGCCCCCGCGTTGATGTCGGCGGAGAGAAAGCCGTTGTAGCGCATGGCCCGCTCCGGTCCCGCGGTCTGGCGGACACGCAGCAAGGCCGAGAGCGGCACCATCTCGCCCGATCCGGCGCGGACCTTCAGCAGCCCGACATCGTCCTGACGAGCGCGGAACGGCGCGTCGGCCTGGACGCGCACCGAGTAGGTGCGGCCGAACCGGTTGAAGTCGTTGACGTAGAGGGAACCGAGATAAATCTGCAGCGTGTCAAAGACGTCGGTGACCGGGATGCGGAGCTGGCGCGCCTTGGTCCGATCGATATCGGCGAAGAGTTGCGGCACGTTCATCTGGAAGCTGGAGAACAGGCCGGTGAGTTCGGGCGCCTGTGCGGCTTTCGCCATGAACGCCTTGGTCGCCTCGTTCAGCGCCTCGTAGCCGAGGCCGGCGCGATCTTCGATCTGCAGCTTGAATCCGCCGATCGTGCCCAATCCGTTGACGGGCGGGGGCGGGAACATCGCGATGAAAGCTTCCGGGATCGCGGCGAACTTCCTGTTCAAGGACTGCGCGATGGCGGCCCCGCTCAGCGCGGGATCCTTGCGCTCCGCGAAGGGCTTGAGCGTCGAGAATACGATTCCCGAGTTCGAGCTGTTGGTGAAGCCGTTGATCGAGAGCCCCGGGAAGGCGACGGCACTCTCGACGCCCGGCTCCTTCAAGGCGATCTCGCTCATCGTGCGGATCACCTCCTCGGTCCGGTCGAGGGTGGCGCCGTCGGGCAGCTGCGCAAAGCCGACGAGGTACTGCTTGTCCTGACCCGGTACGAAACCGCCGGGGATCTGGCGGAACAGCACCACGGTCACGCCGACGAGCACGAGGTAGAGGACCATCATCGCGCCTTTTCGCGACACGACGGAGGCGACGCCGCGTCCGTAGCCTTCGGAGGCCCGTCCGAAGGCGCGGTTGAACCGGCGGAAGAACCAGCCGAGCAGGGTGTCGAGCGCGCGGGTCAGCCGGTCCTTCGGCGCGTGATGGTCTCGGAGTAGGAGCGCCGAGAGGGCTGGCGACAGGGTCAGCGAGTTGATCGCCGAGATGACGGTCGAGATCGCGATGGTCAGGGCGAACTGCTTGTAGAACTGGCCGGTCAGGCCGCTGATGAAGGCGAGCGGCACGAACACCGCGACGAGCACCAGCGCGATGGCGATGATCGGCCCCGAGACCTCGCGCATCGCCTGGTAGCTGGCGTCCCGCGGTGACAGCCCCGCCTTGATGTTGCGCTCGACATTCTCCACCACGACAATGGCGTCGTCGACGACGATGCCGATGGCGAGCACGAGGCCGAACAGGCTCAGCGCGTTGATCGAGAAGCCGAAGGCATGCATCACCGCGAAGGTGCCGATGATGGAGACCGGCACGGCCAAGAGCGGGATGATCGAGGCTCGCCAGGTCTGCAGGAACAGGATCACCACGAGAACGACGAGGGCGATCGCCTCCAGCAGCGTGTGAATGACGGCCTCGATCGAGGCGCGCACGAACTGCGTCGGATCGTAGACGATCTGGTAGTCGACCCCTTCCGGCATATTCTTCTTGATCTCGGCCATGGTCCGGCGGACCTCGTCCGAGATCTGGATCGCATTCGATCCCGGCGACTGAGAGATCGGGATCGCCACCGCCGACTTGTTGTCGAGGAGCGAGCGGAGCGCGTAGTCCGAGGCGCCGAGTTCGATCCGGGCGATGTCGCGAAGCCGCGTGATCTCGCCGTTCTCCCCGGTCTTCACGACGATGTCGCCGAACTGCTCCTCGCTGGTGAGGCGCCCTTCCGCGTTGAGCGAGAGCTGCAGGTCGAGGCCGGGAACGGCCGGTGAAGCGCCGATGACGCCCGCGGCCGCCTCCACGTTCTGCGCCTGAATCTCCCGCACCACGTCGCCTGCCGACAGGCCGTGCTCGGCCACCTTCTGAGGATCGAGCCAGATCCGCATCGCGTAGTCGCCGGAGCCGAACAGCTGCACCTGTCCCACGCCGTCGATGCGGGCGAGGCGGTCCTTGATGTTCAGCACGGCATAGTTGCGCAGATAGGTCATGTCGTAGCGCCCGTTGGGCGAGACGAGGTGAACGACCATGGTCAGGTCGGGCGAGGACTTTACCGTGACGATGCCGAGCTGGCGCACGATCGCCGGCAGGCGCGGTTCGGCCTGCGAGACACGATTCTGAACGAGCTGCTGCGCCTTGTCCGGATCGGTGCCGAGACGGAACGTGACGGTCAGGGTCATGACGCCGTCCGTCGTCGCTTGGCTCGACATGTAGAGCATGCCCTCGACACCGTTGATCTGCTCCTCGATCGGTGTCGCCACCGTTTCGACGATGACCTTGGGGTTGGCGCCCGGGAAGGTCGCCCGCACCACTACCGAGGGCGGCACAACGTCCGGATACTCGGAGATCGGCATCGCGAAGAGCGAGATGAGGCCGCCGATGAAGATGAGCACCGAGAGCACGCCCGCGAAGATCGGGCGGTCGATGAAGAACTTGGACAGGTTCACGTTCGCCCTCCGGGGTCGGGCATCAGGCGCAAGGCGTCGGGCGGCCGCCGAAAGGGCGGTCGCACGTGTCGGGTCGGGAATGGTCGAAGGGGCTGAAAGCTACGGGGCCTCGGCGCTGGCGAGCTCGCGCGCTCCGGCGGCACTGGGCGCACGCACGCCCATCGCCACCCGCTCAGGGCGCAGAAGCGTGCCGGGGCGGATGCGCTGCAATCCGTTGACGACGATGCGCTCGCCGCCGGAGAGGCCCGCGGTCACGACGCGCAGGCCCTCGACCGCCCGGCCGAGGGTGACGGCGCGGAACTCGGCGCGGTCGTCCGCTCCGACCACGAGCACGAACTTCTTGTCCTGATCGGTGCCGACGGCCCGTTCATCGACGAGGAGCAAGCGCTCGGGCGTGGCCTGACCGAGCCGCATCCGCGCAAACTGACCGGGAATGAGGTGGCCGTCGCCATTGGCGAAGGTGGCGCGCACCCGAACCGTGCCGCTGCGGGCATCGACCTTGTTATCGATGAACTGCAGATGCCCGCGGGCGCGAACCCCATCCGCCGTCACCATCTCGACGGGGATGCGGTCGAGCCTGCCGCGCCCGCCTGCGGGGCCGGCGATCGAGGCCAGCGCCTTCACAACAACGGTCTCGTCCGCGTCAAAGCTCGCGTAGACCGGATCGACCGAGACGAGGGTGGTGAGCACCGCGGCCCCCGCTCCCGTCGCCACGAGGTTGCCCGGCGTGATCTCCCGGCGTCCGACGCGTCCGCCCACCGCGGCCCGCACCTGGGTATAGCTGAGGTTCAGGCGCGCCGCCTCCAGCGCCGCCTTCGCCGCGTCGAGGCTCGCCTTCGCCTCCTTGAAGGCGTTGGCGCGCACGTCGAGGTCGCGCGCCGTGACGATCTGCTGGTCGGAGAGTCTGCGCCCGCGCTCCAGATCGCTCGACGTCAGGGCGACGCGCGCCTCGGCGCCGGCCACCTGGGCCTCCAGACGCTGGACCTCCGCCGCGTAGGGCGCCGGATCGATGGTCACGAGGAGATCGCCGGCCTCGACAAGCTCGCCTTCCACGAAGTGCGTGGACTGGATCGCGCCGCCGACGCGGGCCCGCACGTCGATTCGGTCGACGGCTTCGAGCCGGCCCGAAAACGCGTCCCAGAGGACGACGTCCCGCGGCTCGACGGTGGCGACCGAGGCCGGTGCGGCCTGCTCGGCTTGCGGCGTTGCGGCGACCGCCGCATCCCCCTTGAAGAGCGGTGCCGAGACGAACTGATAGGAAGCACCCGCCAGCAAGGCGAGAGCGAGGCCGACCCCGGCGCTGCGCCGGAAGAGAAAATGGCCTAGGAACGTGTCGCGATGGGGGTGCACGGCCGGCTCCGACATCTGTATCGTGTGATACACATGTCGGCATGGACGCGGCACGTCAAGAGACTTATCTACCACTCGATACAAAAGTTGGAGCTTGCGGACAATGGCGATGGGGCGGCCCCGGTCGTTCGACACGGACAAGGCCCTTGATGATGCGATGGAGGTGTTCTGGCGCCATGGCTACGACGGCGCGAGCCTCGCGATGTTGACCAAGGCGATGGGTATCAAGCCGCCGAGCCTCTACGCGGCCTTTGGCAGCAAGGAGGGTCTGCTCAAGGCGGCCCTCGACCGCTATGCCCAGCGCCGGTCCGAGCACATGCGCTACGTGCTTGCGGGCCCCACCGCGCGCGACGTGGCCGAGCGCTTCCTGTTCAGCATCGTGGAGAGCCACACCGATCCGGCCAACCCACCCGGCTGCCTGCTGGTCCAGGGGGGGCTCGCCTGCGGCGAAGGCTCGGAGAACATCCCGTTCGAGTTGGCATCGCGGCGCGCGCTGTCCGAGACGGAACTGCGCGAGCGTTTCGTTCAGGCTCAGCAGGACGGCGACCTTGCCGAGGCCGCCGATCCCGCGGCACTGGCGCGGTTTCTCTCGACGGTTGCCTCGGGCATGGGCGTCCTCGCGTCGTCCGGAGCCGATCGGGGGGCCTTACGGGAGGTCGCGCGCGTCTCGCTCAGCGCCTTCCCAGGGCCCGAGAAAGGCAATCAATAAGTGGAAGGCGTGAGCGTACGCCGCGTGGGTCGAAACCGACTTGCCGGTCCGTTCGGCCTCAAGCTACCAAGCCTCGACCAGGGCACTCAGCTTTTCCGGCCGTAACGTGGTCGGTGCTGTGCCGTACGGCTGGGCAGCCATCGGCGACGACGAAAAGGTTTGAGGCGCAATAAGGTGTTGGCCGACGTCGAGGGATTCGCCCTGTGCCGCGGCCTTGCGGATGAGACTTGCCCGCTGCATCACCGCCGTGACAGCCCAGGCGAGTTTTCGACGGTCCGACTTATCGCCAACAACGCCGCGCTGCTTCAGCGCTGCTTCAGCACGGCATCAGCTTGGTCGGTGCACCCCTCCGCCATGTCTCGCCGAGCACCGACCGCTGGATCTGCCGCCTCCTTGATGAGCGTGGCACCCAGGTTCGGTTGAAGCGACCAGCCAGGCGGGCGGCGCGGCCAGAGATGCTCGCCGAGATCAATTCGCCAGAAGGCCTGCTGACTCGGCTCATCACGATACTGGTCGATCCACCATGCGTAGAGCGGGGCGGCCATCTCGTTTACCTCGCGCGCGCTCAGCAGCTTTGGGCCTGCGCGGAGGTTCGTCCACCGGAACGAACGCATGGGCATGGAGGTTCTTGGCGCGAACCGGATCCTTCGTGCCAAGGCTGATCTTCTCTTCGCGCTTGCCGAGGCACGCGAGAAGGTCGGCTGGCACGGCTCGCTGCAGATAGTAGATGCCGGTTTTGGGATGCTTCCAGGGACGCGTCGTCATCAACGACATTTGTACCACCCGTTTGTACCACCCGGGCAGTCCTAAGTCTCTGTTTTCACTGATTGCTTTTGCGGCTCAGCGGCTTAGCCAGCTGATGGTGCCCAGGAAAGGACTCGAACCTTCACCTCTTGCAAGACTGGTACCTGAAACCAGCGCGTCTACCAATTCCGCCACCTGGGCGCCGGACCGTTGCCGGTCGGCGATGGGGTTCGTTTAGGGGGCGGCGGCGAAGGCGTCAATCGCTGTTTCGCCGCCGCCGGTCAAAAATCCCGAAGCGGGCTTTTCTCGCGGCGCGGAGGCAACACAAACCTGCCGCGCCGGAGCAACGCTCAGCCGCGCCACTCGCGGATGTCGACGAAGCGGCCGGCCACCGCCGCCGCTGCCGCCATCGCCGGGGAGACGAGGTGGGTGCGGCCGCGTGGGCCCTGGCGGCCCTCGAAGTTGCGGTTCGAGGTCGAGGCACAGCGCTCGCCCGGCCGCAGCTTGTCCGGGTTCATGCCGAGGCACATCGAACAGCCAGGCTCGCGCCAATCGAATCCGGCATCCTTCAGGATGCGGTCGATCCCCTCGGCTTCGGCCTGCGCCTTCACGAGGCCGGAGCCCGGCACCACCATCGCCGAGACGCTGTCATGCACCTTGCGGCCCTCGACCATCTTGGCAACGATCCGCAGATCCTCGATGCGGCCATTGGTGCAGGAGCCGATGAACACCCGGTCGAGGGTGACGTCGGTCATCCGGGTTCCCGGCGTCAGGCCCATATAGGCCAGCGCCTTCTCCTTGGACTGGCGCTTGTTCTCATCCGCGATCTGGGCCGGATCGGGCACCGTGCCGAGGATCGAGACGATGTCCTCAGGGCTCGTGCCCCAAGAGACCAGCGGAGGGAGGTTGGCGGCGTCGAGACGGATCTCGCGATCGAAATGCGCGCCCTCGTCCGTGGCCAGGCTCTCCCAGTAGCGGCGGGCCGCGTCGAACGCCGCACCCTTCGGCGCCTTCGGGCGGCCGTTGACGTAGGCGTAGGTGGTCTCGTCAGGCGCGACCATGCCGGCGCGGGCACCGCCCTCGATCGACATGTTGCAGATCGTCATCCGGCCCTCCATCGAGAGGGCGCGGATTGCCTCGCCGGCATACTCGATGACGTGGCCGGTGCCGCCGGCGGTGCCGATCTCGCCGATGATGGCGAGCACGATGTCCTTGGCGCTGACGCCCCGCGGCAGGGTGCCGTCGACCGTCACCCGCATGTTCTTGGCCTTGCGCTGGATCAGCGTCTGCGTGGCGAGCACGTGCTCGACCTCCGACGTGCCGATGCCGTGGGCCAGCGCGCCGAAGGCGCCGTGGGTCGAGGTGTGGGAATCGCCGCACACGATCGTTTGGCCCGGCAGGGTGAAGCCCTGCTCCGGCCCGATGATGTGGACGATGCCCTGGCGCTGGTCGAGGGCATCGTAGAACTCGATGCCGAAGTCGCGCACGTTCTCAGCGAGCGCCTCGAGCTGGGTGCGGCTCTCGGGATCCTCGATACCCTTGGAGCGGTCCGAGGTCTGAACGTTGTGATCGACGACGGCCAGCGTCTTGTGCGGCGCGCGCACCGTGCGGCCGGCGACGCGAAGCCCCTCGAACGCCTGGGGGCTCGTCACCTCGTGCACGAGGTGGCGGTCGATGTAGAGGAGGGCGGAGCCATCCGGCTCGACATCGACGACGTGGTCGTCCCAGATCTTGTCGTAGAGGGTGCGCGGCGCGGTCATGATGCAGCTATTCTGACGGGTTGAAGGCTCCATCGCGGAAAACGCCTCGACCGGGCCGCGGGAAACCATGCGGCCGGATCGTGGGGAGTATCCGGAAGACCTCTTGTGTAATGCTCCTCGGGCGATTTCGGAAGGGCGGCCGCGCACATGCGGCGCGCATGACACTTTTGCAGCCCGCTCGCCCCACCGGCTGGACCGGCGCGCGGCGCAGCGATACTCCCGGCCTATCCTTTGTTGACCTCTTCCTTGCCGACCTCTGGGAGGCCGTGAGCCGGTGCCACCAGCCGAGACGCCCGACATCCTCCTGATCCGGCAGACCCGTCCCGACGTGGCCGGGCGGCTCGCCGAGCGCTTCCGCCTGCACCGCTTGGAGGAGGCGCCCGACCGCGAGGCGTTCCTCGACGCGGTGGGACCGCGCATCCGCGGGCTCGCCGTCGGCGCGATGTGCCCGATCGATGCGAGGCTGTTCGACCGGCTGCCGCAGCTCGAGATCGTGGCGAGCTTCGGCGTCGGCTACGACACGATCGATGCGGGCGAGGCGCATCGCCGCGGCATCGTCGTCACCCACACGCCGGACGTGCTCTCCGACGAGGTGGCCGACCTCGCGCTGGGCCTCCTGCTCGCCACCCTCCGCCAGATCCCGCAGGCCGACCGCTATCTGCGCGCCGGACGCTGGCGGGAGGGTAGCTTCCCGCTCACCACGAGCCTGCGGGAGCGGCGGGTCGGCATCCTCGGGCTCGGTCGGATCGGGCGGGCGATCGCCCAGCGGCTCGAAGGGTTCGGCGTGACAATCGCCTATCACGGGCGCACGCCGCAGGCCGACGTCGCCTACACCTACCACGACAGCCTGCTCGGGCTGGCGCAGGCGGTCGATACGCTGATCGTGGCCGCACCCGGCGGGCCGGGCACGAACGGGATCGTCGATGCCGAGGTGCTGGCGGCGCTCGGGGCTGACGGCATCGTCGTCAACATCGCCCGCGGCAGCGTCATCGACGAGGCGGCTTTGATCGCCGCGCTTCAGGCGGGGACGATCCTCGGGGCGGGGCTCGACGTGTTCGCGAACGAGCCGCAGGTGCCGCAGGCGCTGATCGATCTCGATCGAACCGTGCTGCTGCCGCATGTCGGCTCGGGCTCGCACTACACCCGTGCGGCGATGGGCCGGCTGCTCACCGACAATCTGTTTTCGTGGTTCGACGGCAAGGGGCCGGTGACGCCGGTGCCGGAAACGCCCTGGACGGGCCAGCGATGAGGGGCCCGACGATGATGCGCATGGCATGGTCACGCGCTTGGGCAGGCGCTTTGGCCGGAGCGTTGGCCGCCGCCCTGGCGGCCCTGCCGCCGAGCGCGGCCTGGGCGCAGGAGGGTCCACCCGCCGCGGAGCCCGCGCCCGCGGTCATGCCGGCCGAGGGCGGAAGTGGCGCGCCGGCCGGGCTCGCGACCCTGCCCGAGACCCTGGCAGGAGCAGCGGGCACCTGGGATCTATCCCTGGAGGGCGGACGGCGGCGCTGCGTGCTGACCCTCGCCATGGAAACCGGCCCGAGCGGGCGCGCGGCGCGCTTTCCCGCCGGCTGCCGCCGGGCCCTGCCGCTCATGGCCGGGATCGGCGGCTGGCTGTTCACGGGGGAGGGCCTGCGCCTCGTGGACCGGAACCTGCGGCCGGTGCTCGCCTTCGCCAAGAACCCGGACGGGATGAGCCTCGGGGCCTCCGCCGAGAACGGCGAGCGCTACAACCTCGTGCCGCTGCAGATCGCGGCGATGCTGCCGCCCGCCGCCCCCGGCGCGGCCACCGTCACGCCCGCGGCGAATGCGGTGGAGAGCGACGCGCCCGCTTCGGCCGCCGTGCCGGAGAAGCCGGCGGAGGGTCCGGCTCCGGGCCTCTACGCCCTCGACCGCGCCGAGCAGAAGGATGTCTGCCGCCTCGAATTCACGCTGCCCCCCGAAGCCGGGAAGGACACGGCACCCGTGCGGGTGCTGGCGGATTGCCGCGACAGTGGGATCACGGTGTTCGATCCGGTGAGCTGGCGCTTCGCCAACGGGCATCTGACGCTGAAGGCGCGGCGCGGCCACGCGGTGAGCCTCGTGGCGATCGGGGAGGGGCGCTGGCGCCGCGACCCCGAGATCGGCGTGCCCCTCGTGCTACGGAAGGTCGAGCCCTAGGGCGCAGCGCGCTGAGCTTTCCGCCTCGTCTTTTCCCGAAAGCCAGCCACCACGGTTCGGGACGACGCTTCAGAACAGCGGCCGCAGGACGAGATGGAGCCCGAGGCCCAGCAGGCCGACGAAGAAGCAGCGGCGGAACACCCGCTCGCTGACGCGCCCCCGCACCCAGCCGCCGAGCGCCATGCCGAGCAGGGCCGGCACGAGGGCGATGAGGGAGGTGCCCGCGACGCTGAGCGAGAGGGCGCCGCCACCGGTCAGGGCGATGGCGAGCGCGACGGTGGAGACGGTGAAGGAGAGCCCCAGCGCCTGGATCAGGTCCTCCTTGGTCAGGCCCAGCGCTCCGAGATAGGGCGCGGAGGGGAACGACGACACGGCGGTGGCCGCCGTCACCAACCCCGTCGCCGCGCCGATGAGCGGCCCGAGCCAGCGTTCCATGCCCGGCGGAACGTGGAGCCGCAGGGCGGCGAGGCCGATCACGGCGTAGGCGATCAAAGCGAGGCCGAGGAAGACCGTGGCTTCCGCGCCGTAATTCCCATGAAGGATCCCCGCCGCAACCAGGGTGCCGACGACGCTCGCCGCCAGCATCGGCCAGAGCCGGCGCAGCAGCGTGCCGAAGCGCGGGCCCGCGGCGAGCTGCCAGACATTGGTGACGAAGGCGGGCACCACGAGCAGGGCCGCGGCCTGGACCGGCGCCATGACGAGACTGAGCAAGCCCATGGCGACGGGCGGCAGGCCGAGCCCGACCATACCCTTGACGAAGCCCGCAAGGAGGAAGGCCGACGCCGCCACAGCGAGGGGGAGGGGGTCCATGGAAAACGTCATGAGCACGTTCTGATCGGGGGAAGGGGCAAAAGGGTCAGTAGGGGTCGGTCAGAGTCAGTCGTGGAGCCGCATGTCGCGCAGGATCGCCTGCCGCGCGGCTTCCGCCTCGGCCTCCTTCGTAGAAAGCGGCGCGGCTTCCGGCATGGGCCGGGCGACCGCGACCGGCGGCGCGCCGGTGCAGGCGCGCGGGCCGGGATCGGAACGGGCGATGGCAACCAGCGCGGTGAACCCCGCGAGGAGAAGGGCCGCCGTTTCGAGCCGGGCGGCGCCCGAGCGGATCGTTGTCTGTGCGTCGCGTGGCATAGCCTGAGTTTCGCAGCGCGAGGGCGTGCGACAATGCGGAAGTGGCCCGTATCAGCCTTCGGCTGAGCCGAAGCCCTTGCCGCGGGATGCGGCCTCGCCGACGAGGCTCTGGCTTTTCGTCCCTGCATCGTCTTCTTCCGAAAGCCGACGACCACCTTTCGCGACGATGCTCAATGCGCTTCGATCTGACCGACCTGCGCCTGTTCCTCCATGTCGTCGAGGCGGAGAGCATCACCCGTGGCGCCGAGCGGGCCGGGCTGGCGCTTGCCTCGGCGAGCGAGCGCATCCGCGGCATGGAGGCGGATGGCGGCGTGCCGCTCTTGGAGCGCCATGCCCGCGGGGTGCGCCCGACGCCGGCGGGCCTCGCCGTGGTGCATCACGCCCGGCTCGTGCTCGGCCAGCTCGAACAGATGCGCGGCGAACTCGGCCAGTACGCGAGGGGCCTGCGCGGTCATGTCAGGCTGCTGTCGATCACCGCGGCGGTCGCCGCCTTCCTGCCCGATGCGCTGTCCGGTTTCCTTGCGGCCTATCCCAGCGTCGACATCGATCTCGAGGAGCGCACCAGCCGCGAGACCGTCGATGCTCTGGCGGGTGGGCTTGCCGATCTCGGCATCGTCGCCGACACGACCGATCTCGGCGCGCTCGAAACCCGGCCGCTCCTTCTCGATCGGATCGTGCTCGCCGTGCCGGCGGGCCATGCCCTGGCGCAGCGGAGCGGCGTCGCGTTCCGGGAGGTGCTGGACGAGCCTTTGGTCGGCCTCAGCCACGGCCGGGCGCTGCAGGCGCATCTCGCGACCCACGCTGCCCGCGCCGGCCGTCCGTTCAAGCTGCGGGTGCGCCTGAACGGGCTCGATGCGGTCTGCCGCATGGTCGAGCGGGGCGTCGGCGTGGCGATCGTGCCCGAGGCGGCGGCGCAGCGCGCGGCGGAGACGCTGGCGATCCGCGCGATTCCAATCGACGAGCCCTGGGCCGTGCGCCAGCTCAGGCTCTGCGCCCGCAGCTTCGCAGCGCTTCCCCCGCACGCCCGCCAACTCGCCGAGCACTTGGTGGCGCATCTCGGCGCAGCTGAGAGTCCGGCTTTCGAAAGGACAAACCCTTTCGCGGCTCCAGGGCAGAGCCCTGGCTGACATCCGTGATCGACGTCAGCGATCGCGATCAGGCGAGGCGCTCGACCGATACGGGATGCCGCGGAACGCCCTGCTTCTCGAAGCAGGACAGGTTCTCGATGGTGGTCGCGGCAATCGCCGCCAGCGCCTCGGCGGTGAAGAAGGCCTGATGCCCCGTCACGATCACGTTCGGGAAGGTCAGCAGGCGCGAGAAGACGTCGTCCCGGATGATCTGGTTCGACAGATCCTCGAAGAAGAGGCCGCCTTCCTCCTCGTAGACGTCGAGACCGAGATCGCCGATCACCCCTGATTTCAAACCCTCGATCAGCGCCGCGGTATCGACGAGCGCCCCGCGCCCCGTATTGATCAGCATCACGCCGCGCTTCATCCGCGCCAGCGCGGCACGGTCGATCATGTGATGCGTGTCGGGCGTCAGCGGGCAGTGCAAGGAGACGATGTCCGCCTCGGCCAAAAGCCGGTCGAGGCCCACCGCCTCCGCGCCGAAGCCGGCGAGTTCGGCCGAGGGCATGGGATCATAGGCTAGCACGCGGCAGCCGAAGCCGGCGAGGATGCGCGCGACCGCGCGACCGATCTTGCCGGTTCCGACGATGCCGACCGTGCGTCCCTTGAGATCGAAGCCCAGCAACCCCTCGAGCGCGAAGTTTCCCTCGCGGACGCGGGCATAGGCCCGGTGGGTCTTGCGATTGAGCGCGAGGATCAGGGCCACCGTATGCTCGGCGACCGCGTCCGGCGAATAGGCCGGGACGCGGCCGACCGCGATGCCGAGTTCCGCGGCGGCGGGAAGATCGACATTGTTGAAGCCGGCGCTGCGCAGGGCCACCATCCGCGTCCCGGAGACGGCCAGCACCTCCAGAACGGGCCGGTCGAGCACGTCGTTGACGAAGGCACACACGGCCCGCGCTCCCTGCGTCAGCGGCGCGCTCTCATGGGTCAACCGGGCTTCGAGATAGCGCAGCCGGTGCGGCTCTCCCGCCGCCGCGTTGGCCCCGTCCAGGAACCGCCGATCATAGGCCTTGGTGCTGAAGATCGTGACGTCCATGCGACCTCATCTCGCACGCTGCGATCCGACCATGCGGTTGATCCTGCATGCCGGGCGCGCGGTGATCGCCGATGTCCGCGGCGCGCGCTGCCTCAAACAGCACATAACCGCTGCCGCCTTGCCCTGATGCCTCGCGGGCTGTGGATCATGACTGGCACCGAGCCGCCTCGGAACCACGCTCCGCGCCGGTCATGCGGATCCACCCATACCGGGCGTCGTGCACCCTCGAAGCAGGAAGCGTGTTGCAGGACGAGCAGGCCCGCGGATGAGACGCCAGAAACAAAAAACCCGCCAAGTCACGGACCGGGCGGGCGAAAACCGATGGCTGGGGGACCTGGATTCGAACCAGGACTAGCGGAGTCAGAGTCCGCACCAACCAACTGGAAACGCTACGCTTTTCTCCCGAACAGAGGAAAAAGCAGTCATGCAATATCAAAGGGTTACGAAGAGAAATCCGACCAAACCTGCCTCAAAAGGGTACGGAGAAAAGCAAAACGCCGCTGCGGGGGGTAGAGCCCGCAACGGCGCTAATCGGAAGGATTCAGGCAAAGGAACCAAGCGAAAGAATACCGCCCGGCGAAACCCGCTGACAAGCGCCTCGGTGGCCGCCCTCGACCGAGAAGTCATGGTCTCCGGCGTGTTCAGCAGTCGCACCGCTGCGCGCAGCTTTCTGCTGGGAGCCGCGGCATGAGCGAGCACCCTTACTACGGCACGCCCGAGGAACTGCGCGACTTTGTGCACGAGTGCCTGCACATGACCGCCTTCTATTCCGGCATGGCGGTCAGCTATGCTGAGGCCCATGACGACGCGGGCCTTGAGTATTCCACCCGGAAAGCCGCCACTGCCTTAAAGTCAGGCGTGACCGTGCTCGGTATGCTCAAGCAGGCCAACGCCAAACTGCTGAAGGAGCGGCTGAGAGCACGCGCCGAACGCGAGGGCGCCGACTTGGCGCTCGGGCTGTGAGGGAGGAAGGCATGAGAGACTTTCCCTCTTTCGACGCGGAGCTTGATGACCTCGGGCCAGAGCCAGAAAGCCGCTGGCCAGGGTACGGCAACGATGAGCCGGAGCCCAAGCGCAAGCTGAAGCTCGACCACGATGGCGAGCCGCTGAACCAGGACTCAGCGGCGCAGGCGTTTGCCCAGCGCTACGCTGGGCGCCTGCTGTACTGCCACGACTCGGCCAAGTGGTACGAGTGGACGGGCGCCGCTTGGGAGCCCAACCGCTGCGGCATCGCTTTCCAGTGGTCTCGTGAGCTTATCCGTGAGCTGTTTGCTGAGAAGAGCGATAGGACGCGCTACATCGCCAGCAAGGTGGAGTTCGCAGGCGGAGTCGAGAAGTACTGCCGGCATGATCCAGCCCTCGCCGTCACTATCGAGGGCTGGGACGCCGATCCGTGGCTGTTGGGCACGCCCGGCGGCACAGTGGACCTGCGCACGGGCGACCTGCATCCGGCGGACCCTGCTGAGCGCATCACGAAGCTGACGGCGGTGGCGCCAGCCGAAGCGCCGAACTGCCCGAACTGGCTGCGCTTCCTTAACGACGTGACACAGGGCGATGCCGGCTACATCCGGTTTCTGCAGCAATGGGCCGGCTACTGCCTGACCGGCGACACCAGCGAGCAGGCCCTGTGCTTCGCCTTTGGTGGCGGCGGCAACGGCAAGGGCGTGCTGATCCACGTGCTGGCCGGCATCCTGAAGGACTACGCTGTCAACGCCGCGATGGAGACCTTCACCGCGTCCAAGCACGACCGCCACCCGACTGAGATTGCAGCCTTGCGCGGCGCACGGCTGGTGACGGCTTCGGAGACAGAGCAAGGCCGCCAGTGGGCAGAGGCCCGGATCAAGCAGCTGACCGGCGGCGACACCATGCGCGCCCGTTACATGCGGCAGGACGAGTTCGAGTTCACGCCCGTCCTGAAGCTGCTCATCATCGGCAACAACAAGCCCGGTCTGTCGAACGTGGATGACGCGGCGCGGCGCCGCTTCAACCTGCTGCCGTTCCTGTTCAAGCCTGCCGTGCCTGATCCCCGGCTCGAGGAGAAGCTGCGGGCAGAGTGGCCAGCCATCCTTCGCTGGATGATTGAGGGCTGCCTGGACTGGCAGACCAATCGTCTCGTTCGGCCCGATGTCGTGAAGGTGGCAACGGACGAGTACTTCAGCGCGCAAGACACCTTCAGCCTGTGGCTGGAGGAGCGGTGCGTCGTCGATCGGACGAACCCCTACCGCAAAGCGACGACGCAGGAGTTGTTCGCATCCTGGAGTGAATATGCGCGGGCCAACAACGAGCCGCCCGGCACGCAGACCAGCTTCGGCGAACGCATGGAGAAGCTGGGATTCAAAAAGAAGGAGAAGGTAGCGACCGGCGTTGGCACTCGCGCCCGCGGCTATGAGGGTGTCGAGCTTCGACCACCATCCCAAGCGGCAGGCCAGTGAGGTGTCGCGGGTTGTCGCTAGTCCTCCGGTTACCTCACTTACGCACGCGCGCACGTGCAGTCAGTGCGGTGAACCAGCGACAACCCGCGACAGCCTCGGCCAAACCAATCGCCAATGGTAGAGGGAAAATTGATCATCTGGCGCAGCAGATCGGCGTCGGTGTTCTTTTCCATCAGCCCGCGCTAGGCCAGCTGACCCTGCTCGATGACCGGGAGGACTGATGGTCTAGAATTCGGGGTTGGTTCGCACGGAGAATCGGTCGCGGGCAGTGAAGCGGTCTGCCGGTAGTTCGCCGCAGGAGCGTCGGTAGATGATCTCGCTGAGATAGGAGCGCTCGATCTCGATCTGGTCTTCCTCGAGGTCGATGTACCAGCAGCGACGCGCGCCGCTCCAGCGGTAGCGGCGCGCCTTGAGCAGATCCTTGGTCTCGATCGGCGAGCCCTGCGCCCAGAGGCGCACGGTCGGCCGGCGGGCGGTTTCGAGGAGACATGACAGGGCTAGGCGCCCGGACGTCTTGAGCGGGCTGTCGAGCAGCCGGAGCAGGGCGTGGCAGTCGTCGATCGCCCGGTGGCCCTGGTGAAAGAACCCGTGGTCGATCAGCAAGTAGCCGAGCTTCATGCCCTCGTGGCCCTCGGCGCGCCACGGGATCTGGTGGCAGGAGCAGCCCCAGTTCTTCTCGGCAAACACCGGCCAGCGCGGCTCGCACATCTGCCGGTCGAAGCTGGCGTTATGGGCGATGACGACCGCAGCATCGGCCGCGATCCGGGCCACCGCCTCATCATCGATACGCTGACCGGCCACGTCGGCGTCGGTGATCCCGGTCAGCCGGGTGATCTCCGGGGGGATCGGCTTGCTGGGCTGGTGCAGTTGGTTGAACGTCTCGAGCACCCGGTAGATGCGCCCGCTGGAGCCATATTCGAACTTGAGGATGCCAAGCTCGATCACCTCGTCCGTAGCGAAGTCGGTGCCAGTGGTTTCAACGTCGAGCACCAAGCCGATGAACGTCGGTTCGTTGGGCGGCTCGGGGCAGTCGGCCAGTGGCGCCAGCCGGCGCAGCACGCGGTAATCTCCCGTGCCTTCGAGCACGTTCGCGATGCTGTCGAGGGGCTGGTTCACGGCAACACGGTCCCGGCTTGGCTCTCCTTAGGCCGGCGGCGCCTCTGCCGTGCGGCTGTGCCGGTGAGCTTAACCGGTCCTGCAACAGGCTCACCAGCGGAATGCCTCGTCCGTCCACAGACATGAGGCCACCGACTGAACTGGCCGCTTACTGGCAACGGACCACGGACGCCATTGATTTCATCGCTGATGCGGAGAACATCAGGAAGTTCGGCCGATGAACATGAGACCGCACTTCGCCGCCCTACGCAAAGAGGCCCGTCGTCTCCCGCCACAGGGTAACGCCCGAAACGTCGTTATAGACCGCATCACCCACCTCGAAGGCTGGCTTGAGGAGTTGGGTCGGCTGGACGTGGAGGAAGCACGGACGATCCGCCGCCATACCAGTCGGCTCGACCATTACGGCGGGTGCAACAATCAACCTGAGGCGAAGGGTTGTGCCGATGACCAGTAGCGCCGCTGGCTTCGCGCTCAAGAACGCGGTGGCGCAGCTCCTGACCATCTACTAGGGTCTGTCGTCGCCTGAACGGATTGTCGGTGCTGGCGTTTTCTCGGTTTCAAATGAGGAGACGTGATGCTGTCAGACGCGCAGCGGGGTGAGTTGGAGCCGTTGATCGAGGCCTGTCGCCCAAAGGCCAAGACACGCTACGAGAAGACCGCCGTCAGCTTCGCCGGTGTCCTCTGCCTCGCCGCAACGCTCGATTGGCTCAAGTGACAACAGGCCCTAGGTCAGAACCCAATCAGCTTCACCGCGTGAACGGCTGCTTAGGGTCGAGGCTGTGTGAAAACGTCGAGGCCATAGAAGGATCTTCCCCTCGCACATCTGTGCAGCGCCGGCATGGCACCCCAACGGCAACTCGGCCGCCAACCATAATGCTCGCATGTCGGCAGCGCAGAAGATTGTTCTATAGTTTCGGCGCGCGCCTGAGTTTTCACACAGCCTCGGTGGGTAGCAGACATTCACTCAAGATGCCGCAACTCGCTGCTCCTCCGCTGACAGCAGACCTGTGCCGATCGAAATTCATGAGGCGACTTCTCGCCCGCCTTCTTCGAGGCAGCGTCCCGTTCGATCAAGTCTTTCTGACGTAATCTGGGTTAACTGTGCCGCTTGCGCCGATTGGCGTCGAAACAGGGGTGGCCATGTCCTCTTCTGTCAAAGCAGGACTGCCCGGACCCGCAGTCCGGCCGGTGGGAACCGACAGCCCCACCGCGAACGGGAAGCCGCTCCCTGTTGCTCTGAGCCGTCCTGGGGTTGGTCCGGCGGTTTACGCCACCCTTATCGAACTCGGCGCAGATCCGGACGGCCTCCTTGCTGAGTTGGGGTTTAATCCCAGGCTCTTCGACGGCGGCAAGCTAGTCCCCTATGCCGCCCTCGGCCGCCTGATCACCCTCGAGGCCGAGCGGACGAATTGCCCTCACCTTGGGCTCCTCGTCGGCCAGCGCGCCACCCTGGCGTCGCTGGGGCCGATCAGCGTGTTGATGCGCCACTCGGACTAACCTGACCGGTATTTTGGACCGAGCCGAGTGAGCGACTGTCTTGCTGGTCAAGCGGGTTGCCATGGCGTTCCGTCTCTCAGGATGGCGTTGAGGATGGTGATCAGCTTCCGAGCGGTGGCAATCAGGGCAACGAGCTTGGGCTTACCGGCTGCGATGAGCCGGTCGCGGAAGGTTTTCAGCGCGGCATTGTGACGGCTGGCCACCATGGCCCCCATGAACAGCGCCGTGCGAACAGGTGCGCGGCCGCCTGCAATGAAGCTCCTCCCTCGCCACTGACCGGATTGCCGCGTCCAAGGGGCCAAGCCGACCAGCGCGGCGACTTGCTTCCGGTTGAGGCTTCCAAGCTCAGGCAGCTCCGCGATCAGGGTTCGTGCGATCGTCGGTCCAACACCAGGAACGGAGGTCAGGAGGGTCTCCTTCCTGCGCCATTCAAGCGACCGGTCTACCTCTGCATCGATCGAGCGGTCGATCACACTCTGCTCCTGCTCCAACGCCTCTATGACGCGCCGGACGCTGTCTCGAATGCACGGTGGAGCTTGGCTCGCTCGCTGCCGCTCGGACGCGATCAGTCCTACGATCTGACGGCGTCTTGTGACGAGATCAGCCAAGGCCTGAGTCTCGGCATCGGCCCGAGCGCGAACGGGTGGGTTGGTGGCCGCCGCGAACCGGGCGATCACGGTGGCGTCGATGCGGTCGGTCTTGGCGCGTTGGCCCAAGGCGTGAGCGAAAGCACGGACCTGTGCTGGGTTCACGATCACGGCTGGTAGCCTCCAGGTGGTGAGAGCACGTGCCACCATGGCTTCCAAACCGCCGGTTGCCTCCAGGACGACGAGCTTCGGCTTCAGGGGCCGGAGGCGTTCGCACAGCTGCTCCACACCCTCTGTCGTACGGTCAACGGCGAAGTTCGCTCCAGAGGGATGAACGTGAATATCGAGGCGGTCTCGGGCGACATCGATCCCGACAACAGGAGCGTCCATCTGATCCCATCCTTGCGCAAGCGGGCTTCGCGTTGAGCGGCCCAAGCGACTGTTCGGGTTCGATGGAACGGCGGGCGAGGACCCTGGCTCACTTGCGGGCTTGGTGGCCCCAGAGGCTAACGGTCTCTCACCCGCCACCGCGCCGAAGAGCATACCCGGCGAAGGTGGGATCAAGTTACAAGAGGCTACTGCATGGCCGCTGCCATGGGTAGCCGGAAGGCCAGATCAGGGAAGCTGACAGGCGCGGGCGGCCGGTAGCCCAGGGACGAGTGCGGCCGGACGCGGTTGTAGGTGTTCTGCCACAGGGCGATCACGGCTGGGCTTCCTTGAGCGAGTAGAAGATCTCTTGGCGCAGGCACTCGTCGCGCAGCTCTGCTCGGAGATCTCCGCCTCCTTGCAGGCCAGGGCCAAACTCTTGCCCTGGGCGGTCTGCACCTCGATCTGGCGCAGCTTCAGCACCACCTGCTCCGCGCTCGTCTTCTGACCTCGCCGCATGTCCGACTCCTTCAGTCCTGGCTGATCCTCTCAATCAGCCCGGTCCAAAGCCAGCCGGTCAGGTCAGTGCTCGACGCCTTCAGCCGCCGGATCGTCGGCTGGGTCATGGCCAGCCACCTGCGCTCGGAGTTGGTGCTCGACGCTCTGGAGATAGCCGTCACCCAGCGCAGGCCGCGCGACGTCATCCACCACTCCGACCAGAGCTCGCAATACACGTCGCTGGCCTTCGGCAACCGGTGCCGAGAGGCCGGTGTCCGGCCCTCGACGGGCTCGGTCGGCGATGCCTACGACAACGCCATGGCCGAGAGCTTCTTCTCCACCCCCGAATGCGATCTGCTCGTGCGTCGCCGCTTCCGCTCGCAGGCGGAGGCACGGATGGCCTGCTTCAGCTACATCGAAGGCTTCTACAACCCGCCGCGCCGCCACGGCGCTCGGTTACCGCTCGCCCGTCATTTACGAGCAGGAGACTGCCTCAGAGGCGTCAACAATGAAACTGCTCAGCCAAGTCCCCTGACCGTCCACAAAAACGGGGCAATCCCAGCTTGTTAACGCATACCGCTTAGCTTCGGCCGGGGTCAGGCGAGGTTCCCGTGATGAGGGACTGACCCGGTGAGGTCTAGTGTATGTACTCGTTGCACCCGAACGAGGTGGAGCGCCTGAAGGTGCTGCACGATCTGGAGGTGTTCGGCTCCCCTCCTGAGCCGCAGTACGACGCGATCTGCCGGACCACTCAGGCGCTGTTCGGTGTACCTATCGCGCTTGCGTCGTTGGTTGGCGAGACCGAGCAGCGCTTCAAGGGCAGGTGCGGCCTGGAGGCGAGCAGAACTCCACGCGAGGTCTCGTTCTGCACCCACACCATCCTCTCGGACGAGGTGCTCGTTGTCGAGGATGCCGCTCAGGATGAGCGGTTTTCTGCCAACCCGCTCGTCACAGGTGAGCCGCACATCCGCTTCTATGCTGGCGCACCGCTCGTCCTCAGTCCTGGCATCCATCTCGGCTCCCTGTGCATCATCGACCGCACCCCGCGCTCCTTCTCGCCTGAGCAACAGGAGCAGCTTCGCGATCTGGCTCAAACCGTTGTCTCTCAGCTTCGCCTGAGCAAGGCTGAGCAAGCAGCCCGGGCTGGAGAGGCCTGCCTGCGCGAAAGCGAGGCCAACTATCGCCTCCTCGCGGACAACAGCACCGACCTCATCGTGCGGTGCACTCCAGACGGCACGCGCCTCTACGTTTCGCCGGCTGCGAAGCGCCTTCTCGGCTACGAACCGGAGGAGCTTGTCGGCACCAAATCCCTCGACTTCGTGCACCCAGAAGATGTGGCCGACTTCGGCCTGGTGCTGAGCGCAGTGGGTCGAGGCTGTTCCGAGCGAGCCGTCAGCCAGCAGCGTTACCGGCACAAGAACGGCTCTTGGCTGTGGGTGGAGACGTCCTTCAGCGTCACACGTGATGCGGCAGGCGCTGCGTCCGGCTTCGTCGCTGTGGTGCGCGACATCTCCGAACGGAAGAAGGTTGAGCACGCGATGGCGCATATGGCGCGCCACGACCCACTCACCGGCCTGCCGAACCGCCTGCACCTTCGCGAACAGCTTGAGCAGGAGATCGCGCGCACGAAGCGCAAGGGCAGTGGCTTTGCCCTGTTCTGCCTGGATCTCGATCGCTTCAAACTCGTCAACGACACGCTTGGGCACCAAGCCGGGGACACCTTGCTGAAGGTCGTGGCGCAGCGGATCAGGGCTCTTCTGCGCACCGAGGACACGGTTGCGCGGCTTGGTGGCGACGAGTTCGTGATCATCCAGACTGGGTGCGCTGGACCTGCGGACGCAACACGGCTGGCCGAGCGTCTGATCGAGGCGATGGTCTTGCCCATCGATCTCGATGGCTACCCGGCCGGGGTGGGGCTCAGCATCGGCCTCGCCCTCTGCCCACGTGATGCAGTCGATGCTGATAAGCTGATTGGTCTGGCGGATCAGGCGCTCTACCGAGCGAAGGCCAGCGGGCGGAACACCTTCCGTTCCCATGCAGAAGGTGAAGCCACGTCGCGCAGGAACGATCCTGAGCAGTCCGGTGTCTTCCGGAGCCGCGACATCGATCCCATTGGTTCGCACCCCAAGCTCTTTGACGAGGTGCTGTCCGGCTTGTTGGAGGGCAGCCTGGATTGCGTAAAGCTCCTCGATGAGCACGGCCGGCTGCTGTTCATGAGTTCGGGTGGTCAGAGGCTGATGGAAGTCGAGAACGCTGGATCGATCCTCGGTCAGTGCTGGCTCGACTTCTGGGAAGGCGAGCACCACGACGTGGCGCAGCAGGCGCTTGAGACAGCCAAGGCCGGTGAGCCCGCCCGCTTCCGAGGCTTCTGCCCCACGGCCAAGGGACAGCCACGGTGGTGGGACGTGAGCCTGAGCCCCATGCAGGGGCTGAGCGGCTCGCCGCAGCGCATCCTGTCTGTGTCCCGCGATGCGACCGCACAGGTCGAGCTTGAGGCGAGGCTCAGGACGACAGCCCAGCGCTACGAGGCGCTGATCGAGGCAAGCGCGACCATGGTCTGGCGGGCAGAGCCAGACGGCTCTCTCATCGATAGCAGCGGGTGGGAAGCCTACACGGGTCAGCCGGTGAGCGCCTACGCTGGCTTCGGCTGGCTGAGCACCGTTCACCCCGATGACCAGGAGCGCGTGACCGCCACATGGCGCGAGATCTTCGCCTCGCAGGCAGCAGGCTCCTTCGAGTTCCGTGCCCTCTGCCGAGACGGATCGTACCGATGGACGCTGACCAGGGCTGTGCCGCTCACGGACGGCTCCGGTCAGGTACGGGAGTGGGTCGGAACCGACAGCGACATCCACGAGAGCAAACAGGCAACCGAGGCAATTCGCCTTCAGGAAGAACGCTACCGGCTGGCGATGCTCGCCACACAGGATGCGATCTGGGATCACGACCTCACATCGGACGCCATCGAGTGGAGCGAGGGAACTTACCGGCTGTTTGGCTACTCTGACGCTGAGGTTGCCAACACGGGCGCTTGGTGGAAGAGCAAGATCCACCCTGATGATCGAGCGCGCGTTACGGCCTCCCTTCGTTGCGTCATCGACGGCCATGAGCACCGCTGGAGCGAGGAGTACCTCTTTGAGCAGGGCGACGGCACTTACGCGGACGTGCTCGACCGAGGTTTTGTAATCCGGGACTCACACGGTCGAGCCGTGCGCGTGGTCGGTGCTATGCACGATGTCACCGAGGAGCGGCGAGCGGATGCAGCGCTGCGGGCCAGTGAAGAGCGCCTGCGGCTTGCCTTGCGAGCGGGCCGGATGGTCGCTTGGGAACTCAACCTCAAGACGGGCCAGAGCAAACAATCTGGAGATGCCTTGGACCTTCTAGGCATTGCCTCAGGGCCGGCGTCAGAGTTCTACGACCGCGTTCATCCCGATGACCGCGCAGGGATGGACCGCTTCATTCAAGGAGCGGAGAGCCACCAGGGCCAAGAATTCCGTTACGTCCACCCGGCAGGCAGCACGTTATGGCTGAGCGCGTGGGCTGAGCGGACCGAGGGGGACCGGCTCGTCGGCATCACCTTCGACATCACCGAACGCAAGCGCGTTGAAGAACGAGCATGGCGCGCAGCCAATCACGACGCGCTCACGGGTTTGCCGAACCGCCGGCTGTTCCACCAGCGACTGGAGCAGGCGCTGACTGCCGCAGAGCGGGGCGGTACGAGTGTGAGCCTGCTTCTCTTAGACCTCGACAACCTGCGGGACGTGAACGACACGCTCGGGCACGACGCAGGTGACGCTGTACTGGTAGAGGTTGCCCAGCGCTTGCAGGACGGCTTGCGTGAGACCGACACAGTGGCGCGCCTAAGTGGTGACGAGTTCGCCTTACTGCTCGTTGAGCCGCTGCGCCTAGAGCACGCATTGAGCCACACACGAGGGCTCATAGAGCGGCTGAGCCAGCCGTTCTGCAACCGTGGCCACACGCTCTCGCGCAAGGCGAGCATCGGTGTTGCTGCCTATCCCGATCACCACCGCGGCCCGCACGACCTGCTGAAAGACGCTGACATCGCGCTCTATCGCGCAAAGGTGCAGGGCCGGAACCGCGCCATTGTTTTCGCGCCAGAGATGCGGGCAGAGACCGAGCGGCGGGTGAGCATCGCGAGCGAGGTTCGGGTGGCTCTCGCTGCGGGGCGGATCGTGCCCTACTACCAGCCGAAGGTGTGCTTCTCAACCGGCGCAATCGTCGGCTTTGAGGCACTGGCACGCTGGGAGCATCCTGAGAAGGGATTGCTCACCCCCGGCTACTTCGGCTCGGCCTTCGACGATCCGGAGCTTGCCACAGGCATCGGCGACAGCATCCTCCGGCAGGTTGCGGCGGACCTGCGGGAGTGGCGGGAACGTGGCCTTACTCCCGGCCTCATTGCGGTGAACTTCGCCTCGGCGGAGTTCCGCAAGCCGGATTTGGCCGGCAGCATCCTGTCCGTGCTGAACGAGCACGGCGTTCCACCGAGCCTGTTCGAGGTCGAGGTCACCGAGACCGTCTTCCTCGGCCACGGCAGCGAGAACGTGCCAGCGACCCTTCACCGGCTACGCGCTGCCGGCGTTCTGATCACGCTCGATGACTTCGGCACCGGCTTCGCATCGCTGACGCACCTGAAGCAGTTCCCGGTCGGCCACCTGAAGGTGGACCAGAGCTTCGTGCGCAACATGGAGCAGGACAGCGACGACGCGGCCATTGTCGCGGCGGTCGTCGGCCTTGGCCGCAGCATTGGCGTGAAGGTCACGGCTGAAGGTGTCGAGACTGAGGGTCAGGCACAGCGACTCAGCGCTATGGGCTGCGACTACGCCCAGGGCTACCGCTACGCCACGCCCATGGCCGGCTCACGCGTGCCCTGGTTCCTGACGCATTGGAGGACGGCTGCGGTGGTCGAGGAGAGCCAGATGCTGCGCCTTGCATGACGAGCGGTGTTTCAGCGAGGCTCCCGCTTCGTCAGCGTGCACGACCTCAGCGGCAGGCGCATGCTAGTGCAGCCGTACGTGGCTGAGCTGGAGCAAGCAGCGTGATCTTGGTCGCCGCGGTGGGTGGTGGGCTGTGCGTCCGCTTCGTGCATCGAAGTTGAGGACTGCTTCCGACCGATTTCGTTCTCTAATGAGTCAATGGGCGGCAGCTCAATCCAGAGCGTTCGACGCTTTCGGGTGCCTGCGTTCTCTACGTGCTCGTGCGGCACTTGATGGGGTCAGCTGGGTGCAAAGCGGCTCGGTTGAAAGCGCAGTCGGCGCAAGGCCGCATGCTACAGAATCGGCGCCATCTTCTGCTCCCTCCCTCGGGCGTCGCTCCCGCTCGGGAGCTCGGTTCGGCCTCCTGTCCGGTGATGTCAGCCGCTACGCAGGTCGGAACTCGGTGCCCTGCCGCAGCATCGCGTGCATGATGATCGCTAGCCGGCGCGCGAGAGCGATGCGGGCCTTGCGCATCGTAGAGCGCTTCGCGATGGCCAGAGCCCAAGCCTTCAGCTTCAGGGGCTGCCTGCAGCGCGTCAGCATCACGTTGGCGGCTTCGTACAGCAGCGTTCTGACCCGCCGGTCGCCGCACTTCGAGATGCTACCGGTGTAGTCGACCTCGCCCGATTGGTAGCGTCGCGGAACAAGGCCAAGATACGGACCGACGTCGCGGGAGCGCCTGAAGCGCTCAGGATCATCGACGGCTGCCGTGAAAGCGAGCGCGGTGAGTTGACCGACGCCCGGGATCGTCATCAACCGCCGGCAGGCATCTGAGGCTCGGACCATCCGCTTGATATCTGCATCGATGGCGGCGACAGCTGCCAGCACGGCAGCTCGTGCTCCGATCAGGCCGCGCATGGCGGCGGACAGTCCAGCGATCCCCTCGCTCGAACGCAGAGCCTGCTCGATGAACGCAGGGCTGAGCGCCCGCGGTAGCCGCACCCCGAACACGACGGCAAGACCGCGGATCTGGTTCTCCAGCGTGACCCGCTGGCCGACCAGCTTCTTGCGCGCGATGATCAACGACCTCACGGCGTGTGCCGGCAGCGACTTCACGTGCACCGGCTTGAAGAAGCCTGTTCGTGCCAGATGAGCCAGACCGCGCGCATCGTTCCGGTCGGTCTTGTGCGTCGTAAGCGACTTCAAGGCTTGGTAAGCCTGCCGGCTCTCGACGCAGACGACCGGCACACCATGGTCGGCCAAGCCGTGGAACAGCATTGGAGCCATCCGGCCTGTCTCGAACACAACCCGACGGCAGGCAGGCGCCTTCGCGAGTTCCTGCGCGATGTCGGCAGGCGTAGAGGCCACCTTCGCCTGATGGGTAACTACTCCGTCGCGGTCGACCACGCAGACGTGCGTCTCCTCCATCGAGACATCTAGGCCAGCGAAATACTCCATAATCAGCCTCCTCTTCCGGCAGCGGAGCCGATCCTATCGACTTCCGCAGAAGAGCTGCCGCCCATTACCCGATGTTGAAAAACTCGGTGGCGGCCGAGATCGGCGACGGACAGGGGCGATCTCTTCCCTTCGGCCCTGAGGCCTCCTTCCCGATCAAGCCGGGCTCGGCTGCGGGACCGGGATGATCTTGGCCATCTTCCTCAGGTTCTGAGCGGCTGCGGCGAGGTGGAACTCGTCTCTCGCTCCGTTTGGGCCGCGCAACCGGAGGCGATCCAGCTTCAGGATGCGCTTGAGGTGGGCAAACAGCATCTCGATCTTCTTCCGCTCACGGCGTGAGGTTTTGCCTTCCTCAGATCGTGCGATGTCGCGGGCCATGTCTCGCGCGCCCTCGTGGACTGAGCGCGGGACTTTGCGCACCGGATCGTTCGGGCAGCACCGCGCCTTCAGCGGGCATGGCGTGCAGTCGAACTTGCTCGCGCGATACATCAGCGTCGCCCCGTCGTTGATCAAGGTGCCGGTGGTCGTCAGCATCCGGCCTGCCGGGCAGCGATAGACGTCATTGGGCTGGTCGTAGGTGAAGTCGGCGCGTGAGAAGGTACCATCGGTGCGGGTCGATTTATCGAAGACGCTGATATGTGGCTCGATGCCCTGCTCGTAGACGAGCCAGCCCAACATCTCGGCCGAGCCGTAGCCGCTGTCGCCCGCCAGCCGGGCCGGATAGAGATCGAAGCGCTCGCGTGAGCGCTCGATCATGCGTTTGGCTGCCGTGACCTCGGCCTGCCGGATGGCGGTGGTCGCCTCGACATCGACGATGACCGCGTGGTCGAGGTCGATCAGGTAGTTGGCCGTGTAGGCGAAGAACGCTTGCCCGCCGTGTGCTCCGGTCCAGCGTGCGGCCGGATCCGCGGGCGAGATGAACTTGGGTGGGACGGGCGTGGCGGCCCCGAAGGCGGCCTCGTCGAGGACGGCCAGATACTCTTGAGCAGCCCGGCTCACGGCCTCGGGTGGGAGGCCGGCAGAGCCTTCGACCCCGTTCTGTCGGTTGGCGTCGGCCTTGATCAGGCTGCCATCGACGGCAAAGCCCTCACCACCGACCAGCCCTTCGGCGATGCAGCGGGCGAGCACACGCTCGAACAAGCGGCGTAGCAGATCGCTGTCGCGGAAACGGCCGTGACGGTTCTTCGAGAAGGTCGAGTGGTCCGGTACGCGCCCCTCCAGGCCCAGGCGGCAGAACCAACGGTAGGCGAGATTGAGGTGGACCTCGTCGCAGAGCCGGCGCTCCGAGCGGATGCCGAGGCAGTAGCCGATGATCAGCATACGGATCATCAGCTCGGGATCGACCGAGGGGCGCCCCGTGGAGGCGTAGAACGGGGCCAACTCCTGGCGCAGGCCGGTGAGATCGACGAAGCGGTCGATAGAGCGCAGTAGATGGTCGGCGGGAACGTGGGTGCCGAGCGAGAACTCGTAGAACAGAGCACCCTGCTCGACTTGCCGAGGTCCCATCATCTGCGTCGATCCCTGCCTCACAGCAGCAGTGAATCACCTCGCAAATGCTGCTGCAACAGCCGAGTTTTTCAACATCGGGTAATGGGCGGCAGCTCTTCTGCGGAAGTCGATAGGATCGGCTCCGCTGCCGGAAGAGGAGGCTGATTATGGAGTATTTCGCTGGCCTAGATGTCTCGATGGAGGAGACGCACGTCTGCGTGGTCGACCGCGACGGAGTAGTTACCCATCAGGCGAAGGTGGCCTCTACGCCTGCCGACATCGCGCAGGAACTCGCGAAGGCGCCTGCCTGCCGTCGGGTTGTGTTCGAGACAGGCCGGATGGCTCCAATGCTGTTCCACGGCTTGGCCGACCATGGTGTGCCGGTCGTCTGCGTCGAGAGCCGGCAGGCTTACCAAGCCTTGAAGTCGCTTACGACGCACAAGACCGACCGGAACGATGCGCGCGGTCTGGCTCATCTGGCACGAACAGGCTTCTTCAAGCCGGTGCACGTGAAGTCGCTGCCGGCACACGCCGTGAGGTCGTTGATCATCGCGCGCAAGAAGCTGGTCGGCCAGCGGGTCACGCTGGAGAACCAGATCCGCGGTCTTGCCGTCGTGTTCGGGGTGCGGCTACCGCGGGCGCTCAGCCCTGCGTTCATCGAGCAGGCTCTGCGTTCGAGCGAGGGGATCGCTGGACTGTCCGCCGCCATGCGCGGCCTGATCGGAGCACGAGCTGCCGTGCTGGCAGCTGTCGCCGCCATCGATGCAGATATCAAGCGGATGGTCCGAGCCTCAGATGCCTGCCGGCGGTTGATGACGATCCCGGGCGTCGGTCAACTCACCGCGCTCGCTTTCACGGCAGCCGTCGATGATCCTGAGCGCTTCAGGCGCTCCCGCGACGTCGGTCCGTATCTTGGCCTTGTTCCGCGACGCTACCAATCGGGCGAGGTCGACTACACCGGTAGCATCTCGAAGTGCGGCGACCGGCGGGTCAGAACGCTGCTGTACGAAGCCGCCAACGTGATGCTGACGCGCTGCAGGCAGCCCCTGAAGCTGAAGGCTTGGGCTCTGGCCATCGCGAAGCGCTCTACGATGCGCAAGGCCCGCATCGCTCTCGCGCGCCGGCTAGCGATCATCATGCACGCGATGCTGCGGCAGGGCACCGAGTTCCGACCTGCGTAGCGGCTGACATCACCGGACAGGAGGCCGAACCGAGCTCCCGAGCGGGAGCGACGCCCGAGGGAAGGAGCAGAAGATGGCGCCGATTCTGTAGCATGCGGCCTTGCGCCGACTGCGCTTTCAACCGAGCCGCTTTGCACCCAGCTGACCCCATCAAGTGCCGCACGAGCACGTAGAGAACGCAGGCACCCGAAAGCGTCGAACGCTCTGGATTGAGCTGCCGCCCATTGACTCATTAGAGAACAGAATCGACCCTTAGCAGACCCTGGCGAGGTCCGCTTTCGGGCTGTTGATGAGCCAGAGACCTGTCGCTGGAACGGGTGGCTTTGAGCCCGTCTGCGGTTGTGTGCGGCATAGGTCAACCAACCCAGATAAATATCAATATACTTATGCATGTTACTTTCTAGTATTGGCCCAATAAGAATGATGTCCGCGTTAGGCCAGTATTCATTGCCTGAAAAATATGCAATTTGGCAAGAAACAATCAGCCTCAGACGAAGTTGAGGCTTTAGGATGCATGCCTCTGCCTATTTGACGCACCCTTGTGGAAGCGTGAAGCATCCTAGATGCAAGCTTAGCCTTCAAGGTCGCGGAGTATCTAAGAAAAGTAGATTCTAAGCTTGCTGATTGACCTCCGCACTTAGCTGGTGGGAGAAATCGATGCGCGCTTTAGTCTGGCACGGGAAAGAAGACATCCGCTGCGATACCGTCACCGATCCAGAGATCGAAGACGGGCGCGACGTCATTGTCAAAGTCACAAGCTGCGCGATCTGCGGCTCGGACCTGCACCTGTTTCACAACTTGATCCCCGCCATGCTCCCCGGCGACGTCATGGGTCACGAGACCATGGGCGAAATCGTCGAGACCGGGCGCGGGCTTAACGGCAAGCTGAAGAAGGGCGACCGGGTCGTCGTACCCTTCACCATCGTCTGCGGTGAGTGCGACCAGTGCAAGCGCGGCTACTTCTCCGTCTGTCAGAAAAGCAACCGCAAGAAATACCTCGCTGATAAGGTCTTCGGACACGGCACCGCCGGTCTGTTCGGGTACTCGCATCTCACCGGCGGCTACCCCGGCGGTCAGGCCGAGTACCTGCGCGTGCCGTTTGCCGATGCGACCGCCCAGAAGGTGCCTGACGGCATTCCCGACGAAAAGCTGCTCTTCCTCTCGGACATCTTCCCGACCGGTTGGCAGGCGGCTGTCCAGGCCGACATCCAGCCCACCGATACCGTCGCGATCTGGGGGTGCGGACCGGTCGGCCAGATGACGATCCGCTCGGCCGTCCTCCTGGGTGCCGAACAGGTCGTTGCCATCGACCACCTGCCGGAACGGCTGGAGATGGCCGAGGCAGGGGGCGCCATCACCATCAACTTCGACGAAGAGAGCGTCGTCGAGCGCCTGAACGAGCTGACCGGTGGCGAAGGTCCCGAGAAGTGCATCGACTGCATCGGCATGGAAAGCCATGTCAGCCCCACCATGCCCGATACGATCTACGACCGGGCCAAGCAGATCTTCCTGGCGGAGAGCGACCGTCCGCACGTGCTGCGTGAGATGATCTATGTCTGCCGGCCTGGCGGCCTGATCTCGATCCCAGGAGTCTATGGCGGTTTGTCCGACAAGATCCCGATGGGTGCGGCGATGAACAAGGGCCTGACCTTCCGCATGGGGCAGACCCACGTCCAGCGCTGGACCGCCGATCTTCTTCGCCGGATTGAGGAGGACCAGATCGACCCCTCCTTCGTCATCACCCACGAGGCCCCGCTCGACATGGGCCCCGAGATGTACCGGACGTTCCGGGACAAGCAGGACAGCTGCATCAAGGTCGTTCTCAAACCCTGACACCGTGTGGAGGGACCATGACGAACATCTCACTCCTTCCGGGCCTCTCGAACATCGCGCGATCTGAGGGCGATCCGAAGGTCCTTCGCTCCGGGCCGAGTTCGCGCGGCATACCGGACAGCCTTGCCAAGGGGCTCGGCTGGTTCAGCCTCGGATTGGGTCTCACTGAGCTCCTGGCGCCCAGGCGCATCACCAGCGCACTCGGGATGGAGGGTAAGGAGGCCTTGGTGCGTGCCTACGGAGCCCGTGAGATCGGCAGCGGCATTCTCTCGCTGTCGATCGACAAGAAACTTGGGCTTTGGAGCCGGGTCGCCGGCGACGGCCTCGACATCGCGACCGTCATGCTGGCGCTGCGGTCAAACAATCCAAAGCGCGACAATGTCGTCGTCGCTCTGGCCCTGCTGCTCGGCATCACGGCCATCGACCTGATCGACGCTCAAGCCACCACGATGCGGCACAGCCGCGGTGTGGGCCGGAGACGATCGTATCGGGACCGCAGCGGCTTTCCACGCGGTGTCCAGGCGTCCCGCGGCGCGGCCAAAGACTTTAAGACACCACCCGACCTGCGACATGCCCCATCCCTCGCAGAGGTCTCCAAGCGTGCTCCCGCGGCGTAACGCTGCCTGACCGGTCGTCGAAGCCTGCGCCGATAGCGTGAGACGATGCGCTGTCACGCAGGCTCTGAAGTCCACCCAACGCTTCTGAGGTGTGTCATGGCGAATCAAGACGACGGGCTCCTCGCGAGGGATCGCGGCGATCATCCGACACGCACGCGAGCAACGGGATCCGCGCGGTCTTGGCCGGAGCGCCGACAGGAACCCTCCGACAGCCGTCCTAGTGCTGGCATGGTCGGGCTCGCCCTCGCGGCCGCTGCAGGCGTTGCCGCCATCGGTCTGATCGGCGCTCAATTGGGCACGACCGGGAGCCGGGCCAGGATGGGTCCGAACGGACGGCCCGCTGCGGGGCATGACCCTGAAGTCGAGCGCTCGATAACGATTGAGGGTGTTTCTGCGGACGAACTCTACCGTCGCTGGCGCGATCCAGAGACCTTGCGGCGGATTATGGCGCCCATTGCAGATGTCCAGCCCATGGGTGACGGGCAGACACGCTGGAGCTCCGGACATGATCTCGGCACCTGGGACATGCGTCTGGCCGACGACCGGCCTGGCGAGTTCATGCGTTGGGTCGCACAGGGCGACGGCGCTCTGATCCGGGAAGCGTCGGTGCGTTTCCGCCCCGCTACCGGCAAGCGTGGGACGGTGGTGACCCTGCGCGCCAGCTTCGACCCTCCCGGTGGCATGCTCGGCCGGATCGCCACCCAGATGCTGAACAACACGCTTCCGGCGTCCCTAGCGAGCAAATCCCTCCATTACTTCAAAGCCCTCGTCCAGACCGGCGAGATCCCGACCACCGAGCGTCAGCCCGCGGCTCGGTCCGACCCTCGCTGACAAGGAGGCTACTCATGCGCGCGCTCTACTGGAACGGCGTCAACGACCTGCGGGTCGGCACGGTGAAAGATCCCGAGATCGTCAACCCGCATGACTGCGTCCTGCGAGTCAGCCTGTCGACCACCTGCGGCTCGGACCTGCACTTCATCGATGGCTACATCCCGACCATGAAGGCCGGCGACGTGATTGGTCATGAGTTCATGGGCGTGATCGAGGATGTCGGCCCCGAGGTGAAGCGTGTGAAGAAGGGCGACCGTGTTGTGGTGCCGTCCTTCATCACCTGCGGCCAGTGCTGGTACTGCAAGAACAAACTTCATTCGCTGTGCGACAACACCCATCCCAAACCAGAGCTGCAGGAGCCCGTCTTCGGATATCCGACCGCCGGCATCTACGGCTATACTCACGCGTTCGGCGGCTATGCCGGAGCGCACGCCCAGTATGTGCGCGTGCCGTTCGCCGACAACGACTGCTTCAAGGTGCCCGAGGGGGTAGCGGACGAAACGGCGCTGTTTCTCTCGGACGCGGCGCCGACGGGCTACATGGGGGCGGACTTCTGCAACATCCAGCCCGGCGACGTGGTGGCCGTGTGGGGCTGCGGCGGCGTGGGGCTGATGGCGCAGCAGAGCGCGCGGTTGATGGGCGCCGAGCGGGTGATCGCGATCGACCGATACCCTGAGCGGTTGCAGATGGCGCGCGAGCACGCCGGCTCTGAGACGATCGACTACACGCAGGTCGACAGCGTCTTGGAGGTGCTCAAGCAAATGACGGGCGGTCGTGGCCCAGACGCCTGCATCGACGCGGTCGGCATGGAGGCGCACGGAACTGGCTCACAATACGCCTATGATCGCGTGAAGCAGGCGCTACGTCTTGAGACGGACCGCGGCCAGGCGCTGCGCGAGGCCATCATGGCCTGCCGCAAGGGCGGCACGCTGTCGGTGCTTGGCGTCTACGGGCTGATCGACAAGTTCCCGATGGGCGCCATCATGAACAAGGGCATGACGGTGCGCAGCGCCCAGCAGCACGGACAAGCCTACATGGATCGGCTACTTACGCACGCTCAGAAGGGCGAGTTGAACCCGGCCTATCTCGCCACGCACCGCTTCTCTTTGGAGGACGGGCCGCGCGGCTACGACATGTTCAAGCACAAGACGGACGGCTGCGTGCGCGCGGTGTTCGCGCCGTAGAAGCCTCTGCAGTTAGTGCGCCGTGCAGGAGAAGGCTGCCGGAGCGGCAGTATCGACCCAACAGTTGGAGAGCGGACCGCATGACACTCCTCCAACCTGGCACATGACCTCAATTCGGTAGACCGGCCTTCACGTCACACGGGCCAGTCCGTCGCAGCGGCGATGGCTCCAGCAAGAGGCTGACCTAATCGAGCGCAAACCCAGTCTGACGGAGGTGCAAACATGGCTTCAGACAACCTCAATGGCCTGAAGGTCGCGATCCTCGTGACGGACGGCTTCGAGCAGGTCGAGATGACCGAGCCACGCAAGGCACTCGACGAGGCTGGCGCCGAGACCCAGATCGTCTCGCCCAAGGATAGCCAGGTGAAGGCCTGGAACTTCACGGAGTGGGGCGACACGTTCCCGGTCGACATGCCCTTAAGCAGTGCCCGGCCCGATAACTACGATGCGCTGCTGCTGCCAGGCGGCGTCATCAATCCGGACACGCTCCGGGCGCTGCCCGAGGCGATCGCGTTCGCAAAAGCTTTCTTCGATGCCGGCAAGCCCGTGGCATCGATCTGCCACGGGCCGTGGACCATCATCGAGGCGGGCGCCGCACGCGGACGGCGCCTGACCTCCTGGCCATCACTCCAAACCGATCTCAAGAACGCCGGGGCGGAGTGGGTGGATCAGGAGGCCGTCGTCGATCAGGGTCTCGTCACGAGCCGCAAGCCCGACGACATCCCGGCGTTCAACTCGGAAGTGATCAAGCTATTCGCGAGCGCACGCGGGCTATCGCGCCAGGCAGGCGCCGAATGAGACCCACAGCCGGAGCCGGCGCTGCGCAGCACACGCCTTCTCCATCGGGACCGTACTGCATGGAGCGGCGCCCGTTCGGTTTGCTGCCGCGCGAAGTTGCGGTGATCGGCCAGGGGACCTGGTACATCGACGACGCTCACCGGCCCATCGCGGTCGCTGCCCTGCGCCGCGGCCTCGATCTCGGCATGACCCACCTCGACACCGCCGAGATGTACGGCGACGCAGAGATCGTGGTCGGCGAGGCGATCACCGGGCGACGAGACGAGGTTTTCCTCGTCTCCAAGGTCCTCCCCAGCAATGCCTCGCGGGTTGGGACCGTGGCAGCCTGCGAGCGCTCGCTCGCGCGCCTGCGCACCGACAGGCTGGACTGTTACCTCCTGCACTGGCCGGGGCCGCATCCGCTCGAGGATACTTTCGCGGCCCTAGAGCGGCTTCGCGAACAGGGAAAGATCCTGTCCTGGGGGGTGAGCAACTTCGACGTGCCCGACCTCGAGGCCGCGTGGAAGGCCGGCGGCGAGGGCCGGATCGCCTGCAACCAAGTCCTCTATCATCTGCAGGAGCGCGCCATCGAGCACGCCGTGCAGCCCTGGTGCGAGACGCACGGCGTTGCCGTGGTCGCCTACAGCCCCTTCGGCCACGGCGGCTTCCCCGGCCCGCGCACGCCGGGCGGGCGTGTGTTGGAGGAGATCGCGGCCGACCACGGCGCGACCGCGCGCCAGGTCGCCCTGCGGTTCCTAGTGCGGCGGCTGTCCACCTTCGCGATCCCCAAGGCGTCTAGCCCCGAGCACGCCACCGACAACGCGGGCGCTGGCACGCTGTCGCTGACGGACGCCGACCTCGCCCGTCTCGACGCTGCGTTCCCGCTCGGCCCGCGACCGCGTCGGCTCCCCATGCTGTAGGCTTGTGGTGCCTGCTTGGCCGGAGCAGGTGCTCGCGCGGATAATAGGAAGCAGGAACAAGCCAACCTGCTTCGAGCTGCCCAAATCGTACGAGTTGAAGCGACGGGGACATCGGGATCGAGGGTACAATGGCAAACATCAAAGACAATGAACGAAGCAGCAATATTGAAAAAGATGAGCTTGCGGAGCGTGAGAATTTTCTGAATTACAATTATCGCGAGCCCATCGAGCTTGCGAAGCAATCAATCGGTATCGTCAGCGGCATACTTTTGTTTTCCGTGAATTTCTCCGACAAACTTGGGGGCATAGAAAATTCTCCACCATCATACAAATATGTTTTGCTGGCGTCTTGGGCATTTCTGCTGTTGTCGATCACATTTTGCGGTCTATCAATTTCTTTAAGCTGGAACTCCGCTCGCTACATGCTCTGGGGACAGAATGAAGTGCGCCCGCCCCGAAAATCGAGACGGCTGAGCAGATTTGCCGCCAATTGTTTGACGAGCGCGGGAATCTTCTTCGTCTTAGGTCTAGCAATGATGATTGCGGGAGGCTTCATGTCGTCGGTCGTTCGGCCGGCGTGACCGCAACCAGCAAGAACTCCATCTGATCACGCCAATCAAACCCTACAGAGCGTAACCACCCAACGAGCAGTAAGTGTCTCTCACCGCTGCCGAGCCCGGAACGGAAACCGTTAGGGACCGGGAGTTTTGTGAGACACTCTTAATCTGCCGCTCGCCGCGGGCATGATCCTCAAAAGAGAGTGGCGAGTGCTTCGCGGGTGAAATCCCTTAGATGCTCGTGCCGTCCCCTCGCGGATCTTGCTGACCCAATGCGGATCGGACAGCACGGCCCGGCCGACAGCAACGAGGTCGAAGTCGCCGCGCGTGAGACGGCGAATGAGTTCGTCGAGCGGATCGGGACGCGAGCTCTCGCCTTGGAAGGCGGCAATGAACTCGCCCGAGAGTCCGACCGAGCCGACGGTGATCGTTGGCTTGCCCGTCAGCCTCTTCGCCCAACCCGCGAAATTCAGGTCCGAGCCTTCGAACTCTGGCTGCCAGAACCGCCGCTGCGAGCAGTGGAAGATGTCGACTCCCGCCTCGGCGAATGGGGTGAGCCAAGCCGCCATCTCGTCGGGTGTCCGTGCGAGTTTCACCGCGAAGTCCTGCTGCTTCCACTGCGAAAGGCGCAGGATCACGGCAAAATCCTCCCCCCACCGCGGAACGAACCGCCCGCACGACCTCGACGGCGAAGCGGCTGCGCTCGGGCAAGGTCACGCCGCCGTAGCGGTCCTGACGCTGGTTCACGCCGGCCCAGAAGAACTGATCGATGAGGTAACCGTGCGCGCCGTGAATCTCAACCGCATCGAAGCCGAGCCGATTGGCTTGCGCCGCGGCACGGCCGAACGCCGCGACGATCTCGGCGACGTCGGTCTCCGACATCGCGACGCCGCCGGCCTCCCCGGGGACGACGAGCCCGGAGGGCCTTCCATGGGAGCGGGCGGCTTCCATCCGGACGCATGCGGGGCCACAATTCCCATATGCCAGATCTGCGGCGCCATCGCGCCTCCGGCGGCATGAACCGCGTCGATGACGCGTTTCCATCCTGCGAGCGCCCGTTCGCCATGGAAATGAGGAACCGCTGGATCGTTCGACGCCGCCGGCCGGTCGATGACGGTGCCTTGCGAGATGATGAGCCCCATTTCGGGTGCGCGTCGGCCGTAATAGGCGGCGACTTCCGGTGTCGGAACGCCGGTGGGAGAGAACGAGCGCGTCATCGGCGCCATGACGATCCGATTCTGCAGCCGGAGCGACTTGTGCTCGAAGGGGCTGAACAAGATGTCGAGGCTCATGGCGATCTCCATGATCGGCTCGCTTGAGTCCCGAAGCACATCCGGGGACGGAACCGTTGCGCGGCGCCGCGCGGCGCAGGCCGCTACTCCGCTGCAGCAGGTGTTTCGCCCGGTGTGTTCGGGGTCTGTGCGGCCTCGCGCCCGCCGCGCCGACGACGTGCGCGCTTGCCGGTGGGGTTGGCCTCGCCCTCGGCCGCCTCGGTTTGCGGCTCCAGCACCACCGTCTGCCGAGTGCCGTCCCAACGGGCCAGAACGCGGTCGCCCTCGTGCACGCGGTCGGCCAGCATCGCGCGGGCTAGCTGCGTTTCCAGTTCCGATCGGATAAGGCGCCGCAGCTCGCGCGCGCCGAATTCCGGGCGGAAGCCCGCCGCTGCGAGGTGATCGACGAGACTCGGGTCGATCACGAGGTCGACGCCCTGGCCCTGTGCCGTGCGCCGAACCCGCTCCAGCTGCAGTTCGACGATGGAGCGGATCTCACCCTGCCCGAGCGCGTGGAAGACGATGATCTCGTCGATGCGGTTGATGAACTCGGGCCGGAAGTGGCCGCGCAGCACGTCCATCAGCTCGCGCTTCAGGCGAGCCGGATCGTCGGCCTCCGTTCCGCGCAGGCGCAGGTTGCGCTGGATGATGTCGGCGCCGAGGTTCGAGGTCGCGATCAGGACCGTGTTCGTGAAGTCCACCACCCGGCCCTTGCCGTCGGTCAGCCGGCCGTCGTCGAACACCTGCAGCAGCGTGTTGTAGACGTCCGGGTGCGCCTTCTCGATCTCGTCGAGCAGCACGACTGCGTAGGGCCGTCGCCGCACGCGCTCGGTGAGCTGTCCGCCCTCCTCGTAGCCGACATAGCCGGGTGGCGCGCCGATCAGGCGCGAGACGGCGTGCCGCTCCATGTACTCGGACATGTCTAGGCGGATCAGCGCATCCTCATCGCCGAACACCGTCTCGGCCAACGCCTTGGCGAGTTCCGTCTTGCCGACGCCCGTGGGGCCGAGGAACAGGAAGGTCGCGATTGGACGTCGGCCCTCTCGCAGGCCCGCCCGGGCGAGCCGGACGGCATCGCTCACGGCTCTCACCGCCTCTTCCTGGCCTATGACCCGCTCGTGCAGTCGCTCTTCCATGGCGACCAGCCGCTGGCGCTCCTCCGTGGTCAGCTCGCTCACAGGCACGCCGGTGAGCTTCGAGACGACCTGCGCCACGTGCTCGGTCGTGACCTCGGCCGATCCCGAGCCGCGCTCGCGCCGCCAGCGATCGGTCGCCTCGCCGAGTTCCTTGTCCCTGGCGGCGTGCTGCGCCTGGATCTCCTGGGCACGGTCGAACTGCCTGCGGGACGCCGCATAGTCCTGCTCGCGCTTGAGTTGGCGCACCTCGGCCTCGAGTTCCTGCACATCGACCGGCCTGGCAGTGGCCGAGATCTTCACCCGAGCCGCCGCTTGGTCGATGAGGTCGATGGCCTTGTCGGGCAGGAACCGGCCCGTGATGTAGCGGTCGGACAATTCCGCCGCGGCGATCACCGCATCGTCGGTGATGGTGACCTTGTGGTGCGCCTCCAGCGTATCGCGCAGGCCGCGCAGGATCATGATGGTCTGCGCCACCGTGGGCTCCGGCACGAGGACCGGCTGGAAGCGCCGCTCCAGGGCCGCGTCCTTCTCGATGTGCTTCTGATACTCGTTGAGCGTGGTCGCGCCGATGAGGTTCAGTTCGCCTCGGGCCAGGGCCGGCTTGAACACGTTGGCGATGTCGAGCCCGCCCTCGCCGCCACCCTGGCCGGCCCCCACGATGGTATGGATTTCGTCGATGAACAGGATGAGGTCCTCGGCGGCCTCGACCTCCTTGAGGATCTCTTGCACCCGCTCCTCGAACTCGCCGCGGTACTTGGAACCGGCCACCATGGAGTTGATCGAGAGCTCGACCAGGCGCTTGTCCCGCAGGCTTTTGGGCACCTCGCCGTCGACCATGCGTTGGGCCAGTCCCTCCACGATGGCGGTCTTGCCGACGCCGGGCTCGCCGATCAGCACCGGATTGTTCTTCTTGCGCCGGGCGAGCACCTCGACTGTGGTCTCGATCTCGCGCGCCCGCCCGATCACCGGGTCGAGCTTGCCGTCACGGGCGAGCTGCGTGAGATCGCGCGCATACTTGTCGAGATTGGGCGTGTTGGTGGGGGTGTCCACGCGGCCTTCCTCGGCACCGCGCCCGACGACTTTGGTGACTTGCTGGCGGATCGCCTGCGGCGTGAGTCCATATCGGCGCAGCACATCGGCGGCGAGGCCCTCGCCTTCCTCGGTCAAGCCGATCAGCAGGTGCTCCGGACCGACATAGGAATGACCGAAGTCCCGCGAGGCCTGGAAGGCGCGGGACAGGGCATTCTTGACCCGGGGCGAGACACCGACCGCGGCGTCGTCCGTGTCGGACCTGTCCGCGTCCGCCTCGCCGCCCGTGCCTTGTCCGTCCTGGTCGAGCTGCCGGCGCAGGTCTTCGACCGTGACCTTGAACTGGTCGAAGATGGTGCGCACAACGTCGCTCTCGGTCAACGCGTAGAGCAGGTGCTCGGTATCGACCTCGCGCCGGTTCAGGTCCCGGGCGCGCCGCGCGGCTCCCTGCAGGATCTCCTCTGCATGGGCGGACAGGCGCTCGGCGATGCCGCCCGCCGGCCGGCCACGCGATGCGCCGCGGCCGGACCCGACTGGGCCGGGCGTCCTGCCCGGCTCTTCTTCGGCCTCGCCGACGGGGGAGGCGTCCCGTCCGGAGCGGGGCCCGCGGCCGAAGAAGTCGCCGCCGAAAACCTCGTCGAAGAGGCTGCCGCCCGCGCCGCCGAACAACGATTCCAGCGGGGAGCTGGGGCGGCCCTGCTGGCGCGCAAGGCGACGGTAATCGACGTCGCACAAGTCCATCGTCTGGCGCTGGCCGTTGCTGACCACCTGGGCCCGCACCGTGGCCGGCCGCACCCCACAGATATCGCAGATTCCGTTCGCCATGCCGCGCTCCCTGAGGACTTGGCTGGAGTGGAGCTTGAATTATTCGGCTGGAGCCCGATCCGCATCGCCGGGCAGCGCTGGCGTGATCCGGCTCAATCTCGACCGTCGAGCCTTCCCGATCGGCTTGCCGAGCAGGCTTGACGGTGTCGCCCCGCCGCGGATCACGCGACCCGACGACGGCGTCAGATCGCGCGCTGGAGATGATGCCGCTTCGCATAGGGCTCGTGCGCCCACAAGCGCCGTGCCTCGTCGAAGGTCCGGTTCAGTCGGACCCGGTCGTCGACGGCAGCGATCCAATCCGGGGTGACGTATTGGTGCTGGTTTCGCGGCTCCTGGTCGGCGCGGCAGATCTTGAGGTGACCGCCTTCGACCTTGTCGACCGATCCGATTCGCGTCCCGTCGCGGTCGACGACGGTCATGCCTGCGATGATCAGATCGAGCAGAGGACGTCCTTCCTCGCCATCAATGACGTTCATCGACATGTCGGGTTCTCCATCTGAATGAACGATGTCTCGTGGGCTTGGATCACGGCTCTCCTTGCGCCAGAGCCCCGTATCCCCGGTGCGTCAGCTCGATCGTGCCGGCGTCCGGGGTCGCGACATATCCGGCATGTGCGAGTTCGGAGACCGCGACCGTGACCGCAGGGTCGGTCCCGAACCGTTCTTCCAGCGTCGTGACGCGCAGGCGTGCTCCGGGCAGCCGGTGCGTGCTGCGCAAGTACGCCAGGATCTCGCTCGCTATCTCCGACAGCATCGCCGACACCCCCCGCCGGTTGCCTCGACCGGCCCGCGACCCCGCACCGTCCAAAGCGCGGCGCCCAACTCGTGAGACGCGGCTTGTCGGTCGGGTCCGATCACCCCGTGCCGCCTGAGGGCGGCCACCTGCACATGAGTCGCGTTCCGTGCCTTGTTGAACGCATGCAGGCCATTCGCACACATGCGGCACCTCCGTGGCTCCGTGTCGGAGTCAGATGGCGTCGCCACGCCGCTGCGACACTCGGACAATCCCTAGGGAAGTGCCGAACAGGCAAGCAGCTCAAATTGTCGGCTCAGGAAGCGCCCAGGTTGAGGAAGGTAGCGCCAAACTCATCTTCTAGAAAAAACCGGAGCGCCCGCAGGGCACGACATGGCTGCTTCTCAGAATTCATTCACTCCCGACGGCCTTGCCGAAAATGCCACGGAGAACACCCTAGGCATTGACCGAATATCTCAGGGCCAGCAGCCTGTGCTCCTCTGACTTAGCAACCGATGTCATGTCAGGAGAGCGCGATGCGAGCAGTCGTCTACAATGGCCCGCGTGATCTCCTCGTGCTGGACGTGCCCGACGCGCGGATTGAGCGGCCGACCGACGTGCTGGTGCGGATCACGAGCACCAACATCTGCGGCTCCGACTTGCACATGTACGAGGGCCGGACCGACTTCCCGCGCGGTGGCGTGTTCGGGCACGAAAACCTTGGCCAGGTGGCCGAAGTGGGCGCGGCCGTCGATCGGGTGAAGGTCGGGGACTGGGTCGCCATTCCCTTCAACATCGGCTGCGGCTTCTGCAAGAACTGCGAGCGGGGCCTCAGCGCGTTCTGCCTGACGACGGCGGATCGCAGCGTCATGCCGAACATGGCCGGCGCCGCCTACGGCTTTGCCGATATGGGCCCGTATCGCGGCGGTCAGGCCGATCTGCTGCGCGTCCCCTACGGTGACTACAACTGCCTCAAGCTGCCGCCGGACGCCGAGGAGCGGCAGAGCGACTACGTGATGCTCGCCGACATCTTCCCGACCGGCTGGCACGCTACGGAATTGGCGGGCCTGCGTCCGGGCGAGTCGATCGTCATCTATGGGGCCGGGCCGGTCGGCCTCATGGCGGCCCACGCGGCGATGATCAAGGGCGCCCTCACTGGCCTTACGCGGTTCTTTAGCGGCTTCCGACGCGGCTAGCGGGCGATGCGCCTAGAGGACCGGCGCCCCCCCGCCCGCAACCGCAAAAGGAACGAAGCTGATATGTCCGCGACCGAGTTGGCCGATCTCAATGCCGCACGCCTGGCGCTCGTGCGACAGCGAAATGCAATCGCCAAGCGGTTAGGTGCGATTGAGCTGGCCCCAATCTCCATGGCCGAAGACTTCACGCGCATCCTGCTCGCTATCGAAACCGTTGACCGGGCGCTGGCAGATGCAGGGCAGCCCCATATGCCGGCCGATGTCTGATCGGCTGCGAAGTCGCCCGCCTCAGCTCGTCCCCGTACAGAGGAATCAGCCATGGCCGTACCAGATCGCGAGCTTGAGTTCTCACCGCTTTCCGGCCGAGTGACGCGAGACGGCGTGACAGTGCAAGTCCACATCTATCGGTTCGCCGGCACGGATGAAGGCTGGACGCTGGAGGTCGTCGATCACGAGGATGGATCGACCGTCTGGGAAGGGAACTTCGACACGGACGTCGAAGCTTATGATTCCTTCGAGCGCTGCATCCGAGAGGATGGCATCAGGACGTTTACGGAGGGTGCGCCGACGCGGCATTGATGGGCGTTTGGGCATGCGCAAGGCCAGAGAACCGCGAGGCGGCCCACCTGAGGAGGATCGCCCGGCCTCACCAGCCGCCTGCCTAAGACCCTGACCGGCAATCAACAGGACGGCGGGGCCCTCATGACCCATCGCTGTGTGATACTCAAACTGTCGACGACGATCGCCGGCGCGCGCTCGGGTGTGAGCGAAGCGTAGAACAGCGGGTCGGCACTGAAGAGGGGGGGAGCCGTACCGACCCGCTGGCCGTCTGCAGTGGGTGTCTGATGGGAACCACGGCGCAACGACAGCGAACCGTGGGGCGCCATCAGGGCGCACTCAAGCCGCGCGGGCGGTTTACCTCGATCGAGATCCTAGGCTGGCCAGGCGCAAGCGGGCCCCGAAAGTAGCGGGCCGGTGCTGAAGCCCCCCCCTGCGCACCGACCCGCCGTCCGCGGGCCCGGTGAGTCGATAAGGCCCTGCAGACGCGGTCATTCGTGCGCCTCACACCAAGGGCGCGCAAGTCGCACCCTCAAGTTTGACCGGGGCGAAGTCCCGAGCCGGCCGGGTCCGCCGCGCATCTCTACCATCAGGATTACGACCATAACCCGTGTGCTCCTGCTCGCGGCGCTGACGCTCACCTGTGTCGCGTTTCCGGCTTCGCGCGAGAGACGCCAGAGGAGGTAGTGCGGTCGCCGTGCGCGGAGCGGGGAGTGGGAGCGCCGAAGCCGCCGGACTAAACGCTCGCCGCCACCCGTTTACCTCATGCCCGCACTCCAGCGGGCGTTCCGCATATCGACTCGCCCCGCCCGGCTCAGCCGGCGCGGGGTTCTTTGTGCGGTTTCGGACAGAGCCTGAACAACAGTCGCGCAAGCCGGTTGCCTGGTCAGCGAACCTCTGGTTCCTCCCCAAGACTTGCCCCGCCCGGCTCAGCCGTGGCGGGGTTTTGTGCTTCCAGACGCCACTAATTGCACCCCGAACGTTACTATCGTACGGTTTCGTACGGAGCCGCAGGCCTATGAGACCTCCTCGGCCGCACGAACTGGAGCACTCATGAAGCCCACCCAACGACGCTATGGGCGTGGCGCGCCTGTACGTCATGAGGCGTGGATTGATCGAAGATCCGCCCGAACGGCCAAAACGATAAGGTGGGCGAGGCGCAAGGGGGCCTCGGTACGTATCGACAATCAGCACCCCGCGCTTAACGACAACGTCGTGCAGTCCGTGGCTCTCGATCTCATCTGAGGCTCTTCAAACCCCGCCCGGCTCAGCCGCGGCGGGGTTTTTCGTTTCAGGCACCACGCGCCGCAGCCAGCATGCGCTTCCGCACCTGGGCCATGCGGTCGTCATCACCGACGCCGGCCGCCGCAGCCTCCCGCCCGACGGCATCGGCTCGGCGGCCTGCGACGGCTCTCCTTCCCCCGTCGCCACGTTCACAATGAACTTGGCGAGTTGATTGGGGTCGCGGGGCGCTCGGGTGTGGTCATCGCCGGGCCTCCCATGAGGCAATCAGCACATTCAGCGCCGCCTTCATATCGAGGCGTGCCGCTTCGAAGCTGCTGTAAGGCGCGCTTGAATGGTCCATCACGGCGCCGCGTCGCTTTATAGACCACGTAAAGGCATGGCCCCCGAAGTGAAGCCGTTTCACGTCAACGACGAACGGGTGTGTGGGTGCAGACATGCTCAATCATGCCACACCGGGTCGCGCGCTCAAAGGCCGGTTCAACCTCCATAAATTTCAAACCGGCTCACTACCCGGCACCCGCCGCGCGGGGCTTTCTCGTTTCAGGCTCCGCACACCGCTGTAAGCATCCGCTTCCGCACCTCGGTCATGCGGTCGTCATCGCTGGCGCCGGACTCCGAAGCTTCCCACCAGACGGTCTCGTAGATCAGCCGCACGATCGCCTCGTCCAGGCCGAGACCCTGCGCGAACCGGAGCAGGCTGCGCATCTCGGCGGCGGATTGTTCGGTGTCTTCGCTCATCGGCCTACCGGACCGCGATCGTGCGTTCTCCGACAACGACCTTCGCCGGCTCGGTCGGATGCCGCTCCACGATGCGCTTGATCCCGTAGGGCCGCAGCTTGTCCCGAGCCGCGTCGCTGCCTGTCATGAGCGCGCGGGCCAGAAGGTCGGCCAGATCCTTGCCGCTGCCGCAGATGGCCCCGGCGCTGCCGTTGTCGATCTCGATGATGGTGCGCATGCTCACGCCTTCTGCGCCCGCGCCGCGAACTCCCAGATCGGAATGCCCGTTGGCGCGCCGGGCGTGTTCTGGTAGCCGCTTACGTTGCCGAACAAGATCCGGTTGGGCTCGATACCGATCGCCTTATTCCCTCCGGTGATCATCACCCCGCACCAATCGATACGCAACGTGCCGTGCTGGGGGTGAACGCCGAAGAGCAGTGGCGCGGTCTAGCCTAAGCGCACGGCTTCGGCGCTGAAGCGCTCGATGAAATCCGTGCATGCCTCGTGGATGTTCGCCCAGGCAGTGGCGCCGAGATAGCGGCACGGTGAGGAGGTGGGGCGTAGGGCACCGAAGGCTTTCCGCCATTCAGCAGCCTCAGGCGGGAGGTGATCGGGCGCAAGTTCGGGAAGGAGCATTACGGCTGCCGGCTGATGGCGGGGCCGACGGCATAGGGGTGCCGGGTTGCTTCAGGCTTGCTGGTCGCTAGCGGACGAACTCCGGTGCTTCCTGCCCTCGCCGAGGGCGGTTGATGGTAGGGACTTGGGTCCTCCCTACGCACCCTCCGCAAGCCTCTTGAGGCTCGCTAAATCCCTTCTGACCCAAGCCTCGTCCTCGGCGAGTTTCTCATCGCTCATGTCTGGCTGTCGGAACAGGGTCAGCATTACCTCGCTGCCTTCTCCGTTCGCGATGACCCGCATGGGCACGTAGACGACGCGCCCGTCTCCAAGATCAACCCAGTGGTCCATCACGCCGAATCTATTGTGCTCCGAAAACGTGATCCTGATAGGCCCTTCCGGTCCCTGAGCACTCCACGCTGCCCCTTCGCGTTTGAGAGGCGCGTTGCTGAGACCTGACGCCCATTTCGGGAAGGTCTCGGGCATCCAGATCATCTCGTAAAGTTCGCGTGCGGTTCTCCGAACCGAACAAGTAATTACTTTGGCTTCCAACATGCTCTGCCCTGAAACAACCAACGAGCATGCCTCGACCCGCTACGCCGCGGATCGGACAGCGCCCAAAAGATAATCACGAAGCATCAGCCTGAAGCCACTTTCAAGCGCTCAAGCCTCCCGCGCCGGCGCCAGCAGGATCGCGGTGCGGACGGCGTTGCGCTTGACGGATGTGCTGGATTCTTGATTGGCGATGACGTGGCTGGCCCATAAATGCTTAACGACCGCTGCATCGACAGCGAGGGCGCTTAGGGCGCGGTCATCGCTCGCCAACTCCCGACAGCAACTTATCGATTTGCGCCATCCCGTTCTCTCGGGCTTTGGCCTCGGTTCGCAGGTCGCGGTCCGATCTCTGAGCAAGCTTCCCGTTCTTGCGGATGGCCCACTGGAACGAGCCCCCTTCCTTTTTCGGGTGAAGGATTTCGAGGCTGTAGGGGTGAATTGCCGGATCGGTCATGGCCTGAGCCTACATCGGTCCCCTGCTCGGACCAAGAGTAGGTCAACCCTCATAAAATCCAAACTGACTCACTACCGGTCGGTGACGGCCTTGGCCTTAAAGAGTTCGCCGGCGGTGGGGGACGATTCGCTCACTGCACGGTGTCTCCGTCCTCCGCCTGGAGCATCCGCAACGCCTCGCGAGTGACCTGATGCAGATCGGAGAGCCCCTGCATTCCGAGCGGGACGCCGACGCGCTGTCCCTCGACCGTCGTCAGCACGATCACGGCAAGTGATTCGCCCATGAGCAGACCGGGCTTTGGCGCACAGATCGGTAGCAGGAAATCGCCGTCGCCTTCGATGGCGTCCTTGGCTTTGTCTGGTCGGAAGGGTGACGGCTCGGCTATGATGCTTACTATGTGCTTACCGGAGAAGCGCTTCGGCAAGCAGAATAGAGCTGAGTAATGGTGCCGCAATAGGGATTCCAAACCCCGCCCCCCTCATTGAAGAAGACGATCAGGGCAACCCGCAGCCTCAACCTCAGCCGCACGCAGACTTCCCGAAGAGGACGACCCTGCGGTGGAGAACATCGAGCAGCAGCCGACCTGACATGCCGCCTGGGCTCGGCGCCTAGCTATTCGCCGAGTCCAGTTTCGAGCTTGCTGTCAGGCCGGCTCAGCCACCTTGCGAGGCCGACCAGCGCGCTTTGGCTTTGAGGCCATCGTCGGTTCAGGTGCCGGCTCAGGCGCAGGTTCCGCTTTCTTGCGCGGATTGCCCAGGCCGAGCTGCTTGGCCAGCGCCGAGCGCGAGGCCGAGTAATTCGCGGCGACCGAGGGGTAGTCGTTCGGCAGTCCGTAGCGACCGCGATACCCTTCAATCGTGAGGCCATGCACGCTGAGATGCCGCTTCAGGGTGCGATACGGCTTGCCATCGACAAAGGAGATCAGCGCGTCCGGCGTAACCGACTTCTTGATCTGCGCTGGCGTCGGCTTCTCAATCTCGCTACCGGCTTCGGCTGCCGGTGTCGCCGACAGGCTGACAAACGCACCATGCACCTGCATTAGCAGGGTCGGCAAATCGCTTGCTGGGACGGAGTTGTTGCTGACGTAGGCAGCGACGATGTCCGCCGTCAACATCAGCAAATCGGGAGATGTGTTGTCGTCCATAGTGGTGTGCTCCTTCTCAGGCAGCACAATCACGACATTTGACGTACCGCAACAGGTCCACACTAAAATAGTTGTGTGGAGGCGTTCAGTTTATCCGGCAGGAGCCTCAGCGGGTAGCAGCGGCAGGGCTGCCACCCGCCGAGAGCGTTAAGCCGCCTGGGCGACCGGCGCAGGAACACCCTGCGCGACGCCGTTCTGGATCGGTCGCGTTCCCTTCGTGCTTATCGGTGATCCAAAAGGTGCGCGGTACAGAAGATCCACAGCATTCCAGAAAGCGGCGCGCTCGTCGGGCGTCAGGCGGCTTAGAACGATCCGGATCTCAGCCATTGCGGCGGCAGCGCTGACACCAAGATTGTCGACAGCGAAGTAGAGCTGAGGAGCAGCCATGTGATGACATGCGGATGCTTCGAGTTCTCCCGGTAACCAGTGTGCTGCTGCCGGTTTCCATTGAGACATCTCCTAGGGGAACATACCGGTCTGCTGCCCAACCGACATCTCACCTAGGAGGGATCCGGCTATCACGCGGGCCAGAGGACACCATCTTAGTTCGCTTTGGAGTGGCAAACAGGAGCAGGAGGAGTTCATGACCAGCACCAGGGAAGCGATGCCACCCGCCGTTGACGACAGCCTCGGGAAGCGCATCTCGAACCAAGGCAACCCCGATCGGGCCGCAGAGGCGGCCCCCGGGCAACGCCTAGCCGACGAGAATATGGAGGAGCGCCAGGACCAGTTGCTCGACGAAGCCGTCGAAGAGACCTTCCCGGCGAGCGATCCCATCTCGCCAAAGCGCATCACGAAGTAGGCGCCTAATATTGACATTTGACGCGAAAGCTTCGCTTTCCGGCTTCGGCCACGATGTCGAGCGCGCACGTCAACCGCGTGCTGCCAGCCCTACGATGGGCCGGGCTGCGACCTAGTGGCCATCTTGAACGGCAGGGCGCACCCCGGCTGTGGTCGCGATCAAGACAGCCTCGGGTAGAGAGTGGGCGCCGAGCGCCTCCATGATCCGAGCCCGGTGGATCTCCACCGTGCGCGGGCTCAGGCCCAGCGCTCGACCGATCGTCTTGTTGGTCCCGCCTGCGAGCAAACCCTCCAGCACGGCGCGCTCTCGATGGGATAGCGCCGCGATCCGGGCACGGGCCTCGTCGCCCCCGCGCGCCCGATCAGCTTCGGCTTGGATCTCGGCGTGTGCCGTCTTGACGGCGAACAGCAGCGCCTCCGGTGCCCAGGGGGCTTCGAGGAAATCGACCGCTCCCGCCTTCATGACGCGGACCCCGAAGCCGACTTCACCTCCGCTCGCGCCGACCGCCACCACGGGCAGGTGTGCACGTGCCGCCTTAAGCTGGCTGACGACAACTAGGTCATCGGCTTCCTCTAGGTTGAGCACGACACAGCCGGGTATCAGCGAGCCCGCCATCTTGAGGAGGGCCTGAGCGTTCCCAAAGGCTCGCACCTCGTAACCGGCGGCCTGTAGGGCCCCGACGAGACGGTGTCGGGCGTCATCGCCGACCGCAACTACGTAGGCGCGCCGGCTGGTGTCGGTGGTGATGTCCTGCGCGATGCCGCCCACTGACCGGCTCCGTCCGTCGATGCCTGGGATCGGGAAGAAGGTGTCGCGGATGCGGCGCACCACGTGGTCTGAGGCGCGTTGGATGCGGTACTCCAGAACCAGCGTCTCACCACCGCCGACCCGCTCTAGCGCTCGTGCCGCGGCGTTGCGGTCCTCCGGGTGAACGCTGGCGAGCCAGTTCGTGATGTCCGGCATGTCCTCGATGGGCCTGCCCCAAACCTGTGCGAAGGCCGGGCTGAGATAGTCGAGCTGCCCGCTTTCCAGATCGGCCAGCCAGAGCACGTTCACCGAATGCTCGGCGAAGCGCCGGAAGCGTTCCTCGGTCAAGCGCAAGGCACTCACCGACTGCAGGCGGTCGATCACCGGCCCCAAAATGATGGCGTAGGTGCGCAGGAACTCGGTGTCCTCGTCACCGAAGTCGCGCGGTTCGGTCGCGTCCACCTCCAACAGGCCGTAAGCCTTCCAGCCGGGCAAGAAGATCGGCACGTTGGCGAATGCGATGACCCCGGCCTCCTTCATGAACTCGGGCACATCGAAGCGCTCCTCCTTGCGGATATCCTGCGTAATGGTGGGCTCGCCTTCCTTGATCGCGAAGGTCTCGGACGAGGGCTCTCTCATGGGAAGGCGCAGCTGACCAACGATGCCCGGATCCCAGCCGACGCCGGCCCGTACGAAGAGTGCTTGTCCATCCTGCTGGATCTCCAGGATCTTGGTGCGGGTGATGCCGCAAGCCTCGGCGACGAGACGGCAGGCTTCAGCCAGCACCTCGTCGAGGTTCTCGCTGCGCAGGACGAACTCGCCGAAGTCGGCCAGCACGCGCTGGCGCTTCATCATCTGCTCATGGCTGGGCATCGGAGTTCTCCGGCGCTGAGCGATCAGGCGCTGGTCAGCGAAGAACCGCGGCTCGACCCCTGCGGAGCACCTCAACCACTTGTGTGAACACCGCAAGCCGATCTTGGGTCCAACCCAGCCCACCGTACTGCCTGGAAGCGGACCTTCCAGGCTTCTTCTATGGGTCGGGAGCGGCGGTTCAGGCATTGCGGACCCGATGTCGGCTTCTGGCGCAGAGCTGAACAAGCGGCATGCCAGCATCTGACCCCAAGCGGATTTCGAGCGTGTGTCAGCCGAAGTTCTGCATAGGGGCAGAAAGCGGACGCGGCGCGAAGCGGCTTAGCGCAAGCCGCAGGCTGGAGCGGCTGCGGCAGCGGCAGCGGCAGCGGCAGCGGACCGAGTTAACGCTGTTCTAAACGAACGTCCGACTCTTCGGAGACAAAATTGCAAGCGCGAGGTTCCTTCTACGGCCAAGCTTAGAGCGTGGGCGAGAAGGGAGTGAGAGCGCTGAATCACACCTTGCGACATGGGGACGAGCCCGTGCTCAGTCCCATTGCCTGGGCGCTGATCGAGCTGGACGAGATCGGCTATGTGGTGACTTGCGCTTCGGCCGCCCCGACACCGCGGTGGCGCGTCGACACGGGCTCCGTGATGACATCTCGCCAGATTATCAGCTTCGCAATCGAGGCAACCGCGCACGCATCGAGCCGGCTTCAGCCCTCGTCGGCGAGGTCGCCCGCGAAATAGGCACGAGGGACGACGGCCGAATGGCCGAGGTGCGGAAGCGGATGCTCGCGGCGGCCAGGTGAAGCGCCGCCGGACTTCACTCTGCGGCCTTGCGGGCGCTCTGCAAGACAGCGGTGAGCGCGGCGCCCGCGTGCTCGACGCTCATCTTTGCGAAATCGCCCAGCTCGGCCGGGATCGCGAAGCTTGGCTCCGTGGTGGCCATGATGCCCCTCCAAACTTTGCGCCGCCGAGCAGTTGCTGTGTTGCCAGAGCTGCATGGTGCCTCGCGACGTAACCGTCAAGCTGAATGAAGCGGCGGCTCATACCGTTATAGCAGTTCGGCTTTCACGCTTGAGACTTCAGGGCGCCATCTTGCTGCCGTCGTATACTTTATGCGAATTGATGCTCATTGTGCGCAATCATAATGTGCCGGATCGAATTGCGTAAACTGCGAAGGTTGTCACTTAATATTTGTTTGTTCTGCAGGAAGCCGCGTGCATAAGCTTGTAAATTGTACCTTGGTATGAAATGAAAGCTGCAAGCCTAGCGAGATAAAGAAGTCGCAGGCGGGGGCATCAAATGTTTATCGATGAGTGCGATCTCTCGCCGCCTGACCGTGGCTGGAACTACGAACCTTCGCGTGCTGAGCTGCTCCAGAAGATATCCGCTCCTCTGTACACAACCGATGCCGAGGGTTGGCTGACGTACTACAACGATGCCGCCGCCGAGCTGTGGGGCCGTCACCCTGTCATCGGTGAGGAGCGCTGGTGCGGCTCTTGGCGCATCTACGATACTGACGGCAAGCTACTGGCGCGCGAGCAGTGGCCATTGGCAGTCGCCTTCCAACAGAGCCGTGCTGTGCACGGTCTGCAAGCTATTCTCGAACAACCTGATGGTACTCGCGTGCCAGTAATGCCGCATCCGACCCTGCTGCGCGACAAATCAGGGATTGTGGTCGCTGGCTCAAACATCCTTCTGAAGATCGCGCAACCGTCAGCTCTGCACAGCCAATTCAGTGACCCATCAAACACGGAGCTATGGGTATAACCCGTGCTTAAGCGAGCACTCGCTCCAAGCTGAGATCAGGCCAATGTTAAGGGCGTTGTTTTAGGGGGACTGAGGTGCAGATGTTGGACGTGACCCGGACAGCTGTGGCGCAGGAGTTCGTTGAGATCCTCATACGTCGCGCCCAGCGCAGCGGAGACTGCCCTGCACAGATGCTGCGCGAGCACGGCCGGCGTTTAGCCCTGCTGGTGAAGCTAGCGACAGACACGCAGTTCCAAGCAGTTCTTGCCGAGCTGGATCGCCAGGCAACGAGGCTGGAGCTGAGCGCGGGGATAGAGATACGAGAAACAGTCTGCGCGTGACCTTTTCCATTCGCAGATGCTGCGGGGCGGCATTGATTTCCTGATGAGCCTAGCAAACAGATCATCCTGCTACCCTGATAAAATCGCTAGCAGGCTTTGTAGGGACAGCTGGAAAGCATAGGCGCGTTCGGTGCCTTGGTCTCATTCAGCTTCGGCACGACAACAATCTTTTCTTCAGCGAACCTGCTTCTTCACGGCTCTGGTTCTCTACACAATGTAGCGCACCGCTAAAAATCCGCACTTAAGCTAGATTAAAGCGTTGGGCAGGACGTCAATTTAGAACATCGGACGACAGTCAGACGAACAGCGCTCGAGCAAGCTGGGATGGTTCAACCGGCTTTTCACAGTGTGGCACGTGTGCGTAGCGCTCTGGTAGCGCTGTCTTGTTGTAGCCGGTAGCGAATACGAACGGAACGCCGCGCGCCAGCAAGGCTTCGGCGACCGGGTAGCTCATCACCTCATGTAGATTGATGTCGAGCACCGCGGCATCGAGTTCATGGGCGGCAATCAGCTCCAGTGCCGTTTTAACGCTCGCGGCCGGACCAATCACCTCAGCCCCGAGCGCTTCGAACTCGGCATCCATCGCGTTTGCGATGAGGTAATCATCCTCCACTAAAAGCACACGGCATCCCACCCAATGGTTCGCTGCAGAGGTCATTGGGCCCTTGTCCCTGCAAGCTCAGTGAGTGGCAGGTCAATGGAGCAACGCAGCTCATTCTCGCCAAGTTCATAGTCTGTGTGTGCCTTTAGCGTGTAGGGTAGCGCCTTCTCGATCAGCTCGCGCCCATAGCCCCGCCGGATCGGGTTGCTCTGTTGCGAACGGCAGATTCCCTCCTCCAGCCATGTCAGGGTGAGGCGCTGCTCTCCAGCTTCGGCGGTGTAGGTGTCCCAGCTGACCCAGAGTTCGGCCTGCTCACGGGACAGAGCACCGTACTTGCGCGCATTGGTGGCAAGTTCGTGCAGAGCCAGAGCCAACGTCTGCACACTGCCCTTTCGCAGCACCACCCGAGGTCCCTCTACCGCGATGCGCTCGCGCATGTCTGTCGCTCCGAGCGCATCAAGCTCCATCTCGACAAGGGCCCGAATGGTAATTGGCTCCTGGTCAGAGCGGGAGAGTAGGCCCTGCACGCGAGAGAGTGCTGCGAGGCGGTCGTTGAAGTGCTCGCGGAACAACTCAGTCGGGCCGGTCTGAGCCATCGTTTGCTGCGCGATGGCGCGCACCACGGTGAGCAGGTTGCGGGTACGGTGCTGCAGTTCATCCACCATGACGGCTTGTCGCTGCTGCAGTTCGTGCAGCTCATGGATGTCCATGGCCGCGCCGAACCACTCCGTTACCTGCCCCTCTCCGCCAAAGATTGGCACCTGCCGTGCGAGGAACCACCGGTATTGTCCATCGCGGCTACGCAGTCGAAACTGCGCGTCGATTGGCTGCTTGGTCTCGATTCCATGCACAAATGCCTCCTGCACGCCCCTACGGTCATGGGGATGCATTGGGGCGAGCCAGCCGAAGTCCTGCACTTCGTCTGCCGTTTGGCCGGTGTAATCGAGGAAGGATTGGTTCTCTGAGAAGGTGAGCCCGCTCGCGTCCGAGCGCCATAGAATGACCGGCACAAGGTTCGCTAACGCCCGGAACCGCTCCTCGCTCTCGCGCAGGCGCTCCTCAGTGTGACGGCGCTCGCTCAAGTCAGCCGTGACAGCCAATAGCGTACTCGGCTCGCCCTCATGGTGCAGCGGTTGCACACGGCTGTTGGCCCACACGTGATTACCGTCAGGGCGCAGATAGCGTTTGTCCAGCGAGGCGGGCTGGTTTGTTCGAAGCGCCTCCGCGACAGCGATCAGGCTGGGGGGGACGTCGTCAGGATACGTCACGTCCATCACGGTGAGACGCAGCACCTCCTCACGGGTGCGCCCCAGGATACGGCAGAGCTCGTCGTTGGCACGTAGGAAGCGGCCATCCTGCGCAAGCTCGGACAGCCCGACTGCGGCGCTGCCGAAGATAGCGGCGAGTTGCTCGTCACTCTGACGTGCGATGGTTTCGGCTCGAGCCCGCCCGCCATTCTCAGTGCAGATCATATGGACGTAAGCGACTTGTCCGTCCTCGTCGCGCACAGGCATGAGGATGGCATCGGACACGTCTGCGTTCGCCTGACCCTCACAGCACATACTGAGTGCTTGGCCGTGGACCTGTATCACCTCACCTGCGAAGGCACGCTGGTAGAACGGCTCGGCCGCCGCCCAGCCAGCCGGGAAGGTATGAGGCAGTGTTTGGCCGAGAGCCGCGGGATGGTGCTCGCCTAGAAAGGTAGCAGCCGCATCGTTGTAGATCAGGAGGCGTTCTGGCCCGCATACGAGGCTGGTGGCAAGAGGGTTGGCCAGCGCCATCTCGACAGCAAGTTTCAGGCGTGGTGACCAGTGCTCGGCTGATCCGAGCGGCGATCCTGACCAGTCATGCGCGCGGATGCGCTCCACCATTTCACTACTGCCAGGCGGCCACTCGAGCGAGTTGCGACTGCCCATGGGGCCTCTCCTACATGCCCTAACCCTAATCTTACCACGAATCGGAGCGAGTTGATCGGCCTCCAGTACGGCAATTTGCTCTTAATCCGGGTCGCTCAGAACGACGACCACGTTGGCAGACAGAGCCGCTGACAACAGACCGAGCCCAAGCATGGTATACTGCGACCTCGTAAGCTCCCTGAACCAGATAGCAAGCAGAGGGGCAGGGACTAAAAGCCCGCTCTGGTAATCGGCTTCAAAGGCGGCGCTAAGAGGAAAGTCCTGTGCAGATGAGGCCGCGCGTCCGGCCTAACGTCCGATCTATGCCAGCGTCAGGAGGTTATGAGCGGTGAAGATCATCGCCTATTCGCTTCAGCCCTTGATCTGGCTTAAAACAGCCAGGCTCTGCAGGCGGAGCGGGATACCAATACCCTAGCCTTCAAGGGGCTTCAGCACGACAATATCGAGGTTCTAGCGTATCACCACTTCCGGCACTGCTATGCAGATCGGCCGCAGGCAATAGGCGTCGCCGTCGAAGGTGTCCTATGCGGGGTGAGCTCGGAGGGTTGGCAAATCGACTGTGGGTTGAGTCTCAGCCAACCTCCAGGCTCATTTAGTGCGAGCGTCTTCGGCCGATGATACACGTCAGCCGGCCCTAACAGGTACTTACGCAACCGCAGGCGGGTCAATTTGGAAAAAATCGGTACAAAGATGCCCAAACCCTGCAATCATAGCCTTCCCATCTGATCACGCGTCTGTGATCTTACGTCTCGGCCTTGGGGAGGAACCTATGACTTTGAGCGAGCGCCGCTTTCTACAAGCGATGTGCATGCGCCATGAGACTTGGATCAACCGGCGCGCTCCTCATGTGGCCGCCGTAATTCGCCGCGCCAAGCTTAAGAAGGCATCTTGTGATAAGTCAAAGAGCAGGTCTTTGCCTCACAATGACAATGTGATTGATTTAGTATTGTCTGACAGAACGAGTTGATCGCTCTTCGGCAGCGGCGCCGCGCCTCAGTCCAAGGAACTTGGCGCCCATGTCACCATAGCAATTTCTCAAAAGTAATCTCTGACGCAGGGGCGATATGTATACAGACTCGCCTATCGGTCATCTCAGTATGGGGATGATAATGTCGACATGCGGTGAGTGATCTCAACCTAAGACGTGCCGCTGTCGTCCTACGTGTCTTGCTCAAAGCTATCAATCTGGCAGATGCTGCTCCCCTTGTTGCTGCCGATCGGGGTGCATTGCCGGACCGCGCATATGAAGCCCGCAGCATAAGCGTTTTGGTCCCAATCTTACGCCAAGCGGATGTGCGCGGACATGAGCGCGGCCAGCATGCCAAGGCCGCCACAAGCCTCGCGGCTGCGACTGCCTGAGCACCATGTTGAGCCGGTCACCGGGCGGACGACCCGGCACGATACTGGGCGGCCCGCTCATCAGCACCTGAAGAGGCATCGACCTGCCGGCGAGCGAACACCTGCCCCCAAGCGGACTTCGAGCGTGTGTCAGCCGAAGTTCTGCATAGGGTCCAGGCTGTGTGAAAACGAGCTGGTCTGGTAGAGTGAAGCCCGATCTGGGAGGTCGGGATGAAGCGCTTCATCGCAGGCGAGGATCGTCAGCAGATCACGCTCCTTCCCGACTGTCTGGACGACTTCATCACCGCCGACAACCCGGTTCGCCTCGTCGAAGTGTTCGTCGATGAGCTTGATCTGGGCGCGCTCGGCTTCGCGGGCGCGGTGCCGGAGGCAACGGGTCGTCCCGCCTACCATCCGGCAACCCTGCTCAAAATCTACCTCTACGGCTACCTCAACCGCGTCCCGTCGAGCCGTCGCCTCGAACGCGAGAGCCAGCGTAACATCGAGTTGATCTGGCTCACCGGTCGGCTGATGCCCGACTTCAAGACGCTGGCCGACTTCCGCAAAGACAACGGCCCGGCCATCCGGGCCGCCTGCGCGCAGTTCGTGGTGTTGTGCCGTCGACTGAACCTGTTCAGCAAGGCCGTCGTCGCGATCGACGGCAGCAAGTTCAAAGCGGTCAACAACCGCGACAAGAACTTCACCGCCGCCAAGGTCGAAGCCCGGTTGGCGCAGGTCGAGGCGAGCATCGGCCGCTACCTCGCGGCACTGGACCGGGCCGACCGCGAGCCGAGCGACATCGCCGAGGCGCGCACGACACGGCTCAACGACAAGATCGCGGGCCTGCGCGAGCAGATGCAGGCTCTCCAGGCGATGGGCCGGCAGGTCGAGGCCGCCCCCGACGGCCAGGTCTCCCTAACCGACCCCGACGCGCGCTCCATGGCGACCAGCGGCAAGGGCACCGGCATGGTCGGCTACAACGTCCAGGCCGCCGTCGATGCCGAGCATCACCTGATCGTGGCCCACGCGGTGACCAACGTCGGCAGCGACCGGGCGCAGCTCGCGCCGATGGGGCTCCTGGCTCGGGAGGCGACGGGGTGTGCCACACTCACGGTGCTGGCCGACCGGGGCTACCTCAGCGGAGAGCAGGTGCTGGCCTGCGAGGGCACTGGCGTGCTGCCATGCGTGCCCAAGACCCTGACCTCGGGCCATGCCAAGCGCGGCCTCTTCACCGGCCAGGACTTCGTCTACGATGCCGGACACGACCGCCACACCTGTCCCGCCGGCCAGCACCTGACCAAGGGGGCCGCCCGGTCCGATCGCCAGGCCGAGGGCGATGCGATGGATCACTACCGCAACCTCACATCCTGCCTCGACTGCCCGCTCAAGCCTCGCTGCACGCCGACGGAGACGCGGCGGGTCAAGCGCTGGGTGCACGAGGGTGTGCTCGATGCGATGCAGGAGCGGCTCGATCGGATGCCGGACGCGATGAAGATCCGTCGCCAGACCGTGGAGCATCCGTTCGGCACGCTGAAGGCCTGGATGGGTGCAACCCACTTCCTGACCCGGACCTTGGCCAAGGTCAGAACCGAGATGAGCTTGCAGGTTCTGGCCTACAACATGAAGCGGATGATCCAGATCTTCGGGATCCGCCCGCTGCTGGCGGCCATCCGGACCTGAGGCCAAGCAGCTCGATCTCCGGCGCCACTCGGTGCGCTCGCCCCGATCCCGAGGGATCTGCGTTTCCACACGGCCTCGGTCGAAAGCGGCGGTTCTGCGCCTGCCGGCTCAAGGTCGGCTCATGGCGCACAGCAGCGGTCAAGCCTCCGCCTGCTCAACTGCCGTTTCTCATCCCGAGCCGCCCTCTCGTTGCGCGATCAGACATGCGAGAAAAATGACCGTTTTTCAGCCGCTTAGATGTGTGCAGAAACCGAGTAGAAGAAATCAGATTCCAAGGAGCGGGACCGTTAGGTGGTTATAAGGGATCTGCTGCGCGCCGGTCAGAGCTCGGGAGCGTCGTCTGCTGACCACGAGTCTTGGCCCTAGTGCGGGTAGCGGCGGGCCAGATCGGCGAGCTGCCGAACCTCTTCCAGCAACTGCTGCAGCACCGCCCCAACGTGTCGGCCCCGCCCACCGAGTTGCTCCAATGCCAACTGTAGGCCAGCAAGCTCGCGCTCCAAGTTGTCGTGCAAATCCAGAAGCGCGTCGCTGTTGGCTTGGATGTGCGGGACCCGTGAGCCGAGATCCACCCCTGCCGCATGCGCCTCGGTCAGCTCGGTGACGATGCGGCTGACCTGCGGTGTCGCGAGACGCATGGTCGGCAGGACGTGGATCTCGGCGTCGCTCATCAGGCGGCCCGCACCGTGTTGAGGAAGCGCGCGACCTCTGCACCGAGATGCTCGGACTGGCGCGAAAGCTCGGAGGCCGCTGACAGCACCTGGCTGGCGGCGGCCCCTGTCTCCTCGGAGGCCTGTGCCACGCCTGCGATGTTGCTCGTCACCTCGCCCGTGCCGGTGGCGGCCTGCGAGACATTGCGCACGATCTCATGTGTGGCCGCACCCTGCTCCTCGACAGCGGCGGCAATCGTCGCCGTTACCGCGTTGATCTCGCGGATCCGGCTCGTGATCGTCCCGATCGCCGTCACAGCCTGACCCGTCGCACCCTGGATCTGCGCGATCTGCCCCGAGATCTCGTCGGTGGCCCGCGCGGTCTGGGCCGCGAGTTCCTTGACCTCGCTCGCCACCACCGCGAAGCCGCGACCGGCCTCACCGGCGCGTGCCGCCTCAATCGTGGCATTGAGCGCCAGCAGGTTCGTCTGTCCGGCGATGTTCGAGATCAGGCTCACGACATCGCCGATCCGGGTCGCGGCTTGGCTCAGTTCGCCGACGAGATGGGCTGTCTGGTCCGCTTCGCCCGCGGCGGTCTGCGCGAGGTTGGCCGAACCGCTGACCTGGCGTCCAATCTCCTGGACGGAGGCGCCGAGCTCCTCAGCGGCGGCGGCGACGGTGCTGACGTTGGAGGCGGCCTCTTCAGCAGCCGCCGCGACGGTGGTGGACTGGCTCGCGGTCTCGGTCGCGGTGGCGGTCATCGTGCTGGCCGTCGCCTGCAGCTCGGTGGCGGACGACGAGACCATGCCGACAATGCCGCCGACAGCACGCTCGAAGCCATCAGCCAGCTCCAGCATCGTGCGCTTGCGCTCGACGGCAGCAGCCTCATCGGCGATGCGCCTGACCTCGGCCTGCTCGGCCGCCTTCTGCGCAACCATGGCCTTGATGCCTTCCACGGCCTTGCCGATGGCGCCTATCTCGTCGCCGCGGCGGGCCTCTGCGATCTCGGCATCGATGTCGCCCTTGGCCATGCGCTGGAGGACGTCGACGAGACGGCCCATCGGCCGGACGGCGCCCCACACAGCGATGGCGCCGAGCAGGCCGAACGCCGTCAGCAGGCCCGCCACGGCAAGGCTGGTGAGAGTGACGGAGGCCGCCCCGGCGATCTCCGCCGCCTGCGCCTTTGCTGCTTCAAGGTCGCGCAGATTGGCCTCGACGCGCTTCACAACGGACTCGACGACCTTCCGGCGCGCCGGACGAACCTCGGTGTTGGACACCTTGGAAGCCTCGGCGTTGTTGTTCTTGAGGCCGAGCGCGATCGACCGCTCCGCGGCAGCAAAGAACGCGTCCAAGTCCTCCTTGATGCCGAGATTCGTCGTACGGCGAACGTCTGTGTCAGCGAGCGCGATGAGGCGATTGATGGCGGTGAGTGCCTGCTGCTTGGAGATCTTGTAGTTCTCGGCCTGAGCGGCCATGGCCGCATCTTCGGTCTCGATAATCGTGTTCTTCTCGCTGATGGACGCCTCGTCGAGGGCGACGTTCATCTGCAGGGACAGGACAGCACGTGCTGAATTGATGTCGACGATGCGCTGCGTGTTCTCGGACAGTATCGCCAGTTTGTCGCGAGCCAGCACGATGATGCCGGCGGAGACGATGAGCATCACCGCGGCTGGTATGGCCAGTTTGCCGAGCAGCCGGAGATTAGTGAGCCAGGACATGGACGACTTCTGAGGGGCAAAGGCGCTGCATCCGCGAGCTGCCCTTTTGCCTACGGATGAGGCAGCATCACATTTCGTTGGCTAACAACCTATTAACATCAAGAATATTGGCTTGCTGCCATAACATAAGTAGAGCAATTTCGATCATTGCGTGATATCCATCCATTTTAGGCGCTCAGGGTTGTGCGCTGGAATGAAGTTTTCGCAAATTGCAATTCTCACTCTGTTCCTCAACCTGATGTCACACTCAACGATAACATACAGCCGTTCTGGCCTGAGAGCCTGTTTGAGGTGTTCAATCCAGGCAGGATTGATGAGGGCGTCGGCGGCCATGAGACTGGCGATGCAGGCGAGCCTTCCGGTTGCGACGTCGCGGTGGAGGGTGCGCTCACGGTGCAAGCCGCCTCAACGGCTGAGCGGGTATCAGTTTGGAGAAAGGAGTCTGGCGCGTACTCACCGCTTCGCTATGCGCACGTCCAGCGACACGGCATCGAAATCATGTCCGGGATCATGACGTAAATCCCAGTCTGCGCACGGTCTTCATCAAGGGTCCAGACGGCGCCATCATCGAGCTGCTGCAGCGGTTGCCCCGTCCCTGAGGCAGGCCGCAGCTATCCAATCCAGGACCGCTCGTCAGCGCAACTCGGAGTCGGACGGTTCAATCAGCCAGCACTGTACATCCCCGATTTGCACCGCACTTCCGGGGGTCTCGAAGCCTGCATCGGTCTATCGGGCCCTCACCAGACGAGGCTCGCGTGGCACGCTCTCGGGGTGACCCGTCGGGCCAGAGGCACACCGGGTTTGGTTGCGCCCGCCTGCCTTCGCCTCGTAGAGGGCCGCGTCCGCCGCCCGGTACAGCGCCTCCGCCGGCTCCCTGGGCGAGCCGGAGCCGGTCGCGAGGCCGATGCTCACCGTGACCGCGCCGGCTCCGATGCCGGCTGAGGGCAAGGTGAGCGCCGCAACCGCCTCGTGGACCTTACCGGCGATGCGCGAGGCACCTTCCTCGTCCGTGTCCGGCAGCAGCAGGACGAACTCCTCGCCGCCCACTCGGGCCACGAGGTCGTCGGGCCGGTTGACGCTCGCGGAAAGACAGCGGGCCAGCGCCTTCAGCACCTCGTCGCCGACGGCGTGGCCGTAGCGGTCGTTATAGCGCTTGAAGTGGTCGGCATCGACGATGAGCAGCGACAGCGGCTTGCCCTTATGCCACGCTCTCTTCCAGGCACGCTCCGACACCTCGTCGAAGCGGCGCCGGTTCGGCAAATCGGTCAGGGCATCGGTCCGCGACAGCCGGGCGAGTTCCGCCTGCAGCACAGCGCGGCGGCGAAGATCCCGTCCGTACAGCAGAGACAGGAACACGGTCAGGCCGCACAGAACCAGGACCACGCTGCTGATGACGAGGGCCTTGAGGCGCCAGCCGGCCTCGATGTCGCGAGTGGCGAGTGCCACGTTGAGGACAAGTGGCAGGTCGCCGACCCGGTTGAAGGTGTAGTGGCGCTCGACCCCGTCGCGCACCGAGGTGCCCACGAAGCTCCCGGAGCGCTCGGCCACGAACCGCCGGAAGGTCGAAGCACCGGCGATGTTCACGCCGATGTCCGCCTCCTCATAGGGCTGGCGCATAAGGCGCGTGGCGTCGCGCAGGTAGAGATTGATCGCGCCGTCCCGACCGAGGCCGATCTGGTCGAAAAGGCGACTGAAGTAGTCGAGCTTGAGGCCCGCCAGGACCACCCCGCTGAAGGAGCCATCGGGCTTGTCGATGCGGCGGCTCAGCACCACGATGCGCGAACCCGTTAGTCGGGAGAACAGCGGCTTGCTGATGTGCAGGCCCAGGTTCGGATCGGCCTTGTGGGCCCGGAAGTAGTCGCGGTCGGCGTTGTTCAGACGGCGCGCTGGGACCGTCCCGGCGTCCAGGACACTGTCGCCGTGCTCGTCGAGGACGAGCATCACGCCGAGGTCGCGCGCGGTCCCGGCACGGTCGAACAGGACGAGCTGGCGCATCTCAGGGCTCAATGCGTCGAGGCCGGGGACCCGGAGATTGTCGACGACCGCCTGCAGGGGGAGAGATCGATGATCTCGACGTTGCGGGCGATGTCGCGCTCGATGACCTGGAGCAGGTTCTTCGAGGTCTGCTCAGCCTTGTCCCAAGCGTCCTGCCGCAGGTCGAGCAGCATCAGCCCGGAGACGACGAGCATGCCGACAGGGGCCAGCACGCCCAGCGCGATCCAGGTGCGGGCGGAGCGGAGCCGTCGCGCGAGGCGTGGCGGCAGGACCATCGGCGGGCTCTCCCAAGCTTCTTCGTCGTTGCTTGGTATCTGGAGCCTGCCGCCTCACCGGCGATTTCTCCGGACGCCGCTCCTGGCCCTTTAACGTTGTCGTGACTAACGCCGCGTTGAGGAGGCCACGAGGATTCTCATCGTCCGCGGGACTCGGTTGCGCGGTGTTCGAGGCGGACACCGGGCGGTCGTCGACCCGCGGTCGCTGCCCGCTTCTACCCGGGGGCGTGGCCGAGACAGGAACGCTGGTATGGGCGACCCAGCGCAGGCCAACGCACGACGAGTTGGTCTGGGCCTGGCCCGCGCGGGAGGGAGCGGGTCCAGCCGAAATTGCACGCGGCTGGTGGCAGCCGGCCATCGATATATTGCGCGAGGAGCGCCGCCGGACGGCATCCCTGGAACGCGCCTGTGCATCGCGTCGGTCCGGAGCGATGCGATCATGCTTATTGGACCGCGAACCGCTTAGCTTCACTGGCAGCGAACCTCATGATGATGTCGGCGAACCTACGTCTGAGAAGGGGCTGGTAGCCGGCCGAACGTCGCCTGCGCGGGGGCGGAAGCGGGAGGATTCAGGCGACTTGCTCCGAGTTGAAGGCTTTGTTGCCGGGCCAGCAGCCGTCCCCACGCCTGAGCGCTCTGAAGCCACGCTTCCACATCCGAGTCTGCTCACGCACCCACAGCGGACCTGCCGCCGCACGAGGGCGAATGTCTGCAAGTGGCGCATAGCTGAACAATCGGCGTGCGAACTCCTGATTCTGAGTGGCCGTTCCACCTCGTAGCTCTGAGCGTCAGCTTCGATCTGAGGAGCGGAAGTGGTCGCGGGCAATCAGAACTCGGTACTCGCCCATGAGCAAAGCCGGCTAGCCGCCGAACCAATCGAAGCGGGTAGCACCGCATGGAGAGCTACGCCGCAGACGGAACAGATCCAAAACTCGGGCAGAAGCTCAGATTGCCGGCCTGCTCCGAGCCGAGGCGCAGATTGTGGCTCAGTTCAGATCTGGATCAGGCGGATGTTGTTGGTGTTGCCGGTGGTGTGGAACGGAATGCCGGCGGCGGCGACGACGATGTCGTTGGGCTTGGCAAAGCCCTCTTCCTGCGCGTGATGGCACGCCTTGGTGGTCATTTCCTCGTAGGAGTCGACATCATCGGTGCGGACACTGTGGGCTCCCCAGAGCAGGCTGAGGCGGCGGGAGGTGTCGATGTTCGGGGTGAGGGCCAGGATCGGCACGGCCGGGCGCTTGCGAGCAACGCGAGCGGCCGTCGTACCACTCTCCGTGTAGGTGATGATCGCACTGGCATGGACGGCCTCGGCGAGGGTGGCGGTGGCGGTCGCGACCGCATGGGGCGGCGTCTCCTCCTCGCCCGGCTCCAGGGCCGCGATGATCGAGTGATAGAGCTTGTGTCCCTCCACGCTGCGGATGATGCGGTCCATCATCGCCACGGCCTCGATCGGATAGCGGCCGGTGGCCGACTCCGCCGAAAGCATCACCGCATCCGCCCCGTCGTAGATGGCCGTAGCGACGTCCGATGCCTCGGCGCGGGTCGGCGCAGGCGCGTTAACCATTGAGTCGAGCATCTGTGTCGCCACCACGACCGGCTTCACCGCCAACCGGCAGGCGCGGATCAGCTCCTTCTGGCGGGCCGGTACGTCCTCGTGCGGGATCTCAACGCCGAGATCGCCGCGGGCCACCATCACGGCGTCCGAGAGCCGGATGATGTCCTCGATCCGCTCCAGCGCCTGCGGCTTCTCGACCTTCGTCATGATGCCGGCCCGGTCCCCGATCAGCGCACGCGCCTCAAGCACGTCGGACGGCTTCTGCACGAAGGAGAGCGCGATCCAGTCGACGCCGAGCTCGAGCCCGAAGGCAAGGTCGGCACGGTCCTTCTCAGTCAGCGGCGAGAGGTCCAGTAGCGTACCGGGCAGGTTCACGCCCTTGCGGTTCGAGACGGCTCCGCCCGTGATGACCTCGGCCTCGATCATGGCGGCCTCGATGCCAACGACGCGCACGCGCACGCGGCCGTCGTCGATCAACAGATCTTGGCCCGGCACGACGGCGGCGAAGATCTCGGGGTGATGCAGCGGGATCGCATCCTTGCCGCCTTCCGAGCCTTCGAGGACGAAGCGCACGCGCTCGCCCGCCGTGAGATCGAGGCGGCCGTCCCGCACGGTGCCGACGCGGATCTTCGGGCCCTGCAGGTCCTGCAGGATGCCGATGGGCCGCCCGACCTCGGCCTCTAGCGCGCGGATGGCGGCGTGAACCCGGGCGTGGTCGGCCTGTACCCCGTGGCTGAAGTTGAGGCGGAAGGTGTCGACGCCGGCGAGAAACAGGGCCTTCAGCATCTCCGGCGTGTTGGTCGCCGGGCCGACGGTGGCGACGATCTTGGCGTAGCGGTGACGACGCATGGTTCGCTCGGCCATAGGCGGCCGCCTCTGCATGAAGGGTCAGACAATCAAGATCGCGCGGAAGTCATTGACGTTGGTCAGGGTCGGCCCGGTGATGACCGCATCGCCTAAAGCCTCGAAGAAGCCGTGCCCGTCGTTCCGGTCGAGGCTGGTACGGAAGCTGAGCCCCAGGGCAGCCGCCCGGGTAGGTGTGTCGGGGCGGAGGATCGCGCCTGCGATTTCGTCGATACCATCCACGCCGTCGATGTCGCCGGCAAGAGCATGGATGCAGGGAGGGCCGGCCAGTTCAGCGCCGAGTGCGAGCAGGAACTCGACGTTGCGGCCGCCCCGACCGGCCCCGCGGATGGTGACCGTCGTCTCGCCGCCGGAGAGCAGGACGCAGGGCGCCGCCAGCGGCAGGCCGTGGGCGGCAACGCTCCTGGCGATGCCGGCCATGACCCGGCCGACCTCGCGTGCCTCGCCCTCGATGGCATCACTGAGGATCAGGGGCGCGACGCCTGCGCGCTGTGCGAGATCGGCGGCGGCTTCCAGCGCCATCAGCGGGGTCGCCACCATGCGCGGATCCGGCTTGTCGAGGCGAGGATCGCCGGGCTTCACCGACTCGCCGGCACCACTCTCCAGATGCGCTCGCACGGATGCCGGGATCTCGATGCGGTAGCGCGCGAGGATCGCCAACGCTTCCGCGCAGGTGGTCGGATCGGGGACCGTCGGTCCCGACGCGATATCGAGTGGATCATCGCCGGGCGTGTCGGAGATCAGGAGGGTCACGACCTTGGCCGGATGGCAGGCCGCCGCAAGCCGCCCGCCCTTGATTGCCGAGAGGTGACGCCGGACGCAGTTGATCTCGCCGATGTCGGCGCCGGACTTCAGCAGAGCGCGGTTTACCGCTTGCTTGTCCGCCAGGGTCAGACCTGGGGCGGGCAGCGACAGCAGCGCCGAGCCGCCGCCCGAGATCAGGCAAATTACGAGATCGCCGGCGTCGAGCCCAGCGACCCGGTCCAGGATGCTCCGCGCGGCGGTCTCTCCGGCCGCATCGGGCACGGGATGGCCCGCCTCGACCACCTCGATGCGCTGGGTTGGGGCGCCATGTCCGTAGCGCGTGACAACGAGCCCGGAGAGTTCGCCCGGCCATGCCACCTCGACCGCTCGGGCCATCGAGGCGGCGGCCTTGCCGGCCCCGACCACCACGGTGCGACCGCGAGGCGGGTCCGGCAGGTGCCGAGACAGGCTGACGGCTGGATCGGCCGCCGCCACGGCAGCCCCGAAGAGCCGCCGCAGAAAATCGTCGGGCTCGACCACGATCCTACTCGTTGTCGCCCTGCACGGCCGCGATCACCGCATCCGTGACCTGCCGGGTCGTTGCGTTACCGCCGAGGTCTGGCGTGTGCAGGTTCGGATCCGCGGTGACGCGCTCAACCGCCCGCATCAGCCGGTCGGCTGCCGGCTGCTCGCCGAGGTGCTCCAGCATCTGGCAGGCGGTCCAGAAGGTCGCGATCGGGTTGGCGATGCCCTTGCCGGTGATGTCGAAGGCCGAGCCGTGGATCGGCTCGAACATCGACGGGAAGGTGCGCTCCGGATTGATGTTGGCGGTCGGCGCGATGCCGAGCGAGCCGGCCAGCGCCGCGGCGAGATCCGAGAGGATGTCGGCGTGCAGGTTCGTGGCGACAATCGTGTCCAGCGTCTCCGGCTTCATCGTCATGCGCATAGTCATGGCGTCGACAAGCATCTTGTCCCAGGTGACATCGGGGAAGTCCCTCGCAACCTCAGCCGCAATCTCGTCCCACATGACCATGGCGTGGCGCTGCGCGTTCGACTTCGTCACCACGGTCAGCAGCTTGCGCGGGCGGGACTGCGCCAGTTTGAAGGCGAAGCGGATGATCCGGTCGACGCCCGAGCGGGTCATCATCGAGACGTCGGTGGCAACCTCGTTGGCATGGCCCTGGTGGACACGCCCGCCCACGCCGGCATACTCGCCCTCCGAGTTCTCGCGCACGATCACCCAGTTCAGCTCCGGACCGCTGACGTGGCGCAGCGGGCTGGTGATCCCCGGCAGGATGCGGGTGGGGCGAACATTGGCGTACTGGTCGAAGGGCTGGCAGATGGCGAGCCGCAGGCCCCAGAGCGTGATGTGGTCCGGCACGTCCGGCGCGCCGACCGCGCCGAAGAAGATCGCATCGTGGTTCCGGATTTGCTCGCGGCCGTCCGCCGGCATCATCACGCCGTGCTTCTTGTAGTAGTCCGAGCCCCAGTCGAAATGGTCGAACTTGAACCGGAAACCGCCGGTCTTCTCGGCGAGCGCGTCGAGTACCTCGATGCCGGCGGCGATGACCTCGATGCCGATACCGTCGGCGGGGATGGCGGCGATGTTGTAGGTCTTCATAGGACGTATCCTCTCTTGCTCTTGAAGGATGTGTGGAGGGATCAGCGCGCGACGGCGCCGGCCGGCTCAGGACGCCGCCCGGTTCGGGCGACGATGAGGGTGACGACGGCAGAAAGGATCAGCAGCCCGGCGACGAAGATCAGGCCGCCGGTGAAGCTGCCGGTCCGATCCTTGATCCAGCCGATCGCCCAGGGACCGACGAAGCCGCCGAGATTGCCGATCGAGTTGATCGTGGCAATGCCGACAGCCGCCGCCGAGCCCGACAGGAACATTGTCGGCATGGCCCAGAGCGGCGGCTTTGCCGCACTGATGCCGACGTTGACGAGGCTGAGCGCGGCGATGACCGCGACGGCCGAGGATGCACCGCCAGCTAGCATCAGGCCGACGGAGGCGACGAGGCAGGCGATGACCACGTGCCAGGTGCGCTCGCCCGTCCGGTCGGAATGGCGGGCCCACAGGATCATCGCGATGATCGCGATGGTCGGCGGCACGCCGTTGAGAAAGCCGACCGCCATGGTGGACAGGCCGAAGCTCTTGATAATCTGCGGCGCCCAGATGCCGAGGGTGTAGAGCCCCGCCGAGGTGCCGAAATAGATGAGCGCGAGCGCCAGCACGCGGGGATCGGCCATCCCGGCCAGGATGCCGTGCTTGGCGCTGACCTGCTTGCGGGCATGCTCCTCGTTCATCTCCGCGACGAGCCAGGCGCGCTGCTCGTCGGAGAGCCACCGCGCCTTCTCGGGGCGGTCGGTCATGTAGAACAGCACGACCACGCCGAGCACCACGGCGGGCACGGCCTCAATGAGGAACATCCATTGCCAGCCATGAAGGCCCAGGACGCCTTCCATCCCGAGCAGGGCGCTGGAGATCGGCGAGCCGAGCACCACCGAGATCGGCGCCGCCGCCATGAACAGCGAGACGACTCCGGCCCGGTACCGGGTCGGGAACCAGTAGCTCAAGTAGAGGATAATGCCGGGGAAGAAGCCGGCCTCGGCCGCACCGAGCAGGAAGCGCAGCGTGTAGAAGCTGTACTCGCCTTGCACGAAGGCGAAGGCTCCCGAGATGATCCCCCAGGTGATCATCACCCGCGCGATCCAGATCCTGGCACCGACTTTGTCGAGGATGATGTTCGAGGGCACCTCGAACAGGAAATATCCGAAGAAGAAAATGCCGGCGCCGAAGCCGAATACGGCCGATGAGAAGCCGAGATCCTTGTTCATCGTCAGCGCGGCAAAGCCGATGTTCACGCGATCGATGAAGGCGATGAAGTAGAGAAGGCAGATAAAAGGAACCAGGCGCCATGCGACTTTGCGCATGGTTGCCCGCTCGAGCGAGGCGTCCATCGTTTCCTCCTGTAGGCAAGCATGCGTTGGTCTCTGTGTGCCAACTTGCATGCAAGATGGCATTAGGTGCGCTTATTCTCGCATTCGTGTCAACCCCGCATTGCACCTTGCATGGAAGCTGGTACGAAGAACTGTAAGGCGGAGGGTGCGATGTCGCGGACGCGGGGGGCTTCAAAAGTGGCGCAGAATCAGGAGGTTGAACGTCGTCCCTCTTTGGTCGACGACGCTTACGCGGCCCTGAAGCAGGCAATCCAAGACTCGAGCTTCGCGCCTGGCTACCAAGCGTCGGAGCAGGAGATCGCCCTTCGCCTCGGGATGAGCCGTACGCCCGTGCACGAGGCGGTGATTCGCCTGCAGGAAGACGGGCTGGTGCGCGTGCTATCCCGGCGCGGCGTCCTGATTTGCGCCCTGGCGCCAGAGGACATGCGGGAGATCTATGACGTCATCATCGCCGTCGAAGGCCGCGCGGCCGAACTGCTGGCCTCTCTTCCTGACGCCGAACGCGAGGCCGTGGCTTCCGAGTTGGCCGGCTACACGGAAGAGATGGCTCAGGCTTGGCAGGCTGGCGACCTTCCGACCTGGGGCCAAGCGGATGCCCGCTTCCACCGGGTTCTCGTCGAGCGGGCAGGCAACGGGCGAATGACCCGGATCATCCAGACCATCAACGACCAATCCCATCGCGCGCGGATGCTGACGCTCAAGCTCCGTCGCGAACTTGGAGCCTCCGTGGCCGAGCACCGCGCGATCATCGATGCGATTCGGCATGGCAACCCGGCGAACGCTCAGGCTCGCGTCCACGACCATCGCCTACGCGCCCGAGATGAGCTTCTGCCTCTACTGGAGAATTTCGGACTAAAGCATCTTTGAGCCGTCCATCCTGCCTTTGCAGCTGATGGCAATCTCATGGCGTGGCTTACGAAGGTCGGCACGCGTTGGAGGAGCGGACGTTTAGTCCCTCAAGCGTGGAAGTCCGCTGATGGCGCACAGCCGAACCAACGGCATGCGAACCCACATCCCTAACTGAGCCTTGAAGTGGAAGGCCGCAGCCGGTCCACGAAACCCGATCAGCCCATCTTCGAGCGTGAAGCCGCGTTGATACGTTCCACGATGTCCTCGAAGATGTCGGGAGCATCATCGTCCAGGCTGATTGGCTGACCGCTCGTGTCGAACTCCACGATGGCCGTTGCGAGCCTCGCCCAATTGCACTCGTCGTTGGTCGGATCGTAGCTCGCCCTGGCGTTGATGGCACCGCGCCAGACATCGTCGCCCTCGATCTCGGCCAGGATCTCCTGGCACGAAAGCCACATCCCGGCATCTGGGTGCGACCGCTTCAGCTCGTCAAGAACCTGCAACGCGCTGTCGAAGCTCCCGAAGCTCAAGGCATAACGACGAGCAGGACGATCCGGCAGCCCGATGTGAATGGCGAACTCAGGCGCCTCTTCGAGCCAGTCCAGCATATTGTGGTCGTCGGTCTCGTAGTAGCTCTCCAACATGAAGTAGGTCGCGCGAGAGAGGTCGGCGCGCTGGGCCTGGTTGAGGTGGTTCAGGTTGAGGTGATTGTACGTCATCGAGAAAGGGTCTCTGAAATGTGCTGGCGCTTCTGTGGCGCTAGAGTTTGAAAACGAGGGGGTGATGTTGCGAAAAGCGCCGATCCCGATCAGGCCGACAGGGGCTCGAAATACCGGGCAATCTGCCAGAAGACGTGATCGAGCCCGGCATCGAAATCGACCTTGCGGCCGTGAGTGTCGCATTCGTCGATGTACATCGCGACGGCGGCCCAGGCGCTGAACCGCGCCCCATCGTTGTTCATCGCGGCGCGGGCCTTGATCGCGCCACGCAGGGGGTCAGGACCGACAATCTCTGCCCGGCCGTCCTCGCACGACAGCCACATTTTGGCGGTCGGATTGATCTGCTTGAGGTTCCAGAGGGTGACCGCGGCTCCTTCCGCGAAGGTCACATCCTGGAACAGCCACCGACGATCCGGACGGCCGTCACGGGTCACATGGACGACGAAGCGACCGTCCTGCTCTGCCGCCTCGATTGAGGTCACCCGGTGTTGGCTCAAGCGGCAGATCTCCGCCTCGAGCGTGAAATCTGAGGCGTGCTTCAGATCATCGATTTCGGCGTGCGAGAGCTTATCGAGTTCGGTGATGAAGTAGGTCATAAAAACAACTTTCTGAAATTTTGGTCAGCACCAAAACGGCGCCTGTCTCGGTGATAGCAGGTTGGCGATCGTCGGGTCAAAATTCAAATCAGCCGCCGGCTTGTAACGATTTACCCTCTTGGCTTTCGTGGGCTCACTCGTTCCTGGGGGCGGCGGCGACTTGTTCGTCCTGCGCAAAGGTCCGGCCCACGATCATCGCGTCTTCTTGGAGGCCGGCGTGGGCCAGTTCTTCTGCATGAACGCGTAGAGCTCTTCGTGCGGCATGAGTGGCTGTCCCATATTTCCACGAGGGCCATCTTCGGCCTTGAAGGGCGCCAGGGCCGGGTGAGTCCGCTCCTTGATCCGCTCAGCTGCCCGCTCGGGCGTGAACTCAAGCCAGCGAACTCGTTCTCTGAGGCGTGCGATCTCCGCGTCGCGCTCGTCGAGCATCACCAAGAGGGCAATGATTTCTTCATTAGCGTCATCGGAGGAATTGGCGTTTTCGATCATGACCCAATTCTGCCGACGAACGGGCGGGAAGTCGAAATTATTCTGACTAGAAAAATTTATCGACGGATCGGCTGTCGATATCATCTAATACATCTACAACGTTTCATAGAAGCTATTCTCATGGACTCCACAAAGCTTAAAAATCTGCTGGGGCAGCTCGCGGCCTTGTCCCCCGAACTCGCCGCCGGCATCGAAGAATTGACGAACTCGCAACCCACGAACTTCGACGGAAACGACATCGAAGATCACCTTCTGTCGAAGGCCGACCCTCGAACTGGCCCACTCCCGCCCAAGAACTCGATCACGTTCATGAAAACGACCCTCTGGGACAACGGCGCGGAGAAGAAGGTCACGAAGAACGGGAACACCGGCAAGCGCACGAGGTACACGGTCACGATCGAGGCCTACACGATGCCGCTCGAACGGCTCGTGACCCTCGGCCTCATCAACACGTACCAGTTCAAAAGGAACGTGCAGCTTCGCAGCCGCGATCGCTTCGTTCCCCTCGTGAAGAAGAACCATGCCTCCGGTCGTATCGACCGCGACTTCCACGACTTCTTGATCGAGTACACGAACGACACGTACATCGATCCCGACGACCTCTTCGGCTTCGTTCTCGACGCGGGCACCTGGAACTACCACTCGGACCAGTTCCTGCACCTGAAGTGGGCGACGTCCGGTGAACCGCGCCTGTTCGTGGTCCACGGCGACGACATGACCGAGGTCAATACGTGGGACGAGATCGAGAACCCGAAGGGCGAAGCACGCAAGAAGTACGAGAACGAGATCGACAACTGCGGATATCGAAATGCGCAGAGGACGAACTCGGCCACAAAGAAAAGGACGGGTCGCCGGCCACGGTGATCCGATATCATAGACTAGATTAGATCTATGTACGAAGTACCTAATTTAGTCTATGATATCGCTTGCGCTGAAGGGGTCTATGTCTTCTATGATATCGGCCGCCTCCGGCTCCCTCGTCCTCGAAGTCCGGTGACCTCGATCCTGCATGAACTCGACCCCGTGACCGAGTTCTTGTGACCCCAGTGATCTCGTAGCTGGACCTCGTGATTCCGGCCTCGAAGCCCGAACATCCTCGATCTTCGACCCGGGAGTGATACCGGGGCCGCACCGATATCATAGAGAATATTGCTCGTCCGACCTCGAACCGGTAGACGGCCAGGGCCGAATGGGAGGTCTGCCAGACACCGGACGTCACCCACGGTCGAAGGTACCACATGCCGGAAGAGTCTCGCGCGCGTACGGTTCTGCATGAACCTCCGCATCCCGCTCCCGCCGGCCGTTGCCCGCATCTACGAGGCCGTGGCCGAGCTCTCCACCCGCTATCCCGGTCGCAGTTTCACGCCGGACGGCCATCTCGTCGGCTCGATCGGCGAAGTGGTCGCCGCCGAGGCTCTCGGCCTCACCCTCTACCGACAATCTTCGCCTGGCCACGATGCGGTCGATTCGACAGGCCGCGAGGTGCAGATCAAGATGACGGGCGGTAATGGGGTTGCGCTCTACGCCACCTGCGCACGTCTCGTCGTCCTGAAGGTCGTCTCCCCAACCGAGGCGGAGATCGTCTTCGACGGCGACGGTGCGCGAGCCTGGGAGCAGGCGGGCAAGATGGGCAAGAACGGGCAGCGGCAGATCTCCCTCTCTAGGCTGCGCAGGATCGCGGTCGCGGCCGCTCCGCAAGAGGTAGAGGCGGCGTGATGTCCTCCGTCCGCGGATCGGGACGCCGACCGGGAAGATCGAGTTCGGCCCCGTAGATGCGCACGAACACGACCGGGATGATGCCCAAATAGATCGCCCTGGAGAGCCGCAGGCCCGCGTATAGACGATGGGGGAAGCGTGGGCCTGATCGTCGGTATGGCGATGTTCCGCAGCATGTGATTTCCGCGGCAAGCCCGTCAACGCGTTCCAGGTCGGGAGCTACGACGATGTCGATGTGGTCCGCCAAGTAGACGACCGCCTCCTTCTCGAAGATGTTCGAGACGACGGCCTCATCGTGTCGTGGAAGATCACGGGTTTGTTCGTGCCCGGGCAAAGCCAGCGGGGTCGCGTCGTAACGGCGATCGAGTTCGTCGTCGTTGTCGGGGGGCAATGAAGCCGATTGCGTTGGTGGTGCCCGCGTATTCGTGATCGTCAGGGTGCAAGTATTGGGGCACGTTGTCGTTCGCGTATCAATTGGCCACGGTCGACATCATGATCGGCCGGACGACTGGCCGCATGGATTTGCAAATAGGTCAGCAAGTCTACACGGACGCCCTACCACGAGACAGCCCAGTCGATTGACGCGAAGAGGTCGCCGACAACCTCGATCAGGCCCAAGAACACGCCCACGAAGAAAGGGGTCACGGCGTAGACGACCTGGGCCAATTATCTAAGGACGGGGATCGAGCCAACGACGGCGCAGCGTAAGAGTGTGGATACGCCCCGCTAGCCCGTGAGCAGATCGGGCGGCGGGGCTGCTCACGTTTCGTTAACCGTCCTGCTGGACTCTGCCGCCCGTTCAGCATGGGAGGCCAGCCGTGGCTCCGGACCTCTACGACGATCACTGCCCCGTGCCACTCAAGACTCTCGGCACGATCTACCGTGCGGACGAGTTCGTGCTGTCGGATCTCCTCGCCACGATCCCAGAAGAGACGCGGGCTCGCTTGGCCGTCTATCTCTATGGACGCAGCCACACCCATGCACTTGGCATCAAGGTGGCCGCGACGTGCGATGGTGAGGCACTACGGGACGCCTCAGGCGTCGTTGGCAGCATCCTCTACGACTTGTCGCGTCAGCCACTCACTAAGCGTGGCGATGGGAACTCCTCGAAGATGAGCATCAGCCTCGCTGGTTCCCGAGCGAGCAGCAGGTCAATCGCCTCCGCCGCTCATTGATTGTTAACCATACCGTCCCCATTTCAGAGACATGCCGATCGCGATCCTGTCGCTTGATCGGACGCGGCCACGATGCCGGGATGAGGGTGACGCCGGATGTACGCGCACCTTCGTTCCGGCTCTCGTGGCCGTTCTCTTTTCTGCGACCACCTTAGAAGGCGGCGGCCTGCTTCACCCGATCGCTGGTAGCCGGAACCTTCCATTGGACTGCACCGGGAAGGGCATAGCCGCCCTGGCGGTGCACCAAGCCGACGTTGGTGGCGAGACCCCGAGTCTCCAGGGTGAGGGCACCGACCGTCTTGGTGTTGTCGATGCCGGCCGGCTCGCCCGCGATGGCGGCGTTGGCGGTCAGGGTCAGCGCCAGAGCGGCAGCAGCGCGCGAGATGATCTGCTTGGACATTGTGTTCAGCCTCTTCTTCGTTGGTGCGACGGGTGCCCGTCGCTTCGTGAAGAGGAATGTGCTGTTGGCAGCGCCATGAAGCAAATGGGTTGATTTCATAATACGGATCGATCTCGTGCATATTAGTCGGCGCGACATCAACCTGATCGTGGTGCAAGACGTGACGTAGCCGACAGGACCGTTCAGACGTTGATAGAGGCTATCCCCGATCGCAGCGGTTGAGCCTTAGGGTTCCCAACCGCGAGAGCGCCGGCCGCCATGTTCACCCCGTTCATGCGTGGCCGGCGAGTCCCTGCATGTGAGCAGCATCATGAGAGACGAGAATACGGCCGCGCACTTGAACGTCGAGGCGAAGGTCGAAGCGTTGAGCGGCGCCCTTTTAGGCGACGACGAGCTTGGTGCTGTGGTTAGGGGGCACATCTACATCGAGAACGAACTCATAGCGTTCATCAAGGCCCGACTTCCGAAGCCGGAGGCAATCAAAGATCGCGACATCGATTACAACATGCGCGTGAAGCTGGCGGTTGCTCTCGGTCTCGATCCAAGCTTCGAGCCCGCCCTGAATTTTGTCGGTTCACTTCGCAATCAGTTCGCTCACAGCCTGGAGGCGAGGATCGGTAAGCAGGAGGCGGTGAATTTCGAGAAGGCTCTGGGGGCACACAGAGCGATCACGTCGGCTGCGTATCGGCAGGTCCACATCCATCTCGGAACCGAAGCCGCAGCGATCCCGACCAAGCAGCAAGAGCCGAAGGATCGGATCATCTTGTGCTTCGTGACGCTCTGGGCCGGCATCTTGATAGAGGCTCACGCGGCAGCGCTGGCGCGATCCGAAGATCAACCGTAGGGGCCGCGAAACAGGTCGCCGAGAGCCTTCCGCCGGAACAGAGTCCGCCAGCGCCGCCGCTGGTGCTCGGGCTGATCGTGCAGGATGTGACATCGCTGGCAGAAGGCCGCGAGGTTCGCCGAGCTGTTGTCGGCCGTATCATGGTTCCGGTGCGCGGTGGCGAGCACCACCCGCGTCGTGCGCGCGCTCCCGAGCACATCGTCGGAGCCGACCGCGAGGCAGACGATTGCGCCGGCTCCGTCGCGCCAGGAGGCAGCCTCCTCGTCCCACCATCGCCCATCGCCCAGGTGGAACACGGTCTGACCGTGCGGGCGCCCGCAGCCCTCGCACCGGCCCTTCGCACGGCCGAAGCGGATCACCGCCGAGAGCTGCGGCCAGTCGATCGGATAGAAGAAGCGGTGCTCGCGCCGGATCGGCATGGCAGGGCATCGAGGCCAATGGCTACGCTTCTGCGTAGGCGATGGCCGGCCGGTTGGCTATCTCGGAGCAGTCAGCAGCAGCGCCGCCTGCTACCAAGAGTCTGTCGAGCGGATCAGCGATCGTGCGGATGACGATCTGCCGTCATTGTTCTCGCAGACGTGACGGGGCCCCCTGTTGGTCTCGCGTACGTCATTGCAATGGATGTGGAGGAGGCGACGTGACGGCGAGAACGGCCATCCCTCCCTCGGTATCGACGATAATCGCGATCGGGGCAGGGTCCGACACGCAAGCCTCAGCTGGAATTTGCATTCGATAGCCGATCCGATGTCCCGCATTCTCCTGGCCGAGAAGGGGAATGAGGTCCTTGCGCGCACGACGTGGCCGATCAAGATGGATCAGTCGACCGGAGCAGTAAAGAGCCAGAAGAAAGGTCCGTTTCGGTTGCGCCGGATCATAGGCAAAGGCGGTCACTAGGGCCTCAGTCCACGATAGACGCTCGATGCTTTCCAACGCACCTTGCACCGAGACAGGTAGGGCAACGCCATGGTTGAAGATCGCGTTGGCAGCCGTCTCTCGACTGGTCCAAGTGTCTGGAGGTAGAGCCGCCAGCGCCATCCGAACCCGGCTTTCGCGCCAATCGTTGCGGGCGGTTTCCACGCTGCCCCACGCGGCACAACCTGCAAACAACAGAAGATAGATGGCAAGCCACCGTTTGAGGGTCCTGGGCGGGGCCGCATCGATGTGACGGCGCAAAGCGCGGTAGAGCGCCATGTCGAGCGGGCCGAGCAGCGCTGCGAGCCCCAACGAAGCTGCAACAGCGGTGAGCCAGTAGGTGAGCCCAGACCACTGAGCTGGCAGCGCCCAGGCTGTTAGAACCAGAATTGGAGCGTGGACGAGGTAGAGGACGTAACTGGCATTGCCGAGGGCGAGCGCTGACCGGGACAAGGCGCCCTCATCCTGGATCTGGCGCCCTACGGCGGCAGCGCCGACGAGAAGCACCGCTGCAACCCCACCAAGCCACCGTGCCACGTCCTTCTCAACGAAGAAGCAAGCCGCGCACAACGGCAGGAAGAGGAGCCCGGCAGCTGGAGGAAAGCGCCCAGCGGCAATTAGCCGAGGTAGGAGCAGGCCACCTGCGAAGGGGACGCAGCCTGCCATGATCGGCAGCAGGTAAATGGGTGGCTGGATCGTGTCGCGGGAACCTTCGGGGAGCAGCAGAAATGCCGCCGCGAGCAGCCCGAGCCATAGGGTAGCTACTGCGGTGATCCGGTGAGAGAGGCCGGTGCAGGCGACGAGGAAGAGGCCAACATAGAAGCTTGTTTCGTAGACGAGCGTCCACTCGACGTTGAGCGCGTAGCTGCGCGGGCCTGAGGGAGCGAGCGACAGCGACAGTGGGGTGAGACCGCCGAAGCTCAGGCCGAGACCGGCGAAGAGCACCGCGAACAGCGCCACGACTGCAAGATAGGTTGGAAAGATCCGGGAGATCCGGTGAGACAGGAACACGAGGGGCGGGTCGCGCACGACGAGACCCGACATCAGGAAGCCGGAGATCGCGAAGAAGATTGAGACGCCCCACGGGCCCAACAAAGCGTCGAGAGGCGGTAGAAGGCGGTCCGCGCCGCGTAGGAAATGGGCGTAGATTGCAGCATGATGGACGAGCACCATCGCCGCTGCGAGCCCACGTAGTGCCTGGATGTTCGACAGACTGGAAGCTGCGCGGGTGCCGATCGGAGCAGGCGTAGGGCCGACCTTGATCCTCGCCTCCGGGACCGCGCCCGAATGCACATTTGTTGCGGCGCTCGTGGCGCTCGTTCGCCGGCTCGTGTTGGCTATCGGTGCGGCTGACGTGAACTTGATGAGCACCTTAGCAACGCGTTGGAGCATGACTTGAGTTTCCGACCCAACAGGCGCGACCTATTGCCTGTAGGCATCGGTCACACTCCGTAGCGGAAACTTGGGCAGGCCTACGAAACAGCGTCGTTCGTCAGCCGAAGCGGCAATTCGGCAACACCTTGGGCGTGTCCCTAGACGATGCTCGTGGACATCGATCACATAGTGGCGGCCAGATGGGTCAGGGCAGAGCCTCGGCGATCCGGCCGGCGGGGTGCGCCAGCCGAAACCGCCAAGGACGAGGAGGCCGGCGCAGCCCTGGCAGGGGCTCTGCGGGCCTGCGAAGAAGTGCGGCAACGGTTTTCGAAGAAGAAGCCGAGGTGACGAGGCGGGGCGCCGGCCCGCGCGGCGAACGCCTCGCCGACGAGTTGCACCGCGCCGAACGCGACGTGTCCCGCCTGCCGATCGCCTTGGAAGCACTCGGCGCCCTCACGGCGCTCGACCGCCGACAGGTGCTTGCCAGCTTTGCCCGCCTACATCGTTCAGCCTGAGAGGCATCCATGAAGCGCCCCCACACCACCGGCCACCTCGGCGTTCCGCCAACGCTGGGCGATCCCATAGAGCCGGCCGAGCCGGTTCAGCCTGCCGTGACCGAGGCAGGCGTGGGCGGCCTCATAACCATCGTTGCTGCGGCCGAGACGCAGCCAGCGGGACCGGCCACGAAGGCTTACCGGGCCGCGATCCGTCGAAAGGGTGAGGAGATTGCCGCTTCCGACGGCAGCGAAGCCCTTGAGGCCGTGCTTCGCCAAGTCTGCGACGCCGCGCCTGATCGCGCAGAGCGTCGCGAACGCCTCCTCACAGAGGCGTGGGCTGGCCTCCCTGGATGGCGCTCATGATCGCTCAAGCCCGCAACGCCATCGCCGCGCCAGCATGAAGGAGACGAGATGATCCCGACCGAGATCGACAGCCAGTGGTTCCACAACAACCCGGATCGAGAGTTCCGCCTGCGCCGTCAGCCACCCACCGAGTTCCAGGCGTGGCCGGTGCCGCCCGAGCCCGGTATGGTGGCGTGGTGCATCATTCGAAAGTCGGACGGGGCCGTAGAGCAATTCGCCCTGCCTGCCGGCGACGAGTGGGACGACTACGACGAGGAACTGGCTCCCTTTTTCGAGCAGCTTCAGGGGCACTCGAAGTGAGCCCCCGCGAACTCGCCGCCTACCGCGTCGGCCTGCGCCAAGCCGCAGACATGGCCCTCATCGCCGCGATGGAACTCGAACTCCGGCCCGACGCCGGCAAGCTCCGCCAGCAGGCCGCCATCGAGGCGATGCGCGGTCTGTGAGAGCCGAGCAGCTCATCATCGGCGTCACGCCACTTCCAATGGATCCTGCTCGCCAGAGAAAATCGTTAGCCATACCCTTTTTGGGAGCTGGCCCGTCGTCGTAGCCTACTTGAAGACATGATTCCAATTTTGCCATCAGCCGAAGGAGTATACTTTGAGCAATGAAGCTGCCAGGACTGTTGGCGCCATCGACCGCATCGACCTCGCTGCCATGATCGTCATGGCTTTTGTTGCCAAAAATACGTTGCCGGCGAATGATTTACCTCGATTTCTAGCCGAGGTGCACAGCGCGCTGATCGCCTGTGATGGCACTGCGGACACGGACGGGCCGAAGGCTGAAGTCGAGAAGCCAAGTCCCACCCAGATCAGAAAATCCATCACACCGGACGGCCTGATCTCGTTCATCGATGGTAAGTCATACACGATGCTGAAGCGGCATCTGAGCAGGCACAACCTCGACCCACAGGGCTACCGCGAGCGCTACGGACTGCATGCCGATTATCCTATGACAGCGTCGAACTACTCAGCGAAGCGGTCGGCACTCGCGCAAGCAATCGGGCTTGGGCAGCGCATCAGCCGCGCCGGACCAGCATCGCAGACGATCGAGTAAGGGCTCGGCAGTTGCGGCGGTAGTGACAGGAACAGCAGCGACTTGTCCGAGGCGGTTGGTAGCGCCACGTCGAGGGCACGCAGCAGCAGCGAAATCCCTTGACGCTGGGCCTGCAACGACCGAGCACATCTCCGTGGGACATATCGCGCAGACAGAAGCCGCAGGCTTGGTTGGAATCGGGCTCTACACGCCCGCTGAGGCCGGCCGCCTTCTCCTCATCAGCCCAGCGAAAATCTCGCGATGGCTCCGTGGACACGAGGCCAACGGCAAGCAGTACGAGCCGCTGTGGCGCCCGCAGGTGGACCTGGGCGATGAGGGCATCTTCCTCGGGTTCCGTGACCTCCAGGAAGTTCGCGTGGCCTCGACCTTCATCGAAAAGGGGCTAAGTGCGCAGCGGGTACGGCAGGCGATCGAACTGGCGCGCGATCTTGTCGGAGAGGCGCGACCTCTCTCGACCGCGAAATTCAGGTCGGATGGTCGAACGGTCTTCCTTCAGGTCGTCGAGGAGGATGGCCAGACGAAGCTCATCGATCTGTTCAGGAAGCAGTTCGCGTTCCGGGACGTCATCGAGCGGAGCCTGACCAACCTCGACTATGATGAGGCCGGCGTCCCGGCCGTGTGGTGGCCGCTCGGGCGCACGAAGTCGGTGAAGATCGATCCGACCCGTTCCTTCGGACAACCGATCGAGGCAGAGACCTCTGTGCCGGTTGATGCTCTGGTGTCCGCGGTAGAGGCGGAGGGCTCGCCTGAAGCTGCAGCTCGTACCTGGGACGTGCCGATCCGCGCCGTAAAGCGCGCGCTCGCGTTTCGACGCGAGATGGACATGCGGTCGGTAGCTTGAGGGTTTTTTTTGACAACTGCACCAGCCCTGTGCTGGCCGAAACCCTCGATGGTTATCTCCGGCATCGCAAGGACAGCGCCTCGCACATTCGCGATCTTCCCTGCGGCAGGGACGCGAGCGACCTGCAGTGGATGGCGTACCTCGCCAGTACGGGGGACGACTGGCTCGTGATCACGGGCGATGGGCGAATCAGGAAGAATGGCGCGGAGCGTGCGGCCTTTCGGCAGGTTCGGCTGAAGGGCATCGTCCTCGCGTCGGCCTACCAGAAGACGCCGATCCAGCAGCAAGCCTCGTTTCTGATCTGGCGCTGGCCCGACGTTGACACTCTCCTACGCCTGGCGGAGCCCCCCTTCTTATTCGAACTTCCGATGAACCGCGAGGCTAAGATCAGGCCGCTGCCGATCTGAACTCTGACCTCGCTGCCCCTTCATCAGGGTTATGAACCAATTGGCCCGAAATAGGCCACTTCATCTGTACGACCAAGGATAAGCTCTACTGCTGGGCATCACCAGCGCAGCTTGAAGTACATCGCGTCCTCCCATCGTTTGAACGACAAGCGGTGCGATGCGTGAAGCCTTTTCGCGTCAAAGACCGAATGGGAATAGAGCGTCTTCACACTCGCTTGGAGCTCACGGTAGCGTTCGAGCAGTTCCCCCTCGATCGGAGTCGGAACCGTCACGATCTTCGCAGCCATCCGGTGCTGTGCACACCATTTCAGAGCTTCCTCAAGATCCGGAACGTTCCGGCGCAGACTCATTCTTCGGGCTTGGGTGGTCGGATCAGCGTAGTCAAAGCGGCTCAGGGCCAACTGAAGCGTCAAATCATCAATCCACCGGGGTTGCATTTCGACGATGAGGAACGCTCCGGTGGGCACCTCGATGTCGCCATACCAAGAAGTACGTCGAGTGCGAGTGAAAGAAGATATTTTTAAATCAATATTCAATATATTGGAAATGTAGCGAAATTTATGTTCGGGCGAGGCCGGCTTCATCGGTCTCTAGGAGCAAGGGTGAAGCTGCGCTGGCTCAGCATGAAGATGCCGAGGATCACCCAGACGGCCAGAAACGCCTCGACTGGTGCTCTGCGATTTGCAGAGAAGCTGTCGCACCAATTGGCGGGATGAAAGGCTGAGAGAGGGGCGTGCCAATGAGCTTGCCCTCCTGGCAACCACGATTGCAGGCGCTACCGCAGGCAGCGTGCTTCAGTGCAGCCGGTCCGCAATCGTGCTGATGACGCGGGAGGTGTTCGTCGTCATATCGAGAGGCTGCCCCCTGGCCTCGCACTTGGCGATATGGTCGGCCATGACCCACCATTCGTCCTCATCGTCATCCGGGCAGGCCGAGCCGCGAGCCAGGATCACGCCGCGCGCGAGGTTCGCGTGCTCAATCCGATCCAAGATTTCCAGGCTGCTGAACCACAGCCCCGCATCCGGCCGGACAGCACGAATGAATTCGAGCTTGTCGAGCGCTTCCGTGAGGAAGGACGCGATCAGCATCATGCGACTGTCGGGGCGGTCAGCCATGCCGGCGTGGATCGCGAAGTAGCCATCCTCCTCGGCATCCTCGACGGAGGCGAGCAGCACGTGGTCTCCGAAGTCCTGGCACGCCTCCAAGGTGAAATACGTTGCCGCCTCCAGCTCGGAGCGAACATCGGCAGGCAGCAGGGCTTTCTGTTGAGCGAAATCGGCCATAGGATTAGGGCCTGTTGTCGCTTGAACGGATTGCCAACTCTGGCGTTTTCTCGTTTTCAAGTGAGGAGGCGTGATGCTGTCGGACGCGCAGTGGGATGAGTTGGAGCCGTTGATCGAGGCCTGTCGCCCAAAGGCCAAGACGCCGCCTCAGGAGCTTCGGCGCACGATCTCGGCCATCCTCTGGCGGCATCAGAACGGGGCCAAGTGGCGGGCCATCCCCGAGGAATTGGGCCCTTGGTGGCGCGCTGCTCAGATCTTCATCCGGTGGGCGCGCGCCGGGGTGTGGGAGCGGTTGCTCGACCGCGTGCAGGAGCGCGGTCTCGCACTGGGCATGGTCTTCCTCGACGGCAGCAACGTGCGGGCTCATCAGAAGGCGGCGGGCGCTGCAAAAAGGGGGGATCTGCGGCCGAGCGAGACCATCGTGAAGCGCTTGGCCGCTCACGTGGCGGCTATGGCACCAAAGCCTGCGTGATCGCCGACGGAGCGGGCCGCGCCGTCGCCTTCCGCATCGCCCCGGGGCAGGCGCACGAACTGCCCCATGCCATCCCGTTGCTCGACCAATTGCCCGGTGTGCCGAAGTGGGTGGTGGGCGACCGCGGCTACTCCAGCCACGGCTTCCGCGACCACATCTGGAAGGCAGGCGCCCGGCCCGCGATCCCGACCAAACGCAACGAGGCCCCGGTCGCCTGCCCGAGTTGGGTCTACAACAACCGCAACATCGTCGAGCGGCTCTGGGCGCGCCTCAAGGAGTGGCGGGCCGTGGCAACCCGATACGAGAAGACCGCCCTCAGCTTCACCGGCGTTCTCTGCCTTGCCGCAACGCTCGATTGGATCAAGTGACAACAGGACCTAAATCACAAGTTAATAGGTGAAGGTGGTCGGCGCTGAGCGATCCCGGGGCAGCCGACCGAGGTTCATGCGCCGCAGCGGCGCGGCGCAATGGGGGACGATCAGTTGGCAACCGCGGTTGGCTCACCCTCTTCCCCGGTGACGTACTCGAAGAAGTTGCCGGCGATCACGTCCCAGCGCTCGTAGTTGTCGTCGAGGCCGACGAGGTGACCACGGTTGATCGGCGTGCCGATCGCCGCGACGAATTCGGCGATGGCGTCATCGATCTCGGGGTCGGCCGCCAGTGCGGGCCGGTAGAACTGGACGAGGTACAGCAGCATGTCGGCGACTTCGGCGTTGTGCTCCGCCAAGCGCGTCGGGCTGTGCCGGACGGGGTAGGAAGGCACCGGGTTGATGCGGCCAGGATCGCGCCAGGGCTCACCCGTGACCATCTGGCGGATGGCGCCGTGAGCGGGGCGGTACTGGCCGTCCTCGTCCGCCATCAGAACTTGGCCCGTGTCTTCGAGATGAACCACATGGGCGACGGGCAGCCCCTCGTTGCGGAGCGCATCGAAGGCGGCGCCGAAGGGGGAGGAGGGGTCGCGCAGCAGCGCGGAGAGTGGATCGATGTTGGAGGGCATCAAATGGCTTTCTGGCAATGTGGATCGTGCCCGACGCCCAAACGGCGTCGTAAGGTATGGATACGAGGCAGCCCTGACCGCCGTCGATATCTTTCGGTCAGGCGGCTGCCGGATCAGCCCGCGGCGGCAAAGAAGGCTTGGCGGTCCTTGATCGCCTGCGCGATCGAAGCGAAGAACGGGCTGTAATTGCGGCCCTCGGAAGGGCAGTTGCCGGCGGCATCCTCCGCCAGCCACTTCCACTCAACCGGATCGTAGCTGTCCCCCCGCCCGGCCATCGCGTCGATCAAGCCGAATAGCATGTCGTCGCCGATGATTTCGAGACCCCATTCATTGACGTCGTCCACGACGTAGACGCGTGCATCCGGCCGCCGCTCCCGAAGTTCGTGGAGCATAATGATCGCCTCGATGAAGTCGGGGGTCTCCCAGGCATGCCGCCGGGCAGGGCAATCGGGAAATCCCACGGCGATGCAGTAGTAGCTGGGCTCTTGTTCGTCCAAGTCGTCGTCGCCAACCACATCAAGGGTCAGCACGTTCGTGCCTTCGTGGCTGATGGGGAGAGGTTCGAGAACGAAGTAGCTGGCCGCAGCGATGTTGGCATCAGAGTTCGGAACAAGGGCTCGCCAATCGAGCATAGAACGGATCATCATGTGCGTACTTTCTGCGCCCCAACGGCGCGTTTCTATGTAATGAGGCAGGAGTCGCGGTCTTGTCGATATTTTCTGGGACTGCCTAAGAAGAGGATTGCGGCGATCGGCTAAATACGAGATGCGCTACTATGAGATTGTCTGGGCCATCTTTGATGAGGCCAAGACCAGAAAGCCGAAAACGCCTCTGGTACCCACCCAATCCAGAAACCAAAGACCTAGCTATTCGACTGCCAGCGCCGCCGTCGATATCTTTCGGCCCCCTGGCGGTGGATTGATCGATGCCGACGCTGAAGACTTGGTGGATCAGGCGAGTTCCGGCGCGATGACGGCGAAGATCGAGCTGTAGTCACCCTCTTTCGCTTGCCGCAGCCGGTGCGAAAAGAAATCGCTTTCCGGACTCCTGCGCAGCTATGGTCAGGGCATTGCTCAACACGAGAGACATTGCCCATGCCCAATTACGCTATCAATCGCCTGACCCTCACCGGTCCAGTGTCCGAACTGAGGCGCTTCGAGAGCGAATGCATCCGCGTTCAACGCGATGAACCCGCTGGGACGCCCGCACTTGATCTCGAGGCGCTTGTCCCGGTGCCGCCCGAGATTGTGGCCACCTTCGACGACCGATCGGATGAAGCGCGGCAGGCCGCCGTCGCCGCTACCGGGTGCGAGAACTGGCGCGACTGGTGCATCCAATCCTGGGGCACGAAGTGGAATACGTGCGACTTCATCGGGCGCATGATCGACGGGATGATCTACGACTGCGTCTTCGACACGGCTTGGTCGTGTCCGGAGCCGGCCCTGAGAGAACTGGCCGCCAAGTATCCTGCCCTCAGTGGGACCATCGTGTCGTGCGACCCGGCGGACGATTGGTGCCTGATCGGTACCATCCAGCACGGCTTCTACAGCAGTTCTGCGAGCGCCTACGATCCCCAGATCGACCTGCTGATGTGGGCTGGGTACCAGGAAATGGCATATCCTGGTGCGCTCATCCACGCGCTGATCGAGAGTGTTTCCGGTGAGAGGGCCGGTGAGGCGAGCCGTGACATGGCTGTGCCCGAGCGCCGGAGGACGATCTTCGCCGCTCTCGACCAGCGACTTACTCACAGCCTGTGTCGGCGCTTCTACTTCGAGCGGTCGGCCTTGGACGTGCTCGCTCTCCTGGAGGCCGGCCAAAGCGTTTGGGACATCCGTGAGCGCAATCTCGTGCAGCATCCGGGAAGCGCAAAGGACGTCGCGTTCCTCCTCGGGAACGACCGCATGCGTACTCCGCTCGACCGCCAACTGCTGATCGGGATGGCGACCGCTCTTCGAGACGACGCGCTGGTGGGCTGTGGTGACAATGAGAAGGCCGCCCGCGATCGACGCACCCGGATCGAGGATCAGGTGCTGCCGGACTACGATGAGGACGATCTAAGAGCCTGGGCCGCGGTGGCGATGTACCGGCCGGGTGTGCTGATCGACATGGGGAGCATCGAGGCGCTCGAGCAGAGCGTCCTCGACTACGCCGATCGCTTGCATGCCGATCTGCTGGCGCACATGGACAGCGGAGGGATCGAGTTCCCCGACCCAATCCGGACGGAACAGGCGATTGACTGCGCCCTCGAAGCGCTCCGGCTTCCGACGCAGGAAGGCGTTCGCTTTGGGGCTGCCGAGGTCGGATCGAGTAGCCCATGACGGCCGACCGGCCTGCGCGAGGATGCATCGGACCAAGAAGACCGAGGTTGCGACGCCTCTACAGGCACAAGCCTCTGGGCGACATCTGCACCGCTCACCGTCAGCCGCGATCCATCAGCTTCCAGCCGAAAACGGCCCCAACTGCGAACGCGACTACGTGGAGCGTGATCCAGACGATCGCGCGTCGGAAGACCCGCACGACAGCGACCAGCATCAGCAACTCGATCATTCACGAAGCTCCTTGATCCGCTCGAAGGCGGCGCAGACGGCCTGGAAACTCGCCGTGGCCGCCGCCTTCTTCTCGGGCGGCCGGCGGTCTGGGTGATAGTGTTGGAGCAGAGCCCGCCGCGCCGCAGCGACAACGACGGTATGGGCAGTCGCTGCGAGCCCCACGCTGCGGTAGAGCTTGTCCTCCTCGTCGTCCTCGATCGACGCCAGCCGCCCCTGAAGTTGCTCGATCCATGCGTGCGCGGTCGCAAGATCGTGCCGCGTGCTTTCGATCTGAGTACGGGCCTCGGCAAGCTCGGCACGAACGAGTTCGTGCTTCCCGCGCAGGGCTGAGTCCTCACCCTTGATGCCGAGGACGCTGTCGAGCAGACGCAGATTGCGGCGCGTGATGTCAGCGAGCCGTTCCAGGCTCGGGCGAACGGCAGCAAGCTGCGCGGGCGTGTATCGGCCAAAGTTCAATTCGTCGATTTCTAGGATCATCGCAGCACCAGAGCCGGGAGCAGATTGCCGGTGCCGACGAGAACGCCACGCGCATCCCGGGTCACGTCGGCGCGATGATCGTACTGGCCGACCAAAAGGCCGCGCGCGTCGCGAGCGACCGTCTTCGTCGTGAGGTGCTGCGTCTCGAGGCGGCCGACGATGATGCCGCGCTTGTCACGGATGATCTGAACCGCTGCGGGCTGCTGATACGCGGGCGTGTCCATCAGGCCGCCTCGCTCGCGACGGTCTCAAGCTCTTCGAGGTCGTTGGCGGGCGCCTCGTCGAACTCGACGCCCCAGCCGGTGTTGTCGGGCTCGGCAAAATTGTACTGGCTCAGTACCTGTGCCGCGGCGGCAACCAAGTCCCCGTCGTCCGGCGCGTGGTCGTAGAGCGCGACCCCACAGGCCGCCAGCTTGCGCCGCACGGCAGCCGCGCGCTCCGGCCTTACCTTGCAGTTCTTGCGTGCATAGAGCCCTTCAAGCAGGAAGCCCTGCGTGGTCACGCGCAGTTCGGCGATGACGCCCGGTTCCGGTGCTGCCGGGCGGTACTCGATGTACACGTAGTTGCCGACGTAGACCTCTCCCGCTTTGCTTTTGAGGCAGTTTGCGTAACGGCGACCCGCATCCGCCAGTGCGTCGGCCGATCCGAGGGTGACGAGGGTAGGGTCACCGCGGGTGTCGAGCGTGCGCGGCAACCGGTCAAATCGATAGGTCCACCCCTTGTAAAGCGTCGAGCGATGATCGCCCGGCTTCAATCGTGCCAGGGATGATCGGATCGCCTCACCGGTTGCTTTGGAGCAGCGCGCCCGAACGTAGGCCAGGGCAGCGTTGAGTTCGGCGACCTGCTTCGTTTCGTTGACACTGGCGACGAACGCCGGATGCAGCAGCATGGGATCGAGCAGGCTAACGATCTCAATCTGCGCGCCGACGAGGCTGCCGCTCATCTGACCGAGCACCTTCACCCTGTGCCTGTCTGGAGCGGTGGTGGAGAAGAACAGGCGCTGAAGCTCCCTGTAAGTCTCCGGAGCCCCGACAGGGGCATGCCCTAGCCGCTGCATGGCGCCGAGAAGCCCGTCCGGCACGGTGTCGAAGAGCGCACGAACAAGATTGCGCGGGCGGCGTAGCAGCAGGATGGCACGGCCGATCACGGCTGGATCGCTGTTGCCAGGAGCGTCGGTCTCTTCGAGCGCATATCGAAAACGTTTGGCAATCTCAGCCTGTCCGAGCCAGTCGAAGCTCGCCAGCGCCAGGAACAGGGCCTGCCGACGCGCCGATCCGAAGTACAGGGTCGATGCCAGCAAGCCAGGACATGCACGATCGAGGATGATGGCTCGATCGAGTGCCCAGCCGGAGTAAGTTTTGGGTCTAGAATGCTTACGATCAGCCGACGAGGGGGCGGTATTTGATAGCTGCATCATTAGATGCTGCCTTAGATCGAAATTCTCGCAAGCGAAATCGTGTGCACGTTCGAACATGGCCGGGTGCACGCGTATTAACTACGATGCTGCCTTCGCCCTAATGGGAGACACACATGCTTCCCACCAAAAATATGCGCCCTGCTCCGACGATCAGTGTCCCTGATCGCGGTGCAATCTTCAGCGACATCCTTCGGCGGCAGGCTCTACGCCGCGAGTCACAACTCCCCCTGCTCAACGTGCGGGCCGAGTACGAGCGCGCCGTCGAAGAGGCTCGATGGCGGGCGCATGTTGAGAAAAACGGCGAGGCCATCCGCGCCCAAGTTCTTGCCGAACTTCGCGCCAAGAACGGGCCTCAGTTCGGAGGCAGCGCTTGCTGCAAGTGGGCCGTAAAAGTATTGGCTTCAAGAAGGCTCCACGCAATGTTCGACAAGTCGGCTTAGCTATTTATGCGAGCCTGTATTTCGCTAGCCACAATTGCTTTACGAAATATGGCAAATGTAAAGCATAAACTAGCAGATAAGCAATAAATTGCTGCTAAGCATTCGAGCATACACTAATAGATCACCACAACGGCCATTTTTATATTCGGACAGGATGCTATTTACAAGTTATGTAGCATGGTTCGCATCATCACTTCACGTCTCCAAATCCGTCTTTAACCAATTCATCACTCAACTCTATCGACTGGCCAGTAAAAATTTGACCAACTTCGACGCCAATATCATGCATGTATTTGATATTTGATTCGTAATACACTTTTATATCCTCTAGCCGCTTCGGCGACACCGACCAATCTATCTGCTCGAACTCCAAGGGTCGGGGAATCGAGTGCTCGATGATAACTTGAAGTCCAGCACGAAGTCCAGACCGGGTCCACTGAGGCAAGGGACCATCAGCATTCCAGTCATTCATCGTGACGGGCTGATTTTCGGCGATCTTATGCTCCTGAACTACTGATATTGTCTTGCAAATACTTGAGATGAGCTCGCGAACATTCTCTTGTTTTTCCATCATATCCAAAATTTTTCTATATTTTAGAAAAGTTTCGATCATAAACTCAGATTCTTCGCTAATAGATCTTCCAGAAGATGCCGCAGCCGCAGCAACACGATCCTTCAAATCTTCTCTCACGCGAAATCGAAGCGTTTCAGATTTGCGCTCATCGGCCGATTTTTGCGGACGCCCCATTCTTTTCGGCCGCTCGTTTGGTTTTGAGATCATCCGTATCCCTCTGCGCGCCGGCATTCGTAGCAGTGCCCAAAACCTCGCACAACGACACTTGCATCACATTTAGTGGTACCATATAGGTTTTTTGAAACACCATAAACATTTTTGTTCCACAAAAATACCTGGATACCTACATGACCAAACGTCCCGCTAGTCTGACGCGCCTCACGGACCTCAGAAGGATGGCGAAAAAACACGCCAACACCCACGAGACTAATGGAAGACTATTGGTACTTGCATCTGCGATATACACCCTTGTGACCACCCATTGTTGCGAATGGTAAATCATGGCCCGCCGCTCGAATGTGTCACAAGCCACCATCATTCGCACCCTGAAAGCTGCACAGAGAGTTGGCCTAAAAATCAAATGTGTCGAGGTTGATGGCAATAAGATTGTAGTTCATTCGGGAGATGGCGCCCAAGCTGAACCAACGTCGGAACTAGAAGCATGGAAGGCTAGGCGCAATGCGCGTTAGATTGAAGGGCTTGAACTCCAAAACTAAGGTCTTAGCGGACGGGACTAAGCGAACCTACTGGTACGCATGGAAAGGAGGCCCCCGGATCGAGGGCACGCCAGGCACACCCGAGTTCATGGCAAGCTACAGCGCGGCGGTTGCCGAGAAGCGCAAACCCGCGGGCGGCGTCCTCCTTTCGATCATGCAGGACTTCCAGGCCAGCGACGCCTTCCTCGGCCGCGAACCTCGCACCCGTTCTGACTACGTGCGGCACATCAAAGCGATCGAGGTCGAGTTCGGCGATTTCCCGCTTGGCGCGCTGACCGACCGACGCACCCGCGGCGAGTTCATGGCATGGCGCGATCGCCTTGCCCTGCGATCCCGTCGGCAGGCCGACTACGCCTGGAGCGTGCTCGCCCGCATTCTCTCCTGGGCGCTCGACCGCGGCCTCATCCTGGCCAACCCCTGCGAGCGGGGAGGGCGGCTCTATCGAGCGACGCGCAGCGACAGAGTATGGACTGATGCCGACGAGGCTGCGTTCCTCGCATGCGCGCCGGCCCATCTGCATCTGCCGCTGATCTTGGCGCTCTGGACCGGACAGAGGCAGGGCGATCTCCTTCGCCTGCCGTGGTCGGCGTACGACGGCAACACGATTCGCTTAAAGCAGGGCAAGACGCGCGCAAGGGTCGTGGTGCCGGTCGGCGCGCCGCTGAAGGCTGCTCTCGACGCAGCACTGCGTCAGAGTCCGGTAATTCTGGCGAACTCGGAGGGTCGGCCCTGGACCGGCGACGGCTTCCGCTCCTCGTGGGGCAAGGCTTGTCGCGCCGCCGGTATCACCGGCCTGACGTTCCACGACCTGCGCGGTACCGCAGTGAGTCGGTTGGCACTGGCCGGATGCTCAGAACCCGAGATCGCGACACTCACCGGTCACGCACTCCGAGACGTCCGCTCAATTCTGGATGCCCACTACCTGAATCGCGACCCGGCGCTCGCGCTTGCTGCGATCAGAAAGCTCGAAACGAGAACGCAATTTCCCGACCGCTCTCCCGACCGGGCGTGATGTTCTCGCGATGAAAAGGGAAAAGCTCAGGTTTTTCAGTGGCTGGGGGACCTGGATTCGAACCAGGACTAGCGGAGTCAGAGTCCGCGGTTCTACCGTTAAACTATCCCCCACCGGAGCCGTCACCGGCCCCGTCGAGGGAGGCCGGAAGCAGGTGGGATCGCGTTGTCCGCCATCCCGCGCTCGGTGCTGGCGTCAGATAGGCTGTGACGGGCGTCGCGTCAACATGGCTGCACGCGTGATCGTGAGGGTGAGGCTCAGCGGCCACGGTGCCGGGGGCTGCCGGGTCTCGGGCGGGGTGGGTGGTGGTGTCCGCGCGCTCGGAAGCCACCCGTTCAGTTCAGGGAGGGCTGCCGGTGACCGGCCTTCGCCGCGACGAGTGCCTCGCTCGGCGGCGACGCCGTTCGAGGGGACGGGCCCAGCGCCAGCGTCTCGGCGATCACGTAGCGGGCCAGCGCGTCGAAAGTGTAGACCCGTTCGACCAGAGCCTGAGCGGCCGACGTCATCCGGTCGACGCCCGCGTCGTCCGTGCGCAGAAGCTGGTCGAGGGCGCGTTCCAGATCCTCCTGCGGGTCGAGATAGAACCCCTCGCGTCCGTGCAGGAAGGGTTCGATGCCGGTCAGCGGGCGGGTATCGAAAATCGGCACGCTGCCCAGCGACGCGACCTCGTAGTGCCGGTAGCAATCCCAGCCGACGCCGCCCGGCGACAGGCAGAACCGGCTCCGGGTGATCGCCTCGGCGAAGGCTTCCGGGCTCAGGCGATGCGTCGGCGCGTGGATGCGCCACCCCCGGGCCGCCAATCGCGGCAGGACGCCGCTGACGGTCTCGCGGAAGGCGATGCCCTGCGCCGAGCCGGCGTAGAACAGATCGTAGCTGCGCGCGGAGGCCGGGATCGGGGTTTTCAGCGCCGTCGCCTCGATCCCGAGGGCGAAGGGGCGCAGCTTGGCCCGGAGCGCCAGGCAGGCGGGATCCTGGCGGGCATGGCCGGCGCAGGCGCCGCGGGGCAGCACCGTTTCGAGGGTGTTCCACGGATTGGCGGCCAACTCGCGCTTGAAGAACAGGTCGCACCGCCGGAGGAAGGCGCGGTCGCGCGGGTGGATCGTGAGATGGTCGGTCACGTCGAGGACCGCGAGCCGGACGCGGGGGCCGCGGGCGGCAAACAGGACGAGGCCGCGGAAGGCGAGCCCGATCAGGCTCAGGGCCGCATGGACGGGGTAGGCGTGCCCGGCGCTGTTGACCGGGCCGACACACCGGGCGACGACGATGTCGTAGTCCTGGGCGAGGCAGGCCCGGCCGATCCCGGCCACCCGCCGCGCCAGCTTCAGCAGCCGCAGCGGCAAGCTGCCGGAACGCGGCGCGCGGGTCCGCACATCGGCCCAGCGCAGCCGCGTGTCGAGGAAGGTCGTGCGCTCGGGGAAGGCGGCGGTCACGAGCGGCATCAGCCCGAATTCGAGGATCCGCGGAGGGCCCGGGAAGCCATCCGACGCCACGTGGCGGGCGCGGTCGATCAGCGTCTCCATGGCGACTCCCTGGCGGTTTCGGGGTCGGCATAGCGGCGCCCGCCCCGCGCCGGGACCGTGCCACCGGATCCGCTCGAATGGAGCGGCTTCCGCCTCATGACGCCGGCGCGATGTCCGAGCCGGCGCCCTCCGTCATCGCGACGGGATCGCGAGGGCTTCGCCTCGGACATCAGAAGTGGGCGTGGGGCTGAAGCTTCAGCCGGCTGCGGCCGAGATCGAGCTGCTTGCTGACGAGCCAGTCTGGATTGCGGGCGTTGAAGTAACCCTTCAGCGCGTAGCGCCAGAACAGCTCTTCAGCGCGGGAGGACGGCCCGTGCACCCCCTTCACCTGGGCGACTTCGCCCAGCGCCCGGGCCTTGTGGGCGAGGTTGGCGCTGTTGTTCTGCCCGGTGCGGCGGAAGCAGGCGACCGGCCTAGCGACGCGGGCATAGGGCTCCTGCGCCAGAGCACGGCAGAACATCTCGTAGTCGCCGCAATCCCTGAACGCGTAGTTGAACCCGCCGAGCTCGGCGTAGAAATCCCGCGCGATGTAGGTCGCCATGTGCATGACCGGGTTCCAGCCGAGGCACACGAGCATGCGCGGCGTCATCCAGTTGGGCGGGGCGGCCAACCCGCCCAGGCCCCGGCCGCGCCCGTCGATCCAGCGGATCCCGCCGACGACCCAGCGCCGATGGCTGCCCTTGTAGGCCTCGACCACGGCCTCCAGGCCGCCTTCGAGCAGCACGTCGTCGGCGCCCAGGAAGCCGAGCAGCTCGCCCGATGCGGCGAAGGAGCCCTTGTTGATCGCGTCGAAGATGCCGCGATCCTTGCCCTGGAGCACGGTGGCGCCGAGGCTTTGCGCCAATTCGACGGTACCATCGGTGCTGCCCGCATCGACGATCACATGCTCGACCTCGATGCCGTTGCGGGCGCTGGCCCGCGAGGATTCAATACATTCGCGTAAGTATTCGACGCCGTTCAGCGTCGGGGTGACCACGGACACCTTCATGGCCGGCTTCCTCGTCTTTCGGCTTGCGATCGCGTGCGGGACCACGCGCGTTCGGGCAGGGGCGGCGCCGGGCCCTCACGGCGCCGCACGATCGTCAGGCCACAGCCGCGAGCGCGCTGGAGAAGCTGTCACGGCCGGCGACGAGGGGGAAGGGCGCTACGAGGCCGCCGAACCGCTCGGCGGGGGCGCAGCCATTGGTGACGATGCCCTTGTTCATCGCCCAGACCGCCGCCTGCGTCCGATTCTTCACTCGGACCTTGCGCAGGATCGCCTTGACGTGAACCTTGACGGTCGCCTCCGCGATATCGAGGTTGCGGGCGATGACCTTGTTGGACTCCCCCAAGGCCAACCCTTCGAGGATGTTGACCTCGCGGCTCGACAGGCTGGAGAGCGAGGTGCCGTCCGCCCGCTGCAGCCCGGTCAGGGCGGCGACCGGACCGGGTGCGCGCACCGGATCGAAGGCCAGGCACAAACGCCCGAGGAAGCTCACCGGCAGCACCGCGCAATCGGCGATCACCACCTCGAGGGTCTTGAGCAGGTCGGCCGGAGAGACGTCCTCGGTCAGATAGGCCGAAGCGCCGAGTTGAAGGCTGCGCAGCATCAGCCCTTCGGTATCGCGCAGCGCGAGCGCCACGATCTTGACCTCGGGCAGCGCCTCGGCGACCTGCCCGACGATCCCCGCGGCCTCCTCATCGATGACGACGAGCGCCAAATGCGCCGCCTTGAGGTCGGACAGGTGAAGCGCCGGGCTGGCCGCGACCTGCCGCACCATGAAGCGGGTGCCGGAAAGAAGCGCGATCAGGCTTTCCCGGACCATGCGGTTGTCACTGACGATGAGCGTATCGATGTGTTCCATCGGAGCTACTCCCCTGATCTCCTGAAAACCTCCCGCGCCGGATCACCCTGACCGCCAGATTCTGTTCAGGCCGTTCAAACGCACATATTGTGCGTCGCAGAATGGTTAGGCACAAATTAACTAGACCGAATGGGAGGTGTCCTGTCATGTCAGAAAAAACTTGGACATCTCAACAAGGCGTATCCAGTTCGTACTAGGCTTTTCCCTTGAGAATGGTCGGCGCGAGCAGCGCAGCCTCGGTTCGATTTCTGACGCCGAGCATTCGGATCACGGCTGAAACGTGAATTTTCACGGTCGCCTCGGCGATACTCAATGCGATCGCGATCTCTCGATTGGATAACCCCTTGCCGATTAGCGCCAGAACTTCACGTTGGCGCAGGGTCAACCCGAATGTTCGCACGCTGCGCTCCGGTTGCCGCAGCCCCGCCCCGGCATCCGGCGGCTTCACGGCCAGGATGGTGGTGGGTGCGTAGAGCCGGCCGTCGAGCGTGGTTCGGACCGCCTCGAGCATTTCCTCGTGGCGCTGGCGCCGAACGATCAATCCGTGAAAGCCGAGGCTCAGAGCATCCTGGAACAGGTCGGCCGAGGCATGGGGGACGACGAGCAGGAGGCGTGCGGTGCCGGACGCGCGCTTCAGGGCTCCGAGATAGGTCGGATCGCCGGCCGGAAGGAGGCGCGATCCGACGATCACGAGGTCCGTCTTCAGCGGTGACCGAAGGCTGTTAATCAATTCTGATGAATTCGAAACATCGACGACGATGATTCCACTCAGATTCAATTCCAGAGTTCGCCGCAAGACGATGCGGAAATTTCTTTGGTCATCTGCGATGATGATCCGCAACATAACTGAGCGTTAACTCCTTAGATTGCCGATCATCGCGATTAAAATGAATATATCTGCTATAAATTCACTTCGAGCGCGCCGATCTGTTTTTATGCTCTGAAAATCACAGCTTTCGATCGCACCGCACTCAGGAAAACGTCAAATCAAAACGAAATCCCGAATTATAGACAAATTGACAGACTTTTCTGCCTCGCAGAAGAGCTCTGCCTCGCCCAATGCTTAACATGCGAACCGCAATCGGCAAGTTTCTCTCAAGAGACTACCCGATATTGGCAAATATTATTTTGAGTCGTCGATTCGATCAGGAGCTCATTCCAGAAAATCCGCGACGCGCTATCAATTATGAACTTAATACGCCTTTCGGGCTATCAACAATGAGGTATCGGCAAAACACTTTTGTTATATACCGCGCCGCAGCAGAGTCATATCGTACAACCTTACGGTCGCCTGGGCAGAACTAATCCGGTGTTTCGATCATAACCCGGATGGATCATGCCACCATGGCAACGGTGGGTAGTGGGGGGACTCCGTCGATGTCAGTAATCGTGGCGGGTGATGGCGGCTCGATCACGCGGCTGATGTACGAGCGTCGATGCCGAACGTTCTCGACACGCTTATCGCGCCCTCGCCGGCTCCACGGAACAACACGCGTGGCCGCACGGAGGCGGTGACGTGTCCGGGGGGGCCTCGTCGATGGATCAGAGCGTGGCGACGGCGGCCGGCTCAGGCCCGCTGACCGCGGACGCGGCGCGCGTCCTCGATGCGGTCGATGCCCCTGTCCTGGTCGTCGCCCGCTCGGGCAGCATCGCCTACGCCAACGATCCCGCCCGCCTGCTGCTGACGCGGGAGGATCCGTCCCGGACCCATCTGAGCGGTCATACCTCGCGCAACAGCGAGACCTCGCCGGCCGACAAACACGCACTCACAGGCAAAATCTCGACGGTGTTTCTGGCCCGAGCCAGAGCGACGCGGACGCCGCTTCCCGGCGTGATCGCGATCAAGCGGGGAAGCGGGATACGCCGTTACCGCTGCCACGGCTTCCGCCTGAACCGGGAGGGGATCGACCCCCTGGTTCTCCTGCGGCTCCTGCCGACGCCGGAGATGCGGTTCAATCTCCAGGCGACCGAGGCGGCGATGCTGCGGCGCGAACTCGCCGCGCGCGAGCGCCATCAGCGCAGCCAGCAGGCGCTGCTGCGCGAGCGTGACCTCCTGCTGGCCGATTTGCGCAGCAGCGCGCAGGCGCGTCTGCGCGCCGAACGCGACCGGGACGCGGTCCTCGCCCAACTCTATCGCGCGCATCAGGCCGAGCGGGAGCGTCTGGCCCGGGAACTCCACGACGAGGCCGGCCAGCAGCTCGCATGGCTGAAGCTTCAGCTCGACCGCCTGCGGCGCGCGCCCTCGCCGACGCAAGTCGAGGCGATGCTGAACCAGGTCGATGCGATCTCGGCCAGCCTGCGGCAGGTCGTTCGCGAGCTGCGCCCGGTCACCCTGACCGAACTCGGCCTCATCCTCGCTTTGGGCGGCCTCGTGCGCGAATGGTCCGACCAAAGCGCGATCCCCATCGACTTCCAGCTTTCGGGAACCACGGTCCGCCTCACGCCGGAAATCGAGGTGACGATCTTTCGGCTGGTGCAGGAAGCTCTCACCAACGTCGTCAAGCACGCGCCGGGGGCGCGCCACGTCTCCGTGACCCTGCAATACGCCAGTACGGGCGTCACCCTGGCGATCGAGGACGACGGGCCCGGGCTTGCCTGCGAGCAGGCGCCCGAGGCGCGGCGGGCAGGCGGCGGCTTCGGACTCGCGGGCATGCGCGAGCGGCTGACCCTGCTCGGAGGAACGCTCATGATCGAATCGCCTCCCGGCGGCGGGACGACGATTCTGGCGCGATTGCCGCTGACAGGGGGATGAGATGCGAATGGCGAAAGAACGGGTCAGGGTCGCCCTGATCGACGACCACCCAATCTTCAGAAGCGGGGTCCGCGGCCTGCTCGGCGAGACGGCCGGCATCGAGGTCGTCGGAGAGGCGAGCGACGGCCGGCACGCCCTGGATCTGGTCCTCAGGACCAAGCCGGACGTCGTCATCATGGACATCACCATGACCGGCATGAGCGGCCTTGCGGTGGCGCGTGCGCTCCGGGAAGTGGGCTCCGCGGTGCACATCGTCTTCCTGACGGTCAACGAAGACCTCGCCTTCGTCGACGAGGCGCTGACCGCAGGGGCCCAGGGCTATGTCCTGAAGCGTTCCGCCGGCACCAGCCTGCTGGAGGCCATCGAAGCGGTCGTCTTGGGCGGCCAGTACGTCGATGCCGAAATGCGCGCGCCGCCAGCGCCGCCCGACCGTACGGAAGCCGGCCCGCCCGCTCCGCATCCCGGCCAGGAGGGCGGCCTCACCGCACGGGAGCGCGAGGTGCTCCGGCTCATCGCGCTGGGCATGACCATGAAAGAGGTCAGTCTCGCCATGTCGATCTCGGCGGCCTCGGTCGACACCTACAAGATCCGCGGCTGCAAGAAGCTCGGCCTCCGGTCCCGCGCCAGCATCGTCCGCTTTGCGCTCGGGCAAGGCTGGCTCGAGACCGAGAACAGGCGCTTGTCGTCGGAGCGGCCACCATCACTGATGTGAGTCTTATCGAGAACCGGCGTTTCGTTTGCGTAGGAGTTGAAACCATCCCATGAGCGGCGCACCCGATCACCTCGTGCGTTTCATGCGGCACGAAGCGGACAACCGAAATCCGGCCATCGACGGAAGGCACCCGACGGGTCATTGATCGTCGAAATTCTACCGCTCCGCATGACCGGGGCGGGCGCTCTCTTGCATATTGTCAGAGCTTTTTCTCGTAGCAGGGCCGACCGGCCAAAGCTGCCCGTTTCATCGCAAGCGTTGCACCGCCTCGGCAGCCGAACGGCCCGCGACAAGCCCGGCCCCTTCTCACCGAGCCTGCTCAGCCCAGTTCCTGCGCCGCGCGTTCCAGCGCGCCCAGAAGCGGTTCGATCTGCGCGGCGCTCAGATCATGGAAGCCGAGGGTGCGGCCCATCACGACGCCGAGCAGCGCGAAGAACAGGGCGGCCCCGACACCGGCCGGCCCCTCCGCAGCCTCGAACCGGGCGAGCCGCTCGGCCACGAACACGCGGTAGCCGGCGAGGGCATCCGGATTCTCGGCGGAGGCGAGCAGAAGGGCGCGGCTGAACTCGTCCTCCTCGCAATAGCTGCGGCGCAGATGCTCGATCATGCCGAGCGCGAGCCCCGTCGCGCCCGGGCCCCGCTCGGCCTCGCAGGCGGCGATGCCGGTGCGCAGCTCCTCCAGCTTGCGGCCGACGAGGGCGAGGATCAGCGCGTCCTTCGAGGCGTAATGGTGCAGCACGCCGCCCTTGCTGAGGCCCGCCTCCGTCGCCACGGCGTCGATGGTCAGCGCGCGCGCGCCGCCCCGGCGCAGGACCGCGCCCGCCGCGTCGAGAATCACTTCGGCACGGTCGTCGCGCCGGCTGCGCGTCTTCTGCGACATGATCGCCCCCGATCCCCGCCCCTGCACGCGCCATCCAGCGTGCCACACTAAATCACTGTTGCCGCTGATGTTTCGGGAGAAACCAGGGGCGTCCCCCAAGCCAGTTCGCTTAAAAACCGTCTGGACGGTCGGTAAGATAGGCGATAAGCCTGCGCCGCGAAAGCCGTCCTCTCACGAATCGGCCGTATGCCCCATCCCCGACGTCCGGAAACTCGGCCGATGTCCCCACGGCTCCGCCCCCTCCTCACCGCCACCGTCCTCACGGCCGCCCTGTCGGCCCTCCTGGTGACGGCGGCCTTTCCGGCGGATGCGCCCGCGACCTCCGCCCTCCCGGAGGCGGAAGACCCGTCCGTCGCGCTGGTGCGGGTCGTGACGGCGACGGAGGGCCCTGTCACCTCGGATGTGGTGCTCACCGGCGACATCCAGGCCCAGGCCCAGACCAACGTCGCTTTCCGCACCAACGGCAAGGTCGCCGAACGCCGTGTCGAGGTCGGCGATCACGTCACCGCCGATCAGGTGCTCGCGGTGCTGGAGCCGCTGACGCAGCGGGCGAACCTCGACAACGCCCGCGCCGCCCTGGTCTCGGCGGAGGCGCAGCTCACCCAGGCCAAGGTGACTTTCGAGCGCCAGAAGCAGCTCATCAACGGCGGCTACACCACGCGCCCGTCCTACGACAACGCCGAGCAGCAGCTGCGCACCTCCCAAGCCGCGGTCGATTCGGCCAAGGCGGCGCTCGGCACCGCCGAGGAACAGCTCTCCTATACCGAGCTGCGCGCGGGCGTATCCGGCATCGTCCTGAGTCGCACCTTCGAGGTCGGGCAGGTGGTGCAGGCGGGCCAAGCCGTGATGGTCCTGGCCCAGGACGGCCCGCGCGACGCGGTGTTCAACGTCTACGAGGCGCTGACGGCCCACCCGCCCGGCGACAAGACGATCCACGTCACGCTCCAGTCCGATCCCGCGGCAGCGGCGACCGGTCACGTGCGCGAGATCTCGCCGACCGTGGACGCGGCGAGCGGCACGGTCCGCGTCAAAGTCGGGCTGGAAGCGACCCCGCCCGCAATGTCGCTCGGCGCCGTGGTGATCGGCCGGGGCCGCTTCGCCTCGCGCGAGGCCGTGGTGCTGCCCTGGTCGGCGCTCTACCGCTTCGACAACCGGCCGGCGGTGTGGATCTACGATTCCGCCGCGGGCACGGTCTCGATCCGCGGCGTCGAGATCGACCGCTACGGCTTCGACAACATCGTCCTGAAGGGCGGCGTCAGGTCCGGAGAAACGGTGGTGGTCGCCGGCATCCAGTTCCTCCGACCCGGCCAGCACGTCGCGCTGGCGGCACAGGACGCCGCGCCGGAACCGACGAAATCCGCGGCGGGGGAGGGCGGACGATGAGGCACGCGCTCCTTGTCTGCGCCGTCGTTGCCGGCGCCGCTCCGCTCACCGCCTGCCAGCCGTCGCAGGAGGCGCCCGCACCGCCGCCGGTGCGGCCGGTTCTGACCACCCTGGCACAGCCCACCGACAGCGTGATCTTCGGCCCCTTCGCCGGCACGGTCGAGCCGCGCTACCAGTCGCAGCTCGGTTTCCAGATCGGCGGACGGGTGGTGGCCCGCGACGTCACCGTCGGCGACGTCGTGAAGAAGGGCCAGCGCCTCGCGGCCCTCGACCCGATCGTCTCGCGGTTCGACCTCAGCCGCGCCGAGGCGGAACTGTCCGATGCCAAGGCCCAGGCCGAGAACGCGACGGCCACCGAGGCGCGCACGCGGCGCCTGATGGAGGGCGGCAACGTCACCCAGGCCCAGCTCGACGCGGCGGTGGCCCGGCGCGACACCGCCCAAGCCCGCCTCTCCCAGGCCGGCGCCAGCCTGCAGAAGGCCCGCGACCAGATCGGCTACACCGAGCTGCGTGCCGATTTCGACGGCGTCGTTACCCAGCGGCTCGCCGAAATCGGGCAGGTCGTGAACCCGGGGCAGGGGATCGTGACGCTGGCCCGGCCCGAGACCCGCGAGGCCGTGGTCGACATCCCCGAGACGCCGGCCGGCGCCATGCCCAAGGACGGGCTGTTCACCGTGGTGCTCCAGAGCGCGCCGGAAATCACCGCCCGCGGCCGGGTGCGCGAGGTCGCCCCCTTCGCCGAAGCCGGCACCCGCACCCGCCGCGTCCGCCTGACCCTGGAAGAGCCCGGCCCCGCCTTCCGGCTCGGCGCCACCATCACCGTCGCGCTGGAGCGCCGCATCGAGCGCCGCTTCGTCCTGCCGGCCACCGCGCTTCTCGACGCCGATGGCCGCCGCTCGGTCTGGATCGTGCCGGCGGCCGACAAGCGCGGAGACGATAAGGCGGACGGTCAAGCGGCCGTGCAAGAGGCCGTGCAGGGCGATGAGCCGGGCGACCGTCACGTCGAGCGCCGCGACGTGACCCTCGACGGGGACGGGCCGGACGGAAACGGGCGCATCGCCGTGCGCACGGGGCTGAAACCCGGCGAGCGGGTCGTGGTCGCGGGCGCCCATTCCCTGCGCGACGGCCAGACCGTCCGGCTGGCCGACGACCGGAACTGAGCCGGAACCCGGCAAGGGATTCGGCCCGGCAAGACATCCGGCAAGACATTCTGCAAAGGTTTCCGCGCGTGAAGGACTTCAACCTTTCCGATTGGGCGCTCGGCCACCGTTCGCTGGTCTGGTTCCTGATGCTCGTCTGCCTCGTGGCGGGCGTGATGGCCTATTCGCGCCTCGGCCGGGAGGAGGACCCGCCCTTCGCCATCAAGACCATGGTGGTCCAGGCGAGCTGGCCCGGCGCCACGATCAAGGACACGCTCGATCAGGTCACCGACCGGATCGAGAAGGAGCTCCAGCAGATCAACGCGCTGGATTACGTGCGCAGCTACACCACGCCGGGGCAGGCGACGGTGTTCGTGCAGTTCCGCGACACGACCAAGAAGGAGGAAATCCAGCCCGCCTTCTATCAGGTGCGCAAGCGCCTGGGCGACATCCAGCACACCTTCCCGCAAGGCGTGCAGGGCCCGTCGTTCAACGACGAGTTCGGTGACGTCTACGGCAACGTTTACGCCTTCACCGCCGACGGCCTGACCCACCGGCAGCTGCGCGACTACGTCGAGGGCGTGCGCACCGAGATCCTCAAGGTGCCCAATATCGGCAAGACCCTGCTCATGGGCGTGCAGGGCGAGACGATCTATCTCGACTTCTCGACCCGTAAGCTCGCGGGCTACGGCATCGATCTCCAGGCCTTGATCAAGGCGCTGCAATCGCAGAACGCGGTGGCCGCCTCCGGCGTGGTCCAGGCGGGGCCGGAGCGGGTGAGCCTGCGGGTGAGCGGCCAGTTCTCCTCCGAGGAGTCGCTGCGCAACGTCAATCTGCGCTTCAACGACCGCTTCTTCCGCCTCGCGGACGTGGCCGAGATCTCCCGCGGCTACGAGGACCCGCCGGCCGCCCTGTTCCGCGTCGACGGCAAGCCGGCGATCGGGCTGGCCATCGCCATGCGCCCCAACGCCAACCTGCTCAAGTTCGGCGAGGATCTGAAGGAGCGCATGCATCACGTCGAGGGCAAGCTGCCCATCGGCGTCGGCATCCACCTCGTCTCCGACCAGCCCAAGATCGTCGAGGAGGCGGTCAGTGGCTTCACCAAGGCGCTGGTCGAGGCGGTCGTCATCGTGCTGGTCGTGAGCTTCGTCAGCCTGGGCCTGCGCGCCGGGCTCGTGGTCGCGATCTCGATCCCGCTCGTGCTCGCCATCGTCTTCGTCGTCATGCAGATCATGGGCGTCACGCTCCAGCGCATCTCGCTGGGCGCCCTCATCATCGCGCTCGGCCTGCTCGTGGACGACGCGATGATCACCGTCGAGATGATGGTGGCCCGCCTCGAACTCGGCGACAACCTGAAGAAGGCGGCGACCTTCGCCTACACCTCCACCGCCTTTCCGATGCTCACCGGCACGCTGGTGACGGTGGCGGGCTTCCTGCCAATCGGCTTCAACGGCTCCTCGGCGGGCGAGTATACCTACTCGCTGTTCGTGGTGATCGCCGCTTCGCTGCTGGTCTCCTGGGTCGTCGCGGTGCTGTTCGCGCCGCTGCTCGGCGTGACCATCCTGCCCAAGACCATGAAGCACCATGCCGAGCGGCAGGGCCTGTTCACCCGCATCTTCATGGCGGTCCTTCGGGTCGCGATGCGGCTGCGCTGGATCACCGTGATCGCCTGCGTCGCCCTGATGGGGCTGGCGGTGGTCGGGATGGGCCACGTGCAGCAGCAGTTCTTCCCGTCCTCCGACCGCTCCGAGCTTCTCGTCGACCTGACCCTGCCGCAGAACGCCACCATCGCCGAGACGCGGGCGCAGATGGACCGCTTCGAGGCCCGGCTGAAGGCCGATCCCGACATCGAGCGCTGGAGCTCCTATGTCGGCCAGGGCGCGGTGCGCTTCTACCTGCCGCTGGACCAGCAGCTCGCCAACGCCTTCTTCGGGCAGATCGTGATCGTCACGAAGTCGCTGGAGGTGCGCGACACGGTCATGGAGCGGCTGCAGAAGTTCGGCCGGCACGACTTCGTCGGCACCGACGTCCTGGTGCAGCCGCTCAGCCTCGGCCCGCCGGTGGGGCGCCCGATCCAGTACCGTCTCTCCGGCCCCGACGTGCAGGAGGTGCGCCGGCTCGGGCTCAAGCTCGCCGACGTGGTGGCGACCGACAAGCGGCTCGCCGTGCCGACCTTCGACTGGAACGAGCCCGGCAAGGTGCTGCGCGTCGAGATCCTGCAGGACAAGGCGCGCCAGCTCGGCGTCACCAGCCAGGACATCGCCGGCATCCTCAACGCCGTCGTCGGCGGCCAAGCGATCACGCAGGTGCGCGATTCGATCTACCTCGTGAACGTGGTCGGCCGGGCGCGCACCGTGGAGCGCACCTCACTCGACACGCTCCAGAGCCTTCAGGTCGCGCTCTCCAACGGCTCGGTCGTGCCGATCCTGGCCTTCGCCAAGATCGATTACGATCTGGAGCAGCCGATCGTCTGGCGCCGCGACCGGGTGCCGACGCTCACCGTGCGGGCCACCATCAACGACGCGACCCAGCCCCCCACCGTCGTCGCCGCGCTCCAGCCGGCCATCGACGCCTACATGAAGGCGCTGCCGGAGGGCTACACGCTGGCGGTCGGCGGCGCGGTCGAGGAGGCGGGCAAGGGCCAGGGCCCGATCGCCGCGGTCGTGCCGGTGATGCTGCTGGCCATGGCGGTGTTCCTGATGATCCAGCTCCAGAGCTTCCAGAAGCTCTTCCTGGTCTTTTCCGTCGCGCCGCTCGGCTTGATCGGTGTGGTCCCGGCGCTGCTGCTGTTCGACAAGCCGATGGGCTTCGTCGCCATCCTCGGCATTCTGGCGTTGATCGGTATCATCGTGCGCAACGCCGTGATCCTGGTCAGCCAGATCGAGGAATGCGAGGCCGAGGGGATGGCGCCCTGGGACGCGGTGGTCGAGGCCACCCGCCACCGCATGCGGCCGATCCTGCTCACGGCGGCGGCGGCGAGCCTCGGCCTGGTCCCGATCGCCCGCGAGGTGTTCTGGGGGCCGATGGCCTACGCGATGATCGGCGGCATCCTGGCCGCGACAGCCCTGACGCTGCTGTTCCTGCCCGCACTCTATGTCGGCTGGTACAGGATCAGGCCGCCCTCGCGCGACGCGGCAGCGCCCGGCCATTGAGGCCGGGCAGGCCGGCGCCGGCGGTCCCCGCGCCGGCTACATCCCGCGGCATCCGGCGGATTCGAGACGATCACGCACAGATGAAACCAGTTGTATTATGCATCTCACGCGTTTCGGGCCGAGATTTTTGCGCTTGAGCGCATGACCTCTGCTTTCGATGCATAGCCGTCCTGTGCGGCAACACGCGTCGCCAAAACCCCTTTGCGGATGTCAAGCCATCCGCTAGGCACGTCCCGAACGCCGCGCCAAGGCGGCGGCTCCGATCACCTTCAGGCGAGCCGGCTGCCCGCGATGACCACCGACCACGCCACGGCCAATTCCCACCCGCTCGAGCGCGACGCGCAAGTGGCCATGAGCCACCACGACGTCAGCCCCAATGACATCGCGCTCGGCGTGGTGATCGGGCGGGCGTCGGAATATTTCGACTTCTTCGTGTTCGGCATCGCCTCGGTGCTGGTGTTCCCGAAGGTGTTCTTCCCCTTCGCCGCCCCGCTCACGGGCACGCTCTACTCGTTCGCCATCTTCGCGCTGGCCTTCATCGCCCGCCCGCTCGGGTCGGTCTTCTTCATGTGGGTCCACAAGCGGCACGGACGCGGGGTGAAGCTCACCCTCGCCCTGTTTCTGCTCGGCGGCTCGACCGCGGCGATCAGCTTCCTGCCGAGCTACAACTCGATCGGCGTCGTCGCCATCGAGCTGCTCGCGGTGCTGCGGGTCGCGCAGGGCTTCGCGCTCGGCGGCGCCTGGGACGGCATGGCCTCGCTGCTCGCCCTCAACGCGCCGCGGGAGCGCCGCGGCTGGTACGCGATGATCCCGCAGCTCGGCGCACCGTTCGGCTTCATGGTGGCGAGCGCGCTGTTCGCGTTCTTCTCCGTCAATCTGACCCCTGAGGATTTCACCGACTGGGGCTGGCGCTTCCCGTTCTTCTGCGCCTTCACCATCAACGTCGTGGCCCTGTTCGCGCGGCTCCGGCTCGTGGCCACCCCCGAATTCACCCGGCTTCTCGACAAGGGTCGGCTCGAGCCCGTCAGCGTCGTCGATCTCGCCCGCCACCACGCCCTCGACGTGTGGATCGGCGCCTTCGTGCCGCTGGCGAGCTTCGCCCTGTTCCACCTCGTCACGATCTTCCCGATCGCGTGGCTCGCCCTGTCGAGCGAGCGCTCCGCCGGCGACTTCCTGATGGTGCAGTTCTCCGGCGCCATGGTTTGCGCCGGCGCGATCGCCGCCTCGGGCCTGATCGCCGACCAGATCGGGCGGCGCAACGTGCTGCTGATCAGCGCCGGGCTGATCGCCGTGTTCGCCTGCGGCAGCATCCTGGCGCCGCTGATCTTCGGCGAGAACGCCATTGGCCAGACGATCTACGTCAATATCGGCTTCATGCTGCTCGGCCTGTCCTACGGCCAGACCGCCGGTGCCGTAACCTCGCGGCTGGGCGGGCGCTACCGCTACACCGGCGCGGCGCTCACCTCCGACCTCGCCTGGCTGTTCGGCGCGGGCTTCGCTCCCCTCGTGGTGCTTTACCTCTCCACCGAGTACGGGCTCGCGATGGTCGGCGTGTACCTGCTGTCGGGCGCGCTCGCGACGCTGCTCGCGCTCTCCCTCGACCGGTCCGAGATGCGCCAGATGTGAGTTTTGCCCCGCTGGCGGAGACTCATCTCGCCGCGGGACCGGAAGCGCTTTCCGCCGAACCCTGGATGCCGGTTCGGCGCCAGAAAGCGCGTCACAACAAGGTCCCGGAAAGGCCGAGCCTGACACCGTCGGCTCGGCCTCTCCGGAGAGAAACGAACCGCCGCCACGCGGGAAGTCACCCGCGCGGCCCTTGCGATGGAACGAAGATTCGTGGCCATGACCGCCGACCGTTCAATGAGAGCCCGTGCCGGGGCCGGCTCCGCGGGCCGGATCCTGCGGGGTCTCGTCCTCCTGCCGCTGTTCGGCCTGCTCGCCGGCTGCAACCTCGTGGTGATGCAGCCCTCCGGCGACATCGCCATGCAGCAGCGCAACCTCGTCCTCGCCTCGACGGGGCTGATGCTGCTCATCATCATCCCGGTGATCGTGCTGACCCTGCTGTTCGCGTGGCGCTACCGCGCGTCGAACACGGCGGCCCGCCACGACCCCGACTGGGACCACTCGACCGGGCTCGAAGTGGTGATCTGGACCGCGCCGCTGATGATCATCATCGCGCTCGGCGCGCTGACTTGGATCAGCACCCACACCCTCGACCCGTTCCGGCCGCTCTCGCGCATCGAGCCGGGCAAGCCGGTCGCGGCGGAGGTGAAGCCGCTGGAGGTGGAGGTCGTCGCCCTCGATTGGAAGTGGCTGTTCTTCTACCCCGAATACAACGTCGCGACGGTCAACGAGCTGGCCGCGCCGGTGAACCGTCCGATCACCTTCAAGATCACCGCCTCCTCGGTGATGAACGCCTTCTACATCCCCGCACTCGCCGGCATGATCTACGCGATGCCCGGCATGCAGACGCAGCTCCACGCCGTGATCAACAAGCCGGGAGCCTATGACGGGCTGTCGTCGCACTACAGCGGCACCGGCTTCTCGCGCATGACGTTCAAGTTCCACGGGCTCGACGGCGACGGCTTCGACCAGTGGATTGCCAAAGTGAAGCAGCAGGGTTCGGAATTGAGCCGTGATGCCTATCTCGAACTCGAGCGCCCGAGCGAGCGCGTTCCCGTCACCTACTACGCCTCGTTTGCCGATGGACTCTTCAGCAAGATCCTCGGCATGTGCGCCGTGCCCGGCAAGATGTGCATGCACGAGATGATGACCATCGACGCCAAGGGCGGCGCCGGCAAGGAAAGCCAAGAGAACGCCGAGCGGCTCCAGTACGACAACCGCCATGTGCAGCGCGGCGACGAAGCCCCGGGGGCGACGACCCCGGCCTCGCACCGCGCGCCCAAGAGCGAGACGCCCGACGGCGATAAGACCCACGAGGGGAGCGGCCAAGGCCACTCCGCTCCCGACCAGACCAACAACTGATCCGTCGCCGCCTCAGGATTTACGGACGAGTTTCAACCCATGTTCGCAAACACGGACCTGCAGCACCTGCTGTTCGGGCGCCTCTCCCTGGAGGACATCCCATTCCACGAACCGATCCTGCAAGTGACCTTCGCAGGCGTCGCCGTGGCCGGGATCGCGGTGATCGCCGCCATCACCTATTTCCGCTTCTGGGGTCCGCTCTGGCGCGACTGGTTGACCTCGGTCGACCACAAGAAGATCGGCATCATGTACGTCGTCCTGGCGCTCGTGATGCTGCTGCGCGGCTTTGCCGACGCGTTGCTGATGCGCTCGCAGCAGGCGATCGCGTTCGGCTCCAACGAGGGCTTCCTGCCGCCGCACCACTACGACCAGATCTTCACCGCCCACGGCGTGATCATGATCTTCTTCGTGGCGATGCCGTTCGTCACCGGCCTGATGAACTACGTCGTGCCGCTGCAGATCGGCGCACGCGACGTCGCCTTCCCGTTCCTGAACAACTTCTCGTTCTGGATGACGGTGTCCGGCGCGGCCACGATCATGATCTCGCTGTTCGTCGGTGAGTTCGCCCGCACCGGCTGGCTCGCCTACCCGCCGCTCTCGGGCGCGGACATGAGCCCGGGGGTCGGCGTCGACTACTACATCTGGGGCCTGCAGATCGCGGGCATCGGCACGACGCTGTCCGGCATCAACCTGGTCGCGACCATCGTGAAGATGCGCGCGCCCGGCATGTCGATGATGAAGCTGCCGATCTTCACCTGGACCTCGCTGTGCACGAACGTGCTCATCGTGGCCGCCTTCCCGATCCTAGCCGCCGTTCTCGCGCTGCTGAGCCTCGACCGCTACGTCGGCACGCACTTCTTTACGAACGACCTCGGCGGCAACCCGATGATGTACTTCAACCTCATCTGGATCTGGGGTCATCCGGAGGTCTACATCCTCATCCTGCCGGCCTTCGGCGTGTTCTCGGAGGTCACCTCGGCCTTCAGCGGCAAGCGCCTGTTCGGCTACACCTCGATGGTCTACGCGACCGTCGTCATCACGATCCTGTCCTACCTCGTGTGGCTGCACCACTTCTTCACGATGGGTTCGGGCGCGAGCGTGAACTCGTTCTTCGGCCTCACGACGATGATCATCTCGATCCCGACGGGCGCGAAGATCTTCAACTGGCTGTTCACGATGTACCGCGGCCGCATCCGCTTCGATGTGCCGATGCTGTGGACCGTCAGCTTCATGGTCACCTTCACCATCGGCGGCATGACCGGCGTGCTGCTTGCCGTGCCCCCGGCCGACTTCGTGCTGCACAACTCGCTGTTCCTGATCGCGCACTTCCACAACGTGATCATCGGCGGCGTGCTGTTCGGCATGTTCGCCGGCGTGAACTACTGGTTCCCGAAGGCCTTCGGCTTCCGACTCGACGAGTTCTGGGGCAAGGTCAGCTTCTGGTTCTGGACCATCGGCTTCTACGTCGCCTTCATGCCGCTCTACGTGCTGGGGCTCATGGGCGTGACCCGCCGTGCCCAGCACTTCGATGACCCTTCGCTGCAGATCTGGTTCGTGATCGCCGCCATCGGCGCGGGTCTGATCGCGCTGGGCATCGGTGCGATGATCGTCCAGTTCGCGGTCTCGATCAAAAACCGCGAGGCGTTGCGCGACGTGACCGGCGATCCGTGGGAAGGCCGGACCCTCGAATGGGCGACCTCCTCGCCGCCGCCGGACTACAACTTCGCCTTCACGCCCGTGGTGCACAGCCTCGACGCGTGGTGGGACATGAAGGCCCGCGGCTTCCAGCGTCCGCTCTCGGGCTACAAGCCGATCCACATGCCCAAGAACACCGCCACCGGCGTGATCCTGGGCGTGGTCAGCATCGTCTTCTCGTTCGCGATGATCTGGTACATCTGGTGGCTGGCAGCGCTCACCTTCGTGGCGATGCTGGCGATCACGATCGCCCATACCTTCAACTACAACCGCGACTTCTACATCCCCGCTGAGACGGTCCGCCGGACCGAGCAGCAGCGGACCGAAGCGCTCGCGGCGCGGGTCTGAGCAGCATCATGGCAACGCACGCGACCCACACCCTCGTCGGCGACCGGATGTCCGGCGCCGACGTGCCGGACTTCCTCGATCTCGAGGGCGAGCATCACCCGGAAGGGGGCACGATGCTCGGCTTCTGGATCTACCTGATGAGCGACTGCCTCATCTTCGCAGTCCTGTTCGCCACCTACGCCGTGCTCGGCCGCAGCTACGCGGCCGGGCCCTCGCCCAAGGACCTGTTCGACCTGCCGATCGTGGCGGTGAACACGTCGATGCTGCTGTTCTCCTCCATCACCTACGGCTTCGCCATGCTGGCGATGGAGAAGGACGACCTCGCCAAGACCCAGCTCTGGCTTGCGATCACCGGCCTGTTCGGCGCGGCCTTCGTCGGGCTCGAACTCTACGAGTTCGCCCACCTGATCCACGAAGGCGCCACGCCCCAGCGCAGCGGCTTCCTGTCCGCGTTCTTCACCCTGGTCGGAACCCACGGCCTGCACGTCACCTTCGGCCTGATCTGGCTCGTCACGCTGATGATCCAGACCCGGCTCAAGGGCCTCGTTGTGGAGAACAAGCGCCGGCTGATGTGCCTGTCGATGTTCTGGCACTTCCTCGACGTCATCTGGATCGGCGTCTTCACCTTCGTGTACCTGATGGGAGTCCTGCAATGAGCGGGGCAGCGCACGCCGACGATCACGGCCATGGGCAGGATGCCCACGGCCACGGCTCTTTCAAAGACTACGTCACGGGCTTCGTGCTCTCCGTCATCCTGACGGCGATCCCGTTCTGGCTGGTGATGGGCGACGTGCTGGGCGACAAGCTCATCACCGGCGTCGTCATCCTCGGTCTGGGCGCGGTGCAGATCGTGGTTCACATGATCTACTTCCTGCACATGAACACGAAGTCGGAGGGCGGCTGGACCTTCATGGCGCTGATCTTCACGATCACTCTCGTGGTCATCACCCTGTGCGGGTCGATCTGGGTCATGCACCACCTCAACACCAACATGATGCCGATCTCGCCCGAGGAGATGCGTCACGCTCCCTGACGCGTCCCGCAAACCCGACGCTCCGGCGCCCGCCGCCCCGGCAACGGGTCGGCGGCGCCCATTGCTCGTCCGGCTCGCGCTGATCCTGGCGGGCCTTGTGGTGACGGGCGTCTTCCTCGGCCTCGGCACGTGGCAAGTCGAGCGCCGGGTCTGGAAGCTCGACCTGATCGACCGGGTCGAGGCCCGCATCCGCGCCGAGCCCGCGCCCGCACCGGGCCCGGAGGACTGGGCCGGTCTTACGGCCGCCTCCGCCGAGTACCGGCGGGTCCGGCTCACCGGGCGCTTCGCTAACGATCGTGCCACGCTGGTCCAGGCGGTGACCGCCCGCGGCCCCGGTTTCTGGGTGCTGGTGCCACTCGCGACCGACCGCGGTTTCACCGTCCTCGTCAACCGCGGCTTCGTGCCGACGGAGGCCCGCGAGCGCACGGCCCGTGCCGCGGGTGAGCCGGACGGGGAGGTGACGGTCACGGGCCTGCTGCGCCTGACCGAGCCCGGCGGCGCCTTCCTGCGTCACAACGATCCGGCGGCCGACCGCTGGTACTCCCGCGACGTCGCGGCCATCGCCGCCGCCCGCGGGATCGACGGCACGCCGAATGAGGTCGCGCCGTATTTCGTGGATGCCGACGCCGCGCCCAATCCCGGCGGCCTCCCGGTCGGCGGCCTCACGGTGGTGGCTTTCCACAACAACCATCTCGTCTACGCGCTGACGTGGTACGCCCTCGCGCTGATGACCGCCGCGGCCCTCATCTACGCCCTCAGAGGGTCTCGCAGGATGCCGCGTCGCTGACGGACGCCCACTGTCGGTCTGACGGGGCGATGACGCGGGGCATCCGGCCATGACGCCGGGTGAGGCGACGCGCCCGGAACCGTTGAAACTATTTTTCACATTTTTTTCCTGGACCTGTATCGATTTAACAGTTGAGGTTGTTAACCCTTCGTACACCAATCACCATCGCGATTCGCGGCTGCCCTTGCCGCACCGGATGAAGCTGGGAGCCAGGATGGGAGTCGCCCTGCACGGGCCTGAGCGGGACGGACGTGATCGCCGGGATGGCGACGGAGTCTCCCGTGGCGTACCCGAGCCGCTGGCGGATCTCATCGTTGCCATGGAGCGGACGCTCGTCGCGCTGGCAGGGGAAGGCGGGGGCCGCAACGAGTTGCACGCCCTGCGCAACTATCTCTCCGACCTCTGCGTCCTGACCCAGGAGACGCCGACGATCCGGCGGGCGGTGGACCGTCTGGTCTTCGCGGGTGACCGCCTCGGCGAGGCGGTGATCGCGCCGCGAGGCTACGAGCGCCGCTGGCGGAGCCCCCGCCTGAACAAGGCCCGCCAAGCGCTCACCTCCCTCGAACGGACGCTCGCCGGCGCGCGCCCGAGCCGGATCGCGGTGCGGCTCGACCGCGACTGGTGACGGCAAAGCGGTCGGGACCGGCGTCGCGCCGCGTAGGCGCCCATCGAACTGCGCGCGATAACGGCCGAGCTTGGCGGAACAGTTACGCCGGCCAACGGTTTGGGGACGCGTGCGACAGGCGCACCGTTCCCCCTTTCGAGCCACCGAATGGATAAACCCAGCCGCTCGGCCCAGACCTGGGCAGCCACGGCCGGCGCCGCCGCGCTGGCGGTCGGAGCATGGTACCTCCTGCCCGTCGAGGACTGGCTGCGCGCCTTTTCGGACTGGGCGAACGGCCTCGGTCCCTACGGCCTCCTCGCCTTCGGCGTGCTGTTCTTCCTGGCGACCCTTCTCGTCGTACCGGGCACCCCACTCACCATCGCCGGGGCCGTCGCCTTCGGCTGGGCGGTGATGCCGGTGGTGCTGTTCTCGGCAACGCTCGGCTCCTGGCTCGCCTTCGTGGCCGCCCGCCACCTGTTCCGCGAGCGGGTGCGGGGACTGATCGAACGCCGGCCGGCGCTGAACGCCACTGTGGAGGCGGTCGGCGACGGTGGCTGGCGGCTCATGACCCTGATGCGGCTCAGCCCCTTCGTGCCGTTCAACGCCCAGAACTACGTCTTCGGGGTCACGGATGTCCGCACCTCCGCCTATCTGGTCTCCACGGTGATCGGCATGCTGCCGGGCACGGTGGTGTGCGTCTATCTCGGCGTCATCGGCCGCCATGCCGGCAGCGACGAGCCGACCCACTGGATCACCCTCGGCCTCGGCCTCCTTGCCACCGTCGCCGCGGTGGAACTCACCCGGCGCCGGGTGCGGGCCAAACTCGAAGCCGGCAAACTCAAGCTGGGAAAGGCCGGGGCACGATGAGCGTTCCGCTCGAACAGGGGATGAGCGCGCCGTCGCGACGTAGCAGCTCGGTGCGCGCATGAGGATGGAACGCGGGGTGGGTCAAGGATCGTCCGAGAGCTGGCTGCGGCCCGGGCTCACCTGCTGGCGGCAGGAGAGGGCGGGGCGCGTTGCAGTGCTGCATGACGGCGCGGCCTATTTCGCCGCCGCCCATGCGGCGCTGCTGAAGGCGCGCACCTCCATCACCCTGATCGGCTGGAGCTTCGATCCGCGCGCGCGCCTGCTGCCGGGAGATTCCCCCGATGCGGGCGAGACCCTGGCGGAATTGCTGCGCCGCCTGAAGGCCGCGCGGCCGGAACTCGCCATCCGCATCCTGATCTGGGACATGCCCTGGCCGATCTCGGCGGGCAACGACCACACCCCCGACAGCGTACGGGAGAGCCTCGGGCCCGAGATCGACTTCCGCATCGACGGCACGCTGCCCCTCGGCGCCTGCCAGCATCAGAAGATCCTCGTGATCGACGATGCGATCGCCTTCAGCGGCGGCAGCGACTTCGAGGTGAACCGCTGGGACACCCCCGCCCACCGCGACCGCGATCCCCGCCGCCGCCTGCCCTCCGGCGAGGACTACCCGCCGCGTCACGACGTGATGATGCTAGTCGATCGTGACGCCGCGCGGGCGCTGGCGGATCTGGCCCGCGAGCGCTGGCGCCGCGCCACCGGCGAAAGCCTTCCGTCTGCCGACAGCGATCCGGACGGGGACTCGGACTTGGATCCTTGGCCCGAAACCCTCGCGCCGCACCTGACCGACGTGACGGTGGGGCTCGCCCGCACCGATCCGCCGCTGGCTGGGCGCCCGGCGGTGACGGAGAGCGCCGCGCTCTATCGCGCCTCGATCCGCGCGGCGGAGCGCTTCATCTATCTGGAGAACCAGTATCTCACCTCGCCGGTCGTCGCGGAGGCGCTGGCCGAGCGCCTCGCCGAACCCGACGGGCCGGAGATCGTGATCGTGCTGTCCGAGCGCAGCCCGAGCGGCTTCGACCGCCTGACCATGGACAGCGCCCGCCGTGGCCTGATCCGGGCGTTGCGCCGCGCAGACCGGTTCGACCGGCTGCGGATCGTGGCGCCGCACACGGAGAAGGGCCGGCCGATCCTGGTGCATGCCAAGGTCGCGATCATCGACGAGCGCCTGCTGCGGATCGGCTCGACCAACCTCAACAACCGCTCCCTCGGCTACGACACCGAGTGCGACCTCGCCGTGGAGGTGCCGGCCGACGACGCCGAGGCCCGCGCGGCTTTGCGGCGGCTGCTCGTCCGGCTGCTCTCCCATCACGGCGGCTGCCCGCCCGATGTGTTCGGGCAAGCCTTCGCGGCGCGCGGCTCCCTGCGCGCGGTGCTCGACGATCCCCGTTTGATGCCGTGCTCGCGGGTCTGCCCCCTCGTTCCCTCCCGCCGCGGCCCGGTGGCCCGCCTCGTCGATACTTTCCATCTCGGCGACCCGGTGAGCCCCGCCGACGCGTGGCGTCCCTGGCGCCGCCGCAAGGCGCTGCGCCGGGTTGGCGGCTCAGGTTTCTTGGTGGAGGACAGCGCCTCACAACCGGAGAAGGCGGCACTGGGCGCCTCATGACCCCCTACCGTGACGGTTGGACGGTTGGATTTTAACCGGCTCCCCCTCTCCCCGTACGCGGGGAGAGGGGATGCGCGCGAAGTCGAGGCGGTCCCAGAGAGCAGAAGGCGCGCGGCTACTTGTCGAACATCGCCTGCAAAGCGGCCTGATCCTTCCGCGCCTCCTTTCCCGCGGGCAGGGCGATCAGGGTGAGGATGCGCGCCTTGTCCGGCGTGAGGTCGCCCGCGAACACCGCGCCGGCCTTGCGCAGGGTGTTGCCGCCGCCCTTGAAGCCGTAGACCGGTAGGGCGCGGCCGTCATGGACCTTGGTTGCCACGATCACCGGCACACCCTTGGCGATGACCTCGGCGATGGCATCGTGCATCTCGGCGTTGACGTTGCCCCAGCCATAGGCCTCGACCACGATCGCCTCGGCCCCGCTCTCGGCCGCGTGCCGCACCTGCGAGCCGTCGGCGCCGGCATACATCGCCACGAGATCGACCCGCGGCATCCGCTCCGGCAGCGGCAGGGTCTGGCGGCGCAAGGAGCGGCGGCTGAACACGACGCGGTCCTCGTCCACGTATCCCAGGATGCCCACCTCCCCCGAATTGAAGGTCTCGACGTTGCTGGTGTGGGTCTTGCGCACCTCGCGCGCCGCGTTGATGCGGTGGTTGAGCGTCACCGTCACGCCCTGGCCCACCGCGCCCTCGGCCAGGATCTGGCGGGCGGCGTTGAGGAGGTTGCGCGGGCCGTCCGCATCCGCGTCGGAGGCGTTGCGCTGGGCGCCCACCAGCACCACCGGCTTGTCGCTCTTCAGCGTCAGGTCGAGGAAGTAGGCGGTCTGATCGAGGGTGTCGGTCCCGTGCAGGACGATCGCCCCGCGAATACCGGGATCGGCGAGCAGCGCGTCGAGCTTAGCGGTCAACGCCGGCCAGCGGTCCGGGCCCATATAGTCGCTCGGCACGTTGCTGAACTCGGTGACCTCGATGGTGGCGATGTCCTTCAGCTTGGGCACCGCCGCGACGAGATCCTCGCCCGAGAGGGCCGGGACCGGCGCGTGGGTCGTGGGATCGAGCTTCATCGCGATGGTGCCGCCGGTCGCGACTACGGCGATCCGCGGCGACTCGGCCCGTGCCGGCCCGGCGGACAATGCGGTCAGGGCGGCGAGACCGAGAGCGGTCAGGGGTCCGGTCGTCTTCGTCATCGTGCGCGCATCCTCTCCCGTCCACGGCCGGTCGTCGGGCCGGCCCGCGGACGACCATGCTCGCGCGCGGAAAGACCCTCAACCCGGCTCGATCCGGATCTCCGCCAGAACCGGCAGATGGTCGGACGCCTTCCGCGCCAGCGGCGTGTCCACGACCGTGATGCGCTCGACGGCGACGCGCTCGCTGACGAAGACATGGTCGACGCGCAACAGGGGGAAGCGGCTCGGGAAGGTGGCGCCGCCGCGCCGCCAGCGCCGTTCCCCCGTGAGCCGCCGCGCATCGGTGAGGCGTCCACTCAGCCGGCGGTAGGCGCGCGACCAGCCCATGGCGTTGAAGTCGCCGAGCAGCACCGTCGGCGCGTGGCAGGCGGGATCGCCGAGCCAGTCGGGCCCGAGCAGCGCCTTGGCCTGGGCGACGCGCTCCGCCCCGAGCAATCCGAAATGGGTGGTGATCACCTGAAGCTTGCTGGCGCCCGCCGTCACCTCGACCCACAGTGCCCCCCTTGGCTCCAGGCCGGGGCGCCGCAGCAGGCCGGGCAGGGGGCCGGCGCGCTTGAGCCGCGACGGCAGGTGGGTGAGCACGGCATCGCCGTAGCGCTCCTCCTCGATGTGCAGGGCCGGGTGGAAATGCGAGAACATTCCGACCAGCCGGGCGATCTCCTCCGCCTGATCCAGACCGTCGGTGCGCGGGCGCCCGACATCGACCTCTTGGAGCGCGACGATGTCGGGCGCCAAGGCGGCGATCACCCGTGCAACCCGCTCCGGCGCGACCCGCCCGTCGGTGCCGCGGCAATGGCGGACGTTGTAGGTGAGCAGGCGCAAGCGCCGCGACGCCGCCGATGCCGGCTCATCCGACGCGAGTTCCGATCGTTCCCCGGCATGCGCCTCGATCTGCTCCTGTTGCACGCCCTCTCCCCCGGCCGGATTGCAGCGCGCCGCCTGCAAGGAGCCGGAGCGGCGCGCGCCAACCGAACGCCGGGACGGGCCAACCGATCCCTGATCGCGTCGGATCGCATGCAGCCAAACCGCGCCGACGGCCGTTTTCCGCGTCCGGCGGAACCGCATCGGAGATGACCTCTTTCGAACAGGCGAGGCGCGTGATGCAGTGCCGAAGACGGAATCAGGTAAACGCGATGCGGACGAGCAGGGCACGCAAGGCATGAGAACCGAGGACGCCAGCGCCCGCTACGTCGATCTCGACGCCTGGGGCGGGCTCGACATTCTCCAGGCGCTCTGGGAGGGCCAGCTCGCGGCAGTGGCGGCGGTGGGGCCGGCCCTGCCGGCGATCGATGCGGCGGCGCGGGCCGCCGATCCGGGCCTGCGTGAGGGCGGACGGCTGGTCTATGTCGGAGCCGGCACCTCCGCGCGGATCGGCGTGCAGGACGGGGCGGAGCTGCCGCCGACCTTCGACTGGCCGGAGGCGCAGCTCGGTTTCGCCATCGCTGGCGGGGAGGGCGCCTTGCTGCGCGCCGTGGAGGATGCCGAGGATTCCGCCGCCGACGGCGCCGCCTGGATCGCAAGCGCCGAGATCGGACCGCGCGACGTAGTGGTGGGGCTGGCCGCCAGCGGCTCGACGCCCTTCACCGTCGAGGCGCTGAAGGCCGCCCGCAGCCGCGGCGCCGTCACCGTCGGCATCAGCAACAACCCCGACGCGCCGATCCTGCGCGAGGCCGCCCAGGGCATCCTCGCCGCCACGGGGGCCGAGGTGCTGGCGGGCTCCACCCGCATGAAGGCGGGCACGGCCCAGAAGGTGATCCTCAACCTGTTCTCGACCCTGGTGATGATCCGGCTCGGCCGGGTTTATCGCGGGCGGATGGTGGCGATGCGCGCGACCAACCGGAAGCTGCGCGCCCGCGGCGTTGCCATGGTCTCCGAGCTCGCCGGCTGCCCGGCAGACGTCGCCGCCGACGCCCTGACGCGAGCCGAGGGCGACATCAAGCGTGCGGTGCTGCTCGCAGGGGGGATGAGCGCCATGCGGGCCGACGACCTGCTCCTGCGCCATGACGGCAACCTGCGCCGGGCGCTTCGTGAGGTGGGCCGATCATGAGCGCAACGACCTTCATGGCGCGGGAGATCGCCGAGATCCCCGACGCCGCCGCTTTGCTGGTAGCCGGCGAAGCAGCCCGGATCGGTGCGACGCTGCGGGCCAGGAGCTTCCCCTTCGTGGTCGTGTGCGGACGGGGCAGTTCGGGCCATGCCGGCGTGCATCTGCGCTACCTGATCGAGACGCGGCTCAGCCTGCCGGTTTCGGCCGCTGCGCCCTCGGTGGTGACGGGCTATGACCGTCCGCCGAACGTGGCGGGCGCGCTCTTCATCGTGGTCTCACAATCAGGCCGCTCGCCCGATCTCGTCGCGGCGACGGAAGCGGCGCGGGCCGGCGGCGCCCTGACGCTCGCCCTCGTCAACGATCCCGACTCCCCGGCCGCGCGGGCGAGCGACCTCGTCCTGCCGATCCTCGCCGGGCCGGAGCATGCGGTCGCCGCCACCAAGACGGTGACGAATTCAGCCATCGCGGGCGCGGCGCTGGTTTCGGCCTGGGCCGGCGACAGCGAGCTGGAACGGGGCCTTGCCGCCCTACCGGAGCGGCTGAGACAGGCACTCACCCTCGACTGGTCCGCCTGGAGCGCCGACCTCGCGGGCGCGCCTGCGGCCTTCGTCACCGGGCGCGGCCACGGTCTCGGGCCGCTGCGCGAAATCGCCCTCAAGCTCGCCGAGACCCTGCGCCTGCCCGCGCTCGGCTACTCGGCGGCGGAGCTGCGCCACGGGCCCCGCGCCTCCGTCTCAGTCGCAACGCCGGTCCTGGCCCTGCGCCAGGCCGATCCGCTGGCCGAGGGCGTGGACGCCCTCGTGCGCGACCTCAGCCGCGACGGAATGCGGGTCCATGCCTGCGGCGGCCCCCTCGGCACCCTGCCCTGGCTCGGCGACGGCCATCCGGCCTGCGACCCCATCGCCATGCTGGTGCCGGCCTACCGCGCCATCGAGGCCGAAGCCCGCCGCCGCGGCCTCGACCCGGACAAGCCGGCCGGCCTCACCAAGGTGACGGAGACGCTGTGATGACGAGGCCGGGTTTCGAAAGGGCGAGCCCTTTCGCGGATCAGTGGCAGAGCCCTGGGACGATATCGGGGCGCTGCCCCGACACCCCGCCAAAAGGATGATCCCTTTGGGAACCCGGGATTATCACGCGATCGCTGCCGAGCGCGTCTTCGATGGCGAGCGGATGCTCGGCGACCGCACCGTCGTGCTGCGCGGCGGGCACATCATCGACGTCACCGCCGAGCCGCCCGCGGATGTTCCCCTCGTCCGGCTGCCGGCGGGCGCGGTGCTGGCGCCGGGCTTCATCGACTGTCAGGTCAATGGCGGCGGAGGGGTGCTCCTCAACGACGATTCCAGCCTGGCCGGCATCGCCCGGATCGCGGGCGCGCACCGGCGCGGCGGCACCACCGCCCTGCTGCCGACCCTCATCACCGACACGCGGCCCGCGATCCGGGCGGCCATCGCGGGCGTTGCGGCGGCGATCCAGGCGGGCGTCCCCGGCATCCTCGGCATACACCTCGAAGGGCCGTTCCTGAGCCCGCAGCGGATCGGCATCCACGACCCGTCCCGACTCGCCGAATTCGGGCCCGGCGACGCCGAACTCCTGACCAGCCTGGGCGAGCACGGCCTCACCCTGGTGACGCTGGCCCCCGAGCAGGTGCCAGCCGGCGCGGTGGCCGATCTCGTCGCCCGCGGCGCCCGGGTCTGCGCAGGGCATACGGCGGACACCGGGGTCGCGATCCGGGCGGCGATGGCGGAAGGGCTCACCGGCTTCACCCACCTGTTCAACGCTATGTCACAGATCGGCCCGCGCGAGACCGGCGCGGTCGGCGTCGCCCTCTCGGAGGCCAGGACTTTTGCCGGGATCATCGCCGACGGATACCATGTCGGCGACGACCAGCTTCGGCTGGCCCTGCGCCTCAAGGGAAGCGAGCGGCTGATGCTGGTGAGCGATGCCATGCCACCGGTCGGCGACACCCGCGCGGACGCGTCCTTCACCCTGTTCGGACGCCGGATCGTCCGGACCGGCGACCGGCTCACCGGCGAGGACGGCACCCTGGCGGGCGCGGCGATCACCATGGCGGAGGCCGTCCGCCACATGAGCACGCGCGGCGGCGCCTCCCTCGCGGAGGCCCTGGCGATGGCCTCGCTGACCCCAGCCCGCTTCCTCGGGCTCGACGCCCGGCTCGGCCGGATCGCCCCCGGCTTTGCCGCCGATCTCGTCGCGCTCTCCGCCGACAGGGCGGTGCTCGGCACGTGGATCGGCGGGGAACAAGCCGTGTAAGTCACGGTTCGCTCCCTCACGGAGCCCGTCCGGGGCCGCATTTTCCAAAAGGGTCGAGAACCATGAAACTTCCGCTTCGGCGCGGCCTCTTCATCCTGGCCGCAACGCTCACCCTCGCCGCCGGCCCGGTGGCCGCGCAGGGCAGCAGCGGCAATGCGGGCAGCGGGCTCTCGCCGTCGGCGAGCGCCACCGGCAACGACCGCAGCGCCGGCGTCAACAACGGCAACTACCGCCGACCCGGCGGCTACGGCACGCGGCGGGGCTACAGCACGCGGCGGGCCTACCGCCCGACCAGGAGCCATTCGCGGCGGTCCATGCGGAGCCGCGCGCCCCGGTTCTGAGCGGTGCGCCGCTTCACGTTGCCTGATGTCGCAGGGTCGAACCTTGTGAGCCGGGAGACGTTGGCGCGGCGCAACTTAACCGGGAACGGCCGTGACCGACAAAGCTATCGCCGACTACGCCGTGATCGGCGATACCTGCACCACGGCCCTGATCGCCCGAGACGGTTCCCTCGATTGGCTATGCTGGCCCCGGCATGACGGGCCGGCCGTGTTTCTGGCCTTGCTCGACAGCGAGCGGGGCGGTGCCTGCCGCCTCGTCCTCGACGGCCTGACCGAGATCACCCGCCGGTATCTGCCCGACACCAACATCCTCGAGACCACCTTCGTCACCGCCACCGGCCGGGCAGTGCTCACCGACTTCATGCCGCTTCACCGGCACGAATCGGTGCCGGAGGAGGGACCGGACGGCCAAGCGCAAGCTCAGGTAATCCGACGCCTCGCCTGCCGGTCCGGCCGCGTCTCCGGCCGCTGGCGCCTGCGCCCGAGCTTCGACTACGCCCGCGCCCCGGCCGAGGCTACGACGGAGGGCGAGACCGGTATCCGCTTCCGCGGCGGCGGGGACACCATCCGCGCCGTCTGCGCCGTGCCGCTCGTCCTCCGCGACGATGAGGCCGAGGGCGCCTTCGCGCTCGGGGCCGGCGAACGCGCCGACCTCGTGATCGTCCACGGCGAAAAGCACGGCGTGGACGGAGAAGAGCTACCCGGCGCGGTGGATGCCTCGCTTGCCGACACGCGGGCCTATTGGGAGGAATGGTCGGGCCGCTGCACCTACGAGGGGCCCTACCGCGAGACGGTTTTGCGCAGCGCGCTGACCCTGAAGCTTCTGACGCACGGCCCTTCCGGCGGCATCGTCGCCGCCGCGACGGCGGGGCTGCCCGAGGCGGTGCCGGGCAACCGCAACTACGATTACCGCTACGTCTGGATGCGGGATGCGAGCTTCACCGTCACCGCCTTCGTCAATCTCGGCTACCAGCGCGAGGCCGCCGAGTTCCTGCGTTTCCTGCGCGAGGCCGATACGAGCCGGGGGCGCGACCTTCACCTGATGTACGCCCTCGACGGTGCGGTGCCGGAGGAAGAATTCCTCGACCACCTGCGCGGCTGGCGCGGCATCGGCCCGGTGGGGATCGGCAACGCGGCGGCGGATCAGGAGCAATACGACATCTACGGCGAGTTCCTGGTGGCCCTCCACGGCTACCTCGAGGCGGTGGAATACGACCCGCCGGTCAAGGTCAACGACCACCTGCCCGAGGCGCTTCGCCATCTCACCGACCACATCCTGCGGGCCCGTCACGCGGCCGACCACGGCCTGTGGGAGATGCGCACGGAGAAGCGCCAAAGCGTGCACACCAAGGCGATGCTCTGGGTCGGTCTCGACCGCGCCGTGCAGATCGCCCGCGCCGACCCGAAGCACCGTCTCGCCAGTCCGGACACGATCGCCGGGTGGGAGCGGGCGGCGGCCGAGATCCGAGCGGAATACCATGCGCGGGGCTGGAACGCGGGGCGCGGCGCCTACACCATGGCCTACGAATCGGACGATCTCGATGCGGCAGTACTGCGCACCGTGCTGTTCGGCGCCTTCGATCCGCACGATCCGCGCGTCGCGAAAACCCTGGAGCGGGTCGGCGAGGAACTCGGCGCGGGCGACCTCATCTACCGCTACCGGATCGACGACGGGTTGGAGGGCGAAGAGGCGACCTTCACCGCCTGCTCCTTCTGGCGGGTCGGCTGTCTGGCGCTGGCCGGCCGCAACGATGAGGCCACCGCCCTGTTCGAGCGGCTGCTGGCGCGAGGCAACGATCTCGGCCTGTTCGCCGAGGAGATCGATGCGGAAACGGGCGAGCAACGCGGAAACGTACCGCAGGGCTTCACCCATATGGCGGTGATCAACCACGCCGTCCGCCTCGCCGCGGCCGACCGCGAGACGCCGACCGAGGAGCCGGATTGCCGGGCAGAGGCCGACGCCGTCCCAGCCTGATCGGCCTATACCAACAAAACCAGGCGATCGCGCGAAGCCGAGTGAGCGGCTTCACGGCGCGGGCTTTTCAGGGCGTGAGCCCCGGACAGCATAGAGCGGAGCGGACGTCCGAGGAACCGATGCAGTCCGCGGAGGCGGGCGCCGGCGATTGAGGCCAGCAAAAAACCAGAGCTATCGCCTTCAAGCGATGGCCCTCACCGACACAAACCGGACCGATTGTCGGGCTACCTTGATTCCGAGGGTGCGGCGATGCGGAGGAGATCCGATGCGAAGCTACAACCTGTTCCGCCGCCGGGGCAGGGAAGCGCTTTTCTGCGCAGTTCCGGAGAGCTGTGCCGTGCCGCGCTTCGTCGGCGGGCGCCGCTGGACCTTCGGCGGGCGAATCGATGAAAGCGCGAGCCCACCCCCCGGCTTCGACGACCGCGCCGCGGTGACCGCCGTGCGCTTCAACGGCTTCTACCTGTTCCAGTGCCTCGACGAGGGCGGGACGGAGCGGGCGGCCGACGGACCGTAAGCGGGTGCGCAATCATGTCGAGCATTCCTTAACGGCCGGCATGCCAGACAGGCGTGCAGTCAGGCGGGCCGGAGACCGATCATGATCAGCGAGAAGCGCCAGGAGCCTCGCAAGCGAACCTTTCTCAAGGGACGGATCCACTTCAACAAGGGTGCGTCCAGCATGGACTGCCTCGTCCGGGATTTCTCGGAGATGGGCGCACGGCTGGAGTTGAGCGAGACCAACACCCTGCCGGAAACGTTCGACCTCTACATCCCGCAGAAAGAGATCACCCTCCGGTCGAATCTGCGCTGGCGCCGCGGCGACGCGGTCGGCGTAGCCTTCGCGGAGGTGCAGAAGGCTGCCCCCGAGCCGTCCCCGGCACCGTCGACGGACCCGTCGCTGGCCGTCCTGCTGCGCCGGATCGCCGAGTTGGAGGCCGAGAATGCCGGCCTGCGCGCGGTGATCGCGTCGATGGGAAGCAGCCTGGGTGCCGGCACGGGAGCGGGCATGGGCGCGGGATCGACGAACGGGGTACGGCACGCCTGAGCGGAGGCGACATCCGCGCCCCCGAGCGGGCGCGAACGGATGTCGCGGAGCCGGCTCAGCCCTCGTCCAAAGCCGCCCGGATGCGCGCGGCATGCTCGGCGAGCACCGCAGGGTCGGCCATGCCGCCCTCGTGGCGCTTCAGCGGCACACCGTCGTGGCGCGGCACGAGGTGGAAGTGCAGGTGGAACACCGTCTGCCCGCCGGCCGGTTCGTTGTACTGGAACAGCGTCAGCCCGTCGGCCTTGAAGGCCGCCTTCACCGCACGGCCGACCCGCTGCACCGTGCCGATCACGGCCGCGAGCGTCTGCAGCTCGGCATCGAGCAGCCCGCGCGAGGGCGCCTTCGGGATGACGAGGGTATGGCCCTCGCCCTGGGGCATCACATCCATGAAGGCGAGGCTGTACTCGTCCTCGTAGACCTTATGCGCGGGGATCTCCCCGCGCAGGATCTTTCCGAAGATGTTGTCCGGATCGTAGGGCGTCATCGCACGGTTCCTCGCAGAAACGGGCGGCACGTTGCACGGGCTGCCTCATCGCAGCAACCTTGACCACTCCGGCGGCGTTGACGAGCCCGTGACGGCGGCGCGCGCCGCTCAGGAGCGGGACATGGCCGAAAGCACGGGTGCGATCTACACGGCGGCGGGCGCCAACCTTGCCATCGCGGCGGCAAAATTCGTCGGCGCCTTCCTCACCGGCTCGACCGCGATGCTGGCCGAGGGCGCGCACTCGCTGGTGGACACCGCCAACCAGCTCCTGCTGCTGGTCGGTCTGAAGCGGGCGAAGAAGCCGGCGGACGCCAAGCATCCCTTCGGCTACGGGCGCGAGGTGTATTTCTACGCCTTCATCGTCGCCCTGTTCATCTTCCTCGGCGGCGGCATCTTCGCGATCTACGAGGGCGCGCACAAGATCGAGCACCCCGAACCCTCCGCCGACGCGACCCTGTTCGGCGTTCAGCTCTCCGGCTTCTGGGTGAACGTCTCGATCCTCGGCTTCGCGATCCTGGCGGAGGGCTATTCCTGCTTCGTGGCCGTGAAGGCGTTCTGGGCGGAGAAGGGCCAGCGCAGCGCCATCACCGCGATCCAGCGCAGCAAGGACCCGGCGCTCTACACGATCCTCGTGGAGGACGTCGCCGCGCTGATCGGCCTCGTCATCGCCATCGGCGGCGTGGTGCTCGCGCATGTCCTCGACAAGCCGGCACTCGACGGTTGGGCCTCGATCGGCATCGGCCTCGTTCTGATCGGCATGTCGATCTTCCTGATGATCGAGACCCACGGCCTGCTGATCGGCGAGGCGGCCGACCCGGCGGTGGTGCGCACGATCCAGGCGGCGGTGTCCGAGGAGAGCGCCGTCCAGCACGTCAACGCGGTGCTGACCCAGCATCTCGGCCCCTCGGACATCCTCGTGAACCTCAGCCTCGACTTTGCCGACGAGGTGCCCGCGGGCGAGGTTGAGCGGACGGTGGCGCGGCTGGAGCAGCGCATCAAGGCGAAGAGCCGCAACGTCACCCGCGTCTTCATCGAGATCCAGTCGCGGAATGCGCATGCCGCCGGGAATGCGCCGACCGATGCGTCCACCCCCGCGCCCACGGGCCACGACGCGGCCCCGCCCGGCTCGGCCGTTCCGGCCTGAGGGATTACCGCTTCACCCCCTCGCGGGCGAGCAGGGCCGTCTTGCGTTCCGTGCCCCAGCGATACCCTGAGAGCGCCCCGTCCGAGCGCACCACCCGGTGGCAGGGGATCGCGACGGCCAGCGCGTTGGCGCCGCAGGCCATGGCCACCGCCCGCACCGCCGCCGGTTCGCCGATGGCGCGGGCGATCTCGGCATAGGTCGCGGTGGTGCCGACCGGGATGCGGCGCAGCGCCTGCCACACCCGCTGCTGGAAGGCGGTGCCGCCGATGTCGAGGGGCAGGTCGAAAGTGCCCCCCGGCGCCGCGACGAGGCGCACGACCGCGGCCACCGTCGCCGCGAAATCCGCGTCGCCGGCCACGATCGACGCCTTGGGGAAACGCGCCGTCAGGTCGTGTCGGAGCGCGTCGGCATCGTCGCCGAGCAGGATCGCGCAGACCCCTCGAACGGTCGCCGCAACCAGCACGAGCCCGAGGGCACAGGCGTCGGTCGCGAAAAAAATTCGCTCGCCCGCGCCGCCCTTGCGGTAGGCCGACGGGCTCATGCCGAGCCGCTCCGCGCCGCCCGCGTAGAACCGGCTCGGCGCGCCGTAGCCTGCCGCGTAGACGCTCTCGGTCACGGTTCGGCCCTCGGCGAGGCTGTCGGCGGCGCGGGCCGCGCGGTGGGCCTGGGCGTAAGCCCGCGGCGTCACGCCGGTGACCGCCTTGAAGATCCGGTGGAAGTGGAACGGGCTCAAAGACGCCGCGCGGGCGAGCGCGTCGAGGGAAGGCGGCGTCTCCGCCGCCTCGATCAGCCGGCAGGCGCGGGTGATTTTTTCGGCTTGCTGCTCGGACAGAGCGGGTTCGTCGGGCCGGCAGCGGCGGCAGGGCCGGAAGCCCGCGGCCTCCGCCTCCGCCGATCCGGCATGGAAGGAGAGGTTTTCCGGGCGCGCCGCCCGCGAGGGACAGCTCGGCCGGCAATAGACCCCCGTGGAGCGCACCGCATAGACGAAACGCCCATCGAAGCCGCCATCGCGCGCGGCGACGGCGGCGCGCATCTCGGCCTCGGTGAGGGGCGCGGCGTCGGGCGGGACGATTTCGGGTTCGGCGAGCATCGGCTCCTCCGGGAGAAGGGATGCGGCGATCCTGGCGGATCCGCATGGGGCGCGCATCCCGTCCCTTGCGGTCAAATCGTTATTCGAGCTCGCTCGCTGCCGATCTCCAGCCCGCACCTTATCCTGAGGTGCCGCGCAGCGGCCTCGAAGGATGCTCCAGGAAACGCGCGGGACCTGGACGATCCTTCGAGGCTTCCGCTTCGCTCCAGCACCTCAGGATGAGGGGAGGGTTGGAAGAATGCGGATGGCTTATGCCGCCGTGCGCCGCTCCACCATCCGTGCCAGGTAGGCCGCGCCGAGCGGGATCAGGCTGTCGTCGAAATCGAAGCTCGCATTGTGCAGGCCCGGGCCCGGCGTAGCGCCGAGCCAGGCATAGGCGCCGGGCACCGCCGCGACCATGTCGGCGAAGTCCTCGCTGCCCATGCGCGGCACGGTATTGGCCTCGACCTTGTCGGAGCCGAACAGCTCGGCGGCGACCTCGGCGGCGGCCGCCGCCTGCTCGGGATGATTGTCGAGCACCGAGAACACGTCGCGCAGATCCACCTCGATGGTGGCGCCGTAGGCCGCGGCAAAGCCCGCCGCCAGTTCGCGGATGCGGGTGGCGATCAGCTTGCGCAGATCGGCATCGAAGGTGCGCACGGTGCCGGTGAGATGCGCGCCCTCGGGGATGACGTTGTAGGCCGCGCCCGCATGGATCTGCGTGACCGAGACCACGGCGGATTTCAGCGGGTTGCTGTTGCGGCTGACGATCGACTGCATCGCCTGCACCAGCCCCGTCGCGATCACGATCGGGTCGATGCCCTGATGCGGCATCGCCGCGTGCGCGCCGCGGCCGGTGATGCGGATGTCGAAGAAATCGGCCGCCGCCATGATCGGGCCGGGCCGGACCTGCAGCACGCCGTGGGGACCGTGGGGCGCGTTGTGGATCGCGTAGATCTCGTCGACTGGGAATTTCTCGAACAGGCCGTCGGCGATCATCGCGCGGGCCCCGCCCAAACCTTCCTCCGCCGGCTGGAACACGAACACGGCCGTTCCGTCGAAATCGCGGGTCTCGGCGAGGTAGCGGGCGGCGCCGACCAGCATGGTGGTGTGCCCGTCATGCCCGCAGGCATGCATCTTTCCGGGCACGGTGGAGCGGTAGGGGAGGTTCGTCTCCTCGGTGATCGGCAGCGCATCCATGTCGGCGCGCAGGCCGATCCGGCGCGCACCCGGCCGGCCCTGCAGCACGCCGACCACGCCGGTCTTGCCCAGCCCCCGGTGGACCTCGATGCCGAACTTTTCGAGATGCTCGGCGACGATGCCGGAGGTGCGGACCTCCTCGAAGCCGATCTCGGGATGGGCGTGGAGATCCCGCCGCAGAGCGGTCAGCTCGTCGGCATAGCTGCGGATGCGGTCGATCGTGTTCATTCGCTGGCGTCCTCGCAGGTTCGGCGGAAGGGCGACATCGCCGCGTATTCGGCGATCGCCGCGTTCACGTGGCTGCGCTCCCGCTTCAGATAGTCGGCGACGGCGCGGGCCAGCGCCGGGTCGGCGATGTCGTGGGCCGAATGCATCGGCACCGGCCGGTAGCCGCGGGCGAGCTTGTGCTCGCCCTGCGCACCGGCCTCGACCCGCTTCAGCCCGCGGGCAATCGCGAAGTCGATGGCCTGATAGTAGCAGACCTCGAAATGCAGGAAGGGGTGATCCTCGATGCAGCCCCAGTTGCGGCCGTAGAGCGCCGTGTCGCCGATGAAGTTGATGGCGCCGGCGATCGGCCGGCCCGCGTTCTTGGCGATCACCAGCAGGATGCGCTCGGGCATGCGCGCGCCGATCAGCGAGAAGAAGGTGCGGTTGAGGTAGGGCCGGCCCCATTTGCGGGCGCTGGTGTCCTGATAGAACTCGTAGAAGGCGTCCCAATCGGCTTCCGTGATGTCGGCGCCGGTCTTGTGCTCGACCGTAATGCCTTGGCTCAGAGCCTCCCGCCGCTCGCGCTTGATCGCCTTGCGCTTGCGCGAGGCGAGCGCCCCGAGAAAATCGTCGAAGCCGGCATAGCCCTCGTTCTCCCAGTGGAACTGCTGGTCGATGCGGGGCAGCATCCCGAGGGCTTGCGCCTGCTCGGCCTCACGCGCGCGGGCGAAGGTGACATGGATCGAGGAGGCCTCGGTCTCGGCCCGCAGGGCACGCAGCCCCGCGACGAGGGCGGCGGCGGCGGTGTCGGGATCCTCCCCCGGCGCGATGAGGAAGCGCGGCCCCGTGACGGGCGTGAACGGCACGCTCACCTGGAGCTTGGGATAATAGCTGCCGCCGGCCCGCTCGTAGGCGTCGGCCCAGCCGTGGTCGAACACGTATTCGCCCTGGCTGTGGGACTTCAGATAGCAGGGAGCGGCGCCGACCAGCCGGCCCTCGCGCTCGACGCGGACATGCAGCGGCAGCCAGCCGGTGCGGCGGGAGACGCAGCCCGCCTCCTCCAACGCCGAGAGGAAGGCGTGGCAGGTGAACGGGTTGAAGGTCTCGTCGCCCGCCCCGAGGGTCTCGGGGGAGGTGGCGCAGGCGTCCCATTCGGCGGCGTCGAACCGGGCCATGCCCGGCACGGCGCGCACCTGCAGGACGGGCTCGGGAGCGTTCGCCGTCGCGGGGGTGGTCATGGCCCCAAGTTAGAGCGCCTGGGCCCGGATGTGGATACCGGTTCGGCGAATGCGTGGCGCGACAAAACGGGAGCCTGTTACCTCATCTCATCCAACCCTCCGTCATCGCTGTGACTTGGGCAATCGCTGCGCTTGATCCCGCCCTGGCTCGGAGCCCATATCGCGCCCATGTGCGGACGCTTCTTCATCGGCCAGCCGCCGGAGGTCTACCGCGCCTTCTACGGCTATTCCGAGCAGCCGAATTTCCCCGGCCGCTTCAACGTGGCGCCGACCCAGCCGGTGCCCGTCGTGATCAGCGAGAGCGGCGAGCGGCATTTCCGGCTGATGCGCTGGGCCCTCTGGCCGACCTGGCTCAAGGATCCGTCGGACTTTCCGACCCTGTTCAACGCCCGCATCGAGACGGCGGCCGAGAAGCCGGCCTTCCGCGGGGCGCTGCGCCACCGCCGCTGCGTGTTCCTGGCCGACGGCTTCTACGAATGGCGCCGCGAGGGGACCGGCAAGGCCGCGACGAAGATGCCGTTCGCGGTCCGCCGCACCGACGGGGCGCCGATGGCGTTCGCCGGCCTGTGGGAGCCGTGGATGGGCGCGGACGGATCGGAAGTCGATACGGCGGCGATCATCACCTGCTCGGCCAACGGCACCCTGAGCGCGATCCACGAGCGGATGCCGGCGATCCTGGCTCCGGAATCTATCGGCGCGTGGCTCGATGCGGCGGTGGACGCGCCCGAGGCGGCCCGTCTCTGCCGGCCCTGCCCGGACGAATGGCTGCGGCTCGATCCGGTGAGCGAGCGGGTCAACAACGCGCGCAACGACGATGCCGGGCTGCCCGAACCGGTGGCGCCACCCGCGAGCCGCAGGGCTCCGGCGAAGGCCGCGATCGTGCAGGGCGAGCTGTTCTGACGCGCTCTCCGCTCAGGCGGCCGCGCCGCTTTCCCCGCCCACCTCTTCCCCGAACCGTTCGGCGGCGTAGTCGTCGAGGTTGAACGTGTCGTCGGGCACGCGGAACATGAACCGCTCGGCGATCTCGGTGAGCAGGATGTCGGGCCGGACCCGCTCGACGTAGGACCAATCGACCGACGTGCTCCAGACGAAGTGCACCTCGGCGAAGGTCTCGGCGAGCATGATCGTCAGCATCAGCGGCGCGAAGTGCGAGTAGGAATCACCGAACAGGACGAGGTGGCGCGGGTCGCGGGCGGCGGCGTTGGCGTAGATCACGTGCGAGCCGACATGGAGCGTATCGGCGCGGCCGGCTGCCTCCCGCGCCTCGACGATCGGGCTGGCGTAGCGGCGCACGGCATCGCGCTGCAGGTCGTGGATGCGCGTCCGTTCGGTGCGCGGGGGATCGAACCGGCCCCCGAGATCGCCGGAAATCTCGGTCTCGCGGAATCCGCGTTCGGCGAGGTCCGGGCAGGGCGTGGCCCCCAGCGCGCGGCAGATCTCGCGATAGGCGAGGTGGCAGCCGGCGAAGGTCCAGTGACTGTCGGTGCGGTAGAACAGGTCTTCACCCGCGCGGGCCGCCCGCATCGGCGCGACGAGGTCGATGCAGGTCCGCCGCAGGACGCGTGTGACCGGCCATTCCCGGAGATGCCCCCTCAACCGGGAGAACCACCGCCGCCGGGGCAGGCCGCGGATCAGGCGGCGGGCGGGGGAGAGGCGGTGATCGACCGCGATCCCGTCGAGGAAGCCGTCGTAGACGCTGAGCTTTTCCGGGACGACGACGTGGTGGTAGGCGATGCCGAGTCCGCGCGCCCGCGCCGCACGGCCGGCGATGCGTTGGCGCCACAGCTCGGTCTGGTGGGCCATGAAGCCCGACTCGTTGAACTGCGCGATGACGTTGTTGCTGCCGGCGACGACGAACAGCCAGCCGTCCTTGCCGACATGAATGTGATCGGTGGCCGTGTCCGACACGAAGTCCCGCCCTTCCTCAACCGTCTTCGCCGATGCCGAACGCGCGGGCGGGCCGTGGCTCTACAGGCGCCGGCCGCTCCGAGGCAAATGCGGCCGGGAGCGCAAGACATGGCTCGGACTTCGCCCGTAGCGATATGCTAGAGCATCAACCCGAAAGCTGGCCTCCGGCTTTCGGAAAAGGACGATGCAAAGACAAGGGTCTAGGGCATCGTCCCGAAAGGTGGCCTCCGGCTTCCGGGACGATGACGATGCCCGAGCGGTGTTGTGGAATCCTTGAATGGACGGGCTTCACGGCGGGACCCGCGAGGAGCAGGCTTGAACGACACGCAAGCGGATGAGGCTGCAGCGCATGCCCGGCTGATCGAGGACAACCTCGTCCTCACCTGCGAGGCCGGGCGCCTGTACCGCGACGGCGGGTTCGCGGGCGATGCTGCCCTGCTCGAACGGCTGAGGGAGCGGGTGAGCCCGCTCACCGAGGTGGTCGGCACCGTGTTTCGCGGCTTTCCCGCGCACGACCCCGAGCCCCCGCGCCTGTTCGGCGGTTCTGCCACCTTCCGCGAGAAGCAGGGGGCCGCGCTCGCGGCGCCGCGCCCGCCGGGGCCGCCGACGCTGCTGTGCGAGACCCGCGACGTCCGGCTTGCGGGCAACGCCCTGTTCCATGTCGCGGACGGCCGGCCGCAGGTGCTGTTCGAGACCTACCGGCCCCAGGAGCGGCACGTGGTGCCCGGCCCCGGCCCCGGCTTCCTGCACGTGGACGAGGCCATCGCCGAGGCGGGTCTGGTCTTCCTCCTCAATTCGGCGGGCTCGTTCAATTACGGCCATTGGCTGATCGACGACCTGCCCCGGCTGCACGCGCTCGCGCTGCTGCGCAAACGTCATCCGCGAGTGCCGATCACCGTCGCGCTGGTGTCCTACTTCCCGCATATCGACGCAGCGCGGCGCCGCTCGATCCAGCTCCTGCTGCGCGATCGGGTCTCGATCCGCTTCCTCGACCGGGACAAGACCTACCGCTTCGCGCGCCTGCACCACGCCACGCCGTGCAGCCTGCCGAGCACGGGCAAGTCGCCGCACGCGCTGCGCTATCTCACCGGGCAGATGCGGGCGCGGACGCGCCTGCCGCGCGCGCTGTTCGCGTTACGGACGCTCACCGGGCGAGGCCGACGCCTGTTCGTGGACCGGCATCCGGGGCGGGGCCGGGGGCTCGCCAACCGCGACGCCGTGCTCGGCCTGCTGCGCGGCCTCGGCTTCGAGGCGTTCGATCCCGAACTCACTAGCGTGCGGCAGCAGGTGGTGCGGTTCTCGGCCGCCGAGATCGTGGTCGGCATCGCTGGGGCGGGGATGACCAACACGGTCTTCTGCCGGCCCGGCACGCCGGTCATTCATCTCGTGCCGGAGGGCTGGGAGGACCGGTTCTACGGCGAAATCGCCACCGCCTGCGGCCAGGACTATGCGGCGGTGTTCGGCCCCCGAATTGCGTCGGACGCGCCCGAATATCTTCGGGATTTCGCAATCGACCCCGAGCCCCTGCAAGAAGCCCTCGCGGCTGCTGGTCTGCGCTGAGATCCTGGGATCCCAAAGGGGTCACCCCTTTGGCGGGGTCTCGGGGCAGCGCCCCGATCTCCCTCCACTAGGTTTCATCGCGGGCGACGCAGCGTTCGGCCGGTGACCTTCGCCTGCTTGCGGAACACGCCGACCAGCTCGACATGGGCCGACCATGCGAACTGATCGACGGGCGTGACCCGCTCCAGCCGGTAGCCGCCGGCGATCAGGGTCGCGGCGTCGCGGGCGAAGGTGCCGGGATCGCAGGCGACGCCGACGACGAGGGGCACCTTCGATTCCGCGATCCGGCGCACCTGCGCCTCGGCCCCGGCGCGGGGCGGGTCGAACACCACCGCATCGAGCGGGTCGAGTTCCGGCCCGAGCAGCGGGCGGCGGAACAGGTCGCGCGCCTCCGCCGTGATCCGGGCGTAGCCGGCTCCGGCCCGGTAGGCGCGGGTCAGCGCGGTGATCGCCGCGGCCTCGCCGTCGGCGGCGTGGACCTCGCGGGCTCCCGCAGCGAGCGTCAGGGCGAAGGGACCGCTGCCGCAGAACAGGTCGCCGACGCGCCGTACCTTGGCCTTGCCCTCGTCCATGGCCTCCAGCACCAGCGCGGTCAGGGTCGCCTCGCCGGCCTGCGTCGCCTGGAGGAAGCTGCCGGGCGAGGGCACGCGCCGGGCCGGGCCCTCGCCGACCGCGGGCGGGCGGCGCTCGACCACGACGTCGCCGTGGATCGACAAACGGGCGAGGTCGAGTTCGCCCGCGAGCCGAGTCAGGACGCCGCGAACGCCGTCGCTCACCTGCCCGTGGCCGCGGATGTCGATGTCGAGGCCGGTTACGGTGGCGGTGGCGGCGATGTCGAGCGGCTTGCGGCCGTGCCCGAGCGGGGCGGCGAGCGCCTCCGCGACGGCCGGCGCCCTGTGCAGGCTCGGCACGGTGATCGGGCAATGGTCGATCGGCACCAGCGCGTGGCTGCGCGCGGCCATCAGCCCGGCCCGCGCCCGGCCCTCGATCTCGCGCACATGCAGGGTGATCCGCCGCCGGCCCTCTCCCTGCGCGTCGAGGAGCGGCATCAGCGTGGTCTCGATGCGCGCCTGCCCCAGCGCCCCGGCGACGATGCCGCGCTTCCACTCCGCGTAAGGGGCGGGGGCGAGGTGCTGCACGGCGCAGCCGCCGCAGGCCGAGAAATACGGGCAGAACGGCGCGATCCGATCCGGCGACGCCTCCTCCACGGCGATCAGCGTGCCGATGCGGTCGCCGCGCTGCACCCGCACGCGCTCGCCGGGCAGGGCGCCGGGCACCGCCAGCCCGCCCTCGGTGAGACCGTCGCCGCGGGCACCGAGCCGGGCGATGGTCAGAGTCTCTTCGATCACGTCGGACATGGGATCAATCATCAGAGGCAATCATCAGAGGAACGCCTCGCGGCGACCAGGAACTCGCGGTTGCCGTCGCCGCCCTCGATGGGGGAAGGGATCGGCCCCGACACAGTGAATCCGAGGCCGACGAGCACGGCGCGCACGCCCTCGCAGACCTCGGCATGAACCTCGGCGTCGCGCACGATGCCGCCGCGCCCGACCCGCTCGCGCCCGGCCTCGAATTGCGGCTTGATCAGCGCGGCGATGGCGGCCTCGTCGGCGAGCTGCGCCGCCACAGCCGGCAGGACCAGCCGCAGGCCGATGAAGCTCACATCGATGGTGGCCAGCTGCGGCGCGGGTTGAATCGCCCCCGGGGAGAGGGCGCGGATATCGGTGCCCTCCAGGCTGGTCACCCGTGGGTCGGCGCGCAGGGCGGCGTCGAGCTGGTCGCGGCCGACATCGACCGCGTGGATATGGGCGGCGCCGCGCCGCAACAGCACGTCGGTGAAGCCGCCGGTCGAGGCGCCGACATCGAGGCAAGGCAGGCCCGTGGGGTCGAGGCCGAAGGCATCGAGCGCCGCGGCGAGCTTGAGGCCGCCGCGGGAGACGTAGGGGTTGGGGGCCGAGGCCTCGATCCGGGCGCCGGGCTCGACCAGATCCGAGGGGCGCGTGACGAGGCGGCCGTCGGCGCTGACGAGGCCGGCCTCGATCGCCGCCCGCGCCTGCGCCCGGCTGCGGAAATGCCCGCGCTCGACCAGGAACCGGTCGGCCCGGAGCCGCTCGCCCGTCATCGGTCTCCCTTCCGAAAATCGCTCCGCCGCGCCCGAGAACCTCGTCCCGCGTATCCGATCCGGGACGTGGATCTCGGATTTTGATGTCGCATCGTACTTTTCCAAAAGCCGGTGGCCGCCTTTCGGGACGATGCTCACGTGATCGAGACGGATCGGCCCGTCCCCTGTCGGAACGCGCCGCTTCGCGTTACCTACAGCATCGCCTGAGACGGCGCGTGCCGGCTCGTCCGAAAAGGGCGATGCGAAATCCGCTTTTGCCGGGTAGCCCGGATTGCGCACCGCCTCAAGCGGTGGCGGAATCCGCGGTGGAACCGCCGGGCCGCAGCAACGGAGTGAGTCAGTTCATGAGAGGTGCCATCATGCGAGGGGCCACGACGCCTGCCATCCGCCGTATACCGGTCGCCATCCCTTTGGCCGCGGCCCTGCTCGCGGGCCTTGCCGGGTCCGCCTTCGCGCAAGATGCCAAGGAGGCTCCGAAGGAGCCGGCCCCCGCCAAGACGGAGAGTGCCGGCGCGCCGCAGACCTACGAGAGCGCGATCACCAACGGCAAGGGTGACACCATCGGCAAGATCATGATCCGCGACGGGGCGAATTCCCTCGTCATGCGGCTGTCGATTCAGGCCGGCGGCCTGCCTCCGGGCTGGCACGGCATCCATTTCCACGCCGTCGGCGACTGCTCGGACACGGAGAAGTTCGAGAAGTCGAAGGCCCACGTGAACCACGACCAGAGCAAGCACGGCCTGCTCAACCCCGACGGCCCGGACGAGGGCGACCTGCCCAACGTCTACGCCAACGCCGACGGCTCGGTGAACGCGGAAGTGTCGAGCGAGACCCCGCTGACCGGCGAGGGCGGCCTGCGCGACGGCGACGGCTCGGCGCTGATCATCCACGCCAACGAGGATGACCACACCAGCCAGCCCATCGGCGGCGCGGGCGCGCGCATCGGCTGCGCGGTCATCAAGTAACGCGCCTTTTGCCCTCCCCCTGCGGGGGGAGGGCGTTGGCGGAGGTTACCGCTTCAGGCTCACCACGCTGCCTTCGCGCTGCGCCGCCTTCTCCGGCAGCGCGGCGCGGACGACCTTGAGGATGCCCTCGGCATCGAGTCCGGCCTCGGCGTACATCTTCTCCGGCTTGTCGTGGTCCTGGTAGCTGTCCGGCAGCGTCAGCGTGCGGACCCGGACCCGGCCGGTATCGAGCACGCCGCGCTCGGCCAGCAGGTGCAGCACCATCGCCCCGAAGCCGCCGACCGAGCCCTCCTCGACCGTCACCAGAACCTCGTGGCTCATCGCCAGATCGACGATCAGCTCGGCGTCCAGCGGCTTGGCAAAGCGCGCATCCGCGACCGTGGCCGCGACACCCTCCGCCTCCAGCGCGTCGGCCGCCTTCAACGCCTCCGACAGGCGCGTGCCGAGCGAGAGCAGCGCCACCCGCGCCCCCTCCGGACGCCGCACCACGCGGCCGCGGCCGATCGCCAGCGGCACGCCCGTCTCCGGCAGCTCGATGCCGACCCCCTCGCCGCGCGGGTAGCGCAGCGCGATCGGGCCCGAATCGTGCGCGTGGCAGGTCGCCACCATGTGCACCAGCTCGGCCTCGTCGGCCGCCGCCATCACCGTCATGTTCGGCAGGCAGCAGAGATAGGCCAGATCGAACGCGCCCGCATGCGTGGCGCCGTCGGCGCCGACGAGACCGGCCCGGTCGAGGCAGAACCGCACGGCTAAGTTCTGCAGCGCGACGTCATGCACGACCTGATCGTAGGCCCGCTGCAGGAAGGTCGAGTAGATCGCCACGAACGGCTTGTAGCCCTCGGTGGCCAAACCGCCGGCAAAGGTCACCGCGTGCTGCTCGGCGATGCCGACGTCGAAGGTCCGGTCGGGATGCGCCTTGCCGAACAGGTCGATCCCGGTACCGCCGGGCATCGCCGCGGTGATCGCCACCACCTTCGGGTCGGCATCGGCCGCCTTGATCAGGCTCTCGCCGAACACGCGGGTATAGGCCGGGGCGTTGGCCTTGGCCTTGGCCTGCACGCCCGAGACCACGTCGAACTTGACCACGCCGTGATAGCGATCGGCGCTGGCTTCCGCGGGCGCGTAGCCCTTGCCCTTCTGCGTGACGACGTGGAGCAGGATCGGGCCCTGATCCGAATCGCGCACGTTCTTCAGAACGGGGAGCAGGTGGTCGAGATTGTGCCCGTCGACGGGACCCACATAGTGGAAGCCCATCTCCTCGAACATCGTGCCGCCGCCGACGATCAGCGAGCGGGCATACTCTTCGGCCGCCGCCGCGCGCTGGTAGAGCGCCTTCGGCAGCAGCTTGCCGAGCTGCTTGGCGGTCTCGCGCAGTGAGCGATAGGTGCCGCCGGAGGCGAGCCGGGCGAGGTAGGCCGACATCGCGCCGACGGGGGGCGCGATCGACATGTCGTTGTCGTTGAGGATGACGATCAGGCGCGAGTGCAGGGCGCCGGCATTGTTCATGGCCTCGTAGGCCATGCCGGCCGACATCGAGCCGTCGCCGATCACCGCGATCATGTTGCGGCGCTTCGGCGCCGGGCCGCCCTTGGCCTTGGCGTCCGCCTCCTCGAGGTCGCGCGCCACGGCCATGCCGAGCGCGGCGGAGATCGAGGTGGAGGAGTGGGCCGCGCCGAAGGGGTCGTACTCGCTCTCCGAACGCTTGGTGAACCCGGACAGCCCGCCGCCCTGGCGCAGCGTGCGGATGCGGTCACGGCGGCCTGTGAGGATCTTGTGCGGGTAGCACTGGTGACCGACGTCCCAGACGATGCGGTCGTCGGGAGTGTCGAAGACGTGGTGGAGCGCCACCGTGAGTTCGACCACGCCCAGGCCCGAGCCGAGATGGCCGCCGGTGATCGACACGGCGTCGATCATCTCGGCGCGCACGGCGTCGGCGACTCGCCGCAGCTCGCTCTCCGGCAGAAGCCGGAGACGATCCGGCGTCTCAAGACCCTCAAGGATCGTCGTGTCCGCTAGTGCCACCGGACCAGCCTCATACCCGAAGTAAGGAACAGCGCACAAACCTCTGCGCGCGATGAATTTTGTCGTGATTGAAACCGCACCGGCGTCACCTACTCGACGTCGAGCGGCGCAGTGCCGGCGGCCCGGCCGTCCGGTCCGATTGCGATCTTCTGGATGCGTGCCTCGGCCCGTTTCAGCAGGGTCTCGCAGTGACGCTTGAGCGCCTCGCCGCGCTCGTAGATCGCCACCGATTCGTCGAGGGGCACGTCACCGCGCTCCAGCCGACGCACGATCTCCTCGAGCTGCTCCAGGGCCCGCTCGAACGGAAGATCGTCCGGCGCCGCCGCCGCAGATGCGTCGGGTGTAAGATCGTTCATCCCGGATTCCTTTTGGGGCGGGTTATGACGGGCGACGTGCGGTCGCACAAGCCCGGGTCGATTGCGTGCGACCGATCTCCGCCGTGCGCGGCGTGCCTGTCACGCCAAGGTGAGGTGGAACGGCGTGCCCTCGAAGGCCTCGGCGCCGCGCCCGATTCCAGCCACGGCGGCGCTCATCCGACCCTCGCGTCCGAGCAGGCGGTCGGCGATCTCGACGAACAGGCGATTCGGCGTGGCGCTCGGCGCGAGCCGCCGCACGTCTTGCGCGAGTTCCGCCTCGTCCCAATCCGGCCGCAGGGCGCAGGCCGCGACATAGGCCGCCGCGGTGGAGCGGCTGATCCCGGCATAGCAGTGGATCACCATCGGCTTTTCGCGGGGCCACGCCGCCACGAAATCGAGGACGGCGCGCACATGCGCCTCGCCCGGCGGCAGGTGCCCCTCCATCGGCGCGACGATGTCGCTGAAGCCGACGCGCAGGTGGTGCTCGGCACGGATCGCGGCCGGACGCTCCACCGCACTGCCGAGCGTGGCCAGCGTCACGAGATGGCTCGCGCCGCTTGCCGCGACGGTCTCCGGCAGGCGCGAGAGGGGGCAGACGTGGATGACGGGCATTCTCTTTTTCGGTCTCACGCCCCGCGCTGAAGCGCCGCGAAGCGGGCGAGATAGCACGCCTCCGCCTCCGCCGTCGGCCATCCGGCGACCAGCCACTCGATTTCGGCATCGATGGGCTCGGGCAGAACCGGCGGGCGCCCGAAGATCCCGTCGGCCTCCGCGTTCGAAAAACCGGCGAGCCGGGTCGCCTCGATCGCCGCGGCGATGCGGTCGGCGCGCTTGACGAGACGGGCGAGCGCCGGGGAGGGCGCGGCGAGCCCGAAGCGTTGGCGGATCGCCGCGAGCAGGCGCCGCTCGACGCTGCGATAGGCGTCGCCGATCGCGTTCTTGAGCGGCGAGATGATGTCGCCGATGACGTATTCCGGCGCGTCGTGGAGCAGCAATTCGAGCCGCTCCGGGGCGCCGATCCGCGGATCGAGGGCGCCGCCGATCGCCTCCACCAGCAGCGAGTGCTGCGCCACGGAGAAGACGTGCGGGCCCGCCGTCTGCCCGTTCCAGCGGGCGACGCGGGCCAGCCCATGGGCGATGTCGGTGATCTCGACATCGAGCGGCGAGGGGTCGAGCAGGTCGAGCCGCCGGCCCGACAGCATTCGCTGCCACGCCCGCACCGGTTTTTTGGAAGTGCTCGCGGCCACGCTCACGGGCGGCGGCCCTCGCCGAGGGCGGCGCAGCGCGCGTGACGATGGCAGCCGGTGAGATGGTCGTTGACCATGCCGACCGCCTGCATGAAGGCGTGGACGATGGTGGGGCCGCAGAAGGTGAAGCCCTTCGCTTTCAGGGCCTTGCCCATCGTTCGTGACACATCGGTTTCGGTGGCGATCGCGGCGCGGGTGGCCGCGTTGGTCTGGATCGGCCGGCCATCGCAAAAGTCCCAGAGGAAGGGCGAGAAGCCCGGCCCCGCCTCCTCGATCGCGAGCCATGCCCGCGCGCCGCTGATCGCGCCGCGGATCTTGGCGCGGTTGCGGATGATGCCGGTGTCGCCCATCAGCCGCTCGACATCGTCGTCCGTGAAGCGGGCGATCCGCTCCGGCTCGAAGCCCTCGAAGGCCCGGCGGAAGCCGTCGCGGCGGCGCAGGATGGTGATCCACGACAGGCCCGCCTGGAACCCGTCGAGGATCAGCTTTTCGTAGAGCGCGCGGGAATCGGTTTCCGGCACGCCCCACTCGGTGTCGTGATAGGCGACGTAAAGCGGATCGGTCCCCGGCCACCAGCAGCGCGGACAGCCATCGGGATGGGTGGTGATCAGCCCGCTCGAATCCGCGCTCATCCGGCCACGGCCGTGTCGGTGGGGAAGGCGAAGCCGGCGAATTCGGGCTTGGCCACAGCCGCGATCGTGCCGCCCGCCCGCACCGGCTCGCCGATGGCGAGCGCGTCGCCGAGGCGGTCGAGGCGGATCGTAGCGAGCCCCCGGTCACCAGCCGCGCTACCCGTGACGCCGAGGCTGCGCGCGCCCGCAATCACCTCCGTGCCGGGCTCCGGCGCCGGGCCGTCGCGGTAGACGATGGGCAGGATGCGGGTGCGGGCGGTGCCACGGTGCTGCATCCGCGAGACGACTTCCTGCCCGACATAGCAGCCCTTCTTGAAGTCCACGCCGCCGAGTTGGTCCATCAGCGCCTCGTGCGGGAAGGCGTCGCCGAAGGCGAAGTCGCGCCCGCCTTCCGGCACGCCGAGCCCGATGCGGTGGGCGTGATACGCGTCTTCCGTGGCATCGGCCGAGAACGCGCCCTCGGCAAAATACAGCCGCTCGCCGAGCGTGGGCAGGCGTCCGTCGCGCACGCGCACCGTCTCGGCCGCGGTCTCGGCCCCCTCCCAGGCCGCGGCGACGCCGAGCGTCGGGTCGGCGGCCACCGTCACCTTGGCGCGCAGGCGGTAGAGCCCGAGCCGCTTGACCAGGTCGGCGACGCGCTCGGCGGCAACGTCGAGACGGAAGCCATCGTCCGAGCGGGATACCAGGAAATCGAACTGGATCTTGCCCTGGGGCGTCAGCAGCGCGCCGAGCCGCGCCTCGCCCTCGGGCAGTGTCTCGACGTTGCAGGTGAGGATGCCTTGCAGGAAGGGGAGCGCGTGCGGACCCGAGACGGCAACGACGGTGCGGTCCGGCAGCAGGGCGATCGGCATGGCATCTCCTTGAAAGGACGGCGGCGTTGCGCGTGTGGGACGCCTGACATAAGCCGCCGCTATCCTCGTCTCAATCGCACCATGCGAACCGGGAGAGCCCGATGGAAGCGCCTTTCGACCTCGTCCTGTCCGGCGGCACGCTGGTGAACCACGACGGCGAGCATCGTGCCGATCTCGGCATCCGCAGCGGACGGGTAGCGGCCATCGGCGACCTTTCGGGCGCTTCGGCGCAGGAGCGGCGCGATTGCCGCGGCCTGCATCTTCTGCCCGGCGTGATCGACAGCCAGGTGCATTTCCGCGAGCCCGGCCTCGACCACAAGGAAGACCTGGAAACGGGCTCGCGCGCGGCGGTGATGGGCGGCGTCACGGCGGTGTTCGAGATGCCCAACACCAACCCGCAGACCACGAGCGCCGCAGCACTCGCCGACAAGGTGGCCCGCGCCCACCACAGGATGCATTGCGACTTCGCCTTCTGGGTCGGCGGCACCCATGAGAATGCCGGCGAGGTCGCCGCGTTGGAGCGGCTGCCTGCTGCTGCCGGGATTAAGGTGTTCATCGGCTCCTCCACCGGCTCGCTGCTGGTCGAGGACGATGCCGGCGTGCGCGAGATCCTGAAGCAGATCCGTCGCCGCGCCGCCTTCCACTCGGAAGACGAGCCGATGCTGCGCGAGCGCAAGGGCCTTCGCGTGCCGGGCGATGCCGCTTCGCACCCGGTCTGGCGCTCGCCGGAGGTGGCGGTGAAGGCCACGCAGCGGCTGATCGCACTCGCGCGGGAGACGGGTGCGCGCATCCACATCCTGCACATTTCGACCGCGGACGAGATGCCGATTCTGGCCGAGGCGAAGGATGTCGCCAGCGTCGAGGTGACGCCGCACCACCTGACGATCGACGGGACGGAAGCCTATGCCCGGCTCGGGACGCTGGTGCAGATGAACCCGCCGGTGCGCGACGCCGTCCACCGCGACGGGATCTGGCGCGGTCTGAGCCAGGGCGTGGTCGATGTGCTCGGCTCCGACCACGCGCCGCACACGCTGGAGGAGAAGGCCAAGCCCTATCCGGACTCGCCCTCCGGCATGACCGGCGTGCAGACGCTGGTGCCGATCATGCTCGACCATGTGAATGCCGGCCGGCTCTCGCTCGCCCGGTTCGTCGATCTGACCAGCGCCGGCCCGAAGCGCCTGTTCGGCATCGCCCGCAAGGGGCGGCTCGCCGTTGGCTACGATGCCGACGTGACGGTGGTGGACCTCAAGCGCCGCGAGACGATCCGCAACGAATGGATCGCCTCGAAATGCGGCTGGACGCCCTATGACGGGCTCACCGTCACCGGTTGGCCGGTGGGAACGGTGGTGCGGGGCACGCCGGTGATGTGGCAGGGCGAGTTGGCCAACCCCGCACGCGGCGAGGCGGTGGTGTTCGAGGAAGCGCTGCCGACAGGGTAGCGCCGCGCCGGGATATCCCATCCGGCGGCAGGCTTTTCGCGAGCCTCCCGCCTGTAAGCCGTTCACTACGGACGGTTGCCCTGCACCGTTTGGGACGCTCAGTCATTGTGCCGGTGTTCGAGCCGACACCATAGTTGAAAGAGGCGCGCCGAGCAGACGAAGATCACTTCGAAGTCATCCGTGACTGGCTGCCGCGAAGATGCCTTGCGTTTCTTTCAAGGGTTGCGGGGACGGATGTCCGGAAAAGGTGAAGTGTCGGCCGTTGCCATGCGGTCATGGCACAGCCATGCGGCATGGGCGATGCGAGGCGTCGCGCTGGGGAGCCTGCTCGCCTTGACGGGCGCGGGCACGGCCTGGGCGAAGGACATCGTCCTGCCGGAGAAGAATCCGGCCGTGACCCTGACGATCCCCGACGACTGGAAGACCGAGGTGCGCGACACCGAGGTCGTCTCGACCTCGCCCGATGGCGACGTCTCGTTCGAGGTGGGCTTCGAAACGCGGGCGGACCGCGACAGCCTCGTCAAGGACAAGGTGAGCTTCCTGCGCAAGCAGAAGGTCAACCTCTCGATCAAGCCGGTCGAGCAGGTGATGGATTTCGGCGGCACGCCGGCCCGGGTTCAGCGCTACCGCACCACCGACAAATACGGAAAGACGATCGTCGATCTCGTGACCCTCGACGCGAGCCGGGACCGCGCGCTCCTCATGACGATCTGGGGATCCGAGGATCAGCGCCAGGCCAACGAAGCGGCGCTGGACACCATCATGAAGAGCGTCCGGGTTCCGGCCGAGACCGGCGGGAGCAGCAACTTCTGGTCAGGCGGCAAGACGGCCGCCAAACCCGAGACGAAGCCGGAAGCGAAAGTCGAGACGAAGTCCGAGCCCGCGGCGGCCGGCTTGCCGCCCTCAGTGGCGGCCGCCCAGCCCCCGCGCCCTTGAGGCCCTACGCCACCCGGCGTGCGCTGTACGTCGCCCGCAAGGCCGCCGATTTCGGCGATGTCGAAGCCCGGCCCTCGAACGTCTTCAAGCCCGGCGAGCCGCTCCTGACCTATATCGAGCCGGTGGGCGAGGCCACGCAGTCGATCGGAAGCGATCAGATCGGCTTCGGCGTGATCGTTGATTTCGAGGTCCGCACGCCGGAGGGCAAGGCCCTCGCGACCCAGAAGAACATGATCGACCGCGACGTGACCGTGAAACGCGCGGAGGGCGAGCCGAACTTCTTCCTCAACCTCAGCCTCGACCTCGACGGCTTTCCGCCGGACAATTACGTGCTGGTCTATACCCTGCGCGATAAGCTGAGCGGGCGCACGCTCGACGTGCCGCAGCCGTTCACGATCGCCCAGGCTGCGACCGACAAAGCCGCGGGCGCAGGCCCGGCCGCCCCGAACCCGGCTCCGGCGGCGCCCCCCGCTTCGGCTCAAACCACCGTCGTGGACGGGTGGACGGTCCAGCTTGCCCCACCGGACGGCGTCTCCTGCGCCATCCACTACGAGAACAAGCCCCCGCGCGCCGACGGCAAGAGATTCGCGACGATCGTCGCCTTCGTCTCGATACCCGACAGGAACCTGAAGCTCACAACCCTGGAACTCAAATTTTCCGGCTGGAACTGGACCAAGGACCAAGAGGTCAAGGCCACGCTCGGCACGAGGGAATTTTACCTGTATTCCGGCCTGAACTGGATCGTTCTCGATCCCAGATCTCTCCTGCTCCGATCCAACGATCCGGAAGATATCCTGAAGCTCGTCAAAACGACGTCGAAACTCAGCGTCGAGAGAGACGGCGAGGACGCCGTCACGTTCGACATCACCGCGCCGGACAAGGCTCTGGAGGCTCTTAAGCCCTGCCGGGATCAATTGAAGTAGACGACAAGAAAACGTCCCGACGGCCGGTTTCTGGCCTTCGGGACGCGGCACATCGAACAGTGCTTTGCCGGTACGGGGCCCGCCTCGTCGTCACCGCGAGGCGAAGCCGAAGCGATCCGGAGCGCCGGCACGATCGGTAGGGACCGCTCGCGTTGCGGTTCAATGAATTCGGCTGACGCCTCCGCCTCAGGCCACCGATCAGTGCTGCAGCGTCGTGGTGAACCCGCCGCCGCGGATACGCTCGGGCAGGGTCTCGGCGTAGCGGGCGGTGGCGTCCTCGCCATAGGTGGCGACCAGTTCCTGGAACGCCGCGAACAGGGCCGCCTGGGCCATGCAGTCGCCGTCGATCCCGTCGAGGCAGCCCTCCGCGAATGCTTCCGTCACGAGGCCGAGCGCAAGGCGCTTGCTCTCCGCATCGGCATCGAAGGTTGCGGTGTCGGCATCGTGGATCATGGCGGGCGGCTTCGCTTCTCGGCCGGAACAGTGCCGGCAAGACATCGTCACGATACGGCAGCCTTCACGGGCCGGGAAGCAGGGAATTGCGAAGAGGTTAACGCGGAGGCGCAATTGCGAAGGAATTTCGCAAGGCCTCCGGGGTGTGGCGCAGCCGCCACAAACGCGATCGCACGGCCGAATTCAGAGCGGATGCTGATGAAACGGAAACCGGCCCAGCAGAAGAATGCCTGTCAAAACAGGGAGCTAGAGCATCGCCCCGAAAAGTAGCCACCGGCTTTCGGGCGATTGACGAGGCCCTGGAGTCGCCGACCCGATGCGATCGGGCTGGATACTTTCTTAACCGCCGAACCGCCCGGCGATGGCGTGCGAAAGCCGCTCACCCTCGGCGACGAAACGGCGGGCGGCCTCATTCGCGGCGGGGGGTGCAGACCCGATAGGTCAGGCTGTAGCCGCGGAAACCGCGATTATAGGCGCCGGCGAGACGGTCGCGGCGGCTCTGCGTGATCCCCTCGCTGTCGAGGATCGCCTTCATCCGCGCCGGCCATTCGGCGGCGTCGGGCGCGGCGCACAGCGTGCGCAGGAAGGCGAGCGCACCGACGATCTCGGAGAGCCGCATCAGGTCGCGGTCATAGGGCGCGGGCGGCGGCTCGGCCGGGGGGAGGCGGCTCCTTCTCCTTCTCCGGCGGCTTCGGCGCGGATCGGGCCGTGCCGGAGCGCTGCTGCGCGAACGCCTCCGCCGCCGGGGTCAGAGCGAGCAGGGCGGCCAGGATTAGGCGGGCAAGTCCCGTTCTCATACCAAGCCTTCTGCCAAGCCTTCCGCCAAGCCTTCTGCCGACCCTTTGGCCGAACCGTCCGCCGCCGACCGGATGCGGGAGAACGCCTCGCGCAGGGTTTCGAGCAGCCCCGGCGTGGTGGTCAGGCCCGCAACCTCGTCGAGGCTGGCCCAGCGCACGGCAAGCGCTTCCGGCCCGGGTGCCGGCTCGACGGCGCGCCACAGGGCGGCGTGGGGATGGATCACGTAATGGTGGCGGATGCGGCCGGCCTCGTCCCGCAGGATGATCTCCGTCGGCGTCAGGCTCGGCCCGACCACCTCGGCGAGCGAACCGACCTCCTCCTGCAATTCGCGCAACGCCCCCACGGCGAGGGATTCGCCGGCCTCCACGAGGCCGCCGGGCAGGGTCCAGACGCCGCGCATCGGCTCGTTGGCGCGGGCGGCGAGCAGCACGCGGCCGTCCCGGATCACCGCGACCGAAACGCCGATCAGCGGGCGCGCCGGAAACAGCCGCCCGTCCTCCTGTCCCGGATCGCTCACGGCGCGGAGACCGCGACGAGGCGCCCGTCGGCGAGGCCGACGAGGATCGTTTTGGCGGTTCCGCCCGCGTCGAGCACGGCGACGCCGTGGGCGGCCGGGGCGGGCAGGGGCAGGCGTGCCCGCTCGACGGGGCCGCCGCCCTTCAGCGACACCACCGCAACGGCGCCGCGGCCCGCCACCGGCAGGGCGAGGTCGGGCGGGGCGCCACCGCCGCGGGGAACGGGAGCGGCGAGATCCGCCGCCTCGCCCGCCGCCGGGCCGGCATAGCCCGGCGCTTCACCCGCGAGGCTCAAGGTTCCGTCGGCGATGCGCCAAAGCTGGAGCACGCCCTCGCCGTCGGGCGCGCGGATCGCGGCGATCTGCGGCTGGCCAGTGCCGGTGCCGGTGAAGTCGGCAACAGCGGCGAGCGCCAGCGGCGCGCCTTCCGGACCCTTGCCGGCCTGCGGCGGCGTCTGCGCCCGGAGCGTCCAGACGCCGTCCGTGCCCTTCGCCGCAACGGCAAGGCCGGAAACGGCCGGCCCCTGCGCGGTCACGGCGGCCACCGCCGGGCGGCCGTCGAGATGGGTGATCTGGGGCGTGCGGCCGGCAAAGACCCGGCCGTCCCCCGGCGCCAGGGTCTGAGTCGTCACCGGCACGGCCTTCGGCTCGGCGGTGACGCCGACCGGCTGGCGCTCGCGCACGGTCAGTACGGTCCCCTGGCCCGGCGCGCCGCCGAGCGCACGGGTCGGCCCGGTGAGATAGGCGCTGAGCGGCCCGTCGAGGGCACGGCGCGAGCCCGGTACGGCCCCGCGCGGCGTCTCGGCGGCGGCAAACCCTTCGATCGCCTCGGCGCCGATCAGCGTGGTGCGCAACCGGTCGCCGTCGAGGCTGAGAACGGCGCCGCCGCCCTCGCCCCAGACCACGACGACGGATGGCGGAGCGGTGTTGCCCGTGGCCTTCGGGTCGGCGCTGGCGCCCGCGGGCGCGCGGGCGACCGGCAGCAATCCGGAGGTCGCCACGGAAAGGGCCACGTCGCTGCCGGGGCCGCGCATCGCCTTGACGGCAAACGGCAGCGCGACCGGTTCGACCCGGCTCCCATCCTCCGCCGCGAGGGCGGGGAGGGCGGTCAGCGACAGCAGGGCGGCGAGAACCGCCCGGCGGTCAGACATGCTGGCCGCCGTTGATGTGAAGCTCGGCGCCGTTCACGTAAGACGACGCCTCGATGCAGAGGAAGTAGATCGCCTTGGCGACCTCGTCCGGGGTGCCGAGCCGGCGCTGCGGGATCTGCTCCACCAGCTTGTCGGTGCCGGGCGAGAGGATCGAGGTGTCGATCTCGCCCGGCGAGATCGCGTTGACGCGCACGCCGAGCGGCCCGAAATCCGCGGCCATCTCGCGGGTGAGGCCGGCGAGCGCCGCCTTCGAGGTGCCATAGGCGGCGCCCGCGAAGGGGTGGACCCGCGAACCGGCGATCGAGGTGACGTTGACGATCGAGCCGCGCGCGCGGGTCAGTTCGTCGCACAGGCCCCGCGCCAGCAGGATCGGCGCGAAGAAGTTGACCTGGAAGACGCGGGCCCAGTCCTCGTATTCCGTGGTGAGCGCGCCGAGCCGCTCGCCCTCCGGCCCCTTCGGCGAGATGCCGGCATTGTTGACGAGCGCGTGCAGCAGGCCGCCCTCGGCGGCGAGCCGCTCGGCGACCTCGCGCACCCCGCGCACCGTGTCCGCCGCGTTGGAGAGATCGACCTGAAGGTGGTCCTCGGGACCCATCTCCCAGGGACAGTTCTCGGGGAAGGGGTGGCGCGAACAGGTGATGACCCGCCAGCCCGCGGCGGAGAAGCGTTTGACGGTGGCGTGCCCGATGCCCCGGCTGGCGCCGGTGAGCAGCAGCACCCGTCGACGATCGTTGGATGAGGCCAAAGCCGGTTCCTCGCTGCCCGCCCCGCGCACCGCGGGTGAGCGGGCCAAGCTGGGTCTTCGCCAAGGGATAAGCCGCGACCCGCCGGAAATCCAGGGCCGCGCTGCATTGCGAAAGGTGCCGGAGACGCGGTCCCGCGCCTCCGGAAGGGCCGGTGCCATACGGCCCCGCTCGTCTCGCGCGCTTGTTCCGCGCCGGCCTTCATGCAACCCCGGGGAGGGGTCGCGGATTCGAGGGATCGTGCCGAGGGATCAAACGCATGATCGGACGAGGGATGCGACAGCCGTGAGCGGGGCGGACGCGAGGCCGACCGTCCTTGTCGTGGAGGACGATGCCGTGATCCGGTGCGCCGCGGTCGAGTTGATCGTGGAAGCCGGTTTCACCGTGCGCGAGGCCACCAACGGCAACGAGGCGATCCGCATGCTCGACCAAGAGCAGGAGGCGGGCGGGACGGTGTGCGTCGTCGTGACCGACATCGACATGCCGCTGGGCATCGACGGCATCAAGCTCGCCGCCTGCATCGACCGGCGCTGGCCGCGCATCGGCATCGTCATCACCTCCGGCAAGGTGCGGCCCTCGCCCGGCGACATACCGACCGACGGCCTGTTCATCCGCAAGCCCTACACGGAGGAGTGCCTGGTCGCGGCGATCCGTTCGGTGATGCCCTGAGCGACCCCGATCCTCCGCGATCCGGGCATCGAGATCAGGGCATCAGAATCAGGGATAGAGCCGCGCGCGGGTCCAGCCGTCGCCGTCGCGGGTGAAGCGCACCCGGTCGTGCAGGCGGTAGGCGCCGTTCTGCCAGAACTCCAACTGCACCGGGGCGATGCGGAAGCCGAGCCAGTGCTCGGGGCGCGGCACCGGGCCGTTCTCGTATTTCTCCGACAGGGCGGCGACCTCGGCCATCAGGGTCGGGCGGTCGGTGAGCGGGCGCGATTGCTGACTGGCGATGGCGCCGATGCGGCTGTCGCGGTGGCGGCTCGCGAAATAGGCGTCGGCCTCCTCGCGCGTCACGGGGGAGACAGGGCCGCGGCTGCGGATCTGCCGGCCGAGAGACTTCCAGTACAGTACCGTCGCCGCCTGCGGGTTGGCGAGAAGTTGCCCGCCCTTGGCCGACTCGGCGTTGGTGTAAAAGACGAGCCCGCGCGGATCGAACCCCTTCAACAGCACCACCCGCACATCGGGCAGGCCGTCCGGATCGGCGGTGGCGAGCGCCATCGCGTTGGCGTCGACGGGCTCGGAGGCCTCCGCCTCCGCCATCCACGCGGCGAACAGCGCCCAGGGGTCGCACGACAAGGTGAAGTCCTCCGGATGGACCGAAGGCGCGTCCGCATCACCCTCTCTTAACCGATCGATGGCCATTTTCTTCCCTGTGGCAGCCGGGTCGGGGGGCACCGACGTTGGGCAGCAACGCCGTCGGACCCCCGTCTGTCTCGAGTTCAGGTGTAATGCGTCTGCGTCCGTGTAAAGGCCTCGTCATCGCGCTCTCCGCCGAAGGGAGGGCCGGTTCGACGCGTGGACAGGCGCCGCGACGCGGCCTCGCAGCCCGGATTGCAGGTCTGCTGACCCTCGGCCTCGCCGCCCTCTCCTGCGGCGGCTGCAGCGGGCCGATCCTGTCCTTCAAGGCGGAGGAGGCGCCGGCCGCGCCCGAGCCGCTCGTCACCGGCAGCATTCCGAAGCGGCCCGCGAGCTTCGGGCGCGACCTCGACGGCGAGGATTGGCGCCGCGCCCACGCCGCGCTCTCCGTCGCCCTCGATCCGCAGGGCAACGGGCGCCCGGTAAAGTGGGACAACCCGGAGACCGCGATGCGCGGCACCATCAACCCGACCGGCCTGCCCTATGTCGCCGGTGACGAGATCTGCCGCGACTTCCTCGCGACGGTGGTGGGCGGCGCCAACAACCGCTTCGTGCGCGGCACCGGCTGCAAGCCGTCCGGGGGCGAGTGGGAGCTGAAGCGGCTGCGCGCCTCCAACCCGCAGGCCCGCTCATGAGGCTTTCGCGGACGGCCGGACAATAAAGTGATCGCGGATCGGTGAACGTGGCCTCATCGGCTGTTGCAGAGCCGCAACGCCCTTCCCACGTTGAACCCGTGCGGCAGAGGCCGTATCCCTATTCGGTTGCGACCCCCTCAAAAGAATGCCGATGCGAAACCCCTACGACGTTCTGGGTGTCCCCAAGGGCGCGAGCGAGGCCGAAATCAAGAAGGCCTTCCGCAAGCTCGCCAAGGCGTACCACCCCGACAGCAACAAAGAGCCGAAGGCCGCCGAGCGCTTCTCGGAGGCGAACACCGCCTACGAGATCCTCGGCGACAAGGAGAAGCGCGCGCAGTTCGACCGCGGCGAGATCGACGCCGAAGGCAAGCCGCGCGCGACCGGCTTCGAGGGCTTTTCTGGGTTCGGCGGCGGACGCGGCGGCGGTGGCGGCGGCTTTGACTTCGAAGGCTTCACGCAGCGCCGCGGCGGCGCTGGCGGGGCCGGGCCGGGCGGCGTCGGAGAGGACTTCATCAGCCACATCTTCGGTGAGGCGTTCCGCGCGGGCGGCGCCGGGCCGGGTGGGCGCGGGGGCCCGATCCGCGGCGAAGATGTCGCGGCCGAACTCAGCGTGACCCTCGAACAGGTCGCGGGCGAGGACAAGATGCGCATCGGCCTGCCCGGCGGGCGCGATGTCGACGTGATGATCCCCAAGGGCGTCGTCGATGGCCAGACCATCCGCCTGCGGGGACTCGGCGGCGCGGGCGGTCCTCGCGGCGAGCCCGGCGACGCGCTGCTGACGATCCGCATCCAGCCCCACCCGGTGTTCAAGGTGGACGGCGCAGACCTGCGCGCCACTGTCGATCTGCCGCTGGAGGACGCCGTGCTCGGCGGCGCCTTGCGCGTGCCGACCCTGACCGGCGCGGTCGAGATGAAGGTGCCGGCGATGACGAGTTCCGGCCGCACCTTCCGCCTGCGCGGAAAGGGCCTGCCGAAGAAGGACGGCAGCCGCGGCGACCTGTTCGCGACCACCGCCATCGTCCTGCCGGCCAGCGACGACGCGGCCCTGACCGAATATGCCCGCCGCCGCCGCGAGGCCAAGGCCGGGACGGCGTAAAGGACGCTGTGCCGGAGGGCAGGCCTCGGCTTCTGCCGAGGCATCGAGGGCAGCGAAGGCCCAAGCGTCCGCATACTCCACGGATGGGCGGAGGGTCCTCGAGAACCCGAACGAGGATACCGGGATCGCCCTGAGGTGATCCCGCGCGCCTTGAGGCTTCCCCCTCCGGCAACCCTCGGCTAAGGAAGCCCCCGGCGCAGGGCCGTCCCTCAAGAGGCGCCCGCGCGGCCGAAGCGAAGGTGACGCATGTCGGAACAGAAGCCGGGCGGGCTGCTCGCGGGCAAGCGCGGGCTGGTGTTGGGAGTGGCCAACAACCGCTCGATCGCCTGGGGTATCGCCCGTAGCGCTGCCGCGCACGGGGCGGAATTGGCGTTCACCTACCAGGGCGAGGCGCTGAAGAAGCGCGTCGAGCCGCTGGCGCGCGAGTTGAACGCGCATGTCGTCGGGCATTGCGACGTCACCGATCCCGCCTCGATCGATTCCGCCTTCGCCGCGACCGCCGAGGTGTTCCCGGACGGGATCGATTTCGTCGTCCACTGCATCGCCTTCTCCGACAAGGACGAGCTGACGGGGCGCTATCTCGAAACCTCGGAGGCGAACTTCACCAAGTCGCTGCTGATCTCGTGCTACTCGTTCACGGCGGTGGCGCAGCGCGCGGAAAAGATCATGCGCAACGGCGGGTCGATGCTGACCCTGACCTATTACGGCGCCGAGAAGTGGATGCCCCACTACAACGTGATGGGTGTCGCCAAGGCCGCGCTGGAAGCCTCCGTGCGCTACCTCGCCGCCGATCTCGGACCGAAGCAGATCCGCGTCAACGCGATCTCGGCCGGGCCGATCAAGACGCTGGCGGCCTCCGGCATCGGCGACTTCCGCTACATCCTCAAGTGGAACGAGTACAACGCGCCGATGCGCCGGACCGTGACCATCGAGGAGGTCGGTGAGACGGCGGCCTACCTGTTCTCCGACATGTCCCGCGGCATGACCGGCGAGATCCTCCACGTCGATGCCGGCTACCACGTCGTCGGCATGAAGAACCCCGACGCGCCGGACATCACCCGCGAGCGGGAATAGGGTTCATCCCTCTTCCCCAAGCCGTCGGCGCCAATCCTCCACGGCGCCGCTCGCGAGCCGGCGGGCGGCGAGCGCCCGCCAGGATTCGGTGAGGGGGCGCGAGGCCGGCAATCGCCCGCAAGGCCGCCGCGTCGAGGCGATCCACGTAAAAGTGGTGCAGGAGCCGCGACAGCGGCCAGTCCGGATGCGGGCGCTCGACGAGTTCGAGCCCGTCGCCGGCCGCCACGACGCCTGTCTCGATTACCCGATAGTACCAGCCGGTGCGCCCGCTCGCCTGCACCCGCCGGGCCATGTCCGGCACATCAAAGCGCAGGTTCAACTTGAAGCAGGGCTGGCGCGCCTGCGAGACCTGAAGCAGGGCGCTCCCCACCCGCCACAGGTCGCCGACGCAGACATCGTGCTCGGTGAGGTCGTGGGTCGAGAAATTCTCGCCGAAGGCGCCGGGCCGCTCCAACAGATCGGGCAGGCCGGACAGATCGCCGCGCCACGCCGCGGCATGGTCGAGGGCGTAGTGGTGCACGGCCTTTTCCGGGCCGCCATGGACGCGCCGGTCGGCCTGCTCGTCGCCCGCGAGACCGAGCGGCCCCACCGCGACCGGCCCCACCACGGGCGTCTTGGCGATGGCGCTCGCCGCGCCCTTCGCCCCGAGCGGCGCGACGCGCCCGGTCAGCACGGCCTGAAGCGCGACCCGCATCTCACGCGTCCTCCTCGTCCTGCGAAAAAATTGCCGGCGAGCCGCAAACCGTCGATCCAGGTCGCCCCGTCGCGCTTGAGCACGAGGCGCGGACGCACGCCGCCGGCCTCGGCGACCGCCGCCGCGAGGTGCTCGGAATGCGTCACCAGCCAGACCTGCGTACGTTTCGAGGCCTGTGAGATCATCCGCGCCAGCGGCTCCATCAGATCCGGGTGCAGGCTGGTTTCGGGCTCGTTGAGCGCGAGGAAGGGCGGCAGCCGATAGGCGAGCAGCGCGCCCGCGAGCGCGAGGTAGCGCAGCGTGCCGTCCGAGAGTTCGGACGGCTCGAAGATCCGCTTCGGGTACTCGGCGAAGATCACGCCGAACCGCGCCTCCCGATCCGGTTGCGGCACCACGAGGCGGGCACCGGGAAAGGCGTCGGCGAAGGCCGCGTCGAGATCGACGGTGTCGCCGCGGATATGGGCCAAAGTCGCGAAGACCGCGGCGAGGTCGGCACCGTCGGAGGCCAAAGTCGGCGTCGTCACCGCGAGGCAGGGGTGGCGCAGGGGCGAACCCGCATCGGTGCGCACGTCGTGATAGAAGCGCCATGCTTCCATGGCTTGCCGGACGATCTGCAGTTCGGGAAAGCGCACCCCGTCCTGAAGCGCAGCGAGCGCCGTCTCGGTCGGCAGCAGGTCGGTGCCGAAGGAGCGCTTGCGCCCCTCCTCGTCCCGCACGAAGCCCGCCGGCCCGTCGCGGTCGAGCACCGTCACCGGCCGCGCGCCGGCCTGCACGGTGAGCCGCTCGCTCTTCACCTGCGGCTCCAGGGCGAAGGCCGCCCCGTAGATCGCGCCGCCCACCTGCGACACGAGGCCGACCTCGACCGCGTAGGTGTAGGCGTGGCCGGTGGTCTCGTCGGCCAATTCGGCGGACAATCGCACCCGCGCCGGCTCGCCCTTGCGGCGGGTGCCGGCCCAGAGCACGGATTCCATCCCACCCTCGGCGGCGAGCGCCCGCGTCAGCCGCCCTGAGGCGGCCGTCTGAAGCAGGCCGAGGGCGCGGTAGAGGTTGGTCTTGCCGGTGCCGTTGCCGCCGACGAAGACCGAGAGAGGCCCGACCGGAAAGCGGATGGTCTTCAGCGACCGGTACCCGGCCGCCTCGATCTCGCGAACCGCCGGCATCGGTGTGCCCCCCGTGAGTCTCGAAGGGCGCCGATCTAGACCGTTCTGAGACCGATTCGGAAACCCCGCCTTCCCAGGTTGTGCAGGCTCAATCCGGCACCTTGATCCCGTCCAGCCCCTTGCGCGGCTCGGGGAAGCGCGGGTCCATCGCTTCCAGCGTGTCGGCGATGGTGCGGGCGACCATGACGTTGCGGGCCCATTTGCGGTTAGCCGGCACCACGTGCCAGGGGGCGTAGGGCGTCGAGCAGCGGGCGAGCGCGTCGTTGAAGGCGGTCTGGTAAGCGTCCCAGCTCTTGCGCTCCACGAGGTCGGCCGGGTCGAACTTCCAGTGCTTCTCCGGATCGGCGAGGCGGGCCTCCAGGCGCTCCTTCTGCTCGTCCTTGGAGATGTGCAGGAAGAACTTGAGGATCACCGTGCCCGAGAGCGTCAGCAGCCGCTCGAAATCGTTGATGATCCCGTAGCGCTCGCGCCACGTCTCCTCCGGCACGAGGCCCTTCACCCGCACCACAAGCACGTCCTCGTAATGGCTGCGGTTGAACACGCCGATCAGGCCGCGGCCGGGCGTGCGCAGGTGGTAGCGCCAGAGGAAATCCTGATCGAGTTCCTCAGTGCTCGGCACCTTGAACGACCAGACCCGGCAGCCCTGCGGGTTCACCCCCTCCAGCACGTTGCGAATGGTGCCGTCCTTGCCGCCGGTGTCGATCGCCTGGAACACCACGAGCAGGGAGCGACGGTGCTCGGCGTAGAGCTTCTCCTGCAGCGCCCGGATGCGCACGCGCTGCGCGTCGAGTTCGGCCTTGGCCGCCGCCTTCTCGAGACCGCCGGTGGCGTCGGGATCGATCGCGGCGAGGTTGACGCTCTGGCCGGGTTCGACCGTGACGATGCCGGGCGCGGCCGGCGGCAGGACCGGGTGGAGATGGGGGGACAGGCTCGGCGCGGTGCCCGTGCCCGCGATCGCCGCGCGGGCCCAGCCGGCGAAGGAAGGCGGATGGTCGGGCCACGCGACCTGCGGTTGTGCTTCCGTCGTTTTGTCGCTCTCGAGGCTTTTTTCACTCCCGGCGCTCTTGCCGTCCTTGCCGTTCTTGCGCGCCATGCCGAAGATTACCTGCTCACGAGCCGATTGCGAGGCCGCCGTCGCGGACCCGCAAGGAAGGGATAAGCTTGGAGCCCCAACAGATGCGCCGCCTTCGCCGTTCCCGATCCGGCGCGTCGGGGTCTTCAAGGGCAAGGTCTTCCAGGGGAGGCGCCGGTCGCGTCGGAGCCGCCGCATGAGCGGGGTTCCGACGATCTGGTTCGTGCGCCATGGCCAGACCGACTGGAATGCGGAGGGGCGCCTTCAGGGCCACCGCGATACCGATCTCAACGCCAACGGGCTCGCCCACGCGGCGGAGGCGGCCGCGCGCCTGCGCCGGATCGCCGGAGCGGAACTGCCCACCGCCGACTACGTCGCGAGCCCGCTCACCCGCACCCGTCGGACGATGGAGATCCTGCGCACCGGCATCGGCCTGCCCGCGGGGGGCTACCGGGCCGATATGCGGCTGCGGGAGATCGGCTTCGGCGCCTGGGAGGGCCGGACCTGGGCCGAGATCCGGCGGCGCGATCCCGCAGGCGCCGCCGCGCGCGACCGCGATCGCTGGGGCTACCAGCCGCGCGGGGAAGGGGCGGAGAGCTACGCGATGGTCGAGGCGCGGGTGGAGGAAGTGGTGGCGGAGCTACGCCGCCCGACCGTGATGGTCGCCCATGGCGGCGTCGCCCGGGCGCTGCTGGTCGTCGCCGGCCATCTCGACATCTACGCCGCCCCGCGGCTCGGCATCCGCCAGGGCAGCATTCTCGTCATCGAACCCGGCGGCTGGCGCTGGGCTTGACGGGATTCTTTTGGGGGAAGCGCTCGAAGGACCGTGCGGGCCCATCGAGCGCTTCCCTTGAAGGGGTCGTCCGAGCCCGGTCAGGCCCGCGCGGCGCGGCCGCGGGCGAGCAGGCGCACGGCGGTGACGGGGAGGAGGAGCGTCTTCACCGTGGCCGTGACGGCCAGAACGGCGAGGACCGGCAGGATCGCGAGACAGATTCCGCTCACGCGCATCGGACACTCCTTGGGGCTGCTGAAACGGCGGCTTGCGACCGCTTGGTTGATGACAATCCGCCACTCAATCGCGGCAAGACCAAGGTGAACGGAGCAAACTCACGCATTTCTACGCTCCACCGGCCTGTCCTGCCGGACAGCATAGCCGGATCGGGCGCTCGTGCCTTGCTCTGCATCAACGGTTTCGGAACGCGCGGACGGCGGTTCCGAGGGCGGCAGCCGCCGGGCGCGGGGATGGGCGTCCTCGAAGGCGCTCATCAGGCGGGCGGCATCGACCTTGGTGTAGATCTGCGTGGTCGAGAGCGAGGCGTGGCCGAGCAATTCCTGGATCGCCCGCAGCTCGCCCCGGCGGGCGAGCAGATGGGTTGCGAAGGAGTGTCGCAGGGCGTGCGGGGTCGCGCTCTCGGGCAGGCCGAGCGCGCCGCGGAGCGCGGAAACCGCGTACTGGACCACTCGCGGCGAGAGCGGCCCGCCCTTCACGCCGACGAAGAGCGGTCCCTCCGGATCGAGGGGGTGCGGGCACAGCGACAGGTAGGCGGCCACCGCCTCGGCCACCGCCGGCAGCACCGGCACGGCGCGGACCTTCCCACCCTTGCCCGTCACCCGCACCTCGTCGATGCCCGGCATCGGCGCGTCGCGGGCGGTGAGCCCCAGCGCCTCCGAGATGCGCAGGCCCGAGCCGTAGAGGAGGGCGATCACCGCCGCGTCGCGGGCGAGCACCCACGGGGCGCGGTCGTCGTCGGGACGGGTCTCGGGCGCGGTCATCGCCAGCGCGGCGGAGATGGGAAGCGGGCGCGGCAGGCGGCGCTCGACCTTGGGCGAGCGCACCGCGCCGAGCGCCGCGACGCTGCCGTGCCCCTCCCGTTCGAGGAAGCGGGCGAAGGAGCGCAGACCCGCCAGCATCCGCATCAGGGAGCGCCCGCCGATCCCCTCGGCCCGGCGCGCGGCCATGAAGGCGCGCAGGTCGCGGGGTTTCAGGGCGATCAGCCCGGCGATGGTGGGCGTGCCGGAGCGGGCGGCGCGATGGATTAGAAACTGGCGCAGGTCGCGCTCATAAGCCTCGACCGTGTTGGCGGCCATGCGCCGCTCCCGCGCCAGCGCCTCGCGCCAGCCCCGCATCGCCGCGCGCAGGGCGGCGTCGCCCGGCGGCAGCAGGGCTTCGGGATCGACGGCGGTGAGGGACGCGGTGCGCATCATTGCCGGCAGCAAGCACCCGGTAAGGTTGACGAAGGGTAAACGGCAAAAACCCTTTCCGCCTGGCCGGACTGCGCCAGATGGGCGCTCATCCACACAACATCCGTACCGGGGAGAGAGGGCCGATGGCCAAGCCCGTCCACACCATGATCCGCGTCCGCGACGAGGCGCGCTCGCGCGACTATTATGCCCGCGCCTTCGGCCTGGAGCCGGCCGACCGGTTCGATTTTCCGGATTTCACGCTGCTCTACCTGCGCGACCCGTCCTCGCCGTTCGAACTCGAACTGACGGTCAACAAGGACCGCGCCGAGCCCTACAATCTCGGCGACGGCTACGGTCACCTCGCCTTCGTGGTGGAGGATGCCGAGGCCGAGCATGCCCGCTTCGAACGCGAGGGGCTTCCGGCCACGCCGGTCAAAACCCTCAAGCACGGCGACACCGCGCTCGCGACCTTCTTCTTCGCCACCGACCCGGATGGCTACAAGATCGAGGTGATCCAGAAGGGCGGCCGCTTCGCCTGATCTTTGGGGAGTCTACGGCGCCTTCTCCAGGCGTTCGAGCCCGGCCAGCGCCTTCTCGCACGCACTTGCAGAGGGTGCCGGCAGGCTCGTCTCCAGGCGCATCGCGTCGTCGAGCGCCAGGGCGTAGCGCTCCTCCGTGAGCGCCCGGCCGACCGCCGCCATCATGCGCTCGCGGCCAGCTCTCAACACCCGATCGACCCGCTCGCGCCCCGCGCCGCAGGCGAGCGCCCGGCCCAGTACCTTGCCCTGGCGCTCGCCCTCGACCTGGGGGATCACCAGCGGCCGGGCTCCGACGGCCTCCGGCGGCGTCTGCGCATCGGCCGCGCCGAGCGTGAGCACGAGCCCGAACAGGGGGAAGAAGACGGAAGCGGCCCCTGAGCGCATCGAATCGTTCTCCCTCACGGCTCTTCAGAATAGCACCGCATCCCGCCCGATCCGGCGATCGCGCCGGATGCGACAGGTCGCGTGCGTTCCCTCACGCTCTCGGGAGCGAATCTCGTTCACGGTCAAGCCGGAAACGACAGGGGGCGACAATGGGTCTTTCCGGAGGTCCTGCCGGCAGCGCGGCGGCGGCGGATACCGGCATGATCGGGCGAGGCCGCGGCCCGATCCCGTCGCGCATCCCCTTGAGCCTCAAGCTCGCCTATTCGGCCTTCATGGCGGTGCTGCTCCCGGTCTATCTCACCCATTACGGGCCGACGAACTTCCTGTACTTCTGCGACATCGCCCTGATCCTGACCCTCGTCGGCATCTGGGCGGAGAGCGCGCTTCTCGTCTCGATCTGCGCCGCCGGCATCCTCGCGCCGCAACTGCTCTGGGCCGTGGATTTCCTGGCGCAGGCCGCGGGCACTCCGCTCACCGGCATGACCGCCTACATGTTCAACGCGGAGACCTCGCCGTTCCTGCGGGGCCTGTCGCTGTTCCACGGCTGGCTGCCGTTCCTGCTCGTGTTCCTCGTCTGGCGGCTCGGCTACGACCGGCGCGCCTGGGGCGCGTGGTCGGCGCTGGCGGTCATCCTCCTGTTCGTCTGCTTCTTCCTGATGCCGCCGCCGCGGCCCGATCCGGGGGATGACGCCGGTCAACATCAACTATGTCTGGGGCATGAGCGACACCGCCGCGCAGACGTTCCTGCCGGCCTGGGCGTGGTTCGCGGGTCTCGTCGTTGCCATCCCGCTCCTGATCTCCTGGCCGACCCACCGGCTCCTGATCTGGCTGATGCCCCAAGCACCCGTCATGTTGCCCGTCACATCGCCCGTTGCGTCCGCCCTCACGTCCCCCTCGGCTTCACCCGCCGGGTCGGGGCCTCGCTGAGCGGGTCCTCCGGCCAGGGATGGCGGGGATAGCGGCCCCGCATCTCGGAGCGGACCGCGCCCCAAGAGCCGCGCCAGAAACCCGGCAGATCGCGGGTGATCTGGATCGGGCGGTGGGCCGGCGAGAGCAGGTGGAGCACCAGCGGCACCCGCCCCCCCCGCCGAGCGCGGGATGCCGGTCGAGGCCGAACAGCTCCTGCACCCGCACCGCGAGCACCGGTTCGGGGCCCGATTCGTAATCGACCGGGATGCGCGAGCCCGTCGGTACCTCGACATGGCTCGGCGCCTCCGTCTCCAGGCGGGCGCGCAGCGTCCAGGGCACCAGACCCTGCAGGGCCTGGCCGAGATCGTCGGCGGTGATCGCTGCAAGCGAGGTCCGCCCGACGATGGCCGGGGCGAGCCATTCCTCGACACTCGCCGCCAGGGCCTCGTCGGAGAGGTCGGGCCATTCGCCGCCCTCCGCCCCGCCTTGGGCTCCGTGGAGGAAGCGGACACGGGTGCGCCACTGCGCCAGGGCGGGCGTCCAGGGCAGGCGGTCGAGGCCGAGCCCGGCAATGCCGCGGGCCAGAACCCGCGCCGCCTCCCCATCGGCGGGGACGGGGAGGGTGCGTTCGTCGAGCGTCACGGCGCCGAGGCGGCGGCCCTCGCGGGCGCGCAGGGCCCGCGCCTCCTTATCGAAGCTGACGCTGCGCACCGTGCCGATCCGGTCGGCGAACAAGGCGTCGATGGCCTCGGACGCAATGGCCACGGCGGACAGGATCCGCGCGGAGGCCGCCGCGCCCGTGAGGTCGGCGACGACGATGAAGGACTCGCGGGCGAGCGGGCTCACCGGATCGACGAGGCCGGCGCGGCCGTTCGCCATCAGGAAGGCGCCCTCCCGGCCCCGGGCCCGCGCCACCCGGTCGGGATAGGCTAGCGCCAGCAGGGCGCCGGGCTCGGCCATCAGGGGATCGGGCTCGACGGCATCGGCGGCTTTGGCCGCCTGCCGCGCCCAGCCTTCCGCGAGGCGGCGCATGTCGGCGGCCCGGCCCCCGCGGTCGCGGCGGAAGCGGTCGAGGCGCTCGGCGAGATCCACGGCGTCGCCTCCAAGGCCGCGCTCGACCAGCACGGCGGCGAGATCGGCCGCCATGCGGGCGTGACCGGATTCGGCGGCGCGGGCGACCATTCGGGCGAGCCGGGGCGGCAGCGGCAGGCTGCGCAGGGTGTTGCCGGTCTCCGTGAGCCGCCCGTCGGAATCGAGGGCGCCGAGATCGGCCAGCATCGCCCGCGCCTCGGCCAGGGCCGGCGCCGGCGGCGGATCGAGGAAGGACAGGGCGGTGGGGTCGGTGACGCCCCAGGCGGCGCAGTCGAGGGTCAGCCCGGCCAGATCCGCCGAGAGGATCTCGGGTCGGGCGAAGGGTTCGAGCGCCGCGGTCGCCGCCTCGGGCCAGAGCCGCCAGCAGACACCCGGCTCGGTGCGGCCGGCGCGGCCCCGGCGCTGATCGACCGAGGCGCGCGAGGCCCGCGCGGTGACGAGCCGGGTCATGCCGTTGCCGGGCTCGTAGAGCGGAACGCGGGCCAGCCCCGAATCGACGACGATGCGCACGCCCTGGATCGTCAGCGAGGTCTCGGCGATGGAGGTCGCCAGCACCACCTTGCGCCGCCCCGGAGGTGCGGGGGCCACCGCCCGATCCTGCTCGCCCTGGGTAAGGGCGCTGTAGAGGGGCGCGAGGTCGGTGTCGTCCGGCAGGCGGCCCTCCAGCCGCTCGGCGGTGCGCCGGATCTCCGCCTGCCCCGGCAGGAACGCGAGCACCGAGCCGGGATCGGCCCTCAGCGCCCGCAGGATCGCGGCGGCCATCGCGTCCTCGATGCGCTGGTTCGGGTCGCGGTCGAGATGGCGGGTCTCGACCGGGTAGGCGCGTCCTTCCGATTCCACCACGGGCGCGTCACCGAGAAGCCCCGCCACGCGGGCGCCGTCGAGGGTGGCCGACATCACGAGGATGCGCAGATCCTCCCGCAGCGCGCCCTGCGCGTCGAGGGCGAAGGCCAGTCCGAGGTCGGCATCGAGGGAGCGCTCGTGGAACTCGTCGAACAGCACCGCGCCGATCCCGGTCAGTTCCGGATCGTCGAGGATCATCCGGGTGAACACACCCTCGGTGACGACCTCGATCCGGGTGCGGGCCGAGATCTTGGAGCCGAGCCGCACGCGCAGACCCACCGTGTCGCCGACCCGCTCACCGAGAGTCGCGGCCATGCGCTCGGCCGCACCACGCGCGGCGAGCCGCCGGGGCTCCAGCAGGATGATTTTTTGGGCGCCGAGCCAAGCTTCGTCGAGCAGGGCCAGCGGCACCCGCGTGGTCTTGCCGGCGCCGGGCGGGGCCACAAGCACGGCGGAGGATCGCCCGGACAGGGCCGCGCGCAGGGCGGGAAGGGCGGCCTCGATCGGAAGTGCGGGGATAGGGGAGGACATGGTCCGCGAGGTGCCGCGGTTCGGGCCGGGGCGCAACCATCGCCGCCGCCCCGCGCCGCTCATCGCCTTCCACGGCGCCCACGAAAATTTGTTAACATATCTTGCGATTTCACCGGAACGAGCGGCCAAGATGCGACTTGTGGGCTCAGCGTGCGGTCCATGCACGCAACGGAGAGACGACGATGCGCATAGCCCTGACATTCGTAGCCGGCGCGCTGCTCGGCAGCCTCGGTCTGGGAGTGGTGTCGGCCTCCGCCGCCCCCGCCATGCCGGCCCCCGGCCTGTTCGCCGGCCAGACGGTCGAGACCGTGCGCGACCAGCACCATGACCACTGGCACCGCCCCCATCACAGCGTGCTCGGCCACCATCACTCGACCAAGGCCGAGCGCCATCGCCGCCGCCTGAACACCCACCATCACGGCGACCCGAACGCCCGCAACCCGGAGCGGCCCGGCTACCAGCAGCAGCTCGGCACCACCACGGGCGGCCCGCGCTACTGAGCGCTTCGGCCTCGACACGGCATGAGAAGGGGCCCGTCCGGCGCGATGCCGGGCGGGCCTTTTCGTTCGCCCGCCGGCCCCGGCACCACCGTCGCTTGCGACGGCTGGGGAGAGCGCCCACTTGTCCACGGACTTCACGGTTGCCCGGCGGTGCCCGGCGCAAGCGGGGCTGCTAGCCTCGGCTTCATGTCCAGACCCCAGCGTTCCCAACCCCTCGAACGGCGTGCCCAGGCGGCGGATACGGTGACTTCTTCGCCCCTCGACATCCCCGGCGCCACGCCGATGATGGCGCAGTACATCGAGATCAAGGCCGCCAATCCGGACTGCCTGCTGTTCTACCGGATGGGGGACTTCTACGAGCTGTTCTTCGAGGATGCGGAGATCGCCTCACGCGCGCTCGGCATCGTCCTGACCAAGCGCGGCAAGCACGGCGGCGCCGACATCCCGATGTGCGGCGTGCCCCTGGAGCGGGCGGACGACTACCTGCACCGGCTGATCGCGCTGGGCCACCGCGTCGCCGTCTGCCAGCAGACCGAGGACGCCGCGGAAGCCAAGAAGCGGGGCCCGAAATCGGTGGTGCGGCGCGAGGTGATCCGCCTCGTCACGCCGGGCACGCTGACCGAGGACCGCCTGCTCGACCCGACGCGGGCCAACCTGCTGCTCGCCATCGGCCGGCGCAAGGTCTCCGACACGAGCGAGGCCTACGGGCTCGCCGCCCTCGACATCTCCACCGGCCGGTTCTCGCTGAGTGAGGTGGAGAGCTCGGAACTCGCCGCCGCCATCGCCCGGCACGAACCGCGGGAGATCGTGCTCTCGGAGGTCATCCACGCCGATCCGGCCTTGGCCAAGCTGTGGCGCGAGACCAAGGCGGCGGTGGTGCCACTCGCCCAGGGCGAACTGGAACCCGCCTCGGCCGAGCGGCGCATCCGCGAGCAGTTCGGCGTCAAGACCCTCGACGGGTTCGGGAATTTCAGCCGGGCGGAGATCGCCGCGGCCGGGGCGGCTTTGCTCTATCTCGAGCGCACCCAGCTCGGCACGCGCGTGCCGCTCTCCGCGCCGAGCCGCGAGGCGACGGGAGCGACGCTCGCCATCGACGCGGCCACCCGCGCCAACCTCGAACTCACCCGCACCCTCTCGGGCGAGCGCAAGGGCAGCCTGCTCGATGCCATCGACCGCACGGTCTCGGCCGGAGGCGCCCGGCTGCTCGCCGAGCACCTGGCCGGGCCCCTGACGGACCTGACCAAGATCGGACGGCGGCACGACGCCGTCGCCTTCCTGGCGGAGGACGGCGCGCTGCGGGCGCATCTGCGCGACGCGCTGCACGCCGCCCCCGACATTGCCCGCGCACTGTCCCGCATCGGCCTGAACCGGGCCGGGCCGCGCGACCTCGCCGCCCTGCGCGACGGGCTCGACGCCGCTGCGACGATCGCTGAGCAGCTTCGCGCGGAAGAAAATTTGCCGGACGGGCTGACCCGCCTCGCCCGCCGCCTCGAAAAAGCCGACCGGGCGCTGGCCGAGGAACTGGCTCAGGCGCTCGCCGACGACCTGCCGCTCAACCGCCGCGACGGCAATTTCGTGCGCGCGGGCTACCACGCCGAGATCGACGAGGCCCGCCTCCTCGGCCAGGACTCGCGAAAGGTCATCGCCGCGCTCCAGGCGCGGTACGCCGAGGCCAGCGGCTGCCGGACGCTCCGGATCAAGCACAACAACGTGCTCGGCTACTACATCGAGGTGCCGCAGGCGGTGGGCGAGGCTTGCCTCAAGGGCCTGATGCAGGACTTCGTGCATCGCCAGACCATGGTCGATGCGATGCGCTTCACCAGCGTCGAACTCGGCGAGCTGGAATCGAAGATCGCGGGCGCCTCCGACCGAGTGCTGGCGCTGGAATCCGCGGTGTTCGATGCCTTGAGCGCGCGGGTGAGCGAGGGGGCGGAGGTGATCGCCGACATCGCCGAGGCGCTGTCGGGCCTGGATGTAGCCGCGAGCCACGCCGAACTCGCGGTCGAACTCGCCTGGACCCGGCCGGTCATCGACGACAGCCTCGCCTTCGCGATTGAGGGCGGGCGCCATCCGGTGGTGGAGGCGGCGCTGACCAAGGCGGGCGAGGCGTTCATCGCCAATGCCTGCGACCTGTCCGGCGACGAGGCCGGGCGCATCCGCCTCGTCACCGGCCCGAACATGGGCGGCAAATCGACCTTCCTGCGCCAGAATGCGCTGATCGCCGTGCTGGCGCAGATGGGCGCCTTCGTGCCGGCGGCCGCCGCCCGGCTCGGCGTGGTCGATCGCCTGTTCTCCCGCGTCGGTGCGGCCGACGACCTCGCGCGCGGCCACTCGACCTTCATGGTCGAGATGGTCGAGACCGCCGCGATCCTCAATCAGGCGACGCGCCGGTCGCTCGTGGTGCTCGACGAGATCGGCCGCGGCACCGCGACCTTCGACGGCCTCTCCATCGCCTGGGCCTGCTTGGAGCACCTGCACGAGAAGAACGGCTGCCGGGCTTTGTTCGCGACCCACTTCCACGAGCTGACGGCGCTGAGCCAGCGCCTGCCGCGCCTCGACAACGCGACCCTCAAGGTGGCCGAGGACCGCGGCGACGTGGTGTTCCTGCACGAGGTGGTGCCGGGCGTGGCCGAGCGCTCCTACGGCCTCCAGGTCGCCCGCCTCGCCGGTCTGCCGCCGAGCGTGGTGGCGCGGGCCGGGGCGATCCTGAAAGGGCTGGAAAGCTCCGAGCGCGAGCGCCCCGCCCGCCGCAAGATCGACGACCTGCCGCTCTTCGCCAGCCTCGCCGCCGCACCGCCCCCGCCGCCGGAGCCGGTGAAACCCGAGCCGGACGACCGGCTCGGCCAGTTGATCGACCGCATCGATCCCGATGCGCTGACGCCGCGCGAGGCGCTCGACGCGCTCTACCGGCTGAAGAAGGAGCGGGCTGCGGGGTAAGGGGGACGCGGGCGCGGTTCGAGGCCGCGGGCTCGCGCGGCTCACGGGGCGGAGACGATCTGCTATAAAGCCGCGCTGATGCCAGCCGGCCCGCTCCGGCCCAACCGGCTTCTCCCCTTCGCGGTCGCGGGCTTGCCCGGGGCTTAGCGTCCTTGCGGGGAAGGGCACCGGGCCGCTCGGAAAACAGATCGATGCTTCGTCTCCTCCTCGCCCTCCTCCTGACGCTTGCCGCCGGCCTTGCCGCCCCCGGCCTTGCCGGCGCGCAGGGAGCGATGACGGCGGTGAAGGCCAAGGATCTCGTGCGCGCGCGCCTCGTCGCCGAGAGCGAAGCGCTGGTGCCCGGCCGCACGGTGACGCTCGGCCTGCACATGGCGATGAAGCCGGGCTGGCACGTGTACTGGCGCAATCCCGGCGATTCCGGGCTGCCGCCGGAGATGGCGTGGCGTCTGCCCAAGGGCTTCACGGTCGGCCCGGTGCAGTGGCCGGTCCCGGAGCGCATCCCGGTCCAGACCCTGATGAATTTCGGCTACGAGGGCGCCGTCACCCTGCTCGTGCCGCTTGCCGTGCCCGAGAGCGCCCGAGCCGGCGAGACGGTGCGGCTCTCCGGTACGCTCTCCTACCTCGTCTGCGAGGAGATCTGCATTCCGGGTTCGGCCGAACTGAGCATCGATCTGCCCGTAGCGGCCTCCGCGGAGCCGGATTCGGGGCAGGCGGCCCTGTTCGCCCGCGCCCGCGCCGCGCTTCCGGAAGCCGCACCAGGTCCCGTCCGCACCAGCCGCGCGGGCGACCGGCTCGTGCTGCATCTCGACCGGCCGGGCCTCGCGGGTGTGACCGGAGCCGCCTTCTTCCCCTATGCCGAGGGCGCGCTCGACAACGCCGCGCCGCAGGATCTCGCCGTCGATGCCGCTGGCCTGCGCCTCACCCTGACGCCGGGCGATGCGGGGCAGCCGCCCGAGGCGCTCGCCGGCGTGCTCGCCCTCACCGAGGACGGCACGCGCAAGGCCTACGCGCTGGGCCCGGAACCCGCCCCCGCGCCGACGGCGGCCGCGGCCGTTCCCGCCGCGCCCGAGACGCCACCCGCCCCGGCGGAAGAGGAGACCCTGACGCTGTGGAGCGCCGCAGGGCTGGCGCTGCTGGGCGGGCTCCTGCTCAACCTGATGCCCTGCGTCTTCCCGGTCCTCTCGATCAAGGTGCTGAGCCTCGTGCGGCAGGCGGGCGAATCCGCCACCCGCGTGCGGCTGCACGGGCTCGCCTACACGGCGGGCGTGCTCGCGAGCTTCCTCGGGTTGGCCGGGCTGCTGATCGCGCTGAAGGCGGGCGGCGCCGGGATCGGCTGGGGCTTCCAGCTCCAGTCGCCGGTGGTGGTGGCGCTGCTGGCCTACGGGTTGTTCGCCATGGGCCTGAGCCTGTCGGGCGCGGTGCATCTCGGCGGCGGCATCGTCGGGCTCGGCGACGGGCTGACCCGGCGGGCGGGCTACCAGGGCTCGTTCTTCACCGGCGTGCTGGCGACGCTGGTCGCGACGCCCTGCACCGCGCCGTTCATGGGCGCGGCGGTGGGCTTCGCGCTGACGCAGTCGCCGCTCGCCGCACTCACCGTGTTCGCGAGCCTCGGCCTCGGGCTCGCCCTGCCGTTCCTAGGTCTGACGCTGGTCCCGCAGGCCCTGCGCCTGCTGCCGCGGCCTGGCGCCTGGATGGACGTGCTGAAGGGCGCGCTCGCCTTTCCCGTCTACGCCACGGTGGCGTGGCTCGTTTGGGTGCTGGCGCAGCAGGTCGGACCCAACGGGCTACTCGCGGGGCTCACCGGCCTCGTGCTCGTGGCGCTCGCCGCCTGGGCCTGGGAACGGGCGCGCGGGGCGGGCCGGCTCGGCACCGGCTTCGGCCGGGTGGCGGCCCTCGCGGCGCTCGCGGCGGCGCTCGGCCTCGTCGGCGTCCTCGACGGCGACCGGGCCACCGCGCGCACCGCGCTGGCACAGGGCGAGGAGGCCTTCACGCAGGCCCGTCTCGACGCACTGAGGGCGGAGGGGCGCACGGTGTTCGTGGACATGACGGCGGCGTGGTGCATCACCTGCCAGGTCAACGAGCGGACCGTCATTGCCCGCGAGGGCGTGCAGGCAGCGTTCCGGGCGGGCCAAGTGGTGTACCTGAAGGGCGACTGGACCAACCAGAACCCGGAGATCACCCGCCTGTTGGAGCGCCACGGCCGCAGCGGCGTGCCGCTCTACCTCGTCTATCGCGGCCAGGGCGAGGCGCAGGTGCTGCCGCAGATCCTCACCGAGGGGATCGTGCTGGCGGCCATCGGGCAGAAGGACGTCGCGGCGGCGCAGTAGGGCTCACGAGCAGTCCCGTTCATCCCCTCTCCCCGCAAGCGGGGAGAGGGGAAATCCGCGCCTCAGCCCGCGAGCTTGGCCGCGATGCCGGCCACGTGGCGGCCCTGGAAGCGGGCGCCGTCGAGTTCGACCTCGGAAGGCTGGCGCGAGCCGTCGCCGTCGGCGATCGTGGTGGCGCCGTAGGGGGAATTGCCCTTCACTTGCTCGACGCCGTTCTGCCCCGCGAAGCTGTAGGGCAGGCCCACCACCACCATGCCGTGGTGGAACAGCACCGTGTGGAAGCTCGTCAGCGTGGTCTCCTGGCCGCCGTGCTGCGAGGCGGTCGAGGTGAAGGCCGAGCCGACCTTGCCGACCAGCGCGCCCTTGGCCCACAGGCCGCCGGTCTGGTCGATGAACTGCTTCATCTGCGACGCCATGTTGCCGTAGCGGGTCGGCGTGCCGAAGATGATCGCGTCGTAATCGGCCAGCTCCTCGACGGTGGCGATCGGCGCCTCCTGATCGAGCTTGTAGTGGAACTGCTTGGCCACCTCGTCCGGCACCAGTTCCGGCACGCGCTTGAGCGCGACCTCGGCCCCGGTCTCGCGGGCGCCCTCGGCCACGGCCTTGGCCATCTGCTCCACATGGCCCCACGACGAGTAGTAGAGCACCAGAACCTTCGCCATCGTCGTCTCTCCTGTTCGCGGGCCCGGCGCATCGCCCCGGAATGGGCTTTCCGCCCTCGGGCGGAGGCGACGCGCTCGTATCGGCCCGAGCGTCGAATGCGCGACTCCTATGAAGGTTCGCGCTGTTTGCAGAAATGCCCTGCCGTGCAAGATCAGTCTTGCAGATCTGCAAGCGAGGGACGGAGGAGGGTGCGGTGCCGATGGCCTGGGACGAATTCCGCCTCGTGCAGGCTATCGCCGACCGGGGGGCGCTGGCTCCGGCCGCAGCGCATCTCGGCATCAACCCTTCCACCGCCTTCCGCCGCCTCGCGGCGGTCGAGGCGGAACTCGGTGCGCGGCTGTTCGAGCGCCACCGCTCCGGCTACGTGCCGACGCCGGCGGGCGAGGCGATGGCCGCGGCGGCCACGCGGATGGAGGAGGAGGTCGCCCGCTTCGACCGGGAGGTCGCCGACCGGGCACAGACGCCCTCGGGGCTTCTGCGCGTCACCGCCGCGGCGACGCTGGTCACCGATTTCCTGATGCCGATACTCGGCCGATTCCGGGCGCGCTACCGACAAGTCCAGATCGAACTCGTCACCTCCGAGGAGGCGCTGAACCTGTCCCGCCGCGATGCGGACGTGGCGTTGCGAGCCACCCACGACCCGCCGCCGAACCTCGTCGGGCGCCGGCTCGGCACCATCGCCTGGGCGGTCTACGGGCCGGCGCGCGAGGACGCGAACGGCGAGACGGATGGCGGCGACGCCGACTGGGTCAGCCCGAGCGAGGCGGTGGCCGGCGGCCTCTTCGCGCGCTTCGTCGCCGCCCGCGCCGGGCCGGAGCGGATCGCGCTGCGCCTCAACAGCGTGCAGGGGCTGTGCGAGGCGATCGTGGAGGGCGTCGGCATCGGGCCGCTGCCCTGCTACCGCGGCGACCGGCTCGCATCCCTGCGCCGTCTCTCCGGGCCGGAGCCGGAGTTGGCCGGTTCGCTCTGGCTCCTGACCCACCCGGACCTGCGCCACGCGGCGCGGGTGCGCGCCTTCATGGACCATGTCGCCGCCGAGGTCGCGCCGTTGCGCCCGGTCCTGGAAGGGCGCCAGGGGGACGATCCAAGCAGCAGGGTGAGTGCCCAGCTCGAGGCTGTGCCAGGAACGCCGTCCTGAAACGCTCGCCCGGCGCGGCGCCCTTCGCATCGCGGAGCCCTGACGCGCCGTCGCGCGAGGGCGCTCAACGCAATTGCGCAACGACCGGTCCCGCCTGTATAAGAGGCGATCCCCTCATTCATCGCGACATGGGATCCTTCGGGCCTGACCGGGCCGGAGGCCGCGGGGAAGCCATTCCGGCATCCCGCCCGTTTCCCTGCCGCGCACTCTGACCGTCTGGAGCTTTGTCCGATGTCCCAAGGTCCGCTGATGCCCAAGGCGACCGCCGTGTGGCTCGTCGAGAACACCTCGCTCGCCTTCGAGCAGATCGCCGATTTCTGCAAGCTGCACCCGCTCGAGGTGAAGGGCATCGCCGACGGTGAAGTCGCCGCCGGCATCAAGGGCCTCGACCCGATCACCACCGGCCAGCTCACCCGCGACGAGATCGAGAAGGCGCAGAAGGCGCCGCATTACCGGCTCAAGGTCGCAGTCTCGAAGGTGAAGCTGCCCGAGGTCAAGCGCACCACCAAGGGCCCGCGCTACACCCCGCTGTCGCGTCGTCAGGACCGGCCGAATGCGATCCTCTGGCTGATCCGCAACCACCCGGAGCTGAAGGACGCGCAGGTCATCCGGCTGGTGGGCACCACCAAGGCGACGATCCAGCAGATCCGCGAGCGGACCCACTGGAACTCGGCCTCGCTCCAGCCGATGGACCCGGTGACGCTCGGCCTGTGCTCGCAGATCGACCTCGATTTCGAGGTCCAGCGCGCCGCCAAGGACCGCCCGGCCGTGCTGCCGACCGATGGCGGCGCCAAGCTCCTGCCGACCGAGGTCTCGACCGCCCCGGCCGCCGCAGAGCGGGAGGAAGAGGAAGAAGATCTCAACGCCGATGCGGTCTTCGCCAAGCTCAAGGGCATGAGCCGCATCGACGAGGACGACGACGAGGTGTGATCGTCTCGCTCGTCGGTCGGGCGCCTGCGTCACGCGCGTAGTGCTGTTTGTGAAAAAAATTTCTCGCTCACCTGCACTAGATGCGGAATAATGCGTGCCGGTCGCTCCCACGGAGCGGCGGCAGGCGCGAGGACGTGGCATGATCCACGGTGGCGTGACCGAGAGCGGCTCTCACCCGAGCAGCTCAAACCCTGGCGGCTTGGTCGAGGCCGGACTGACTGAAACCGGCCTGCCCGCCGACCCCTCGGGGGTCCTGGACGAGCGGCCGCCCGCGGCCCCAACGGCCGAGCCGGTGACGCTCGCCGAATCCCTGATGAGCGAAGCGGGCTGGGGGCCGGAGAATTTCGGCACCGAGGGCCCGAACCCGCCCTACTTGCGCATCGGCGGCAAGCTGTGGGTGACGCTCACCGAGTTCGAGCCCTGCTTCGCCTCGTTCCGCCGCGACCGCGGCCCGTTCCGCTCGAAAGTCGCGATCGCCAGCCACCTCGCCAAGTACGACGCGATCATGGTCGATCCGCTGGCCTTCGAGGAGTGCTTCGGCCCCGGCGAGGGCAACCAGACGGTGTTCCCGTTCGGTGCGTGGCTCGAGATCCGCCGCGTCGGCTTCGGCGGGCTGGAATTGTGGGGCAAGCGCCAGGGCGCCGTGACCCTCCCGCTCGACGCCCTGGCGGTGGCCTCGGCGATCTGGCTGCGGCGGAAGGGTTCGACACCGCGCTCCGGGCCGACTTGAGACTTAAGGGGTCGATCGGCTCGTAGCCCGCCGCGCTCCCCCCCTCTCCCCGCAAGCGGGGAGAGGCCTGTCTGCACCCTGTCGTGCGGACAGGCAGCGGAGGCGAAGCCGGAGCGACGGTGAGGGGGCGGCTCAGAAGGAGCACCTTCCGGCACCGCCCCCTCACCTTCGGCTGCCGCCTCGCTTTGCCGACGACGAGGTCGGTAAAGCCCTCTCCCCGCGAGCGGGGCGAGGCAGTGAGCGGGATTGACCAGCAACATCCCTCACGCCGCGGCCAGCGGCTTCGACACGTCCTCCAGCGACTTGCCCTCGGCCGCCGTGCCCCAGATCCAGCCGACGATGGCGGCCACCGCCATCAGGGCCGCGCCGATGAAGTAGCCGACCAGCACGAGGTCGCGCGAGCCCGTCTCCACCAGCGCGCCGAACAGGAGCGGCCCCGAGACGCCGCCGATGCCGGTGCCGAGGGCGTAGAAGGCGGCGATCGCCAGCGCGCGAATCTCCAGCGGGAAGGTCTCGGCCACCGTGAGGTAGGCAGAGCTCGCCGCGGCGGAGGCGAAGAAGAACACGGCCATCCAGGCCGCGGTCTGACCCCAGGGGCCGAGCATGTCGGCGCGGAAGACGAGGCCGACTACAACGAGCAGCACCGCCGAGATGCCGTAGGTGAAGGCGATCATCGGGCGCCGGCCCACGGTGTCGAACAGCCGGCCGAGCAGCAGCGGGCCGAGGAAGGAGCCGAGCGCGAAGGGCAGGAGATACCAGCCGACATCGCCGCCGGGCACGTTGTAGAAGCGCTCCAGCACCAGCGCGTAGGTGAAGAACAGCGCGTTGTAGAAGAAGGCCTGGGCGATCATCAGCGCGAGGCCGACCATGGTCTGGCGCCGGTTCGTGAGGAACAGGGCGTTGGCGACCTCCGCGAGCGGGGTGTGGCTGCGGACCTTGAGCTTGAGGCGGCGCGACGGGTCGGGCGGGGGCAGGGTGATGCCGTCATCCGTGAAGCGCTTCTCGATACCCGTCACCACCCGGTCGGCTTCCGCGGCGTAGCCATGGGTGACGAGCCAGCGCGGGCTCTCCGGGATCCAGGTGCGCAGGAGCAGGATGACGAGGCCGATGCCGCCGCCGACGAAGAAGGCGATGCGCCAGCCATAGGACGGGTCGATCCATTCGGGGCGCAGGAGCGCGATCGAGAGGAAGGAGCCGAGCGCGGCGCCGATCCAGAACGAGCCGTTGATGACGAGGTCGGTCCAGCCGCGCACCCGGGCCGGGATCAGCTCCTGGATGGTCGAGTTGATCGCGGTGTACTCGCCGCCGATGCCGGCTCCCGTGAGGAAGCGGAACAGGCAGAAGCTCCAGATATTCCACGACAGGCCCGTAGCCGCGGTGGCGATGAGGTAGAGAAACAGCGTGATGAAGAACAGTTTCTTGCGCCCGATCCGGTCGGTCAGCCAGCCGAAGCCGACCGCGCCGACGACCGCGCCGACGAGGTAGGAGCTGGCCGCCAAGCCGACATCGAACTCGGTGAAGGACATCGGCGCCTTGCGCAGCGCGCCGACGAGGGCGCCGGCCAAGGTCACTTCGAGTCCGTCGAGCACCCAGGTGATGCCGAGCGCGACGATGACGAGGGTGTGGAAGCGGCCGAAGGGCAGGCGGTCGAGCCGGGCGGCGATATCAGTGTCGACGACCGTGCCGGTGGCGACGCGCTCAGGCGCCGCGGCCCCGGCCTGACCTTCCGCTCGGCTCGTCATGGACCCTCCGTTTACCCTGACTCGGCAAAATTGTTCGCAAGTCCCACCCGGCGGCGGACCGAGGGCAGGGCATATTGGCGTTCGGAAACGCTTCAGGTTGCGGAATGTCCCCGTTCGCCGGGCCACCCGCTATGAATTTTTTCGCGCAGCTTTCCGTCAAATCCCTGCTTCCGCCGCTCGCCGCCGGGCTGGCCTCCATGGGGGCCGTCCTCGCGGTCTCCACGCTGGCGAGCGCCGGCGGAGCCGAGCGCTGGGCGCTGCGCCCCAAGGCGCCGCCCACCCCGGCTGCGGCAGAGCCCGGCCCGATCGAGCCCGCCCCCATCTTGCGCGGATCGAAGGCCATTCCCGTCTCGGAGATGCCCGGCGAGCGGCGCACGGTGCGCATCGTCTACCAGGGCTATCTGCCGGCCGAGGCTCGCTGAGGCGGGTTCAGCGAGCCTCGGCGACGGACAGCCGCGGGTCGAGCGCCTCGCCGAGGCCGTCGCCGAGCCGGTTCAGGGCCACCAGGGTGACGACGAGGAAGCAAGCGGGCGCGGCGAGCATCCACGGCGCGGATTCGAGCGCGCGGGCGCCTTCCGCGATCAGCACGCCCCAGGAGGTGTCGGGCTCCTGCACGCCGAGGCCGAGGAACGACAGGAAGCTTTCCAAGAGGATCACCCGCGGCACCAGCAGGGTCGCCGCCGCAATGATCGATCCGAGCGTATTCGGCACGATGTGGCGGACGAGAATCCTACCCGTGCCCGCCCCGAGTGCCGAGGCCGCGCGGACGAAGTCGCGGTCCTTCAGGCTCAGCGTCTGGGTGCGGACGATGCGGGCCATGTCGAGCCACTCGACCGCGGCGACCGCCACCAGCACCAGCCACAGGCCGGCACGGAAGAACACCAGCAGCATGATGACGAAGAAGACGAAGGGCAGGGCGTAGAGGATGTCGAGGAGGCGCATCATCAGCGCATCGACCGTGCCCCCGGCCATGCCGGAGACCGCGCCGTAGGCGACGCCGATGAGGAGCGCGGCGAGCGCCGCAGTCAGCCCGATCAGCAGGGAGACCTGCCCCGCGGCGAGGCAGCGACTGAGGAGATCGCGCCCGAGCGCATCGGTACCGAGGAGGAAGGTCAGCCGTCGGATCGGCGCCTCGACCACGAGCCGGCGTCCATCCGCGGATCGCTCCAGCACCCGAGCCTCGCCGAACAGGCCGGAGCGGGGCAGCAGGCGGAGGGAGCGCGCGTCGATGGGTTTTGCCGCCGTCAGCGTCATGCGAACCCGGTCGCCGTCCTGCGCCACGTCTTCCAGCGTCAGCCGCATCCGGAAGGCGAGGCGCGTGAGGGCCGGCCGCACCGCGTCGGGCCGCGGGTGGGCGGCAAGGCTCGGGGCGACCCGGACGAAATCCGGATAGATCCGCTCGGGCGGATGCCCGGTGAGTTGCGGGCCGACGAAGCAGGCCAGGGCAATCAGCACGAGGCTCGCAAGGGCCACGAGCGCCGGGCGGTCGCGGGCGAGACGGCGAGCGAGCGCCAGGCTCATGCCGACAGCCTCACGCGCGGATCGAGAACGGCGGCGATGAGGTCGGCGATGAGGTTGAAGACGATCACCATCACCGCCACCAGAATCACCGTACCCATCACTAGGGTGTAGTCGCGGTTGAGCGCCCCCTCGACGAAGTAGCGGCCGATGCCGGGCAGGCCGAAGATGGTCTCGACCACCACCGAGCCGGTCATCAGCCCCGCCGCCAGCGGCCCCAGCGTCGCGACCACGGGAAGCAGCGCCCCGCGCAAAGCGTGCCGGGCGATGCGGGCGCGCGACAGCCCCATGGCGCGCTGCGTGCGGATATGCGGCTGGATCAGCACTTCGCCGAGCGAGGCGCGGGTGAGCCGGGCGATGCCGGCCGCGTGGGGCAAAGCGAGGGTGAGCACCGGCAGGACGAGGTTTTGCGGCGCGCCGTCCGCCCATCCGCCGACGGGGAGCCAAGCGAGGCCGAGGCCGAACACGATCTGGAACAGGGGCGCGGTGACGAAGTTCGGCACCGCAAGCCCGAGCGAGGCGGCGAGTCCCACCAGCCGGTCGGCGGCCCCATTACGGTTGAAGGCGGCGAGGCTCCCGAGCGCGAGGCCGAGGCCCAGCGCCAGGACAAGCGCGAGGCTGCCGAGCGTCAGCGAGACCGGCAGCCCCCGCGCGAACAGGTCGGTGACGGTGAGATCGCGAAAGGTGAAGGAGGGCCCGAGGTCGCCCCGCAGGAGGCTCAGGAGATAGCGCCCGAACTGCACGATCAGCGGCTGGTCGAGGCCGTAGACCCGGCGCAGGTTCTCCATCGCCGCCGCCGGCAGCGGCCGCTCCAGATCGAACGGGCCGCCGGGCGCCAGCCGGATCAGGAAGAAGCTGCCCGCTACCACGAGGAACAGGGTCGGCAGGCTCTGGGCGATCCGGTGCAGGATCAGCGGGATCATGGATCGAGCCGGAGATAGCGGGTGGGGGCAACGTTGCGGATGTTCGGGTGCATCCCGTGCAGCCGCGGTGAGACGAGCGCCTTCGAGCGGTAATGCAGCAGCGGCACCCAGGGCAGTTCGTCGAGCACGATGGTTTCGGCGTCGAACAGCATGCGCGCGCGGGCCGGCACGTCGCGCTCCTGCGCCGCCCGCGTCAACAGACCGTCGAACGCTGCGTTCGACCAGCGCCCGGCATTGAACCCGTCATTGCCGGTGCGGAGCAGAAACAAAAAGTTCTGCGGGTCGGAATAGTCGGCGACCCAGGACATCCGGGCGAGGTCGAAGCTGCCGCCGTCGCGGAGATACGCGAAGTGGGTCTTGGCGTCGGTGGAGACGAAGCGGGTCACGACGCCGATGCCGCGCCACGCATCCGCGAGCGCGATCGCCGTGTTGCGGTTGTTGTCGGTGACGTTGAAGCGGTACTCGACCGTCAGCGGGTTGCCCGGCCCGTAGCCGGCTTCTGCCAGCAGCCGCAACGCCTCCTCCTCGCGATCGATCGGCCCGTCCTCGCGCCCCGGCAGGAGCGGGGGCGGCAGGGCGTTGTCGAGGCCGGGCGGGCAGAACGAATAGGCCGGGGCCATGGTCTGCCCCCACACGATCTCGGCCAGAAATTCTCGGTCGATGGCCAGCGACAGGGCCCGGCGCACCCGCGCGTCGTCGAAGGGTTTTTTGCGCAGGTTGAAGGCGATGGCGAGAAGCCCGAGCCCCGGTCCGAGCTGCACCTGGGGGCCGAAACGGCTCTTGAGCGAGACGATCTGGTCGGCGGGCAGGTCGGAGAGGGAATCGATCTCGCCGGCCGCATAGCGCCGCACCGCCGCGGCGAGGTCGGGGGTCGGGATGACGTCGACCCGCTCGATCGGGATCGCGGCGGCGTCGCGGTAATGCGGGTTTTTCGTCAGGGTGATGCGGTCGTTCGGCACCCAATCGACCAGGGCGTAGGGGCCGTTCGAGACGAGGTTGCCGGGCCGCGCGAAGGCATCGCCCCAGCGCTCCAGCGAGGGGCGGTGGACCGGCAGCGAGGTCTGGTGTGTCAGGAGTTCGAGGAGGTAGGGCACCGGCTCGGCGAGCCCGATCTCCAGGGTGCGGGGATCGGGAGCCGTCACCCCCAGCGTCTCCGGCGGTTGCTCGCCCGCATTGACGGCGGCCGCCCCCCGGATCGGGAACAGCACCTCGGCATATTTCGCCGCCGTCTTCGGGTCGAGGATGCGGCGCAGCGAGAACAGGAAGTCGTCGGCCGTGACCGCATCGCCGTTCGACCAGCGCCCGTCGGGGCGGAGATGGAATCGGTAGGTCAGGCGGTCGTCGGAGACGGTCCAACGCTCGGCCATGCCGGGAATGATCGTGCCGCGGTTGTCGTAGGTCAGCAGCCCCTCGAACAGGTCGCGCAGGAGATGCGCCTCGGCCACCGTCGAGGTCTTGTGCGGATCGAGTGTTTCCGGGTCGGCGTCGTTGCCGCGGCGATAGACGGGGGAGGCCGCCCGCGCGGGAGCGGGGAGGGCGAGCCCGGCAGCAAGCGCCGCGCCGGTCTGGAGGAGGGTGCGGCGGGGGAGGCTCATCGAACGGGCCCTGCCCGGAGCAGGGACGGTGTGACGCTCCGCGCGCGGGCGGCCCTTTCACTCCCCTCGCCCCGCTTGCGGGGAGAGGGTCGCGACCACCCTGTCGTCGGCGCGACGAGGCGGCAGACGAAGGTGAGGGGGCGGCCACGGAGGAGTCTCATCCGGGGATACCCCCTTCCCCTCACTCCGGCTGCGCCTGCGCTTCCGCCCTGCACGACGGGGTGCAGGGCGGCCTCTCCCCGCCTGATCCCGGGCTTGCCCGGGATCTGATCAGCAGTAGCCAAAGTCGGGCAAGCCCGGCTTTGGTCGGGGAGAGGGGACACGCGGTGCGTGCCTTCAACCACGGCCGTCAGGCGCTCACGCCCCCGTCTCCCCCTTCAGCCCCGCTGCCTCGATGCCGGCCAGCGCGCAGATCTCGTCGTTGTCGGAGGTGTCGCCGGAGACGCCGACCGCGCCGAGCAGGCGGCCGTCGGCGTCGCGGATCAGCACGCCGCCGGGCACCGGCACCAGGGCGTCCGGGCCGACGAGGTGGCTCACCGCGGCCACGAAATGCGGCTGCTCCTCGGCGCGCTTGGCGATGGCCCGCGAGCCGAGGCCGAGCGCCAGCGCGCCGTTGGCCTTGCCGCGGGCCACTTCCGCGCGGCGCAGGGAGGTGCCGTCCTCGGCTGCAAGGCATTTGAGGGCGCCGCGGGCGTCGTAGACGACCACCGCCAGCGGCTTGAGATTCCGTTCGCGGGCGGTCTTCAGAGCGGTCGCCACAAGGGTCTGGGCGGCGGCGAGCGTCAGGTCGGTCATCCGGATGTCCTCGAAGGATCGCGTTGTCGAGGACATGCACCGGCGGGGCCGGTTTCGCCAAGCGCGCCTTCAGGCGACCGTCACCTCGGTCCGCACGGAATTGGCGATGAAGCAGGTCTCGTGCGCCTCATGGTGGAGCGCGGCGAGCCGTTCCACATCCGGGGCTTCGCCGACCCATTCGATGCGCGGGTGCAGCACCACCCGCGTCACCGCCTGCCGGCCGGTCGCGATTTCCTCCATGCTGCCCTCAGCATGGTCACGGTAGGCCTGCGCGACGAAGCCGGCGAGCCTCGCGACGTGGAGGAAGCTCAGCATGTGGCAGGTCGAGAGGGACGCCACCAGCATCTCCTCGGGATCGACCGCCGCCGCCACCGCCCACTTGCCGACGACGTGCGGCGAGGCCGAGCCCGCGAGTTCGACGCCGCCATCGAAGCGAACGGTGTGGCCGCGGCTGTAGCGCCCCGCGGAAAAGTCCTCGCCCGCCGCCAGCGCCCAGCGGACATCCGCGGTGTAGGTCGCCATCCTCGCCTCCCGATCCGTCGGCGTCAGCCTATCCGGCACGGGCGCCCGCAGCCAAGCCGGCGGCGCGTCGCCGCGGCGGCGCGCCCTGGCCCGATTGGGCGTCCGGTCTAGTTCCGCTTCCACCCTCGAGAGCAGGAACCCTGACGCCATGGCCGACACATCGGAGCACCCCTACGTCCTGTGCCACATGACCACCTCGGTCGATGGGCGCATCAAGGTCCGGCGCTGGACCACCATCGACGCGGATTCGCACTACGAGGAGGTCCACAAGCAACTGAAGGGCGATGCCTGGATGTGCGGTCGCATCACCATGCAGGGCTATGCCGACAGCGCCAAGCCGCTCGCCTCCGTTCCGCCCGAGGAGCCGGTGTCGCGCGAGGATCACGTCGCTCGCACCGATGCGTCCGGCTACGCGGTGGCGCTCGATGCCCGCGGCGCGATGGATTGGGGCGCACGCAACGACATCGAGGGCGATCACGTCATCGTGCTGACGACGGGACAGGCCTCGGACGACCGCCTGCGCCGCCTGAAGGCCGGCGGCCAATCCTACATCATCGCCGGCGAGCACGAGGTCGATTTCGCTCTCGCGCTGGCCAAGCTCAAGCGCCTGTTCGGCATCGAGCGCCTGCTGGTCGAGGGGGGCGGGCGCATCAACGGCTCGATGCTGAAGGCCGGGCTCGTAGACGAACTCAGCCTGCTGCTCGCGCCCGCCGTCGACGGCGTGCTCGGCACGCCGGCCCTGTTCGACTTCGAGGGCGGGGAAGGGGATTCCATGGGCTCGCGTCGCCGCCTCACCCGCACCGTCTGCGCGCCGTTCGACGACGGCACCGTCTGGCTGCGCTACCGGATCGAAGCGGTCGGCTGATACGGTTTCGCTTGATCAAAGCGAAGACCGTATCAGCAAGCCCGCGCGGCGCCTGAGCGGCGTCCAAATCCGCCATCCCGAAGGGATCAACCGGATTTGGTATGACCTCGCGCTTCGGGATGGGCGGCGAGGAAGGCGTCGTAGGCGTTCGTCACCGCCGCCCGGTTCTCGAAATGCGGGAAGGCACCCGTCGGCAGCCGCAGGATCGTCCAGTTCGGGCGCCCGGCCACCTCGCCGACATAGCGGTAATCGACGAAGTCGCCCCGCGCCCCGTGCACCATGAAGACCGGCAGGCGCAAAGCCTCGTAGACCCGCGTGGTGTCGTCGGGGAACAGGTAGCCGGAGAGGAACGAGAACGGCGCGTGCTCGGCGCCTGGCTGGCGGGCCGAGAGCTGGTCGTAGGCGAGCAGGCCCTCGTCGATGTCGCGGCTGCCCCAGGTCTTTTCCAGGAAGAAGCGCATGCTCGGCCGGCTCACCAGCGCGTCGAAGAGCGGGCGGCCCCAGAGCGGGAAGGCGGCGAGCCCTCGGGCCAGCGGCTTGCCGCGGTTGGCGTCCGCCGGCCCGTACCCGGAAAGGCGGGCGTCGAAGCCGGTCGGGCTGATGAGGCCGAGCGTCGAAAACAGGTCCGGCCGCTCCAGAGCGGCGCGGGCGAGATAGGCGCAAGGCAGCGAGAGCGCGATCGCGTCGAGCGCCACGCCGCCGTGGCGGCCGGCGATCTCGGAAGCCGCGTCGAGGATCGCGTCGGTCATCAGCCGGGGCGTGTAGATCCGGTCCGCCCGCTCGGAGTGGCCGAAGCCCGGCAGTTCCAGCGCGTAGACCGGGCGGTGGCCCCGGTAATGCTCGTAGAGCGGCTTGACCTCGTAGGCGTTGGCCGCCGCGTTGACCGAGTGGATCAGGAGCAGCGGCCGTCCGCCCTGCGCATCCGCGGCGTAGAGATTCACCCGGCCCGCCCGCGTGCGCAGGGTGCTGCGCCGCCCAGGCAGGGCCGGAGGCAGGGCCGGAGGCAGGGGGCCGGCCCGGTTCAGCCCGAGATGGCTCCAGGCGATCCAGGCGCCGGCCGCCGCCAGCGGCAGCAGGGCGAGGGCCTTTCCGCTCTTTCGTGTCACGGGATGGCTCGTGCCGCGCATGATTTCTCCGTTCCGCTCTCGCGTCGGACAACGCGGGGCGGGGGCCGGCGTTGCCCCGATCACCGGCCACCCCCGGCTCACGCCGCGGCGGCCCCCGTTCAGCGTGCAGGCCAGCGAAGGGGGCAGGAACCGGATGCCGGTTCGCAAGGCGCCGCGCGCGAGCCCGTCCGAGAGACAGCTTGCCTAGCTTGGTCCGGCAATCTGGATGCTCCTCATGCTGCGCGAGCAGCCTCGAAGCACGCCGCGACGCTTCCCCAATCGAGCCGTGCTGGGGGATCGACCGTTCCGGGGTGCTTCGAGGCCGGGCGATCGCTCGGCATCTCAGCTTGAGGAGCGATGGCCCTGCCCATAAGCTGCACTCGAACTGGCGGGCTTGGGACAGGTTCGCGGCCTAGCCTCAAGCCGCCGCCTCGATCTCGCCGCTCACCTCCAGCCATTCCTCCTCGGCCTTGGCCAGGGCCTCGGCGGCCTCGGCGCGCATGCGGGCGATGTCGCCGGCCTTGGCCGCGTCCTTGAGGAAGGCCGTGCCGTCGGCCAAAGCCGCGTCAATCTTCTCGATCGCCGCCGAGAGCTTGGCCATGCGCGCCTCGATGCCGTCGAGGCGCTTGCGCAGCGGCGCCAGAGCCGCGCGACGCTCCACCGCCGAGCGGCGCGCCTCGGCCTTCTGCCCCCCGGTGCCCTCGCCGGACGTGTCCACCCGCTCCGGGCCGGCGAGGACGAGACGGCGGTAATCGTCCATGTCACCGTCGAAGGACTTCACCGAGCCGTCGCCGACGATCCAGAGCCGGTCGGCGCAGGCCTCGATCAGGAAGCGGTCGTGGGAAACGAGGATCACCGCCCCCTCGTAATCGTTGATCGCCTCCACCAGAGCCTGCCGGCTCTCGATATCGAGGTGGTTGGTCGGCTCGTCGAGGATCAGCAGGTGCGGCCCGTCGAAGGCGGCGAGCCCCATCAACAGTCGCGCCTTCTCGCCGCCGGAGAGTTTTTCCACCGGCGTGTCGGCCTTTGACGCCGGGAAGCCCAGCCGGGCGGCGGCCGAGCGCACCTTGGCCTCGGGCGCGTCGGGCATGCGGTCGCGCACATGCGCCACCGCGCTCTCGGACGGGCGCAGCTCGTCGAGCTGATGCTGCGCGAAATAGGCGACCTCCATCTTGGAGGAGCGCCGCATCTCGCCCGCGAGCGGGGGCAGCCGCCCGCCGATCAGCTTGCAGAAGGTGGACTTGCCGTTGCCGTTGGCGCCGAGCAGCGCCACCCGGTCGTCGGGGGCCAGTGACAGGTTGAGCCCCGAGAGCACGATGCGCTCGCCGTAGCCGGCCTGGACGCGCTCCATCGCCACGATCGGCGGCGAGAGCGGCTTTTCCGGGCTCGGCAGGTGGATCACCGGCACGTCGTCTTCGAGAAGCGCGGCGATGGGCTCCATCTTGGCGAGCCGCTTCATCCGCGATTGGGCTTGGCGCGCCTTGGTCGCCTTGGCCTTGAAGCGGTCGATGAAGCTCTGCAGATGCGCCCGCTCGACCTCCTGCTTGGCCTTCGCCTTGGCCTGGAGCACCCGCTTCTCGGAGAGCTGGCGGGCGAAGCTGGTATAGCCGCCGCGGTAGATCGTGAGCTTGCCGCGGTCCAGATGCAGGATGTGATCGACGCTCGTGTCGAGCAATTCCCGGTCGTGGCTGATGATGACGGCCGTGCGGGGGTACTTCTCGATATAGTCGTAGAGCCAGAGCGTGCCCTCGATATCGAGGTAGTTGGTGGGCTCGTCGAGAAGCAGCAGGTCAGGCTCGGAGAACAGCACCGCAGCGAGCGCCACCCGCATCCGCCAGCCGCCGGAGAAGTCCGAGCAGGGGCGGCCCTGCGCCGCCGCGTCAAAACCGAGGCCGTGCAGGATCGCCGCGGCGCGGGCCGGGGCCGAATGGGCGCCGATATCGACGAGCCGCGTCTCGATCTCGGCCCGACGCAGCCCGTCGGCGTGCTCCGCCTCCAGCATCAGCCGAGAGCGCTCGGTGTCGGCGGCGAGCACGACCTCGTGCAGGGTCTCGGGGCCGGCGGGCGCTTCCTGCGCCACCGCGCCGATGCGCATGCCCTTGGGCAGCGAGACCGCGCCGGCATCGGTCGGCAACTCGCCGAGGATCGCCCGGAACAGGGTGGTCTTGCCCGCCCCGTTGCGGCCCACGAGCCCGACCCGAGCCCGGTCGGGAATCGCGAAGGTCGCCGAATCGAGGATGACCCGCTCGCCGATGCGGTAGGTGAGATCGTTGACGCGCAGCATGAGCGGCGTTCTGGGGGGTGGGCGAGCTTCAGCGCAAGAGCGGCGGCCCCGTACAGGCCTTCCGCGGGGCCCGCGCGAACGTTTTGCCAGCTTGAGCGTTCGGCTCGGACGAACAACGGCAAAAAAGACGCGGAGGAACCATGGCCAAGCCAGAATTTAAGGCGCCGCGCCCGCCGGAGCTGCTCTCGCCCTGGCGCACCGACCGGCGCGCCGCGCTCCAAGAGGAGGCCCGGGCGTTTGCCCGCGACGTGATCCTGCCGCTCGCCGACGAACTCGACCCGCAGAAGGGCGAGATGCCCCGCTCGCTCATCGACGCGATGGCGGGGAAAGGCTGGTTCGGCATCACCATCCCCGCCGAGTATGGCGGGATGGGGCTCGGCGTGTTCGAGTACTGCCTGATCTCGGAAGAACTCGCCCGCGCGTGGCTTTCCACCGGCTCGATCCTGGCCCGCGGCCAGGGTCTCGGCACACAGACGCTCGATGATGAAAGCCGCCGGGCGCTGCTGGCCAAATCCGCCAAGGGGGCAGTGGATCGGCTCGATCGCACTCTCCGAACCCACCGCCGGCTCGGATCTGGCCGGCGTGCAGACCCGTGCGGTGCGCGAGGGCGACGAATGGGTGCTCACCGGCACCAAGCGTTGGGCCGGCTTCGCTCAAGGCGCCGACTTCATCGAGGTGCTGGCCCGCGTGCGCGACCCCGAGCCCGGCGAGCCGCGCTCGGCCGGTCTCGAGCCCTTCCTCGTGGTCAAGGAGCCCGGCACCTTCCCGAAGGGCATGACCGGCACCGTCATCGATAAGATCGGCTATCACGGCTTCCTCACCTTCGAGCTGAACCTCGACGGCGTGCGCGTGCCCGAGCGCGACCGGCTCACCGGCCTCTACGGCGACGAGGGGGCGGATGCCGATTCCGGCGGCTTCGCCTCGGTGCAGCGCGGCCTTAACATCGCCCGCGTCCACACCGCCGCCCGCGCGGTCGGCGTGGCCCGTGCTGCGGTGGAGGATTGCACCGCCTACCTTCAGGAGCGCGAGCAGTTCGGCCAGCCGATCGGCCAGTTCCAGGCCCTGCGCTTCGCACTCGCCGACATGGCCGCCGAGGTGGCCCAGGCCCGCGCCTACTGGCAACAGGTCGCTCACCTCCTCGATGAAGGCCTGCCCGCCGAGAGCGAATCGGCTCAGGTGAAGCTGCTGGCCACCGAGATGGCGGTGCGGGTGACGAACCAAGCGATGCAGCTCCACGGCGGCAACGGCTACACCACCGAGCGGCGGGTCGAGCGCTACTGGCGCGATGCGCGCCTCACCACGATCTTCGAGGGCACCAGCGAGATCCAGCGCCGCATCATCAGCGACCGGATGCTGCCGCGGGGATAGCCCTTTCTTCCCAACCACCGCCTCACCCTGAGGTGCGGAGCGAAGCGGAGCCTCGAAGGGTCCTCCAGCGGCCATCGCGATCCCTGGAACACCCTTCGAGGCCCGCTGACGCGGGCACCTCAGGCTGAGGTCGAGCCGGGAGTGAGGGAGAGGCTGTTCGCAAACGTCTGCCTTCGCCTATCGGGCGGGCGGCAGGCCGCCTATATTTCGCGGGCCATGTCCGCCGCCCCCGACCTTCGCGATCCGCCGCCCGCGCATGTGCGCCGCCTCGATCCGATCCTGGTCGATCGCATCGCCGCGGGCGAGGTGGTCGAGCGGCCGGCCTCGGCGGTCAAGGAACTGGTCGAGAACGCGATCGATGCCGGCGCGCGCAGCATCGAGGTGGCGATCGAGGGCGGCGGGCGCCGCCTGATCCGCGTCATCGACGACGGCATCGGCATGGGAGCCGACGACCTCGCCCTCGCGGTCGAGCGTCACGCCACCTCGAAGCTGCCCGACGGCGACCTGACCCGGATCGGCTCGCTCGGCTTTCGCGGCGAGGCGCTGCCCTCGATCGGCGCGGTCTCGCGGCTCACGATCACCTCGCGCACCGCGGACGGCGAGGGAGTGAGCCTCACCCTCGATTCCGGCGTCAAGGGGCCGGTGCGCCCGGCGCCCGCCGCGCGCGGCACCCGCATCGAGGTCACCGAGCTGTTCGCCGCGACCCCGGCCCGGCTGAAATTCCTGAAGACCGACCGGGCCGAGACGGCCGCCGTCTCCGAGATCCTGCGACGGCTCGCGGTGGCGCAGCCGCAGATCCGCTTCACCCTGCGGACCGAGAGCGGCAGCCCGACCGTGTTTCCCGCCGAGAGCGAGCCGGGCCCAGCGGCCCTGCTGCGCCGGCTCGGAGCCGTGCTCGGCCCCGATTTCCCCGGCAATGCCGTGCCCGTCGACATGGCGCGCGAGGGCTTCGCGCTTGCCGGCCATGTCGGCCTGCCGACCTTCCACCGCGGGGCGGCGAGCCACATCCACTTCGTCGTCAACGGGCGCCCGGTGCGCGACCGGCTCCTGCTCGGGGCCGTGCGCGGGGCTTATGCCGACACCATGAGCTCCGACCGCCACCCGGTGCTCGCGCTCCATCTCACCTGCGATCCCGCCCTCGTCGATGTGAACGTGCATCCGGCCAAGACCGAGCTGCGCTTCCGCGAGCCGGGGCTGGTGCGGGCGCTGATCGTCAGCGCGATCCACGAGGCTTTGCGCCGGGCTGGCGCCCGGTCTTCCAGCACGGGCACCCAGGCCGCCCTCGACGCGCTGCGGGCCGGCGCCGGCATGGGGGGCGCCCCGCCGATGGCGGCGGGGGCGGGCCGGTTCGCCGTGCATTCGGGCGCCTCCACTGCCAGCGCCCTGAACCCCCGCCCGGCGAGCCGCCTGTTCTCCGGCCCCTCGGTGGCCGCGCCCGCGGGCTACCGCCCGGCGCCGCGCCCGGCCTACACCGAGGACCATCCAGGCTTTGCCGAGACGCCGCAGGCTTTGTTCTCCGCCGACCTCGCCCCGCCCGGCGCCGACCTGCGGCCCGATCCGGAGGCGGGCTCGGAGGCCGAGACCCATCCCGAGACCCACCCGCTGGGTGCCGCCCGCGCGCAGATCCACGAGACCTACATCGTCGCCCAGACCCGCGACGGCATCGTGCTGGTCGATCAACACGCCGCCCACGAACGCCTCGTCTACGAGCGGCTGAAGCGCGAGCGGGCCGGCGGCGGCGTGCTCGCCCAGGGGCTCCTGATCCCCGACGTGGTCGAGATGGCGCCCGAGGAGGCCGACCGCCTCGTCGAGGCCGCGCCCGATCTGGAGCGGCTGGGCCTCACCCTGGAGGCGTTCGGCCCCGGCGCCGTGATGGTGCGCTCGGTGCCGTCGGCGCTGGCGGGCGGCTCGGTGAAGGGACTCGTGCTCGACGTGCTCGACGCGCTGGCGGCCAGCGGCGTCGAGGAGGGTGGCCCGGCGGGTGCGGGCGATCCCGATCCGGTGAGCCGGCGCCTCGACGCGATCCTCTCGCGCATGAGCTGCCACGGCTCGATCCGCGCCGGCCGCCGCCTCAAACCCGAGGAGATGAACGCCCTGCTGCGCGAGATGGAGGCGACGCCGCTCTCCGGCTCGTGCAACCACGGCCGCCCGACCTTCGTGAGCCTCGGACTCGCCGATATCGAGCGGCTGTTCGGGCGGCGGTGACGGCGTCCTCCCGAGGAAGACGCCGGGCTCGGGCGTAACGCCGGCAGGACGCCGCCCCGCGGTCAGGCCGGGATGGCGACGGCCAACGCCGCAGCGCTCGGGGGTGTGCGCGGGCGCGGCATCACCGCCGCCGGGCAGGGCGGCGGATCGTCGTCATCGTCCCGGCGACCGGGGCGAAAAAACCGGTGCCGGTTCGATGTGCGCCGCGGGCGCCGGGGCCAGGCCGGACTGCCGGAATGGGCCGTGCTCGCCGAGGGAGGCCCCCGGTCGAGCGTGCCGAGCGCGGCAAGGACGATATCGACCGGCACCGGCTCGGCCCTGCAGCCGGCAAGGCAGCGCATTGCGGGCGCATTCTCGAGGGCGCAGGCATCGGACGCCCAGGAGGCCAGGATCGCGCGCTTGTCCGCCCGCGACAGGAGCGGGTGGGCCAGCACCTCGCGCGGATGGCGGAACACGTCGCCGGGGGCGACGAGCGCCTGCCATGCCTCGAACGAGGCGGCCGGGGTGCCGGCCGGGTTCATCGGTCCGGAATGGGCGGAATGCGTTTCCATCGTCGTCACGGGTCATCTCCCTGAAAGCACGGGGTTTTCGTGCGAAAAGGAAGCGGTCCCCGAAGGCGCGCAGCCTCCGGGGATGCTGGCTCGTGTGTGGCGTTCGCCGAAGGTCAGGCGGCCTTGGACAGGTCCTCGACCTGAGCCGGCGCCTTCTGAGCCGGCGTCTTCTCCGCCGACGCGTTGTCCTGCCCGATGGCAGTCCCTGTGCCGCCGATGGCGATCCGGCGCGGCTTGAACGCCTCCGGCACCTCGCGCTTCAGCTCCACCGTGAGCAGGCCGTTATCCAGGCTGGCGCCCGTGACCCGCACATGCTGGGCCAGGTTGAAGCTCTGGCGGAACGTGCGGCCGGCGATGCCCCGGTGCAGATACTGGCGCTCGCCCTCCTGAGCCTTCTTCTGGCCCGTGACGAGGAGCGTGGTGTCGTGCTGGGTGAGTTCGATTTCGTCCTGCGCGAAGCCCGCGACCGCCATGGTGATGCGGTAGGCATCCTCGGACACCTTCTCGATATCGTAGGGCGGCCACGCGGCCGAGGTCTCGGCTTGGTCGAGCAGGGAGAACAACCGGTCGAAGCCGACGGTGGACCGGTAGAGGGGAGAAAAGTCGAAGGTCCTCATGACCACATCCTCCTTGGAGCAACGTGATGACGAGGGCCGCCGGACACCTGCATCCGGCGCCCCATAAGCGAGCCCAATTTGGGCCTCGCACGCGCGTAACGCGGCTAAGTGACCCCGGTTCCCATTTTTCCGAAATTTTCTCGCGATTTTCGGTCGGCGCGCGACGCGCGGGCTCGCAGGGAGACTCCGTTCGCCCCGGCGCGGTGCGGACCGGACGGGAGGTCCTGCGCGTCACACGGGGTCCGCCGTTCCCACGCCCCGCAGCAGCGGCACAAAGGAGACCGGGCCGAAATCGCGGCTCTCGAACCGGTCCCGCCCGCGCCGGGTCAGCCGCAGCAGCGTCTGCCCGCCGGGCGGGCCGACCGGGATGACGAGGCGGCCACGAGGCTTGAGCTGGGCCTTCAACGCCTCGGGGATCGTGGAACCCGCCGCCGAGACGAGGACCGCGTCGAAGGGCGCGGCCTCCGGCCAGCCCGCATGGCCATCGCCGATGCGCAGGGACACCGTGAGCCCGAGTGCGGCGAGGCGCGCGCGGGCGGCCTCGCCCAACGCCGCGTGGCGCTCGATGGCGAAGACCTGCGCGCCCATCCGCGCCAGCACCGCCGCCGCGTAGCCGCAGCCGGCGCCGACCTCCAGCACGCGGTCGCCGGGCCGCAGGGCCAGCGCCTCGATCATCAGGGCGACGATGTAGGGCTGGGAGATCGTCTGCCCCGCCCCGATCGGCAGCGGCCCGTCGTCGTAGGCCTCCCCCGCCAGAGCGTCCGGCACGAAGGCCTCCCGCGGCACGGCCCGCATCGCATCGAGGACGGCCGCGTCACGGATGCCGCGGGCGACCAGTTGCGTCTCGACCATCCGGGTTCGAGCCTCGGCGTGGTCCGGCACCGTCTCACTCCGTGTCGGCGCCGTCCGTCCCGGCATCGGACGCGCCGTCTTCCGTGGAGGGCGAGGGCGGCAGGTTCGGCGGCGGCAGGCGGCCGGGGCTCGGCGGCGTCGGCAGGCCGGCATCCTCGGTGGCCGGGGGGAGCGGGGCGGGTTTGGTCTCGGGCATCGATCCGTCGCAAGCTGCGGCGGCGCGGGACGCGCGGCCTTCCCTGCTTCAACGCGCAAGAACGCCGCGCGGTGTCCGACCGGGACCGGCGGCGCCTCGTCGGCCGGTAGAGCGACATCGACATGATCCCCTGTCCCAACCTGTTCGCCAGCTTGCCGGCGCATGCGGATGAAGAACGCTTCGAGACCCTGCTCACGCGTCCCGGCCTGCGAGTTGAGCGCATCGTCTCGACGGGCCAAGCGAGCCCGCCGGGCTTCTGGTACGATCAGGACGAGGACGAGTGGGTCGCGGTGCTTCAGGGCAGCGCCGAACTCCGCTTCGCTGACGAGCCCGCGCCGCGTCTGTTGTCGGCGGGCGATCACCTGCTGATCCCGGCGCATCGCCGGCATCGCGTCGAACGCACCCAGAATCCGACGATCTGGCTCGCGGTTCACTGCCCGCCGCGCTGAAGCCACCACCCTGACTGCATCGGGCCGGTGACTCTCGATCTTTGTTTCGACGCGCATTCCAACGAACCGGTTGCCACTGCGTCGGAATGCACTCTAACGCGTTGCCCCATGATCGCGTGCCGCATCGAACCGAAGGGACAGATCGAGCCGGAGGGGGAGGGCGTCTGGCGCTCCACCGGCTCCGATCCGCAATTCCGGCTGACCCATCCCCGCGGCGGACGGCTGTTTCCGTTCCGGCTCGCGGGGGGCTGGGTGCGCATCCGTGCCGACCTCGAAGGGCTGGGCCACACGAAGCCGGTGCCGCTCCTCTACGTCGATGACGGCTCGGGCTTTCGCGAGGACGAGGCGGTCCGGCTCGAATTACGGGAGGACGGGGGGATCGACGACCTCGTCCGCCTGCCGCGCCGGGTGCGGGGCCTGCGGCTCGATCCGCTCGCCGCGAGCGGGCGGTTCCGCCTCTCGCGGGCGACCCTCGAACCGCTGCGCGGCCCCGCCGCCGCACTCGCCGTTGCCCACCGGTTGCTAGCGCGGCTGCCGGAGGAGGAGAGGGGGGGCGGGGCGCTGCTCGGGCGCCTCGCGCGCCTCGCCGTCAGCCGCCCGCCTGCCGCCCTGTGGCAGGCGTTCTGGGACAGTGCCCGGCCGCGCCCGGCGGCGGCCTCCTACGCCGCCTGGATCGAGACGATCGAGCGCCCGGCCCTGCCGAGCCCGGAGGCGATGCGGGCGGCGATCGCGGGCTTCCGGGTGCGGCCGCGCATCTCCATCGTCATGCCGGTCTACAACACACCCAAACCCTATCTGGAGGCGGCGCTCGCCAGCATCCGGGCGCAGGCCTATCCCGATTGGGAGCTGTGCCTCTGCGACGACGCGTCGAGCGCGCCTCATATCGCGCCGATGCTGGACGCGCTGGCGGCGGAGGAGCCGCGGGTGCGGCTGCATCGGCGATCGAAGAACGGCGGCATCGTCGCGGCGAGCAACGACGCGCTCGCCTTGGCCACCGGCGACTGGCTCACCCTGATCGACCACGACGACGCGATCCCGCCGCACGCGTTCTATGCCTTCGTCGCCGCCCTGAACGCGGATCCGCAGATCGATTTCCTCTACTCGGACGAGGACAAGATCACGGTCGGCGGCGAGCGCTACGAGCCGTTCTTCAAGCCGGACTGGTCGCCCGAGACGCTGGAAGCCTGCATGTACACGGCCCATCTGGCGCTCTACCGGATGGATATCGTTGCCCGCATCGGCGCCTTCCGGGCGGAATGCGAGGGCGCGCAGGATTACGATTTCGTCCTGCGCTACACCGAGCACGCAGCCTGCGTGCACCACGTGCCCGAGGTGCTCTACCACTGGCGCGCGATCCCCGGCTCGACCGCCCAGGCCATGGACAACAAGGGCTACGTGGTCGCCGCCGCCGTCCGGGCGCTCGAAGACCGGGCGCGGCGCACCGGCGGGCTCGATTCCGTGCGCCCCACGGCCTTCGCCGGCAGCTTCCACCTGCGCCGGCCGCTCGCCGCACGCCCGCTGGTCTCGATCGTGATCCCCACCGCCGGGCGCGACAGCGAGGTTCGTGGCCGCACCGTCGATCTCCTGGCCGCCTGCCTCGCCAGCATCCGCGAGCGGACCACCTACGAGGCGATCGAGATCGTGGCGGTCGATAACGGCGACCTGCGGCCGGCGACGAAAGACGCGCTGGAGCGGTACAATGCCCGCTCCGTCACCTGGGACCAGCCGGTCTTCAATGTCGCCGCCAAGATGAATCTGGGGGCCCGTGCGGCCACGGGCGAGGTGCTGATCTTCCTCAACGATGACATCGAGATCATCAGCCCCGACTGGATCGAGGCGATGCTGGCGCTTCTGCAGATCCCCGGCGTCGGCGCGGTCGGCCCCAAACTCCTGTTCGAGACCGGCGAGTTGCAGCATGTCGGCGTCACGGTGATCGACGCGACGCCGGACCATCCTCGCCGCTCCTACCCGCGGGAAGACCCCGGCCACTTCTTCTCGACCGCTGGCAACCGCAACTACCTCGCGGTGACGGGGGCCTGCGTGATGGTGCGGCGGGCCGAGTTCGAGGCGAGCCGGGGCTTCGACGAGGGATTCGCCGTCAACTACAACGACGTCGATCTCTGCCTGCGGCTGTGGGAGCGGGGCCTGCGCAGCGTCTACTGCGCGGAGGTCGAGCTCTACCATTACGAGAGCCGCAACCGGGCCCGCACCGTCGCGGCGGACGAGCAGGCCCGCTTCCGCGCGCGCTGGGCGGAGGCAATCCCGCGCGACCCCTATTACAGCGAGTGGTTCGAGGCGCTGCCGCCGACCTTCGAGCTCGATCCGGCGCGGTTCTGACGTCGCGACCGATTGGGGGGACGGGCTCCCCCCTCACCGCGAGTTGATCATCTCCTTGATCCGCGCGGCCAGCACCTCCATCACGAAGGGCTTGGTGATGACCTGCATGCCGGGCTCGAGGTGGCCGTTGCCCACCGCCGCGTTCTCGGCGTAGCCGGTGATGAACAGCACCTTCAGGTCCGGCCGCAGGACACGGCCCGCATCGGCGACCTGGCGCCCGTTCATGCCGCCGGGAAGCCCGACATCGGTGACCAGAAGGTCGAGGCGCACGTCCGATTGCAGCACCTTGAGGCCGGCCGGGCCGTCGGCGGCCTCGATCGCGGTGTAGCCGAGATCCTCCAGCACTTCCGTCACCAGCATCCGCACCGTCGGCTCGTCATCGACGATCAGCACCGTCTCGCCCTGCTCGGCGCGGGGCGCGGCGGCCAGATCCGGGGCCGCCTCCGGCTCTTCCGCCGCCCCGTAATGGCGCGGCAGGTAGAGGCACATCGTCGTGCCCTGGCCGACCTCCGAGTAGATCCGCACCTGCCCGCCCGACTGGCGCACGAAGCCGTAGATCATCGACAGGCCGAGGCCCGTGCCCTGGCCGATCGGCTTCGTCGTGAAGAACGGGTCGAACGCCTTGGCGATGACGTCCGGGCTCATGCCGGTGCCGGTATCGGTCACGCAGAGCGAGAGGTACTGGCCGGGATCGAGGTCGCGCTCCTTGGCGCCGCGGTCGTCGAGCCACTTGTTGGCGGTCTCGATGGTGATGCGCCCGCCATCCGGCATCGCGTCGCGGGCGTTGATGCAGAGGTTCAGCAGCGCGTTCTCGAGCTGGCTCGGATCGACCAGCACCGACCACAGCCCGCCCGCAGCCACCACTTCGAGGGTGATCGACGGGCCGATGGTGCGGCGGAGCAGGTCCTCCATGCCCATCACCAGCCGGTTCACGTCGGTGGGCTTCGGGTCCAGGGTCTGGCGCCGCGAGAAGGCAAGCAGGCGGTGGGTCAGCGCCGCCGCGCGCTTGGCAGCACCCTGCGCGGCGTTGACGTAGCGGTCGATCTCGGTGATCCGCCCCTGCGCGAGGCGGGTCTGCAGCAGTTCGAGCGAGCCGGTGATGCCGGTGAGCAGATTGTTGAAGTCGTGGGCGAGGCCGCCGGTGAGCTGGCCCACCGCCTCCATCTTCTGGCTCTGGCGCAGGGCCTCCTCGGTCCGCATCAGCTCGGCGGTGCGGGCCGCGACCTGCTGCTCCAGGCTCGCGTTGAACGCCTCCAACTGCGCCTTGGCACGCAGCTCGCCCTCGATGTTGCGCGCCTCGATCACCGTGCCGATCGGCGTGCCGCCCTCGTCGCGGATCGGACTCGCGGTGAAGGCGACGGGGTAGAACGAGCCGTCGCGGTGGACGAAGATCTCCTGGCCCTGCTCCTGGTTGTTCTCGGGGAAGGCCTGATCGATCGGGCATTCGTGGAGCGGGTAGGGGCTGCCGTCCGGCCGGGTATGGTGGACGACGTCGTGCAGCGCCTTGCCGTGCGTCTCGTCGAGGCTGTAGCCGGTCAGCCGCTCGGCGGCGCGGTTCATGTAGGCGCAGTGCTGGCGCTCATCCATCATGAAGATCGCCTGCGTCGCGTTGTCGAGCACCGCGTCGAGGCGGCGGGTGGCCTCGACGAGACGCTCCTCGGTCGCCTTCCGCGCGGTGATGTCGATGGCGCTGCCGACGCCGCGCAGGCAGCGGCCCTCCGCATCGAACACGCCGCGCCCCTTGGCCGCGACCCAGCGGACCGTGCCGTCGGCGCGGCCGATCGCGCGGAACTCCTCGTCGTAGAAGGCCCGGGCCACGGGATCGAGCGCGGCGGCGAAGGCGGCGGTGACCCGCGCCCGGTCGTCCGGGTGGAGGCCGTCGGCGAAGTCGTCGAGGGTCACGTCCGCATCGGGCGCCAGCCCGAACATCGCCTTGATCCGCGGCGGCCAGAACAGGGTGCCGGCCCGCGGATCGAAATCCCACAGGCCGATCTCGCCGCTCTCGACGGCGAGCCGCAGGCGCTCCTCGCTTTCGGCGAGCGCGAGCTCGGCAGCGCGGCGCTCCTCGATGTCGACCACCGAGCCGATATAGCCGAGGAAGCTCCCGTCGGCGGCAAAGCGCGGGCTCGCGGTGTCGATCGCCCACCGGTAGACGCCGTCGCGGCGGCGCAGGCGGTAATCGAGGCTGAAGCCCTCGTGCCGGGCATTCGCCAGCAGGAAGGTCTCGCCCGACCAGCCGCGATCATCCGGATGCACCGCCTCGAGCCAGCCGAGGCCGAGGGCCTGCGCCTCGTTTTGGCCGGTGAAGTCGTACCAGCGCCGGTTGAGATACTGGCAGGCGCCGTCCGGGCCGGTCACCCACATCATCACCGGCGCGTCGTCCGCCATGGTGCGGAAGCGCGCCTCGCTCTCGGCCAAAGCCGCGTTGCCAGTGATCCGCTCGGTCACGTCCGAGCCGTCGACGAACACGCCGGTGATCGTCCCGGCCGCGTCCCGCATGGGCTGGTAGACGAAATCGAGGAAGCGCCGCTCCGGCACGCCGCCGGGCACGCGCAGGATCGTCACCGGTGCGCCGTGCGCCGTGTGGGTGCGGCCGGTGGAGAACACCTCGTCGAGCAGCTCGAAGAAGCCCTGGCCCTCGATTTCCGGCAGAGCCTCCCGCACGGGCCGACCGAGAACGTCGCGATGGGCGATGAGTTGGCGATAGGCGGCGTTGGCGAAGGCGAAGGCGTGGTCGGGCCCGTCGAGCACCGCGACGAAGCTCGGCGATTGCTCGAACAGCCGCGCGAAGCGCTCGCGCTCGGCATGCATCTGCCGGCCCGCCCGCACCGAGGCTGTGGTCTCCGAGCAGGCGCAGAACATGCCCGCGACCGTGCCGTCCTCGATCCGCACCGGCGTATAACCGAAAGCGAAGTGGGTCTCCTCCGGATAGCCGTTGCGATGCATCGTGAGGGCGATGTCGTCCATATGCGTGGCCTCGCCCGCATAGGCCCGCGACAGGATCGGCCCCACCTGGTCCCAGATGTCGTGCCAGACCTCGTCGAAGGACTGGCCCAGCGCGCGCGGATGGCGGGCGCCGCACATCGGTGCGTAGCCGTCATTGTAGAGGGTGACGTGCGCCTCGCCCCAGACGATCAGCATGGGCTGCTGCGAGCCGAGCATCACGCCGACCAGGGTCTTGAGCGCCGCCGGCCACGCCTCCGGGCTCCCGAGCGGCGTCGCCGCCCAATCGATCCCGCGGATCAGCGCGCCGGCCTCGCCGCCGCCATCGAGGAAGAAGGGCCCGTCGCTCACGCGGTGCGCCTCCGGCACGACGGATGCCGTCCGCCGGAACGCGGAAGGGATCGGAGGACGGGCGAAGGGAGAGATCTCGGGCGGGCGTGCAGGGGCAAGGAATAGGGCAAGGGAAAAGCGGGACCGTATGCTCGACAGCGTTCAACGCGGGAACCAGCCAGCCGTGCCATCGCTGGGTGCAGGAAGCTGAAACGAGAACCTCCCGGACCCATGCCATGGCGCGAACCGGCGGCGATGCCAAGGCAGCCGGCCGAGAAGTTCGATCGACCCGTTGCTCGTGTCGGTTCGCTCCGACGGCTTTGAGGACGCATGCGCGGTTGCAAGCACCTTGCGCGGGCGCACCGGCCGCGTCAGCATCCGGGGCAGGCAAGAGCCCTCGACCAGGCTTCCTGCAACCCGGCATGACGCCTAAGGAAAGCCTTTCGTGGACGCGCTGCCCTCCTTCTACGACGACCTCGACGGCTTCCGCGCCGAGGGCTGGCGCCGCCTCGCCGACGGCGTGGGACACCGGCACAGCCCGTTCCACACGCCGTCTCTCGCGACCGTCGATGCGGCGGGCCGTCCGCGGCTGCGCACCGTGGTCCTGCGCGCGGCGGAGGCCGGGGCGGGCGCCTTGCGCTTCCACTGCGACCAGCGCTCGGACAAGGCGCGGGAGATCGCCGAGAACGGGCTGGCCGCCCTCCACGTCTACGACGGCCGAGCCAAGCTCCAGCTCCGCGTCGAGGGGCGGGCACGCCTGCACCACGACGACGCGCTCGCCGACGCCGCCTGGGCCGCCGCGCTAACCATGAGCCGGGTCTGCTACGGGGTCGAACCCGCCCCCGGCACCGCGCTCGCCGCGGGCGACGCCTACGCCATGCCCGACGAGGACCCGGACGCGCGCATCGGCCGCGAGAACTTTTGTGCGGTGGTGTTCACAGCCGAGCGCCTGGACCTGCTCTTCCTCGACCGGCGCGGGCACCGGCGGGCGGTTTTTTCCCGGGAGGGCGCGGGCTGGATGGGGACGTGGGTGGCGCCTTAGGGTCCCAATCCTGTCAGATTGATCCTGCGAGGGGCCGCTTTCGACCCTTTGCGGCCCCTCGGAAGGTCCGCTCCGCGGCTGCTTGGTGGAGGATGACCTACGTCCGGGTTGGGTGGACAGCAGAAAGGCTGCTTGGGAGTGGATGATGCTCTAAGCGGAAGCTGCCTCCAACAGCTCGCACGGGCTTTGCGGAACAAGCTACGACAGAGGCAACCCGAATAGGGTAGCGAGACGTCTGACCGCTTCGCGCAATTGCTGGGGTGGGAAGCCGCCAAAGCCGAGCATCAGTCCCGGACGTCCGGGTGGCGCGGCGTACATCGGCGAGATCGGACGCATTGCCAAGCCGATAGCCTGCGCCTGAGCAGCAATCTGACCATCGTCAGCCCCCTCCGGCAGCCACAGCACGATGTGCATGCCCTGGTCGCTCGGCTGGATGGACCAACCCTCCGGCAGAGCCGGAATGAGCGCTTCCAGCAGCACGGCCCGGCGCTCGGCGTAGAGGCCGCGGATGCGCCGGACATGGGCCTCGAATGAACCGTCCTGCATGTAGGCCGCCAGCACGTGCTGATCGGCGGTGGGGGAGTGCCGGTCGAGCATCGCTCGGGCACCGGCGAACGCATCGACCAGCGGTGTCGGCGCGATGACGTAGCCAAGCCGCAGGGAAGGAAACAGCACCTTGCTGAATGTGCCGAGATAGATGACCCGCGCTAGGCTAAGCCCCTGGATGGCCGGGAAGGGATGCCCCGCATAGCGAAGCTCGCTGTCGTAATCGTCCTCCACGATCCAGGCCTGGTTCCGCTCCGCCCACGCAACGAGGGCTTGGCGCCGGGCCATGCTCAGGGGCATCCCGATCGGGTATTGATGCGAGGGCGTGACGAAGGCGGCGCGCGCCGTCGGGTAGATTGCCAGGCCGCGTTGGACGTCGAGGCCTTGCTCATCCACTGGCAGGTGGTGCGTGAGGACGCCGAGGTCTTCAAGCACGGCTCTCAAGCCCGGATAGGCCGGGTCTTCCGCCCAGACCGCATCAGCGCGCGACAGCAGCACCCGACCGGCCATGTAGAGGCCCTGCTGGGTGCCGGACGTAACGATGACGTTCTCCATCTCGCACCGAACCGCGCGTGCGCGCCGCACGTGATCGGCGATCGCCGCTCGCAAAGCGGGCAGTCCGTACGGATCGGCGTAGCTCGCCGGTGCGGCGCGACTGGAAGCCCGGACACGATTGCCAAGCTTTCGCCACGTGTCGTCGGGGGCAATGCCGGCAGCTGGTACGGCGACCGCGAAGGGAACCTGGGGCTGTGAAGCGACGGCACGCGCGAAGGCGGCCAGCCGTTCCGCCGCTGGCGGCAAGACCGGGTCTGGGAAATCCGGGTGCAGCCTCGATACGGGCGGCGTGACCAGCGGCTCGTTGCTGAGCGTCAATGCCACGCGCGTCCCAGCACCGACGCGCGCGTCGAGGTAGCCTTCCGCCCTGAGCTGGTCGAACGCCTCGACCACCAACCCTCTGGCAACCCCCAGCGAGGCAGCTAGCGTGCGTGTCGATGGCAGGCGCTCTCCGGGCTTCAGTTCGCCGGTCGCCACGGCATCGCGCAGGCGCTGCGCAAGCTGGCGGCCAGCCTGTCCATCACGCCGGTCGAAGGCCTTCAGGGAAGGAATCGCGATGGTCGCGCGCTGCTTCGGCATCGCAATGGACTACTCGAAAACACGGATAATGGCACTTCAAGCCAGACCATTTTGAGACGAGGGTGAGGTGTTCGCAGGGACTGAAAGTCATGGATCGACAGAACTGGACCGGCGCCCCGAAGCCCAGACATTGCCTACTGGAGGGACGCTACACGCGTCTCGATCCGCTCAGCCCCGCGCGACACGGTCAGGCGCTCCTTCAATCGGCGCTCCGACCAGGCGCCGAAGATCGCTTCCGCTACCTGTTCGATGAACCCCCGGTGGATCAGCTCAGCTTTGCCGCCTGGTTGGAGACGGCATCGACATCGCACGACCCCCTGTTCTTCGCCGTCATCGATCGAGCGACGGGACGAGCCGAAGGGCGCCAAGCCCTGATGCGCCTCGATCCGATCCACGGCGTCATCGAGATCGGACACATCCTGTGGGGGCCGGCCATCGCGCGGACGCGGGTGGCGACGGAGGCGCTCGCTCTCTTCGCCGCCTACGCGTTCGATACGCTCGGGTACCGACGGTTCGAATGGAAGTGCGACAGCCGCAACGCTCCATCGCGGAATGCGGCGGCGCGGTTCGGTTTCACCTTCGAGGGCATCTTCCGCCACCACATGGTGGTGAAGGGCGAGAGCCGGGATACGGCCTGGTTCTCGATCATCAGCCCTGAATGGCCCCGGATCTCGGCCGCGTTGACCGCCTGGCTCGCGCCCTCGAACTTCGACGAGGCCGGGCAGCAGCGGCGTCGGCTGGAAGATTTCAGGACCTGATGATGACGGACCGATCGACGGTCGCTACGGCGGAGAAGCGGAGGGTCTTTCGCAACCTCCATGCGAGCGGCTTCTTCCTCCTGCCCAATGCCTGGGACCGCGGCAGCGCGGTCCGGCTCGCCAAGCTTGGCTTCAAGGCAATTGCCTCGACGAGTGCGGGTGCAGCCTGGTCCGCCGGCAAGGAGGATGGGGAACTCGGCCTGGAGGCCATCCTCGACCACCTGAGGATGCTCGTTGCCAGCACCCATCTGCCGGTCAACGCGGATTTCGAGAACGGCTTTGCCGACTGTCCGAAGGATGTCGCGCGGAACGTCGCCCTGGCGGTCGACACAGGCGTGGCCGCCCTGTCGATCGAGGATTGGTCCGGAACCGCGATGTACGAGACGGATCGCGCCGTCGAACGGATCGCTGCCGCGCGCAGTGCCATGGACGCCATCGATCCCACGGTGATGCTCGTCGGCCGCAACGAGAACTTTCGTGTCCCCGATATGTCTGTCAGTGCCAGCATCACGCGCGCCGTTGCCTATGCGGATGCCGGCGCCGACTGCCTCTTCGTGCCCTTCATCCTCGATCACGGTGCCGTCGCGGAACTCGTCGCGGCGGTCGCCCCGAAGCCGGTCAATATCGTCGTGCACCAGTACGACGCGGACATCCGGGCGTTTGCCGAACGCGGGGTCCGTCGTTGCAGCGTGGGTGGAAGCCTCGCCCGAAAGACCTGGGAAGCCTTCGATGCTGCCGCGCAGATCTTGCGGCGCTACGATGGGGACGATGGGTGCTGACAACCGAGCGACTGTCTTGCTGGTCAAGCGGGTTGCCATGGCGTTCCGTCTCTCAGGATGGCGTTGAGGATGGTGATCAGCTTCCGAGCGGTGGCAATCAGGGCAACGAGCTTGGGCTTACCGGCTGCGATGAGCCGGTCGCGGAAGGTTTTCAGCGCGGCATTGTGACGGCTGGCCACCATGGCCCCCATGAACAGCGCCGTGCGAACAGGTGCGCGGCCGCCTGCAATGAAGCTCCTCCCTCGCCACTGACCGGATTGCCGCGTCCAAGGGGCCAAGCCGACCAGCGCGGCGACTTGCTTCCGGTTGAGGCTTCCAAGCTCAGGCAGCTCCGCGATCAGGGTTCGTGCGATCGTCGGTCCAACACCAGGAACGGAGGTCAGGAGGGTCTCCTTCCTGCGCCATTCAAGCGACCGGTCTACCTCTGCATCGATCGAGCGGTCGATCACACTCTGCTCCTGCTCCAACGCCTCTATGACGCGCCGGACGCTGTCTCGAATGCACGGTGGAGCTTGGCTCGCTCGCTGCCGCTCGGACGCGATCAGTCCTACGATCTGACGGCGTCTTGTGACGAGATCAGCCAAGGCCTGAGTCTCGGCATCGGCCCGAGCGCGAACGGGTGGGTTGGTGGCCGCCGCGAACCGGGCGATCACGGTGGCGTCGATGCGGTCGGTCTTGGCGCGTTGGCCCAAGGCGTGAGCGAAAGCACGGACCTGTGCTGGGTTCACGATCACGGCTGGTAGCCTCCAGGTGGTGAGAGCACGTGCCACCATGGCTTCCAAACCGCCGGTTGCCTCCAGGACGACGAGCTTCGGCTTCAGGGGCCGGAGGCGTTCGCACAGCTGCTCCACACCCTCTGTCGTACGGTCAACGGCGAAGTTCGCTCCAGAGGGATGAACGTGAATATCGAGGCGGTCTCGGGCGACATCGATCCCGACAACAGGAGCGTCCATCTGATCCCATCCTTGCGCAAGCGGGCTTCGCGTTGAGCGGCCCAAGCGACTGTTCGGGTTCGATGGAACGGCGGGCGAGGACCCTGGCTCACTTGCGGGCTTGGTGGCCCCAGAGGCTAACGGTCTCTCACCCGCCACCGCGCCGAAGAGCATACCCGGCGAAGGTGGGATCAAGTTACAAGTAGGCTAGAGCGTCCGCTTTCAGGCGGACAAAGGATGAAATGCTACGACCAAATTGGGTCGGATGCAGAACGTCCACTTCAGGGCGCAGGGTCGGGGTCCGCTCTCCACCCCGACCAGTCCTTCAGGCAGCCAAGCCAATCAAGTTTCGCCCTCAGCCCACAGCTGCCATCCGCGCGAACCCGGCTTCCAGATCCGCCTTCAGATCCTCCGGGTCCTCCAGGCCGATATGGAAGCGGAGTGCCGAGCCGTCCGGCGGCCAGCGGGTGGCGGTGCGGTAGACGGTCGGGTCGAAGGGGATGACGAGGCTCTCGAAGCCGCCCCAGGAAAAGCCCATCCCGAACAGCTCGAGCCCGTCGAGGAAGGCGGCGAGCGCCTCCTCCGAGACCGGCTTGAGGATCACCCCGAACAGGCCCGAGGCGCCGGAGAAGTCGCGCTTCCAGATCGCGTGGCCGGGATCGTCCGGCAGGCCCGGATGCAGCACCCGCAGCACCTCGGGGCGGGCCTGGAACCACTCGGCCATGGCCAGCCCGCGGGCGCCGTGCTCGCGCAGGCGTAGACCCATGGTGCGCAGGCCGCGCAGTCCCAAAAAGATGTCCTCGGGGCCGGGGCAATTGGCGAAGTGCTCGTAGGTGCGCTTGAGCGCCGGGTAGTACGCGGCGTTGGCCGAGACGAGGCCGAGCAGCAGGTCGGAGCCGCCGCTGAGATACTTGGTGCCGGCCTCCACCGCGAGATCGACGCCGCGCTCGTGCGGCGGGAACAGCAGCGGCGTCGCCCAGGTGTTGTCCATCACCACCGCGCCGCCGCGGGCATGCATCGCCTCGGCGATGGCCGGCACGTCCTGCATCTCAAAGGTCTGCGAGCCCGGCGCCTCCACGAGCACCGCCCGCGTGTTGTCGCGCATCAGCCCGGCGATGCCGGCGCCGATGAGCGGATCGTAGTACTCGACCTCGACGCCGTAGCGCTTCAGCACGCCGTCGCAGAAGATGCGGGTCGGGCGGTAGGCGGAGTCGGTGACGAGGAGGTGGTCGCCCGCGCTGACGCAGGTCATCAGCGCCAGCGTCAGGGCCGAGAGGCCGGACGGCGCCAGCACCGTACCCGCCGCCCCGGCGATCTCGCTCCACGCCTCGCACAGGGCGTCCATCGTCGGCGTGCCGGAGGTGCCGTAATTGTAGCGCCCGCGCCGGTGCTTGATGTCGTCGTAGGTCGGGTAGAGGACCGTCGAACCGCGGTAGATCGGCGTGTTGACGAAGCCGTGCTGGGCCGCCGGGTCGCGCCCGGCGAGCACGAGGCGGGTGTCGGCGCCGAAGCGACCGCGGTCGCGGGGGGGAGATTTGGACATCGGCCTCGGGAGGATGAGAGGGGCTTCGCGTTGAAGCCCTTTCAGCCTCCCGGGACCGGACGCGTCAAGGCGGTCTCGGTTCGCCTCGGGCGGTCCTTACGCTGCCGGATCGTCGGCCGCGGCCTCCTCGTAGGCCTGGATCCAGGCCGCGCGATCCTCGGAGCCCTCCGCATAGGGGCATTCATCGATGCTCTTGCCGTAGAGCCGCGCGTTGCGCCCCTGGATGAAGGGGCTGTCGCTCGCCGTCGCCTGCTCGTTCATGGCCAGATCCTGTGCCGGATGTCCTGAATAGGGCCGGTCCACAGCGGGCCCGGCCGTCCGGTTCATTAACGACACCGCGCGCATCCTGTTTCCGGGGCCGCCGTTCACGGTCCCGCGTACCCTGCGTATCGAGTTCCCCATCGTGAGCATCCTGCGCGTCATCACCTTCGGCACCATCACCGGCCTCGGCACGCTCTCGGTCGTCCTCGTGAGTGCGGACCGGCTCATGCATCAGGCGGTCGCCGCCGTGCCGGCCCCGACGATCGCGCGGGCCGCCCCGATCCTGCCCGATCCCGTCACGACCGGCACGGTGACGCAGGGGCCGGCGGCCGAGACGAAGAAGGAGCGCATGCTCACCGGCTTCGACACCGAGCGCCTCAACGCCCTGATGCGCGGCGAGACCCCCGCAGCCCCCGCCCGCAAGCGCTGACCGCGCGCCCAGTCCGGGCTACAAGCGGCGCCCCGCCACGCCGCCGCTCGTGCAATCTTGGGCCTGATCTACGCGCTCGCCGCCTATCTGAGCTGGGGCCTCGTCGTCCCCGTGCATTTCCGGCTCCTCGACGGTATCCCGCCGGGCACGATCCTGGCGCAGCGCATCGCATGGTCGGCGCTGCTGGTGGTCGGCCTGATCGCGCTGCTGCGCAAGCGGCTCGCCAATCCGTTCCCACTGCGGCCGCGCCATGGCCTGTTCGTCGTCTCGGCGGGCCTGATCGCGATCAACTGGATGCTCTACCTCGTGGCGGTGTCGAGCGGGCACATGCTCGATGCGAGCCTGGGTTACTTCATCAACCCGCTGGTCTCGGTGGCACTCGGCGCCCTGGTTCTCGGCGAGCGCCTGCGCCCGGTCCAGGTGGTGGCGGTGGCCATCGTCGTGCTCGGCGTGGTGATCGCGGTGGCGATGGCGGGGCGCCTGCCGCTGCTGTCGCTCGGGCTCGCGGTCACCTTCGCGCTCTACGGGCTGGTGCGCAAACTCGTCGCCGTCGATGGCACCGTCGGCTTCTGCGCCGAGACCTTCCTGCTCCTGCCCGCGGCTCTGGCCTATCTCGCCTTCGTCGCGCCCCCGGTGCCCGACGACGCCCGCACTTGGGCGCTTCTGGCGCTCACGGGCGTGACGACGGCCCTGCCGCTGATCTGGTTCGCCGCCGCGGCGACCCGGCTGACGCTCGCGACCCTCGGGCTGATGCAGTACATCGCGCCCTCCTGCCTGATGGGGCTCAGCACGCTGGTCTACGGCGAGACCCTGACGCCGGACCGCCTCGTGCTGTTCGGGCTGATCTGGCTGGCGCTGATGCTCTACGCCTACGATGCGATCCGCCATGAACGCAGGCGCCGCGCCGCGTTGACGACGGGACCGGCAGGAGAGAGGCGATGATCCGGCTCAACCGCATCACCGACATCTCGGGAATCCGCGTCGGCCACGCCGAGGACGAAAGAATCGCGAGCGGCGTCACCGCGCTCGTGTTCGAACAACCCTTCGTCTGCGCGGTGGACGTGCGCGGCGGCGGCCCCGGCACCCGCGAGACCGACCTGCTCGATCCCGCCGCTACGGTGCAGGCGGTCGACGCCCTCGTGCTGGCGGGTGGCTCGGCCTTCGGGCTCGACGCCGCCGCCGGCGTCGTCGCCCATCTGCGGGAGGTGGGGCGCGGCTTCGCGGTCGGCGACGTGCGCGTGCCGATCGTGCCCGGCGCCATCCTGTTCGACCTGCTCAACGGGGGCGACAAGGCGTGGGGCCGGTTCCCGCCGTACCGCGAGCTCGGCTACGCGGCGGCGCTCGCCGCGCAGGACGGCGCCTTTGCCCTCGGCTCGGTCGGAGCGGGGCTCGGAGCGCGCACCGCCAACCTCAAGGGTGGCCTCGGCTCGGCTTCGAGCGCGGTGCCGGGGCTGTCCGCGCAGGTCGGCGCGCTGGTGGCGGTCAATGCCTTCGGCCGGGTGACGATGGGGCAGGGGGCGCATTTCTGGGCCGCACCGTTCGAGCGCGACGGGGAGTTCGGCGGCCTCGGCCTGCCGCAGCAGGTGCCCGACGACGCCCTCTCGTGGCCGCGCGAGCCGCTCCCCGGCGCCAACACCACGCTGGCGGTCGTCGCCACCGATGCGGCGCTCACCAAGGCGCAGGCCAAGCGCCTCGCCATCGCCGCGCAGGACGGCCTCGCCCGGGCGATCCACCCGGCCCACACGCCGCTCGACGGCGACGTGGTGTTCGCGGTTGCCACCGGCGCGGTGCCGCTCGGGGATGAGGTGGCCGACCTCGCCCGCCTCGGCGCAGCGGCGGCCGAGACGCTGGCGCGGGCGGTCGCCATCGGCGTCCACGCGGCGACCCGGCTGCCATGCCTGGACCTACCGGCCTGGCGAGAGCTTTAGCCGTTCGAGATCCCAAAGGGATCATCCCTTTGGCGGGGCGGCGGGGCAGGGCCCCGCCTTCCCTTCACCGGGGCTCTGCCCTGGCCCCCCGGATTACAGGTTGGTGTAGTTCGGCCCGCCCGGGCCCTCCGGGGTGACCCAGTTGATGTTCTGGTTCGGGTCCTTGATGTCGCACGTCTTGCAGTGGACGCAGTTCTGCGCATTGATCTGGAAGCGCACGCCATCGCTGGCGGAGGCATCCTCCACCCACTCGTAGACGCCGGCCGGGCAGTAGCGGCTCGACGGGCCGCCGTAGACGTCGTGCTCGGACCGCTTCTGCAGCTCCATGTCCTTCACCTTGAGGTGGGGCGGCTGATCCTCCTCGTGGTTGGTGTTCGACAGATACACCGAGGAGAGCCGATCGAAGGTGAGCTTGCCGTCGGGCTTCGGGTAGGTGATCGGCGTCACCTCGGAGAGGGGTTTGAGGCAGGCATGGTCCGGCTTGCCGTGGCCCAGCGTCCCGAACAGCGAGGCGTTGGCGATCGTGTTCATCCACATGTCGAGCCCACCGAGCCCCACGCCGACGAGCGTGCCGTATTTCGACCAGAGCGGCTTGACGTTGCGCACCGGCTTGAGGTCGCGCCCGATCGGGCTGTCGCGCCAGCCCTCCTCGTAGGCGGTCAGCTCATCGCCCTGACGGCCGGCGACGAGCGCGTCGAAGATCGCGTCCGCCGCCTGGATGCCGGACAGGATCGCGTTGTGCGAGCCCTTGATGCGCGGCACGTTCACGAAGCCGGCGGAATCGCCGACGAGGCAGCCGCCGGGGAAGACGAGCTTCGGCACCGATTGCCAGCCGCCCTCCATGATCGCGCGGGCGCCGTAGCCGATGCGCTTGGCCCCCTCGAAGGTCTCGGCGATCATCGGGTGGGTCTTGAAGCGCTGGAACTCCTCGAACGGCGACAGGGTCGGGTTCTCGTAATTCAGGTGCGTCACGAAGCCGACCGAGAGCAGATGGTCGTCGAAATGGTAGAGCCACGAGCCGCCGCCCGCCTTGTTCGGCAGCGGCCAGCCCATCGTGTGCTGCACCAATCCCGGCTCGAACTTGTTCGGCGCGAGCTGCCACAGCTCCTTGACGCCCAGTCCGTATTTCTGGTGGTCGCTGTTGCGGTTGAGCCCGAACCGCTCGATCAGCGTCTTGGTGAGCGAGCCGCGCGCGCCCTCGCCGAACACCGTGTACTTGGCGCGCAGCTCCATACCGCGGGTGAAGTCGTCGCGCGCCTCGCCGGTGCGGGAGATGCCGAGATCACCCGTGGCGATGCCGGTGACGATGCCGCGCTCGTCGTAGAGCACTTCGGAAGCCGGGAAGCCGGGATAGATCTCGACGCCGAGACCTTCCGCCTTGGCGCCGAGCCACTTCACGGTGTTCGAGAGCGAACCGACGAAATTACCGTGGTTCGACAGCAGCTTGGGGAAGAACACGTTCGGCATGGTGACGCCGCTGTTCTTCGTGAGGAACAGGAACTCGTCGCGCTCCACCGCCGTCTTGAGTGGCCGGTCGGGATCGTCGCGCCACTCGGGCAGCAGCGTGTCGAGGCCGAGCGGATCGACCACGGCGCCGGAGAGGATGTGCGCGCCGACCTCGCCGCCCTTCTCGACGACGACGACCGAGAGTTCCTCACCCTTCTCCGCGGAGAGCTGCTTGAGGCGGATCGCGGCGGCGAGGCCGGCGGGTCCCGCGCCGACGATCACCACGTCGAAATCCATGCCTTCGCGTTCGGGCAGCGCCATCCTCATTCCTCCTGCGGCCGTTCGGGCATCGGGCGCCGCTCCGGCTCGATTCATTGTCAAGATGTCTCTCAAGCGATTCCAAGGTAAGAAGGCAAGGCCGTTCGGGTAGCGGCAGGCAGGCGCAGGGGGATGCCAGGGGCATGCGGAGGGCACACGTGCGACGATCCGCAGGACGCATCCGGGCGTTGTCCACAGGTCGCTCCCACGCCACATGGAAACGATGACGGCAAACCACGCGGATACCGACGCCAGAGGCGACCTGATCTCCTTCCTCGACTTCCATGTCGCGGCAGGCGTCGACGCGGTCCTCGACGAGCAGCCCCACGACCGCTTCGCCGAGGCCGAGTCCGTTCGAGCTGACGCCGCCTCGCAGGCCGAGCCGGCCACGCGCCGCGAGCCCCTTGAACCGCGCCGCGAGCCCCTTGAACCACGCCGTGAGCCGCTCGAAGCGCGCCGCGAGCCCCTTCCACCGCGCAGCGAGCCGGCGCAGCGTGACGCCCCCTCCGCGGAAGAGCCGCCCCTGGCGTTCCGGCGTGAGCTGCCGAGCCGCGACGCGCCCGCGCGCGAGCCCCCCCGTACCTATGGCAACGCGGCCGGCGCCAAGCCCGGCGAGGCGGCGGACGATGCGCGGGCACGGGCCGCGCAGATGAAGACCCTCGACGAACTGGAAGAGCTGCTGCGCGGCTTCGAGGGCTGCGGCCTGCGCTTCACTGCCAAGAACCTCGTCTTCGCCGACGGCAATCCGCAAGCGCGGGTGATGTTCGTCGGCGAGGCACCGGGGGCCGACGAGGACCGGATCGGCAAGCCGTTCATGGGACGCTCCGGCCAGCTCCTCGACCGGATGATGGCGGCGATCGGTCTCGACCGGACGAGCGCCTACATCTCCAACGTCGTGCCCTGGCGCCCGCCGGGCAACCGCAACCCGACCCCGCAGGAGATCTCGATCTGCCGCCCCTTCGTCGAGCGCCAGATCGAACTCGCCAACCCCGACATCCTCGTCTGTCTCGGCGCGCCCGCGACGCAGACGCTGACCGGCACCAAGGACGGCATCCTCAAGGCGCGCGGACGCTTCTACCCGTATCGCCTCGGCGACGGCCGCGAGATCCGGGCGCTCGCCACCCTCCATCCGGCCTACCTGCTGCGCCAGCCGGTGCAGAAGCGCCTCGCCTGGCGCGACTTCCGCATGCTGAAGAGCGCCCTCGACGGGAGCGCCGCGGGCAAGTAGGCGGGGGGCGGCTCAAGCGGAACCGTATCCTCCGCCTCGCCATTCTAGAAATCAGGTCCGGAATCCCGATGAGGCCGGGCGAGACGCGGGGCGGCGGGAGACTTTATGCGCTGGGACGATTTTCGCGCCTCTGAGAACGTCGAAGACCGGCGCGGCGAGGGCGGCGGCGGGGGCGGCTTCCCCGGCGGCGGCATGGGCGGCCTCGGCATCGGCACGATCGTCGTCGTGCTGCTGATCTCCTGGGTCACCGGCATCAACCCGGCGATTCTGCTCGGCGGCGCGCAGCAGATGACCGGCGGCGGGCAGCAGCGCGAGCAGCGGGTCGATCCCGAGACGCAGGCCCGGCGCGGCGAGGCGCCGACCGATCGCGCCGGCCAGTTCGCCTCGAAGATCCTCGGCAACACCGAAGATGTGTGGAACGAGATTCTGCCGAACCAGACCGGGCGGCCATACAAGCCGACGACGATGGTGCTCTACCAGGGCGGCACCCGTTCGGGATGCGGCATGGCCCAGGCCGCGATGGGGCCGTTCTACTGCCCGCTCGACAAGAAGGTCTATATCGACCTCGGCTTCTTCAAGGAGATGCAGACCAAGTTCGGCGTGAAGGGCGATTTCGCCTATGCCTACGTCATCGCCCACGAGGTCGGCCACCACGTGCAGGACGTGCTCGGCATCCTCGGCAAGGTGCAGAGCCGCCAGCAGAACGCGAGCAGCAAGACGGAAGCGAACCAGCTCTCCGTGCGCGTCGAGCTGATGGCCGACTGCCTCGCCGGCGTCTGGGCCAAGAACTCGAACGACCGCTGGAACGCCCTCGACCAGAACGACATCAAGGAGGCGCTCAACGCCGCCAGCGCCATCGGCGACGACAAGCTGCAGGAAAAGTCGCAAGGCTACGCCGTGCCGGATTCCTTCACCCACGGCTCCTCCGAGCAGCGGATGCGCTGGTTCATGACCGGCTACAAGAGCGGCCAGACCAAGTCCTGCGACACCTTCCGCGCCAGCCGCGGCTGATCTTTTTTGGAACTTGGGAAGGCGGATATGGCCGAGACCGCGCGCGAGCTGATGCTCGCCGGAAAGCCCTATCGCGGCGACGATCCGGAACTGATCGCGCTTCGCAACGCCGCCAAGCGGCGGCTCCTGCGGCTCAACGCCATGGAGCCCGAGGATGCGGCCGGCCGCGAGGCGGTGATCCGCGAGCTTCTCGGATCGGCGGGACGCAACCCGACGATCTGCCCCGGATTCGCCTGCGACTACGGCGGCAACATCACGGTCGGCGACGACTTCTTCTGCAACTTCAACTGCGTCTTCCTCGACTGCGCCCCGATCACCATCGGCCACCGCGCGCAGATCGCCCCGATGGTGCAGCTCTACACCGCCGAGCACCCGCTCGACCGCGCCGCGCGGGCCGCGTTCTGGGAGTCGGCCCGGCCCATCACCATCGGCGACGACGTATGGATCGGCGGCGGCGCGATCGTGCTGCCCGGCATCACCGTCGGCGACGGGGCGGTGATCGGCGCGGGCGCGGTGGTGACCCGCGACGTGGCGCCCTACGCGGTCGTGGCGGGAAACCCGGCAAAGGTCGTGAAGTGGACGAAGGAGTGACCTCAACGGACAGCGGAGACAGCGGTGCTGCGCGCTACTCCACCCGTACCCAGCCCTGAGGCATCAGCCGCTCCTGCGGCTTGAACTTGGCCTTGTAGTCCATCTTGCGGGAGCCATCGACCCAGTAGCCGAGATACAGATACGGCAGGCCGAGGGCGCGGGCCCGGCGGATGTGGTCGAGGATCATGTAGGTACCGAGGCTGCGGCTCGCCTCGTCGGGATCGTAGAACGAGTAGACCATCGACAGGCCGTCGGCGAGAACGTCGGTGAGGCAGACTGCGACGGGCGCGCCGACGCCGCGGCCGTGGATCGCGCTGTCGGGGCCGCGCTCGCGGTAGACCACGAGATGCGTGTCGACGTGGCTGTCCTCGATCATCATCGCGTAGTCGAGCACCGTCATGTCGACCATGCCGCCATCGCCGTGGCGGGCATCGAGATAGCGGCGGAACAGGGCGTATTGCTCGGAGGCCGGACGGTTGGGCTCCGGCGTGCCGATGAGTTCGGCATTGCGCTGGAGGATGCGCCGCTGGCTCCCGGTGATGGCGAAATCCTCCACCACCACCCGCACCGAGACGCAGGCGCGGCAGGTCTCGCAGGCCGGGCGGTAGGCGATGGTCTGCGAACGGCGGAAGCCGCCCTGGGTCAGGATCTCGTTGAGGTCCCGGGCCCGCCGCCCCACGAGGTGGGTGAACACCTTCCGCTCCTCCTGGCCCGGCAGGTAGGGGCAAGGGGAGGGCGCCGTCAGGTAGAACTGCGGTGTGTCGCGCGGATGGCTCGTCACGCTGGGTAGGCTCGCCCTCGGGGCCACGGCATCGAACGCTGGCCCCGCAGCCAATGTAACGGGATCGTCGCGGGGCTCAACCGGATTGATGGGTATGACGCCGGCTTTCCGCCGCCATCCCCTCACCCGAACGGGGGATCAGTCGCGCACGACGGCCAGACCGAGCAGCAGGTCGTGGCCGAGACGCCGGTCGGAGCGGACGAGGCCGAACACCACGTCGATGCACCAGAGCAGGAAGGTCGAGATCGCCACGTAGAACAGCAGCGCGTGGATGCCCGCGGTCAGGAAATCCACCGGACGCCCGCTCTCGGGCGCCACCACGCGCAGGCCGAGCATGCGCATCCCGAGGGTGCTCTGCTTGGGACCGCCCACCGTGATCGCGCTGTAGAGGATGCCGCTGACGCCGAGGATCGGGAACAGCATCCAGGCGAAGCCGAAGGTCAGCACGCCGAGGATCGCGATCGCCGTGGCGAGCACGGCCGTGAACACGAAGATGAAGGCGAGATCGAGCAGGTAGGCGACCGTACGCCCGCCGAGGCTCGCCCGCACATACGGCACGGGGAACCCACCCTGGCCCGGCATGCCCGTCGGGTTGGTGTAGCCGGGGTGATAACCGGGCTGAAAATCCGTCATGGCCGCCGCTTCCTCGACCGTTGCGTGCACGTTCGAACAAGTGGGGAGACGGTGGGGCGCTGCCAAGAGCCGTGCCGCGAGGCCCAGCGACGCCTCGATGTCCGACCTCGCCCTCACCGGGCCCCCGGATCGGCGGCCTCGGCCTCGGGCGTCGTCAGGTAGTAGCGCCTGAGCAGGTAGAGCGAGGCGCCGTTCACCGGCCCTTGCTCGGTCGTCACCGCGCTGAGGTCGTCGCCGGCATCGAAATGGCAGACGAGGAAGCGGGGCCGGGTCGCCTCGGCCTTGGCGAGCGCGCCGGTGCCGCCCACGAGGCGGTAATCGACCCGCACGCTGCCGCGGCTCGCGCCCGATCCCACCCGCAACAGGTCGATCTCGGCGCCGGGCGGGGCGAGCGCCGGCACCGCCCGGCGGCAGAGCGTCGCCCGGCGCGCGTCGAGCGCCGTGTCGCAGCCGAACCCGGCCGCGAGCCAGAGGATGACGGCGCCCGCCAGCGCCGCCCGCTCAATGCGGACCACGGTCGTCGCGCCTGGGATCGGCCCGTCAGGCGCCTGCGCGCAGGCGCTCGGCGACGCGGGGGGCGTAGTAGGTCAGCACTCCGTCGGCGCCCGCCCGCTTGAAGGCGAGCAGGCTCTCGGTCATGGCGCGGTCGCCGTCGAGCCAGCCGTTGCGGGCGGCGGCCTCGATCATCGCGTACTCACCCGACACCTGATAGGCGAAGGTTGGCACGCCGAACTCCGTCTTCACGCGGGTGATGATGTCGAGATAGGGCAGGCCGGGCTTGACCATCACCGAGTCGGCGCCCTCGGCAAGGTCGAGGGCCACCTCGCGCAGGGCCTCGGCCGCGTTGCCGGGATCCATCTGGTAGGTGCGCTTGTCGCCGACCAGCGCCGCGCTGGTGCCGATGGCGTCGCGGAACGGCCCGTAGAACGCGCTGGCGTATTTCGCGGCGTAGGCCATGATCTGAACATCGCGAAAGCCGGCCCGGTCGAGACCGGTGCGGATCGCGCCGACGCGCCCGTCCATCATGTCGGAGGGGGCGATGATATCGGTGCCGGCCTCGGCCTGGATCAGGCTCTGCTCGACCAGCACCGCGACGGTCTCGTCGTTGAGGATGGCGCCGGCTTCGATCAAACCGTCATGGCCGTGGCTGGTATAGGGGTCGAGCGCGACATCGGTCATCACGCCGATCTCGGGAACAGCCCGCTTCACCGCCCGCACCGCCCGGCAGACGAGGTTTTCGCGGTTCAGCGCCTCGGACCCGGTCGGATCGCGCAGGGACGGCTCGGTGTAGGGGAAGAACGAGATCGCCGGGATGCCGAGCCGCGCGGCGCGCTCGGCCTCGCGCACGATCTCGTCCACGCTCAGGCGCTCGACGCCGGGCATGGAGGCGATCGGCTCGCGGCGCTTCTCGCCCTCGATCACGAAGAGCGGCCAGATCAGGTCATCGACGGTGAGCGTATGCTCGCGCACGAGGCGGCGCGACCAATCCGCCTTGCGGTTGCGGCGCGGGCGCTGGGTCAGGCTCAGCGGCCCCGCACCGGGGGCGGCTTCGCGCGCGGTCTCGATGGCGAGCGGGCGCGGGGTGGCGTCAGACATGAGCCTCAGGACTCCGGTTGCTCCAGGACGCTCTCGAACCGAAGGGGAGACCGGTTCGGTGCGGCGGAGCGCATCACGACAAAGACGTCAAAGCCAGGCTCGACCGCAAGCCCGGCGGCGATGGCTCGGGGCGGGCATTCCGGATTCGCATCCCCGGCAACCCTCCCGCGGCCGGGGGTTTGCCCCAAGACGAAGGGGTGAGGAAAGCGCCCCGGAACGCGCGGCCACCGACGATGCTCGAGCCTCTCGCCCTTGCATCGTCTACGCGGACAGGCCGGTTTCCACCTTTTCGGGCCGTGCCCTAGCACATCCGAATTCGGGCTCGAAAGGTGCCGTTGCCGCAGGCCGCCGAATGCGACCGGCTCCGTCCCGAGGCCCACCTGCCGGACGACGGAGCGCGCCCGAACGGCGCCGGGAGAGAAGCCCCCGCGCGTGCGGATCCTGTCGAAGGGCCCGTTTCCCGAGGAGCCTCGTGAGGCGGTCGATACGGTGCGGCGCCGTCGGCACGCCCCGCGTTGACGCCCCACCCGGGACTTCGTCTAAGAGGGCCGCGCCATGTCCCTGGGCGCAAAGCCTCCGGGCATAGGGCCCGGCTTCGAAACGGCGGGCATCCGCTCGGGTGACGATGCGGCGGAGGGGAGCGCGGCGGTGGAGCGCGGAATGTCGGGTGGGCAACAGGCCTTGAAGCAAGGGGCATTGCAACGGGACGTGCGCGAGCCGTCGGCCGAACCCGAGATCGTGTTCGAGACCCGCGGCGAAGCCGGGCTGATCACCCTGACACGGCCGAAGGCGCTCAACGCCCTCACCCTGCCGATGGTGGAGGCGATGCACCGGCAGCTCCGGGCCTGGGCAGGGGATGCGCGGGTCAGCCGGATCGTGGTGCGCGGCGCGGGCGGGCGCGCCTTCTGCGCGGGCGGCGACATCCGCCAGATCCACGCCCTCGGCAAGGCCGGGCGCCATGCCGACGTGATGGCGTTCTGGCGCGGGGAATACTGGCTCGACGCCGCCGTGAAGTCCTACCCGAAGCCCTACATCGCCCTGATCGAAGGGATCGTGATGGGCGGCGGCGTCGGCATCTCGCTGCACGGCGACGTACGGGTGGCGGCCGAGAACTACAGCTTCGCCATGCCCGAGACCGGCATCGGCTTCTTCCCCGATGTCGGCGCGACCTACGCCCTGCCGCGCCTGCCCGGCTGCACCGGGCGCTACCTCGCGCTGACGGGCGCACGGATCGGCGCGGGCGACGCGCTCGCCGTCGGCCTCGCGACCCACGCGGCGCGGGCGGAGGATTTCGAGACCCTCATCGAGCGGCTGGCGGGGGGAAGGGCGATCGCCCGCGCCTTCGACGGCCTCGATGCGCCGGGGACGGAGACCGGGCCCCTCGTCGCCGAGCGGGCGCTGATCGACGCGTGCTTCTCCGCCGACACCGTCACGGAGGTGCTCGCCCGGCTCGACGCGGCGGCGCGGGACGGTTCCGCCTTTGCCGGCGCGACCGCGGCGACGATCCGCACCCGCTCGCCCACCAGCCTGACCATCGCCCTGGCGCAGATGCGCCGCGGGGCCGACTTGAGCTTTGCCGAAGCGATGCTCGCCGAGTATCGGCTGTGCGAGCGGGTGATGCGCGGGCACGATTTCTACGAGGGTGTGCGGGCAGTGATCATCGACAAGGACAACCGGCCGGCCTGGCAGCCCGCGACCCTGGATGCGGTCGATGCCGGGGCGATCGAGGCCGCCTTCGGCCCGCTCGACGGCCCCGAGCCGCGCTTCGACGGCAGCCAGGGCCCGCCTGAGGCGGCGCCCGCCGCAGAGGCCCGGCCGTGAGGGCGCTCGCCAAGGTCGGCTCGACCCTCGACGGGCGCGGACGCCCGAGCGCCGGAGCCGGCGACCGCATCGAGGGCACCGCGCCGCGGGCGCAGACCCGCTGGGACGTGGTGCTGGTCTGGTTCATGCGCATCACCGCGCTGGTCTGGCTGGTCAAGGGCCTCGCGACCTGGGGCGAGATCCTCGACCTGATTCCCGACCGGACGCCGTTCGCCGAACTGCCGATGGGACGCCAATCGGCGATCGTCTACTTCGCGGTGATCGACTTCGTGGCCGCGGTCGGCCTGTGGCTGACGAGCGCCTGGGGCGGCGTGGTCTGGCTGCTCGCCGCGACCTCGGCCCTGACGCTGGCGCTGCTGACGCCGCAGCTCCTGCCGATGCCGGTGCCGGTGATCGCAGTGCAGGCAAGCATTGTCGCCATTTACTTCGTGTTATCCTGGCTGGCGGCGCGCGATGTAGGCTGAACAAGAGGTCGACATTATCGTTTCATTTTGCATTTACCGACAGAAGTAAATCGCGAGTTCATCCTGTCGCTTAAATCGGCTTTCATCGGTGCGGCTTAGGTTCACCTCATAAGCGATGCCGGCCAGCAAGAGCCGGACCGAACCGACAGGAAGGCACCACGATGAGCACGAAGGCCGCCAACACCGCCCTCAAGACCACCGACGCCGCCCCGGAGCTTCAGGGTGCCGCCGGCTCCTACCTCGAGGCGCTGCACCTCGTGGAGCGGCTGCACCGCCGCCTCCTCGACGTCATCAAGGACGAGTTCGACCGGCGCGGCCGCGAGGACGTCAACAGCGTCCAGGCGCTGCTGCTCTACAACATCGGTGACAAGGAGCTGACCGCGAGCGAGCTGCGCTCGAAGGGCTACTATCTCGGCTCGAACGTGTCCTACAACGTCAAGAAGCTCGTCGAGGCCGGCTTCCTGCACCACGCCCGCTCCAAGACCGACCGGCGCTCGGTGCGCATCAGCCTGACGCCGAAGGGTCGCGAAATCCACGACCTGATCCAGGGCCTCTACGACAAGCATGCCCGCACGATCCAGCCGATCGGCGGCATCTCCGAGGACGATTTCGGCCGCCTCAACCAGGCGCTCTCCCGCCTGGAGCGCTTCTGGACCGACCAGATCCGCTACCGTCTCTGAGCGCGGCGCCGGGACATCGAAAGCAGGAAGGCCGGAGGGTTCTGTCGCGAACCCTCCGGCCTTCCTGCTTTTCGCCGCGTCAGAAGCAAACGAAAAAGGGCGCCGCCCTCTCAGGCCGCGCCCCCGTTCTCACCGGATCGAGTCCGGCGACGCCTTCTTAGTTGAAGGTGTCGATCTCAGCGGACTCGTAGGAGGTGACTTCCATGCCGACACAGATCTCGGCAACGACGGGAGCGGACCACTTCATGACGTTTCTCCTGATAGACAAAATTGGTGAAACCGAACCAGCCTGGGGCTGGCGACGCCTTCTTAGTTGAAGGTGTCGATCTCGGCGGACTCGTAGGAGGTGACTTCCATGCCGACGCAGATCTCGGCAACGATGGGGGCAGACCACTTCATGGCGTGTCTCCTGGTAAAATTTTGAATACGAAGATCGGTCTTCCGACCGGCTCGACCTCGAACTGAGGTGGGCCGCTCGTTCACCGGGTCCCTCGTGTTCGACGCCCTTGATATAGACAATCCGTTGGGCGCAATTCAAGCGGACCCTACACTTATATTTCTCATAGATTGCTCTCAGAAACGCCCAAGCTGACGCCAAAGAGCGGCATCTTTCTGCCGAATGCGCGGAAAAGTGCTGGTCTTTCAGGGACATGGTGCCGATCGCCGCGATCCACAAGCGCAGCCGGCCGAACGGCGCGCACGCGCTTTTGCCGGTTTCTCCCAGTCATTTTTATCGGAAGTCCGACGCTCCGGGCAGGGGCCGGCGCGCAAAGGGCCAGCCTCGGCCCGAGCGCCTGCCGAAGCGCCTGCTCTTGTGATGCCGAGGGCGATGCGGCAAAGCGGGGCCCTCGCGCGCACAAGACCTCAAGAGCCCCGAAATGCACGACATCCGCGCCATCCGCGAGAACCCGGAGGCCTTCGACCGCGATCTGGAGCGGCGTGGCCTCGCGCCCCTCAGCGCCGAGCTGATCGCCCTCGACGACGCGCGCAAGGCTGCGGTCTCGGCCGCACAGGCGGCCCAGGAGCGGCGCAACGCGCTGTCCAAGGAGATCGGCGCCGCCAAGAAGGCCAAGGACGAGGCCCGTGCGACCGAGCTGATGGCCGAGGTCGCCCGGCTGAAGGAAGAGGCACCGGGCCTCGAAGCCGCGCAGGGGGAGGCAGCCAAGGCCCTCGACGAGCGTCTCGCCGCGATCCCGAACCGTCCGAAGGACGACGTGCCTCCCGGCGCCGACGAGCACGGCAATGTCGAGTACCGCCGCTTCGATTCCTCCCGTGAGCGCCTGGCGCAGGGCCGCCAGCATTTCGAGCTCGGCGAGGCCACCGGCCTGATGGATTTCGAGGCGGCCGCGAAACTCTCCGGCTCGCGCTTCGTCGTGCTGAAGGGCCAGCTCGCCCGGCTGGAGCGGGCGCTCGGCCAGTTCATGCTCGACCTGCACACGGGCGAGCACGGCTATACCGAGGTGGTGCCGCCGGTCCTCGTGCGCGACGAGGCGATGTTCGGCACGGCACAATTGCCGAAATTCCGCGACGATCAGTTCGCTACTAGTTTCAGCGACAAACAAATTTTAGATCTTTTCGACGGAATGGTTTCCCAAGCTTACCTTGACGCTGAAAAGATGGCCTCAGAAGATGGGAAGTACCAGATCGAAGGCCTGAAAGAAATATTCGAGCAGCAGCGACCTATTTGGCGAGCACGATTTGACTCCGAAAAAGATGCTCAGTTGCGCCGCTGGCTGATCCCCACGGCGGAAGTCCCGCTCACCAACCTCGTGCGCGAAAGCATCCTCGCGGAGGACGAGCTTCCCTTGCGCTTCACCGCGCTCACCCCCTGCTTCCGCGCGGAGGCCGGGGCGGCGGGGCGCGACACCCGCGGCATGCTGCGCCAGCACCAGTTCAACAAGGTCGAGCTGGTCTCGATCACCGCTCCGGAAAAATCGGCCGAGGAGCACGAGCGGATGCTCGCCTGCGCCGAGGCCGTGCTGCAGAAGCTCGATCTCACCTATCGCGTCATGACGCTGTGTACCGGTGACATGGGCTTTGCCTCCCAGAAAACCTACGACATCGAGGTCTGGGTGCCGGGCCAACAGACATACCGCGAGATTTCGTCCTGCTCGGTCTGCGGCGAGTTCCAGGCGCGGCGGATGAATGCGCGCTACCGGGCCAAGGAGGGCAGGGGGGTCGGCTTCGTCCACACCCTGAACGGCTCGGGCGTCGCGGTCGGCCGCGCGCTGATCGCCGTGATGGAAAACTACCAGAACCCCGACGGCAGCGTCACGATCCCGTCGGCGCTCCAGCCCTACATGGGCGGCCTCACCCGGATCGAGGGACCGAAGAACTGATGCGCATCCTGGTCACCAACGACGACGGCATCCACGCGCCGGGCCTGGAGACGCTGGAAGGCATCGCCCGCGTGCTCAGCGACGATGTCTGGGTGGTCGCGCCCGAGACCGATCAATCGGGCGTGTCGCACTCGCTCTCGCTCAACGATCCGCTGCGCCTGCGCCAGATTGGGGAAAAGCGCTTCGCGGTGAAGGGCACGCCCTCGGACTGCATTATCATGGGGGTGGCCCACATCCTCAAGGACCACAAACCCGACCTCGTGCTCTCGGGGGTCAACCGCGGCCAGAACGTGGCCGAGGACGTGACCTATTCCGGCACCATCGCCGGGGCGATGGAGGGCACGATCCTCGGCATCCGCTCGATCGCGCTGAGCCAGGCCTACGGCGCGGGCGGGCGGGCCAACCTGAAATGGGCCTGCGCCGCCACGCATGGGCCGCGGGTGATCGAGAAGATCCTCGAGATCGGCATCGAGCCCGGCATCCTCGTCAACGTCAACTTCCCCGATTGCGAGCCGGAGGACGTGCAGGGCGTGGCGGTCTCGGCGCAGGGCCAGCGCAATCAGGCGCTCCTGCAGATCGATGCCCGCCACGACGGGCGCGGCAATCCCTATTTCTGGCTCGCCTTCGCCAAGGCGCGGTTCGAGCCCGGCAACGGCACCGATCTCAAGGCGATCGCCGAGAACCGAATCTCGGTGACGCCGCTGCGGCTCGACCTCACCGACGAGCCGGAACTGACCCGCTTCGCCGCGGCGTTCCGGGCGTGAGCGGGGGCGGCCGTCCGGGCCCTCATGCCGCCTGAGGCCGGAGAGCCCGACGAACGGGCCGAACGGCTGTCCGCGGGGCTGGCGGAGGCGACCGGCAACGCCGCCTTCGTGCTGGCCCTGCGCGAGCGGGGCGTGCGCGACACCGCCGTGCTGCGGGCGATGGAACAGGTCCCGCGCGAGCGCTTCGCGCCGCCGGCTCTGCGCCCGCATGCGCGGCGCGACATCGCCCTGCCGCTCGCCTGCGGTCAGACCATGACCGCGCCGAGCGTCGTCGCGCAAATGCTCGGTGCCCTCGACCTCGCCCCCGGCCAGCGCGTGCTGGAGGTCGGCACCGGCACGGGCTACGTCACCGCCCTGCTGGTGCGGCTCGGGGCCGCTCATGTGCGCAGCCTGGAGCGCTACGAGGGGCTCGCCCGCGCGGCACGGGCGCATCTGGGGCGCGACCTTTCCGACGTCACCGTCGAGACCAATGACGGGCTCGCGCCCGAAGTCGTGCGGGGCGGAAGCTACGACCGCATCCTCGTCAACGGCAGCCTCGCCGCGCTGCCACCGCACCTCCCCGCCGCGCTCAAATCCGGCGGCCGGCTGGTGGTGGGCCATTGGACCGGGCGGGGGAGCCGGCTCGTGACGCTGACCCGCGACAGCGCGGCCGCCTACGCCCGGACGGAGGGGGCGGCCCTGCGCCTCGGCCCTCTGACGCCGGGGCGTGCGCTGGCGCCGTAGCGGCTCGACGACGGTTCGGCGTGTCCCCGTCAAGCGGAGGTCTCGCCCGCTCGGACTTGCGATCGGCCCCGTTGCCAGACTCCCTCAACCTTTACGGAACCCGCGTGAATCCGATCCCCGCGACGATCTCGGGAACGGTTGCTTAACCTGAATCCCGTTTGAATAGCTCATCACGTTGCGTCAGTGTTTAAGCGGGTGCGTCGATGCGGGTTCGGGGGAAAATACTGGGCTTGAGGACGCTGTCGCGCTTCGCCCTCATCGGTATGATCGGCGGTGGCACCGCTGCTTGTTCGTCGGACGCCTCGCGTCTCGGCGATCCCTTCACCAACCCGTTCGCGTCGCTGACGGGTGAGCCCTCGGCCACCGGCAGCCTGCCGAATGACGGCGTCGAGAGTGAGATGGCGCCGGCGCCTGCGATCCGCACGCCGCGCATCCAGTCTCAGGCGCTGCCCGCTCCCGGCCCGGCCCTGTCGCCGCGCCCCGGCGCGGTCAGCGCCGCCCCGGCCGCGCCCCGGACTGTGACCCGCGTCGCGACGGCCGAGCCGATCTCCGGCGGCATGGCGAGCAACGTGGCTGGCCTGAACCCCGATGCGGGCCGCGCGATGACGCCGCGTGCCTCCGCCCCGGCGCCGCAGCCCAAGCTCCAGTTCGGCAAGCCCGTCGATAAGGCGGCTGAGAAAGCGGCTGAGAAGCGCGCCGCCGAAGCCGCTGCCGCGAAGGCGGCCGAGGCCCGCCGCGACGCCGAGCGGCAGGTTGCCGCCGCCAAGGTCGCCGAGGCCAAGGCGGCCGAAGCCAAGGCCGCGGAAAAGGCGGCGCAGTCGAAGAAGCTCGCCGACGCCAAGGCGGCTGAGGCGAAGAAGGCGGCGGAGGCGGCCAAGCATCCGCGTCCGGGCCAGAAGGGTGCCGAGAAGGTCGCCAAGGCCGAGCCGAAGGTCGATCCGAAGGATGCGGCCAAGGAGGCGGCGAAGGCTGAGGCCGCCCGCAAGGCCGAAGCCGACGCCAAGCAGGCCAAGGCGGACGCCGCCAAGAAGCTTGCCGAGGCTCGCGCCGCGGAAACGGCCGCGAAGGCCGCCGCCAAGGAGAGCAAGGAGGCCGCCAAGGCGTCCGCGAAGGAAGCGGCACCGGCTGCCCCCGTGAAGGTCGCCAGCGCCGACGCCTCCGCCCCGATCCCGGCTGCCGCCCCGCAGGCCGCGGCCGAGTCGTTCCGCTGGCCGGCCAAGGGCCGCATCATCAATGCCTACGGCTCGTCCGGCAACGAGGGCATCAACATCGCCGTGCCCGAGGGTACGCCGGTCAAGGCCGCCGAGGACGGCACCGTGGCTTATGCCGGCTCCGACGTGAAGGGCTACGGCAAGCTGGTGCTGGTGCGGCACAACAACGGCTACGTCTCGGCCTACGCCCATAACGGCGAGCTGGACGTGCGCCCCGGCGAGAAGGTGAAGCGCGGCCAGACCATCGCCAAGTCGGGCGCCACCGGCAACGTCACCTCGCCCCAGCTCCACTTCGAGCTGCGCAAGGGCGCGACCCCGGTCGATCCGATGCCCCATCTCGGCGGCTGATTGTTTCCGATCCCCACAGACGAAGGGCGGCTCCTCACGGAGCCGCCCTTTTTCGTTTTGGGTCTCGTCAGCGCGGCCGGCATGCCCCTCTCCCCGCGTGCGGGGAGAGGGGCATGCGGAAAGACTACCCGTCGAGCCGCTGACCCAACCGCCCGGCGAGATCCTGGATGAACTGGAACGCGGTGCGCCCGGAGCGTGAGCCGCGGGTCGTGGCCCATTCGAGCGCCTCGGCCCGCACCCGGTCCGGCTCCACATCGAGCGCGTAGCGCTCCACATAGGCGCGGATCATCGCCAGATATTCGTCCTGGCTGCATTTGTGGAAGCCGAGCCAGAGGCCGAAGCGGTCGGAGAGCGAGACCTTCTCCTCCACCGCCTCACCGGGATTGATCGCGGTGGAGCGCTCGTTCTCGACCATCTCGCGGGCCAGCAGGTGGCGCCGGTTCGAGGTGGCGTAGAACAGCACGTTGCCCGGCCGCCCCTCGATGCCGCCGTCGAGCGCGGTCTTGAGCGACTTGTAGGAGGTGTCGTCGGCATCGAACGAGAGGTCGTCGCAGAACACCAGCCAGGGGTGCGGGTCGTTCCGGAGCAGGCTCATCAGCTCGGGCAAAGCCTCGATGTCCTCGCGGTGGATCTCCACGAGCTTCATCGGCCGCGCGCCCTCCGGCCGGCGGGCGTTGATCTCGGCATGGGCCGCCTTGACCAGCGAGGACTTGCCCATGCCGCGCGCGCCCCAGAGCAGGGCGTTGTTGGCCGGCAATCCACGGGCGAAGCGCTCGGTGTTCTCCACCAGGGTGTCGCGGGCCCGGTCGATGCCGGTGAGGAGGCCGATCTCGACGCGGTTGACCCGCGGCACCGGGATCAGCCGCCGCTCGGGCCCCCACAGGAAGGCGTCGGCGGCGCTCGTATCCACCTTCGGGACGGTGGACGGGGCGGCGCGCTCCAGGGCTGCGGCGATCCGCTCCAGAAGCGGCAGGAGATTCGGAATGGGGTCGGCAGGCGTCGGCTCTGAAGCCATGATCTCGGGTCCGGTTGCGGGGGAGGGCGGCCGCCCTCGCTGAGGTGGCGCCTTGTAGGCGAAGGTCGAAAGAAAGGGGAACCGCGGTGGCGGCGGCCCGGATGCATCCCAGGGCTTCGCCCTGGTTTTACTACGGCCTCAAGCGCCGGCGGCCGCCTCCGCGGCCTCAGGCTGTCGCTCCGCTCGATGCTGTCCGGGGCTCACGCCCCGAAAAGCCCGCTCCGCGCGGCGCTCTTCGCGCCGCGAAGCCGCCCGAGCGGCTTCGAAGCGATTGCCCTGCGGATGCATCACCCGCCGTTGCTTTCGAATCGCCCGTCGCTATAGTCCGCGCGCTTTCCGGCAGGTCAGATCTGGCCCGCCGGTCCTGGCAAGTCTCTTTTTGGCAAGTCGCTTTCGGCAAGCCGGTTTTGACAAGCCCGTCGTCGCAAGGCACCGGTCCCGCCGGGCCTCACGGGCCGTCTGCCCTCGATCAGGAGTTTCTCGCGTTGATCACCCCCGCCTTCGCGCAAGGAGTCGGTGCCGGAAGCGGCGCGGATGTCGCGTTGCAGTTCGTGCCCTTCGTCCTGATCTTCGTGATCATGTATTTCCTGATCCTGCGCCCGCAGCAGCGCCGGCTCAAGGATCACCAGAACATGGTGAAGAACGTGCGCCGCGAGGACACCATCGTGACCACGGGCGGCCTCGTCGGCCGCGTCACGAAGGTCGCGGACGACGCCACCGAGATCGAGGTCGAGATCGCCCCGAACGTGCGCGTGAAGGTGGTCCGTTCGATGATCTCCGAGGTTCGCGTCAAGGGCGCCCCGGTCAAGGCCTCCTGAGAGGTCACATGAGGGTGCCGGCGCACAGGCCCGGCACCTTTCGGTAAACCCAGTCGGAACCGGGCGGATGTTGCGCTTCTCGAGAACCAAGATTTTCGCGACCCTGGCCATCATCCTGATTGGTCTGAGCCTCGCAGTGCCGAGCTTCTTCTCGAAGGAGCAGCGCGAGGCCTTCGTCAACGCGCTGCCGAAATCGATCCAATGGATGGTGCCGACCCGGGCGATCGTGCTCGGCCTCGACCTCCAGGGCGGCTCGCAGATCCTCTTAGAGATCGACCAGCCCGACCTCGTCCGCTCGATGGTCACCGGCCTGCGCGACGACGTGCGCCGCATCCTGCGCGAGGCCGCGGTCTCGCCGGACGGCGGCATCCGCGTCATCAACCGCGGCGTCGAGCTGCGCATCCCCGATGTGGCGGCCCGCGCGAAGGTGATGCCGAAGCTGCGCGAACTCGCAGCCCCCATCAACAACCCGCTCGCCGCCGGCGGCCAGACCCTCACGGTCAACGAGGCCGAGAACGGCACGATCCAGCTCGTCCTCACCGAGGCCGGCATCAACGACCGCACCCGCCGCGCCGTCAGCCAGGCCATCGAGGTCGTGCGCAAGCGCATCGATTTCGGCGGCACCAAGGAGCCGTCGATCCAGCAGCAGGGCGCCAGCCGCATCCTCGTCCAGGTGCCGGGCCTGCAGAACCCGCAGGAGCTGGAGGACCAGCTCGGCAAGACCGCCAAGCTCGAATTCCGGATGCTGGCCGATTCGCCCTCCGGTGACGTCGACATGCTCGCCTCGAAGGACGAGGGCGGCGCCAAGGTGCCGGTCGAGCGCCGCGTCATGGCCGATGGCAGCGATCTCACCGACGCCCAGCCCGCCTTCGACCCGCAGACCCACGAGCCGATGGTGAGCTTCAAGTTCAACCTGCGTGGCGCCCAGCGCTTCGGTCAGGCGACCTCGGAGAATGTCGGCCGGCGCATGGCGATCGTGCTCGACAACGTGATCCAGTCGGCCCCGGTGATCCGCTCGGCGATCACCGGCGGCACTGGCCAGATCACCGGCAACTTCACCGTCAAGGACGCCAACGACCTCTCGGTGCTGCTGCGGGCCGGTGCCCTGCCGGCCAAGCTCACCGTGGTCGAGCGCCGCGTCGTCGGCCCCGGCCTCGGCCGCGACTCGATCGAGGCCGGCAAGATGGCGACCCTGGTCGCGGGCGGCCTCGTCATTGCCTTCATGTTCGCGACCTACGGCACCTTCGGCTTCATCGCCAACATCGCCCTGATCGTGCACGTCGGCCTGATCCTCGGCCTGATGTCGGTGCTGGAGGCGACGATGACGCTGCCGGGCATCGCCGGCATCGTGCTCACCATCGGCACGGCGGTCGATTCGAACGTGCTGATCTACGAGCGCATGCGCGAGGAAGCCCGCGGCGGCCGCTCCCTGGTCTCGGCGCTTCAGGCCGGCTTCGACCGGGCGTTCGCCACCATCATCGACTCGAATTCGACCATGGCGATCGCCGCCCTGCTGCTGTTCTTCATGGGCTCGGGCCCGGTGAAGGGCTTCGCCGTGGTGTTCATCCTCGGCATCCTCACCACCGTCATCACCGCCGTGACGCTGACGCGCATGATGATCGCGCTGTGGTACAACTGGTTCCGGCCCAAGGCCCTGCCGTTCTAGGGGCGCCGCCGCCTCGTTCCCGGCGCGGCCCACGCGCCGCGCGAAAGCTGAAATCTCAGGGGATGCGCTCGGAGCGCCCCCTTCGCTTCGAGACCGACCATGCGCCTGCTTCGCCTCTGGCCCGACGAATCGCATTTCGACTTCATGCGGTTCCGGCGCGTCACCTTCCCGCTTTCGGCGGTGATGTCGGTCGTGACCCTGGTGCTGTTCATCACCGTCGGGCTCAATTACGGCATCGACTTCAAGGGCGGCACCCTGGTCGAGCTTCAGGCCAAGGCCGGGCAGAAAGCGGACGTCGCCGAAATCCGCCACACCGCCAACGGGTTCGGCTTCGGCGAGACCGAGGTGCAGGAACTCGGCGGCGAGGGTCAGGTGCTGGTGCGCTTCCCGCTCCAGGCCGGCGAGCAGGGCCAGACCGCGGTGATGCAGAAGGCGCACGCCGCCTTCGACGCGAGCTACGATTTCCGCCGCACGGAGACCGTGGGGCCGCGCGTCTCGGGCGAACTCGTGCAGTCCGGCACGATCGGCGTCGTGCTCTCGGTGCTGGCGGTGCTGCTCTACCTGTGGTTCCGCTTCGAGCGGGAGCTGGCGCTTGGCGCCATCGTCGGCACCCTGCACGACATCGTGTTGACGGTCGGCGTGTTCATCATCACCCGCATCGAGTTCAACATGACCTCGATCGCGGCGATCCTCACCATCGTCGGCTACTCGCTCAACGAGACCGTGGTGGTGTTCGACCGGACCCGCGAGCTGATGCGCCGCTACAAGACGATTCCGGTGGTGGAACTGCTCAACCTCTCGATCAACTCCACCATGTCGCGCACGGTGATGACCTCGCTCTCCACCACCCTGTCGCTGGTGGCGCTGGTGCTGTTCGGCGGCGAGGCAATCAAGGGCTTTGCCGTGGTGATGCTCTGCGGCGTGGTGATCTGCACCTACTCCGCGATCTTCGTCTCGACCCCGTCGCTGATCTATATCGGCCTGCGCCTGTCCGGTGCGAAGGCGTCGCAGCGCGAGTCCGGCCTGCCGCAGGCGGCCGAGTAGGGCGCGGCGTGCGGCGGGAGGTGCGAGACCGGACGGGGACGTCTTTCTCCGCCCCGGCGGTTGAGAGGGACGCCCGCGCTTCCGACATGCTCCGGTACGGAATGCGGGCGAGCGGAGGCATGGCGTGAGCGAGGGACGAATCCCCGGGCAGATCCATGACGGCTTCCTGCCCGGCCGCCACGGCATCGACGCCTACGGCAATGGCGGCTTCCGCTTTGGGCAGATGTCCCACCGGGGCTCAATCCTGCTGCTGCCCTCCGGCGTGCGCGCCTGGGAGGTGAACGAGCCCGCCGGCATCGACGGGACGAGCCTCGGCCCGGTGCTCGCCGAGGCCGAGGGGATCGAGCTGCTCCTGATCGGCACCGGCGCCGAGATCGTGTTCCTGCCCGAAACTTTGCGCCAGCGCCTCAAGGCCGCAGGCATCGGCCTCGACACGATGCAGACGGGGGCGGCCGCACGGACCTACAACATTCTGATGGCCGAGAACCGCAAGGTCGCGGCCGCGCTGATCGCCGTCTAGAGCCATGCCCGGCTGATTGCATCAGGTCGGGCATGGCTCTAGGTCCTTGTTTTGTCGCGCTTTCTTTCGACGAACCGGCATCCACTTCGTCGGAAAGCACTTAAAGTTCCGAACGCCGCGTGAGCCCCGCTCCATGACGCGCCCCGAGACCCGAACCGAGACGAGCCCGGAGGCCGGCAATGGCGGACTCGCCTTCGCCTTCCGGCATTGCGAGGAACTGGTGCGCGAGAGCGACCCGGACCGCTACTTCGCGGCCCTGTTCGCGCCTGCCGCCTTCCGGCCGCACCTCTTCGCGCTCTCCGCCTTCAGCCTGACCATCGCCCGCGTCCGTGAGGCGGCCTCGAACCCGATGGCGGGGGAGATCCGCCTGCAATGGTGGCGCGACGCGCTCCAGGGGGAGGCGCGCGGCGACGTCCGGGCCAATCCCGTCGCCGCGGCCCTGGACGATGCGATCGTCACGCGCCGCCTCGGACGCCAGCCCTTCGTCGACCTGATCGATGCCCGGGTCTTCGACCTCTATGACGATCCGATGCCGCGGGTGAACGATCTGGAGGGCTATTGCGGCGAGACCGCCTCGGCGCTGATCCGCCTTTCCGGGCTGGTGCTCGCCGACGGGGCCGAGCCCGGCGGCGCGGCGGCCGCCGGCCATGCGGGCGTCGCCTACGGCATCACCGGCTTGTTGCGGGCGCTGCCGTGGCACGCGCGTCAGGGACAGGTCTACCTGCCCGGTGACCTGCTGCGCCAGAACGGGGTCACGCGTGAGGACATCGTCTCGGGCCGGGGCGGGCCGGGCCTCGTGCGAACCTGCGCCGAATTGCGAGCGCTGGCACGGCGCCACCTCGCCGCCTACGAGGCGGCTCGCAGCACCATCGCTCCGGCGGCCCGTCCCGCCTTCCTGCCGACGGCGCTGGTCGAGCCCTATCTCGCGGCGATGGAGCGGGCCGGCTACGATCCGCTCAACAGCGTGATCGAGATCCCTCGCTGGCGCCGCCTGTGGCGGCTGTGGCGGGCGGCGCGCACCGGGCGATAGAGACGTTTCACACGCTTATAGAAGCTCCTCCCCGCGAAGGGGAGGAGCTCGATGGAGCAGGGCGTCAGCGCGCCTTCTTCGTCAGCTTCTGGGCGATCTCGAACATCTCCTCCGGCGCATAATCGGGCGCGAAGGCCGAGGGAATGCCGGTGAGCTGGTGGATCTTGCCGCCGTCGGGCATGCCCTCCACGATCTCCAGCTCGCCCGGGGGATCGCCCGGCAGGGCGTGCTCGCTGCTGTTCCAGATCCCGGCGATGTCGCGGTAATCGTTCGGGCTCCAGGTGTAGAGCCGGCGATGCGACCCCTCCTGCAGGTACTTCTGGCACTCGGGGATCTTGTCGAGGTTGATGTTCGGGGTCGGCAGGAACTTGTCGAGGTCGACGCCGGTGATCTGCTTCAGCGCCAGGGCGTAGGCGTGGGCGTGGACCGAGCCGCGCACCAGCAGGTAGCCGCAGACCTCACGACCGGTCGGGTCGGACAGGGTCTCGTAGACCCGCAGCTTGTGCAGCCGTGCGCCGCATTCGAGGTGGAAGTTGTGCAGGAGATCGACGACGACATTGCCCGTCGAGGTGATGAAGTCGTTGTTCCACGAAGCGCCGTTGCTGTTGATCGGCGCCGAGCCCCCCCCGTTCGACAGGAAGGCCGCGGCAAGCCGGATGTCCTTCATGTCCTCGAACGGCGCGCCCGAAATGTCGCCCCCGTCCGTCTCGTCGCCGTCGTTGTCGGGCCCGTTATTGAGCATGGCCACGCCGTTGCTCACGAGCTCGACGTGGCCGAGTTCCTCCGCCGTGATGCTGGAGACGAGGCTGTAGAACGGCTTGAGCTTGTCCTTGCTGCGGAAATTGAAGCTCTGGAACATATAGTTCCCGAGCGTGGACATCTCGCCGTATTTGCCGCCCAGCAACTCCTGCAGCGCGGCGGCCGCGTTGGGGTCCTTCCGTTTCGGTGCGGGAAGCTCGGCTTGTAGCTTGTCGACGCGCATGAACATGGGAGGAGGCCTCTCGCTGCTGCCGGTCACCACCGGAACGTGCGCCGCAGAAAGCCCCGAGCATCGTCACAGCCAGGATCGGCCCGATGGTCGGAGGTTCGGTCGGGCACTGGGTGTGCGGTCGGAACCGCGCGATGAAGGCGTCTGTTCCCGGCCCCACGCTCCGGTTGCAGGTTTAACGCCGGGCCGCTCCGCCCCCAGACCTGCCATGCGCCGCGGCGTCGCGGTGCGCAAAAGCGTCACCAAGAAAACATCTGTCGATCGTGGGATTGAATACATGATGCCTTGCGTTGAGCGGGCCTAGCGGCTCTGCTAGCACCCTGTGCCAGAAGGTCCCGGCGGAAGATCGGGGCCTGGGAGGAGCAAGGCCCGTGACACCCTGGAATCAGGTCTACGATCCGTTCGGGAGCCAATGGCTCTCGACCTTCATGGCATCGCTGCCGGTGATTGCCCTGCTCGGCATGATCGCGAGCGGCAAGATCAAGGTGCACATCGCCGCCATCCTCGCCCTCGTCGTCGCCTTCCTCGTGGCGGTGGTGGCCTTCGGCATGCCAACCGACCTCGCCGTCCGGGCGACCCTCCTCGGCGTCGTCACGGGCATGTTCCCGATCGGCTGGATCATCCTCAACGTCATCTTCCTCTACCGGCTGACGGTGGAGAAGGGCTGGTTCGCGATCCTCCAGCAATCGGTGGCCGGCATCACCGAGGACCGGCGCATCCAGCTCCTGCTGGTCGCCTTCGCCTTCGGCGCCTTCTTCGAGGGCGCGGGCGGCTTCGGCACCCCGGTGGCCGTCACCGGCGCCATCCTGATCGGGCTCGGCTTCTCGCCGCTGGCCGCCTCCGGCCTCTCGCTCATCGCCAACACCGCCCCCGTCGCCTACGGCGCACTCGGCGCGCCGGTGCAGGGTCTGGCCTCGGTGACGGGCTACGACCCCTACATCCTCGGCGCGATGATCGGCCGTCAGCTGCCGTTCTTCTCCGTGATCGTGCCGTTCTGGCTGATCTGGGTGTTCGCGGGCTTCCGCGGCATGATCGCGATCTGGCCGCCGATCGCCGTCTGCGGCATCTCGTTTGCCGCGGCGCAGTTCCTGATCTCGAACTACATCAACCCCTGGATCGTCGATATCGGCGCCTCGCTGGTCTCGATGGCCGCCCTCGTCGCCTTCCTGAAGGTGTGGCGTCCGGCCCAGCTGTGGACCTCGCCCGCCCTGCGCGGCCACGACCCGTCGGTCGGCTACGGTGAGCCGCGCCCGGCCTCTCTCGGCGCGGGCGTCCCCGGTGATCTGCCCAAGGTGCATGTCGGCGGCCGCACCGCCTCGTCGAGCGAGATCTTCATGGCCTGGGTGCCGTGGATCATCCTCTCGATCATCGTGGCGATCTGGGGCACCGGCTGGTTCAAGGGCATCGTCAACCCGATCTTCTCGTGGAAGTACGAGGTGCCGGGCCTGCACAACATGATCATGAAGGTGCCCCCGGTGGAGGCCGCGCCGAAGGCCGAGGCCGCGATCTTCAACTTCACCTACATGTCCTACACCGGCACGGGCGTGCTGTTCGCCGCGATCATCTCCGGCATCATCATGCGGTTCTCGCCGGTCCGCCTCGTCACGGCGTATTTCGAGACGATCTGGGTGCTGCGCTACTCGCTCATCACCATCGCCGCGATGCTCGCCCTCGGCGTGCTCACCCGCTACGCCGGCGTCGACGCCACGCTCGGCCTCGCCTTCGCCGGCACGGGCATCCTCTACCCGTTCTTCGGCACGCTGCTGGGCTGGCTCGGCGTCGCGCTGACGGGTTCGGACACGGCCTCGAACGTGCTGTTCGGCGGCCTGCAGCGGATCACTTCGGAGCAGCTCGGACTGTCGGGCATCCTCATGGCCTCGGCGAACTCGTCGGGCGGCGTGATGGGCAAGATGATCGACGCCCAGTCGATCGTCGTGGCCTCGACGGCGACGGGCTATTTCGGCCAGGAGAGCAAGATCCTGCGCTTCGTGTTCTGGCACTCGATCGTACTGGCCTGCCTCGTCGGCGGCCTCGTGATGCTCCAGGCCTACGTCTACCCGTTCACCGAGATGGTGATCCATCCGGCCGCGACGGCACCCGCCGCGCACTGATTGGCCGGATCGACGGCACACAAACGAAGCCCGCCCCGAGCGATCGGGGCGGGCTTTTTCGTGGGTCTGAACTAGCGTGGGCCGGGCGCGTCCGGCTTTGCAGCCTCGACCGGCAACGGCCGGGCGAGCCGACCTTCCTCGGCGCGGTGAACGTATTGGCTCGCCACCAGCCATCCCTTGAAGAAGCGCAAGGGGAGGGTGCAGGCGATCAGCACCACGGGCAGGGTCAGGGCGAAGTGGAGCCAGACCGGCGGGTCGTAGGTCAGCTCCAGCCACAGGCCGAAGGCGACCGCGGGGATCGCCGTGGTCATCATCACGAAGAAGGCGGGTCCGTCGGCGGGATCGGCGAAGGAGAAGTCGAGTCCGCAGGAATCACAGCGTGGGGCGATGCTCAGAAACCCCTTGAACAGGTGGCCCCGGCCGCAGCGCGGGCAGGCGCTGCGCGCCGCCACGGAGAGCGGCGCCTGGGGCTCGTACCGGGTCTCGGTCGGAATCGCGTCACGGGTGTCGGTCATCACGGTCTCCTGGCGAGGCAACCAAGGCCCGCTGCGATGGTTCGCCAGCGCCCCGCAGGCCACCCATGTAAGCCACCCATGCGGGACCGGATGGATTTTTTCGAGCCGAGATTTTTCCAACGACCCTGGATTAAATCGCGGCGACAGAGCGTTAATGGTCTCACGCGCGCCACAGCATGCCGCAAACATGTTCCTCCGCCGGATCCGCCGCGACAGCCTGAGCGACCTGCCCGGTCTCGAGACCGGGCGGCTGACGATCGCGCCGCTCAGCGCCGGAGACGCGCGGGCCGTGCACGCGCTCACCGACGATCCGGCGATCACCGGCGCGGTCGATTTTCTCGCCACCCCCTTCACCCTGGCGGACGCCGAGGCGCTGATCGCCTCGGGCCGGCATGGGCGTGACCGCTTCCTCGGCGTCTGGAGCCGCGAGGCGGCCGCCCCGCTCGTCGGCGTCGTCGGCACCCATCTGCGAGGGGAGGGCGCGGTCGAGATCGGCTACTGGATCGGCGGGGCCGCCCGTGGCCGCGGCTTCGGGACGGAGGCGGTCTCCGCCATCGTCGGCCTGCTGCGCCGCCGCTTTCCCCGCCGGGCGATCGTGGCCGAATGCCGGCCCGGCAACGTCGCCTCCTGGGGCCTGCTGCACAAGATCGGCTTTCGCGAGACCGGCTCGGAGGGACACCGCCCCGGCCGCCGCCAGCTCGTCCTCGAAGGCGTCTGACGCCGCAGGCGGTGCCGACGGGCCGGTCGGGCGGGATGGACCAAAGACCGGGAAGCGGCGGATCTCGAATCGGCTTAAGATCGGCGAATGGGCCCTCGCCGGCCGGTGCCGGCGCGCCGGAAGACATGATCGCGATGACGGCCAGCGCACAATCGGATATCGGCGGCCACTCCGACGAGGCGGCTCCCCTAGCAGGCGGACAGGCCCTGCGCCTCCTGATCGTCGACGATCACCCCCTGTTCCGCGAGGCGCTGGCGAGCGCCATCGCGCTCGCCTTCCCCGAGGCCGTTTTGCACGAGGCGGACGGCATCGGCACGGCCTGCGAGATCCTGGGCCGGAACCCCGCCATCGACCTGACGCTGCTCGATCTCTCGATGCAGGGCGTGACCGGGTTCGAGGGACTCACCGCGATCCGCACCCGCTTTCCCCGCGTGCCGATCCTGATCGTCTCCGGCGTCACCGATCCGCGCATCATGCACGAGGCCGTGCGGCACGGCGCGGCCGGCTTCGTGCCCAAGGCCGTCGACAAGGCGACCCTGACCCGGGCGATCTCCGAGGTCCTCGGCGGCGCCCTGTTCATGCCGCCCGATCTCGCCGCCGCGCCGGCCCCGGCGCGGGGCGGCGACAAGGCGCCGATCGCCGAGCGGGTCGCGCGCCTGACCCCGCAGCAGATGCGGGTGCTCGGCATGATCCGCCAGGGCAAGCTCAACAAGCAGATCGCCTACGAGCTGCAGGTCGGCGACTCGACAGTGAAGGCCCACGTCTCCGAGATCCTGCGCAAGCTCGAAGTCATCAGCCGCACGCAGATCGTGATCGAGACGGCTTATGTCGATTTCGATCAGGCCGGCGGGGGGTTCTGAGCGGGATCGCCTTCAGGCAAACCGTTTCGCCGCGACGACGCACAGCACCACCCCGGCGGCGACCGCGACCATCGCCCCCTCGACCGGCTCGCCGAGCAGAAGGCCGGCGAGCGCGAGGCCGAAGAAGGGCTGGAGCAGTTGCAGTTGCCCGACCCCGGCGATGCCGCCGAGCGCCAGCCCGCGATACCAGAACACGAAGCCGACCAGCATGCTGAAGACCGAGACGTAGCCGAGCCCGGCCCAGGCCGGCAGGCCGATCCCGGCCCAAGAATCCGGCAGGGTGGCGAGCGCCAGAACGGCCATGGCGGGCGCGGCCAGAACGAGCGCCCAGGAGATGACCTGCCAGCCGCCGAGCCGGCGCGATAGGCGCGCGCCCTCGGCGTAGCCGAGACCGCACAGCAGGATCGCCCCCAGCATCAGCCCGTCACCCGTCAGGTCGGCGCCGTCGCTGCGCGCCAGGGCGAACCCCGCCACCAGCACGCTGCCCGCGCCCGAGAACAGCCAGAAGGCGGGCTTTGGCCTGTCATCGGCCCCCAGCAAACCGAACAGGGCGGTGGCGAGCGGCAGCAGGCCGATGAAGACGATGGAGCGGGCCGAGGTAATGTGCCGGAGCGCCAGCGCCGTAAGCAGGGGAAAGCCGACCACCACGCCGAGAGCCACCACGGCGAGCGGCCCGAGATCGCCCCGCGCCGGCCGCTTCTGCCGCAGCAGAGCCAGGAGCGCGCCTCCGAGCCCGGCGGCGATCACCGCGCGCGAGGCGGTGAGGAAGAGCGGCGTGAAACCGCCGACCGCCACCCGCGTCGCCGGCAGCGAGCCGCTGAAGATCAGCACGCCGAGGAGGCCGTGGCCCCACCCGCGCCAGGTCTTTCCAACCGGATTGTTCGTGTGATGTTCGGGCATCGTTCGTCTCGAAGGGCGATGCGAGGTTAGAGCTTGAACCCTGGCGGCGACAGAAACAGTACCTTACAGTTCAAACCGAACTGTATGCCCCCATACGCCCATATGATTGAGCGACCGCGACATGACGGATGAAACCGTGGGCCGTACGGCGGCGGTGATGACGGCGATCCGCACCAAGCTCACCGCCCGGTCGCTGAGCCCGGGCGAGAAGCTGCCCTCGATCCGCCGCTTCGCCACGACCATGGGCGTCTCGCCCTCGACCGTGGTCGAGGCCTACGACCGGCTCGCGGCGGAGGGACTGATCCGGGCGCGACCGGGCTCCGGCTTCTTCGTCTCGGGGGCGGTCTCGCCGCTGGCGCTCACCGAGGCGGAGCCGCAGCGCGAGCGGGCAATCGATCCGCTCTGGGTCTCGCGCCAATCGCTCGATGCCGGTCCGGAGATGCTCAAGCCGGGCTGCGGCTGGCTTCCGGCGGAGTGGATGCCGAACGCGGCCATTCGCCGGGCCGTGCGCAGCCTCGCGCAGGCCGGAAACGCGGTGCTGACCGATTACGGCGTCACCCGCGGCGCGCTGTCCCTGCGGCGTCACCTCGTGCGCCGGATGGCGGGGGAAGGGATCGAACTCGGCGCGGATCAGCTGCTGCTCACTGCCTCGGGGACGCAGGCCATCGACCTGATCGGCCGCTTCCTCCTGCGGCCCGGCGACACGGTGATCGTGGACGATCCCTGCTACTTCAACTTCCAGGCCCTGCTGCGCGTCCACGCGGTCCGGATCATCGGGGTGCCCTACACGCCGACGGGGCCCGACCTCGCGGCCTTCGCCGCGGCGCTCGCCGAGCATCGCCCGCGCCTCTACGTCACCAATTCGGCGCTCCACAATCCGACCGGCGCGACGCTCTCGCCGCAGAATGCCCACCGGCTCCTGACGCTCGCGGCAGCGCATGACCTCACCATCGTCGAGGACGACATCTTCGCCGACCTGGAGCCCGAGCCCTCACCCCGGCTCGCCGCCCTCGACGGCCTGAACCGCGTCATCCGTATCGGCAGCTTCTCGAAGACGCTCTCGGCCTCGATCCGCTGCGGCTTCATCGCCGCGCGCCCCGACTGGATCGAGGCCCTGGTCGATCTCCAGGTGGCGACGAGCTTCGGCGGCCCGAGCCCGGTCGCCGCCGAGCTGATCGCCGGCACGCTCGCCGATGGCAGCTACCGCAAGCATCTGGAAGCCTTGCGCCGCCGCCTGTCGCGGGCGCGCCGGGAGGCCACCGCCCGGCTCGGTTCGCTCGGCATCACGCCCTGGATCGTGCCGCGCGGCGGCTTCACCCTGTGGTGCCGCCTGCCCGACGGGCAGGACGCGGCGGCCTTGGCCCGCGCCGGCTTGACGGAGGGTCTGGTGCTGGCCCCCGGCAACGTCTTCAGCGTCTCGCAGACGGCCGGCAGCTTCATGCGCTTCAACGTGGCGCAGATGACCGATCCGCGGGTCTACGAGGGGCTGGCGCGGGCGATGGAGGGAGCGAAGATCCCACCCGCATCCTCACCCTGAGCTGCCGCAAAGCAGCCTCGAAGCGTCTTCCAGTACCCCGCGCGATCCCTGGAAGCCCCTTCGAGGCCTGCGCTTGGCTCCGACACCTCAGGGTGAGGGCGCTGGCTGGGATGACCTACGGCGACAGCTTGTCGATCAAGCTCTGGATTTTGCCCGGCAGCGGCGTGCCGTCCTGGTGGCTGTAGAGGTCGCGCAATTGCCGGCCGATCTCGGAGAGGCTCATCGTACCCTTGACGATGAGCCGGTCGGCCTGCCGGCCGAGGCTCTCCTTCTCTTCGCTCGTGATCTCCTTGGCGGTGAGCACCACCACGGGGATGCTGTCGCCATCGGGGCGGCCGCGGAGCGCCCGCAGGAAGGCGAAGCCGTCCATCACCGGCATCATCAGGTCGAGCAGGATCAGGCTCGGGCGGACCTGATCCAGGCTCTCCAGGGCGGCGGCGCCGTTCTCGGCCTCGCGCACCTGCCAGCCGTCGCGCTGGAGCGTGCGGCGCACCCGCTCGCGGGCATCGGCGTCGTCATCGACCACGAGCACACTGCCCTCGCGGTCAACGGGGCGGTAGCGCTCCATCGCATCCTTGAGCGCTCCCCAATCGATCGGTTTCACCATGTAATCGGTGGCGCCGAGCACGTGGGCGAGGCTGAACTCGTTGACCACGCTGGTGATGATGACCGGCGTCTCGGCGATCTCGGGATCGGTGCGGATCGCGTGCAGCACCGCCCAGCCGTCCATGCGCGGCATCTCGATGTCGAGCAGGATCGCCCGCGGCTTCAGCGCCCGGGCCAAGGTCAGCCCGGCCCGCCCGTCATTGGCGGTGCGCACGCGGAACCCCTCGCGTTCGAGGAAGCGCTGGAGCAGGTCGCGGGCGGCCGGGTCGTCATCGACGAGCAGCACCACGTCGTGCAGATGCGCCTCGCCCTCGGTGATCTCCTGAACGCGAGCGGCAACGCTTTCCGCCTCGACCTCTTCCTCGTGGGCGGCGAGCTCGGCCGGCAGGCGGATCGTGAAGGTCGCGCCCGCGCCGAAGGTGCTCTCGACGCCGATCGTGCCGCCCATCCGCTCGACGAAGGCGCGGGTGATGGCGAGGCCGAGGCCGGTGCCGCCGAACTGGCGCGTGGTCGATTCATCCGCCTGGGAGAAGCGCTCGAACAGCCGGCCGATCTGCTCTTGCGTCAAACCGATGCCGGTATCCGAGACGGAAAAGCTCAGCCAGTCGGCCCCGTCCTCCCGCAGGCGCCGCACACCGAGGATGATCTCGCCATCCTCGGAGAACTTCGCCGCGTTGCCGATCAGGTTGATCAGCGACTGGCGCAGCTTCAACTGATCCTGATGCATGGTGCCCAGATCCCCCTCGAAATCGAGGCGGAAGCGGTTGCGCTTCTTCGTGATCAGGCTCTGCGTGGCAGCCGTGACATCCTCGATCAGGGACACGACATCGAAGGTCTCCGCCGCCAGGGTCAGGCGACCGGCCTCGATCTTGGAGATGTCGAGCACGTCGTTGATGAGGCCGAGCAGGTGGCGGGCCGACGACTCGATCTTGCGCAGGTCCGGCAGCAGCTCGGCCTGGCCCAGATCCTCCAGCTCCTCGCCGAGCATCTCGGAATAGCCGATCACCGCCGAGAGCGGCGTGCGCAACTCGTGGCTCATATTGGCCAGGAACTGGCTCTTGGCGAGGTTGGCGGCCTCCGCCGCGGCACGGGCGTGCTCAATCGCGGCCTCGGCCTCCTTGCGGGCGGTGATGTCGATGTTGAGCCCGACCCATTCACGGATGGAGCCGTCTTCGGCAAGCACCGGCACGCCGCGCACCTCCATGTCGCGCCAGACGTCGTCGTGGCGGCGCAGGCGGTACTCGACCTCGAACACGGTCACCCGTTCGACGCATTCGGCCCAGACTTCGGCGACGCGCGCCCGGTCGTCGGGATGGATCGCGTCGATCCAGCCCCAGCCCTGATAGGCCTCGTCGCTCTGGCCGGTATAGGCGGCCCAGCTCGCCTGGGGCGGCATCAGCTCCCCTTGCGCGGTCGTGTTCCAGATGACGGCCGCGGAGGCATCCACCAGCGCGCGGAAGCGCTGCTCGGAATGGCCGAGCGCGTCCTGCGCGACCCGCGTCTCGGTGACGTCGGTGTTGGTGCCGTACCAGCGCAGGACGGTGCCGTCCGCATGGCGGACCGGCTCGGCCATCGACAGGAACCAGCGGTAGCGGCCGTCCTTGCCGCGCAGGGGGAAGGTGTCCTGCCACGACTCGCCCGCCGCGATGCAGCTGGCGAAGCGCTCCGCGGCGCGCTCGAGATGGTCCGGGTGGTGCAGCTTGCGCCAGCCATGGCCGGCCATCTCGGCGGGCGTCGTTCCGGTGTAGTCGTACCAGCGGCGATTGTACCAGACGAGGGTGCCGTCGGCCTCGGCGATCCAGGCGAGTTGCGGCAAGGCGTCGGCGAGATTGCGGAAATCGGCCATGGTCGGCCCGGTTTCCGGCACCTTCCCGTCCTGTACGGTCACGGTGATGTCTCCCGTCAGCTTCGTCGGCATCATGGCTTCGTCGGCGTCGCAGCCGCGTCGTCACGGTTTGCGTCCGCCCGGTGTGGCCGGCTTTCGCGCGGATACGAAATCAAAAGTCAGCGGCGCAGGCGGTTGCCGAGGACGAAGCCGAACAACCCCATCAGCACGATCCCCGCCGCCCCCTGCAACCCGACCAGCAGGTTGGTGACGCGGCCCAGCGGCTTCACCCCGATCTCGGGTGGGTTGGCGGTCATCATGTTGAGCGCGCTGTAGCTGACGAGATCGAGCGGGTTGTAGGTCGGCGCGTTCTCGCCCTCATGAAAAAGCCCGCCCGTCGCCCCATAGGCCCCGGCGAACAGGAAGATCCCGACGAGGAAGGCACGGGCGATCCGCGACAGGCTCTCGCCGTAGTCGCACAGCCACTCGACGAAGCGGTCGGCGATCCAGCGGTATCCGGAGCTCAGCGTTCCCCGCACATCGCGGGCGAAAAAGGCCTCGCGGGCCCGCACGCCGGCATGGCGGCGGCCCATGCGGCGCCCGCGCTTGTAGGCCCAGCTCGCGCCCTCGGGGCTGCCGATGCTCTGAAGGTTGCGCTCGAGCGCGAGATAGCTCGCCTGGGCCGCCTCGTACTCGCCCGCCGCCTCCTCGCCGACCATCCCGCCGATCTGCTCGACGGAGAGCCGCACGCCTTCCAGCCATGCGCCGGCAAAGCGCGCGCGGTGCAGCTTGCACGTCGTGAGGTCGAGCCGCACGAGGCTGGTGCGGGAGAAGTCGGCCCCCGACAGGTCCGCCCCGTCGAGGTGGGCCCCGGAGAAGTTGGCGCCGCGCAGCCGCGAGCCGACGAGCCGCGCCTTCTTCAGGCTCGCCCCCTCGAAATCCGCGCCGGTCAGGTTGCAGTCGGAGAGGTTGGCCTCGTCGAGCCGGGCCTTTCGGAACACGGAATCGTCGGCATCCGCCCCGGTGAAGTCGGTGCCCCACAGGTCGGCTCCCTCGAAGCGGGCGCCATCGAGCAAAGCCTTGTCGAGCCGGGCAAAGCGCATGGTGGCGCCGGAGAAGTCGGCATCCTCCAGCATCGCCTCGCGGAAGGAGGCTTGCCCGCCGGCAATCCCGGTAAAGCGCGCGCCGCTGAGGTCGGCGCCGGCAAAGTCCGCTTCCTCCAGGCAGGCATTCGCGAAGCCGGCCGAGCGCGCGAGGGCTCCGGCGAGCGAGGCGCGACGCAGGTTGGCGTCGGAAAAGTCGGTCATCTCCAGCCGGGCGTCGGCGAGGTCGGCGCCGGCGAGGTCGAGCCCGCCCACGCCCTCCATCCACCAGCGCGGCGGCGCCGTCGGATCGATGTGACCGTTCAGCGCGGCGCGCGACAGGGTGAGCCCGGCCAAGTCGTCGCGCCCGGCGATCGAGAACGGCACCTCGTCGTCCGAGAGACGCGCGAGCAGCGCTGCGACGCGCGGATCATCGCCCTCCGCATCGCCCTGTCGCACCGCAAACGCCTCGCATGATCCCGCCGCCAAGCCCCATAGCCGGCCCGGCCCGAGCGACACAAGGCGAGGGGCCGTGGGAGGGACGCGGTTTTGCAAATGATCCTATGCTACCGCAACGGCTTTCCGTGCGTTGTGTGGCCACAGCGCGTGCGGCGCGAGAAGGGGTTCAGGCGTGTCGGGCAAAATCCTGCTGGTGGAAGACCACGAGGAGATCTGGGATTTCCTGTCCCGCCGGCTCAAGCGCCGCGGCTACGAGGTCGTGCTCGCCCATGACGGCGAGGCGGGCGTGCAGCAGGCCCGCGCCGCCCAGCCCAACGTGATCCTGCTGGACATGAACCTGCCGATCCTCGACGGGTGGTCGACCGCCCGCGCCCTGAAGGCCGCGACCGATACCCGCGCCATCCCGATCATCGCGCTGACCGCCCACGCCATGTCGGGCGACCGCGACAAGGCGATCCAGGCCGGCTGCGACGACTATCACCCCAAACCGATCGATTTCCCCAAACTGCTCACCCAGATCGGCACGGCGATCGGGGCGGGGGATTGAGGCGCCTGGCCCGCCCCCACCGCTCCTGACATTCCCTCACCCGAACGGGCCCCGTTGCCCATGAGGACGCCATGACCACCGATCCGGTCACCACGCGGCTCCTGCGGCAGGCGCTGCCGGTGGTGACGACGCTCGCCTCGATGCTGCTGGTCGTGACGCTCGCCGGCGCGCTGTATTTCGGCCGCGACATCCTCGTGCCGGTGGCGCTCGCCATCCTGCTGAGCTTCGTCCTCGTGCCCGCCGTGCGGGCCCTGCGGCGCGTCCGCGTGCCGCGGGTGGCGGCGGTGCTGCTGGTAGTGGTGCTCGCGTTCGGCCTGCTCGGCGCGATCGGCAGCCTGATCGCTCGCGAGGCGGCGCAGCTCGCGACCGATCTGCCGCGCTACTCGCTGACCCTGCGCGACAAGATCACGGCCCTGCGCGCCGCCACCGCCGAGCGCGGAAGCCTGTCGGACACCTTCTCCGGCTTCTTCGACATGGCCGAGGAGATCGGCAAGGAGTTGCAGCCGCCCGCCGCCAAGACCGAGTCCGAGACCAACGCGCCGCTCGGCACGGCGGAGCGGCCGATGCAGGTCGAGATCCACGCCCCCCGCTCCGGGCTGCTGACGACGCTCGGCAGCGTGGCGGGCGGGGTGCTGCACCCGCTGGCGACGCTTGGCCTGATCCTCCTGTTCACGATCTTCATCCTGCTCCAGCGCGAGGATCTGCGAAACCGCGCGATCCGGCTGGCGGGATCGAGCGACCTGCGCCGCACCACCGCGGCGATCGACGACGCCACGAGCCGGCTCAGCCGGTTCTTCGTGGCGCAGCTCATCCTCAACGTCGCCTTCGGCCTCGTGATCGGTGTGGGCCTGTGGTTCATCGGCGTGCCGAGCCCGATCCTGTTCGGCGTCATCGCCGGCATCTCGCGCTTCGTGCCCTATGTCGGCGCGGTGCTCTCGGCGGCGCTGCCGCTCGCCATCGCCGTGGCCGTCGATCCCGGCTGGTCGATGGCGATCCAAGTCGCGATCCTGTTCGTCGTGATCGAGCCGATCGCCGGTCACGTGGTCGAGCCGCTGCTCTACGGGCACTCGACCGGCATCTCGCCGATTGCGGTGATCCTCGCGGCGACGATCTGGACCTTCCTGTGGGGGCCGATCGGGCTCCTGCTCGCCACCCCGCTGACGGTCTGCCTCGTGGTGCTCGGCCGCCATGTCGAGCGGCTGTGGTTCCTCGACGTGATCCTTGGCGACCGCCCGGCGCTCGGCCCCCAGGAGATCTTCTACCAGCGCATGCTGGCGGGCGATCCGGCCGAGGCCGTCGATCAGGGGCGGCTGTTCCTGAAGGAGCGGGCGCTCGTGACCTATTACGACGAGGTCGTGCTTCCGGGCCTGCGCATGGCCCAGGAAGATGCGGCGCGCGGCATGCTCGACCGGGAGCGGCAGGGCGAGGTCGGCGCCGGCTTCCGCACGGTGGTCGAGGCGCTGGGACTGGCGCGCAAGCGCGGCATGCCGCGGCGCTCGCGCAAGCCCATCGGGGCCGAGGCCGAGGCCGCCTTCGCCGCGGTGGGGCCGGACCGGCACACCGCCGGCATCGTGCTCGGCCCGGACGACTTGGCTTCGGCCTGGCGCGGCGAGGCGCCGGTCCTGTGCGTGCCGAGCGGAGGCGCCTTCGACGAGGCCGCGACGCTGATGCTCGCTCAGACGCTCTCCCGCCACGGGCTCGGGGCGCGGGTGGCACCGGGCGACGCGTTGCGGAACGGTCTGCCCGAGGGCGAGCGCCCGGCGATGATCTGCTTCTCCTATCTCGACCCGATCAGCCTGTCGCAGATCCGCCTGACCATCCGCCGCGCCCGCAAGGCCGCGCCGGGCGTGACGATCCTCGTCGGCTTCTGGCGCGAGCGCGACCCGGCCTCCCTCGGCCGCCTGCGCCGGGCGATCTCCGCCGACCTGCTCGTGACCTCGCTGAGCGACGCCCTCGACGCCGCACTGGCGCGGGCGCGGGCCGGGAACGCCGCTCCGGCCTCGCCCCGGCTTCGGCAGGCGGCGGAGTAGGGCTAAGCCGGGCGAACCCCGTCAGGACAGGGCCACCAGGGCGACGCCGGCGATCATCAGCGCCCCGCCGAGAAGGCGCGTGACGCTCGCGGGATGGACGGCGAAGCCTTCGAGCCCGAAATGATCGAGCGTGATCGAGGTGACGACGCCCGCGGTCACGAGAAGGCCGAGGAAGGCCGCCGCGCCGATCCGCTGCGCGACGAAGAGCTGGGCCAGGATGACGCCAGCGCCGAGCGCACCACCGAACCAGGCCCAGATCGGCGTCTGGCCGGCCTGCTGAAGGCTCGGCAGCTGCAGCCGCCCGGTCGCGAGGCCGATGCCGAGCATGGTGACGGTGCCGACCAGCATCGAGACGAGCCCGGCCGCGAAGGGCTGCTCGCCGAAGGATTTGGCGAGCTGCGTGCTTTGGCCGGGCTGGACGGCCGTGGCGATGCCGGCGAGCAGGGCAATGCCGTAGAGGACGATCATCGTTTCGGGTTCCTGCGGCGCGCCGCGATGAGGGGTCCGGATCCCGCGCGATCCCTGGACGATTCTTCGAAGCCTCCGTTGAAGGCTGCCTGCTGACGGGGGTGCGCGGGAAACCGGGGGCCGCCCGTGCCGTTCCGTGGCGCGAGACCATCAGCCGCGGTTCATCAAGCGCAGCCTATGGAGGCGCACGCGCCGCGCGGAGCCCGCATTCCGGCGCCTCCCATCGGCTTTCCCGGAGCCTGTCCGTGCCGCCCGTTTCCCCCACGCCGTCGCGCCTCGACACCCTCATCGCCATCCCCGTGCGCAACGAGGCCGAGCGGATCGCCCGCTGCCTGACGGCGATCGACCGGCAGACCGGCCTCGCGCCGGGGCGGCTCGGGCTCGTGCTGTTCCTCAACAACTGCACCGACGACACGGCGGAGATCGTCGCCCGTTTCGTGCCGGCGCTGTCGATTCCCGTCCGGGTGATCGAGCGCGTTCATGCCGGGGCGCATGCGGGCTGGGCGCGCCGCGCGGCGATGGACGCGGCGGTCGCGTGGCTCGAAGCGGAGGGGACGGCCTCCGCGACGGCGACGCTCCTGACCACCGACGCCGACAGCATCGTCCCGCCGGATTGGGTCGCGGCCAACCTCGCCGCCCTGGAGGCGGGCGCTGACGCGGTCGCCGGCCGGGTCGAACTGATCCCGGAGGAGGCGGCCCTGCTGCCGCCCTCGCTGCCCGCCCGCGGCCGGCTGGAGGACACCTACGACGCGCTCATCACTGAGATGGAGGCGCGCATCGATCCCGATCCGCACGATCCCTGGCCCTGCCACCGCACCACCATCGGCGCCTCGCTCGCCGTGCGGCTTCCCGCCTACCGCGACGTCGGCGGCATGCCGGAAATCCCGCTCGGCGAGGACGGCGCCTTCGTCGGCGCGCTGCTCCAGCGGGGCTTTCGCGTGCGCCATGACCGGGCGGTGTTGGTGCTGATCTCGGCCCGCCTCACCGGCCGCGCGGCCGGCGGCGTTGCCGACACGATCCGCTCCCGCTGCGAGGAGCCCGACGCCCTGTGCGACGCCCGCATGGAGGCCGTGCCCCGCGCGCTTCATCGCTACGTCTGGCGCGCACGGCTGCGTCGCCTCTACGACGAGGGCCGGCTCACCCGCGATCTCGCCTGGGCGCGCCGGCTCGGCATCACCGAGGCGGAAGCCCGCCGCATCGCCGCCCTGCCGCGGGTCGGCGAGATCGTCGCGGCGGTCGATCGCGCCAGCCCGCGCCTCGCCTACCGCCCGCTGATGCCGCGACAGCTCCCCGGCCAGATCCGGCTCGCCCGCCTCGTGCTGCCGCTGCTGCGCGCGGGTCTCCGCCTGCGCCGGGCAACGCCGTCCGCACGCCCGGTCGCCCCAACGGCCACCGCCGACGCGTAATGTCCGGGATCCCAAAGGGGTCACCCCTTTGGCGGGGCGCCGGGGCAGCGCCCCGGCATTCTCCCAGGGCTCCGCCCTGGACCCGCGAAAGGGATGATCCCTTTCGAAACCCAGGATGTCAGGCTTCGTCGCGCGTCGGGCCGAAGATCGGCTCGAAGGCGGCGCGTAGCGCCATGTCCACCTCGGGCAGGCTGACGATGCGGCCGAGATCGGCCAGGCTCGTGACCCCGTGCTCGCGCACGCCGCAGGGCACGATGCCGGAGAAGTGGGCGAGGTCCGGTTCGACGTTGAGGCTGATGCCGTGCAGGCTCACCCAGCGCCGCACACGAATGCCGATCGCCGCGATCTTGTCCTCGACGGTCGGCCCCTTGTCCGGCCGGCGCACCCAGACCCCGACCCGGTCCTCGCGGCGCTCGGCCCGGATGTTGTAGGCGTCGAGCGTCGCGATCAGCCACGCCTCCAGGCTCGCCACATAGGCCCGCAGGTCGGGCCGGCGCCGGTTGAGGTCCAGCATCACGTAGGCGATGCGCTGGCCCGGCCCGTGATAGGTGTATTGTCCGCCCCGGCCCGTGCGGTGGACGGGGAAGCGCTCCGGCTCGACGAGGTCGGCGCTCTTGGCCGAAGTGCCCGCCGTATAGAGCGGCGGATGCTCCAAGAGCCAGACGAGTTCATCCGCCTCGCCGCGGGCGATGGCCGTGGCGCGGGCCTCCATCTCGGCCTCCGCCTCCTGGTAATCGACGAGGCTGTCGGTCACGCGCCAGACCACCGGCGGCGCGTCCGCCCGCGGCAGGAATGTCGCGGGTGCGATTGAAAGCCGGGAAGCGGGTGCCGTGAAGGAATTGTTTACCAAGACTTCACCATCGCGTGCGGAAGGTTTTCCGGGTTTTTAACAAACGGAGCATCCGCGCGTGGCGGTCCTGGACGAATTGCAGGTCGATCTCAAGGTCGTGCTGGGGCGCAGCCACATGCCGTTGCACATGCTGCTGCGCATGGGCCGCGGGGCGGTGATCGAGCTGGAGGCCACCGAGACCGACATGGTCGAGATCCTCGCCAACGATCACCCGATCGCCCGCGGGCAGATCGTGGTGACCGGCAACCGCATCTCCGTGGAGGTGACCGAGCTGATCCGCAAGGCCGAGGTGGTGCGCACTCCCGGCGTGACCATCGGCGAGGGCGCCGTGCCGATCCTCGACGACGTGGGCACGATGCCCTGAGCGGTTTTCGAGGCGGCAAAACGCGAAGAAACGAATCCGGCGCTTGTGCACGTCCCGGGCATCTGTTATCCGCTGCGCCGCCCACACAAGACACCGGCCGCCACAAGCGGCACGGCGGCAAGGGCGGCCATGGCGGAATTGGTAGACGCGCTAGCTTGAGGTGCTAGTCCCGCGAGGGGTGGAGGTTCGAGTCCTCTTGGCCGCACCAAACTCTTTCCTGAGTGATCGGAAGGAGTTGGGGCGAAAATCAAAAGCGAAAATGACCGCACTCTCACAGCGGTCTCACACACGACTTCCCGACGCGGCGCGTTGATGGAAGCATCCCCCGGCGCGGGTCTGTCCGTCCGGGGCGGCGATGTCTCGTGATCGCTCGACTGGCTCGAGAAACATGGCATCGGCCCGGCACCGATGGTGCGCCGAACTCCCCCACGATCGAAGCCTTCGTCCGGTCCATCTCGTCCGGAGCGATCATCCCGGCGGATCGACCGATCATGGCCGTGAGTGGCATGGTTCGGACGACGCCGGCTTCGGGAACGCCTTCGAACGCCGCTTCACCCGAGACAGGGCTGGCGGCGTGACGCTCAGGCGACGGCTGGCTGCGGGAAGTGCGGCCGATACCGGCGGCAGAGAACGAACAGGCAGTAGAACTGGAAGATCGTCGACATCCGGTTGTGTGCGAGGAAAAGGTAGCCGGTCGCGCTGTTGAGGATGAAGGCGATCAGGAGGGCCGAGAGCAGGAAGGCGGTGCGCCGCTCAAGGCTCGGATGCGCGAAGATGCAGGACGAGGCCAGGAGCAGGACGAGATAGAACGCGCCGCCGACGAGGCCCAAGCCGACCAGAGTGTCGAGGAAGGTGTTGTGGAAGTCGGGTGTGAAGAAGAACATCTCCCGCTCCCACACATTCTATGCTTTCGAGAACGGGTCGGTGTTGAAGAAACTCAGATAGCCGTAGCCGAACACCGGCCGGTCGCGAAAAACTTCGAGGGCGTAGGGCCAGAAGTTGCTGCGCCCGGTAAAATCGGGACTGCGGCCGAGCGCGACGGCGATGTCGCCGACCCCGATGAAGGGCAGGAAGAGCGAGAGCAGGATCGCGAACCCGGTCACCGCCGCGAAGATGGCCCGGCCGCAGCCGGGCAGCATCCGGGCGGTCAGGAGCGTCAGGCCCGCCACCGCGATGCCGCTCACGGAGGACATCGAGTTGGCCAGGATCAACCCGAGCGCGAGGATGGCGAGCGCCGGCCCGCGCAGGCCCCGCGGGCTCGCGCCGGGCAGGAACAGCAGGATCAGCATCGCGCTCGCGGCGGACATGCCGTGCAGGGTCTTGCTGCCGTAAGCGCCGAACAGCTCGCCCGACATCAGCAGGCCCGGCCGGGTGATGTCGGTGCGCACCGCATCGGGCATCACCACCACCATCACCAGGGAGGACGCCACCAGGAAGACGTTGGTCCAGGCGTACAGGCTCAGGAACACCGCCGGATGGACGATGCAGGCCAGCGCCGCGGCGATGGCGATGTTCAGGACGAGCATCCCCGCCGGGACCAGCGACGCCCAGCTATCGGTCGCCCAGCAGGTGGAGAGCAGGATGTAGCCGGCGAATGGAAGGACGGCGACCAGGCAAAGGTCGATCCCGTTGCGCCACATGTCCCGCAGCACCACGCCGAGGGACAGGACGTAGAGGCAGAGCCAGAGCCCGACATAGAACAGGTTGTTCCGGTTCGATGGCATCAGCGTCTTGGTGTTGCCGACCTCGTTGTTGCTGCCGAGGAAGAGCACGTAGAAGGCGTTCGCGCACATCAGCACCGCGAAGACGACGAAGGCCGCGCGCCACCGCGCGCCGGACAACCCGATCGACGACGGCGCGGCCCGGACAGCGTTTGGCGGAGGGCTCGTGTCGGTCAGGCTGGTTGCGGTCATGCTGGTTGCGGTCATGGCGCGAGGCTCGGGAAAGGCGTTTGGGGCCCCTGCGGCGGCCGATGGCGGAGGGTCTCCGGCCGCAGGGATGCAGGGGGTGTCAGGCGATCACCACTTCACCCGACCCGACCGGGTACCGCGGCAGGGACGCCGCCTCGCCGCGCAGGACGCCGAGGGCGATCGCCGCCAGGATGCCGAGCGCTAGGCCGATCAGCGTTCCGAGCACGAGGACGATGGCCTTGCTCAAGTTCGTCGGCAGTTCGGGCGGGATCGCTGCGCCGATCACGCGGATGTTGTTCACATCGACCTGCGTCTGCTCGATGAGCTCGCGGGAGCGCACGAGATACTGGGCGAACAGCTTGCGCTGGGCCTCTGCCTCCGCCTCCCGCGCCCGCAGCTCGGCGAGCGCGCGGTCGTCGGCGAGCGAGGCCGTCGACATCGTCTCCACCGTCCTGCGCAGCTCCTCCTCGGTCTGCTTGGCCCGGCGATAATCGTTCCGTGCCGCGTCGCCGATCCGCTGCAGCTCCTGGCCGAGCTGATCCTGAAGGGCATCAATCTCGCGGCCGACCGAGTTCAGCTCGGGATGGCGCGGTCCCAGCACGTTGGCGAGGTTGGCCCGGCGGCGACGGGCCTCGGTGATCTGGTAGCGCAACTGGATCATGGCCTGGGACTGGACGGCCTCCGACAGGCCGTCGAGCCGGCCGCGCAGAGCGTTCGCCTGCTCCATCCGGACGAGGGCCTCGGTGGACCGGGCCCGGGCGGCGGCGAGCTGCGTGTTGAGGTCGCGCAGGCGCCGGTCTCTGGTGAGGGAGCCATCGGCGCTGACGAGGTCGTGCTCGCTCCTGAAGGTCGCGACCCGGTTCTCCGCGGCGCGCACGGCGGCGCGCAATTCGGCGAGGCGATCGTCGAGGGAGGCGCCGGAGCGGCGCGCGAGCTCGGACCGGGTCCGGTTCGCCTGCTCGGTGTAGAGCGTCACGAGTTCGTTCGCGATCCGGGCCGACTTGTCGGGATCACGGGTTGCGACATGCACCTCGACGACGAAGCTGCGCTCGGCCCGGCGGACGGCGATCTTGCGCTCCAGGGTCTGGAGCGCCGCGCGGCGCGGATCGGGCAAGCGGGGCGGCGACAGGCCGACGCGGTCGAGGATCGCAGCCTTCGCCCGGCGCAGAAGGCCGGGCGGCTCGCCGGCGAATTCGGGATCCTCGTCGAGCCGGTCGCGGGTGATCAGGGCGTTGAGCACCATGCTCGACCGCAGGACACGCATCTCGTTCTCGACCGATGCGATCTGCGCGTCGGCGTTGTCGATGCTCGGCGTCACCTCCCGTTCGACCACGCGCAAGGCGCGCGGATCGATGATGACCTGGGCGGTGGCGACGTAGTTCGGTTCCGTCCGCGCGACGACGACCACGCCGCCCAGCGTGCCGAGGACCATCGAGAGGGCGATGAGCCGACGGCGGCGCTTGAGCATCGCCAGGAGTTGCGCCGGCGCGATGGAAGGGGACTGCCCGGCGGACGCGGTAGGCCGATCGTAGGAAGAGAGCGGAATGGCTCCGCGCGTGGCTGTGTAGGTCGTCATGTCGTCAAGCCGGCATCGGCCCCCCAAGCGGCATCAGCGTACCACCGGCTGTGCGACTCAATCGCGACATCCAGCGGTTACCGCCCTCGTCATGCAATGCAGCCGCCGGTTTCATTGCTCCATCCAGGGACAACCGGGGACGATCCGGCCTCGGTCCGAGGGGGAGGGGGCCCAGGAGGGCAGGAAGCCGTCCACCGTGCCCGCCGGCGCCCATCCCGAACCGGGACTGCGAACCGTGTTGCGCCATTGAGGGCGTGCGGCCATGGGGCGTGTTCCCCGGGAGCCGATTCTCGATGCGAGGGTGGCTCCGCCGCGCTCGCTGTTCGGAGGACGGACGTCATGGCGCGATATCGAACCGACGGAGGTCGCGCTCGAGCGGCCGCCACCGGGATCGTCCGGCTACGACCGCAGACGTGCCCACCCGCACCATGCCGCCGCGAGCGGCACTTTTCTGCACGGCCGAAGGATCGGCGCATTGATCCCATCCGGCCGCAGATAAAGACGCACATTCATTGCCGAAAGATCCCGGGCAATTTTGCCTAACCGACTGATCGGCAAGCGTTTTCGGCAGTGAAATGTTGCAGATCCGGCACATCGGCCTACGATCATGAGAGAAATATAATCCGATCGGCAGATAACAGATCCCGATGGATTGTCGGCGTCGCAGGTTCCCCGCATGGTCGGGCCGTGACCGAAAGCAGAGTCAGAGCAAAGCAGCGTTGAAGCCCGCAGGTGCTCCTGGAACGGAGTCCATCTCTCTGTATTTCGTCGCCAAATGATCGCTCGGCGCAGAACTGACGAAAAAGCGCCCGCTCAGGATGGGAGGGATGAACTATGGCTTTGCCAATCACTTTCAATAATACGACGTATGCTCCCGGCTTTCTCGGAACCGACGACGGCGGCGCATCCGGAAACTTTCAGGTCGATACCGCCTCGACCTATTCCGTCACAGTATCAGGCACCATCAACGCTGTCGGCGATCCCGTCACGCTGACCTATGGAGCCGATGCTCCTGCCGGTTTTGCAGGCACGTCCGTTCAGTTGACCTCGACGCAGTTCGACAATTCGGGCCAGATCCTGTTCGTGAGCAGGGCCATCCCGCCCGGTGAGACGGAGGCCGGCAACTACCGCTACCTCCTCTCGAACACCCAGGTGGTCGGCTCGAACCCGCCTCCCGGCTCCACCCGGACCCGCTTCCTCGCCGACGGCAACAACACGGCCGGCGATTACAACGTCCAGGCCGCGCCCTGCTTCACCACGGGCACGCTCATCCGCACGGCCCGCGGCGAGGTGGCGGTCGAGGATCTGATCGTCGGCGATCTCGCTGTGACGGCCTCCGGCATGCTGCGTCCGATCACCTGGATCGGCAACCGCGCCCTCGATGCCAAGGGTGAGGCGCTGCCCCACAACGAGCAGCCCGTCCGGATCCGTGCGGGCGCCTTCGGCCCCGGCCTCCCGGCGCGCGATCTGCGCCTCTCGCACGGCCATCCGGTGCTCGTCGGCGCCGATGCCAACGGCGAGGGCGGCGTGCTGGTGCCCGTGATGTGCCTGATCAACGGCACCTCCGTCCTCCGCGAGCCGGCGACGCAGGTGACCTACTGGCATGTCGAGCTGGATGCGCACGACATCCTGCTCGCCGAAGGTCTGGCCGCCGAGAGCTACTACGACATGGGCAGCCGCGTTTGGTTCGCCGGCGAGGACGGCATGCTGACCGATCCGGACTTCGTGCCGGCCGGCGAGCACGGCCGCTGCCGCCCTGTGGCGGTGGACGGCGCCCTGGTGGACGGTGAGCGGCAGCGGCTCGACGGCGTCTTCGCCGCGGAGCTCGATGGGCACAGCGCCTGGGCCGACGCACCGGTGTGGCACGCCGCGTAACACGGCCCTTCTCGTCACCGACCGCGCGCCTCTGCCGAACCCCGGCAGGGGCGCGTGGCGTTGGGCCTGCCCGCGGCCACCGGGCAGGCCGGATGCGATCCGGGGCGGATGCCCTGGCGCCGCGGTGCCTATATGAAGGCCATCCCTCGTACGGAGATGGCTCATGGACCTCGACGTTTCGCTTCACATCGCCGGCCGCTGGCGCCCCGGTGGCGGCGGCGAGACCCTGGCCGTTCTCAACCCGGCCACGGGCGAGGCGATCGGCCGGGTCGCGGTGGCGACGCGGGCCGATCTCGACGAGGCGCTGGAGGCGGTCGAGCGGGGCTTTGCCGCGTGGCGGCGGGTCTCTGCCTTCGACCGGTCCAAGGTGCTGCGCCGGGCCGCCGCGCTGATGCGCGAGCGCGCGGAGGACATCGCCCGCACCATGACCGTCGAGCAGGGCAAGCCGCTCGCCGAATCACGGGTCGAGACCGGGGTGGCGGCCGATATCATCGAGTGGTTCGCCGAAGAGGGCCGGCGCGCCTACGGCCGGGTCATCCCCGCCCGCGCAGAGGGTGTGCTGCAGATCGTCACTCGCGAGCCGGTCGGGCCGGTGGCGGCCTTCACGCCCTGGAACTTCCCGATCAATCAGGCGGTGCGCAAGCTCTCGGCGGCGCTCTGCACCGGATGTCCCGTCATACTGAAGGGCCCCGAGGACACGCCGGCCTCCTGCGCCGAACTGGTGCGCGCCTTCCTCGATGCGGGCGTGCCCGGCGACGCGCTCGCCCTGGTCTACGGCGATCCGGCCGAGATTTCCGGCTACCTCATCCCGCATCCGGTGATCCGCAAGATTACCTTCACCGGCTCGACGGCCGTCGGAAAGCAGCTCGCGGCGCTCGCGGGCCAGCACATGAAGCGGGCGACGATGGAACTCGGCGGCCATGCCCCGGCGATCGTGTTCGATGATGCCGACATCGACACCGCCGTGCGGGTGCTGTCCGCCAATAAGTACCGCAACGCCGGACAGGTCTGCGTCGCCCCGACCCGCTTCCTCGTGCAGGAGAGCGTGTACGACCGCTTCATCGACGGGTTCGTGGCCGCCTCGAAGGCGCTCAAGGTCGGCGACGGCCTCGATCCCGAAACGCAGATGGGCCCGCTCGTTCACGGCCGCCGGGTCGAGGCGATGGAGGCCTTCGTGGCCGATGCCGAGGCAAAGGGCGCGCGCCTCCTCACCGGCGGCAGCCGCATCGGCAATCGCGGCCACTTCTTCGAACCGACCGTCTTCGCCGACGTGCCGTTGGAGGCCCGGATCATGAACGAGGAGCCGTTCGGGCCGATCGCGGCGATCCGGCGCTTTTCTGACGACGCGGAGGCGCTCACCGAGGCCAACCGTCTGCCCTACGGGCTCGCGGCCTACGCCTATACTCGCTCCGGCACCCGGGCGAACCGGTTCGGGTCGGGGATCGAGGCTGGCATGATCTCGATCAACCACCACGGCATCGCGCTGCCCGAGACGCCCTTCGGCGGCGTGAAGGATTCCGGCTACGGCAGCGAGGGCGGCTCGGAGGCGATCGAGGCCTATCTGACGACGAAATTCGTGACGCAGGCCAACGCCTGACCCGCTCGGGGTGCACTGTCGCTCGCCACCCCGACCGCCACGTCACCGGTCAAGCGTGTCTCGAAGAACGCCCGGTTACCACTGTCTTTCCTCCCGGCGAGGCAGCGCAGCGGGCGTTCTCAGAGACAGGCGGCCTCCGCCGAGCCGATGCGGCGCCCTTTTCGAGAGAGCGGGACTGCTCTGATCCACAACCCAACTAGAGCAAACGAAACTTTCCTTGGGGTTCGGAGTTTTAACCCTCACGAACTCAAGAAAAGGACAGCTTGATTCAAGCGAGCTGCTCCCAGGGAAGCGCTCGCATGCTGTATCCTCTCTACGAGGCCGGCCATCTTATGCTCGCACCGATGCGCTTGGCAGCGGAAGCCACCAAGCTTGCCTGCGAAAACCCGTTCAATCCCTTCGCCTACGCCCCGCAGAGCCGCACCATGGCTGCGGGCTGCGAGATGTTCGAGCGCGCCACCCGCGTCTACGCCAAGCCGACCTTCGGGCTCGACGTGCCGGAAAGGGTGGTCTGGGAGCGCCCCTTCTGCCGCGTCGTCGCCTTCGGCGAGCCCTCCGCGGAACTGGAGGCCAAGCCAAAACTGCTGATCGTCGCGCCGATGTCGGGCCACTACGCCACGCTGCTGCGCGGCACGGTCGAGGCGTTCCTGCCCAGCCATCAGGTCTTCATCACCGATTGGTCCGACGCGCGTCAGGTGCCGGCGAGCGCTGGCCGGTTCGGCCTCGACGATTACATCGATACCTGCATCGCCCTGTTCGAAGCGCTCGGGCCGGATCTCCACGTCGCGGCGGTCTGTCAGCCCTCGGTGCCGGTGCTTGCCGCAATCGCCCGCATGGAAGCGGAGGATCACCCGCTCGTGCCGCGCTCGGCCGTGTTGATGGGCGGTCCCGTCGATACCCGCCGCTCGCCGACCGCCGTCAACCTCATGGCCGAGGAGAGGGGCTTTGCGTGGTTCGAGCGGCACTGCATCCACAGGGTGCCGGGCGGATATCCGGGAGCGGGCCGCGCGGTCTATCCGGGCTTCCTTCAGCTCGCCGGCTTCATGGGGATGAACCTCGAGCGCCACCGGGACGCCCACCACGCGATGTTCGACCATCTCGTGCGCGGCGACGGCGACTCGGCCGCCCGCCATCGTGCCTTCTACGACGAGTATCTCGCAGTCATGGACCTGACTGCCGAGTTCTACCTCGAGACGATCGAGCGGGTCTTCATCAGCCACGACCTGCCCCGCGGCACCCTGCGTCATCGCGGCGAACGCGTCGATCTCGGCGCGATCCGCCGCTGCCACCTGATGGCGGTGGAGGGCGAGAAGGACGACATCACCGGCCTGGGCCAGACCAAGGCCGCGCTCGATCTCGCGGTGAACCTGCCCGAGGCGGCCAAGACCTACCACATGCAGCCGGGCGCCGGGCATTACGGCATCTTCAACGGCTCGCGCTTCCGCCAGGATATCGTGCCGTTGGTCTGCAGCTTCATGGAACGCAGCCTGCGGCCGGCTGCGCCGCGCCCGGCCCCGGTGGTGCCGGCACCGGAGTCGCACCCGATTATCCTGCGCCACGGCCCCATCATGCAGCCTCCGCGCGCCACGCCCGCCCGCGCCATCGTGTGGCCCGAGCCTCTGGTCGATCGACCGGGAGCGATCCCGCAGCGGATCGCCCTGTAACCGCCGCTCCCGACCGTTCTCCACCATCCGCCCATCGAAGCGGCCGCCGATCCCCTCGGCGGCCGCTTTGCCGTGGAAGGGGACGCTGCGACCCCACCGCGTTTGACCCGTCCCCGCGGTGGAATTATGCATTCAAAAAGCCATGCGCCCGTACAGGCTGCGGCGCTGGGAGGGGAGGTTCCACTTGGGCGCGAGCGCGAAACCGGGCGAGTCAGCGTTCGAGGCACCGGCCTCCAGCGCGCGGGCGAAGGCCCGCAACGCGGCCGGATTGCCGCGCAAGCTCGCGGAGGTGCTGCAGGGCGAGGCCCGCTTCGACGCCTTCACCCGCGGACGCTACGCGACCGACGCCTCGATCTACCAGATCATGCCGGCGGGAGTGGTCTTCCCGAAAAGTGCCGCCGACATCGCCGCGACGCTGAAGGTCGCGGCCGACTACGACGTCCCCGTGATCCTGCGCGGTGGCGGCACCTCGCAGAACGGCCAGCCGATCGGCTCCGGCCTCGTGGTCGATTGCTCGCGCCACTTCAACGGCGTGCTCGCCTACGACGCGGAAGCGGGCACGGTCACTGTCGAGCCCGGCCACGTGCTGGAGCGCCTCAACGCGCGGCTCAAGGCCGACGGCTGGTTCTTCCCCGTCGAGCCCTCGACCGCGACCCGCTGCACCATCGGCGGCATGGCCGGCAACAATTCCTGCGGCGCCCGCTCGCTGCGCTACGGCAAGATGAGCGACAACGTGCTCAGCATCGAGGCGCTGTTCCACGACGGCGCCGCCTTCGGCTTCGGGCTCACCGGCAATGCTGCGAGCGCCGTCACCGGCGGCGCGCGGGCGGAAGACCTCGCCCGACGCATGCTCGCTCTGGCGGATGCCCACCGCGACGAAATCGAGACGATGTACCCCAAGGTGCAGCGGCGGGTCGGCGGCTACAACCTCGATTCCCTGATCGAACCGCGCCCGAACCTCGCCCACCTCCTCGTCGGCTCGGAGGGGACGCTCGCCGCCACCACCGCGGTGACGCTCAAGCTCTCGCGTCTGCCGGCCCACCGGGCCATGGGCGTGTGTCACTTCCCCTCGTTCCGCGCGGCGATGGAGACGACGAAGGCGATCGTCGCCCTCGACCCCGTGGCGGTCGAACTCGTCGACAACAACGTGCTCGTGCTCGGCGCCGACATCCCGCTGTTCCGCACGACCCTGGCCGACATCACGCGGGGCCAGCCGAACTGCCTGCTGCTGGCCGAGTTCGCGGGCGACGACCTCGCCGCGCTGAAGCGCGACCTCAAGCGTCTCGACCAATGCATGGCCGATCACGGCTTTCCCGACGCGGTCGTCGAGGTGGTGGAGCCGAACCGCCAGAAGGCGGTCTGGGAGGTGCGCGAGGCCTGCCTCAACATCATGATGTCGATGAAGGGCGACGCCAAACCCGTCTCCTTCATCGAGGATTGCGCCGTCCCCCTGGAGCATCTGGCCGACTACACCGACGCGGTCACCGAGGTGTTCACGCGGCACGGCACCCGCGGCACGTGGTACGCCCACGCCTCTGTCGGCTGCCTGCATGTGCGCCCGATCCTCGACATGAAGCAGGGCGGCGACGTCAAAAAGATGCGCGCCATCGCCGAGGAGACGGCGGAGCTGGTGCGCCGCCACAAGGGCTCCTATTCGGGCGAGCACGGCGACGGCATCTCACGCTCGGAGTTCGTGGAGCCGCTGTTCGGCGCGAAGCTTACCCGCGCCTTCGAGACGGTGAAGGACGGCTTCGATCCCGACAACCGCCTGAACCCGAACAAGATCGTCCGCCCGCTCAAGATGGACGACCGCACGCTGATGCGCTTCGGCCCCGACTACGCGGTGAGCGCCCCGCAGAAGACGGCGCTGGACTGGTCGGACTGGGGCGGGTTCGGCCCGGCGGTCGAGATGTGCAACAACAACGGCACCTGCCGGAAGCTCGCCGGCGGCGCGATGTGCCCCTCCTACCGCGCTACCCGCGACGAGCAGCACCTGACCCGCGGACGCGCCAACTCGCTGCGCCTCGCGATCTCGGGCCAGCTCGGGCCGGACGCGTTCCTGTCGCCCGAGATGAAGCGCACGATGGACCTGTGCGTGTCGTGCAAGGCCTGCCGCCGGGAATGCCCGACCGGCGTCGACATGGCCAAGATGAAGGTCGAGTTCCTGCACCACTACCACGCCCGGCACGGCCTGCCGCTGAAGGAGCGGCTGGTCGCCGAGATGCCGCGCTATGCCGGCGTCGCCGCAGCCCTCGCGCCGCTGCTCAACCTGCGCAACCGTTACCCGGCGCTCGCCCGGTTCGGTGAGGCATGGACCGGCTTCTCCGCCCGTCGCTCGCTGCCGCAATGGCGCCGGCCCTGGCGGGAGAGCGGCGAGGTTGCCCATCCCGAGGACGTGGCGGGTGACCACCGCGACCTCGTCCTGTTCGGCGACACCTTCAACCGCGCCTTCGAGCGCGAGAATCTGGAAGCCGCCGAGCGGGTGCTGCGGGCGGCCGGCTACCGCCTGCACCGCGTCGTCGCCCATGAGGGCCGCCGCCCGCTCTGCTGCGGCCGCACCTATCTCGCCTCCGGCCAGACCGACCGGGCGCGCGAGGAGGCTCGGCGCACGCTCGACACGCTCCTGCCCTTCGTGCGGGCCGGCGCCCGCGTGGTCGGCCTGGAGCCGTCCTGCCTCCTCACTTTCCGCGACGAGTTTCTGTCGTTGCTGCCGCGCGAGGAGGCGGGCGCGTTGGCCCAGAGCGCCCTGCTGTTCGAGGAACTGCTCGCCGCCGACCTCGCCGCCGGTCGCATCAGCCTCCCGCTCGCCGACCAGGGCGGCCGGGTCGCCCACCTGCACGGCCATTGCCACCAGAAGTCGTTCGGAGTGATGGGCTCTGTGGAGACGGTGCTGCGCACCGTGCCGGGGCTCGACGTGCGGGTCATCGAATCGAGCTGCTGCGGCATGGCCGGCGCCTTCGGCTACGGCAAGGATACGATCGACGTCTCCTTCGCCATGGCCGAGCTGTCGCTGTTCCCGGCTTTGCGGAAGGCGTCCGCCGACGATCTCGTGGTCGCCGACGGCACGAGCTGCCGCCACCAGATCCACGACGGTCTCGGCCGCGACGCGATCCACGTCGCCCGCGTGCTCGATGCGGCCCTGACGCCGGGGCGCTGAGCGCGGCTCTGCAACGGCGGGCGGAACACCCGCCGGCTGCCCCCGTTGACGCGGCAATCCCTCAAAAGGAGCCGTGATGACCGATCCGCTGACCAAATACCCGCGCCCGCCCTTCGAGACGCCGCCCCAGAGTTTCCCCGGCAAGACGGCCAAGATGGCGCCCGAGCCGGATCACGGCGAGGAGAGCTACAAGGGCTCCGGCAAGCTCACCGGAAAAGCCGCTTTGGTGACGGGCGGCGACAGCGGCATCGGCCGGGCGGTGGCGATCGCCTATGCCCGCGAGGGCGCCGACGTGGCGATCTCCTACCTGCCCGACGAGCAGAAGGATGCGGAGGCCGTCGGCAACTGGATCGAAAAGGCGGGCCGGCGCGCCCTGCTGCTTCCCGGCGACATCAAGGACGCGGCCTATGCCCGCGAGATTGTCGAGCGCACGGCCAAGGAATTCGGCCGGCTCGATATCCTGGTGAACAACGCCGCCTTCCAGCAGCCGAACCAGGGCGTCACGGACATCGACGACGCGTTGTTCGAAAAACACTTCCAGACCAACATCTTCGGCCCGTTCTACGCCACCAAGGCCGCGCTGGCGCATCTCAAGCCCGGCGCCTCGGTGATCTTCACCTCCTCGGTCAATTCCAAGCACCCGGTGCCGACCCTGTTCGCCTACAGCGCCACCAAGGGCGCGCTCAGCAACATGGTGCTCGGTCTCGCGCAGTTGCTCGCCGAAAAGGGCATCCGCGTGAACGGCGTGCTACCGGGCCCGATCTGGACCCCGTTCATCCCCGCCGGGATGAGCGAGGATGCGGTGAAGACCTTCGGCAGCCAAGTGCCGTTCAACCGCCCCGGCCAGCCGGCGGAACTCGCCTCGGCCTACGTGATGCTGGCGGCTGAAGAGAGCAGCTACACCTCCGGCGCCCTCATCACCGTCGCGGGCGGCATGCCGATTTTCTGAGTTCCCGTTCCGCCGCCCGATCAGAGGGCGGCGGATTTGAGCCGATCACGGCCCGGCCTCTCGGATCTGCCCGGCCAGAAACACGCCGGCTCGGCGCCACGCCTCGTCGGTATCGCCGCGGAAGTTGAGGTCGCGGGTCAGTGCAGCGCGGCCGGTGCGGGCATCGGCCACCCGTGCGAAGAGCTGCAGGATCAGCGTGCTGCTCTTATGGACCACGCCGACGAAGACGCGGCTCGCGCCGGCCTCCCGCGCCACCGCGAGGAGGCAGTCCGGCCGCTCGTCCGGGCAGCGGGCGCGGAGCGTCTCCGAAGTGATGAGTAGGGTGCGATAGTCCCCGCCCGCATCGAGATCCTCCGCGAGGCCCCGCGCCATCGCCGCGAGTCGGCGGGCGTGCTCAGGCCCTTGATCGATCGGCTCGCCGGAGGTGTCGAGGAGCTTGAGCGGCAGGATCGCCAGTATGGGCGGCAGCGGTTCAGCGCGCGGAGCCGATAGCAAGACCGCGAGGATGAGACCGGCCGCAGCGAGCCGCACCCTCGGTTTGGCAGAATTCATTCCGGTCATGCTCACCCACCTCGGCGACACCGCACGCGGCGGCTCGGGCGGACGCTACGACGCTCGGCGCGCGGACTCTTGCCATTCGGTGCCACCCAGCCGAGCCTGCGCCTCGGGAGGAGGGCGCATGAACGGGCCCGGATTGACGCGGGCCTGCACGATGGGCCCGATCGTGGCAGCGGTGGAGGCGACGGGCGGTTCGGTCACACGGGTATTCCGGCGGGCCGAGATGCCGCTCAGCCTAATGGACGCGCCCGACCGCCTCATCCTGCTGCGCGATCAGTTTCGCCTCGTGGAAGAGGCGGTGCGCGAGAGCGGCGATCCGGCGCTGCCCGCGCGGCTCGCGATCGCCACCGGCATCGATGGTCTCGGTGCCATCGGCCGGCATGTGCGGGCCTGCGCGACCCTCGGCGAGGCGCTGGCGCGGGTCGAGGCGACCACACCGACACTCCTTCAGACCGCGACCTGGACCGGCCTGCGCCGAGAGGGCGAGAGCGCCGTCTACGGCTACGCCGTCACCGAGCGGATCGAGGCGGGGCGGCAGACCAACGCGATGCTGGCGCTCGGCTACCTGCTCGGCACCGTGCGCCAATTTCTCGGACCGCGCTGGCGGCCACGGCGGGCGGTGCTGACCGGTGCGGTCCTTCCCGATCGGGCCGAAATCGAACGGGTCTTCGATTGCGACCTGGGCCTCGGCCCGCGCGCCGGCCTGCATTTCGACGCCGCGCTTCTGGCCACGCCGAACCCGGCCCCCGGCCCGCTCCTCGAAGCGACGCCCTCAGTGCCGCCCGATGGCCTGACGGCCTGCGTTGCCGGGCTGATCGAACTCGCGCTTCTCGACGGCCGTCCCGCGATCGACGGGGTCGCCCGCCGGCTGGGCCTGTCGCGACGCAGCCTGCAACGCCGGCTGGAGGCGGAGGGCACGGGCTTCGCACCGATCCTCCAGGGCGTCTTGCGGGCGCGGACCGAGGCGTTGCTGGCGGAGGGCACGACGCCCATCGGCCGGATCGCCCTCGATCTCGGCTACGCGGATGCGGCCCATTTCACCCGCGCCTTCCTCGGCTGGACCGGCGTAACCCCGAGCATGAGGCGGCGTCTGCACCGTAAAAGTCCAGGTTTCGAAAGGGCGAGTCCTTTCGCGGGTCCAGGGCGGAGCCCTGGTTGAAGGGAGATCGGGGCGCTGCCCCGATACCCCGCCAAAGGGATGATCCCTTTGGGATCCCAGGCCTATCTGTAGGCGGACATCCAGCCGAGGCCGGCTTCGGTGCCGGAAGCGGGCAGGTATTCGCAGCCGATGAAGCCGTCGTAGCCGAGGCGGTCGAGGGTCGCGAACGCGGCGGAGACATCGATGCGGCCGGTGCCGGGCTCGTGGCGGCCGGGGGCGTCGGCGATCTGGACGTGGGCGATGCGGTCGCGGTGGGCAGCGAGTTCGGTGGCCAGATCCTCGCCCATCATCGCCATGTGATAGAGGTCGGCCTGGATGAAGAGGTTTTCGGAGCCGACCGCCTCGATCACGCGAGCGGCGTCGGCGAGGCGGTTCAGGAAGAAGCCCGGCATGTCGCGGTCGTTGATCGGCTCGATCAGCAGGCGAAAGCCCGCGCGTTCCAGCGCGTCGGCGGCGTAGGCGAGGTTGTCGGTCAGCGTCGCGAGAAGGCGCGCCCGCTCGATGCCGGCCGGTATGAGCCCGGCAAGACAGTTGATCTGCCGGCATCCGAGCGCCCCGGCATAGTCGATCGCCCGCGCGACGCCCTCGCGAAATTCGGAGACACGGTCGGGCAGGATGGCGATGCCGCGCTCGCCCGCCGCCCAGTCGCCGGGCGGCAGGTTGTGCAGCACGAGCGGCAGGCCCGTCTCCGCGAGACTGCGCGCCAACGCCTCTTTCGTCTCGGCATAGGGAAACTGCATCTCCACCGCCGCGAATCCGGCGGCGCGCGCCGCGGCGAACCGGTCGAGCAGCGGCCGTTCGTTGAACAGCAGGCTCAGATTGGCAGCGAAGCGGGGCATATCCGGGCCATCTGGTCGCGCAAAATGCATTCAAAAATGATGGGTTGTACCGACATCACTCAATGTCGGCTGGGGCCGGCCCGCCGGAGATGGGCTGCGCGGCCTCGCGGTCGGCGGCGGCTTTCCGCTTGTTGCGCAGGTGGCGGAACAGGATGTCGCTGAGTTCCGCACCGGCCCGGCGGCGCAGGGCGTCGAGGATTTCCTCGTGCTCGCGCATCGCCTCGCCCCAGCGGTCGCGGTTGGCATCGAGATTGGCCGAGTAGCGCGCCCGCCGCAGGCGCCCGGCGAAGCCAGCATAAGTGGCGCTCAAGGGCCCGTTGCCGGCGGCCGCCACGATCCGGTCGTGGATCGCCTGATTGCAGGCGAAGTAACCGTGCAGGTCGCGCCGCAGATAGTGGCCGTACATCTCATGGTGGAGCCGCTCGATCTCGGCAAAGGCCTCGTCCGTGATGCGCTCGCAGGCAAGGCGGCCGGCTAGGGCCTCCAACCCGCCCATCACGTCGAAGAGTTCGACAATCTCCTGCTCGCCGATCCGGCGCACCCGCGCGCCGCGGTTCGGCAGCAGATCGATCAGTCCCTCCGAGGCCAGCACCTTCAGCGCCTCCCGCAGGGGGCGTGCGCGAGATGCCGAAGCGTTCGCACAGGAGCCGTTCGGGGACACGGGCGCCCGGCGCGAGATTGCCCTCGACGATGAATTCGCGCAGCCGCGCCAGCACCTCGTCGTGGAGGGAATGCACGAGGTTTTCCCGCGGCTTGGCCGGCAGTTCGGCCGGGAGCCGGGCGGGGAGGGGGATCGGGCCGTCCGCGCCCTCCGATTCGCGTTCGGCGAGTGTCATGGCGGAAGTCATGGCCGATTGGTAGCAGCGGGCTCAACCGCCGTCGATGGGACGAATGTAGGCATGATAATTCTTGTCTCGGCCAAAAATGAATGCAAACCTACGGGATGAAACGACCGGGCCCGACGTGAAGTGCCCGGCATCCGGCCCAACGGGAGGGACCATGACGCATCGCACCGGACGACACTTCCTGCACATTCCGGGCCCGAGCCCGGTGCCGGAGCGGGTGCTGCGCGCCATGGACCGGCAGGTGATCGACCATCGCGGGCCGGACTTCGGCGTGCTCGGCCGCGAGGTGCTGGAGGGTTGCCGCACGATCTTCCGCACCAAGGGACCGGTGGTGATCTATCCGGGCTCCGGCACGGGGGGCCTGGGAGGCGGCGATCGTCAACACGCTCTCGTCGGGCGACCGGGTGCTGATGTTCGAGACCGGCCACTTCGCAACCCTGTGGCGGCAGATGGCGGCGCGGTGGGGCATCGAGGTCGAGTTCGTGCCCGGCGACTGGCGCCACGGCGTCGATCCGGCCCTGGTCGAGGCGAAGCTCGCCGAAGATCGCAGCCATTCCTTCAAAGCCGTGATGGTGGTCCACAACGAGACTTCCACCGGCGTCACGAGTCGCATCCCCGCCATCCGCAAGGCGATCGACGCCACCGGCCACCCGGCACTGCTGCTGGTCGATACCATTTCCTCGCTCGGTTCGGTCGATGTCCGCCACGACGAGTGGGGCGTCGACGTCACCGTCAGCGGCTCGCAGAAGGGCCTGATGCTGCCGCCGGGCCTCGGCTTCACCGCGATCTCGGACAAGGCGCGAGCGGCGGGCCGGTCCAACAACCTTCCCCGCTCCTACTGGGACTGGGAGGAGATGCTGAAGCCCAACGCCAACGGCTACTTCCCCTACACGCCGGCCACCAACCTGCTCTACGGCCTGCGCGAGGCGGTCGCGATCCTGCTCGAAGAAGGGCTCGACAACGTCTTCGCCCGCCATCAGCGGCTGGCGGCCGCGACCCGCGCTGCGGTCGAGGCCTGGGGGCTCGAAGTGCTGTGCCAGAACCCGGACGAGCACTCGCCGGTGCTCACCGCGGTGATGATGCCGGACGGCAAGGGGGCGGACGCCTTCCGCGCGCTGGTGCTCGAGAAATTCGACATGTCGCTCGGCGCCGGGCTGTCGAAGCTCGCCGACAAGATCTTCCGCATCGGCCATCTCGGCGAGACCAACGACCTGACCCTGATGGGCGCCCTGTCCGGCGTCGAGATGGGCTTGGCGGCGGCCGGCGTGCCGCACCGGCCTGGTGGCGTGCTCGCCGCCATGGCGAGCCTGCGCTCCGGCCTCGACGGCTGATCTTTTTCCCGAACGCCCACGCCTCGGGCCAAGCCGCGCGTCAGATGCGGAGCCCGGGACGATTGCTCATAAAAACTGGAGGAAGCCCCGATGATCACGATCCCACGCCGCGTGACGGCGCCGGGCATGGTGCTGTTCCTGCTCTGCCTGATGTACTTCATCACCTATGTCGACCGGGTCAACGTCGGCACCGCCGGCCCGGCGATCAAGGGTGAACTCGGCCTCAGCAACACCGAACTCGGCCTCATCTTCTCGGCCTTCGCCTACCCCTACGCGGTGTTCCAGATCATCGGCGGCGCGATGGCCGACAAGTGGGGTGCGCGGCGCACCCTGTTCATCTGCGGCCTGATCTGGGCGGCGGCGACGGTGGCGACCGGCTTCGTCGGCGGCGTGGTCTCGCTGTTCCTGGCCCGCTTCGCTCTCGGCTTCGGCGAGGGCGCCACCTTCCCCACCGCCACGCGGGCGATGCAGTCCTGGGTCGCCAAGGACCAGCGTGGCTTCGCGCAGGGCATCACCCACTCGTTCGCTCGCTTCGGCAACGCGATCACGCCGCCGCTCGTGGTGCTGATGATGGCCTATGTCGGCTGGCGCGGCGCCTTCGTCGTGCTCGGCATCGTCAGCTTCGCGTGGGTGCTGGTCTGGGTGTTCTACTACCGGGACGACCCGCGCGAGCATAAGGCCATCACGAACGAGGATCTGGAGCGGCTGGCGATCCGCGACCGGACGGCCAAGCCGGCCGCCAAACCCCCGGTGCCGTGGCGCCGGCTGATCCCGCGCATGGCCCCCGTGACGCTGACCTATTTCTGCTACGGCTGGTCGCTGTGGCTCTACCTCAACTGGCTGCCCTCCTTCTTCAAGGACGGCTACGGCCTCGACATCAAGAACTCGGCCCTGTTCGCTTCGGGCGTGTTCTTCGCGGGCGTGGTCGGCGACACGCTCGGCGGCGTGGTCTCCGACCGCATCCTGAAGAAGACCGGTGACCTGCAGAAGGCGCGCCGCAACGTGATCTGCCTCGGCATGCTGGGCGCCGCCGCCTGCCTCGCCGGCGTGTTCTTCACCAAGGACCTCACCCTGGTGGCCCTGCTGCTCAGCGGCGGCTTCTTCTTCCTCGAACTGGTGATCGGGCCGATCTGGTCGGTGCCGATGGACATCGCCCCGCAATATGCCGGCACCGCGAGCGGGCTGATGAATTTCGGCTCGGCCTTTGCCGCGATCGTCTCGCCGCTCACCTTCGGCCTGATCGTGGATCTCACCGGCAACTGGATCCTGCCGTTCGCCGGGTCGGTCGGCCTGCTGCTTCTGGGCGCGGGCCTCGCCTTCACCATGCACCCCGAGCGCCCGTTCGAGGATGAACCGGCGCCCCTGACACCGCGGGTGGTGCCAGCGGAGTAGATCCGTCCCGTCGCCGCGCTTTCCCCGCGGCGACGGTTCAGGGCAGGGGGAAGCGGCGCTGGAGGTCCGCCAGCATCTCGACCGCCTCGTTCGAGATGCCCGTCTCCCGCACCGCCTTGAGGCTGCGGTCCTCGAGTCCCGGCGCGGTCACCGGCTCGAACTGGCGGCGATGGGCCTGATCGAGGATATCGGCGATCCGGTCGCCAACTGCGAGAGCGATCGCGGTCGAATCAGGCCCCTCCGAGCGGTGCGCGTGCATGCGCTGGAGCGCGTCGGCAATCTGCCGCTCGAAGGCTTCGAACAGGACCCCGGCCGCCTGCGGGCTCATCCGCATCAGGGCGCCCGCAGCGGCGCAGTACGTCTCCTTGAGCATGTACAGGGTCAGGCGGTCGATGGCCTGCTCGTCTTCGTCCGCCGGCTTCGCCATGCGCTCTCTGTCCCGTCTGCTCGGTTCCGAACCCATGGCCCTGCCGAGACGAAGGGACAAGGGACCGGTCCCCCCTTTTTTAAAGGATCAGGCACCGGACCTGCCAAGCCCCGAAACCGGCCGGAAGCGCGCGGGGCCGCCCTCGAATTGACGGATCGTCACCGGCGGCTTGGCCCGGCTCACCCCGTTCAGCGCCGTGGTGGTGTCGGTGGGGAGAGGGCGTTCGGCGGCGTCGCAACCGCTCCGTCGAGCCGGTGCGGGCGTCCCCGCCGTCCACGCGGGACGGCGGGGGGTGTCGTTCGCACGACCGAGCCGATACGCAACGTGGCTCCCCCTTAGAATGACCGCGACCGGTTAGCCGACGGTCAATGCCGGAAACCGGCGACGTGCCGGAACGGGACCGTCTCACGCATCCGGCGCGGCCGGCCGGGGGGCGGGCGCGAAGACGAGGCGCTGGTAGACGAGACCGATGCCGATCAGGCAGCCGCCGAGCCCGAGGAAGGAGAGCGCCCGCAGCGGCCCCTCCAGGCCCGAGAGGTCGAACAGGAACACCTTGAGCGTCGCCAGCCCCACCAGCACGGCGGAGGCCAGCCGCGCGGTCGCCGACCCGCGCAGGATGCCGTAGCCGAGGGCGACGAGGCCCAGGCCGAGCCACACCGCCGAGTAGGCGTACCACTCCGCCTGTCCCGTCTCGCGGTCGAGCCCGAGTCGCTCGCCCTGGAAGCCGTGGCGCACGGCGAGGCACAGGGCGAGGAAGCTCAAGGCCAGCCCCAGACCGCCGGCCATGCGCACGAACCAGACGGGCCGCACGCCGCGTGCCGCCCGCGCTAAGGCGAAGGCCGCCGCCGCCGGCAGGGCGTAGGCAAGCACGGCGTCGTTCAGGATGAGCCCACCCGTGACCGGCTCGTCGGTCAGGAGCGGGTTGGCGGCGAGACCGAGGCCGAGCGCGCCCTGGAACAGGGCGAGGCAGGCGAAGGCGAGGCCAGCAAAGCGGATCACCGGCGAGGCCGAGGGACCGGAGAATCGCACCAGCACCAGGGAGAAGCCGAGGGAGGTCAGCGTCGTCAGACCCTGTTCCAGCACGCTCGTACCCGGATCGGCCAGGGTGCCGCCGTGGAGCGCGTGACGGATCTCCAGGAAGACGAACAGGCCCGAAAGCAGAAGGCTCAAGGCTTGGGCCACCTGCTCCGGGATGTCGGCCGGGCGGTCCGGGCGGCGGATCGCCCAGGCGGCGAGGCCGAAGCACAGGGCCGGCAGGCCGTAGGCGGTCACGAGCCCGTTGAGGATGAGCCGGTCCGACAGGCCGCCCCGGATCAGGGCCGGGTCCCAGGCGAGCCGCGCCGCGACGATGACGGCCAGACCGGCCACGCACCAGCGCAGGGCCGGGATGTCGAGGCGCCGGGCGATCAGGCCGGTGGCGAGCGCCGCCCCGGCCAAGGCCGGCGTCAGCGAGCCGCCCGCGAGGGCAAAGACGAGGCCGAGGCACAGGCTCGCCACCGCCGCCGCGGCGAAGGCACCGAGCCCGAGCGTGAGGGTCGGGGAGGGGGTGGCGTCGCCCTGCCGCCGGCACAGGACGGCAAGACCGCAGAATCCGGCGGCCAGCCCCCCTGCGGCGGCGGCGAAGTCCGGCGCCACCGCGCCGCCCGCGATTCGCAGATAGGCCAGGGCGAGTGCCGCGAGGGGCGTCACCGCCGCGCCCGCCGCGAAGGCCAGCGCGGTGGCATAGGGCAGGCGGCTGCCGCCCAGGAGCCGTAGCGTGCCGAGACCCGCGACTGCGAGCGATCCGGCCGCCGCCAGCGCCAGCAGCAGACCGGGATGGTCCGTGCCGTACCAGAGGAAGAAGAAGGGGGCGCTCGCGGGCTCGGCCGCCTCCGGCCAGAGCACGAGGGTGCCGGCGAGCGTCAGGGCCGCGACGGCGCCACCCGCGGCGGCGGGCGCGGCGACGAAACCCGCGAGCGCGGGCAGCACGATCGCCGCCAGGGCCGCGGCCGCCCAAGCCAAGCCGCTGCCAGCATGGGCCGTCAGGCCAAGCACCGCCAGCGCCACGCCCGCCGCCGCGGCGAGGGCGAGCGCCGCGAAGCGATCAAGGCGCGCCTCCGCGTCCGGTACGCCGCGCCCCGGCAGGACGGCGAAGACGAGGATCGCCAGCGCCTGCTGCAGCACGAGATGGACCTGCACAGCGACACTCTCACCGGGCAGAAGGGTGAGGAACAGGGCCCAGGCCGCCGCGCCGAGGCCGCCCGCCACCGCGAGCGCGCGCCAGCCCTTCAGCCAGGCGAAGGCGTAGGCGCTGCCCGTGACCACCGGCAGGTAGAGAGCGAGCGGCCACAGGCTCGTCCCCCCGGCCCCGACGAGGAGCGGCGTGGCGAGGGCCCCGACGAGGCCGATGCCGGCCAAAGCCGGCCCGTGCAGCAGGGCGGCGACCATGGCGGCAAGGCCCGTTGCCGCGAGGCCGGCGAAGGCCAGACCCGGCCCGATGAAGCCGTAGAGGGCATGCGCGCCGTAGACCGCGCCGAACAGGCCGACCGTGCCTGCCGCGGTGACCATGGCCGGCACGTCGGGCCAGATCCGAGGCACGAGCTCCGACCCGCGCAGGCGCCGCCGCAGGAACTCTCCGAGCCCGACGAGACTGAGCGCGAGGGCAAGAGCGCCCGCGATGCGCACGCCCGGCCCGAACAGGCCGCGCTCGGCCGAGTAGCGCACGAGCAGCACCGCGCCGAAGGCGAGGGCGAGGCCGCCGACCCACACACGGTCCAGCGGGTGCCGAAGCGCTCCTCGATAGACGGGGCGGGGGCCGAGATCGGCCGCTCCGGTGCCACGGCCGGAACCGCACCGCGCGGCGGCGGCGCAGGCGGAAGGGCAGGGGAGGGAACGGGTGGCACCGCCGCAGGCGCCGGTTCCGGACGAGCCGGCGTCTGCGCAGGAATCGGGGTCGTCATCGGAGCCGTGATCGGCCCGGAGCCGGCGACCGGACGCGCCTCCACCAGAGCGAGGCGCCGCTCGAGCACCCGGATATGGTGCCGCTGCCGCAGCGCCAGCAGCAGGCCCGCCGGACCGGACAGCGCAAGCGCCAGCACGATCAGTGCCGCGCTCAGGAAAAAAACTATCGTCCATAGGCCGAGCGTCCGCTTCGGGAGCGGCGAAGCTAGCCTCGTGTCCGGCCCTTACGGGTGCGGGTGCTCACACGCTCGTGAAATCGTGGCGTCACGACTCCTACAGATCGCGCGGTCTTGCAAATGCTTGGCGGTTCAGGCGTTCGCAGCGGACGCCATCGCGGCGCCGCCTCAGCGGACAAAGGCGAGATGAAGACGGCAACCCTCGCGTTCGACGACGGCGCAACGACAATCGATCTTCATGCAGCTGATGAACAAGCGCACAGAATCAGGCACGACGACATCTGGGCCAACTTCAACATCGACACCATCGGGTGTCTCGTCCCAAATGAGGCATCCGATATCATTGCGGATCCCCGAAGATGAAATCAGTCCTACCTTGAAAGCGTCCTGCAGAAATAAGTCACGGTAACCAGCCAACATCGGTTAACTCCGCGATTGCTTCTGATGGGTGCCCAAACTTTACGGTTAATGACCCCTAAAATCACGCGGAAAATGATTACTTGAAGTACAAAAAACTTGTTGCGCGACGGGCAAGTTCATGGAAGCCGACGAGAGAGTCCTTATTCGTTCTTCGGCTAAGTGCCTCTCTTTCAGATCTTTTGGCGCCCTGACGGCCTCGCGAAGCGCCCCCGGTGAGTCGTACTCGGGGCGTCGGGCCTGCCTCCGGCGGAACCGGTGCCGGCCGGAGGCCCGCGCCGTCCACGTCAATCGTCCGGCCGCCGCGCCCGGCGACTTGACCCGCCCCGGCAGGAGCCTCACCATTCAGTCTACGCGCGTAGACTAAGGTACAAGAGGCGTGGCGACAGCCCGGTTGGCGAGCATCCCGTTCTTCAAGGAACCGGGTGTCGATCTTTCCCCATTCGAGACGCGCTGCCATTGGCGGCGCTTCGACGAGAACGAGACGCTCGTCGATTACGACGACATCTCCACCGACGTGTACTTCCTCGCCATGGGGGAAGTGCGGATCCTCAACCGGTCGCAATCCGGCAAGGAGGTCATCCTCGGCGAGATGCGCGTGGGTGCCTTCTTCGGCGAGCTGGCGGCACTGGACGGCATCGGCCGCTCGGCCAACGTCACGGCGCTGACCCGGGGTGAGGTCTGTGTCGTACCCGCCCCCGTCTTCCGCCAGATCGTGTTCGCTTCCGAGGTCATCGCCGACCGGCTGTTCCGCCTGCTCGCCAAGCGCGTGCGCGAGCTGAACACGCGGCTGATGGAGCACGCGCTGCTCGACCTGCGCCACCGTCTCTACGCCGAATTGCTGCGCCTCTCCGTGCCGCGGGCCGGGCAGGGGAGCGATTCCGTGGGCGAGCGGGTGGTGACGCCGCCGCCCTACCACCACGTGCTGGCCGCCCGCATCGGCTGCCGCCGCGAGCAGGTGACCCGCGAGTTCACGGTGATGGCGGGCGAAGGCCTGATCGACCGCACCCGCGGCGCCCTCGTCATCCGCCGTCCCGACCTGTTGGAGGCTCGGGTGCAAGAAGCGCTGCGGGAAGACGCCTAGAAAACGCTCCCGATGCGGGCGCTTCTCACGGCAGATTTCCCACGCTACGTCGCCAAGATCCGTCGCGGCACTGGTCCGAAGATCCATCTTGCACGCCAGCACTCCCCTTCCGGACCAGAGGCTCCGCCTGGAGCGGGTCACCAAGCGCTTTTCCGCGCATACGGCCGTCGATGCGGTCTCCCTCGACCTCGCGGAAGCTGAGTTCTTCTGCCTGCTCGGCCCGTCCGGCTGCGGCAAGAGCACCCTGCTGCGGATGGTGGCGGGGTTCGAGACGCCGGATTCCGGCACGATCCGTCTCGGCGAGACCGACCTGACGGCGCTGCCGCCGCACCGGCGGCCGGTCAACATGATGTTCCAGTCCTACGCGCTGTTCCCGCATATGAGCGTGGCGGCCAACCTCGCCTACGGCCTCAAAGGTCTGGGCCTGAGCCGGGCGCAGATCGCCGGGCGGGTGAAGGACCTGCTCCGGCTCGTGCGGCTCGAAGGCTTCGAGGCGCGCCGCCCCGACAAGCTCTCGGGCGGCCAGCGCCAGCGCGTGGCCCTGGCGCGCGCTTTGGCCCGCGAACCGCGCCTCCTTCTCCTCGATGAGCCGCTCGGTGCGCTCGACCGCGCCCTGCGCGAGGAAACGCAAGGGGAGTTGCGGGCGATCCAGCGGCGGCTCGGCACGAGCTTTATCGTCGTCACCCACGATGCCGAGGAAGCGATGGCGCTCGCCGACCGGATCGGGGTGATGGAAAGCGGGCGCCTCGTGCAGGTGGGGCCGGCGCGCGCGCTCTATGAGCGGCCGGCGAGCCGCTACGTCGCGGGCCTGCTCGGCGACGTGAACCTGATCGATGGCCGCCTCGGGCGGGCGGAGCCGGGTGGCATCCGCAGCGTCGAGACGGCTTTCGGCCTCCTGCGCGCGAGCGGCGAGGGCGAGGCGGGCAACGCGGTCGTGATCGCGGTTCGCCCCGAGCGTCTGATCGTGAGCGGGGAGGCGGGGACCCCTGGGCTGTCCGGCCGTCTGACCGAGGCGACCTTCCTCGGCGACCGCATCCGCTACCGGGTCGAGATGGCAAACGGCACGACCTTACGCGCCTCCGCTGCCCTGCCGGCGCCCGGCCCGATCCCGGCCGTCGGCGAGACCGTCACCCTCGGGGTGCCCGCGGAATCCGCCTGGATTCTGCCGGCATGAGCGGGCTGTCGCGACCGACCGGCGATGACGGCTCATCGCCGGTTGCCCCCGCACCTGTGGGGCGGCTGTCTCAGCGCCTGGGGCGCGGTCTCGTCCGGGGCCTGCCGCTGCTGTGGCTGGCGCTGTTCTTCCTCGTGCCCTTCGCGGTGACGCTGAAGATCAGCTTCTCCTCGCCGGCCACCGCGCAGCCGCCCTACCTGCCCTTGCTCGAATGGGATGGCGGCCTGGAGGGATGGCGCGAGTTCTTCGAGGCACTCGACTTCCAGAACTACCAGATGATCGCGGCCGACGCGCTCTACCGCGACGCCGCCCTCTCCTCGCTGGGCTATGCCGCGCTCGCCACCGCGATCCTCGTCGGGATCGGAACGCCGACGGCCTACGCCATGGCCCGCGCCTCGGCGCGCTGGCAGCCGATCCTCGTGGCGCTCGTCATCGTGCCGTTCTGGACGAGTTTTTTGATCCGGGTCTATGCCTGGATCGCGATCCTCAAGCCCGAGGGGCTGCTCAACGCGGCCCTGCTGAAACTCGGCCTGATCGCCGCGCCGCTGCCGATCCTCGATAGCCCCTATGGCGAGCTGATCGGGCTCACCTACGCCTACCTGCCCTTCATGGTGCTGCCGCTCTACGCGGTGATGAGCCGGCTCGATCCGGCGCTCACCGAGGCCGCCGCCGATCTCGGCGCCTCGCGGGCCCGGGCCTTCTTCACCGTCACCCTGCCGCTCAGCCTGCCCGGCCTCGCCGCCGGGGCGCTGCTCTGCTTCATCCCGATGGTCGGCGAGTTCATCATCCCCGATCTGCTCGGCGGCTCCGACACGCTGATGCTCGGGCGCGTGCTGTGGAGCGAGTTCTTCTCCAACCGCGACTGGCCGCTGGCCTCGGCAGTAGCGGTGCTGCTGCTGATCCTCGTGGTCGGGCCCGTGGTGCTGTTCCGCGAGGCCGAGCTGCGCCGCGAGGAAGCGGTGGAAGGGGCTCAGGAAGGGCCTCAGCGATGAGCCTCTTCGCCCGCACGGCGCTGGCTCTCGCGCTGGCCTTCCTTTACGCGCCGATCCTCGTGTTGGTCGCCTATTCCTTCAACGATTCGAAGCTCGTGACCGTCTGGGGCGGGTTCTCGACACGTTGGTACGGGCTGCTGTTCCGGGACGGGCCGCTGATCGCCTCGGCCCTCGTCTCGCTGAAGGTCGCCGTCCTGTCGGCGGCGATCGCCGGGGTGCTCGGCACATGCGCCGCGCTGGCGCTCGACCGGCACGGGCGTTTTTGGGGGCGCGGCGCCTATACCGGGCTGCTCTACGCGCCGATGGTGATGCCGGAAGTCATCACCGGCCTGTCGCTGCTGCTGCTCTTCGTCGGCATCGGCCTCGACCGGGGCATCGCGACCCTCGTCATCGCACACGCGACCTTCGCCACCGGCTTCGTCGCGGTCGTGGTGGGTGCGCGCCTGAAAGGCCTCGACCGCTCGCTCGAGGAGGCCGCCGCCGATCTCGGCGCGGGGCCGGCCCGCGTCTTCTTCGGCATCACCCTGCCGCTGATCGCGCCTTCGATCGCAGCCGGGTTCCTGCTCGCCTTCACCCTGTCGCTGGACGATCTCGTGCTCGCGAGCTTCGTCTCGGGGCCCGGCGCCACCACCCTGCCGATGCGGATCTACAGCCAGGTCCGCCTCGGGGTGAACCCGGAGATCAACGCCGCCTCGACCCTGCTGATCGCCGCCGTCGGTCTCGTGGTGCTGGGCGCCTCTTGGCTCACGGGGCGCAAGGGCGCCATGGCCGACTAGGGCGCGCGGCTGATTAGGTCGCGCCCCGTCGCCTACTGTGCTAGCCCGCAATCCATGTCGAGCGATGCGCCACGGGGCGTCTTTATCACCTTCGAGGGCGGGGAAGGGGCGGGCAAGTCCACCCAGATCGCGCGCCTTGCCGAGACCTTGCGCAGGGTGAGCGGGCGCGAGGTCGTGACCACCCGCGAGCCCGGCGGGACGGAACGAGCGGAAGCCCTGCGTGCGGCTTTGCTGCGGGGCGTGGCCAAGCCCTACGGGCCCTTCGCCGAGGCGCTGATGTTCGCCGCCGCCCGCATCGACCACATCGAGAACTTGATCCGCCCGGCCCTGGACCGCGGCGCGATCGTGCTGTGCGACCGCTTCTCCGACTCGACCCGCGCCTATCAGGGCGCGGCGGGCGGCCTGGATCCGGCGCTGATCGAGAGCCTGGAGCGGGTGACGCTCGAGGATCTGCGCCCCGACCTCACCCTGATCCTCGATCTGCCGCCCGAGGCCGGCCTCGCCCGGGCGCGGCGGCGCGGGGCGGGCGAACCCGCCGACCGCTTCGAGGCCGAGGGCATGCGTTTCCACGAGCGCCTACGGACGGCCTTCCGCAGCATCGCCGAGGCCGAGCCGGAGCGCTGCCGCGTCATCGACGCGGATCTCGGCCCCGATGCGGTCGAGACCATTATCGCCAACGCCATCGCCGCCCGGTGGCCGGATCTGCTGCCAGCCCTGGGAGAAGGGCAGGGGCAAGAGGGTAAGAACCGGGAGGGCAAGGACCGGGAAGGACAAGGTCATGCGGCCTGATTCCGCCCGGACCGCCCGCGATGCCCGCACCGAGGCCGAGGCGGGCGACCTCGCCCACGTCCCGCGCCCGCGCGAACAGACCCGCCTTTTCGGGCATGGTCACGCGGAAGCGGCCTTCGCGGGGGGCGCTGGCCGTGGGCCGGCTCCATCATGCGTGGCTGATCGGCGGTCCTGCCGGCATCGGCAAGGCGACGCTGGCCTACCGGGTCGCGCGCCGGCTCGTGGCCGACCCGCGCACGCTCCCCTCCCCCGATTCCCTCGACGTACCGGAGGATCACCCGGCCGCACGGCAGGTGACGGCTCTGTCGCACCCGAATCTGGTCGCGCTGCGCCGGGTTCAGGCGCCGGGTGCCAAAACGCTGCCGACCCGCATCTCGGTCGATGCCGCCCGCGAGGCGCTTGCGCTGTTCGGGGCCACCGCGGGCGGGGGAGGGCGGCTGGCGGGTCTGCATCGTCGACAGCGCCGAGGATCTGAACGCCAACAGCGCCAACGCGCTCCTGAAGATGATCGAGGAGCCGCCGCCCCGCGCCATCTTCCTCATCGTCTCCCACGCGCCGGGCCGCCTGCTGCCGACGATTCGCTCGCGCTGCCGGGCCCTGACGCTGCGTGCGCTGCCGGAGGCGGACGTGCGCGCGATCATCGAAGAATTTCCGGCGCCCTTCGCCCGGCCCGACGCGGCGGCTCTGGCGCGGGCCGTATCGCTCTGCGAGGGCTCGGTCGCCCGCGCGGTGGCGCTTCTCGACCCCGCCACCGCCGCGGTCGAGGCGGAAGTCTCGGCCCTTCTCGCCGGCCTGCCCGAGCCGGACGGGCGGCGCGTGCTCAAGCTGGCCGAAACCCTTGCCGGCCGCGACGCCGAACCTCTGCTTGCCACCGTTCTCGACGCGATCCAGCGCCACGTCGCCACCGAGATCGATCGGCGGCAAGGGGAAGGGCCGGCCCGGCTGCTGGCGCTGGTGGAGGCCGCCGAGCGCATCGCGTCCTCGGCCCGCGAGGCCGCGATCTACAATCTCGACCGCCGGCCGCTGGTGCTCGCGGCCTTTCGTGAATTGGCGGGGGCGACGCGGATTCCGTAGCCGTCTTGATAGGCTGAGAACAAACAGCTCCGGACGGATCGAGCGCGAGCCGTCAGCGGGCAAGGCCGGACTTTTTCCCGGCTCGCGCCCGCAAGCCGTGCGACCGCACGGCGCCTGTCAGATCAAAGCACTGATCAGGGTGGTTGCACCGATCAGGACCACGCAGGCGCCGATTTGCACGACACGAAAGATCTCGCCGGACGGCCGTCGGTTGTCGTTCGCAGCGCGGCTGCATGAGCGCAGCATGTAACGGTCAAGATTCGGCTCCGGGAGCTCGATCCACTGCTCTTCAGGCTGGCGAACCTTGGCGATTGACATGAAAACTGTCCTCGAAGTCGTCGGCGGGGGTGAGCCAACGCTTTTGACCACGCTGGAACCTTGTCGGCCGGTCGCAGCGCCGCCGAGGATTAACCCGATGATCCCCGCCGTGTCCATGCAAAATAGAACAGGATACTGGGTATTATAGCACCATAATGCAAAATGCTCGGGGCTCAGGCCTCGCAGCGCCCGATACATGCGTCCAGCGAATATCTGGCATTTGGTGCTTGGTATACCAGAACGGCCCCGTTGGTGGCACATACGCTGCAACGCAACAAACCGCACGGGATGCCCACCATGATCTCCCTGGCTCTGCTCGCCGCCCTCACTGCCGGCGTCGCCAACATCGCTCTGGTCACCCTGGTGGCCAACCGTCTCGGTCCGAAGGCCGATACCGCTGCTGCCGGCGAGTTCGCGGCCGTCGGCGGGGCTGCGCCTGCTTCCGCGAAGCGCGCCGCCGTCAAGATCGGCAACGAGAACGTCCTGCCCGTCGGCGCCCAGCGCGCCGCCTGAGCGCCCTCGACCCTACACGAGTGCTGCACGTACAAAGAGCCCTGCCGGGTCCCGGCAGGGCTCTTTTGCGTCTTCATAAGGAGCGCCGCTTCGGGCCGGATGCGGGCGGCGCGGCGCCCTCCTTCGCGCGCCGGCCTCCGGCGCCCGGCAGGCCGGTTGCGTCGCGGGACGTTGCGCGCCACAAGGCATGACAGTCCGACCTTCGCATCCGGGACATCTTCTGACGTGAGCGCGAGCGAGAAGGCGAACGAGCCCTTCCTCATCACCACGGCGATTTCTTACCCGAACGGCGCGCCGCATATCGGCCACGCCTACGAGGTGATCGCCACCGACGCCATCGCCCGCTTCCACCGCCTCGACGGGCGCGACGTGCTGTTCACCACCGGCACCGATGAGCACGGCCTCAAGATCCAGCAGACGGCGTCCCGCGCCGGCGTCACGCCGCGCGCCTTCGTCGATGACATGGCCGGGCGCTTCAAGGCCGTGGCCGACCGGCTCGACTGCAGCTACGACCGCTTCATCCGCACCACGGAAGCCGACCACTACGCCGCGGCCCAGGAGCTGTGGCGGCGGATGGAGGCCAACGGCGACATCTACCTCGCCAAATATGCCGGCTGGTACTCGGTGCGCGACGAGGCCTATTACGACGAGGCCGAGACCGCGCTCGGCCCCGACGGCAACCGCCGCTCGATCAAGACGGACACGCCCGTCGAATGGATGGAGGAGGAAAACTACCTCTTCCGTCTCTCAAAGTACCAGGAACCCCTGCTCAAGCTCTACGCGGAGCAGCCGGACTTCCTCGGCCCTGAGACGCGGATGAACGAGGTCGCGAGCTTCGTGCGCTCCGGCCTCAAGGATCTCTCGATCAGCCGCACCACCTTCGACTGGGGCGTGCCGGTGCCGGACCGGCCGGGCCACGTCATGTATGTCTGGGTCGATGCCCTGACCAACTACCTGACGGTGACGGGCTTTCCCGATGCGCAGGCGCCGAACGCCCGGTTCTGGCCGGCGAGCCTGCATATCATCGGCAAGGACATCGTCCGCTTCCACGCGGTCTACTGGCCGGCCTTCCTGATGTCGGCCGGGCTGCCGCTGCCCAAGCGCGTGTTCGGCCACGGCTTCTTTCTCAGCCGCGGCGAGAAGATGTCGAAGTCGCTCGGCAACGTGGTCGATCCGCTCGATCTGGTCGGCACCTACGGCGTCGATCCGGTGCGCTACTTCCTCCTGCGCGAGGCGCCGTTTGGCAGCGACGGCAATTACGACCACGAGGCGATCATCAACCGCATCAACGCGGACCTCGCCAACGACCTCGGCAACCTCGCCCAGCGCTCGCTCTCGATGATCGCCAAGAACTGTGAGGGCACGGTGCCGGAGCCGGGTGCCTTCACCGAAGCCGACGAACGCCTGCTCGCCGCCGCCGCCGCCCTGCCGGAGAAGGCACGGGGGCTGATGCAGAATCTCGCCCTGCACGCGATCCTGGCCGAGATCTGGGCCGTGGTCGGCGAGGCCAATCGCTACTTCGCCTCCGAAGAGCCGTGGAAACTGCGCAAGTCCGATCCGGCGCGCATGAACACGGTGCTCTACGTCACGGTCGAGACCCTGCGCCGGGTCGGCCTGATGGTGCAGCCCTTCGTGCCGACGGCGGGCGCGGCCTTGCTCGACCTGCTCGCCGTGCCGGTGAATGCACGCAGCTTCGCTTTTACCGGCGCCGAGCACCGCCTGCAGGGCGGCACGGCGCTGCCCGCCCCGGCCCCGATCTTCCCCCGCTTCGAGAAGCCGGAGGCGACGGCCTGACGCCGCCTCCCCGCATCGCTCCTTCCCCAAAGAATCCGCCAAAGAGACCATGCTGGTCGACAGCCACTGCCACCTCGATTTCCCGGACTTCGCGCAGGACATTCCGGGTGTGATCGCCCGCGCGGCTGAGGCCGGCGTGACGCGCCTCCTCACCATCTCGACGCGGGTCGCCAAGGCCGACAGCTACCGCGCGCTCGCCGAGGCGAACGCGGCGGTCTGGTACACGGTGGGCACCCACCCGCACGGCGCCGCCGAGGAGCCGGACGTGCCGGCCGAGGCCATCGCCGCGCTGGCCGATGCCCCGCGCTGCGTCGGCATCGGCGAGGCGGGGCTCGACTACCATTACGAGGACGCCGCACCGGAGGCGGTGCAGGAGCGGGTGCTGCGCGCCCATATCGAGGCCGCCCGCCTCTCCGGCCTGCCGCTGGTGATCCATTCCCGCGACGCCGACGCGCATATGGAAGCGGTGCTCACCGACGAGATGGCAAGGCGGCCGTTCAAGGCGGTGCTGCACTGCTTCTCATCCGGCGCGCGGCTCGCTGAAGTCGGGGTCGAACTCGGCCTGTCGGTCTCGTTCTCCGGCATCGTCACCTTCCGCCGCTCGGACGCTTTGCGCGACATCGCCCGCAGCGTGCCCCCTCGACCGCATCCTAGTCGAGACCGACGCGCCGTTCCTCGCGCCCGAGCCGCACCGGGGGCGACGCTGCGAACCCGCCTACACCGCCGACACCGCCCGCGTGCTGGCCAAGGCGCTTGGCCTGCCCTTCGAGGAGTTTTCCGCACGCACGACGGCGAATTTCTACCGGCTGTTCTCCAAGGCCGCCGCGATCGACGGAATCGCCGCATGAGGATGGGGGAGGGCGCATGCCGAGCTTAAGCTTGCGCATCCTCGGCTGCGGCTCGTCCGGCGGCGTGCCGCGAGTCGGTTACGGCTGGGGCGCCTGCGACCCGGCCGAGCCGCGCAACCGCCGCCGACGCTGCTCGCTGCTGGTGGAGCGGCGCCAAGGGGACGGAAACGGGGGAGGGGGCACCACGACGGTGCTGGTCGATACCTCGCCGGATCTGCGCGAGCAGCTCATCGACGCCGGCGTCACCCGCCTCGACGCCCTGCTCTACACCCACGCGCATGCCGACCACACCCACGGCATCGACGACGTGCGCCCGCTCGTGATCCACATGCACCGGCGCATCCCGGTCCATGCCGACCCCCTCACCCACGCGCACCTCATGAAGCGCTTCGGCTACGCCTTCGAGACGCCGCCGGGCAGCCTCTACCCGCCGATCCTCGACCTGCACGAGATGCGGGCGGATGAACCGCTGACCATCGCGGGTGCGGGCGGCCCGATCGTGGCGGACGCCTTCCGCATGGAGCACGGCAACGAGATCGCCCACGGCTTCCGCTTCGGCCCCGCCGCCTACGCGCCGGACGTGAGCCTGATGCCCGAGGCGGCCAAGGCCCGCCTGCACGGCCTCGACCTGCTCATCATCGATGCCCTGCGTGAGACCCCTCACCCGTCGCATTACTCGGTCTCGGACGCGCTCGCCCTGATCGAGGAGGTCGCGCCGCGCCGCGCCATCCTGACGAACCTCCACACCGATCTCGACTACGCGACACTGGCCAAGAAGCTGCCGGGACACGTGGTGCCGGCCTATGACGGGCTGACGGCGACCGTCGATCTCTAGAGCATCATCCCGAAAGGTGGTTGCCGGCTTTCGGAAAAAAATGTTGCAAGAACAAAAGGTTAGAGCATCGTCCTGGATCCGATATCCAAGACGATGCTCTAAAGAAGATCAGGGCCTTACGGTCCGCATCTCCGGCCGGAAGAACAGCCCGGATTTCAGGCTGTCGCCGATGCGATGCGCCCGCTCGACGAGGATCCCCGCGATCTCAGGCACGAAGACCTCCCTGGCGGTCTCCTCGAATAGCCCGAGCCAGCGCGCGAAATGCGCAGGGTTGATCCCCTTGATGCCGAGGTGGCGGCCGAACGGGTTGCCCTTGTAGCGGCCGGTCTTGAGCAGCACCGAGGACCAGAAATCGTGGATCGTGGCGAGATGGCGCGGCCACGCCTCGTCCGGAATCTTGGCCGCGAAGACGGGGCCGATCAGCGGATCGCGGCGCACCCGGGCATAGAAGGCGTCGAGGAAGGCGGCCAGAGCCGCTTCGGTGAGTTCGGCTTGCTTCATGCGACAGCGCGGGCTGTAACGGCGCGGGGAAGGGGCTTCATGCCTGCGAAAGCCGCCCCTGCCCCGGTCAGTTCCGGGCGATCGAGGGCTGGATCAGGCCGGCGCCGACGAGGATCTGGGCGGCGGCCGCCTTGGCGAGCTGGCGGTAGCCGGCATCGGTCATGTGCAGGCCGTCGGGGCCGATCATCTGGGCCGGGGTCATCAAACCGTGCGAGACCCAGGACTGCATCAGGGCACGGCGGCGGATTACCGGCACGCGCAGTTCGGTGGCGAGCGCGTGCAGAGCCTCGCCGTAGCGCTCGGCGCCCTCCATGCCCGAGAGCTTGCTGCACCATTGCTGGTCCATCAGCACCACGTCGGCCCCCGTGGCGCGGATCGCTAGGATGCCCGCGCGGGTCAGTTCGACGAAACGCTCCAGCGGCACCCCGGCGAGCGGATCGTTGCTGCCGGTCTGCCAGACCACAAGATCCGGGCGCTCGGCCAGCACGTCGCGCTCCAAGCGCCGCGCCATCGCCTCGGCGGTGTCACCGCCCTTGCCGCGGTTGATCACGGTGATCGAGCGCCGGCTCGACGCGCCGATCTGGAGGCGCTCCTCCAAGTCGCGCTCCAGCAGGGCAGGGTAGGCCATGGCCGGTGACGACGCGCCCGCCCCTTCCGTCGAGGAGGAGCCGAAGGCCACGATCCGCACATCGCCGTCGCGCCCGAGCTGTGAGGCGAGCCGTGCCAGCTTCGTCGGCAGGCGCTCGACGGACGCCGGCATCTGCGGTGCCACGACCGGCGGCGCATCGGGCTGCGCGCGGGCACCGGACAGGCCGAGCGGGCCGGCGAGGGCGGTGGCGAGGATGAGACCAGAGAGCGGGCGGTGGAACATGGCGAAACGTCTAGCAGCCGATTCTGTTTCCCGATGTCTCCGACTGTTGCCCTATGATTGTGACGATTGCGAGGGGTTCGATTCGATAGGCCGGATCGGCATCGGAGGGACGAAAACCAGGAAATTGCCGGGGATTTATGGTTAACAAATACCTGCAAGGGTATCTGCCCCCGCTCTCGGGTTCCATAATATATCTTATGCGAACGGCTTTGATGGGCCGCGAAAGACGTGAACGGGCGCCGGATCCACGGCCTGAGACGGCGCGCAGCCACCCTGTCGGACGCATGAGCCTGCTTCAGCCTTGCGCCTCCCGCAAAGGCGCCCTGCCCCGGCCGACTGTGACGGCTCGCAGACGCTCGGTCAGGCGTCCGTGGGACCGGTGACGAAGACGAGGCGCACCACCGTGCCGCACTCGTTGGCATAGGTCAGCGTGCCGTCGAGCTGGCCGGCGAGCCCCTGAACGATCCGGAAGCCGAGGCTGCGGCTCGTGTCCGGATCGAAGGTCGCGGGGATGCCAGGCCCGTTATCGGCGATGCTGAGCGACGCCTGCCCGGCTCCGAGGGTTTCGAACCGGATGGTGATGGTGCCGCGCTCGCTCCCGTGGAAGGCGTGCTTGAGGGCGTTCGTCACCACCTCGACCACGAGGAGCGACAGGGTGGTCAGGCGGGCGAGATCGAGGCGCACCGGTGGCGCATCGACGAGGCAGACGATGTTGCGCGCGCCCGTCGCGTCGAGCAGGTCGGAGCAGAGCTCCTGCAGGTACTGGCCCACGGGCTGGTCGGCTCGCGCCGGGTCGTAGAGGCGGCGATGGATGCGCGCGATCGTCTGCAGCCGGGCCTGCGCCTCGTCGAAGACGTCGGCCGCCTCCTGCGGATTGTCGATGACCTTGCGCTTCTGAAGGGCGAGGAGGGCCGCCACGAACTGCATGTTGTTGGCGACGCGGTGCTGCAGCTCCTGAAACATCGTGCGCTGCTGCTCGTAGAGTTGGGCGCTCACCGCCCGCTCCGCATTCAGCCGCTCACCCGCGACGCGCATCAGGTGGATGAGCGTGATGTCGACCGTGACGATGAAGGCGTAGAAGCCGAGTGCCAGCGCGGTCTGCGCATCGAACAGAAAGACGTTCGCTTCGCCGATGAAGAAGTACCACGCGGCGAGCCCCGAGAGCACCGCGCAGACGATCCCGGGCCGCAGGCCGAAGAAGAACGTCGTCAGGATCACCGCCGGAAAGAAGGTCAGGAACGGGAAGCCCGGCGGCAGCACGTCGTCGAGCGCGTGGCGCAGGGCGATGGCGATCCCCGTCGCGCCCAGGGCAGCGACCTCGCCGAACCACGGCGGCGCGGGCAGCCGTCCGGCGGCAAGGGCGAGGGGAGGACGGCATCTGGAGGGGAAGGGTCCGCAATGTGATTCGAAAGAACTTTATCCGGTTTTCAGGCCCGATCTGTGTCCCGCCCACCGCGGTGCAGGTTTTTCCGCCCGTCGTTCGGGCCGGGGCGGATGAGATGAGGCACAACCCTCAAAGCCATGCTCGATCGCGCTGCAATCGTACACGGTTCTAAGTTCTTCGACTTCCGCGCTTTTGCACACCCGGCAGGCATCCATTTCGGCGCAGGGCGATCTATTTCGGGATGGGCTGCGACCGGAGCAGCGCCCTCCCCCTCGCCTCTCGCTGTACTTGCCGCTGTCCTTCCCTCTTCCCCGGTTCAACGGCCCGGAGATCGTGCCGCCCGCCGCCCGGCGATCTCGGCGATGAGGATGCCGCCGAGCACGAGGAGCAGCGCCAGCGTCTCGGCCCCGCCGAAGGGTTCGCCCGCCAGCAGCACGGCGAGCCCCGCGCCGAAGACCGGCACGAGGTTCACGAACAGCCCGGCCCGGTTCGGGCCGATCAGCTCGACGCCGCGGATGAAGGACAGCTGCGCCAGCAGCGAAGGACCGAGCGCGACGAAGGCGACGATGGCCCAGGCCGTCGCGGTGGTGGGCCAGATCGCGTGACCGAGCGCCCATTCGGCGGCGAGCGGCGGCAGCGAGGTGAGGAAGGCGGCCAGCGCCAGCGCGGTGAAGAAGGCGAGCCCCGACACGGCGGGGCGCCCGGCGAGCGCCACGGTGTAGCCGGCATAGACGAGACTCGCAGCGAGCATCAGCCCGTCGCCGCGGTTGAGGCCGAGATGCGCCAGCACCGCGAGATCGCCGTGGGTCGTCGCCACCGCGACACCCACCAGGGTCACGGCGGCACCGATTACCTGCCCTGCCCTCACCGGCACGCGGCGCACGGCGCGGTTCAGCGCCATGACGAAGACGGGAACCGCCCCCTGGATCAGGGCGACGTTGACCGCGCTGGTATAGGTGCCGGCGGCGTAGAACAGGCTGGCGAAGATGGTGAAGCCGCACGCCCCCATCAGGAACAGGTAGGGCCAGCGCTGTACCAGCCGGTCCCGGTCCGCCAGAACCTGGCGGCGCGCCACCACGAGCAGCACCGCGAAGGCGAAGGCCCAGCGCAGCGTGGTCAGCACCTGCGGCGAGACCTCCCCGACCGCCCACTTGCCGGCCACCGTGTTGCCCGCCCAGAGGAGGGTGGTCAGCGTCAGGATCGGGTAAGCCGCCGCGGAGGCGCGGGCGCCGGTGGTGCCTTGGGTCACGCTGGAAGGATCGCTCTCAGAACCGAAAGGTCGCCACGGCGGGAAGCCGCTCCTCGACAACAGACCCATCGACGATCCTGCGAATCGTCCGGGTACCGTCGATTTCGATCACGATGTGCTCGCCGGGATTGGCGCGTCGCAGGGTGTCCGCAATATCCTCGATCCTTTCGATGATGGCGCGGCGCCGATTGTGCGGCAGAGCCACAACGGCGAGGCGCTTCCCCTGCAAGCTCTGTTGATCCGCGATGTTCTTGTCGTTGGTGACGAGCACATCGTACCCCTCGGCCTCGCACGCGCGGATGAGGACGCCGTTGCTCAGCGATATCCACTTACGCGGGAACCGGGAAGCATCGATCCCTTGTTCGATCAGGGCGCTCGCCAGGTGCCGGGGCACGCCCTCGTCGATCACCACCTTCATACGACGTCATGCTGCCCGTGGCGCGGCGAGCGAACGGGCGGTGAGTTCGAGCACCGCCACGACATCACTTCTGTCGAGGCTCTCGTACTCGTCCAGGATCTCATCGAGCGAGAGGCCGTCGGCAAGGTTCTCGAACAGCACCTCCACAGGCACGCGCGTTCCCCCGGAAGACGCGCCGCCCTCCCATGACGGTGGGATCGGAGGTCACCAGTTCGTCGAGACGGAGTCGCGTCGCGGTCTCACGCATCGCTCGATGCCTTGTTCGTCATCGTTCCCGTTGGAAGAGATAGCTGCGAACTGGGGACGGCACCAGGGATCGCCCCTCCCCGCCGCCGGGTTCAGCCTTTCGTCGGCTTGACGTTCCCCCGCGCCTGCCCGACTCCTCCCGCCACACCGGACGGAGCCGAACCCCTGCCCGCTTTCAAACCCTCGCGCCGCCACGCCGATCTCGGGCCCGACTTCTACGACGTCGTGGCCCCGGCCGACTTCCCCTCGGCGATCCTGCGCTACCGCAACCAAGCGTGGGCGCGGCGCGTCGGGCTCGACGATCTGTCGGACGAGGCTTGGATCGCGCATTTCGCGCGCTTCACGCCCCCTGCCCGGCTCGTTCGAGCGGCCGCTGGCGCTGCGCTACCACGGCCATCAGTTCCGCTCCTACAACGCGGATCTCGGCGACGGGCGCGGCTTCCTGTTCGCACAAGTCCACGACCGACGCGACGGGCGCCTGCTCGATTTCGGCACCAAGGGCAGCGGCACGACGCCCTGGTCGCGCGGGGCGGACGGGCGGCTCACCCTGAAGGGCGGCGTGCGCGAGGTGCTGGCCACCGCCATGCTGGAGGCGCTCGGCGTCGAGACCTCGAAGTCGTTCAGCCTGATCGAGACCGGCGAGGCGCTGGAGCGGGGCGACGAGCCCTCCCCCACCCGCTCGGCGGTGCTGGTGCGGCTGTCGCATTCGCACCTGCGCATCGGCACCTTCCAGCGCTTCCAGTTCCTCGAACAGCCCGAGGCGATCGCCCGCCTCGTCGATTACGTGGTCGAAACCTACTATCCCGGCATCCAAGAAGCCGAGCCGGCGGAACGCGCGGCCCTGTTCTTCGAGGCGATGCTGGCGCGGGTGGCGCGGATGGGCGCGCAGTGGATGGCCGCGGGCTTCGTCCACGGCGTGCTCAACACCGACAACATCAACGTCACCGGCGAGAGCTTCGATTACGGCCCGTGGCGCTTCGCTCCCGCCCACGATCCGGCCTTCACCGCGGCCTATTTCGACGAGTGGGGCCTCTACAGCTTCGGCCGCCAGCCCGAGGCCCTATTCTGGAACCTGAGCCGGCTGGCCGATTGCCTGCTCGGCCTCGTGCCTAAGGAGCGGCTGGAGGCGGGGCTGAAAGGCTTCGGCCCGGCGCTTCAGGACGCCTTCGCCGAGGCGATCCTGTTCCGGCTCGGGGTTACGCCCGCGCAGGGGGAGGGCGAGGGCGCGGTCCACCGGCTGGTCGGCGCATTCTGGGCCTTCCTCGAGACCAGCCGCGCGCCGTTCGAGCAGGTCTTCTTCGACTGGCGCGGCGGGCTGGCGAGTGAACCCCGCGCGGCCCGGAGCCCGGCGGGCGAGCACTACGCCAGCGACGCCTTCCGCCCAGTGCATACCGCGCTCCAGGCGATGCGTCCCGCCGCCAAGGCCAACCTCGACCACCCTTACTTCGCCCGCGAAAAGCCCTGCACGATGCTGATCGATGAGGTCGAGGCGCTCTGGGCGCCGATCGCCGAGGCCGACGACTGGTCGGCGCTCCAGGCCAAGCTCGCCGAGATCGAGACCATGGCCGAGGCTTACGGCACGCAAGCCTTCCCCCCGGACGCCTGAGGCGGGCATGGCGCAGCGTTTCGTTCTGCAGGGGCGGACCGCCCTCGTCACGGGGGCCGCAAGCGGCATGGGCGCGGCGCTGAGCCTCGCGCTGGCGGGGCGCGGCTGCGCCCTGGCGCTGGCCGACCGCGACGCGCAGGGCCTCGCCGAGACGGCGCGCGCCGCCCGCGCCACCGGCGTCACGGTCAGCGAGCATGTGCTCGACCTCGCCGACCGGGAGGCGCTCCTCGCACTGCCGGAGGCGGTCCGGGCCCATCACGGCGGGCTGCACCTCCTCGTCAACAATGCCGGCGTGGCGCTTGGCGGCCGGTTCGAGGACACGGACCCGGCCGATATCGATTGGCTCATGGACGTGAACCTGCACGCGGTGATGCGGCTGACCCATGCCTGCCTGCCGTTGTTGCGGGCTCAAGCACAGGCGCAGATCGTCAACCTGTCGAGCGTGTTCGGCATCATCGCGCCCGCGGGCCAGGCGGCCTACGCGGCGAGCAAGTTCGCCGTGCGCGGCTTCACCGAGGCCCTCCGCCATGAAGTTGAGGGCACAGGGCTCGGCGTCACGCTGGTGCATCCGGGCGGGGTCGCCACCGCCATCGCCCGCAACGCCCGACGGCCCCGCACCATGGATCCGCACGAAGCTGCCGAGGCTCATCTCGCCTTCGAGCGCCTCCTGACGATGAGCCCGGCGAAAGCCGCCGCAGCGATCCTGCGCGGGATCGAGACGCGGGCGCCCCGCGTGGTGATCGGCGCCGACGCCCGCCGCGCCCTGCTGATCCAGCGCCTGATGCCGGTGCGCTACTGGTCGCTGATCCGCCGCGCCGTTCGAGACACGTGACCATGGCCAGCCTGCGCGCCCACCTCTACGATCTCACCATCCGCCTCGCGGTGAAGGGGCGGCTCGGCGGCACCCACGATGTCTACGCGATCCGCCGCGCCTTCGAGGGCGCCCGGTTCCCGACGCCGGCCGGCGTCGCCTTCACCCCCGGCGAGGTCGGCGGCGTGCCCGGCGAGTGGGCGGAGGCCGCAGGGGCGGACGGCGAGCGCCCCACCCTGCTCTACTGCCACGGCGGCGGCTTCATTGCCTGCTCGGCGCAATTGTACCGCCCGGTCACCGGCCGCTTCGCTCGAGCCGGCTTCCGGGTGTTCACGCCGGATTACCGGTTGGCGCCGGAGCACCCCTTCCCCGCGGCGGTCGAGGATTGCACGAGCGCCTGGGCCGCGCTCGCGGAGGCGGGTCCGGCGGTCGTCGCCGGGGATTCCGCGGGCGGCAGCCTGGCGCTTACCACGATCATCGAGGCGCGCCGCCTCGGCCTGCCCCCGCCCGTGGCGGCGGCCCTGTTCTCGCCGGCCACCGACCTGATCGGTCGCAGCGCCTCGTTCCGCACGAATGGGCGGCGCGACGCGATGTTCCGCCCCGAAGCGCTGATGCGGCTGGTTCCGGCCTACCTCGCCGGGGCCGACCCTGCCGACCCGCGCGCCTCGCCGATCGAGGCGGATTTTTCCGGGTTTCCGCCGCTCCTGATCCATGTCGGCGTCCGCGAGATCCTGCGCGACGATTCCCTGCGCCTCGCCGAGAAGGCGAAGGCCGCGGGCGTGCCGGTCGAACTCACGGTGTTTCCCGTGGTGGCGCATGCCTGGCAGCTCGCCGAGAGCTTTCTGCCCGAGGCACGCCGCTCCCTCGACGAGGCCGCGCTCTTCCTGCACCGCGCCCTGAAAGCGCCCCCCCATCCTGAGGCGGAGGTCGCCGCGTGAGCGAAGCGCCCCTCGATCTCGTCATCGTCGGCGCCGGCTTTTCCGGCCTCGCCATGGCGATCCGCGCGCGGCAGGCCGGGTTTGACCGCCTCCTCGTGCTGGAGAAGGCCGCGGGCGTCGGCGGCACGTGGCGGGAGAACACCTATCCGGGGGCCGCCTGCGACGTGCCCTCGCAGCTCTACTCCCTCTCCTTCGCGCCGAAATCCGATTGGTCGCGCCTCTTCGCGCCGCAACCCGAGATCGAGGCCTATCTCGAAGGGCTCGTGGCCGCGCACGGCCTCGCGCCGTTCCTGCGCCTGGCGACCTGCGTGACGCGCGCCGTCTTCGATGCGGCAGCGGGCCTGTGGCGGGTCGAGACCGACAAGGACGTCGTCTCCGCCCGCGTGCTCGTCGGTGCCATGGGCGCCCTGCACCACCCTGCCCTACCCCGCCTCCCCGGCCTGGAGCGGTTCTCGGGAAAAGCCTTCCACTCGGCGGCCTGGGATCATTCCTGCGACCTGACGGCTCAGCGCGTCGGCGTGATCGGCACGGGGGCGAGCGCGGTGCAGTTCGTGCCGGAGATCGTCGGCCGCGTCGCCCACCTCACCCAGTTCCAGCGCTCGGCCCCCTGGATCCTGCCCCGCGGCGACCGCCCGACCGGGCGCGGATTCCGGCGGCTGATGCGGATCGCCCCCCTGCGCCGTCTCCATCGCGCCTCGCTGTTCTGGCGCCGCGAGGTCGCGGCGCTCGCGGGCTTTACCCGCGTCTCGCGCGTGACCGCTTTGGCCGAAGCGTGGTCCCGCCGGCACCTCGCGGCTTCGATCGCCGATCCGGCTCTGAGGCGACAGCTCACGCCCAATTACCGGCTCGGCTGCAAGCGGGTGCTGCTCTCCGACAACTATTACCCGGCGCTAACCCGGCCCAACGCGAGCCTCGTCACCGCGCCGATCCGTGAGGTTCTGCCCCACGGCATCGTCACGGCCGACGGCGCCGAACACCCGCTCGACGTGCTGATCTTCGCCACCGGCTTCGCCCCCGGCGGCAGCGTTGTGCGCACGGAGGTGATCGGGCGCGACGGGTTAAGTTTGCTGCAAGCATGGAAGCAGGGAGCGGACGCCTTCCGCGGCGTCTCGGTGGCGGGCTTCCCGAACTTCTTCCTGCTGCTCGGTCCCAATACCGGGCTCGGCCACAACTCGGTGCTGCTGATGGTCGAGGCGCAGGTCGCCCACGTGCTCGGCGCGCTGAAGCGGCTGCGCGACCAGCCCGGCGGCGTGCTGGAGGTGCGCCCCGAGGCTCAGGCGCGCTTCCGCGAAGAGGTCGATGCGCGGATGCGAGACAGCATCTGGACGCAGGGCGGCTGCGGCAGCTGGTATCTCGACCGCGCGGGGCGCAACCGCACCCTCTGGCCCGGGACGGTGGGCGATTACGTGCGCGGCACCGAGCGGATGCGGTTGGAGGATTACAGGCTCACCGATCCTCCAGGGCTCCACCCTGGACCCACGAAAGGGCTTGCCCTTTCGAAACCCTGATTACCTTGGTCGGTCCTGCTTGCGATCGACCTCCAGGCGTATGCCCCGGCCGGCCAGGAGGATTTCGGCAAGGAAGGCCAGGATCGCCAGGATGGTGCAGGCGAGCGCAAGGCCGAAACAGGCGAACAGCACGGAGGCCGCGGAGGCGTCCCTGAGCGCGCCGACGAACAGGGTCAGCACGGCCGCGCCCGTCATCACGCCGCCGAGGCTCGCCAGCACCACGGCGAGATCGAGCAGAAGCGAGCGCCGGCGCAGGTAGGCGAGGCGGCGGGCCAGCGTCGTCCGCGCCGCCTCGTCCGCACCGGGCAGGCTGGCCGAGAGCGCGTCGACCTTGTCGGCGACGCGGCCGAGGCGGGTCGAGAACACGTTGAGCAGGGTCGCCAGCGCCGAGAGCAGGAAGGCGGGGGCGAGCGCCACCTGGATGATGTGGGCGATGCTCTCGGGATCGCCCGTCGCGGTCTGGAACATGCCGTCGGGTTCGTCTCAGGCCCGGCGGGCGCGGCGCCGCTCGCGGAAGATGAGGGCGAGGTTGCGCAGGTAGATGAAGGTGGACAGCCCCTGCCCGATGATGATCACCGGCTCCCGGCGCACGAAGCCGTAGACCAGGGTCATCAGCCCGCCGATGATCGACAGGAACCAGAACGAGAGCGGCATCACGCTCTTGCCCGCCCGCTCGCTGGCGATCCATTGCAGGATGAAGCGCGAGCCGAACACGAGCTGCGCCCCGATGCCGAACACCAGCCAGAAATCGAAGCGGGTGACGAACACGTCGTAGAAATAGGCCGGCAGGTCCTCGGCGAGCTGGATCAGCATGGGTTCACCGGCTCTCGCTGTGCGGGATTTCCTCGGCCCGGGGGGCCGGGCGGCGCCGCCGGATCAACCACCACACCCCGGCCAGATCGAGGATGCCGACCCAGAGCCGGTCGAACATCCCGTAATTCGAGTGCCCGGTGAAGCGCGGCCGGTCCACCACGTCGCGGTGCACCACGCCGAACCCCTCGCGGGTGACGAGCGCCGGCATGAAGCGGTGAAGCGCGTCGAAATAGGGCAGCGTAAGGTAGACCTCGCGGCGAAACACCTTGAGCCCGCAGCCGGTATCGCGGGTGGCGTCCTTCAGGATCTTTCCGCGCACGCCGTTGGCGATCCGCGACTGGAACTGCTTCCAGGCCCCTTTCCGGCCGATCCGCTGCCCCTGTGCCAGACCGACCGTCGGGCCGGCCTGCTCGAGGGCGGCATAGAGCACGGGGATGAAGGACGGATCGTTCTGGCCGTCGCCGTCGAGCGTGGCGATGACGGGCGCGCGGGCACGCAGCACGCCGCTGCGCACCGCCCCGCTCTGGCCGCCGCCGCGGTCATGGCGCACCACCCTGAGCCACGGCTGCTTGGCCTGCAGGCCGCGGAGGGTGGCCAGCGTCGCGTCGGTCGAGCCGTCATCGACGTAGATGACCTCGAACGGCGCCAGGGTCTGGCAGGCATGGCCGATCTCGGCCACCAAGGCCTCAATGTTGCCAGCCTCGTTCTTCACCGGCACCACCACACTGAGGCGCGGCGGCCGAAAGACAGGATCTACGGACTGGGTCGTCGTGCTCATGGCGTGGAACCCGGCAGCGCGGCGTAGGCGGAGACCCCGACCGGCTTGCCGCCGTTGATGTTGAAGCCGGTGACCCGGCCGACGGGGCTAAGCGGTTGCCCGCCTTGGGCGGTCGTGAATTCAGCGGCGAACCGGTCCTCGACCAGCACGACGCGGCAGCCGCCCTCCCGTAGGAAGGCGATGGCCTCCGCGCCGGAATTCAGCATGGCCAGATCCGTGCCGACGGTGAAGACGAGGCTCGGCTCGCGAAGGCCGAGGCTTGCCACACGCGGCGCCTCGCAGGGCAGGGCATCGCGGATCGCGGCGAGCCGCGGCGAGACCTTGAGGCTTTGCAGCACCGGCTGGGTCAGGCCGAACACGGCGCCCGACAGCACCACCGAGGCAGCGACGGCGAGCACCAGAGCGCCCTCCCCTGCCTCTGGCCCTGTCCCTCGTCCCGCCCCTTTTCTCGCCCCGCGCGCAAAGGCGGCCCAGGCGAGGCCGGCGAGAACGCAGGCGGCGAACAGCAGCGGCAAGGCGGCCAGGGGCAGCACATGGTCGAGACGCCACGCGGCGAGGCTTACGCCCAGCGTCAGCCCGACCGGAATCAGCACGACGAGTCCCGCCACCCAGCGCGCACCCGGACGTCGTGGATCGAGCCCACCGCGCGACAGCGCCAGCACGGTGAGAATCGCCACCGCCGGCATCAGGGGGAGGACGTAATGCGGCAGCTTGGTCGGCACCGCCTCGAAGATCAGCCACATCGGCACGATCCAGGCGAGCAGCAGCGCCACCGCCTCCTCGCCCCGCCGCGCCCAGGCGAAGGGAAGGCTGAGGGCGGCGAAGGCAGCACCCGGCCAGAAGGTGGCGAAGAAGGCCAGCGCGTAGGCGCCGGGCGGGCCCCAATGCTTCTCGGCGCCGGTGCCGACCTTGCCGAGCATGTCGCGCCCCACCGCCTCGCCGAAGAAGGCGCCACCGCTCTTCCAGGCGATCGCCAGGAACCAGGGCGCCACGACCGCGAGCGTGATGAGGAGGCCTAAGCGCGGGCGCAGGTCGAGCAGCCAGCGGGCCGAGCCCTCGCGCAGACACAGCACGAAGGCGGCGAGCCCGGCAAAGAGCGGCACCATCGGCCCCTTCACGAGGATGCCGAGCGCGAGCCCGAGCCAGAAGACCAAGGCCGTCCCGAGCGAGGCCGGGCCGCGGCGCCGCTCCAACCGGGCGCGCCCGAGCCAGGCGCGAGCGAGCGCGCCGAACGCGGCGACCGCGCAGGCGGTGAGCAGCGCGTCGGTCTTGGCAAGGCGCGCTTCTGCCGAGAGCATGATGCAGGCGGAAAACAGGGCGGCGGCCAGCAGCGCCCGGCGTCGGTCGAGCAGGGCGAGGCCTGCCCAGTAGGTCAGCAGGATCGCCGCCAGCGCGCCGAGAAGCGAGGGGATCCGGTAGAGCCCGATCTGCGTGCGCGCCTGCGGCACACCGAGCGCCTCGCCGGCCGCGACGGCGGCGGCCTGGGTCCAGTAGATCCCGACCGGCTTCTTGTGGCGGGCCTCGGCCTGGAAGCGGATATCGACGAGGTCGCCCGTCTCCAGCATCTGCTTGGACGCTTGGGCAAAGCGCGGCTCGTCCCGGTCCATCGGCTGGAGCGAGGCAAGGCCCGGCAGGAAACTGGCGAGACCGATCAGCAGGAGCAGGAGGCAGGCGCGGAGATGGCTCGCGGCCCCGAAGGACAGCACCCGATCGCCAAGGCGCAGCGCGCTGTCGAGCGGCCAGCCACCCTCCGCCTGTGACAGCGCGGCCGGCGCGACGCCAAGGCGCGTCATCGGCGGGGCCCGCCCCCGATGGGTGCGGTCCGGCTCTGGCGGGGAGGAACGGGCATCGGCGGCTCGGGCGCGGATGAAAAAGGCCGGCGGACGGCCCGCGCCCCGGCCGGGCGCCGTGTCGATGATCCGCTTCGGATTGTCAAATGCGGAGATCCGCAGCGCCACCGGGTGCGGGGCCACCAGCAAAAAGCAACGCGACCATGCACTGGGTGGGTAGCCGGACCGGAAGGGCGACCCTATATTCCTCTCATGGCAAACAACAGCGCAAATCCCTACACCCTCGAAATCGAAGCCTGCGAGCGCCCTGCCGGGCACTTCACCTGGGCCATCCGCCGGAACGGCAAACTCTTCCAGCGCGCGGATCGCGTGCAGACCACGGAAGAGGCCGCAGAGCGTAGCGGGCTCGCCGCCCTGGAAAAGCTCCTCAGCGGCCGGGAGCGTTGATCGGCCTTTTCGGTCGACTTACGCCTCAAATCCCTCAGACCTGACAAGGCTCCCGGGCTCGCGCCCGCGGGGCCTTTTCTATGCCGTTGATCGCCCGCGAGGCTCGGATAATCTCCCCCTGAAACGGGAGGCGAGACCATGGCGCGCACGACGATCTACGACCGCGATCTCGACCCGAATCCCGCGAACTTCCAGCCGCTCACGCCGCTGACCTATCTCGATCGCGCCGCCCGCACCTTCCCGGACCGCGTTGCGGTGATCCACGGGCCCTTGCGCCGCTCCTACGCCGATCTCTACGCCCGCTGCCGCCGCCTCGCCGCGGCTTTGGCCGCCCGCGGCATCGGCCGCGGCGACACGGTGGCGGTGCTGCTCGCCAACACGCCCGCGATGATCGAGTGTCACTACGGCGTGCCGATGACGGGGGCGGTGCTCAACACCCTCAACACCCGCCTCGACGCGGCGGCTCTGGCCTTCTGCCTCGACCACGGCGAGGCCAAGGTCTTCATCGTCGATCGCGAGTTCGCGCGGATCGGGCGCGAGGCACTCGACAAGGCCGGGGTCTCGCCCCTCGTCATCGATTACGACGACCCTGAATTCACCGGAGACAGCGCGCCCGTCGGCGAGACCGACTACGAAGATTTCCTCGCCGCCGGCGATCCCGATTTCGACTGGGCGATGCCGGGCGACGAGTGGGACGCGATCTCGCTGAACTACACCTCCGGCACCACCGGCGATCCGAAAGGCGTGGTCTATCACCACCGCGGTGCGGCCCTACTCTCGCTCGGCAACGTCATCACCGCCGGGCTGCCGCAGCACGCGGTCTATCTCTGGACCCTGCCGATGTTTCACTGCAACGGCTGGTGCTTCCCCTGGACGCTCTCGATCGTCGCCGGCACCCATGTCTGCCTGCGGCAGGTGCGGGCGCCCGCGATGTACGCGGCTCTGGCCGAGCACGGCGTCACCCACCTGTCGGGCGCGCCGATCGTGATGTCGACGCTGCTGAACGCCCCCGAGGCGCAGAAGCACCCCCTTCCCCGCAGGGTCCACTTCCTCACCGCCGCCGCGCCGCCGCCCGAGGCGGTGCTCGCCGCCATGGGCGAGGCCGGCTTCGACGTCACCCATCTCTACGGCCTGACCGAGACCTACGGCCCGGCGGTCGTGAATGCGTGGCACGAGGATTGGGATGCGCTGTCCCGCGACGAGCAGGCCAGGAAGAAGGCCCGCCAGGGCGTGCGCTACCCCGTTCTGGAAGGGCTCGATGTGCGCGACCCCGAAACGATGGAATCCCCTGCCCGCCGACGGCACCAGCCTTGGCGAGGTGATGTTCCGCGGCAACGTGGTGATGCGCGGCTACCTGAAGAACCCGGCCTCGACCGAGGCCGCCTTCAAGGGCGGCTGGTTCCGCTCCGGCGATCTCGGGGTGAAGCATCTCGACGGCTACATCCAGCTGAAAGACCGCTCGAAGGACATCATCATTTCGGGCGGCGAGAACATCTCCTCAATCGAGGTGGAGGACGCGTTGTTCAAGCACCCGGCGGTCGCGGCCGCCGCCGTCGTCGCCAAGCCCGACGCGAAGTGGGGCGAGACGCCCTGCGCCTTCGTCGAGCTGAAGGAGGGGCGGGAGGCGACCTCGGAGGAACTGGTCGCATGGTGCCGCGAGCGGCTCGCCCCCTACAAGCTGCCGCGCCACGTGGTGTTCGGCGAACTGCCGAAAACCTCGACGGGCAAGGTGCAGAAGTTCGTGTTGCGGGAGAAGGCGCGGGAGGAGTGAAGTCCCAATACGCCATCCTGAAAGGGTCGGCCGGACGAGGTATGGACCGAGCGCTTCACTCCACGCCCAATTGCTGCGCGGCGCTCATGATCGCGGTCATGCGGTAGGGCTTCATCACCAGGACGCTCTCGCTCACCTGCCGGGGCTGCTCGGCGCTGTAGCCGGTCACGTAGATCACCGGCAGGGCCGGGTGCAGCACGCGCGCGCGCTCGGCGAGGTCCCAGCCGTCGAGCTGGCCCGGCAGGCGGATATCGGTGAACAGGAGATCGACCCGCCCGGCCCCCCTGGAGCAGGCCGTAGGCCTCTTCCGCGGTGCCGGCGCTGAGCACGGCGAAGCCGGCATCCTCGAACTCCATGGTCACGGCGCTGAGCAGCATCTCTTCGTCCTCGACGACGAGCACCGTCCGCTTGTCGGCCATACGTCCCCCCTCCCACGTCTTCTTTTTATTCGACAGGCCCGCATCCGGAAGGCGCAAGAGCCGCATGCCTTTCGAGTGCGGGCCCACCCGCATCATCTTTTTCCGAAAGCCGCTGGCCACCTTTCAGGATGATGCTCTTCGCTTTCGTTCTTGCATCATCTTTTTCCCGCAAGCCGGCGACCACCTTCCGGGATGATGCTTTAGCCCGCGACCGCCACCGGCGGCAGGAGCGGCGCAAAGCCCGGTTCGGCAACCGGGGCCTGACGCACTGCCGGACGGCTCACGGCCGGCGCCTGCGCCGGGAAAGACAGGCGCACCGTCGTTCCGGGCCTGCCGTCGCGCACGAAAGCGGCGCTGCCGCCCGATTGCTGCGCGAAGCCGAACACTTGGCTCAGCCCCAGGCCGGTCCCCTGCCCCAACGGCTTCGTGGTGAAGAACGGCTCGAAGGCCCGCGCCTCGACCTCCGGCGCCATGCCGGCTCCGGTGTCGGACACTTCGACGGCGAACCCGTCGCCTTCGGGCAGGGGCCGGGTGGCGAGGGTGAGCGTGCCGCCCTCCGGCATCGCATCGCGGGCGTTGACCGCGAGGTTGAGGATCGCGCTCTCGAACTGGTTCGGATCGATCCTCACCCGCGGCAGGTTCGGGGCGAGATCGGTCTCCAGCCGGATGCGCGGGCCGATCGTGCCGCGCAGGAACTCGGCGAAGGAGGCGATCTGCGCGTTCACGTCGGTGCTGACCGGGGAGAGCGGTTGGCGGCGGGCGAAGGCCAGCAGCTTGTGCGTCATCGTCGCCGCCCGCTCGGCGCCCTTCACCGCATCGCGCAGGCGCGTGCGCAGGGGGCTCGCCTCAGGCAGGCCGCGCTCGACCCGGTCGAGGTTGAGCAGCACCACGTTGAGCAGGTTGTTGAAGTCGTGGGCCACGCCGCCGGTGAGCTGCCCGATCGCCTCCATCTTCTGGCTCTGGCGCAGGGCCTCCTCGGCCCGCGCGCGCTCGGCATTGGCGGCCTCCAGGGCGGCGAGCGCCGCGTCGCGCTCAGCGATACGGGCCTGCAGCGCCTCGTTAGCCTGCCGGAGTTGGGTCGGAGACGGCAAGGTCAGCGCCTTCGGGATCAGGACCCAGAGTGCCACCGCCGTGCCGATAGAGGCCATGCCGGTGATGAGCTTGACCGCGGCTTCGAGCCCGTAATCCGGCACCCAGAGCGTCCAGATCGCCATGAGATGCGTCGCGCCGCAGGCGGTGATGAACACCGCGAACGACCAGAACATCCAGCCGAACACCACGTCGCGGCGGCGGGACACGAAATAGGCCAGTCCGACGGGGATCGAGAAATAGGCGAAGGCGATCAGGCTGTCGGAGACGACATGCGTCCAGATCAGCTCCGGACGCCACAGCAGACAGATGCCGTGGGGCGAAAGGTTTTCGACCTCCCACAGCCGCCGCAGAAGTTCGAGCATCAACCCCGGTCCCCCGCTCCGCCGCGCACGATCCCGAAGGCTGCGCAGGCCCATGCGACAGCATCGTCCCGAAAGATGGCCCCAGGCTTTCGCGACGATGCTCGAACAAAAATCCGCGGCATCGCTCCGGGTTCGATTTCCAGGACGAGGCCCGAGACATGAACGATCGGGCGCGCCGGCGAATGCGGCCTGCCCTCACCCCAAATCTCTACGCGAGACACCGGCGCCGACCAAACATTAAGTCTTACTTAACCCTATTCGCTCATCACCGAGGGTGGCTTTCGAGGGCGGGCGCGAGTGTCGGCGCAACGGGCAATCACGCAGGTTGAGGCTTCGCAAAGGGCCGTGCAGGGAGTCTTGCAAGGCGCCTCGCAGGGAGCCCCCGACGCGGCCTTGCAAGAGACGCCGGCCGACGCGCCCCTACGGCGCATCAGCCTCGGCAGCCTGCTGTCCGCCACGGCGCGGCGCCATCCCGACCGGATCGCGGTGGTCGACCCTGCCGACAAGCCGGATTGGAGCGACCGGCCCGCCATCACCTGGACCTATGCCGCGGCCGCCGAGATCGTGGAGCGCCTCGCCCGCGGCCTGCGGAGCTGGCGCCTGCCGCCGGGAAGCCGCATCGGCCTGTGCCTGCCGGGCTCGGCCGAGAGCGCGCTGGCGATCCTCGCCGTCGAGGCCGCCGGCCACGTCGCCTGCCTGCTCCCGGTCTCCTGGGATGAAGATCGCCTGCTTGCCGCGGCGCAGAACGTCGCGCTGAGCGCGGTGCTGACTCAGGCGCGGCTCGGCTCCGCCGCACCCGCCGAGCGCCTCTGCGCCGTCGCCGCGCGCTATTTCGGCCTGCGCTACCTCGCCGCCTTCGGCCCCGACGTGCCGGATGGGGTGATCAATCTCGACCGGTTCGTCCTCGACGGCCCTGCCGGAGAGCCGGCCGGACCGGCACCCGCCGCGGCCGGCATCGTCAGCTTCATCGGCGGCGACCCCGAGCAACCGGTCTACCGCAGCGGCGAATCGGTGGTGGCGGCGGCGGCCGCCCATCTCGTGGCGATGCGGGTCGCGCCCGCCGAGCGCATCCTCAGCCTGATCGGCCCGCACGACCTGCGCGGCCTTGCCACCGGGCTCGCAGCGGCCCTCGTCGCGGGGGCCACGCTAGAGACGCTGCCGCTGTTCGATGGAGCCGCCTTCGCGACGGCCCTGCGCCGGCCGGGCCCGACGCATCTCGTCGCCCCCGCCTTCCTCGAAAAAAACCTCGCCGGCCGCGACCTGCCGACGGATCTGCGCTCCGTCGCCCTGGTGCACCGGGCGCCGGTCCGCTTCCCCAGCCGCAGCCGCGCCGTGGACCGGCCGCAGGGCCTGCGCCTCGAGACGGTGATCGACACCGTCGCCTTCGACGAGACGGCAATCCTCTCCGGCCGGCGCGGGACGACGGGCGACCTCTCGCTGGTGCTCGGCAAGCCGGAGCGGCTCGCCCTTCCCGCCGCCCTGCTGTCCATGAGGCGCGGCGCGGACGATCGCCTCGCCTTCCGCGGCCAAGCCTGCACCGTGACGCCGTTGCAGCGCGGAAATCGGCAGGCGATCCCGAGCGGGGTGTGGCAGGAGACGCCTTACGCGCCGGTGCTGTTCGCGGGCATCGCCACCGCGATCGAGGTCGTGGAGCCGTCCGATTCCGCCGGCTCCCCAAAAATTTTTGCGCCTGCGTAATCGGGCCTGCCAACGGTGCGTTCCGCGGTGCCGTCCCCTCAAGCAGACAGATAAAAACTCGATTGGAGTAAATGACTTAGGCGAGAACCGGGGCAGCCAGGGATTCACGTCCGCGACTTGTGCGGCGCAGTTCATCCCGCCTTCAGCACAGCGATTCCATGTTCACCCAGCTCCATGGCCGGCGAACCAATCGTGGCCATGCGGGTTATCCGGGGTGCCCCTTCACACAGGGCGCGACATGGGGTAACGCTTAAGCCTATGGGTGCGCTGCAACAAGTGCTTGTCGTCGATGATGGCCGCCGCGCCGTCGATCGCTCTCTTGCCGCCGACCTCGCCGGGCTCGGTTATGCAAGCGTCACCGCTTCCATCGAAGCGGCGGACGATGTCCTCGCCGTGATCGCCCGTCCTGCGGCGATCCTCCTTCAGCTCTCGTCCAGCACGAACCCGCATCTTGCTGCGCTGGCCGATCGGCTGCGCGCCCGGATGCGGGCCGGCGGCATTCCGGTCATCGAGATGGACGACGCGGGACCCCGCCCCGGCGCACCGGTCGATCTCAAGAGCCGGATCGGTCCGTACGTGCTCGCTGAGCCCGAGCTTTAGGTCTTTCCCGTAACGGGACAATGACGGCGGGCCGCGGGCCCGCCTTTTTCATGCGCGAGCGGGCGATTACGCCGCTGCGATGATCTCGCTCTCGCGGACGGCGCGTTCGGCCGAGCCGGAGCGGATCCGGTAGGAGGGCTCACCGGTCGGATCGTCGGGCATCAGGCGGACGACTTCGCTGATCGTGCCGAAGCCCAGCCGCTCGTCGGTGGGGGACGATTGAGCGCGGCGAACCCGCTGACCGATCTTGAACTTATGAAACATCGATGTCTCCTCGAACGCATTCCGTCGAAGCGGGAAGCCGCTTCGGCGGAGGAGAGCCCCTTCAAGACAACGGGTCAGAGCTGGTCTCGATCGCACGTCCGACCGAAAGCGGCCCCAGCTCCGTGCCGGGGCAAGCCCACGAGCCGGGGATCCGACTCACGGGAAAGCGATAGCGCGCTCAGCGGCGCAGCTTGATCTTGGCTTTGCGGGCGGCGTAGCGGGCGTCCCGCTCTTCCTTCTGCTTGGCCTGCGCCTCGCGGGCACGCTCGGCGGCAGCCTCGATCTCGGCGGCCTTACGCGCCACTTCGGCCTCGCGCTCGGCGGCGGCGACGGCAGCCAGCCGCTCGGCATCGAGGCGGCGCTGCGTCTCGCGCTCCTTGACCCGCTCGTCGCGCGCAACGGCGATCGCACGGCGCTCGGCCTGGCGGGCCTGCACAGCCGGATCATCATTGGAGGGGCGGGCGCGGAAGCGGGCGAGCATGGCCTCCCGGGAGGAAGCCGAATCCTGGCGACGATCGTCGAAGGAGTTTTGTTTGGTGAAGCTCACAGAGTGTCCTTGATCGTACCGGGTCCGGGATGAACCACGGCCTTAAAAGCGCAAAGCCGCTCCAGTCCGGAGCGGCTTCGACATATCGGGTTCAGGCGCGAATTACGCGACTTGGAGCTGACCCGCCGACTGCTTGCCGGAGCGACGGTCGGTTTCCATCTCGTAGGAAACCTTCTGGCCTTCGGTGAGGCCACGCAGGCCGGCGCGCTCGACGGCGGAGATGTGAACGAAAACGTCCTTCGAGCCGTCCTCAGGCTGGATGAAGCCGAAGCCCTTCTGCTCGTTGAACCACTTGACGGTGCCGATGCTCATAGAATGTCCTTGTCTCCGCAGGATTCAGGTAGAGAGCCTTGCGCCATGCAGCGCCAGGCTATGTCGTTCGACCGATAACGAAGGAAAATGAGAACCGCCCTGCGGAGGCGTCACGGCCCAGAAAATCCGGCCTCGCATCGATAAGATCTATATGCGACTCGAATGAAGCTTTATCAAGGCTCGTTTTATTTTTCGAGATGCAAGAATTGTTGGCAGGTCATTCGAAATGACCTGCCGCTTCAAGCGATTCATCAACGCGCAGCGTGAGTTGAGAAGGATCTCCCACACCGCGATCTCTCGCTTATGTCGCGCGTGACACGCCCGCTCCGCCCTCCCGCTCCGACGGCGAAGAGCCGGCGGTCTCGCGCAGACCCGGTCAAGCGGCCTTCTTGGCCCGCTTGGCAATCGTGACGAGCCCGCGCAGGATCTGCGTCGTCTCCTTCAGCCGCCGCGGGATGCCGTCGAGTTCGCGAATGAACACGACGCTCATGTCGGGCCGCACCTTGGCGAAGGAGCCCTGCTCCACGACCATGGCGGCGAGCCCCTGCGGGTTGGCGAAAGAACGGTTGCGGAAGTGGACCACCACGCCCTTCGGTCCGGCCTCGACCTTCTCGACATTGGCGTCGCGGCACAGAATCTTGATGGTCACGATCTTCAGGAGCTGTTCCACCTCCGGCGGCAGCGGGCCGAAGCGGTCGATCAGCTCGGCACCGAAGCTCTCCATCTCGGCATCGTTCTCGAGGGTCGAGAGGCGCCGGTAGAGGCCGAGCCGGACGGTCAGGTCCTCGACGTAGTCCTCGGGGATCGTGACCGGAGCGCCGAGCGCGATGGTCGGCGACCACGCCTCCTCCACCGGCTCCTCAATGCCGGCCTTGAGGGCGGTGACCGCATCCTCCAGCATCTGCTGGTAGAGCTCGTAGCCGACTTCCTTGATGTGGCCGGACTGGGCATCGCCCAGGAGGTTGCCGGCGCCGCGGATGTCGAGATCGTGGCTCGCGAGCTGGAAGCCGGCGCCCAGCGTGTCGAGGCTCTGGAGCACCTTCAGGCGCTGTTCGGCCTGGGTCGTGAGCTGGCGGTTGGCCGGCGTCGTGAACAGGGCGTAGGCCCGCGCCTTCGAGCGGCCGACGCGCCCGCGCAACTGATAGAGCGCGGCCAGACCGAACATGTCGGCCCGGTGCACGATCAGCGTGTTGGCGGTCGGGATGTCGAGGCCGGATTCGACGATCGTGGTCGAGAGCAGCACGTCGTACTTGCCCTCGTAGAACGCCGTCATCACGTCCTCGAGCTGGCCCGCCGCCATCTGGCCGTGGGCGACCGCGACGGTGGTCTCGGGCATCTCGGTGTCGAGGAAGCGTTTGACCTCGGCCAGATCCTCGATGCGCGGGGCGACGTAGAACGACTGGCCGCCGCGATAGCGTTCGCGCAGCAGCGCCTCGCGGACCAGCAGCGGATCGAACGGCGTCACGAAGGTCCGCACCGCCAGCCGGTCCATCGGGGGCGTGGCGATGATCGAGAGTTCGCGCACACCCGTCATGGCGAGCTGCAGCGTGCGCGGAATCGGGGTGGCCGAGAGCGTCAGCACGTGCACGTCGGCCTGGAGCGCCTTGAGCCGCTCCTTGTGGGCGACACCGAAATGCTGCTCCTCGTCGACGATGATGAGGCCAAGATCCTTGAACGCGACGTTCTTGGCGAGCAGGGCATGGGTGCCGACGACGATATCGACCGTGCCGTCGGCGAGCCCGGCCCGGTTCTGGCGCTGCTCGCCCGCCGAGACGAAGCGCGAGAGCTGCGCGACGTTGATCGGCAGCCCCTTAAACCGTTCGGCAAACGTGCGAAAATGCTGGCGGGCGAGAAGCGTGGTGGGCACCACCACCGCCACCTGCTTGCCGGAGATCGCCGCGGCGAAGGCGGCGCGCAGGGCCACCTCGGTCTTGCCGAAGCCGACATCGCCGCAGACGAGGCGGTCCATCGGACGCCCCGCATTGAGGTCGTCGAGCACCGCGTCGATGGCGTTGGCCTGATCCTCGGTCTCCTGGAAGGCGAAGCGGGCGGCGAATTCCTCGTAGAGCCCCTCCGGCGCCTTGAGGCTGGGGGCGGACTTCACGAACCGCGCGGCGGCGATTTTGATGAGGTCGCCGGCCATCTCAAGGATGCGGCGCTTCATCTTGGCCTTGCGGGCCTGCCAGGCGCCACCGCCCAGGCGGTCCAGCGCGACCTCCGAATCCTCGGAGCCGTAGCGGGTCAGGAGCTCGATGTTCTCGACCGGCAGCAGCAGCAGGCCGCCGGCATATTGCAGTTCGAGGCAGTCATGCGGCGCGCCCGCCGCGGTGACGGTCTTGAGCGTGACGAAGCGGCCGATGCCGTGATCGGCATGGACCACGAGATCGCCGGGCTGGAGCGCCTGCACCTCCAGGATGATGTCCTGCGGGCGCTTGGATTTGCGCTTCTGGCGCACCAGCCGGTCGCCCAGGATGTCGCCCTCGGCCACCACCGCGAGCCGGTCGAGGGTGAAGCCGGATTCCAGCCCCCAGACCGCGACCGCCACATCGGTGCCGCGCTTGAGCGCGTTGACCGCGGCGAAGGTGTTGATCACCGTCGGCTTCTTGAGCCCGTGGTCGGTCAGCACGCCGCAGAGCCGGTCGCGCGAGCCTTCGGACCAGGATCCAAGGATCACGTGATGCCCGGATGCCTGGAGATCCCGGATATGCGCGACCGCCGCGTCGAACACGCTGGCCGCGTCGTCGGCCCGCTCGGGCGCGAAGCTTCGCCCGGCCCTGGCGCCGCAATCGATGACTGCGCGCTCGTCGGAATCCGGCGTCGCGAAGGGGGTGAGCCGGACCACCGTGCCGGACTCGACCTTGCTCTTCCACTCGTTGGGCGTGAGGTAGAGCGCGCGCGGCGGCAGCGGCTTGTAGGGCGCGACGCCGCTCTGCGGGTTTTTCAGCGCCGCTTCGCGGGCCTGGAAATAGTCCTGGATCAGGGCGAGCCGCTCGGCGGCCGCCTCCTCCACCTGCGGGTCGAACAGCATCGGCACGTCGCCGAGATAGTCGAACAAGGTGTCGAGGCCGTCGTAGAACAGCGGCATCCAGTGCTCGAGGCCGGCATAGCGCCGGCCCTCGCTCACCGTCTCGTAGAGCCGGTCGTCGCGGGTCGCCGCGCCGAAGCTCGACAGGTAGCCTTGCCGGAAGCGCCGAATCGTCTCGGTGGTGAGCTGCACCTCGCTCATCGGCACGAGGTCGAGGGAGCGTAGGGACCCCACCGTGCGCTGCGTCTCGGGATCGAAGGCGCGGATCGATTCGAGCGTGTCGCCGAAGAAGTCGAGGCGGATCGGGTTCGGCAGGCCGGGCGGCGACAGATCGAGGATACCGCCGCGCACGGCGTATTCGCCCGTATCGCGCACCGTTCCCGTGCGCAGGAAGCCGTTCGCTTCCACCCAGGCCACGACCTTGTCCATCGGCACGACGTTGCCGATTGCCGCCGAGAAGGTCTCGACGGCCACGCGCGACCGCGGCGGCACCCGCTGCACCAGAGCGTTGACGGTGGTGCAGAGGATGCGCGGCTTCTCTTCCGACGAGCGCGAACGGGTCAGCCGCGACAGCGCGGTCATGCGCTGGGCGGCGATGGCCCCGTTCGGCGAGACCCGGTCGTAGGGCTGGCAATCCCAGGCCGGAACGCTCATCGCCTCGATCTCGGGGGCGACGAACTTCAGCGCGTTCTGGAAGGCATTGGAGCGGCCGGAATCGCGGGCGACGTGGACCAGCACCGCCGGCCCCTCGAACGAACCGGACAGCGCGCGGGCGAGGTCGGCGGCCACCAGCGCATCGAAGCCGTCGGGGACGCTCGCCAGCGTCGGGCTGTCGCCACGCTTGATCGCATCGAGCGCCCTGGTCAGGGGCGCCGATTTCGGCAGGGCGAAGCGCGCGGTCTGCGGCTTCGGAACGGGTGGCTTGGGTTGGGGCTTGGCCATCGAGCGTGCTGTATCAGGGGAAACGGATCGGGATGGGGCGTGGATCACCCGCGATCCAAACCATTCCCCTCATCCTGAGGTGCAGAGCGAAGATAAGCCTCGAAGGAGGGCTCCAGGGATCACACGGTCTCTGGAGCCCCCTTCGAGGCCCGCTGACGCGGGCACCTCAGGATGAGGGGGTAAGTGGAAGATAGGGAGCGCCGATCCTTGTTTCAGCTATGGATCGGCGCGTCGTGCCGATGGAACGCCTTGAGCCGGCGATACACCGCCGTGTCGTAGTTCTCCGGGGTCTCGTCCTCGCCCGTAAGCCAGCGGAACAGGTCGCGGTCGGGCACTTCGATCAGCGCCTCGAACTGCGTCAGCTCCTCCTCGGACAGCGCGCCGATCTCGGCATCGGCGAAGCGGCCCATGATCAGGTCCATCTCGCGGATGCCGCGGTGCCACGCGCGAAACAGCGTGCGGCGGCGGCGCGGGTCGAGGTCGGCGCTGGTTCGGGTGGTGCCGGACATGGGCTGTCCCCTGGTAATCCTGACCCCGCATGTAGAGGGGCGTGCGGCTCCGGGCAAACGGCGCGTCCGGCGTAAGGATCCGACGGGACGCACGCGCATGATGTCATATGCCCAGATGCGACGGAGGCACGAAGCAGGGTATACGGAGCCCGAGCATCGCCCACGTTTCAAAGGCCCAAGCCTCCGGTCACATGACCTCGGATACCAGCCAGACCCTCGGGCACCCTGCTGATGCGGCCCCTTCCCGCTCCGGCGGGGACGTCGCCCCCGGCCTTCGCCCCAGCCTCCTCGACCCGCTCTTCGCCCCCGCCCGCGGTCTGCCCGGCGTCGGGCCGAAGATCGCGCCGCTCATCGAAAAGCTGCTCGGCTCCGAGGAACGGCCGGCTCGAGTCGCGGACCTGCTGTTCCACCTGCCCCAAAGCGGGGTCGCCCGGCCGCTCTGCGGCTCGATCCGCGATGCGCCGACGGGTGAGCCCGTCACGCTCGGCGTCACCGTGGTGGCCCACCGGCCGCCGATGCTCGGCAAGCGGGCCTTCCGGGTGCTGGTCGAGGACGGGACCGGCGACATCAGCCTCGTCTTCTTCGGCATGCCGCGGGGCCGCATCGAGAAGATGCTGCCGCTCGGCAGCCATCGCTACGTCTCAGGGAGGATCGACCTGTGGGACGGCACGCGGCAGATGGTGCATCCCTCGCGCATCCTTGACCAGGAGGGGTTGGCCAGCCTGCCCGCCGTCGAGCCGATCTACGGCGCGACCGAAGGGCTGACCTCGCGGGTCATCAGCAAAATCGTCCACGGCGCGCTCGACCGGCTTCCCGTCCTGCCCGAGTGGCAGGACGCGTCCTATCTCGCCCGCAACCGCTTTCCCCCCTTCGCGGAGGCGCTGCGCATCGAGCACCGGCCGGAAGAGGCGCCCCCTTCCCCGGTCGAGGGGCAGGCGCCGCCCACGAGCCCCGCCCGCAAGCGCCTCGCCTACGACGAGTTGCTCGCCTCGCAGCTCGCACTCGCCCTGGTGCGCGCCCGGCAGAGGCGGAAGCCCGGCCGGGTCAATGCCGGCGACGGGCATCTGAAAGAGCGCGTCGAGGCGGCGCTTCCCTTCGCGCTGACTGGCGCGCAGGCGCGGGCGGTCGAAGAAATCCGCGCCGACATGGCCGCCGAGCGGCGGATGCTGCGCCTGCTCCAGGGCGATGTCGGCTCCGGCAAGACGGCGGTGGCGTTGCTCGCCATGGCCTCGGCGGTCGAGGCCGGGCGGCAGGCGGCGCTGATGGCGCCGACCGAGATTCTGGCGCGCCAGCATTACGAGCGACTGGTGCCGCTCGCGGGTGCCATGCGCCTGCGGCTGCTGACCGGCCGCGACCGGGCCGCCGAGCGGCGGGCGACGCTGGCGGATCTCGCGGCGGGCGAGATCGACATCGTGGTCGGCACCCACGCCCTGTTCCAGGAGTCGGTCGCGTTCCGCGATCTCGGCCTCGCGGTGGTGGACGAGCAGCACCGCTTCGGCGTGCACCAGCGCCTCGCGCTCGGCGCCAAGGGCGAGGCGGTGGACATCCTCGTGATGACCGCCACCCCGATCCCGCGCACGCTGGCTCTCACCTTCTTCGGCGACATGGACGTCTCGGTGCTCGACGAGAAGCCGGCCGGGCGCCAGCCGATCAAGACCATCACCGTGCCGGTGGAGCGCATCGACGAGGTGGTGGGCGGCCTGCATCGGGCCCTGGCCGCGGGCGACCGGGTCTACTGGATCTGCCCGCTGGTCGCCGAATCGGAATATGTCGATCTCGCCGCCGCCGCCGAGCGGTTCGAGGATCTGCAGAAGCATTTTGGCGACGCGGTCGGCCTGATCCACGGCAAGATGCCGGGGCCGGAGAAGGACGCGGCGATGGAGGCCTTCGCCGCCGGCCGCACCCGCGTGCTGGTCTCGACCACCGTCGTGGAGGTCGGCGTCGACGTGCCGGAGGCCACCATCATGGTGATCGAGCACGCCGAGCGCTTCGGGCTGGCCCAGCTCCACCAGCTCCGCGGCCGGGTCGGGCGCGGCTCGAAGGCCTCCTCCTGCCTACTGCTCTATCGCGGGCCCCTCGGCCAGGTCGCCAAGGCGCGCCTGGAGATGATGCGCTCGAGCGAGGACGGCTTTCGCATCGCCGAGGAAGACCTGCGCCTGCGCGGCGAGGGCGAGGTGCTCGGCACCCGCCAATCCGGCGCCGCCGCCTTCCGCCTCGCCCGGCTCGAGACCGACGGCGACCTGTTGGAGGCCGCCCGCGACGACGCCCGGCTGATCGTGGAGCGCGACCCGCGCCTCGCGAGCGAGCGCGGCCGGGCGCTCAGGGTGCTGCTCTACCTGTTCGAGCGCGAAGCGGCGATCCGGCTGATCGGGGCAGGCTGACGAAGCGTTCGCATGACGCCCCCGCGCGCCGGTCGGGCAAAGCCCGCTTCCGCTACCGAAGGGAGCGCCTCGGACGCCGAATATGATCGCCCGTTCAGAAACCCGTTCAGAAACGAACGATCCTGAACGGGTCGTTCAGGAAGCCGAAGCCACCGCTCCGGACATTCCCGACTGCGGCAACGCTGCGCGGGAAAAGGGCGTTTTCCGTTTCCGATCAGGCCTTTGCGCAGCATGGCTCGCACTCGGAACGAGCGTCGGACAAGGCAGAAAAATCGGAATTACCTTGTATCTGCCCCAATTGCCGCTTAACTGGAGATGAACAAACGGCCTCGTAGACCGGGGTGCCACTGGAAAAAAGGAGGATCGCAATGTCGATCGCACCGTTCCAACGCCTGCCGGGTTCCTCCGAGAATTGGGGAGCCGATACGCTTTCCATCGAACCCTGGCTCATGCCGATCTCGGACCGCGAGACGCGCGACGAGACGTCGACGGACGCTCTGGTGAACGCCGTGCGGCAATCCTCGCGCCGGCTCTGGATCGCGGCCAACGCGCTGTGTGCGGGCCTCGCCCTGCTGGTGACGGTTCAGATCGCCAGCGATTGGTCCTCGCCGGTCGCCCGCCCTGCGGCCACCCATCAGGTCGCCGACGCGACCCCGCCGACGCTGCCGGTCGAGAAGGCGTCGCTCCAGCACTGAGACCGTCTGCCCTCGGAACGCTCTACAGATCCTGGCGCGCCGGTTCACGGCGCGCCTTTTCCGTTTCTGCGGCCTCGCCTTCCTGCATCTGCGCCTGCCGCAAGGACGCGGCCATGGCCTGCAGGCCCGCCCGCGGATCCTCCGGCTGGATCACGCCCGCCGACATCACGAGTTTGGCCGCGTCGTCCACGCTGATGCCGACCTCGACGATGTCCGTGCGCGGCAGGTAGAAGAAGAACCCCGTGGTCGGGTTCGGCGCGCAGGGCAGGAACACGCCGACATAATCCTTCGACTCGCCCCCCTCCTTCGCATGGAGCGCGCCCTGCACCTCGTTGGCCGCGGGTGCGGAGAGGAACACCACCGACCACGTCCCCTTCACCGGAAACTCCACGAGTCCGACGGTGCGGAACGAGGTGCCGTTGGCCGAGAACAAAGTCTCGAAGATCTGGCGCAGGCCGCGGTAGAGCCCGGAGATGACGGGCGTGCGGGCCAGCAGCACCTCGCCGAACTCGACCACCGAGCGCCCAACCAGGTTGGCGGTGAGAAAGCCCAGCAGCGTCACCGCGACGAAAGCGATGACGAGGCCGATTCCGGGGATCGAAAAGGGCAGGTAGTGGTCCGGCAGGTAGCTGACCGGCACCAGCGGCTTCACCCATCCGTCGATGAGGGCGATGAACCACCACGTGATGTAGATCGTGATCGCGAGCGGACCCGCGACGATCACGCCGGTGAGGAAGTAGGTCCGCAGCCGGCCCCGGGCGCTGACGCGCGTCTTGGACGAGGCGGGTTCCGGAGCATCCGGAATCGGCGAGAGGGTCGGCGCCACGTATGCACCTCGAGAGACGGACGAGCGGACGGACGGATCCATCCCGGCCTCCGGCTCTCCGGGGCAGAGACGTAGCGGCTGCGCACGGGCGGCTCAAGAGCAACCGGTGCCGGAGGGCGGATTGAGTGGTGCGCGAGGCAACTTGATCGGGGCCCGAGAAATCTTACCTCGGAACAGCCCGCTGTGGCCAAGGTTCAGCGATAAGTTTCAGGGAGAAGACCCGATGCACGTCACCATCGAACAGGCGGAAAAGGCGATTCAAGCGGCCCGCGCCAAGGCGGTCGAACTCGGCACCCAGATGTGCATCGCGATTGTCGATTCGGGCGGCAACCTCAAGGCCTTCCACCGCATGGACGGCGCCTGGGTCGGCTCGATCGACATCGCGCAGAAGAAGGCCAAGACCGCCGTCTTCTTCGGCATGAAGACCGGCCAAATCGGCGCCCTGTCGCAGCCCGGCGGCTCGCTCTACGGCATTGAGCACTCGAACCAGGGCCTCATCACCTTCCCCGGCGGCATCCCGATCGTCGATGCGGATGGCGAAATGTCGGGCGCGATCGGCGTCAGCGGCTCGTCGGTGGAGAACGATGACGCGGTAGCGCTCGCAGGCGCCAGCGCGATCGGCGACACCGAGCTGCCCGACCACCCCTGGCGCACCTGATTCGTTGGCAGGCGCATCGATCCGAAGGCTGGATCGATGCGCCGGCGGTATTCCCGCCGCTCACTCCACCGTGACGGACTTGGCCAGGTTGCGCGGCTGATCGACGTCTTTCCCCATGAAGACGGCGGTGTGGTAGGCGATGAGCTGGATCGGCACCGCGTAGACGATCGGCGCGATCACCGGGTCCACATCCGGCATGGTCAGCGTCGCCAGCGTGTCGAGCCCGGCGGCCGCCGCGCCCTTCGCGTCGCCGACGAGGATGATCTTACCGCCGCGGGCGGCAACCTCCTGCATGTTCGAGACAGTCTTCTCGAAGATGGCGTCGTGCGGTGCGATCACGATCACCGGCACACTCTCGTCGATCAGGGCGATCGGCCCGTGCTTGAGTTCGCCCGCCGCGTAGCCTTCCGCGTGGATGTAGCTGATTTCCTTCAGCTTCAGCGCACCTTCGAGCGCCATCGGGTAGCTCGTGCCGCGGCCGAGATAGAGCACGTCGCGGGCCTTCGCGATCTCGCGGGCGAGCCCCTCGACCTCGGCCTCCATCTTCACGGCCTCCGCCATCAGGCCGGGAGCTGTGATGAGCGCATCGACGACGGCGCGCTCGCGCTCCGCGCTCAGCGTGCCGCGGGCGCGCCCGGCGGCCAGCGCGAGGCAGAGCAGCACTGTAAGCTGGCAGGAGAAGGCTTTGGTCGAGGCGACCCCGATCTCGGGCCCGGCGAAGGTCGGCATCACCGCCGACGACTCCCGGGCAATGGTCGAGGTCGGCACGTTGACGACCGCCAGCGTGTGCTGGCCCTGTGCCTTGGCGTAGCGCAGCGAGGCGAGCGTGTCGGCGGTCTCGCCCGATTGCGAGATCACGAGCGTCAACCCGTCCCGCTCCAGCGGCGGCTCGCGGTAGCGGGTCTCGGAGGCGACGTCGATCTCGACCGGCAGCCGCGCCAAAGTCTCGAACCAGTATTTGGCGACGAGGCCGGCATAGTACGCGGTGCCGCAGGCGGTGATCGAGAGGCGCGAGAGCCGGGCGAAATCGAAGGGCAGTTCCTCCTGCAGAACAACCTGACCGCGCGCCATATCGATGTAGTGGGCCAGCGTGCGGCCGACGACCTCCGGCTGCTCGTGGATTTCCTTCGCCATGAAGTGGCGGTGGTTGCCCTTGTCGACGAGAAAAGCCTGCGTCGCGATTTTTTGGCGCGGCCGGCGAACCACAGCACCGGCGATGTCGCGGATTTCGGCGCCGTCGCGGGTCAGGATCGCCCAATCGCCCTCTTCGAGATAGGTGATCTCATCGGTGAAGGGCGCGAGCGCCAGCGCGTCCGAGCCGAGAAAGGTCTCGCCCTGTCCGAAACCGATGGCGAGCGGCGCGCCGTGGCGGGCGCCGATCAGGAAACCGTCCTCGCCCGCAAACAAGAAGGCCAGGGCGAAGGCGCCGTGCAGGCGCGGAAGCGCCGCCTCGACCGCGGCCACGGGCCCGAGCCCCTGCCCCATCAGGTGGCTGACGAGCTGCGCCACGACCTCGGTATCGGTCTCGCTCTCGAAGCGCGCGCCCGCTGCTTCGAGTTCGCTCTTCAACTCGCGGAAATTCTCGATGATGCCGTTATGGACCACCGCCAGCCGCTCGGTGGCATGGGGGTGGGCATTGGTCTCGTTGGGGCGTCCGTGCGTGGCCCAGCGGGTATGGCCGATGCCGATCGCGCCCGGAAGCGGCGACTGGACCAGCTTGAGCTGAAGGTTCGAGAGCTTGCCCTCGGCCCGGCGGCGGTCGAGCCGTCCGTGCTCCAGGGTGGCGACACCCGCCGAATCGTAGCCGCGATATTCGAGCCGCCGCAGCGCCTCGACCAACGCGTCCGCGACCGACTCACGCCCGACGATGCCGACGATTCCGCACATGGCCGATCCTGAAGCCGTTGATCAGAGGCGCCGTTCCATCCCGTGATGGGATGTCCGCCCGAGGCGAGGCTTCCTGCGGTGCAAGGGGAGCCCGACCTTGAGCTTGGCGCGGATGGAAGGGCTTGTACGGATCGCGGCGTGAGAAGGCTAGCACCCAGCCGCCGCAAGCCTTTCGGCTCGGCCGCTCAGCTCTTCTTCGCCTCGCGGGCCGCCTTGGCGGCCTTTAGGGTCTGGCGCAGGGTCTTAGCTGCCCCTTCGCGGGTGACCTGCCGCCCCCGCGCGACGGCGAGCGCATCTGCCGGCACGTCCCGGGTGATGACCGAACCGGCCCCGACCAGCGCACCCGCGCCGACGCTGACCGGCGCCACCAGCGCCGAGTTCGAGCCGATGAAGGCGCCCTCGCCGATGAACGTGCGGTGTTTCGACACGCCATCGTAGTTGCAGGTGATGGTGCCTGCGCCGATATTGGCGCCCGCTCCGACCTCGGCGTCACCGAGATAGGTCAGATGCGAGGCCTTGGCACCCGCATGCAGGGTCGCGTTCTTGATCTCGACGAAGTTGCCGAGATGGACGCCCGCCTCCAGCACAGCACCGCCGCGCAAGCGCACATGTGGGCCGATATCGGCGCCCTCCATCAGCCGGGCGTCGTGCAGGTGCGAGAAGGCGCGGATGGTGCAGCCGTCGCCGATGACGACGCCGGGGCCGAACACGCAGTGCGGCTCGACGACGACGTCGCGGCCAAGGATCGTATCAACGCTGAGAAACACCGTTTCGGGCGCGATCAGCGTCGCCCCGCCGAGCTGAGCCGCCCGGCGCAGGCGTGCCTGAATCGTCGCCTCGGCCTGGCTGAGCTGCACCCGGTCGTTGACACCCTGTGCCTCCGCCTCGGCCACGGGCACCACGGCAACGGAGAGCCCGTCGGCAGCGGCGAGCGCCACCGCGTCGGTGAGGTAGTACTCGCGGTTAGCGTTGTCGTTGCCGATCCGCTCCAGCAGCGACAAGGCGTGCGCACCCGACAGCGCCATCAGCCCGGCATTGGACAGGCGCACCGCCCGCTCCTCCTGTGAGGCGTCCTTCTCCTCGCGGATTGCCAGGACGTGGCCCCCTTCCGTCAGCACGCGCCCGTAACCGGTCGGGTCGGCGGCCTCGAAGGCCAGCACCGCCACCGCCGCGCCCCCACGCAGGGGGGCACGCAGCCGGGCAAACGTCTCGGCCGTGACGAGCGGCGTGTCGCCGAAGGCCACGAGCACGTCCTGCCCCCCCTCTAGCGCCGCGCGGGCGGCGAGCACCGCGTGGGCCGTGCCGAGCCGCTCGGCCTGCGGATGGACGCTGGCGCCGGGCGCAAGCCGCTCGATCTCGCGGACGATGTCCTCGCGGTCCGGCTCGACCACCACAGCGAGGCGGGAAGCGCCCGCCTCCTGCACCGCGGCGAGCACGTGGCCGAGCATCGAGCGGTTGGCGAGCGCGTGAAGCACTTTGGGCCGGTCGGAGCGCATCCGTACGCCCTTGCCAGCCGCCAGCACGATCGCGGTGAAGCCGCTCTCCGCCCCGTGGTTCGCGCCTGCCGTCATCGAAATCCGCTTCCTGCCGTCTGGGAGTGCTTCACGAAACGAGCGGTCACCCGATCGCCCTCCCCTGCTAGCCGCGACGGGGCAAGCAGAAGCGCAGTGAAAGACACTGAATCTAGGGCCCGTTTAGCCGATCGGACGGCAGGCGCGAAGAGCACACGGAAGGGCGCCGGTATAGCGGGGCAAGCGGCGCGAGGTTGAGTCCGCACCTGAGGGAGCCTCACCACGGCAGGCAGCGGATCTGAAGCAGATCCTCCGCGCTCACCCGGATACCGAACGCCAGAACGCGCCAAGCCGGCATCGTCGCGAGGCCGAGGCCGGCGGCGAGGACGAGCCAGGGCCAAGCCCGCAGTAGAGTCTTCGTGTCCCGGCGCAGGCCGCCCTCTCCCGCCCCCCTCATCGCCGCAGCGCGGCGGGAGCCGCCCCGGCCTGCCGGCGCCCCGTCCGCAGCAGCCAGAGGCCGCCCAGCAGCATGGCGAGGCCCCAGGCGAGGAAGCCGAGATCCCAGGCCAGCCAATGTGCCCGGTCCACCTGCTCGTTGACGTGGTGCACGCCGAGCCACTGGTGGTCGATCAACCCTTCGACGAGATTGAACAGCCCCCAGCCGACGAGAAGGCTGCCGGCGAGCGCCCGGTTCGACCAGCTGAGATGCCGCCCCCGCGCCCGGCGCCACAGGATGAACAGCCCGACCACGACGAAGACGTAGGTCGCGCTGTGGAAAATCCCGTCCCACAGCGTGTTGAGTTCGAGGTTTTCGATCGAGATGATCGGGTACCAGGAACTCAGCATGTGGTGCCATTGCAGCACCTGATGCAGCACGATGCCGTCGAAGAAGCCGCCGAGGCCGAGCCCGAACAGCACGCCCGCCGCGACCGGGAAGTCGGCCCCCTCCGTCGGCGCGGGAGCGCTCGCTTGATCGCGCATGGCCGCCGGCCTCACGGTGAACGGTAGGCGGAGCCGTCCTCGGCCCGCGCCGGGGTCTCGACGTAGCGGCCCTGGTCCGGCACGGCGACGCGCTCGAAATCTTGCGCCAGCGCATCGAGGCCGCGGCGCAGCTCCGGCCCGTGGAGGGCGCGTCCGTGGCCCGTCACCGCTCGTTCGGGCTTGAGCGCCGCGAGGCTGCGCACCGAGCTGCCCGCGGCCGGCCAGTCGATGGTCAGATACATCGGCGGGCCGTGCACCTCCGGCTCCTGGGTGGCCACGGCATAGGCTGATTCCTGGGCGGTGGTGACGAAGGCGTCACCCACGATCAGGCTGCCATCGGCCTCGCGCCAGAACGAAACGTGGCCCGGCGCGTGGCCCGGCGTATGGAGCCAGCGCCAGCCCGGCATCGGCGGCACGCTGCCGTCGGCGGGCAGCATTTGCAGGCGCGACGACACGTTCACGGGCTTGGTGGGGTAGAGCGGCGCGATGCGCGCCATCAGACCGCCACCGACGCTCGGATCCGGCGTCGGGTAGGCGGCGCTGCCGTCGAGATAGGGGCGTTCGAGCCCATGGGCGTAGACCGGGGTGTCCCACTCTTCCGCCAGATCCTCCAGCACGCCGACATGGTCGAAATGGCCGTGGGTCAGCACGATGGCCGCCGGGCGCGCACCCTCGCCGAAGCGGGCGGCGGCGGCGCTGCGGATCGCGGCCTTCGAACCCCGAATGCCGGCATCGACGAGGACCCAATTGCGGTCACCCGCGCCGGGGGAGCCGACGAACACGACGTTGGCCAGCACGAGGCGGCGATAGGCGAGATCGGGCGCGATCTCGTGGGTGCCGTCGTCGCGCTCGGCATCGGCCCGCGGATCGTCGGCGCGGGCCTCGCGGCTGATCGGGATCTGCTGCGCCATGGCCTTCTCCTGTGCGAGGTTAAGACGGGAGCCGGCGAGCGTTCCGGCTGTGCGGGAAGGGGCGTCACGGGAAGGCTGGCGCGAAAGCTTTGTTCCCGCCCCGCGACAGGACAGAAACGACGACCGCGGAGCATTCATTCGGAAACCGAGCGCGCGCGCTCCGGTTGGAAGTCTATTCGTCGCCAGGGCGACCCGGCCTTTGCGATCTCAGGGCCCGTCACCGTGCCGTTGCTGTCCCGTGCCGCCGTCTCGATGCCTCTGTCACGCGGCTGCCGAGCGGCGGCTTCATGATCGGCCTTCCGCAAAACCCTCGATTCCGGACCCGCTGCCGTGAGTGATCCCACCTACCCGCCCCTCGACAGGCTCAAGCCCGTGGCCTTCGGTCTCTGGATCGTGGACAGCGGCCCGATCCACGCCGCCGGCCTGCCGCTGCCCGTGCGCATGACCGTCGTGCGGCTTGCCGACGGCGGCGTCTGGCTGCACTCGCCGACCCGCTACGATGCGCGCTTGCACCGCGAGATCGAGGCGCTCGGGCCGATCCGCCACCTCGTCGCGCCCAATGTCGGGCACTGGGCCTATCTGAAGGAATGGCAGCGGCATTGCCCGCAAGCCCTGACCTGGGCCGCCCCGAACCTGCGCGAGCGCCGGCAGGTCCGTCAGGCGGGCGTGCGGCTCGACCGGGATCTCGGCGACGCGGCTCCGCCCGAATGGGCCGACGACCTGTTGCAAATCGTGGTGCCCGGCGGCTTCGGCTTTCGCGAAGTCGCCTTCTTCCACGCTGCCTCGGCGACGCTGATCCTGACCGACCTCGTGCTGAACCTGGAACCGGAGAAGCTCCCGCCCCTGTTGCGCCCGCTCCTGCGGATCGCCGGGGCGACCGCGCCCGACGGGCGGGCGCCGATCTACCTCAGGCTGGTGGTGCGGCTGCGCAAGCGCGACGCCGCCCGTGCCGCAGCGCAGCTCGTCGCCCTGTCGCCGGAGCGGGTGGTGTTCAGCCACGGCGCTTGGTTCGACCGGAACGGCACAGCCGAACTGCGCCGCTCCCTCCGCTGGTTGCTCGACCAAGGCTAATCGAGCGCTTCTCTGCCGATCGCTCAGGCGTTCGTGCGCCCGCGGTGATCGGGATCGACTCCGCCCTCCGGCGTGGTCTCGTTCTCGACATCACCCTCGAAGGTGGAATCTCCCCTCGATCGCCTCCGGGTCGGTTCCGGTCAGCCCCTTCGACTGCCCGATGCCCGGATTGCCCTTCAGGTCGGCATCGCTCGGCGTATCCGTCTTCAGATGCTTCGACATGCGAACGTCGTCTCCCGGTGTCTCGGTTTGAGTCCGGGCAACCGGGGTTCTCGGAGGGTGTTCCAGGCGCATCCTGTCTCACCCGCGCAAGCGAAGCCGGGCTCGTCCACGGGAATCCTTCGTTCTCGAGCGCTCGTGAGGATCGCAGCTCACGGCGCCTGCGGCGTCGTGTCCTCCCGCTGCGCCCGGCGCAGGACGTCGAGCAACGCGCCCTCGATGAGCAGGGCGGAGCCGTAATGGAACTCGATGTCGAAGGCATGCCGGGAGTTCATGGAGAGCGAGGCGCTCTGCATCGCGACGAGCCGCCCCGCCTCGTCGAACAGGCCCGAGCCGGAGCCGCCGTAGCCGTCGTTGCAATCGTGGCGGGCCCGCCGGATGCCGCCTTCCGTCGGCGGGTCGATCCGGCGCACGGTGCAGGTCTCCAGGCTGCTGTCGCCCCGGTAGTTCTGGTGGCCGCCGGGGGCGACCAGGGTCACGGCGAGAGACAGGTCGCCGGTGGAGAGGGCGGGGGGGGCGCATCGGGCACCGGCTGGCGCGGCGCCTCGGCCGGTCGCACGAGGCGCAGCAGCGCCCAATCGTCGGTGATGTGGAGGCGCGTCGCGTCCGCGGCGACGCCGAGATGCAGGCTCTCGGCGACGAAATCGTAGTTGCGGCCGCCGATCTGGAAGTAGCAGTCGCCGACGGCCCGCGTCGTTTCGAGCTGCCGGTTGCGGAAGTTGTGCGCGTTCAGCATCACGAGCGACGGCGTGCCGATCAGCCACGCGGCGGCCGCCTTCTGCGGCACCCCGTCCGAACGGCGGCACCAGAGGACGCCCGCGCCGGGATAGCGGGCGCGGTCGCTGCTCGTCAGGTCGCGGCGCCCGTCCTGGGGATAGAGCGCCGCCGTTTCGGTGATGTCCCGTGCGCGCTCTCGGGTCGGGGCTGGGGAAACGGGCAGCGGGTGCGGCGCATCGTCTCCGAGTGCGGTACCGCCCCCGGCCCAAACCACGAGGGCGAGGAGCCCGCACACCGCCAGCCTCCCCTGCGCGCGCTGCCCCTGCGCCATGGCCGACAAGCCTCCCGCTTGGTCGGGCCGCTTCGCGAGGGCCCGTTGACGACAACGGTGCGATGGGTCCCGGCCCCGGTCAAGACGATGCCAATACGTTGCGACACTACGCCTTGGCACTTTTAGAATTGCCTTATCGTCCTGATAAGAAATGTCCGACCAGCTAAAGACATCGCGTCCAATCAAAGCCTAGAAAATATAGGCGAAGGGACGCTAATAAGTCTTTCATAAGACCGCGCAAATCTAAGAATATCCTTAGATTCATGATGCGGCACTTCGGATGACTTCCGAGCGGGCCTGGAACCTCAGAAAAACGTCTGAGAGATACCGCGAGGCCGAAAGGCGAGGCGGTTCAGCGAGGAGACGCAGGATGAGCAGGTTTGTGACATCAGTCTCGGCCTTGGCGATGCTGGCGCTCGCGCCGGCCGCGCTGTCGAGCGGGGCCTACGCCAACGATAAGCTGGTCGAGCTGTCGAAGAGCGACGACAACTGGGTGATGCCCGGCAAGAACTACGATTCGAACAACTTCAGCGACCTGAAGCAGATCAACAAGGGCAACGTGAAGCAGCTTCGGCCGGCTTGGACGTTCTCGACCGGCCTGCTGAACGGCCACGAGGGTGCGCCGCTCGTCGTCGACGGCAAGATGTACATCCACACCTCGTTCCCGAACAACACCTTCGCTCTCGGCCTCGACGATCCGGGCACGATCCTGTGGCAGGACAAGCCGAAGCAGAATCCGGCCGCCCGCGCCGTCGCCTGCTGTGACCTCGTCAACCGCGGCCTCGCCTACTGGCCCGGCGACGGCAAGACCCCCGCGCTGATCCTCAAGACCCAGCTCGACGGCAACGTCGCCGCCCTCAACGCCGAGACCGGCGAGACGGTGTGGAAGGTCGAGAACTCCGACATCAAGGTCGGCTCGACGCTCACGATCGCCCCCTACGTCGTCAAGGACAAGGTCATCATCGGTTCCTCGGGCGCCGAGCTCGGCGTGCGCGGCTACCTGACCGCCTACGACGTGAAGACCGGCGAGCAGGTGTGGCGCGCCTATGCCACGGGTCCGGACAAGGACCTGCTGCTGGCCTCCGACTTCAACATCAAGAACCCCCATTACGGTCAGAAGGGCCTCGGCACCGGCACCTGGGAGGGCGATGCCTGGAAGATCGGCGGCGGCACCAACTGGGGCTGGTACGCCTACGATCCGGGCACCAACCTGATCTACTTCGGCACCGGCAACCCGGCGCCGTGGAACGAGACCATGCGTCCGGGCGACAACAAGTGGACGATGACGATCTTCGGCCGCGATGCCGATACGGGTGAAGCCAAGTTCGGCTACCAGAAGACCCCGCACGACGAGTGGGACTATGCCGGCGTCAACGTCATGATGCTCTCCGAGCAGAAGGACAAGGACGGCAAGGCCCGCAAGCTGCTGACCCACCCGGACCGCAACGGCATCGTCTACACGCTCGACCGGACCGACGGCGCGCTCGTCTCGGCGAACAAGCTCGACGACACGGTCAACGTGTTCAAGTCGGTGGATCTCAAGACCGGCCAGCCGGTGCGCGATCCCGAATACGGCACCCGGATGGACCACCTCGCCAAGGACATCTGCCCCTCGGCGATGGGCTACCACAACCAGGGTCACGACTCGTACGATCCGAAGCGTGAACTGTTCTTCATGGGCATCAACCACATCTGCATGGATTGGGAGCCCTTCATGCTTCCCTATCGTGCGGGTCAGTTCTTCGTCGGTGCGACGCTGAACATGTATCCGGGCCCGAAGGGCGACCGTCAGAACTACGAAGGTCTCGGCCAGATCAAGGCGTACAACGCGATCACCGGCGACTATAAGTGGGAGAAGATGGAGCGCTTCGCCGTGTGGGGCGGCACCATGGCCACCGCGGGCGACCTCGTCTTCTACGGCACGCTCGACGGCTACCTGAAGGCGCGCGACTCCGACACGGGTGATCTTCTCTGGAAGTTCAAGATCCCGTCCGGCGCCATCGGCTACCCGATGACCTACACCCACAAGGGCACGCAATACGTCGCCATCTACTACGGCGTCGGCGGCTGGCCGGGTGTGGGCCTCGTGTTCGACCTCGCCGACCCGACCGCCGGTCTCGGCGCGGTGGGCGCCTTCAAGAAGCTCGCCAACTACACCCAGATGGGTGGCGGCGTGGTGGTGTTCTCGCTCGACGGCAAGGGTCCCTACGACGATCCGAACGTCGGCGAGTGGAAGTCGGCCGCCAAGTAAGGCCTGAAGCCGGAACTGCCTGACGGCAGATGCGAACCGCCCCTTCCCCGCTCATTCGGGGGAGGGACGGGGCCCAGATGGCGCGGGCACGAACGGCCCGTGACGGTCCGCGCCACCTCATGTCCCTCTCCGCAGACCCTCGTCCCGCGCGCCGCCGACGTCGCGCAGGCGATCGTCGGCACGGGGAGATGCGCCAAGGGCAGGTCTCAGCCGAAAAAGCCCGGCGCCAAGATTTCATAAGAATAAGCCAGAGGAAACGAACCTATGTCGCTCGTGAACGGACGGCGCCGTACAGCCGCATCGGTCGTCGCTCTGACCGCTGCCCTGACCGCCTTCGCCGCCCTGTGCGCACCCGCCCAGGCGCAGGACACGAAAGCCACCTCGAAAGCCGCCGAGGCCGCGAAACCCGATGCCGGGACCTTGCGCGTCTGCGCCGCCGAGCAGCCGCCACTCTCGATGAAGGACGGCTCGGGGCTGGAAAACCGCATCGCGACGACGGTGGCCGAGGCCATGGGCCGCAAGGCCCAGTTCGTATGGCTCGGAAAGCCCGCGATCTACCTCGTGCGCGACGGGCTGGAGAAGAAGACCTGCGACGTGGTGATCGGGCTCGATGCCGACGACGCCCGCGTGCTGACCAGCAAGCCCTATTACCGCTCGGGCTACGTCTTCCTCACCCGCGCCGACAAGGATCTCGACATCAAGTCCTGGTCCGATCCGCGCCTGAAGGACGTCAGCCACATGGTGGTCGGCTTCGGCACGCCCGGCGAGGCGATGCTCAAGGATATCGGCCGCTACGAGGAGGACATGGCCTACCTCTACTCGCTGGTGAACTTTCGCGCGCCGCGAAATCAATACACGCAGATCGATCCGGCCCGAATGGTGAGCGAGGTCGCCACCGGCAAGGCCGAGGTCGGCGTGGCCTTCGGGCCCGACGTCGCCCGCTACGTGCGCGACTCCTCGACCAAGCTGCGCATGACCCCCGTGCCCGACGACACGCAGGCCAGCGACGGACGGAAGATGCCGCAGAGCTTCGACCAGGCGATGGGCGTGCGCAAGGACGACACCGCCCTGAAGGCGGAGATCGACGCCGCCCTGGAGAAGGCCAAGCCGAAGATCGAGGCGATCCTGAAGGAGGAGGGCGTGCCCGTGCTGCCCGTCTCCAACTGATCCCGACCGAGAGCCGTATCCGACCTGATGGCATCAGGCCGGCGCCTCTAAATCTTTGTTTTAACACGCTTTCTTTCGCAGAACCGGCGCCCACTTCGTCGGAAAGCGTCCTAAACGTGTGCTGAGGACCAAGAACAAGACGATGATGAACCGCGTAAAGATCGGAACCGCCCTTCTCGGCCTCGCGCTCGCCGGCATTGCCCTGCCCGCGCTCGCCCAGCCGCAATCCGGGCCGCAGACCGGCGTCGTGTTCCGCAACACCGTGACCGGCGAGGCGCTCGACGTGTCGCAAGGCAAGGAGGGCGGCCGCGACACGCCCGCCGTGAAGAAGTTCCTCGAGACCGGCGAGAACCTCTACATCGACGACAAGTCCTGCCTGCGGAATGGCGAGAGTCTGTTCGCGACCTCCTGCTCGGGCTGCCACGGCCACCTCGCCGAGGGCAAGCTCGGGCCGGGTCTGAACGACAATTACTGGACCTACCCGTCCAACACCACGGATGTGGGCCTGTTCGCCACGATCTTCGGCGGCGCCAACGGCATGATGGGCCCGCACAACGAGAATCTGACGCCCGACGAGATGCTTCAGACCATCGCCTGGATTCGCCACCTCTATACGGGGCCGAAGCAGGACGCCGTCTGGCTCAACGACGAGCAGAAGAAGGCCTACACGCCCTACAAGCAGGGCGAAGTCATCCCGAAGGACGCCAAGGGCCAGTGCAAGCCGCTGGACGAGTGATCCTTCGGGGTTTCGGGCCGGGCTCGAACCGGCGCGATCGAGGGGGCGGGATCGCCGCTCGCGACAAGTCCCAAGAAGAGCAAGTCCCATAAAGTGGAGGAAACCATGAAGACCACTCTCATCGCCGCCGCCATCGTCGCCCTGTCCGGCCTCGCCGCCCCGGCGCTCGCCTATGACGGCACCAAGTGCAAGGCCGCGGGCAATTGCTGGGAGCCGAAGCCCGGCTTCCCCGAGAAGATCGCCGGCTCCAAGTACGATCCCAAGCACGATCCCAAGGAGCTGAACAAGCAGGCCGATTCCATCAAGCAGATGGAAGAGCGCAACAAGAAGCGCGTCGAGAACTTCAAGAAGACCGGCAAGTTCGAATACGACGTCGCCAAGATCTCGGCGAACTGATCCGCTGAGGGTCCGCCTCTCCCCTTCGGATCTCGGACCTGTCCGGGATCCGTCCTGACCTGCCGGATCGGGCAGGCCCGACCCGGAGCGGGAGGGGCGGACACCGCGTGAGGGCGCTCCCAACGACAAGAAAAAGGCCAGCCGCCGAATGAACACCTTGCGCCCCGGCGACGCCATGCTCACCGACTGGCGGGACGCGGCCGCGCGTTTCGAGCGCGAGATCGCCAAGGCCGTGGTCGGCCAGGACCGGGCGATCCGCCTGCTGACGATCGCGATCTTCGCCCGCGGCCACGTCATGCTCGAAGGCGATGTCGGCGTCGGCAAGACCACGCTTCTGCGCGCGGTCGCCCGCGGGCTCGGCGGCGCCTACGAGCGCGTCGAGGGCACGGTCGACATGATGCCCACCGACCTGATCTACCACACCTATCTCGGCGAGGACGGCCGCCCGCGGGTCGAGCCCGGCCCGGTGCTGCGGCGCGCCGAAGACCTGTCGGTGTTCTTCTTCAACGAGATCAACCGCGCCCGGCCCCAGGTCCACGCGCTGCTGCTGCGCATCATGGCCGAGCGCAGCGTCAGCGCCTTCAATCGCGAGTACCGCTTCCCCAACCTCCAGGTCTTCGCCGATCGCAACCGGGTCGAGCGCGAGGAGACCTTCGAGCTGCCGGCCGCCGCCCGCGACCGCTTCCTCATGGAGATCGGCATGGAGGCGCCGCGCGACGCGCAGGCCCGCCGCGACCTCGTGTTCGATCCCCGCTTCCACGACACCGACCGGCTCACCGAGGAGGTCGAGGCCGGCGTGCTCGACTTCGAGCGCATCGGCACCATCGCCAGCGCGATCCAGCACACGATCTCGGCCGAGCCGGCGATCGAGGCCTACGTCGTCGGCCTGTGGGAGGCGCTGGTGCGCCCCGGCCCCGCCGGCATCCGCTTGCCCGGCATCGACATGGACCGCCTCGTCCAGGGTGGCGCCTCGCCCCGCGGCGTCGCCTTCCTCGTGCGCGCCGCCCGCGTCCGCGCTTGGCTGGAAGGCCGGGACTGGCTGGTGCCGGAGGATATCCGCGCCGTCTTCCCCGAGGTGATGGCCCACCGCGTCTTCCTCGAACCCGTCTACGAGATGCGGCGCACGCAGATCGTGCCCGACCTGATCCGCGCGGTGTTCGAGACGGTGCCCGCCCCGTGAGCGGTCCGGAGGACGGGGTCAACGACGGGGCCGACATCATCTACCTCCCGCGCTGGCGGCCGGGCGGGCACAGGGTCGGCGCCCATCGCGGGCGCGATGCCGGCGGCCTCGGCACGTTTCGCGATCAGGTCAGCTTCCTCAGCCTGCCGGATGCGCGGCGCATCGATGTGCGCGCGTCGCTGCGCGACCCGTTCGAGGGCGTATTCGTGCGCCGCTTCGAGGCGCGCAGCCCGGTCGAGACCTACGCGCTGGTCGATCTCTCCGCCTCGATGCGCTTCCGCGGCCGGGCCGACCGGCGCGAACTGGCGGCCGGGTTCTGCACCACGCTCGCCCGCTCGGCGACGCGGATCGGCGACGGCTTCGGCCTGATCGCCTGCGACGACACCCTGCGCGACGATCTCACCCTCCCCGCGACCCGCCACCGCGCCGCCGCCCAGGCCGCCGCCGCGCGCCTCGGCGAGGCGGCCTGCGGCGGACGCGGCGCCGGGGGATTGCTGGAGGCCGCGCGCCGTCTCGCCGGGCGCCCGAAGCTGATCTTCCTCGTCTCCGATTTCCGCTGGCCGGAGGCGCTGATCGAGGCGGTCTTCTCGGCGCTGGCGCTGGCGCTGCACGACGTGACCCCGGTGCTGCTCGCCGATTCCGCCGAGGCCGAAGACCTGCCGGCCTGGGGCCTCGTGGAACTCGACGATCTGGAGGGCGCCGGGCGCCGCCTCGTCTTCCTGCGCCCGTCCTTGCGCCGCCGCTGGATCGCCCGCGAAGCGGAGCGCGTCGAAGCCTTGCGCCGGATCTGCGCCCCCTTCGCCCGTCCGCCCTTCCAGCTCGCCGACCGCTTCGATGCCGAGGCGCTGAGCCGCCACCTGATGACGACGTGAGAGCGATGCGCGCGCTGCCCCTCGCCCTCCTCCTTGCGCAGGTGTCACTGCCGGCCGCCGCCCAGGTGCGCGGCGTCGAGCTGCGCACGCCCCGCGCCTTCGGCTACTTCCAGGGCGACCTCGTGCAGGTCCAGGCCGAGATCCGCACCGATCCCGGCTTCACCCTGCAGCGATCCTCCCTGCCGAAGCCCGGCCCGGTCACCTACTGGCTCGATCTGCGCGACGTGCGCACGGAGGAGAGCCGGGGCGCGGACGGCGCCCATGTGATCCGGCTGCGCCTGACCTATCAGGACTTCTACGTCGCGCTCGATGCCCGGACCCTCGAAGTGCCGGGCTTTCCCGTCACCGTCGAGAATGCCGGCACGAACGGCTCGACCACGGCGGTGGCGCAGCTGCCCGCCTGGAAGATCGGCGTCTCGCCCTTACGCGAGGTGCAGCCCGAGCGGCGCGACGACCCGGCCGAGTACCTGCGGCCCGACGGGCGCGTCCCGCGCCTCGATCCGCAGCCGGCGCTCGCCTCGGCGGCCGGCTTCCTCGCGCTCGCCGTTCTGGCGCTGCTGCTGCTCGCCTACGACCGGGCGTGGTGGATTTTTCGGAAGCGCCGTGGCCGGCCGTTCGCGCAGGCGCTGAAAGCCCTCCGCCGGGCGAAGCGGCGCTCGCAGGGCGAAGCCCTGTACCGCGAGGCGCTGCTCGCCCTTCATCGCGGCCTCGACGCCACCGACGGACGCCGGGTGCTCGCCGACGACCTGCCCGACTTCCTCGGCCGCCATCCCGCCCTCCGGGGACAGGCGAGCGGCCTCGAACGATTCTTCTCGGCCTCGCGGCTGGCCTTCTTCGGCCGCGACACCGCCGGGGCCGGGACGACGCTGCCCCTGCCCGAGGCCGAGGCGCTGCTGCGCCGGCTCGGCGCGGTCGAGCGGAGCGCGTGACCCGGTGACGACGCTCCTCCCCTCCCTCGGCCTGGCCACGCCCTGGCTGCTCTGGCTCCTGCCGCTGGCGCTTCTGCCGCTGCTGCTGTCCGTCACCCGGCACAGCGCGGTCTCCTCGGTCGCGGCCGCACCCGAAGATCCCCTCTCCGCGGGTCTCCAGATTGTCCTGACCGCTGCCGGTATGCTGGCCATCGGCGGCCTCGTCCTGGCGCTGGCCGGGCCGTACCGCGCCGGCGAGCGGGTGACCCGCACCGGCATCGGCGCCCAGATCTCGATGCTGATCGACCGTTCGGGAAGCATGAACGAGACCTTTGCCGGCCGGCAGCCCTCGGGGGCGGAGGAGTCGAAGGCCGCCGCCTCCCGGCGCATCCTGCGCGACTTCGTCGGCGAGCGCGCTCACGACCAGTTCGCGGTGACCGCCTTCTCTACCGCCCCGATGCTGGTCGTGCCGATGACCGACCGGCACGACGCCGTGCGCGCGGCCATCGCCGCCATCGACCGGCCAGGCCTCGATTACACCAACGTCGCCCGCGGCCTCGGCATGGCGCTGTCGCAGTTCGGTGCGGGCGCTCCGGGGGTGTCGCGGGCGCTGCTGCTGGTCTCGGACGGGGCGGCGGTGATCGATCCGCGCATCCAGGCGCAGTTGCGCGCCGAGTTCACCAAGGTGCAGCCGAACCTCTACTGGCTGTTTCTGCGCACCAAGGGCTCGCCCTCGATCACCGACAAGCCCGCGGGCGAGGACACGCCCCAGGCCGCGCCCGAGCGCCATCTCGACCTGTTCTTCAAGAGCCTCGGCGTGCCCTATCGCGCCTTCGAGGCGGAGGGCGCCGAGGCCGTGGCCAACGCCGTGCGCCAGATCGAGGCGCTGGAGCGCGATCCGATCCCCTATACCGAGGAGCGCCCCCGCCGCGACCTCGCCGGCTGGGCCTACGCCCTCGCCGCCTTCGGCCTGCTCCTCCTCGTCCTCGCCAAGCTGGCCGAGACCGACTTTTTGCGCGCGCCCGTCCGTGAGCGGAGTGCCGCTGCGGCCGGCCCCGCGCCCGCCGCTGCGCCGAGAAGGGCCGCCGCCTGATGCCCTCCGCCCTCACCCACGCACCCTCCCCGTCCCTGCGCACCCGGCTCGGCGCGGGCTTGGGCCAGGGCTGGCGCAGCCTCCGCCCCACCCTGCTCGTGCTGCTGCCGATCCTGCTGCTCGGAACCGCCGCCGCCCTTGCGCTCTCGGCCTGGCGGGACGCGCGCACCAACGCGGCCATCGCCGAGTTGGAAGCGGGGCGCGACATCGCCGTCCCGCCGGACGCCCCCGACGCGTTCCTCGTCGCGCGGACAAAATTCCTGGCTTTTCGCGATCGCCTCGGCGAGGCGGAGCCGCTGCTGGAAACCCTCGACCATCGGCGGTCCGCCGACGCCGCGGCCCGCGCCCGCTACATCGTCGCCAATGCCCGCATCCGCGAAGCCTTCCGGCTGATCGAGCGCAGCGAACTCGACAAGGCCGGCCCGCAGGTCACCCTCGCGCGCCAGGATTACCGCCGGGCGCTCCAGGCCCGGCCAAACTTCTGGGACGCGAAGTTCAACTTCGACGTCGCCTCGCGCCTGATCCGCGACTTCCCCGAATTCGACCGCAAGTTCGGCGACGAGCTGAAGGCCGAGCCCAAGCAGATCTGGACCGACATTCCCGGCCAGCCAAGAGGCGGGCCATGAGCGTGTGGGCCGCGCTTCCCTTCGCGAGAAACCTGCGCGACCGCCGCTTCCAGGCGCTTGCCGCCGCGCTTCTGCTCGCAGGTCTGGCGATCGTCGTGCCGCCGCTGCCGCTGACCCGCTCAGGGGTTTCGGTGCTGGCGGTGGTCGACATCACCGGCAGCATGAACGTGCGCGACTATACCAGCGACGGGCGCCCGGCGAGCCGGCTCGACATCGCCAAGGCGGCCCTGCGCGACCTCATCCCCGAACTGCCCTGCGGCTCGCGCCTCGCGCTCGCCCTGTTCACCGAGCGGCGCCCCTTCCTGCTGTTTGCGCCGATCGAGGTCTGCGCCGATTTCGCGCCGCTGGACGGAGCGATCGCGGCGCTCGACTGGCGCATGGCCTGGGAGGGCGACAGCCGCATCGCTTCGGGCCTGCATCGCGCCCTCACCATGGCCGGCGAACTCGACACCGACCTCCTGTTCATCACCGACGGCCAGGAGACGCCGCCGCTGCCGGCCAACGGCATCCCGCCCTTCGAGGGCAAGGCGGGCGCGGTGCGCGGCCTGATCGTCGGGGCAGGGGGCTATGCGCTCGCGCCGATCCCGAAATTCAACGATCGCGGCCGCGAGACCGGCTTCTATGCCGAGACCGACGTGCAGCAGGAGAACCGCTTCGGCCCGCCCCCGGCCGACGCGGAATCGCGCGAGGGCTACAACCCGCGCAACGCGCCCTTCGGCGGCGCGGCGGCGCGCGGCGAGGAGCATCTCTCCTCCGTGCGCGAGCCGCATCTGAAAGCGCTCGCCGCCCAGACCGGCCTCGCCTACGCCCATCTCGACGGGCCGGACCTGCGCGCGCCCCTTCTCGCGGCCGCCACGCCGCGCCCCCTTCCGAGCCGGCTCGACCCCCGGCCCTTCCTCGGCGCGGCGGCTCTGGCCCTCGTGCTCGCCGTCTTCCTCGCGGGCGCGCTCCGCGCCCGCCTCACACCCTTCACCCCCAGCAGGATGTCATAATGCGTCTGTCCCTTCTCGTTCTTCCGCTCGCGCTCGCCGCGACCGCTGCCCTCGCCCACGGCCCGACCCCCCAAAAGGTCTCCCAGTCGATCACGATCAAGGCGAGCCCGGATGCGGTGTGGAAGGTGGCGGGCGACTTCGCCGGCATCGGAAAGTGGCACCCGGCGATCGGGAAGGCCGAGGGCAGCGGCTCGAAGGATGGCGGCACCCGCACGCTGACCTTCAAGAACGGCGGAAAACTCGAAGAGAGCCTCGACGAGTACAAGCCGGAGGGTCGCACCTATTCCTACCGGATGGGCGAGCCGAACCTGACGGCGCTGCCGGTCTCGTCCTACTCGGCGACCTTCACCGTGAGCCCGGAGGGCGACGGCTCCAAGGTCGAGTGGATGGGCCGCTTCTATCGCGGCGATACCGGCAACGAGCCGCCGGAGAACCTCAGCGATGAGGCCGGCAAGGCGGCGATGAACACGTATTTCTCGGAAGGGCTGAAGGGCCTGAAGGCGGTCGTGGAGGGCGGCAAGGGCAAATGAGCCGGTGCAGTTGAGGCACGCGCCATGATCCGCCCCGCCCTCGTCGCACTGTTGCTTGCTCCCGCGCTCGCCGGCCTGCCGGTGCGGGCCGCGACGGTCTACGTCGCGAGCCAGCAGGGGGCTCAGGTGACGCGCCTCGAGGCGGGAACGGTCGCGGGCCACGCGACCGTAGCGGGAGCGCCCGCCACGGTCGCGACGGGCGGCGGGTCCGTGTTCCTCAGCCATCCGGACGGGCACGCGATCACCGTGGCGGACGCCACGGGCGCGGTGCTGCGCCGCCTCCCCTACAAGGGCCAGGGCTTCGGCCTCGCCGCCTCGGCGGACGGCCGGACCCTGTTCGTCGCCGACTGGTCGGGCAACCGCGTCGACCGGCTCTCGGCCGCCGACAGCACGGTCGAGGCCTCCGCCGAGACCGGTCGCGACCCGGCGCATATCGTCCTCGACCGCGCCGGCCGGCTCTATGTCGCCGACCGGGAAAGCCATCAGGTCAGTGTGTTCGACGGGGCGCGGATGACCCGGCTCGCGACGATTCCCGTCGGCACCGCCCCCTTCGCCCTCGCGCTCAGCCCGGACGAGCGCCGCCTCTATGTCGGCAACGTGCGCAGCAACGACCTCACCGTGATCGACACGGAGGCGCTCAAAGCCCTCGCCACCGTGCCGGCCGGTGCCATGCCCTACGGCGTCAGTGTGAGCCCGGACGGGGCGCGGGTCTTCGTCACCAACCAGCATGCCGGCACGGTCACCGTGCTCGATGCGGGCACGCTCGCAAATGCGGCGACGATCGGCGTCGGCCGCTACCCGGAGGGCATCGTGATCGAAGGGGGAAAGGCCTACGTGGCGAACTGGTTTTCCGACACCGTGTCCGTCATCGATCTCGCCACGCTGAAGGAGATCACCCAAGTGCCGGTCGCCGAGGGCCCGCGCAGCCTCGCGATCGCCGCGCCGGCAAAGGGAGCCCTGCGATGAGGGCGCTCATGGCCGGTCTCGCCGCCCTGCTGCTCCTCTCCGCCTGCGACCGCGGTGAAACCTCCGGCGAGACGTCGAACCCGGCGCCCGACCGCGGCGATGACGGGGCCATCGTCGCCTCGACCTCGGAAGACCACCTGCCCGACTGGCTCTCGCCCACCGATGGAACCGACCCGGCGCGCTGGCTCGCGGGCCGCGAGGCGGGACACCCCTTGCCCGGCGACGCCGCGGCGGTCAGGGAACTGCGCGAATCCCTCGACCGGGCGCGCAGCGCCTTCGTGGAAGACAAGCGCATGATCGCCAACCGCACGGTGCAGCTCGGACAGATGCTGTCCGAGATCGGCAAGACGGAATCCTATCGCGGCCTGATCGACGGCCTCGGCGGGATTGCGTCGGTGCGGGGGCGCAACAAGAGTCTCTACGGCGAGATGTGCCAGCACTATTACAACACCCGCGCCCAGGGCGCCGACCACGACACCGCGCTCACCCGCCTCGAAGCCCGCGAGCGGCCGGATATCGCCGCGCCGAAGATGCCGCCCGATCCGCCCCGGGAATCGGAAAAACAGCCGGGAGGGCAGCCGTGAGCGACGGACGCGCCGCCGCCCGGCCCCTGCCGGCGCGGCCGGAGACGATGCTCGTCATCGACGACCACCCGATCGTGATGCAGGGGGTGCGCCGGCTGGCGGAAGCCGCGGGCGTGGCCAAAATCTACGAGGCCGCCGACATCGTCTCGGGCTACCGCCTGTTCCACCGGCACCGGCCGGCCCTCGTGGTGGCCGATCTGAGCTTTCGCGACGACGGCCTGTCCGGCCTGTCGCTGATCCGCCGCATCCGGGCGCTCGATCCGGCCGCGCGCATCCTCGTCTTCAGCATGCATGCCGACCCGGTGCTGGTCTCCCGCGCCCTGGAGGGCGGCGCGCTCGGCTTCGCGCTCAAGGATGCCGGATCGGACGCCTTCCTGGAGGCGCTCGACGCCGTCCATGCCGGGCGGGGCTACCTGCCGCACGCGCTCGCCACCGACGTGGCGATGCTGAACCGCAGCGCCCGCCCCGCCCCGCTCGCCACCTTGAGCGCGCGCGAATTGCAGATCCTGTCGCTGCTGAGCCAGGGCAAATCCTACGACGCCATCGCCAGCGCCATGGCGGTGAGCTACCGCACGATCATCAATGCCAGTTCCAGCATGCGCAAGAAGCTCGGCGTCGAGTCGCGCGCCGGGCTGGTCCAGATCGCGGTCAACCGGCGCAACGCGCTGCTGTGAGCCGGTTCGAAGGCGTGCGGCGGGCAAGCGATCAGAGTCATCCCCATCCTCACCCTCATCCTGAGGTGCCCGCGACAGCGGGCCTTGAAGGATCCTCCAGGAAGCGCGCGATCCCTGGAAGATCCTTCGAGGCCGACGCTGCGCGCCGGCACCTCAGGATGAGGGGGCGGGTTGGATGATTGTCACGCGGCCGTCACTTGGCGCCCCGCTCGGGCGCCGATCCGCCGAACGGGGCCCGCGGGCTGGCGTCGCCCGCGGGCGTGGCGAAGGGCAGCGTCAGCGCCGCCGCCGCGATCACGGCGGTGATCCAGCGCTTCGGCCGGTCGGGCAGGCTCGCGGCACGGCTCGGACCGTTGAGGCGGGGCCGGTGCACCTCCCCGCCGAGCGGGGTCGGGCGCCGGCCCTCCTCCGGCCCGCGATCCCGGTCCGAGTTGCGGTCGAGATTCCGCTCGACCGCGCCGAGCAGCGCGGCGGCCTCCCCGTCCAGGCTGTCCCAGTGCCGGGTCAGGGCGCCGTGCTCCGCCGGCTCGGACGCCGCGGCGTCCGGTCCGGTCTCCGTTGTCCGCTCCTCGGGGGCTGTCATGACGGCTGGTCAGGCGCGGTGGTAGGCATCCTCGAGGCGGACGATGTCGTCCTCGCCGAGGTAGCTGCCGAGTTGCACCTCGATCAGTTCGACATCGTCGTTGCCGGGATTCTCGAGGCGGTGGATGGCGCCGAGCGGGATGAAGATGTGCTCGCTCTCTCGCGGTAATCGGCGACCGTGTCGTCCACGGTGACCCGGGCGCAGCCGCGCACCACGACCCAGTGCTCGGCCCGGTGGCGGTGCTTCTGCAGTGAGAGCCGGCCGCCGGGCGCCACGGTGATCCGCTTGACCTGGAAGCCGTCGGAGGCTTCCAGCACCCGGTAGCTGCCCCAGGGGCGGTGCGAGGAGGCGTGCCACTCGGCCTGGGGCCGGCCCTTGCTGCGCAGGATCTCGACCATCTTGCGCACGTCGCCGCAGCGGCTGCGGTCGGCCACCAGGATCGCGTCCTTCTCGGCCACCACGACGAGATCCCGCACGCCGACGAGCGAGGTCACCATCCCGTCCGAGGAGACGAAGCAGCCCTCGGTGTCGAACAGCTCGGCCGCGCCGCGGCTGACATTGCCGAGATCGTCCCGCTCGCTGATCGCCCAGAGCGCGTTCCAGTTGCCGACATCCGACCAGCCGCAGCGCATCCGCGCGACCGCGGCGCGGCTCGTCTTCTCCATCACCGCGAAGTCGAGGGAGGTCTTGTGGGTGCCGGCAAACCCCTCGGCGTCGAGGGCGAGCGCCCCGCCCTCGTCGGCGGCGGCCTCGACCGCCAGGGCGGCGGCGGCGGCCGTGTCGGGATCGAACGCGGCGTATTCGGCGCACAGGGTGTCCGCCCGCATCAGGAAGTTGCCGGAGTTCCACAGCCAGCGGTCCGAGAGGTAGGTGGCGGCCCGCGCCGCGTCCGGCTTCTCGGCGAAGGTGTGCACCGCGTGGCAGCGCGCCTCGACGCGGGTGCCCGGCCGGATCCAGCCATATTCGGTGCTGGCGTGATCGGCCTCGATGCCGAAGGTGACGAGCCGCCCGGCCCGCGCCGCCGGCAGGGCGGAGGCGACGGCCCGCCGGAAGGCGCGCGGCTCGGTGACGATGTGGTCGGAGGGCAGCACGAGCACCACCGCCTCGGGATCCTCCCGCGCCACCAGGGTGCAGGCGGCCAGGATCGCCGGGCCGGAATCGCGGCGCTCCGGCTCCAGCAGGAGGGTGACGCCCGCATCGATCGCGGCGGCCTGCTTCTCGACGAGGCAGCGGTGATCGCGGTTGGCGACCACGATCGGCCGGGCGAAGAGCGGGCCCTGGAGCCGCAGCAGGGTCTGCTGGAAGGTCGAGTGCGGCCCGAGCAAAGGCACGAACTGCTTCGGCAATGAGGTGCGGGAGGTGGGCCAGAGCCGCGTTCCCGAGCCGCCGCAAAGGATGACGGGCTGGATCCGTGCAGGCATCGACGGGCGTCCTTTTGTGCTGGGACTTGGAAGATGGAACTTGGAAGAAAGGTCAGCGGGTTTCGATCGAGCTGCGCAGGGCGGGTGCCGCCTGCGAGACGGGGCCGGGCGCGACCGCTCCGCCACGTGTGGGAGCCGGGGCCGGCGCCTCGCCGGTGCCGGCCTTGGCGGGTGAGACCTGCACGACGTCGCCCGGCAGCAGCACGGAGGTCAGGCTGGCCCGGAACGTCACCGCCCGGTCGCGCTGGGTCCGCGTCACCTCGACGTTCCAGCCGGTGGACTCGGTGCCGCCATCGGAGGCGGCGAGCCGCCGGGCACGGCTCTCCAAGAGGTCGCGGGCGATGGGCAGGCTCGCTTCCGTCTCCAGCAATTGCTGGCGGGTGGCCTGGAGATCGGCCACGACCCGGCGGCGATGGCCGTTCTCGGTGTCGCGCTGGCGCAGGGTCAGTTCGCCGGTCGCGGTGCCGTTGCGGGCGAGTTCCGCGTCGATCCGGGCGAGTTCCGCCCGGACCCGGGCATTCTCCCGCTGCCGGTCCACCATGATCGTCTGCAGGCCGTGGCCGTTATCGGTCAGTCGCGCGTAGTTGCGGACCTGGGCCTCGGTCAGCTTGACCTGTTCCTCGATCAGATTCCGCTGCTGGGTCAGCGACGTCCGCTCGGTCTCCAGCCGCTCGACCTGCTGGCGCAGCAGGCCGACCTCGCTGCGCTCCGTCTCGCGCTGGAGCGAGAAGATCTCCTGTTCGCCGCGCATCAGCGCCGTCGCCTCCGGGCCGATCAGTTCGTCCGAGACGAAGCTCGTCCGTCCGTCGCGCTGGGCCTCCAGCCGGAGCTGCCGGGCGCGCTGGGCGAGCCGGGCGAGTTCCAGGCTCCGCAGACGCTCGCGCGCGGTCAGCATCTCGCCCTTGAGTTCGGTGATCGAGCGGTCGCCGACCCGCCCGCCGCCGGCCAGCGCCACCGCGCCGAGCACGGTGAGGCCGTAGCGGTAGGTGTAGCTGCCGGGCGAGCGCACCTCGCCGAGAACATAGACCGGCTTCATCTCGGAAAGGCGCAGGCTGACGGTGGCCGAGCGCAGGTAGCCGTCGTTGAGGCGGGTGCGCACCAGGGTCTCGGCCTGCTCGGGCGACAGCCCGGCGACCCGGACACGGCCGACCATCGGCAGGTTCAGGTCGCCCACCGCATCGACCACGTACTCGCCGGTCAGATCCGTCTGGCCGAAGACGACCATCGTCACCTTGTCGCCACTCGACAGCAGCAGCGCGGTCTCGGCCGAGGGCTCCGGCAAGGCCTCCGGAGCCTGCGCCTCGGCCGCGAGAGGGGTGCTCGCGAGAAGGAGCACAAGTCCCGAGCCGAGCATCGCGCCGAGCGTGGCGCCGCGGCGCCCCTCGCCGCTCCAAAACCGAAATGTCCTGAAATCGAGCATGCCTTCGCCTCTCAGGCCGCTTGCCGGGCGCCGGCCGGCGACGCGGCCGCTCGGGAGACTGCTCCATTCGGGAGCTCTGCCCGCTCGGCCGGTACCCCGGAGATGCCGGCCCGAAGCCCTCTGTGCTCGAGGGAGCACCGGGGAGAACCGGGAGGCGGCCGGGCTGCCGTGACGCCTTGTTTGAATGCCAGAGCCCCTTCCCGTTGGCTCTGGCTATTCGGTCACCTCGGGGTTCGCGACCGGGTTAGTCCGACGGTGCCGGTTGCGGCTCGAAGGCGCGGTTGGGAACCGATTCCGCGCGCGCCGCTTGGCCCACGGCAAGAAAGGGCTCGCACCTCCCGATCGTGGTAAACCGCCTTCGCACGCAGGACGTCGCGTCTTCCTCGAAACAGCAATGCCGAACCCGATCAAGGTCTCCTAAGCTGGGATCGACCGACAATGGGAGACGTCGAGCGATGAAGAAGCGTATCCTCGTGACGGGTGGGGCCGGTTTTGTCGGCAGCCATCTGTGCGATCGACTGGTGGCGCAGGGACACGACGTGCTCGCGGTCGATAATTTCTACACGGGCGACCGGTCGAACCTCGCCCAGCACCTGAGCAATCCGCGCTTCGAGGTCATGCGCCACGACGTGACCTTCCCGCTCTATGTCGAGGTGGACGAGATCTACAATCTCGCCTGCCCCGCCTCCCCGATCCACTATCAGCGCGACCCGGTGCAGACCACGAAGACGAGCGTGATCGGGGCCATCAACATGCTCGGGCTTGCCAAGCGGCTCGGCATCCCGATCCTCCAGGCCTCCACCAGCGAGATCTACGGCGATCCGGACGTGCACCCGCAGCCGGAGGATTATCGCGGCCTCGTCAGCGTCAGCGGCCCGCGCGCCTGCTACGACGAGGGCAAGCGCTGCGCCGAGACCCTGTTCTTCGACTACCAGCGCCGGCACCACGTGCCGATCCGCGTGGCGCGCATCTTCAACACCTACGGGCCGCGGATGAACCGCGACGACGGCCGGGTCGTCTCGAACTTCGTCGTGCAGGCGCTGCGGGGCGAGCCGATCACCCTCTACGGCGACGGCCGCCAGACCCGCGCCTTCTGCTTCGTCGACGACCTCGTCGAGGGGCTGATGCGCCTGATGAACGTCGAGGGCACGCTCGACGGCGCGGTCAATCTCGGCAACCCGACCGAGGTGACCATCGCCGAGATCGCCCATCGGATCATCGCGCTCACCGGCTCGCGCTCGGAGATCGTCTACCGCCCGCTGCCGCAGGACGACCCGCGCCAGCGCTGCCCCGACATCACCCGGGCGAAGGCGATGCTGCACTGGACCCCGAAGGTCGGGCTCGACGAGGGGCTGACGCGGACGATCGCCTATTTCGAGGCGCTGCTCTCGGCCTCCGGCTCGAGCGTGACGCCGTTCGAGCCGGCACTGCCCGAACTCGCGAAGACCGGCTCATGAGCGCACCCCTTCCCCGCGTTCCGATCCTGGGGGTGCCGGTCAGCGCGATCACGCTGGACGAGGCGGTGATGGCGGTCGAGGACTGGATCCTCGCCCGCCAGCGCCACTACGTCTGCATCACCGGCGCCCACGGCGTCATCGAGTGCCAGACCGATGGGAGCTTGCGCGCGATCCACGAGCGCGCCGGCCTCGTCACGCCGGACGGGATGCCGCTGGTCTTCATGGCGCGCCGGCTCGGCTTCCCGCGCACGCAGCGGGTCTACGGACCCGACCTCATGCGCGCGCTGACGGCCCTGTCGGCCCGCAAGGGCTACCGGCAATACTACTTCGGAGGCGGCTCCGGCCTGCCCGAGCGGCTGGCCGCGCGGATGACGGGGCAGTTCCCGGACCTGCCCATCGCCGGCACCTTCTCGCCCCCCTTCCGCCCGACCACGCCGGAGGAGGACGAGGCGATCGTCGCGCGCATCAACGCGGCGGCGCCCGACATCCTGTGGGTGGGCCTCAGCACCCCGAAGCAGGAATACTGGATGGCGCGCCACCGCGACCGGCTCGAGGTGCCGGTCATGGTCGGCGTCGGCGCGGCCTTCGACTTCCTCGCCGGCACCAAGCGGCAGGCGCCGGCCTGGATGCAGCAGCGCGGGCTCGAATGGGCCTTCCGCCTCGGCACCGAGCCGCGCCGGCTGGCCCGCCGCTACGGGCGGATCGTGCCCGAATTCATGCTGCGCGCCGCGTTCCAGCTCCTGAACGCGCCGTCGCGACCGCGCCGATCCTTCTAGAGGCCATCCCCAGGCCTCTCGGAAAAACAGTTCGCATCAATAGCTTGGCACTTGTCTCGGGCGGGGAGACCCGCCCGAGACAGGCGCCTTGGACCCTGATCTGGAGACGTGGCCCGATCCGACGCGATCGAGCCACGTCTTCCGTCATGTTCAGCCCAGAGGCTGTCCCGACGCCGAAATCGCGCGGGGCCGGGGCTCTTGCGGGGCACCCGGCACGCGCTCCGTCATGCTCACTTTCGACGGGCCGGGCCCCTCTTGGCCGCGCAGCGCCCCAAAGGATTACGGTAGCGCGAAAGTATGATCGCCCATCGAGAAGATATGCTCAGTCGGCCCTCGAAATAAGAATGGAAGCGCCAAAGCAGAAAAGGCGTCACACCCATGTCGAAGAGCGCAGTTGTTACCGGGGCCGGCGGTTTCATTGGTGGACATCTGGTGACGTACCTGCGTCGCCACGGCTATCACGTCCGCGGCGTCGATATTAAATATCCCGATTTCGGGAACAGTGACGCGGACGAGTTCATGCTCGCCGACCTTCGGTCCTTCGAGGAGTGCCGCGAGGCGGTGAAGGGCGTTGACGAAGTCTACAATCTCGCCGCCGACATGGGCGGGATCGGCTACATCTCCGGCGCGCACGCCTCGATCACGTTCAACAACACGATGATCAGCGCGCAGATGCTGAAGGCCGCCTTCGACGCACGGGTCGAGCGGTTCCTGTTCTCCTCCTCGGCCTGCGTCTACCCGCAGCATCTGCAGGATGTGCCGAGCGTGATCCCGCTGAAGGAGGAGGATGCCTTCCCGGCCGCGCCGGAGGAAGGCTACGGCCTGGAGAAGCTCTACACGGAGAAGCTCTGCCAGTACTTCACCGAGGATTACGGCTTCCCGACCCGCTCCGTCCGCTTCCACAACGTCTACGGGCCGCTCGGCACCTATGACGGCGGCAAGGAAAAGGCGCCCGCCGCGATCTGCCGCAAGATCGCGCGCACGCCCGATGGCGGCACGATCGACATCTGGGGCGACGGCCAGCAGACCCGCTCGTTCATGTACGTCGACGACTGCGTCGAGGGCATCTACCGCATCATGCAGTCGGACCATCACGGGCCGCTCAATCTCGGCACCGACGAACTCGTCAGCATCAGCGGCCTCGTCGATCTCGTGGCCGAAGTCTCCGGCAAGACGATCCACAAGGCGTTCGACCTGAGCAAGCCGCAGGGCGTGCGCGGGCGCAACAGCGACAACACCCGCCTGCGCGAGGTTCTGGGCTGGGAGCCCCTCATCCACCTGCGCGAGGGCCTGCAGCCGACCTACCGCTGGATCAACGAACAGATCCAGCAGGCACAGGCGGCCCAGGCGGACGCCGCCCCCCGGCAGGCCGCCGAGTAAGCGCGGCGATCCCGCGCTTTCCGCCCGCCCTCCCGCCCGTCACGCAGCACGAGCGAGCCCATGCCGGACGTCGATGTCGCAAATACCAGTCTCCTGCCGGCCGGCGGAGCCGGCTGGCAGGGACGACTTCGAGAGCGTCTCAAGGAGCGTCTCGGACCGGTCCGGTCCGGGCGCGCCGAGACGATCGCCGAGGCACGGCGCCGGATCGTCACCGGTGCCCTGCTCGCGGGCGACACCGTCGCCGTGCTGGTCGCCTGCGGGGGAAGCCTTCTCATGATGGCGGCGGCCGGAGCGGCCACCGGTCTCGCGCCGGCCATGCTGACCGGCTGGTGCGCCCTGCAGATCTGCGCACTGGCCCTGTGCGGCCTCTACGAACCGATCGAGGCGGAGCCGATCGAGCGGCTCCGCCGCCGCGGTCTGGCCGCCGCCCTCGCGTTCGCCGCCGCCATCCTGGTCGGCGGCGGGCCCTGGTCCTGGCCGTGGTCCTGGGCCGCCACCGGGATCGCCGCCCTTCTCTCCATCCCGCTCGGGCATTACGCGGAGGGGTTCGTGCGTGCGCGTCTCGTCCGGCGGGGCGTGTGGGGGGCGGCGACCATCGTCTACGGCGAAGGTGCCGCCGAGCTGGCCCGCAGCCTCGCCGCGCGGCCGGAACTCGGGCTCCGACCGATCGGCATCGTCCGCGCGGCCGATCAAGTGGTCGAACCCTTCCGCACCGTCGTGTCGCCGGGGCCAGGAGAGGACACCGAGCGGGCGGCCGAGCGCATGGCGAGCCTGCTGGAGGCGGCCGAGGTCGCCATCTGCACGCCCGGCGAACGCGAGCCCACCCGCTTCGCCTGGCTCACCCGGCACCCGTTCCGGCAGGTGCTCGTAGCACACCATGCGCCGGAGGTGGAGACCGTGCGCCTCAAGACCCGCTGCCTCGGTCCCGTGGTCGGGCTCGTGGTGCGCCGGGCGATCTTCCTGCCGCACAACCTGCGCCTCAAGCGGGCGCTCGACCTTGCCGTGACGGTGCCGGGCCTTCTCGTCTGCGGACCGCTGATCGGTGTGCTGGCGCTCGCGGTGAAGATCGCCGATCCGGGCCCGGCCTTCTACGTCCAGCCCCGCGTCGGGCGGGATGGCCGCACCATCCGCGTGTACAAGCTGCGCAGCATGTTCCGCGACGCGGAGGCGCGGCTCGCCGAGCATCTGGCCGCCGACGAGGCCGCCCGGCGCGAATGGGACCGGTTCTGCAAGCTGCGCAACGATCCGCGCGTCCTGCCCGGCATCGGCGGCTTCATCCGGCGTACCAGCCTCGACGAGCTGCCCCAGCTCCTCAACGTGCTGCGCGGCGACATGAGCGTGGTCGGGCCCCGCCCCTTCCCCGCCTACCACACCGAGCGGTTCGGCCCGGCCTTCCAGGCGCTGCGGGCGAGCGTGCCGCCGGGCCTGACCGGACTGTGGCAGATCTCGGCCCGCAGCGACGGCGACCTCGCGGTCCAGGAGCAGCAGGACAGCTTCTACATCCGCAACTGGTCGATCTGGACCGACCTGTACATCCTTCTCGAGACGGTGCCGGCGGTGCTCAGCGCCAAGGGCGCCCGCTGAGGAGGAGCCCCGGCGGCCCCTCCTCCCCTCGACGCGCTTCCCTTTTTCGATCCCGACGCAGGCGTGACCCATGGATCCGTTCCACGAAGCCGACCCGCCCGGCGGCGGGCGATCGCTGACCTCCCATTACGAGGCGGTCACCGGGCACGCCCTCGCGGTGCTCTGGCGGCGCCGGATCATGATCGCCTCGATCGCCGGGCTGTCGGCGCTGGCGGCGGGGGCGGCCACGCTCGCCCTGCCGCCGAGCTACACCGCCGAGGTGCTGCTCCAGTTCGATTTCGGCCAGACCCAGGACGTGCGCGGGACGGGCAAGTCCGGCCCGCAGATCGCCCTCGAACCGGCCTCGGTCGTCGAGAGCGAGGCGCGCATCATCCGCTCCTTTGCCATCGCGCAATCCGTGGCGGGCCGGCTCGAGGACGCCGGGCAAGCCAAGCAGGCGGCCCAGGCGGGGCCTGCCGCCAAGGAGGCATCCGCGGGATGGGTCGGCTCCCTGAGGCAGGCCCTTGAGAACCGGGTTCAGGCCGCGCTGCCCGCCCTCCCCGGCACCCGTCCGGAAGAAACCGCGCAGCAGGAGACCGAGCGAGACGCCCAGGCGCAGCGGCTCCTGCGCGGGCTCACCGTCGGCAACGACGCCAAGGCCTATCTGATCACCATCGGCTACCGCGACCGCGATCCGAAGCGGGCGGCGGAGACCGCCAACACCTTCGCCACCGAGTATCTCGCCCGCAAGATGCAGGCGGCTTCGCTCGCCACCGAGCGGGCGAGCCGCTGGTACGCCGAGCAGATCCAGGTCTCGCGCGGTGAACTCGCCCGCCTGGACAGCGAGATCGACGCCTTCCGCAAGCGCACGGGCTTCGTCGAGTCGGTGCGCGAGGGCGTGGACCTGCGCGAGCAACAATTGCGCGACGCCCTCACCGAACTCTCCAGCGCCTCGGCCAAGCGGCTGGCGGAGGAGGCCCGGCTGCAGCGCGCCGGGGACGTGATGCGCTTCGGCGGCGTGCCGAACGCCTCCGACACGACGATCTCGCCGGTGATCCAGCAGATGCTGGCGGATGACAGCAAGCTGCGCCAGGAACTGGAGCAGCTCACCGCCGTCTCCGGCGACAACCACCCCAGCGTGCTGCGGCTCAAGGCCTCGATCGCCGCGCTCCAGCAGCGGCTTCAGCTCCGCATGGCCGAGGTTCTGAAACTGGTCGAGGTCGATCTCGGCGCCGCCCGCGGGCTCGAAGCCTCGGCCGAGGCGCGGGTCGCGACCGTGCGCCGCTCGCTCATCGAGAGCAAGGCGCTCGAATCGAAGCTCCGCGCACTCCAGGCCGACGCGACCGCCGCCCGCGACCGCCTGCGCGTCCTCGACGAGGGCTACCAGACCGCCAACGCGCTGAGCGAACTCAAGCCGGTGATGGCGCAGATGCTGGCGCCAGCCAAGGTGCCGACCCTGCCCACCGGGCCCGGCCTTGGCCTCGTGCTCGGCCTCGGCCTGTTCGCCGGGGCCGGCGCCGGCTCGGTGCTGGCGCTCGGGCTCGACCGCCGCGACCGGGGCTACCGCAGCCAGGGCGAGATGGAGGCCGAGACCGGCCTGCCCTGCCTCGCGCTGCTGCCGAACCGGCCGGCGGGTGCGCAATCGGGCGAGCGCCTGGAGCAGGATCTCCTCTTCCGCGAGGCCGTGCGGGCGGCGGTGGCCGAACTCGTCGCGGTGCGCGAGCCGCTCAAGGTCGTCCTCGTCACCTCGGCGATGCCCGGTGAGGGCAAGTCCGTCGTCGCCCGCTCGGTGGCGCGCTCGCTCGCCGCGATGGGGCGCCGGGTGCTGATCCTCGACGGCTCGCCCCGCCGCGCGGCGATCGAGGACGGCCGCCACGGCAATCTCGGACACGAGACGCCGACCGACGACGAGGAGGCGGAGGGCCGCATCTCGACCATCCGCCGCGTCTCCGGCCTCAAGGACGGGCACGACATCTACGCCGAGCCGACCTTCGGCATGCTCGTGCGGGAGGCGCGCGAGCGCTACGACATCATCCTCGTGGAGGTGCCCCCGGTGCTGCTGCTGGGCGACGTCGCACTCCTGCGCCAGCACGCCGATGCCGTGGTCCATGTCGTGGCGTGGCACGGCACGCAGAAGGCCGCCGTCACCGCGAGCCTCGCCTATATGCGCCGGCTCGGGCTGACGGTCGCCGGGCTCGTCCTGAACAAGGTCGATCTGAAGCGCCACGAGGGCCGCGCCGCGGATCGCGGCACGCTCTACCGCGACTTCTCGCACTACTACCGGAACAGCGCGTGATGGGCGCGCAATCCGCAGCGAGCCCGGGGGTGGCGATCCTCGTGAGCGAATGGACCTTCGCCTGCGCGGCCTGCGGCTCCCCCGCCGTCACCTGGCCGGCGGACCCGACCGCCGAGGCGGCCATCGCCTGCGGCGGCTGCGCCCGGCCTTTGGGCACCCTCGCCGCCTTCCGGGCCGGGATCGAGCGGGTCCTGGCCACCCACCGCCCCCACGGGCAGGGCCAGGGCGGCGAGGCTTTCCCACCCACGACCTCGCCCTGAGGTGCTGCGCAGCAGCCTCGAAGGATCCTCCGGATCCCGTGCGGTCCCCGGACGATCCTTCGAGGCTGGACGATCCTTCGAGGGCCGCGGGCACGGCCCCCCTCAGGATGAGGCGGAGGGATGGGTTTTCCGCCTCACCGCGCGGGCGTCGCGCTCAGACGAACAGGATATGACCCGCGTTCAACTCGGCCTTCTGGGTGTCGGCGAGCCAGAGCGTGTCCGATCCAGAGCCGATCGCGACATCGGTGCCGACATCCTGCGCCGCGGCCAGGACGGCCTCGAACGAGCCGAACATCGACCGGCTGATCTCGATCGCGTCGGGCGCGGAACCGCCGGTCTCGAAATCCTCGACCCAATCGGTGCCGTTGCCGGCCTTGAACGCGAACCGGTCGGCCCCGGCCCCGCCCCAGAGATGATCGGTGCCGCTGCCGCCGTCGAGCCGGTCGTTGCCGGCCCCGCCATAGAGCGCATCGTCGCCGGCCAGCCCGTTGAGCGTGTCGTTGCCGTCCATCCCGTCGAGGTCGTCGGCGGCGTTCGATCCGGTCATCGTCTCGGCCCCGGCGGTGCCGTCGCGGTTGAGGCTGGTGCCGGAGGGTGAGGCGGCGACCGGGGGGCGGTGCCGGGCTGTCGCCCGTGACGACTCCGACGACGGTTCCGACCGTACCCGCCACCCAATCGAACACGTTGTGGATCGGCGTCATCGGCGTGGCCGAGGGCGCTGCCGACACGTCCGCGCCGGCCGAGGACGGGCCCCAGGCGATGTTGTTGGCCACAGCCGGGTCCGTGTAGGTCGAGTCGACGATCGACACGCCGTCGCCGGTCGCGTTCCAGATGACGGCGTTGGACAGGGGATCACCCCGGCCCTGGTCGGCGGCGATGTTGTCGAAGGAGCGGGTGTCGACGAAGGACACGTCGTCCGAATAGGACGAGAAGCCGCCATTGCCCATGTGGATCACGTCGACGTTCTGGACCTGGCCACCCTGCGAATTGCCCTCGAACATCACTCCGACGCCGCTCGGCGAATTGTTGCCGTCGATCACGCCGTTGGTAATCGAGACGTTCTGGCTGTCGATGATCGAGACGTTGTCCTCGACATGCGACCCGTTCGGATCGTTGGTGACGGCGAAATCCGAGAGGCTGCCGTTCGGTGACTGGTAGAACTGGACGAACTGGCCCGACGGATAGAGCCCGTGGAAGTCGTGGCCCTCAATGTGGGAGAGCGTCGCGCCGGGCGACTGGCCGAGATAGATGCCGGTGCCGTTGTCCTGCAGCGTCACGTGCGAGGCGGTGAAATCGGGCGCATTGACGACCCGGATGCCCGTGGCCTCGCCGGCCTGGCCCTGGTTGCCGTTGGGCGGATCGGAATGGACGATCAGGCTGTTCTCGACGGTGACGCCGCTGGAATCCTCGACGACGATGCCGTTGCCGTCGGCGTGGTGAATGGTGACGTTGCGGATGACGACATTGTCGTGCTCGACGCGGATGGCGTTGCCGTCGGAGACCCAGAGATCCAGATTTTCGATGACCTGTCCGTCATGCGTCGTACGGATGGGCGTGGTGCTTGTGGTCAAACCCGTGGGCATATTTGCTCCATTTGTTAATATTACAACAAAATCAACAACTATATGAATAGAATCAGTGGATCGACCTAGCAAATCTGCAACGTAATTAATCTGCGCTAGGCCATGCGGCCTATTCGGCCTGGGAAGTCATTAACCGCAAAGCTTTTAGCCAAGGCACCGCCGCCCGATATTTTTCGCAGCGCACAACCGATGTGGCCGTGTGGCCACGCTTGATCGGGTAGAGCGCGATTCGGTGGCGCGCCGCCGGCCGGGGCCGCGGAGGACCCCGCGACCACGACCGAAAGGCGCTTCAAGCCTGCCCCCGCGCAGCATCCGGCGACCGGCCCGCGTCCCTTCGGACGCGACGGTGCACCGGACGCTTCGCGGGAAATGCTCAGACGAAGAGGAAGTCGCCGGCCGAGAGCTGCGCCTTGTGAACGTCGGCGAGCCACAGCGTGTCGGCGCCCGAGGTGATGGCGACATCGGAGCCGACATCATGGGCCGCGGCGAGCAGGGCGTTGAACGAACCGAACATCGCCTTGCTCACTTCGACGACGTCCTGCGCGGTGCCGCTGAGCTGGAAGTCCTCGACCCAGTCGGTGCCGTTGCCGGCCTTGAACACGAAGTGGTCCGCGCCGGTGCCACCCCAGAGGTGGTCGGTGCCGCTGCCGCCGTCGAGCCGGTCGTTGCCGGCCCCGCCGTAGAGGCGATCGTCGCCGGCCAGCCCGTTGAGCGTGTCGTTGCCGCCCCGCCCGTCGAGGTCGTCGGCGAAGCGCGAGCCGGTCATCGTCTCGGAGGACGCCGTGCCGTCGCGGTCGATGCCCGTGCCGGCCGGGGCCGTGGCCGTCGGGGCCGTCGGGGACGGCGCCGGGGACGGCGCCGGAGTCGGGGCCGGGGCCGGGGTCGGTGCAGGAGTCGGGGCAGGCGTCGGCACCGGATCCGCAACCGGAGCGCTGCCGGTCGCCGTCCCGTCGAACACGTTGTGGATCGGCGTCATCGGCGTGGCCGAGGGCGCTGCCGACACGTCCGCGCCGGCCGAGGAGGTTCCCCCAGACGATGTTGTTGGCGACCCCTGGGTCCGTGTAGGTCGAGTCCTCGATCGTGACGTTGTGGCCGGTCGCGTTCCAGATCAGCCCGTTCGACAGCGACGCGCCGCGGCCCTGGTCGCCGGCATCGTTGTCGAAGGAGCGGGTGTCGACGAAGGACACGTCGTCCGAGTAGGACGAGAAGCCGCCATTGCTCATGTGGATCACGTCGACGTTCTGGACGTGGCCACCCTGCGAATTACCCTCGAACATCACGCCGGCACCGCTCGGCGAGTTGTTGCCGTCGATCACGCCGTTGGCGATCGAGACGTTCTGGCTGTCGATGATCGAGACGTTGTCCTCGACATGCGAGTGGCTCGCATCGTTGGTGACAGCGAAATCCGAGAGGCTGCCGTTCGGCGACTGGTAGAACTGAACGAGCTGACCGCCGGGGAACGGCCCGTGGAAGTTGTGGCCCTCGATGTAGGAGAGCTTCGCGTTCGGGGACTGGCCGAGATAGATGCCGGTGCCGCTGTCCTGCAGGGTCACGTGCGAGGCGGTGAAGCCGGACGCGTTGACGACCCGGATGCCGGTGGTCTCCGCATCGGTCTCGCCCCCGTTGCCCGTGGGCGGATCGGAATTGACGATGAGGCTGTTCTGGACGGTGACGCCGCTGACGTCCTCGACGACGATACCGTTGCCGTCGGCGTGGTGAATGGTGACGTTGCGGATGACGACGTTGTCGTGATCGACGCGGATGGCGTCGCCGTCGGAGACCCAGAGATCCAGATTTTCGATAACCTGTCCGTCGTACGTCGTGCGGATGGGGGTGGTGCTATAGGTTTGGCCCGCAGGCATGATTGCTCCTTGAGATGCGATGATCGCAACGGAGCGGGGGACTAAAGAATGTTAGCGAGCAGATCGATTGCGTAAATCTGCAACGTACCCCGTGAGGACTACTCCCCACGAGGTATGGGCCGACGAAAACGGTTCAGCTTAATGCTGTTTTCTCGCGGGTCTTTGTCAGAAATTTTCTGACAGACAACGGCTTGTTGCCGAACGGCCACGCTTGATCGGCCGGCCTGGGTATCGCCAGGCTGGCTGCCAAAGGCCCTCCTCCCCGAATCATGCCTTCTTACGGTCTTCGGGTGATGGGTTCGGCGAGCCGGCGCTCCCTCTCCCCGCACGCGGGGCGAGGGGACACGCACCCATCACCGAGGTGATCAGCCGGAACCGTTATCACGCGCCTCTTCGGCCGGAGGTGTGGTCAAATCGTCTGGTTGTAAGCGCCCACCTCCGGGTGCTGGCGCAGCACCCCATCCACCGCCGCGAACATCTCGCGAAGCCGCGCTTCGGAGACCGGGCTCTCCACCACCACCACGAGTTCCGGCTTGTTCGAGGAGGCCCGCACCAGCCCCCAGGTGCCGTCGGCGGTGGTCACGCGCACGCCGTTGACCGTCACGAGACTGGTGATCGGATGGCCGCCCACCGGCTCGCCCGACGCCTCGAGCGCCCGGAACCGCTCGGTCACCGCATCGACCACGCCGTACTTCACCTCGTCGGCGCAATGCGGCGACATGGTCGGCGAGCCCCAGGTCTTCGGCAGCGCCCGGTAGAGGTCGGCCATGGTCTGCCCCGGATTGCGGTCGAGCATCTCGATCACCGCGATCGCCGTGAGCAGGCCGTCGTCGTAGCCGCGGCCGACCGGCGCGTTGAAGAAGAAGTGGCCCGACTTCTCGAAGCCGGCCAGCGCCGAGAGTTCGTTGACGCGGCGCTTGATGTAGGAATGCCCCGTCTTCCAGTAATCGCTGCGCACGCCGCGGGCCTGCAACTCGGGATCGGCAGCGTAGAGACCGGTCGATTTCACGTCGACCACGAAGGTCGCGTTCGGGTGAAGCTTCGACAGGTCGCGGGCCAGCATGACGCCGATCTTGTCGGCAAAGATCTCCTCGCCCTCGTCATCGACCACGCCGCAGCGGTCGCCGTCGCCGTCGAAGCCGAGGCCGACATCGGCACCGGTCTCGCGCACCTTGTCGGCGATGGCGTGCAGCATCGCCATGTCCTCGGGGTTGGGGTTGTAGCGCGGGAAGCTGTGATCCGGCTCGACATCGAGCGGGATCACCTCGACGCCGAGCCGCTCCAGAAGCGCGGGCGCGAAGGCGCCGGCCGTGCCGTTGCCGCAGGCCGCCACGACCTTCAGCTTTCGCGAGACGGGTTTGGCGCGCGCCACGAGGTCGTCGAGATAGACCTGAGCGAAGTCGGAGACGAATTCGTAGGCACCGCCGTCGCGGTACTGGAACGCGCCCGTGGTGACGATCTCCTTGAGGCGGCCCATCTCGTCGGGGCCGAAGGTCATCGGGCGCTCGGCGCCCATCTTCACGCCGGTCCAGCCGTTGTCGTTATGCGAGGCGGTGACCATGGCCACGCAGGGGCAATCGAGGGCGAACTGGCCGAAATAGGCCATCGGCGAGAGCGCGAGCCCGATATCCTTCACCCGCAGCCCCGCCGCCTGCATCCCGGCGATCAGCGCGAGCTTGATCGAGGCGGAGTAGGCGCGAAAGTCATGGCCGGTGACGATGTCGGGGCGCACGCCGCGCTCATGGATCAGCGTGCCGAGGCCGAGGCCCAGCGCCTGGACGCCCATCAGGTTGATCTCCTGCGGGAACAGCCAGCGGGCGTCGTACTCGCGAAAGCCGGTGGGCTTGACCATCGGCAGTTGCTCGAAGGCGAAGGTGTTCGGCTCAAGCTTCGGAACGGGCGTGGGAAAGGCCTTGGAGGTATCGAAGGACATGACAGACCTTTCGCGAGGGCGGCGGCGGACGGGAGGCCGCACGCCGCCGGAAGAGAAGCTGGAAATCGGTTGAGAGTTTAGACCAAGAGGCCGTCCTGAACCGAGGCGGGATTGACCTTCCACACCTCGATCGCCGCCACGGTCGGATTCTCGGCCGCCCCCTGCCAGAAGGCGAGGTCGAGCGTCCCGTCGGTGACCGAGACCGTCCGCGTCAGGGTCGTCGCGGTCGCGCCCGCCGTTGTCGCCGCCCAGATGTCGTAGTTGGCGACCGTGGTGCCCTCGATGCCGAGGTTGAACTGACGCTGGCCCGCCCCGCTGAGGCCGCCCGGATCGTCGGGCTGGTTGTAGATCTCGGCAAAGTGCAGGATCACCTCGTAGGAGCCGGAGGCCAGCGCGCTGCCATCCGCGTTCTTGATCGCGTAGCCGAAGCGTCCGTCGTCGGCATCCGTGGTCGAGGCGCTGGCCCAGCCGAAGCGCTGGTTCTGGTAGAGCGCGTCGTCGGTGGTGCCCGCAATCGGATCGCCGTCGGAATAGGTCGCGTTCCCATCCTGGCCGGCAACGTAGAAGCGGTGGGGGGCGGCCGCCGTGTCGGCCTCGAACACCGTTCCGTCCGCACGGGTATGGGCCGCCCCGCCGGAATTGATGGCCATGACGAGGGTGTCGGCACCGGGCGTCACGTCGATGGTGAAGGCGTGCGAGGTGGCGGCGTTGGTGTTGAGGGAAGGGCTCGCATCGGCGACCTCCCCGGCTTTCACCGTGGCGGTGTACGACCCGTCGGCCCAGCCGCCCGCCGGCGCAGCGACGAGGTAGGTGGCGGTGGCCGAGGTGGCGCTCAACGTCGCCTTCGATTGCAGGCTGATCGCCCCGACCGCGCCTGCTCCCGTCACCGCGAGATCGCTCGCCCCGATGCTGGCGAGATCGATTCCCGAGGTGTCGTTGTAGACCACCGTCACGCTCGCTTGGCCCGCGGCGGAGACGGGCGCCGCGACATCGAAGGAGCCGATGGTCGGCGCCGTCGCGTCGGCGCCGCCGGTCACCTGCCGCACGACGATGCCGCTCAGCTTGGCGTTGTCCAGGCCGTTGATGAACTGCAGGTCGAGCGTGCCGTTGGCGCCCGCGATGACCGGGCCCGAGACGAAGGTATAGGGCGTGTTGAAGTTGCCGGTCTGGGCCAGGATGTCGAGATCGTTGAGGATGGTCTGGCCTTCGAACGTAACGTCGAACACCCGCTGGCCGGGATTGCTCCACCAGAGTTCGGCGAAGCGCAGCTCGACCGTGTAGGACTGCGTCGTGCTGGCGACGGGGATGGCGTAGCTGAAATTGCCGTAGCGCTCGGTCTGGTAAACGGTGCCGCCGAAGGCCGTCTGCAGGCCATTGCCACCCGTGCTGTCGGCGAAGGTGGCGCCGCCGGTGAAGTACTGGTCCGCCGAGAAGCTGATCCCGTCCTGACTCACCGCGCCTCCGCCCGCGTTGATCGCCGCGACGATCCCGACCGGAACACTCGGTTGGAACGACGAGCCTTGGCCGGAGGCGGCGTTGGTGTTCCCGGCGGGACTCGCATCGGCGATTTCCCCAGCCTTCACGGTGGTGATGTACTCCCCACCGATCCAACCGCCGGCTGGCGCGGCGACCAGATAAGTGGCGGTGGCTGAGGTGGCACTCGTGGCCGCCTTCGATTGAAGCGTGATCGCCCCGACCGGACCGGCACCCGTCATCGTGATGTCGCTCGCCCCGATGCTGTCGAGATTGATCCCCGAGGCGTCGTTGTAGATCACCGTGACGCTGGCACTCGCGGTCGGGGTCGACGGCCCCTGGATCACGAAGGGGCCGGCCACCGACGGTCCCGTCGTATCGGCGTTCCCGCCGCCGTTCGCCTGCCGCACGATGATGCCGCTGAGCTTGGCGTTGTCGATGCCGTTGGCAAATTGCAGGTCGAGCGTGCCGTTGGCACCCGCCGTGATCGGGCCGGAGACGTAGCTGTAGGGCGTATTGAAGCTGCCGGTCTGGGCCAGGATATCGAGGTCGTTGAGGACGGTCTGCCCCTCCAGCGACACGTCGAAGACGCGCTGGCCCGGGTTGCTCCACCACAATTCGCCGAAGCGCAGCTCGACCGTGTAGGCCTGGCTCGCGCTGGCCACGGGGATCGCGTAGCTGAAATTGCCGTAGCGTTCGGTCTGGTAGACGGTGTTGGTGAAGACCGATTGCAGGCCGTTGCCGCCGGTGCTGTCGATGAAGGTGGCGCCGCCGGTGAAGTACTGGTCGGCCGAGAAGCTGATTCCGTCCTGGATCAGCGCCGCGCCGCCGGCATTGATCGCCGCGACGATCCCGCCCGCGCTGCTGGTCTGGACCGAGAAGAGCTGGGAGGCCGCGAGGTTGGTGTTGGCCGCCGGGCTCGCGTCGGACACCTCGCCGGTCTTGACGGTGGCGGTGTACTGGCCGTTGGTCCAGCCCCCGGTGGGGGCGGCGACGATGTAGGTGGCGGTGGCCGAGGTCGCGCTGGTGCTCGTCTTGGATTGCAGCGTGATCGCCCCGATCGCGCCGGGGCCCGTCACCGCGATGTCGGCCGCGGTGATGCTGGCGAGGTTGATGCCCGAAGCGTCGTTATAGACCACCGTGACGCTGGCACTCGCGTCCCCCGCCACGGGCGCCTGGACCGTGAAGGGCCCGACCGTCGGCTTGGTCATGTCGGTGCCGCCGCCCCCGCTCACTTGGCGTACGACGATGCCGCTGAGCTTGGCGTTGTCGATGCCGTTGGCGAATTGCAGGTCGAGCGTGCCGTTGGCGCCCGCCGTGATCGGCCCTGAGACGTAGGTGTAGGGTGTGTTGAAGCTGCCGGTCTGGGCCAGGATATCGAGGTCATTGAGGATGGTCTGGCCTTCGAGCGTGACGTCGAAGACGCGCTGGCCCGGATTGCTCCACCACAATTCGCCGAAGCGCAGCTCGACCGTGTAGGCCTGGCTCGCGCTGGCCACGGGGATCGCGTAGCTGAAATTGCCGTAGCGCTCGGTCTGGTAGACGGTGTTGGTGAAGGCCGATTGCAGGCCGTTGCCGCCGGTGCTGTCGATGAAGGTGGCGCCGCCGGTGAAGTACTGGTCGGCCGAGAAGCCGATCCCGTCCTGCGTCAGCGCCCCGCCGCCGGTGTTGATCGCCGCAACGACCGGGTTCGTGGTGCCCGATTTGGCGGTGGTGGTGATGGTGACCCCATCGAAATCGGCGGTGAAGGCCTCGCCGTCGTTGGAGGTGGCGAGCAGGCCCACCGCCATCCCGCTCGCCTTGCCGCCGACGGTGTAGTCGCCCTGGATCGCCTTCAGCAGCGCGCTGCCGCTCGGCACGCTCAGGCTGGTGCCGGCGGTGAAGGCGGCGTTCGCGTCGGTGGCGGAGGAGACCGCCCCGGTGCCGAAGCGCCAGTACGGCGTCACCGTGTTGGTCTCGAGATTGACCGCGAGGCGCAGCTGCACCCAGCTCGCGCTCGTCGCACTCAGGAGCGCGTTGTTGGTGACCGCGCTGGTTTGGGCGACGCCGAGATTCTCCATCGAGGTCTCGAAGATCGCGCTGGTATACTTGCCCCCCGCACTCTCGCCGCGCCCGCCGAGCACCAGCTTGATGAAGTTGTCCTGGTCGCCCGTGCCGATCTGCAGGCCCGCCGAGGGGAAGCCGCCGTTGCTCGTGGCGTTCGGTATCCAGTTCGCCATCGTCATGGTGACGTTGGCGGTCGCCACGCTGTCATCGAAGGTGACGCCGGCCTGCAACGCGTCCTTGAGGGTGTTGTTGCCTTCCGTGAAGTCGCCCTCCTGCACGTTCTTCAACTGGATGACGCCGCCCGCGCCGCCCGCGATGATGTTGGCCGAGGTGTAGAGGCCGCCGTCGAGGAACGGGTCGAGCCCGTTGATCATCGCGCCGGTGAGCCCACTGCCGCCGAACGTGCCGGGAAGCGAGCCGGATTCGAAGTTGAACACGACCGTTTCGCCGCCGGAGATCACGTCGGTGCCCGCGGTGCCGTTGTCGGGGTCGAGGGCAAAGGGGTCGAGCGTGTTGTTGATCCCGTCGCCGTCGAGATCGAGGTTCTGCGGGTTGGTGGGGCCCGGGGTCAGCACCTTGATGTTGCCGTCGGCCAGCGTGGTGACCCAGACGGTGCCGGCGAACGGCTTGCCGTCGCCGACCGCATCGATGCCGAGCGGGGCGCCGCCGCCCATCGGCACGACCTGCTTGTCCGCTGCCACGATCTGGCCCGCGGCGCCGACAGCGGTGTCGACCCCGCCCGAGGCATTGCGCGGGATGATGTGGAGATAGCCCGCCAGATCCGTGACGAGGATGGCGCCCTTGATGCTCGTGGTGCCGCCGTCGGCCGTCGCCCAGGTGGTCGAGGCGGTGTATTCGGCCAGCCCGTTGAGCGAGCCCTGGCCGGTATCGAGCGCCCCGTCGCTGATGCCGCCCTCGAAGAACACGCTCTCGCGCGGGTCGGCGGTGCCGGCCGGGATCACCGAGTCGAAATCGGCGGGCAGGCCGGCGCTGCCATGGGGCAGGAAGGTCGCCCCTGTCACGCCCGCCCCCGGCGTCAGCAGCCAGCCGGCTTGGCCGCCTACCGCCCGCACGAGGTTGGGGTGGCCGCCGTAATAGCCCTCCCCCGTGATCTCGTGGAGTTGGTCGTAGTTGAGCCGCTTGGTGCCGCCGTCCTGGTCGGCCGTGTTGAGCGGGATCTGGTTCTGGTTGGTCACGACGTTGCCGGCGGCATCCGACGGGCGCCCGCCCCAGCCATTGTTGGCGCCGTTGTCGTAGGTGAACATCTTGCCGTCGGAGGTCAGCAGCACGTCGTAGGCGTTGCGGTAGCCGGGCGAGTAGATCTGCACCGGGCTGTCGGCGGTGATCTTGGCCATGTTGAACCCGTCGCGCCCGCCGAACGGGCCGCTGACATCCGAGCCGTCCGGGTTCTCGTTGCCGGCCGTCCCGTTATTGGGGCGGTAGGGATCGTCGAGGGTCGGCAGGTCGTAGAGGTAGGGGTTGAGCCCGTTCGGATTCTTCAGCGTCATGGCGTCGAGCGCCGTGAGATCGACCTTGAGCACGGCCGCCGCGTAGGCGAATTCCGGCAGGCCGGCGAAATTGTTGGAGGGCGCGCCGGCATTGGTGTTGCCGCCCACCGCCACGTAGAGCGTCTTGCCGTCGGGCGAGATCGCCATGCCGTTGGCGGAGTGGTTCTCCTCCGAGCGGGGCAGGCCGCGCACGAGATCGACCTTCTTCCACGTGTCGGTCGCGGAATCGAAGGTGAGGCGCGAGATGATCGAGGAATTGGTGTCGAGATTGGTGTCCTCGCCGCCATTGCCTGCGCCGATGCGCGGGTCGCTCGAGGTGACGTAGAGGACGGGGTTGTCGGCCGTGCCGGTGACGAGGATGCCGGTGACCTGCCGCTCCTTCAGGGTCGCATTCAACGTGCCGTCGTCGTTGTGGTTGGGCAGGTTGAGGATGAGGTCGATCGTTTCCGTGTTGGTGACGACGTAGCCGTTGCCCTGCTGCGCGACGGTCAGGGCCTTGATGCTGCCGAACCGCTCGGCGACGTAGAGCCGTCCGTCCGGGCCCCACTGCAGAGCCGAGGCCAGCCCCGAGTAACCGGCAAGTGTTGACTGAGAAAACGTGACGTCGGCCATGGTCATCCCCCTCGCGCCAGACTTGAGATCAGGCTCAACATCAGAATCAACATCAGACTTGGGGCCGACCGTATCCGCGCCGGATCCGGGCTTCATGCGCGCAGCGGTATTCCGCGGCGCTCTTCCGGGCTAGGGCGCTCTCCACCGAAGTGGATACCAGTTCAGCGAAAGAGCAGGCCTCGGAACAAGGAGTAAGAGGCGTTCTCGATTGCACCATGCCGGGCGCGGAGCATTTGGGCATCGTCTCGCCGAACGGGCTCCGGACGATGCGTGCGGGTTCTCGGGCGCGGCCTCGGATTCAAGGCATCTGCCGGGGGGGGGCCGCCCGCGTCGTCCCTGTCGGCATTCCGAGCGGTTCCGGCCCGCTCGATCCGTGGCGCGCACGACGCGGCTTTCGCCTGGGGGACCGAGCCATCACCGGCAGAGGATTGCGCGAGCCGGGATCGCCGAGCGCCGGCCGAGCCTCGCGCGCGAGGAGGGCGGGCCGCTTTTTCGCGCGGCCGTCAGCGGCCGGGATGGGTTCAGATGTAGTGGCGGTAGACGATGGAGCGGGTCGTCTCGTCGCCATCGCCATCGCGGTCGGCCTTCGCCGTCCGGTCGGCCGAGAGGCCGATCACCGATACGAGCGCGAGCGGAATCACCTTGGGCGAGAGGCGGGCAACATGGCGCGCTGCGGATGCAAGGCCACGCGCGAACCGAAGCAGAATCGTCATGCGCAGGATCTCCCTTCGCCGGCACGCGTGCCACGATGCCCCATCGGTGATGCCGTTTTGTGTCAGAAATCGGCAGGACGTCGCCTCGGAGCGCCGCCGCCCGCTCGAGCGGGCGGCGATGCCTTGCGTCAGGACGCGGAACGAAGACGCCCGAACGCCCAGGCGCCGAACGCAAGAGCCCCCACGGGGGCAAGAAGAAGAGCCATCACGGTCAGCATGCTCGTCATTAAGGGTCGGCCTCCCTCGCCGAATGGGTTCGCCTCCTGATCACCCAGGATCGTGGAACCGTTGCGCGCCCCTAACATGAAATATGGTTCAAGACACCGGTGAGACCGATCACTATTGCGCCAGATCGTGCGCCGCCTTGCGGGCCATGCCCGTCGCTCCGTCGCGACATCGCGTCTCGGCAGTGATCGAGCGCCCTGGAGCGCTTTTCGACGAAACAGGCGCCGGTTCGGACAAAAGTCGCGTTTCAACAATGGCTTAGAGACGAAAGCCTGATGCCATCAGGCCGGATACGGCTCTCATCGGGCCAAAGACCTCCCGCTGGAACAGGGCGCGAAATCCGGCCTATGTCCCGATTTGGCACAGAGCACGCTGGCATCCCGCTCGCACCGGGGGGCCGAGTCGTATCGAATGAGCCGTCGATGTTTCCCAAACTCGTCGGAACCGCCGCGCTCCTCGCGGCCGGATCCGTGCTTCTTCATAGCTGGAATGCACCGCGCTGGGCGATCACGGCCCTGTGCGTGATCGGCACCCTTGCGGCCGCGCTGTCCCTTGCTCCCATTCTGGAGCAGCCGATCGCCCCGGCCGCGGTCATGCCGGCCCCCGAGGCGCTGAAAGGCCCGGCTCCGGTCTTCGAGGGAATCTGGGATCCGGTCCATCGCCGGCAGCTCTTGGGCGAGGCGGACCGAACCGGTCTGTAGCGCGTCGTCCCGCGACCGTTATCCGAACTGATGTGACCGATGCAGAACCGCAACAGCACAGGAAAATATCAGATAGTAAAAATGGTTGCGCGCAAACAGGATCGAGCGTTCAAGTATTTGTATTTATAACAGTTATAAAACATAGATCTTGCATGCATCATTCGGTGTTTGTCATACGCAGGCACAACTCGTTGTGTCCTCTTAGGTTTTTATAACCTAAGTTAAAAGCGTACCGGAAAAGATGTTCGAAGATCGCGCCGTTTCTGCTCGGCCGGCTCCGCGTGCGGGCCAAATCGCGCGCCTGCTCGCCTCGACCTTCCTGTCGGGAACGGCCCTGCTCGGCCTCGCCGTGCCGGGCCTCGCACAGGAGGCGGCCGGCGCCGTCGAACTGTCCGAGTTGAGCGTGACCGGCGAGGGCCGCGGCGCCACGCTCGGCGGCGCGCTATACGGCCCCGGCGGCGCCCAGGGCGCCGTGCCGGGCTACGTCGCCAGCCGCAGCACCGTCGCGACCAAGACCGACACGCCGATCCTGGAAACGGCCCAGTCGATCTCCGTCATCGGCCGCAAGCAGATCGAGGACCAGAACGCGCTCAGCATCAACCAGGCCCTGCGCTACACCCCGAGCGTCACCACCGAGCAGCGCGGCGGCGCCGGCTCGACCCGGCTGGAGCAGTTCCTGATCCGTGGCTTCAACGCGCCGGTCTTCCTCGACGGCATGGCGCTGATCGGCGGGCGCGACGCCAACGCCACGATCGAGCCCTACCGGCTGGAACGCATCGATGTCATCAAGGGCCCGGCCTCGGTGCTCTACGGGCAGTCGGGCCCAGGCGGCATCGTCAACCTCGTGTCGAAGGTGCCGCAATTCGTCCGCCACGGCGAAGTCTTCGTCCAGGGCGGCGGCTTCAGCGAGGTGCGCGGCGGCGTCGATGTCGGCGGCCCGATCCAATCGGACGTGCCCTGGCTCGCCGACCAGTTCGCCTACCGCATCGTCGGCTTCGGCTGGAACGGCGACGGCCCCGTGGACACGACCCGGGTCGAGCGCGCGCTGATCAATCCGAGCCTGTCGTGGCGTCCCTCCGCCGACACCCAGCTCACGATCATCGGCAACTACCAGCGCGATCCGTTCTCGGGCTTCTACGGCGGCTTCCCGGCGGTGGGCACGGTGTTCCCGCGCAACTTCGGCAACGGCATCATCGGCCGCCTGCCGGTGAACTTCTACGACGGCGACCGCGGCATCGAGCGCTCGGACCGGACCCAGGCCTCGATCGAGTACCTGTTCGATCACCGCTTCAGCGAGAACCTGCGCTTCCACTCGGCCGGGCGCTACCTGCGCACGCAGGGCGACTACCGCAGCGTCTACAGCGCCTTCAATCCCCGCAACGGCCCCTTCGCCAGCGGCCCGCTGATCCCGCGCGCGGTCATCGGCACCAACGTGGCGGCGGAAGCCTACACGATGGACAGCAACTTCGTCGCCAACTTCGACACTGGCTTCATCGCCCACACCGCGCTGCTCGGCGTCGATCACCGCACCTTCAGCACCCGGACGAGCGGCTCCCCGTTCCCGGATGCGCCGGACCTGAACGTGCTGGCGCCGAACTACAACATGAATATCGCGGTCCCGGCCTTCAACACGGTCTCGCGGGTCGATGCGCAGCAGACCGGCGTGTACTTCCAGGATCAGGCGAAGTTCGACCGTCTCGTGCTGACGCTGGGCGGGCGCTACGACGTCGCGCGCCAGACCGGGCCGACCCGCTCCTTCGCCGCCGGCAGACCGAGCACCCTGACGCTCCAGAACGCACCGGCCGACGCCTTCACCGGCCGGGCGAGCCTGCTCTACCTGTTCGATTCGGGCGTGGCGCCGTACGTGTCCTACAGCCAGGCCTTCGAGCCGATCGTCGCGGGCCGCGTGTTCGACCCGGCCTTCGGCACCGTCGGGCGCGTGCCCGATCCGCAATCGAGCGACCAGTACGAGGCCGGCATCAAGTACCAGCCGCCCGGCACCGACATCCTGCTCACCGCAGCCTTCTTCGACATCCGCCAGTCGAACCGCACGACTGCGGACCCGGTGAACGGCAGCGCCTTCGTCGTCCAGACCGGACAGGTCGGGGTGCAGGGCATGGAGTTCGAGGCGCGGGTGAACCTGACCGAGGGCGTCACCCTGGTCGGCGGCTTCTCGCTCCTCGACATCCGCAACGTCCGCGACGATGGCCGAACCGCCAACGACCTGACTCCCGGTCAGACGGTGCCGCTCCAGGGCCGCAGCCCGGTTCTGGTGCCGGATTCCACCGCCTCGCTGCTGGCGACCTACCGCTTCAGCGAAGGGCCGCTCCTCGGCCTCGAAGTCGGCGGCGGCGTGCGCTACCTCGGGCCGTCCTGGGGCGATGCGGCCAACACCTTCAAGGTGCCGGCCAGCGTGCTCGTCGACGCCACGCTCAACTATGACCTGAAGTACCTCGACGCGACGCTCCAGGGCTTCTCGATGCAGCTGAACGCCAACAACCTCCTCGACGAGCGCTACGTCAGCGGCTGCAACGGCTACACCAGTTGCTATTACGGCCTGCCGCAGACCGTCTATGCAACCCTGCGCTATCGCTGGTAGGAGGCCGGCATGGCTTCGCAAGGCAGTGCGCAAGGCAGGACAACGGCGCTCGATCGGGCCTCCGTGGCCGGCCGGGTCGTGCTGGCGGCGGGCGGCGGCTACGGGATCGCCGCGCTCGCTACCGCGCTGCTGTCGCTGACCCTGCCGATGGCGCGCTCCGAGGCGGTGGCGACGGCGACCCTGCTCAGCTTCGCCGTGATGGCGGGCATCGTCGTCTTCGTCTTCGCGACGCGCACGCTGCTGCGGGCGCTGCTCACCGTGGCCGGCACGGCCCTGGTGCTCGGCGCCCTCCTCTGGCTGGCGATGGGAGGATCCGCGCCATGAAGGGAAGCTTCCGCCAGTCGATGGCGTGGCTGCACACGTGGTCCGGCCTGATCGTCGGCTGGGTGCTATTCGCGATCTTCGTCACCGGCACCGCGAGCTATTACCGGCCGGACATCTCCCGCTGGATGCGCCCCGAATTCACGCGCGTCGAGCCGGTGGAGGCGGCCGCCCTCGGAGCGGCGACCGAGCATGCGGTGGCCTATCTCGGCCAGCACGCGGCCAAGGCCCGGACCTGGTTCGTCGGCCTGCCGCAGCCCGACAAGCCGGTGCTCGACCTGTTCTGGCGCACCCGGCCGGGCGAGCGTCCGGGCCACGTCCTGCTCGATCCGCGGACCGGGACCGAGTCCACCGTGCGCGACACGCAAGGAGGCGACTTCCTCTACCGCTTCCATTTCGAGCTGCACATGCCGCCGCTCTGGGGGCGCTGGGTCGTCGGCCTCTGCGCGATGATCATGCTGGTGGCGCTGATCTCCGGCATCGTCACCCACAAGCGGATCTTTGCCGACTTCTTCACCTTCCGCCGCGACAAGGCGCCCCGGCGCAGCTGGCTCGACGCCCACAACGTCACCGGCGTGCTAGCGCTGCCGTTCCACGTGATGATCACCTATACCGGGATCGTCACCCTCGCGACGTTCTATATGCCCTGGGGCGTGAACACCGCCTACAAGGGCAACGCCCAGACCTTCTTCACCGAGGCCAGCTGGATCACGACGCCGCGCCCGCCCGCGAAGCAGGCTGCCGCGCTCGCTCCGCTCGGGCCGATCGTGGAACGGGCGGTCGCGACCCGGCCGGAGCCGCTGGAGCGGCTCACGATCGTCAATCCGGGCGACGCCAACGCCACCGTGGTCGCGGTGTTCGAGGAGCCGCACGGCCTCTCGCACGAGCATCCGCAGATCGCCTTCGACGGGGTGAGCGGCGAGATCCTCGAGGTCCGCGACGGCGGCCTCAAGCCCGCGGCCAAGACCTTCACGGTGATGACCGGCCTGCACGAGGCGCACTTTGCCGGCACCCTGCTGCGGCTGGTGTTCTTCCTGTGCGGAATCATGGGCTGCGCCATGGTCGCGACCGGCGTCGTGCTCTGGTCGCTGGCCCGCCTGCCGAAGCCGGGGGAGCGGCCCTTCTTCGGCCTGCGGCTGGTCCAGGCGCTGAATGTCGGCAGCATCGCCGGCCTGCCGGCGGCCATCGCCTGCTTCTTCATCGCCAACCGACTCCTGCCCGTCGGTCTCGCCGGGCGCGAGGATTGGGAGATCCGCGTCTTCTTCGGCGCCTGGATCGTCGCGGCCCTGGTGCCGCTCGTCCGCCCGCAGCGCCGGGCGTGGTGCGAGGGTCTGGCCGCCGTGTCGGTGCTCTGCGTCGCGGTGGTCGCGGCCGACATCCTGACGATCCCCGACCACCCCCTTCGGCTGGGCGGCGGTGACCCGCTCTTCGTCTGGTTCGACGGGGCGATGCTGCTGCTCGCGGGCCTGTTCGCCGTCGCCGCCCGCAAGATCCTGCGCTACGAGGCACCGAAGCGGGCTGCGAAGCCGGCCGCGGTTCCCGCCTCCCCCGCCCGCCAGCCCACGCGGCGCCCCGAGCCGACCCACGCATGACGCCTCTCGTCCTCGCCGTGAATCTGTCCCTGAGCTTTGCCGCGCTCGCCGCGCTTTGCCTCAGCCTCAACCGGCACCATGCGGAGGTCTTCGACCGCAAGGCGGAGCGGGCGGCGGTCTTGCGCCTGCGCCTGTTCGGCTGGGGGGCGATCGCCCTCTCCTTCTTCGTCGCCGGGCTGTGGGAGGGCTGGGCGTTCGCTCCCGTGCAGTGGATCGGCGCACTGACCGGCGCGGCGCTCGCGCTGGTGCTGCTCCTGTCCTACCGGCCGCGCTACGTCGCCCCCGCTGCGCTCGCTGCCCTCGCCGCTTCGGCCCTGCCGCTGGCGGTCCTGGCCGTCGCGGCCTGATGCGCCCGCTCCCGCCGCTCGAGGCGCTCGCCCATGCGAGCCGCCTGCTCGAAGCGCAGGGCTTCCACGAGACCGCCCGGAACGACCGCGGCGACAGCCGCTACCTCGCCCGCGGCGAGGGGCCGGAGCGCCTGCGCCTGTCGAACCATGCCCGCACCCCGAAGCAGCGACGGGTCCACCCGGAGGTGATGGCGAGCCTCGTGATCCGCGCGCCCAAGACCGAGGCGCAGGTCGCCGCCCTGGTCGCAGCGGCCCTGCGCGACTTCGCGGGCGGGCTCGCCCGGCGCGGGTGACGCCGCAATCACGCCTCAGAGCGAGGCGCTGGCGCGGCGCATCCGGCGCCGGTCGGCGGGGATCTCGAACACGCCCGACCACAGCCCGACACGGCGGCCCCAGGCGCGCCGATCCTGAGCCTCGTAGGCGGCCGGCGCGCTGCGGTCGGCGATGGCATAGCCGTTGGCGACCATCCAGGCGGCGAGGTCCTCGCCGTCGCGACGGCAAAGGGCGGTCGCGCTGCCATCCGCCTCGCGCAGCTCGCAGGTGACGTTTCCCCCGCCGATCCGCGCCGTCAGGGCCGCGGCGGCGGCGCGGCCGCAGGAATAGTCGCGCTCGTGCCCGTCGGAACAGGTCTGGTCGAGGTCGGGCGCATCCATGCCGTAGAGCCGCAGGCGCCGGCCGCCGAGATCGAGGGTCGCGCCGTCGATCACCGTGGCGGGGCCGCTCACGATCCGGGGCGCGGCCTCGCCCGCCCGGGCCGGCGGTGCCTGCAATCCGGCGAGCAGCGCCAGCGCAGGAACGAGGAGCGCGGCCAGCAGGCGCCGGGCGCCCGGTCCTTCCGAGGCGCGATCATCGTGGGGGTGATCATCTTGGGATCGGGCCGGGCTGGCGATGGTGCCGGCGAGGCAGGCAGCGTAGATCAGCAGGATGGTGGCGGTGAGCGACATCGGAAGGGGTCTCGCGGGAAGAGGGGGTCGGCGCGCCGCTCAGAGCCGCTGCGCCGTCGATGCCGCCTTCTCGCAGGCCCCGCTTCGCGCGAGCCTGACGCCGCCTGTCAGCCTCGCGTCAGCCGGATTCCGGCATCTTTCGCGTCGCGCCATGGTTCGTGCCCCGATGTCCCCTTTCCTGCTTCGCTCGCTCCTCCTCGCGCTCGTCGCGCTGATCCCGGCTCTGAGTGCCGTGCCTCTCGGCGCCGTGCCGGCGCGGGCCGACGACGACGGCGAGCGGGCGCGGCGGGCATTGGAGCGGGGCGAGATCCGCCCCCTCGACGCCGTGCTCGCCGCCGCCCGCACCGCCGTGCCGGGGGACGTGGTGGCGCTCGACCTCAAGCGCGACGACGGGCGCTGGCTCTACAAGCTGCGCATCCTCGGCACCGACGGGCGCCGCCGCGACGTGAAGATCGATGCCAGCTCCCTCAAGCTCCTCGACATGGACGACGATGATTAAGGCCCGCGCGCTTCCGGGGACGACATGCGCATCCTCGTCGTAGAAGACGAGCCGCGCATCGCGGCCGATATCAGCGAGGGTCTGGAGCGGGCCGGCTACGTCGCCGAGATCGTCGGCGACGGCGAGGCGGCGTGGTTCCGGGCCGAGACTGAGACCTACGACGCCATGGTGCTCGACCTCGGCCTGCCGCGCCTCGACGGGCTGGGCGTGCTGCGCCGCCTGCGCGGGGCCGACGTCGCCCTGCCGGTGCTGATCCTCACCGCCCGCGACGGCTGGCGCGAGCGGGTCGAGGGGATCGACGCGGGCGCCGACGACTACCTCGTCAAGCCGTTCCGGATGGAGGAGCTGGTGGCACGGCTGCGCGCCATCCTGCGCCGCACCGCCGGCCACGCCTCCCCCGTCCTGCGGGCCGGCGCGGTCGAACTCGACACCCGCACCCGCGCGGTCTCGGTGGCAGGCCGCGAGACCGACCTCACCGCGCTCGAATACCGCCTGCTCGCCTTCCTGCTCCACCGCCAGGGGCAGGTCGTGGCGGCGGGCGAGCTGCTCGACCATCTCCACGGCAGCGACAGCGACCGCGAGGCCAACGCGCTGGAGGCCCTGCTGACCCGGCTGCGGCGCAAGCTCGGCCCCGGCATCATCGAGACCCGCCGCGGCCACGGCTACCTCGTGCCGTCCGATCCGCCGTGAACAGCGGCTCGCTGCGCCTGCGGCTCGGGCTCGCCGCCGCCGGGCTGATTGCCCTGGCGCTGGTGCTGGCCGGGATCGGGCTGACGCTGATCTTCGACCGGGTGCTCGACGCTCGCACCGCCGACGGCCTCGACCGCACCGCCAAGCTCATCGCCGGGCAGGTCGCCCTGGCGCCGAACGGGGCTCCGACCCTGCCGCGCGAGCCGCCGGATTCACGTTTCTCGACGCCCTATGGCGGCCTCTACTGGCAAGTGGAGCGCGCCGGCGGCACCGCCCTGCGCTCGCGCTCGCTCTGGGACCGGAGCCTCGGCACGCTGCCCGACACGTCCGAGGAGCCGGCGGTCGGCGACCTCGCCGGACCGGATGGCGGCCGGCTCATCGCCGTAACCCGGCGGGTCTCGATTCCGGGCAACGGCGGCACGGTGGCGCTCACCGTCACGGTGGCCGAGGACCGCCGCGATCTCGCCCAGAGCCGCGCGACCTTCCTGCGCCTGCTGGTGCCCTCGCTCGGCGCGCTGTTCGCGGCGCTGACGCTCGCCATGTCGCTGTTCGTGCGCCGGGCGCTGGCGCCCTTCCGGACCCTGCGGGCGGATCTCGCCGCGATCCATGCCGGGACGCAGGCGCGGTTGCCCGACACCTTTCCCGAGGAGGTGCGCCCGTTGGTGGCCGACCTCAACCGCCTGCTCGACGCGCAGGAGCGCGACCTGGAGCGGGCGCGCACGGGGGCGGGCGACATGGCCCACGGCCTCAAGACCCCGCTCGCGGTGCTCGACGCGCTGGCCCGCCGCACGGAAGCCGCCGACCCTGCGCTCGCGGCGGAGATCGCTGAGCAGGCGCACGCCATGGGCCGGCAGGTCGAGCGCACGCTCGCCCGGGCGCGGGCGGCCTCGGGGGGCCTGCGGCGGCGCGCCTGCCCGGTCGGACCGGCACTGGCGCGGATCGTCGGTGCACTGAAACGGCTCCCCGAGGGGGAATCCCTGCGCTGGGAGATCGCAGTCCCGGAAAACCTCGCCTTTCCCGGCGACGAAGGCGACCTCACCGAGATCCTGGGCAACCTCCTCGACAACGCCCGCAAATGGGCCCACCGCCGCATCCGCGTCTCGGGAGGCGCGGAGGGCGGCGAACACCGTCTGGTGCTGGAGGATGACGGCCCCGGCATGAGCGAGGCGGCGATCGCCGGCATCGCCCGCGGCCGGCGCTGGGACGAGACCCGGCCCGGCACCGGCTTCGGCATCGCCATCGCCCGCGACCTCGCGGAGGCTGTCGGCGCGCGGATGCACCTCAGCCGCTCCGAACTCGGTGGCCTGCGGGTGGAGATGCGCTGGCCGGTTCCGGCGGCCTGAGGCCGGCGCCGGAGCGATGCCGTCAGGCGGCCCGGCCGAGGGCGCCGAGCAGGTCGGAGCGGCCATAGGGCTTCGGCAGGAAGCCCGCATCGGGCAGGTCGTCGGCGCGCGGCCGGACCCGGCCCGAGGTGACGACGAGGCGAATATGCGGCCAGCGCGCCCGCACCCGCGCCGCCAGCGTCAGCCCGTCCATCGAGCCCGGCATGTCGATGTCGGTGAACAGGGCGCCGAAGGCCTGGGCCTTCCCCTCCAGGAGTTGCAGGGCCGCGTCGGCGTCCGGCGCCTCGACCACCGGCAGGCCGGCATCCTCCAGCATGTCGACGGCCACCATGCGCACGAAACACTCATCCTCGACGACGAGGATGCGGGGGGCGGAGGACGGATCGGTCGGCTCGGACAGACAGGACATGGGGGTCAAGCGAGCTGTAGCGGGTTGATGGGAAGCGGCTTTCCTCAAAGTGTCCGCGCGGCGATTGGTTTCAGCGGAGCCGCAGAAGATTCGAAGAAATATCGAACATAAATCACGGCCCGGCGGGCCGGCCGGGCGCTCGCCGGGCCGTGTATTGCCACCCCCTGGCCTTTGCATTACGGGAGCCGGGAATCGGGTGCTCGAGGCCCGCCATGACACCTTCATGACGACGCCCTTGCCTCACGACGCCTCCGCCCCCTCCCGTCGGCGCCTGCGACCGGCGCCGCTGCCGGCGCCCGCCCCCTTCCTCGTGTCCCGGCCGCAGCGCTCCCCCATGACGATCCTGCGCCTGGACAGCGGACCGGACGGGTTGCCCCCGATGACGGCCGGGGAAGAAATCGTCCTGGAGACCTGCCTTGGCGTCTGAATCCGCGAGCCCGCCCCAAGACACTCCCAAGGGCACTCCCAAGGACGCTTCGAAGAGCGCTCCCGCACTCGCGAAGGTCGCCACCGGCATCGACGGCTTCGATACCATCACCTTCGGCGGCCTGCCGAAGGGGCGGCCCTCGCTGGTTTGCGGCGCGGCCGGCTGCGGCAAGACGCTGTTCGCCACCACCTTCCTCGTCAACGGCGCGACCCGCTTCGGCGAGCCCGGCGTGTTCATGAGCTTCGAGGAGCGCGCCGAGGATCTCGTCGCCAACGTCGCCTCCCTCGGCTACGACCTCGACGGGCTGGTGGCGCAGGGCAAGCTCGCCATCGACCACGTCCGCGTGGAGCGCAGCGAGATCGAGGAGACCGGCGAGTACGACCTCGAAGGGCTGTTCATCCGCCTCGGCTTCGCGGTGGATTCGATCGGCGCCAAGCGCATCGTGCTCGACACGATCGAGACCCTGTTCGCGGGCTTTTCCGACGAGACGGTGCTGCGGGCCGAACTCCGCCGCCTGTTCGGCTGGATCAAGGACCGGGGCCTGACCGCGATCATCACCGGCGAGCGCGGCGACGGCCAGCTCACCCGCCAGGGGATGGAGGAATACGTCTCCGACTGCGTGGTGCTGCTCGACAACCGCGTCGAGGACCAGATCACGACGCGGCGCCTGCGCGTGGTGAAGTATCGCGGCTCGGCCCACGGCACCAACGAGTACCCGTTCCTGATCGATGCCGAGGGCATCAGCGTCCTGCCGGTCACCGCGGCCGACCTCGACTACACCATCGCCGAAGGCGTGGCCTCCACTGGCATCCCCGGCCTCGACGCGATGCTCGAACCCGGCGGCTTCCACCGGGGCACCAGCATCCTCGTGTCGGGCGAGTCCGGCACCGGCAAGACCATGATCACGTCGAGCATGATCGCCGCGGCCTGCGCGCGCGGCGAGCGCTGCATGTCCTTCGTGTTCGAGGAGAGCGGCGACCAGATCATCCGCAACGCCCGCTCGATCGGCCTCGACCTCGCCCGCCATGTCGAGGCGGGCCTGCTGCGCTTCGAGGCGGCGCGTCCGAGCCTCTACGGCCTGGAAATGCACTTGGCACGCATGCACCGGGACATCGACCGCTTCGCGCCCACCGTGGTGGTGGTCGATCCGCTCTCGGCCCTGCGCGGCCCGCCGGCCGAGCTTCAGGCGACGATGCTGCGCATGGTCGACATGCTGAAGAGCCGCGGCATCACCGCGGTGTTCACGAGCCTGCGCGAGGACGGCAGCCTCGACCACGACAGCAATATCGGCGTCTCCTCGCTGATGGATGCCTGGATCAAGCTCCTCAACATCGAGGCCAACGGCGAGCGCTCGCGCACGCTCTACGTCATCAAGGCCCGCGGCATGCGCCACTCGAACCAAGTGCGCGAGTTCAGCATGTCGGGCGACGGCATCGCCCTCGTCGAGGCCTATATCGGCCCGGCGGGCGTGCTGACGGGAACCGCCCGCGTCGTGCAGGAGGCGGAGGAAGCCGCCGCCGTCCTGCGCCGCGAGCAGGAGAGCCGCCGACGGCGGCGCGAGGCGGAACGGCGGCGCCAGTCGCTGGAGCGCCAGATCGACGAACTGCGCGCCACCCTGGAAGCCGCGGCAGAGGAAGAGGCGGTGCTGTTGAGCGAGGACGAGATGCGCGAGGCGATGCTGACGAGCGAGCGGCGCATCCTCTCCACCCGCCGGGGAGGCACGCGATGAGCGGCTCCGAACCAACCGAGGACGGCCTCGACGCCGAAGCCGCCGGCCAAGTGAACGAGGGTACGGTGGACGAGGGTACGGTGGACGAGGGCCATTACCACCTGCGCCTCTACGTCGCCGGCCAGACCGCCAAGTCGCTGACGGCGATGGCCAACCTCAAGCGCTTCTGCGAGGAGCACCTCGCCGGCCATTACGACATCGAGGTCATCGACCTGATGAAGAATCCGCAGCTCGCGGCCGGCGACCAGATCCTGGCGATCCCGACCCTGGTGCGGCGCCTCCCCGCGCCGCTCAAGCGCATCATCGGCGACCTGTCCAACACCGAGAAGGTGCTGGTCGGCCTCGATATCCGGCCCCAGAGCCTCGCCGAGAAGAAGCCCACAGCGAAGGTGGACGGCATTTGAGCGGCGGGGACATCACGGGCCACGGGGAGGCCGGGCACACCCGGCTGCGCCTCTACGTTGCCGGCACCTCGCCGCGCTCGACCCGCAGCATCGAGAGCGTGCGCCGCCTGTGCGAGCATCGGCTCGGGGGCGCGTGCGACCTCGAAGTGGTCGATATCTACCAGCAACCGGCGCTCGCGGGCGAAGACGGCGTGGTCGCGGCGCCGACCCTGGTGCGGCTCTCACCCCTTCCCGCCCGGCGCATCACCGGAGATCTGAGCGACGAGCGGCATGTCCTCGACGGGCTTGGACTCGGCGGGCTCGGATTCGGCGGGGCCGCCGATGAGCACTGAGCCCGACGCCACGGCTTTGGACGAGGCGCAAGCGCGCATCCGCACGCTGGAAGCGCGGCTGGAGGAGGTCGAGGACACCCTGGCGGCGATCCGCCGGGGCGATTTCGATGCGATCGTGGTCGAGGGTCCGAGCGGCGAGCGGCTGGTCTACACCCTGGAGAATGCCGACCGGCCCTACCGGGTGCTGATCGAGCAGATCCAGGAGGGCGCCTTCACCCTCGGGCCGGATGGAACGCTGCTCTACTGCAACCGCCGGCTCGCCGAGACCCTGGGCACTCCGCAGGAGCGCCTGATCGGCCAGCCCTTCGCGCGCTTCGCCGCCGGGGGCCAGGACGCGGCGCTCGCCGCCCTGATCACGCAGGCGGCGCGGATGCCGGCCCGCGGCGAGATCGCCCTGTGCGACGAGGCGGGGGTCGAGCGCCCCGCCTACCTGTCGCTGAACCGCCTCGACGGCGACGGCGACACCCTGCTCCTTTGCGGCGTGATCACCGACCTCACGGCGGAGCGGCTGCGCCTGCACGAACTCGCCGAGGCCAACGAGCGCCTGCGCGCCGAGGTGGCCGAGCGCGAGCGGATCGAGGAGGCGCTGCGCCAGAGCCAGAAGATGGAGGCGGTGGGCCAGCTCACCGGCGGCGTCGCGCACGACTTCAACAACCTGCTCACCGTCATCAAGTCCTCCACCGACCTGCTCAAGCGCCCCGATCTCGCCGAGGAGCGCCGCCGCCGCTATGTCGATGCCATCTCCGACACGGTGGCACGCGCGGCCAAGCTGACCGGCCAGCTCCTCGCCTTCGCCCGACGCCAAGCCTTGAAGCCCGAGGTGTTCGATGCCGGCCGCGGCGTCGCGTCGGTGGCCGACATGGTCGGCACGCTCACCGGCGCGCGCATCCAGGTGAAGACCTTGATCGAGCCCTGTTTCGACGCCGCGGGCGAGCCCTTCGCCTGCCTCGTGGAGGCCGATCCGAGCCAGTTCGACACAGCGCTGGTCAACATGGTCGTCAACGCCCGCGACGCCATGGACGGCGAGGGCACGCTCACCATCCGCGTCGCCCATGCCGGGCAGATCCCGGCCCTGCGCACCCATCCGGCCGTGCCCGGCGACTTCGTGGCGGTGGCGATTTCCGACACGGGGACGGGCATCGCGCCGGCCGACCTGTCGCGGATCTTCGAGCCGTTCTTCACGACGAAGGGCGTCGGCCAGGGCACCGGGCTCGGGCTGTCCCAGGTGTTCGGCTTCGCCAAGCAGTCGGGCGGCGACATCGCGGTGGAGAGCGTGCTGGGACAGGGCACGACCTTCACCCTGTTCCTGCCGCGGGCCAAGGTCGCCCCGACGATGGTCGAGTCCGCCGACGAGCCCGAGCCGCTGGCCCCCGGCCACGGCACCTGCGTGCTTCTCGTCGAGGACAACCGCGAGGTCGGCGCCTTCGCGACGCAGGCGCTGGCCGAACTCGGCTACGGCACCGTCTGGGCGATGGATGCGGAGCAGGCGCTGGCCGAACTCGACCGGACGCCGGAGCGCTTCGACGTGGTGTTCACCGACGTGGTGATGCCCGGCATGAACGGCGTCGAACTCGCCCGCACGATCCTGGGGCGGACGCCCGGCATGCCGATCGTGCTCTCCTCCGGCTACAGCCACGTGCTGGCCGAGGACGGGCGCCACGGCTTCCCGCTGCTGCACAAGCCCTACTCGGTGGAGGATCTCTCGCGCATCCTGCGCCGGGCGATCCAGCGGCGCGCCGCGCGGGCGCGGTGATTGTCCCTTCGCCTGCGGCGGCTTGCGCAGCGGGCAAGGAAAAAGGCTCGGATTGCTCCGAGCCTTGAAGGGAAAAGGCCATTGGGGGCTGAACTGGCCTTCGTGATCGGACAATGCGCCGAAGGCCGTCTGGTTCCGCAAAAAAGTTCAATGAAAAATCGCGCCGGTTTCAGCGCGGCGCCGCAGCCCGGCGCAGGCGGTCGTTGATCGCCTCGCCCAGCCCCTCCTCCGGCACCGGGACGACAGCGATGGTCGGTGCGCCCGAGGCGTCGAGCCGGCGCAGGGCCCCGAACAGCCGCGCGGCGGCCTCCGCCGGATCGCCGCGCTCGCTTAAGGATTCGACCGCCGCCGCACGGTCCAGCCCAGCGGGGCGGAAGGCGCCGAACAGCAGAACCGCCTCATTCGGCTCGATGGTCCTGACCTCGAGCCGCACCCCGGCCCGCGGGGCGTAGTGCGAGGCGAGCAGGCCGGGACCCACGGGCCGCGAGCCCGGATCGCCGGCCGCTTCGGGAGCAAAGCCCAGCACGGCAGCGAGGGCCTCCCGCGTCACCCCGCCGGGGCGCAGCAGCCGGGGCGGGCCACCGAGACAGGCGACCACGGTGGATTCGACACCGACCGGGCATTCGCCCCCGTCGAGCACCGCCGCGATGCGCCCGTCGAGATCGGTCAGCACATGGTCGGCGCTGGTGGGGCTCACCCGTCCGGAACGGTTGGCCGAGGGCGCCGCCACCGGTCGCCCGACCCGTTCCAGCAGCGCGCGGGCGATGTCGTGGGCCGGCACGCGGAGCGCCACGGAGTCGAGCCCGGCCCGAGCGAGATCGCAGACCGAGCCGCCGGGTGCCGCCGGCACCACCAGGGTCAGCGGCCCCGGCCAGAATTTTTTCGCGAGGCGGAGGGCGGCTTCGTCGAACACGCCCTCGGCCAACGCAGCCTCGGGCGTCGCGACATGGGCGATCAGCGGGTTGAAGCGCGGGCGGCCCTTGGCGGCATAGATCGCGGCCACCGCCTCCGGGTCGGTGGCGTCGGCCCCGAGCCCGTAGACCGTCTCGGTCGGCAGGGCGACGAGGCGCCCCGCCCGGAGCAGGGCGGCCGCCCGCGCGAGGCCGTCCGCGTCGGCCGCCAGGCGCAGCGTGGGGATGGTTGACGGTACGGCGTCCATATCGGAGTGGATGCGAGGAAGAACGGCCGGCCGTAGACCCTTCAGCCGCAAGCCGTCAAACGGGATCGCCGCCCCCTCGACGCGCGGCGGGAGGAGCGGTGTACCGGTCATGAGCTATCGCGCGCCCGTCGAGGAGATGGCCTTCACCCTCCGCCACGTCGCGGGGCTCGACGCCGTGCTGGCGCAGAGCGGGGCCGAGATCGGCCCGGACGATGCGGTCGCCATCCTCGAAGAGGCGGGCCGGCTCGCCGGCAACGTCATCGCCCCGCTCAACCGGGTCGGCGACCGCCACGGTACGCCGTTCTCGGACGGCCGCGTCACCACCGCGCCGGGCTGGGCGTCAGCCTACCGCGCCTTCGTCGAGGGCGGCTGGAACGGCGTGCTCGCCGCGCCCGATTACGGGGGGCAGGGCCTGCCGCATCTGATCGCCGCCGCCTGCACCGAGATGTGGAACGGGGCCAACCTCGCCTTCGGCCTGTGCCCGCTGCTGACCGCCGGCGGCGTCGAGGCGCTGGCCGCCCACGGCTCCGACGAACTGAAGGGCCGCTATCTCGAAAAGCTCGTCTCGGGCGAGTGGACCGCGACCATGAACCTGACCGAGCCGCAGGCGGGCTCGGACCTTTCGGCTCTGCGCACCCGCGCCGAGGCCCAGGGCGACGGCAGCTACCGGATCACCGGCGCCAAGATCTACATCACCTATGGCGAGCACGACCTTGCCGACAACATCTGCCACCTCGTGCTCGCCCGCCTCAAGGACGCGCCGGCCGGTACCCGCGGCATCTCGCTGTTCCTCGTGCCGAAGGTGCTGCCGGACGGGAGCCGCAACGACCTGCGGTGTTCGGGCATCGAGCACAAGCTCGGCATCCACGCCTCGCCGACCTGCTCCATGGCCTTCGGCGACGCGGGCGGCGCGACCGGCTGGCTGATCGGCGAGGAGAACCGGGGGTTGGCCTGCATGTTCACGATGATGAACTCGGCCCGGCTCAATGTCGGGCTGCAGGGCGTGGGCGTGGCGGAAGCCGCGTATCAGAAGGCCCTCGACTACGCCCGCGAGCGCCGCCAGGGCCGGGCGCCGGGCTCGCCCGAGCCGGTCAGCGCCATCGTGGCGCATGCCGACATCCAGCGCACGCTGCTGACCATGAAGGCCTACACGGCGGCGTCCCGCGGCATCTGCTACCTCACCGCCCAAGGTCTCGACGCCGCTGATGGACCCGAGGGAAAGGCGGCGCATGACCGCGCCTCGCTGCTGACGCCGGTGGCCAAAGCCTTCTCCACCGACATCGCCAACGAGGTGACCTCGCTCGGCGTTCAGGTCCATGGCGGCATGGGCTTCGTCGAGGAGACGGGGGCGGCCCAGCTCATGCGCGATGCCCGCATCCTCGGTATCTACGAGGGCACCAACGGCATCCAGGCGATCGACCTCGTCACCCGCAAGCTGCCGCTGAACGGCGGCGCCACGGTCGGCGCGCAGATCGCGTCGATGCGGCGGGTGGCGGAGGGCTCTTGAAGGACGGCGCGCCCGGCTTCGGCCACGCGGCGGCGCGCCTGCGGGACGGCATCGGCAGCCTCGACCGGGCGACGAGTTTCCTGCTCAAGGCGCTGGCCTCGAACCGGCCGCAGGAGGCTTTGCCCGGTGCGACGCCGTATCTGCGCCTGTTCGGCCTCGTGCAGGGCGCGGCCTGCCTCGCGACGGCGGGGTTGGCTTCGAGCGCGGCCGTGAAGGCCGGCGAGACCGATCCGGCCCACCCCGCGCGCATCGCGCTCGCCCGCTTCTTCGCCGAGAACCTGCTGCCGGCGGCGGGCGGCCTGGAGCAGTCGATTCTCTCGGGCGGCGACTTCGCCGATGATCCCGCCTTCGCGCTTGCGGGGTGAACCCGCTCAGCGCTCCGCGCCGGGGCCATACCCCGCGAAAAACACCCGCACCGCCTCCACGACCCGGTGCCGGATCTCCGCTTCGTCGGGTGCCTGCCCGACATTGAACAGCAGGCGCGTCAGCATTCCCGCTTGGCAGAGCTGGAGGAAGTGCTTGGCGGCAAGATCGGTGTCGTCGGCGCGCAGGCGCCCGGCAGCGACCTGGGCGTCGATATAGGCCTTCAGCCGTCCGACCCCGCAGGCCGGGCCGGCCTCGTAGAAGGCCTGCCCGAACCGGGGGAATTTCTCGCAGGCGCCCATCACCATGCGGATGATCGAGACCTGCTCCGGCCGCGCCATCATCGTGAGGTAGCTGGTCCCGAGCCGCGTCAGCACGGCGCGGACATCCGGGTCGTCCTCGTCGAGCCGGAACAGGTTCTCGGCCAAACCCGCCTTCGCCTCGGTGGTCAGGGCCTCGAACAAGGCTTCCTTGCTGTCGAAATAGACGTAGAGCGTGCCCTTCGAGACGTTCGCGGTCTTGGCGATCTCGCCCATGCTGGCCCCGTCGAAGCCCGACGCCATGAACACCTGACGCGCGCCCTCTAGGATCTGCCGACGCTTGTCGCTCTCGCCCGATAGGGTTGCTTGCGGGGCCGCCGGCCCCCGCTCCTGTGTCGCCGCACCCACCATGGCCTGACCCGCTTACCCCAACTCGCTCGCATTGACCGAACCGTTCAGTCAGTGCTAGCTAGCCCTCGAATGAGGGCGGCGTCAACTCGGCCCGTCGAATGACCGAACGGTTCGGTCAATGCATGTCTGGGATGTCAGCGATGTCGCTGCGTGAGGATTCCGGCCGGTCGGAGGCCGCCCCTGAGACGGCCGAGGAGGCGCGGGCCGAGTCCGGCCGGGCCCCGGCCGGGCGCCCCGCCCCGGTTGCCGAGCCGGTGCCGCCCTCCCCCGCCAAGCCGCGCCGGCCGCTGCGGCGCGCGGTGCTGGGCCTCGTGCTCTGCGCGGCTTTCGGCGGCGGCGCCTATGCCGGCTGGGACTGGTGGACGGTGGGGCGCTACTTCGTCAGCACCGACGACGCCTACGTGCAGGCGGATATCTCGGTGCTCGCCGCCAAGGTATCGGGCTATCTGGCGGCGGTGCCCGTGGTGAACGGGCAGGGGGTGAAGCGGGGCGACGTGATCGCCCGGCTCGACGACGGCGATTACCGCCTCGCCCTGAAGGCCGCCGCGGACAAGCTCGCCACGCAGGAGAGCACCATCGCCCGCGTCGGCCGGCAAGCCGAGGCCGCGCAGGCGCAAGTGCTGCAGAGTGCGGCGCAGATCGATGCCGCGAAGGCCGACGCCGTGCGGGCCGGGGCCGACTACGCCCGCGCCACGGGGATGCAGGCCGATTTCGTCGCGAAATCCCGGCTTGATCAGGCCAAGGCCGATCGCGACCGCACCGAGGCGGCGGTGAAGTCGGCCGAGGCTGCCCTCGTCGCCGCGCGGGCCAATGTCGAAGTGCTGAAGGCGCAGACACGCGAGGCCCAGAACTTCGCCGCGGAGCTGCGCACCGCCGCCGACCGCGCGCGGCGCGACCTCGATTTCGCGGTGATCCGCGCGCCCTTCGACGGCGTCGTCGGCAACAAGGCGGTGGAGGCCGGGGCCTATGTCTCGCCGGGCTCGCGCATCGCCGCCCTGGTGCCGCTGCAGAGCGTGCGGGTCGATGCGAACTTCAAGGAGACGCAGCTCGCCCGCGTCCGGCCCGGCCAGGAGGTCCACATCCACGTGGACGCCTATCCCGACCGCGACATCGTCGGCACGGTCGAATCGCTCTCGCCCGCCTCCGGCTCGGTCTTCAGCCTGCTGCCGCCGGACAACGCTACCGGCAACTTCACCAAGATCGTGCAGCGCCTGCCCGTGCGCGTCCACGTGCCCGAGGATGTCGCCCGCGAGGGCCTGCTGCGGCCCGGCCTGTCCGTGGTGGTGAAGGTCGATACCCGCGAGGGCGCCGACGCACCGGTGCAGCGGCTCGCCGCCCGGCCGTGAGACTCGGGCCGGCCGGACAAGGTCATCGATCCTGCCAAACCCCTCATCCTGAGGTGCCCGCGTCAGCGGGCCTCGAAGGATCCTCCAGTTCCCGCACGATCCCTGGAACACCCTTCGAGGCCTCCCCTTCGCGGAGGCACCTCAGGATGAGGGTGAGGAGGGGATCATCGCACTCAAGACTATCCGAGGCGCCCCATGGCCGCCAGCGCGACCCTCGCCGCAAGCCCTGCCGCCGACCCGCCCCTCGACCGCCGCATGGTGGCGTTCCTGTGCATGGTGTTCGGGATGTTCATGGCGATCCTCGACATCCAGATCGTCTCGGCCTCGCTCAACGAGATCCAGGCCGGCCTCTCGGCCTCCGGCGACGAGATCCCCTGGGTGCAGACGAGCTACCTCATCGCCGAGGTCATCTCGATCCCGCTCTCGGGCACCCTGTCGCGGGTGCTCTCGACGCGCTGGATGTTCTCGATCTCGGCCGCCGGCTTCACGCTGATGAGCCTGATGTGCGCCACCTCCTCGTCGATCGGCGAAATGATCGTCTGGCGCGCGCTCCAGGGCTTCATCGGCGGCGGCATGATCCCGACCGTGTTCGCTGCGGCGTTCACGATCTTCCCGCCCTCCAAGCGCTCGATCGTCTCGCCGATGATCGGCCTCGTCGCGACGCTGGCGCCGACCATCGGCCCGACCATCGGCGGCTACCTCACCGACCTGTTCTCTTGGCACTGGCTGTTCCTCATCAACATCGTGCCGGGCATCTTCGTCACGATCTCGACCTTCCTCCTGATCGATTTCGACCGGCCGAACTTTGACCTGCTCAAGTCCTTCGATTGGGCCGGGCTCGCCTTCATGGCGGGCTTCCTCGGCTGCCTCGAATACGTGCTGGAGGAGGGCCCGAACCACGACTGGCTGCAGGACGAGGCGGTGTTCGTCTGCGCCCTCGTCTGCGTCGTGTCGGGCTTGGCCTTCTTCGCCCGCGTCTTCACCGCGCGCCAGCCGATCGTCGACCTGCGCGCCTTCTCGGACCGCAACTTCGCCGCCGGCTGCGTCTTCAGCTTCGTGATGGGCATCGGCCTCTATGGCCTGACCTACCTCTACCCGGTCTATCTCGCCCGCGTGCGCGGCTACTCGGCGCTGCAGATCGGCGAGACGATGTTCGTCTCAGGCCTGTGCATGTTCGCCACCGCGCCGATCGCCGGAAAGCTCTCCGCCAAGCTCGATCCGCGCATCATGATGGCGATGGGCTTCTCCGGCTTTGCGGTCGGCACCTGGATCGTCACCGGACTGACCAAGGACTGGGACTTCTGGGAGCTGCTCTGGCCCCAGGTGCTGCGCGGCTGCTCGCTGATGCTGTGCATGATCCCGATCAACAACATCGCACTCGGCACCCTGCCGCCGGAGCGGATGAAGAACGCCTCGGGCCTGTTCAACCTCACGCGCAACCTCGGCGGCGCGGTCGGCCTCGCCCTCATCAACACGGTGCTGAACGCCCGCTGGGACCTCCATCTCGCGCGGCTGCACGAGCGCTTCACCTGGGCCAACAGCGCCGCGCTGGAACGGCTCGACGCCATGCGGCGCCAGTTCGAGGTGTTCGGGGGCGATGCCAACGGCATGGCACTGAAGGCGCTCAACAACACCGTGCGGATTCAAGGCTTGGTGATGAGCTTCGAGGACGTGTTCCTCGTCCTCACCGTCCTGTTCCTGGCCATGGCCTGCGGCACGCCCCTGATCCGGCGTCCGCGCGCGGCGGCGCCGGCCGGTGCGGGGCATTGAGGGGTTTCTTCGGGAAGGCGCACCCGGACGGGTTCGCCGTGCGAAGGAGGGTATTCGGAATGGCGTCGAAAGGCGCGTATGCGGCCGCTCCACGAACTGAAACGCTTTCGGCCGCAGGAGGAAAGAGTTCGACCGAAGCGATCCGGGACGTTCCGGCCGATTCTTTCATCGACAATCGTTCTCAATCGCTCGCGCCTGCTGATTGCCGCGCCACGCCCGAAGAATAGATGAGGTGCATTGGCCGTTCGAAACGCCGTCGAAGCGGGCCGCGGACGGCGAAGCTCTTTCGGAGCGAGGGGATCCGCCTTCATGCACGCCACTTGCGATTGCTGCGCCGAGACACGTCCGCCGCATGCCGGCCGCCGACGTCTCCTGTTCGGGGCAGCGGGCCTTCTCGCTGCGACCGCTCTGCCGAATGGTGTCGTGCGGGCTGCGACGCCCATGGCGAAGACGTCGCTGTCTCCGGCCGACGCGCTCCGGCTGATGAAGGAAGGCAACGAGAACTTCAGGAACGAGGCGCCCTCACTGGCCGCCAACGGGCGCGAACGCCGGCTCGAACTCGCCCGCGGCCAAGCCCCCTTCTGCGTTCTGGTGGGCTGCTCCGACAGCAGGGTCTCGCCGGAGATCCTGTTCGGCCGCGGGCTCGGCGAGCTGTTCATCGTCCGGAACGCCGGTAACACGGTCGATACGGCGGCTTTGGGCAGCATCGAGTATGCCGTCGGGGTCCTCGGGGTGCCCCTCGTCGTCGTGCTCGGCCATCAGTCCTGTGGCGCCGTCGCGGCCGCCGTCGATGTCGTCGAGAAGAACGCAACCTTCCCCGGCGTCATCGGGGAGATGGTACAGCCCATCGTGCCGGCGGTGCTGGAGGCCAGGAGCCAGGGCGGCGACCTCCTCGAAGCGTCCGTGCGGAGCAACGCGCGCCGCGTCGCCAAACGGCTCACGACGCAGAGCTTGGTGATTCAGGACGCGCTCAAGCAGGGCAAGGTGAAGGTCGTGGGTTCCCGCTACGGCCTCTCCGACGGTCAGGTCGAGTGGATGGAAGATATCTGAGACGCCGTCCGCACCCGGCATCCCGGAGCGGTGCCCCGCGCCGCGGGTATGAAGACGATCGTCTCTAGGCCGCCTTCACGCGCGCGGCGCGATCCGGGATGACGATGCGGAAGCGGGCACCGCCCGCGGTCTCGTCGAGGCAGAGGGTGCCGCCGTTGAGGCGCACCAGCTCCGAGGCGATGGCGAGGCCCAGCCCGGTGCCGCCGGCCCGGGTCGAGCCCTGGAAGGCGGCGAACAGGTTGGCCTTGGCCCGCTCGGGCACGCCGGGGCCGTTATCGCTCACGAGGATCGTGACCGAACCCACCCCGGGCGCCCCGCTGCGGACGCCCTCGATCAGCACGCTGCCCTCCGCGGTCCGAGCCGCCGCATGGGCCTGGACCGCGTTGCGCACGAGGTTGGTCAGCGCCCGCAGGAGCTGTTCGGGATCGACGTCGATCTCGAGATCCGGCGTCGCGCGCACCTCCACGCGGATGCGGGCGGCCGGCATCAGGTCGGCGAGGTCGGTCAACTCTTCGAGCAGGGGGCCGAGCGCCACCATCCGCCGCTGCGGGTTCGGCTCCGTGGCGCGGCCATAGGCGAGCGTCGCCTCGCAGAAGCGGATCGCCCGGTCGAGGGTCTCGACGAGGCGCGGCGCGACGCGCTGCACCAGGGGATCGGAGACGCTTTCCAGACGGTCGCCGAGAAGCTGGGCGGTGGTCAGCAGGTTGCGCAGTTCGTGGTTGATCTTGCTCACCGAGAGGCCGAGCTCGGCCAGCCGCCGCCGCTGGCGCAGCTCGCCGCCGAGCGCCACCTGCATCCGGGCGAGCGCGTTCTCCGCCTCCCCGATCTCGTCGGTGCGCGCCGTGCGCCGGGCGACCCGGTCGGTCCGCTCGGGGTCGTCGGCGAAGGCGGCGATATCGCGGGCGAGCCGGACCACCGGCCGCACGATCGCCCGCTGGAGCACGAAGAACACGAGCCCGGCGGCCAGGGCCGCGATGATGAGGCAGGCGACGAGCAGCCGGAGCGAGAAATCGGCCAGGGCCGCCCGCAGGGGCCCCTCGTCGAGCAGAACCTCGACGGCGTCGAAGCCGTCCTGGCCGGGTCCGATCGCCCGGATCGGCGCTTCGGTGGAAAGGAACAGCGTCCGGAAGGTGCCGCCGACCGAGCCCGTCAGGCGTCGCTCGCGCAGATCGACCGTCTCGGCGACCACCGACGGCACCGGTCCGTCGGTGAGGTAGCGCCACGTCTCGCCGACCCGCACGGCGATGGCGCGGGCGCCGACCCCCATGAGCAGGCGCCGGGCGGTCTCGTCGGGGACCTGCCCCTCGGGGGCGGCGTTCAGCACGAGGGCGGCGACCCGCGCCGCCGCGACGCGGTCGGAAAGCCGCGACATCCGGTAGGTCGCCACCGCCGGGACGTAGATCAGGATCTCGGCCAGGACGACGAAGGCGACCGTCAGCAGGAACAGGCGGCCGGACAGGCCGAGCCGGCCGGGCGACCGCGCGGTCGTAGCCGTTGCCTCGCTGTGCCATGGCAGGGCGGCGATCGCCGCCAGATCATTCTGCGCCATGTCCGCCGACTCGGGCTGCCGGCCGGGAAACGGAAGGCGGGGCCGTCTCAAGCATCACCCTTCGTTGTATCGTCCCATTGCGGTTCGAAGGGCGCGCCTCTGCCATCGGCTTCTCCTGTGTCGCACAAGTTGCACGACGATCCGGCGACGCGCCATTCGCTTGTGCGCAAGTCTTATGCGCGAAGCGTCCGCCGCTCAAGCCATCGACGGAGATAAACTGTCAAAAGAGCAAATCCAGCCAAGGCCGCCAGCGCGGCCACCATGCCGGGCGTGACCAGTGCGCGGAGATCGATGCCCTTCGAGCAATCCGCCCCCCCGGCCGCGAGACAGGCCGCCTTCACTTCGTCGCGGGTGGCCAGCAGGTCTTCGAGGCCGGCCCCGAGACCGGCATAGATGAAGGCCCCCGGCGTCAGGCCGAGCAGGGTGGCGAGCGCGAAGGTGCGCAGCGGCACGCCGAAGGCCGCCGGGGCGAGGTTGGTGATCCAGTAGGGGAAGATCGGCAGCAGCCGCAGGATCAGGATGTAGCCGAAGCCGTCACGGCGAAACCCGTCGGCGAAGCGGCCGACCCGCGGGCCGGCCTTGCGCCGGATCAGGTCGCCGGCGGCGTAGCGCCCGACCGAGAACACGATCGCCGCCCCCGTCGTGGACGAGGAGATGGCGATCAGGGCCCCCGTCACAGGGCCGAACAGCAGCCCGGCCAGCACGGTCAGCACCAGCGTCGCCGGCAGCGAGACCACCACCGAGCCGACATAGGCGAGGCAGGCCAGCGCGATCGCCCGCACCCGGTCCTCGGCGATGAGCCCCTGGAGCCAGACCCGCGACTCGGAGAGCCGGTCGAGATCGAGGAAGCGGGCCCCGCCCGAGGCGAGGATGCCGACGGAGAGCAGGGCCAGCACCAAGAGCGGGAGCCAGCGCAGCCAGGGCCGGCGCGGCCCCGGCGGCCCTGCCGCAGGATCCGGCCGGATCGCCGCGTCGTCGCGCCGGTCCTTCGGACGATCGCCCTCCCCGCCCCCTGGCGTCATCGGCCTGCCTCCGCCGGACGGATGTCGCGTGTCCGTCCTCAGCCGCGCTTGCGCATGCGCAGGATCTTGAAGAAGCCGCCGGGGAAGGTCGGCGCGAGGCCGACGACCTCGACGCCGTTGCGCTGGGCCCAGGCCTCGATCCGGGTCGCCTTGAAGTCCGAGGACCAGCCGATCTTGGTGCAGAGCGGCGCGACGATCTCCTCAACCCGCGCCACCGGCCCGTTCGACTGGCCGAAATGGTTGGCGAGCACGATGCCGCCGCCGGGGCGCACCACGCGCAGGAACTCGGAGAGCGCGGCTTCCGGGTTCGGCACCAGGGTGATGAGGAACTGTGCCACCACGGCGTCGAAGCTCGCATCGGCGTAGCCGAGGCGGCACACATCCATGACCTGGAGGCCCTTCACATGGGTCAGCCCCTTGCGGCGAACCTTGCCGCGGGCGCGCTTGAGCATGTCCTCGGAGAGATCGACGCCGCAGACGAAGCTGTCGCGGGGATAATAGCCGAGCGACAGGCCGGTGCCGACGCCGGCCTCCAGAACCCGGGGCCCGTGGGCGACGGCGGCCTCGACGGCGGCGCGGGCGGCCGGCTCGGTGAGCTTGTCATAAACGACATCGTAGACCGGCGCCCAACGGGCATAGGCCTTGCGCATCAGCTCGGTGGTGGGCCCGGCCTCGGGCGCCCGCTCGCTCAGCATCTCACTGTCACCCTCTCAATTATGTCCGGCCTCAAGCGCCGGCAGCCGCCTGCGCGGCTTTGGCTCTCGCTATTTCGTTCCGCATCGTCCCTTCCCGAAAGCCTGCAACCACCTTTCGGGACGATGCTTGAGCCCCCTCGGCATGGCCGAGGCCGCTTCGCGGGCGCTCTTCGTGCCTGTCGAGCGGTGCAACCGCTCGAAGAGCGATCGCGGGGTCTGGGAAAACCGAAATCAGCCCAGCGCGAAGCAACCCCATCAGGCGGCCTCGGCGGCGCCTGCCTGCAACGCGCCGATGCGCCGGATGGTGCCGCCGCCGAGCACCTGCGCGCGCGGGTCGTCATCGGCGTAGATCACGCAGGCCTGGCCCGGCGAGACCCCGTCCTCGGGAACGAGCAGTTCGACCTCGGCGCAGGACTCGGCCACGTTCCACGACAGACGCGCGGGCCGCGGCTCGCGGGTCGAGCGCACGCGCACGGCCACGGGCCGCTCCGCGATGTCCTCTGGCGCGCCGTCGCCGAGCCAGTTGAGATCAGTGAGCCGAATGCGGCGGGTGGCGAGCGCGGCGCGGGGGCCGACCACGACGCGGGCGGTCTCGGGCTCCAGCCGCACCACGTAGAGCGGTTCGCCGGCCGAGAGCTTGAGGCCGCGGCGCTGGCCCACCGTGTAATGGATGATTCCCTCGTGCTCGCCGAGGCGCCGGCCGTCGAGATCGACGATCTCGCCGGGGCGGGTCGCCTCCGGCCGGAGCTTGGCGATCACGTCGGCATAGCCGCCCTGGGGCACGAAGCAGATGTCCTGGCTGTCGGCCTTGTCGGCGACGGCGAGGCCCAGTTCCCGTGCCAGGGCACGGGTCTCGTCCTTGGGTCGCTCGCCCAGGGGAAAGCGCAGATAGGCGAGCTGTTCCGGTGTCGTGGCGTAGAGGAAGTAGCTCTGGTCGCGGGCCGGATCGAGGGCGCGGTAGAGTGCGCGTCCGCCCTCCGGCCGGGCCCGGCTCGCCACGTAATGGCCGGTCGCCAAAGCCTCCGCCCCGAGCTCGCGGGCGAGGCCGAGCAGGTCGCGGAATTTCACCGAGCGATTGCACTCGACGCAGGGGATCGGCGTCTCGCCCGAGAGGTAGCTGTCGGCGAAGCGGTCGATCACCGATTCCCGGAAGCGGTCCTCGTAGTCGAGGACGTAGTGCGGAATACCGAGCGTCTCGGCCACCGCCCGCGCATCATGGATGTCGCGGCCGGCGCAGCAGGCGCCCTTGCGATGGGTCGCCGCGCCGTGATCGTAGAGTTGGAGCGTGACGCCGACGACGTCGTAGCCCTCGCGCTTCAGCAGGCCGGCCACGACCGACGAATCGACGCCGCCCGACATGGCAACGACGACGCGCGTCTCGTGCGGGGGCTTCGGGAGATCCAGCGAGTTCATGGCCGGTGATGGGGCCGGGTGCCGGCCGTTGGCGGAGCCTTCGGGCGCGCGCCGGACCGTGGGGTCCGGGCGCATGTCCGGTGTCTATAGCGATCCCGGCCCCGACTTTCCAGGGATGGGGACGACGAGAGCCGGTTCAAAGCCCGGATCGTGGTCTTGAGCGGCCGGCAAATCCTGCCGAGAGGCCGGCAGATCCCGCCGGGCCGGCGCGAGGCGGCCTTCACCGCCAAAATGTTTCTTGTTTTCTATCAGCAATTTGCCCGTCATCGGCAGATGGTGCGCGGTTTGCTCTGGTCTCCTGCGGCTTCGGCGGCGAAGGAGAGGGACGGCATCGTGGTTTCGCGCGCAGATCTGGCGGAGGCGTTTTTCAGGCAGACCCTGCGGCCCGCCTCGTCCGCGGCGCGGGGGGCCGAGGGCACGGCGCGGTTCAGCCTGGAAGCCGCGCAGCAGCGGCCGGCGGCACCGGCCCGGCCCGCATCCCGCCGCGACGACACCGCCTCCGCCCGCAGCGATGCCATCAGGGCGGATAGGATGGACGCGGCGAGAACAGAGAACGCCAAGATCGGGGCTGCCAGAACGGGGACGGCCAAAAGCGACAGGGCGAAAAGTGACAAGGCCGAGAGCGGGCCGTCCGGGGCTTTGCAGGAAAGCCGCGCCCAGGCTGCCTCGGCCCGCAGCAAGCCGCTCGCGGCAAGGACGGGACGCGACGGCGCGGAGGCCGCCTCCGCACGAGGTCCGGGCGCCGCCGCGAAGTCCGCCGCGCAGCGGCCGGAACGCCCGGCCGCCGACGGCGCGGAACCGGCGCAGGAAGCCGCTGCGGAAGAGGTCGCCGCCAAAGAAGCCGGTGCCGCGGTGGTATCCGAGGACGAGACAGGAGAGCGGGACGAGACCGATCCCGCATCGCCGGAGGCCGCCGCTCCCGCCGCCCTCTTCGCCCCGCCCCCCGCTCCGGCGCCAGCGCCGACGAATGCGGCGGGTGTGTCCGCGGGCGAGGGCGGGCTCGACGCGAATCAGTCCGTGACGGGCCTGCCCGGGGAGGCGACGGCAACCGGTCACGCCGCGAAGGCCGGCACGGGGGATGCCCCCGTCTCCGCCGCCGCGGGCACGGCCGGCTTCGAGGCGGCCCTCACCGAAGCAGGGGCGCCGACCGCCTCCCCCGTTCCGGCTCCCGCCGGTCCCGCAACCGCGCTCACCCCGCCCGGCGGCGTCGGCGCCGCGCAGGGCCCACAGGCAGCCCAGGCCGCGGACGCCGCGGCGGCGGCACCCCAGCCGGCGACGCCGCCGATCCCGCTGGGCGCCGTGCCGATGACGATCGGGCTGCGCTCGCTCTCAGGCATGAACCGCTTCGCGATCCGCCTCGACCCGGTCGAGCTCGGCCGCATCGACGTGTCGCTCGATCTCGACAAGGCGGGCGGCAAGGCGCGGGCGCATCTCGTGGTGGACCGTCCCGAGACCCTGGCCCTGCTCCAGCGCGATGCGGGCTCCCTGCAGCAGGCCCTGGCGCAGGCGGGCTTCGACGTCGGCGCCGAGGCCGGCGGGGGCGGGATCGATCTGTCCCTGCGCGGCGAGACCGGATCCCAGAGCGGCCGGGACGGCGAATCCGCGTCCCATGACCGCTCCGACGGCGGGCCGGGCGGACGGGACGCCCGCCCCTCCCCGCTCGACGCCATTCCCCTGCGGCAGCTCCGTGCCGTCGGCAATCTCGACATCCGGATTTAGGACGACGCCATGGCCGCCGGCATCACGAGCAATACGAGCAGCACCAGCATCACCGGCGCGAGTGCCGCCTCGACCACCGACACGAAGTCGATCGCGGGCAACTTCACGCAGTTCCTGACGCTGCTCACCACGCAGCTCAAGAACCAGAATCCGCTCGATCCGCTCGACACCAACCAGTTCACCCAGCAGCTCGTGCAATTCGCGGGCGTCGAGCAGCAGCTCAAGACCAATTCCTCGCTCGACACGATCCTGACCAACTCCAAGGCGGCATCGGCCTCGTCCGCCTCCGGCCTGATCGGCCGGACGATCACCGCGGACGGCGCCACCACCGATCTGACGAACGGCAAGGCGACCTGGACGCTGACCCCGGACCGGGCCGCCGCCAGGGCCGTCATCACCCTCAAGGCCAGCGACGGCACCGTGGTGGCCACCAAGACCACGACGCTCAAGGCCGGCGCGCAACCCTTCGAATGGGACGGCACCGGGACCTCGGGCCTCTCGGCCAAGGACGGGCGCTACACGATCACCGTGGATGCCCTCGACACGACGGGGACGAAGGTGGCCGTCGACACCAAGGTTTCGGGCGTCGTGGACGGCGTCGACCTCAGCGGCTCCGAACCCGTGCTGACGATCGGCACGGCCCGGGTGCCGGCCTCGAGCGTGAAAACCCTTTCTGCGCCAGCCTCTTGATGCGCTGCAGCATCGATGGATCCGGAATTGTCCACATCTGCGCACAACAATCGAATCGCATTCGAGCGGCCGACTTCAAGAACTTTTAAGCGGGTGCAAGTAGCTTCTCTCTCGACAGGTCAGTCGAGTGTAGAGCGTATCATGACCGAAACACCCCGGCCCCGCGTGAAGTATGTGATTGGGCCCGACGGCAGCCCCCTGACGATCGCCGATCTTCCCCCCATCACCACCCGTCGCTGGGTCATCCGCCGAAAGGCCGAGGTCGTGGCCGCGGTGCGCGGCGGCCTGCTCAGCCTGGAGGAGGCCTGCCAACGCTACACCCTGACCACGGAAGAATTTTTGAGCTGGCAGTACTCCATCGACCAGCACGGACTCGCCGGCCTGCGCACCACGCGCATCCAGCACTACCGTCACTGAAATCAGCCAGTTCGACCCGTACGTTGCGCATGACCTGTTCGCGCAACGCATGAGGAGCCGCCTCCGGAGCACCGGGGCGGCTCTCGTCGTTTTCGGGCCCCGCGCAGCGTTCGCTCCCCTCGCCTCGGCGCCCTCCGCGGCGGCGTTGGTGAAGGACACTGCTCCGGCGTTAACGCCTCGCTAACCACGCACCGGGCAATTCTTGCCGGGCGACCGCGCATCCCTCGCGGCCGCACCGCTGTGCGCAGGCGTGCCCGTCCGTGAAACCCATCCTCGATCTGGTGACGAAGCTCGGGCCCGCGCGCATCGCCGCGATGGCGGCCGTGACGCTGACGCTGGTCGGCTTCTTCGCCTTCGTGATCCTGCGGGTCTCGCGGCCCGATATGGGCGTGCTGTTCTCCGACCTTTCGCTGCAGGATTCCTCGTCCGTGATCCGCGAACTCGACGCGCGCGGCATCACCTACGAGACCAAGGGTGAGATGGGCCAGACCGTGCTCGCTCCCCGCGCCGACCTCGCCAAGCTGCGCATGGACTTCGCCGGCAAGGGCCTGCCGTCCCAAGGCGGCATCGGCTACGAAATCTTCGACAAGGGCGACGCCTTCTCCTCCACGAGCTTCGTCCAGAACGTGAACCACCTGCGGGCGATGGAGGGCGAACTCGCCCGCTCGATTCGCGCCATCGGCCGGGTCCAGGCGGCGCGCGTCCACCTCGTCATCCCCGAGCGCCGCCTGTTCGAGCGCGACCGCGAGGCGCCCTCGGCCGCCATCGTCGTCAAGCTGATGGGCGACCTCGATGCGAGCCAGGTGCGCGCGATCCGGCATCTCGCCGCCTCCGCGGTCGAGGGCCTGAAGCCGGAGCGGGTCTCGATCGTCGACGAGCGCGGCCGGCTGCTCGCCGACGGCGCCCGCGGCGCGGAAGCCGACGGGGCGGGCGCCCTGGAGGAGCGGCAGGCCGGTATCGAACGGCGGATGCGCTCGCAGATCGAGGAGATCGTGGCCGGCATCGTCGGCCAGGGCCGCGCGCGGGTGCAGGTCACCGCCGAACTCGACCTCAACCGGGTCGAGAGCCGCTCGGAGAGCTTCGACCCCGAGAGCCGCGTCGTCCGCTCGACCCAGACGCGCTCCGAGAACTCGCTCACCGGCGGGGCGGAGGGGCAGGTCACCGTCGGCAACGAATTGCCGGGCGCCAACCAGAACCAGCCCGCGCCGCAGCAGAAGGATTCCTCGCAGAAGAACGAGGAGACGACGAACTACGAGATCTCCCGCGTCACCAAGGTCGAGACCCTGGAGGGCGGCCGCCTCAAGCGGCTGTCGGTGGCGGTGCTGGTCGATGGCGTCTACGCCCCCGGCGCCGACGGCAAGCCCGCCTACCAGCCGCGCTCCGACGCCGAGATCGCGCGGATCACGGCGCTGGTGCGCACCGCGGTCGGCTACGACAAGGTGCGCGGCGATCAGGTCGAGGTGGTCAACCTGCGCTTTGCCGAGACCCCCACCACCGCGGAATTTTCCGAGCCCGGCCTGATCCAGTCCTTCCTGAGCCCGACCAAGGAGGAGGTGATGCGCCTCGTCGAGCTCACGGTGCTGAGCCTGCTCACCCTGGTCGTGCTGATGGCGGTGGTGCGTCCGCTCCTGCGCCGCGTGCTCGAATCCGATGCGCCGATGGCGCTCGCCGGACCGGCCGGAGCGCTCGCGCTGGCCGGGGCGGGGGGCGGCGAGGCGCCGGTCGAGATCGCGGTGCGCGAGAACAGCACCAACAAGTTCCTCGAGTCGGCCAAGATCAACGGCCAGATCCAGGCCGAAACGGTCGAGCGCGTGGTCGACATGGTGCGGGCGAGCCCGACCGAGACGGTCGAGGTGCTGCGCAACTGGATCCACGATTCCTGATGGACGCTGACACCAGGCAGAACCGGAAGAGAGGAGGGAATTCGTGTCCGCGGGCGTAAACTTCAACGCTGCCATGGAGAGCCTCGATGCGTCGAAGGCGTTCGCCGAGATGCCGGGCCCGCAGCGCGCCGCCGCCCTCCTGCTGCTGCTCGGCGAGGAGGAGGGTGCGCCGATCTGGCAGCGCCTCGACGAGGACGAGATCAAGCTCGTCAGCCACGCCATGGTGCAGCTCGGCTCGCTGGAGGCCGCCACCGTCGAGCGGCTGATCGTCGATTTCGTCTCGCGGCTATCCTCGGGCGGCGGCATCACCTCGAACTTCGAGCGCACCGAGTCGCTGCTGCTCAAGATCTTCCCGCCCGAGCAGGTCTCGTCGATCATGGCGGAGATCAAGGGCGCCTCCGGAAAGCGCGTCTGGGCGAGCCTGACCCAGATCGACCCCGAGATCCTCGCGAACTTCCTGCGCAACGAGTACCCGCAGACGGTCGCCGTCGTGCTGTCGAAGGTGCGGGCCGACTACGCCGCCAAGGTGCTCACCATCCTGCCGGAAGAGTTCGCCATCGACGTGCTCAACCGGATGCTGCGCATGGAGACCGTCCAGAAGGAGGCCCTGCGCCACATCGAGGAGACGCTGCGCACCGAGTTCGTCTCGACCATCGCCCAGACCACGCGGCGCGACGCGCACGAACTCATGGCCGAGGTCTTCAACGCCTTCGACCGGCAGACCGAGACCCGCTTCCTCGCGGCGATCGACCAGGCCAACCGCGGCTCGGCCAAGAAGATCCGCCAGCTCATGTTCACCTTCGAGGATCTCCTGAAGCTCGATCCGGGCTCGGTCCAGACCCTGATGCGCAAGGTCGACAACGACACCCTGTGCCGCGCGCTCAAGGGCGCCGACGAGCGGGTGCGCGCCTTCTTCATGCGCCAGATGTCGACCCGCGCGGCCAAGAACCTCACCGACGAGATGGGCTCGATGGGCCCGATCCGCCTCAAGGAGGTCGATGAGGCGCAGGCCAAGATGACGGAACTGGCCAAGGAGCTGGCCGAGAAGGGCGAGATCATGATCGCCAAGAACGGCGGCGAGGAGGAGTTGGTCTATTGAGCACGCGCGCCTCCCGCCCCTTCCTGTTCGACACCGATTTCGGCCGCCCGCGCGGGCCCTCCGCCGCCGACGCGGAGGCCTCGGCCCGCGCGGAGGCCGAACGGGCCGCCATCGAGGCGGCCGCCTATGCCCGCGGCCTGCAGGACGGCCGGGCCGAGGCCGCGCTCCAGGAACAGGCCCGGCTCGCCGACGCGCTGACCCGGGTCGGACTCGCCGCAGCCGGCCTCCTCAACCAGTCCGATGCCCGCGACGGCGAGCGCGAGGCGCAGGCGCTGGCCTTCGCGGCCGCACTCGCCCGCCGGATCGCGGGCGAGGCCCTCGATGCGCGGCCGCTGGCGACGGTGGAGGAGGCGGCCCGCTCGGCGCTGCGGCACCTGCGCGGCGTGCCCCACCTCGTGCTGCGGGTGAACGAAGGGCTCGTCGATGACGCGGAGACGCTGATGCGGCGCCTGTCGCGCGAGAACGGCTTCGAGGGCCGCCTCGTGGTGCTGGGCGAACCCGACATGGCGCCGGGCGATGCCCGGCTCGAATGGGCCGACGGCGGCGTCGTGCGCGAGCGCGCCCGCATCGAGGCCGCGGTCGACGCCGCCCTTTCCCCCAATTTCGCCAGCGCAGAGGCCTGAGCCCGATGTCGAGCGACGATTTCAGCCTGCCCCAGCTCAACGAGGGCGACCTGCCCTACGACGAGGGCGGCCCCGGTTCCGTCCGCGACGCGCCGACGAGCCCGAAGAATGCGGCGGACCTCGAACAGGTCTTCGACGTGCCGGTGGTGGTCTCAGCGGTGCTGGGCTCCTCGCGCATGCCGATCGGCGACCTCCTGCGGCTGGGGCCCGGCGCCGTGCTCGAACTCGACCGCAAGGTCGGCGAGGCCATCGACATCTTCGTCAACAACCGCCTCGTCGCCCGCGGCGAGGTCGTGCTGGTCGAGGAGCGCCTCGGCGTCACCATGACCGAGATCATCAAGAACGATCACTGACCCTTTGGTGTGTCGATCCCGGCCTGCGGGCCGGGATCGACACGTCCGGCGGACGGCCGCCGCCCCGCCTTCGCGGGGGCCGGCCTGCGATGAGAGATCATCGCGGGCCGGGACGGCCATCCGAACCGGATGAATTTTCGGAGACACCACGCCATGCGGCTGCTCATCGTCGGACGGCTCTCGAGCGAATTCGTCACCGCCTCGAAGATCGCCATGAACCGGGGCGCCTCGGTCACCCACGCCGACGGGATCGACCAGGGGCTCGCGACCCTGCGCGCCAAGGGCGGCGACCTCGTCATGGTCGATGTCGGCCTCGACATCCGCCGGCTGGTGCAGGCCCTGTCCGACGAGCGCATCCGCACGCCGGTGGTGGCTTGCGGCATCGCCTCCGACGCCCGCGCCGCGGTGGCGGCGATCCAGGCGGGCGCCAAGGAGTACATCCCCCTCCCCCCCGATCCCGAATTGATCGCGGCGGTCCTGGAGGCCGTGGCGGCGGACGCCCGCAGTTTCATCTGGCGCGATCCGTCCATGGAGCGCGTGGTGCGGCTCGCCGAGCAGGTCGCCCGCTCGGAAGCCTCCGTGCTCATCACCGGCGAGAGCGGCACCGGCAAGGAGGTGCTGGCCCGCCACGTCCACGCCAAGTCGAACCGGGCGGGCCGCCCGTTCGTCTCGGTCAACTGCGCGGCGATCCCCGAGGCCCTGCTCGAATCCGAGCTGTTCGGCCACGAGAAGGGCGCCTTCACCGGCGCGGTCGCCCGGCGCATCGGCCGGTTCGAGGAGGCCAATGGCGGCACGCTGCTCCTCGACGAAATTTCCGAGATGGACGTGCGGCTGCAATCCAAGCTGCTGCGCGCGCTGCAGGAGCGGGTGATCGACCGGGTCGGCGGAGCCGCCCCCGTCAAGGTGGATATCCGCGTGCTTGCCACCTCCAACCGCAACCTCGCCGACGAGGTGAAGAAGGGCACGTTCCGCGAGGATCTGTACTACCGCCTCAACGTCGTGCATCTGCGCCTGCCCGCCTTGCGCGAGCGGCTGGCCGACATCCTCGAACTCACCGCCCACTTCGCCCGCAAATACGCGGAGCTGAACGGGCTGCCGCTGCGTCCGCTGGCCCGCGAGGCGCAGGCTCTGGTCGCCCGCAACCCCTGGCCCGGCAACGTGCGCGAGTTGGAGAACACGATCCACCGCGCGGTGCTCCTGGCGCAGGGGGCCGAGATCGGTCCGGAGGCGATCCTGAGCCCGGAAGGCGAGTCGCTCGCGGCACCGACGGCGGCCTCCGGCCCGGTCGAGCGGGCGGCGAGCGCGGCGGAGGCGGCCACCCGCGGCCTGGTCGGGCGCACCGTGGCGGATGTCGAGCGCGACCTGATCCTCGACACCCTCGACCATTGCCTCGGCAATCGCACGCACGCGGCGCGCATCCTCGGCATCTCGATCCGGACGCTGCGCAACAAGCTCAACGAGTATGTCGAGGCCGGCGTGAAGGTGGCCGAGCCCGGCGGCGTGCGGGCCATGGCGGCCTATGGCTGAGCTCGGCGGCGTCGAGAGACGCCGAGCCGATTCTACGAAGTCAGCACGGTCGGAGCGGTGGCGGCAGGCAGCACCGCCACACCGCGCATCCGCGCGAACATTCTCTCGCTCCAAGGCCCCAGTTGCCCGGCGAGGTGGAAGGAAATCGCAGCGACGAGCAAGCCCGCGACGCAGTCGCAGGCGTAGTGAGCACCATGTGTCACGGCCGAAACCGTCATCACGGCGTTCAGGAGGAGCACGACCCAGCGCAAGCGCTGCAACGGCCAGATCGCAGCCGTCACAAGGTAGGCCACAGCGCAGTGAAGTGACGGAAAGGAGATCAGCGGCCCGACTTCGTTCAGTGGCAGGGCGCGCATCGTGCCGTCCCGCAACGCATGCAGATCCACGAGCGGCGTCGCGCCCTGGAAGAGCAGATGCGCCTCGTCCGGCCCGAGGAGGCCTGCCGCGCCCTCTGCCGGCAACACGGCGCTGATGATGGTCGTCATCGTCACGCAGAGGATGAAGGACGATACGAAACGATCGGAGCGACGCACTTCGCCGAGAGCCGCGAGAAGGACGGGCGTAAGGCCGAGTTGCAGGAAGAATGTCTCGTAGGCTCGACTCAGGATCTCCATCAAACCCCGTCGCTCGACCATGGAGGTCTGGAACGTCAGCCAATCGAAGCCGAAGGCGCGATCAATTCCGATGAACCAGTCGTCGCGCAGCGGCAGGCCGAAGGCTTGAACGCCGTAGGCGAGAGCGCTGGTCGTGGGCAGCTGTATGATCAAGACGGCCAGCAGAGCCAGTACCGCGCCGAAGCGACGGCGAGAGATCGGGCGGGTGTTGAAGTAGACAGCTCCAGCCAGCATCGAGAGCGGAGCAAGCCATTGCACAATGGAGGTGTGAAGCCAGACGTCCGTCAGACTCTGAACGCACATGGCAGCCGCGACCGACAGGAGCAGCAGGCCGTAGGTCGATGGTGACGGGCCGGCGGCATCCGCCGCCCTGGTCGGAAAGGTGCGCAGGAAAGGCATGGAACGCTCGCTCGCAGGAGGCCGAAGCTTCCCGCATGAGCTGTTTCCATCAAATGAAGACAACCTGTCCGTTTATGACGTTTCCGAAGCCCGCCCCTCATCCGGAGGGACCGCCTCACCGTGTCCGTGTGCGACACGCGGGAGACGTGGCTTGCCGTCTTGCCCGCGACTGCCGGCGAGCAGCCCGCTCCCCTCACGGCTTCTCGGCGAACTGTGCCTCGTACTCGGCGTTCTGCGCCGCGCGCGCCTGCTCGATCTTGCGCAGGGTGAGGAAGCGGACGATGTCGAACTCGACGTCGCGGATCGTCTCCTCGATCAGGTGGCGCTGGAGCAGGATGCGGGGATCGTCACCGGCCAGGCCCTCGCGGTCCTGGAGCCGCTGCACCGCTTGGCGAACCACGGTGTAGACCTGATCGCGCTCCTCCCGACTCATGGACGGACTGACGGCGCGCGCGATGAGATCGGTGAAATCCGCCATGGAAACCGTTCGATGAAAGCCGTTCGCTGAAAGTCGTTTGTCTGGCGCCGCTTAGAGTGCATTCCGACGGAGGGGAAGCCGGTCCGTCGAAAGAATGCGGGTTCAATCAAAGGCCTGGAGACGCCGGCCTGATGCAAGGGGGTCGGATACGGCTCTAGAGCCGGTTGTCGTTGACCGCTGCGGTCACGAGAGAGACCGAACTCCACAGTACGGTGAAGCAGAACAGGGCCGCGAACAGGGCGTAGAACGGGGCCGGGTATTCCGAATAGGTCGGCAGCAGGGGCGGCACGAAGGTGGCCAGATAGATCTGCTGCTTGGCCGCCGCGACCCGGGCGCGGTCGAGGATCATCTGCATCGAGGCGTTGAGCTTCTCCGCCACCGTCTGCTCGACCATCAGGCCCTCGTATTCGAGCAGGGCCTGGGTGAGGTTGTGCTCGGAATTCGAGACGATGCCGTCGGTGGTGAGGCGGCCCTGCAGATCCTTGATCTGCCCGTCCAGCGCGCCGAGGGTGGCCACGAGCACCTGGATGCCACGGCTCTTCTCGTCGAGCTTGGAGTCGCGCAGCACGCGCAGGTCGTTCTCCGCCTTGATCTTGTCCTTGCGCAGGAGCTCGATCGTGGTCACGGCCGCCTCGGCCGACTTCACCGGATCGATGATGCCCCAGCGGTTGCGGAACTCCTGCATCGCGACCCGCGCCTGCTTGAGCCGCTCGAACGACTGCTCGACCTCCTTCTTCGCATTGGCGATCATGTCGCTCTGGGCGCGGCGCGAGATGCTGTTGATCAAGGTCTCGGAGCGGGCGATCACCTCTTCCGAGATCGCGACCGCGTCTTCGGGCTTGAAGGCGCGCACCTTCAGGTGGATCACGCCGGAAATCGCATCGATGTGCGGGATCACCTGCCGGCGCCAGTAGCGCACCAGCTTCTCGATCGGCTGACCCGCGCCGTAGCCGGCCCAGAAATCGATCCCGTCCTGCGAGAACATCCGTTCGAGGCCGAGCTTGGCATCGACGGCCTCCACCATCGGCCGGCTGCCGATGTAGTCGCGCAGGATGAAGCTGTCCTGGCTGTTGTGCTTCTGGATCAGGTCGCTGTGCAGGCCGAGTTCGGCGCTGGCCATCGGCTCGACGTTGCCGCGCACGGCGAACTGCGACACGACGATGTATTGCGGACTGGCGATCGCGAAGACGTAGAGGCCGACCACCGCGGTCGGCGCCAGCGCGAACAGGCAGTAGCTGCGGAACAGTCGCTTGGCCATCCGCTCGGGCGGACGCGCCTGCCGCGGCCGCAGACCGGGCAGCCGGGTCCATTCGAGGCCGCGTCGTGCCCGCTCGACCAGCGCCCGACCGGGGAAGCGGCCCTTGCCCGGGGAGACCGGCTCGATCGTCTCGGCGTTGCGCCGCAGATCCGGCACGGAGCGCCGGGCAAGATCCATGAGCGATTGAACGCTCGGGCTCGGCCGGACCCGCGTCGCCTGCTTGACCTCGTCGTCGGAACTCATCGAATGGGGGTCCTCACGGATCCGCGGCCGGAGCACGCCCGCACGAGGGGCCTTGCGCCTGGCCACGCGCGATACGCTCGGACCAGACGCTTCGGCAAGCTCGGGGCGGCATCCTGTCTGGTGGCTCAGGTCACGTTCTTTTCGGCCCTTTTTAAGGCGCGGCGATCCGCCGGGATTGCGCCCCGGGCAGGGGGACTGCGATACCGCCCCCGGAACGGAGTGCGGCCCGAATCGAAGGGCCGGACGGGGGGACATGTGGGACGGCGGCAGGATCCGGGCGGGGCGGTCCGAGAGGATGAGGTCGAATCGGACCGGGTTGAATCGGCTCGGGTCGAGACGACCAAGGTGAGGACGGCCAAGGCGGGCTTCACGGACCTCGTGCTGGTCTGCCGCAAATGCGCCAAGCGCCAGGGCGTGGACCGCAAGCAGCTCGGCCGTGCCGTCAAGCGGGCGTTCCGGCAGGGCGCGCGCGAAGCCGCCGGCAAGGGCGCCGGCAAGGTCCGGGTGCTGGAGACGGGCTGTCTCGGGCCCTGCCCCAAGCGGATGCTGACGCTGGCCACACCGGACTCCCTGGCGCGCCGCCGCGTCATCCTCGTCGATCCGGCGCTCGATGCCATCGGCCCCGCGGCCCTCACCCTCGCCGCAGTGGTACCGCCCCCGGCCGCACCGGCCGTGGTGTTCACAGCGTCCAAGACGCGCCCGGCAGCCCCGGCCGATGGAGCCGGCAATGGTTGAGGCACCCGCTCGCCGTGGGGATCAGCGCGAAAACCCCTCCGCGGACCTACCCGCCGAACAGCCGCGACCGGGGCGTCTCCTGCGCGGGCTGCTGCGCCGGTTGCCGCTCGTCGGCACCCTGGTCGGGCTGGGGCTGGGCGTCTGGCTCGTCGCCACCAACGACCTTGCGGCGATCGGTGCGGCCTTCGGGCGGATCGGTCCGGCGGGGCTGGCCGCCATCGTCGGGGTGCGGGCCGTCATCGTGTTGCTGTGTGGGCTCGCCTGGGCGCGGGTGCTGCGCGGCATCCCGCCGTCGGGACGTCACGCCCATCCCGCGAAGGCCGCCGAGCCCCCTGTCGAGACCGGCGCCTTCGTGATCCTGCGCTTCGTGCGCGAGGGCGTGAACGTGCTCCTGCCGGTCGCCTCGGTGGGCGGCGAGGTGGTGGGCGGCCGCCTACTGACCTTCTGGGGCGTCGCGGGCAGCCTCGCGGCCGCCTCGCTGCTGGCCGACATGCTGATCCAGGTCGCGACGCAGGTGGCCTTCACCGGGCTCGGTGCCGGCCTGCTCTGGCGGCTGCCGGGGGAGGCCGCCGCCGTGCTCGCGTGGTGGACTACGCAGGCCGCCGTGGTGGCGGTGGCGGCGGTCGCCGCCTTCTTCGCCTTGCAGACGCTCGGCGCGGCGCGGGGGCTGGAGCGGCGCCTCGCCGCCCTCGGGCGCCGCTTCCTGCGCTCGGCGGCCCCGGAGGGGGCGAAACCGGAGGCAAGCGCGGCAGGCATCCTCTCCGTGCAGGAGGCCCTCGATGTGGTCTGGGCCCGCGAGCGCCGCGGGCCGATCGCTCAATCGGTCGCCCTGCACGCCGTGGCCTGGGGGCTCGGCGCGGCCGAGATCTGGATCGTGCTCGCCTGCATCGGAGTCGAGGTGAGCCTGACCGAGGTGTTGGTGCTGGAATCGCTCTCGCAGGCGATCAAGTCGGCGGCCTTCGCCGTCCCGAGCGGGCTCGGCGTGCAGGAGGGCGGCTTCGTCGTGGTGGGCGCCCTGTTCGGGCTCGATGCGGGCACCGCCATCGCCCTGTCGCTCGCCAAGCGCGTACCCGACGTGGCGCTGGGCCTGCCCTCGCTGATCGTCTGGCAGACCCTGGAAGCCAAGCGGGCGCAGGTGCTGCCGCCACGCTGAGTTTCGGGTTTCGAAAGGACGAGTCCTTGTCATAGGGTCCAGGGCAGAGCCCTGGAAGCGGGCGATTCAGCCCTCGCCCGAGACGAGCCACCCACGCATCGCCTCGAACGTCGCGACGCCGGCGGCGAAGGCGGCGGCGGCCTCCGCTTCCGGCAGCCCGTCCAGCCGCTCGCGGAATTCCCGCCAAAGCGGCCCGGTCGCGCGGCCGCGGCCGGCATAATAGGCCAGCGGCACGCCCTCCCCGTGCAGGCGGGCGACGTGACGGCCGATGACGGCCCCGCCCAGCGTCGAGCCCTCCAGCACGTAGAGCGCACCCAAAGCCGCGCCCGCCCCGTCGAGGCGGGGCACGGCAGGCGCCGGCACGGTGTCGGGTGCCGCGCGATCGAGGGCGTGCAGATCCGCATCGAGGGCCGGGAGCCGCCGGCGCGGATCGAAGAAGGCTGCGTCCGCGAGCGCGGCCGCGATCGCCGGCTCGTAGACGGCGTGGAAGCCGCGCAGGCGGACCAGCAGAGCCCGATAGCCGGGCAGCGTCGCCACGCGCGCCTCCCAATCGAGGTCGCGCTCCAGCGCCTCATGCGCCGCTTGCGTGGCGTCCCGCAGGCGGGCGTGCAGGCTGTCGATCAAGTGGGGCTCAGGCGTGAACGGTGAAGCAGGCACCGTCGGCGTTCTCGACGTCGAGGCGGGCGCCGATCTGGTCGAGCATGGCACGGATCAGCTTCATGCCGAGCCCGGTGCCCCGCGCCTTGGCGTTCTCCCAGCCCGTCGGCATGCCCTCGCCGTCATCGCAGATCCTGAGGCGGACGGCCGCCCCTTCGCCGCCGGCCACGGAGACGCTGATCCGCGCGCCCTTCTCGGGCTTGCCGGCATATTTGAATGCGTTGGTGACGAGTTCGGTGGTGATCAGCGAGAGCGCCACCGCGTGCCGATAGGGCACCATCAGGCCGGGCTCGGCGGTCAGCTCGACGCTGTGCTCATCGCCGGCCATACCGGCGAGGTCGCTGCACAGGGTCTGGATGGTCTGGCCGAGATCGACCTGCTCCATGCTCTCGCCCTGGTACAGGCTGTCATGCACCCGCGCGACGCTCATGACGCGGGCCGAGGTCTCGGAGAAGGCTTGGCGCGCCTCCGGGTCGGCGATCTGCCGGCGCTGCATGTGCAGGAAGGCCGTCACGATCTGCAGCGAGTTCTTCACCCGGTGGTCGATCTCGCGGGTGAGCAGATCCTTCTGCTCCAGCAGGCGCTCCTTGTCGGCCAGCAGCCCCGTCAGCTCGTCGATCTTGCGGCGCTGGCGCAGCACCACGCCGTCCACGGCGTCGGCGAGCTGCGCGGCGAGCGCCACCTTCCACGTCGCCCAGGGGGTGGAATGGCCACGGCGCTCCTCGATCCAGCGCTCGAACGAGCGCCGCGGCAGCACCGCCACCGGGCCGCTGCCGGGCAGGACGGGTTTGCGCGGATCGCCGCCCCAGGTCACCGTGCTCGGCACCTCCGGCTTGACCCAGAACAGCAGATGCTGGCGCGAGGTGCCGACGAAGGCCGCCAGCAGCCCGCTGGCGATCTCCGTGAAGTCCGCGGCCGGCGCGTGATGCAGCACCAGCGTGTCGGTGACGAAGGTGGTCTCGTCGGGCGGCAGGCTCTCCCGCAGCCAGTCGGCGAGCGCCCGCACCTTGGCCGCCTCCGGCGTGACGCCGACGAGGCAGACGGCCTCGTCCGAGACGATGCCCGCACCTGTGGCGCCGAACAGGTCGAGCAGGGTCGGATCGCCCTGGGTCAGGGAGGTGACGAAGTCGTCGGAACGGGTGAGCCCGCGCACCAGCCGGCCCTGCACGTCGAGATGGCGCTGCCGCTCGCCCCAGAGCGCCTTGCCCTCGATCTCCTGCACCCGCATGGCGAAGGCGTCGGTGAGCACGGTCGCCGCGGCGCGGGTCTCCGGCGCGACGTAGTGCGGCCGGCGGTGATGGCCGATCATCAGGCCCCAGAGCCGGTTCTCGACCATGATCGAGATCGACATCGAGCCGTCGACGCCGAGATTGCGCTGGTATTCGAGGTGGATCGGCGAGAGCGTGCGGTTCTGCGCGAAGGTGAGGTCGATCGGCGCGTTGCCCGCGGCGCGGTCGGCCACCAGCGGCACGGGTACGCAGTCGCGGTCGATCACGAAGCGGCTCTTGGCCTTGGTGTAGAGGGCGCGGGCCTGGGCCGGGATGTCGGAGGCGGGAAAGCGCAGGCCGATCAGCGGGCGCTGCCAGTCCGGCACCATGTCCTCGGCGATGGCCTCGCCGTTCCAATCCGTGTCGAACCGGTAGACCAGCACCGATTCGAAACCGGTCATGGCGCGGATTTCGAGGGCGGCGATCTGTGCCGCCTCGGTCAGGGACTCGGCGGCGCGCAGCCGCATCATGGCGAGTTCGGCGTCGAGCGGGCTCGCGGCGAGGAAGTCCTCGGGGCGCTCCGGCGCCAGTTCCAGCTCGACGATCACCCGGCCGAGATGGGCATGGGCCACGAGGTGGAAGCGCTCCCCCCGCGGCGGAAGCGTGAGCGAGCGGCGCAGGAGCCGACCGTCGGTCAGGGTGTGGGCGGCGAGCCCGTCGCGAATCGCGGAGACGATCGCGCCCGGCAGCACCGCCTCCAGGTTGAGGCCGTTGGGCGGGAAGAGATCGGGCGCCAGCACGTCGGCGGCGTTGGCGCTGAAGGCCAGGATCTCGAGGCTCGCGGCGTCGGCGGCGAGCATCACCGCGTTCGGCTGGATCGAGCCGGGAATGTGGATCGGCTCACGCTCGCACAGGCTCGGATCGACTGGCTCGGCCCGGCTGCGCTGAGCGATCGCCGCGAGGACGGCCTCGCGCGAGGGGCCAGCGGCGATCTGCTCCAGGGGGGTGATCGTCAGCCAGATGTGCCCGTTCGCCCCGGACCGCAGGCCGATTCGTGCCCGCAGGGGGGCCGGGATGCGGCCGAACACGAACTCGAAGGCCTGATCGGCCACGCTCCGGCGCTGGCCGCTGAGAAAGCGGCCGTAGAAGCTCGGCACGTTGGCACTCGGCACGAGTTCGCGAAAGAAACTCCGCCCGATCATCGTATTGGGCGGCAGGCCGCACAGCGCGCCCGCGGCCCGATTGCAGGCGAGCACGATTCCGGCGGCGTCGAGGGCAAGAATGCCCACGCCGAATTCATCCCGCTGCTCGGCGGTCAAGGCATCGAGATCGACCGGAAGGTCGACCGGACCACCGTTCGGCCCCACGGCATGCATCTGCGACGGATCGACCATTACGGCAGCCGGTATGCCTGCCACGCCCCGGTTAAGCAATGCCGGGTCTGCCATCGGCACGCATTTCGGTCCCCCCGAAAGTCGGACCAAGTGCCTGAGAAGACCGAGCTTTGTCTGATAACATACAGTCCTCCGCGACACAGTGGGTAGCCGGACGTCGCGGCGGCAAAGCGACGACCTCGCGTCTCGACGAAGGCAAGATGGCAGCCCCGGCGCGGGATAGTTACTTCAGGTAATCGCCGAGATCCGAGAGCGCCGTGTCGAGGCCCTCTTCCAGAGTCGGATGGTAGAACGGCCGGTCGCGCAAGCGCCGCACGTCCAGCCCGTCCTGCACCGCATAGGCCAGGAGATGACCGAGATGCTCCGCCTCCGGGCCGATCAGCTCGGCGGCGGCAAGGCGCCCGTCGGCCTCCGCATAGAGGCGGATGCCGCCCTGCGCCCGGTCCATCACCCGAGCCCGGCCCTGGTCGCAGAAATCGGCGCGGCCGACGCGGTGATCCGCTTGCGGGTCGAAGCCGCCGCCGATCACGGCGATTTGCGGATCGCTGAACACCATGGTGAGCGCGACCCAGTGCTCCGGCCGCTCGGCCCCCTCGCCGCGGGCGAGCCGCGCGGCGTTGCGCCCGGCGATGCGGCCCTGACGGCTTGCCTCGTGCAGCACCGGGCGGTCGGCATTGGCGTCGCCCGCGATCAGGATCGGCGCGCCCTCGCAGAGCAGCGAGCGGGGATCGTGGACCGGGCCGCCCTTGTCGTTGAGGGTCGCACCGGTGTGCTCTAGGCCGATTCCCGAAACGTTCGGCGGACGGCCCGCCGCGGCGAGCACCCGATCGAACGTCTTGTCTCCCTTGCCCCCCGGCTCCGTCCCAGCCGAGTCGCGCGCCCTCGCCCGCGATCTCACCGCTCTCGACCTTCGCGCCGAGATGCAGATCGAAGGCCTCCGAAAAGATCTCGCGGGCGGCCCGCTTCAGATCGGGATCGCGCAAGCCGCCGAGACTGTCGCCGGGATCGAACACGCTGGTCGCCACACCGAGCCGGGCCATGGCCTGGGCGAGTTCCAGCCCGACCGGGCCGGCGCCGAGCACGGCGAGCGAGGCTGGCAGATCCTCGATCTCGAACACAGTGTCGGTGGTGAGAACCCGGTCGCCCAGCCCCTTCAACGGCTCGGGCACGCTCGGGCTGGAGCCGGTCGCCAGCACCGCCGCCTTGAAACGCAGGCGGGTGTGGTCGTCGATGCGCAAGGCATCCGGCCCCTCGAACACGGCCCGCCCTGTGAGGCGCGTCTCGTCGGGGAAGGTGTCGACCCCCCTCGAAGACGGATCCCACGAAGCGGTCGCGCAGGCGCCGCATCCGGGCCAGCACCGCCGGGCCATCGACCCGCACCTCGCCGACGCGGATGCCGAGCCGGTGCGCCGCGCGGGCCTCCTGCGCCGCCTCGGCCGCGGTGATCAGCAGCTTCGAGGGCATGCAGCCGACGCGGGCGCAGGTGGTGCCGCCGGGGCCCTGCTCGATCAGCACGGAGCGGACGCCCGCATCAAGGGCGGCGCGGTGGGCGGCGATGCCGGCGGTGCCGGCCCCGATCACCGCGACGTCGCAGGAGAGGTCCCGCATCGCTCAGGACGCCATGGTGAGGACGGCACCGCCATCGACGCGCAGGTTCTCGCCGGTGATGAAGCTCGCCTGCTCCGAGCACAGGAAGGCCACCGCCGACGCGACCTCCTCGACCCGGCCGCGGCGCTTGACGACGATGCCGGGGCGCTTCTCTTCGAGGAAGCTCTCGATCGCCTCGTCGAAGGAGACGCCGAGTTCCCCGGCGCGCTTCTCCATCATCGCGTCGGTCATGGGAGAGGCGACGAAGGCGGGCGCCACCGAGTTCACCAGCACCCCATCCGGCCCGTAGGCCTTGGAGAGGCCCTTGGTCAGGTTCATCAGGCCGGCCTTGGCGGCGCAGTAGGGCAGCTCCTCGACATAGGGCTGCACCGCGTCCTCGGAGGTGAAGAACACGATCCGCCCCCATTTCTGGGTCCGCATCCCGGGGATGAAGGCGCGCGCCATCCGCACCGCCGCCATTAGGTCGGCCTGGATCGTCGACATCCAGCCCTCGTCGTCGATCTCCAGGAAGTCGCCGGTGGCGCCGGTAACGCCGGCGGCGTTGACGAGGATGGTGGGTGTCTCGCCGAAGGCTTGGTCGGCGAAGTCGCGCAGCTTGCGGGCCCCCGCATCCGACGAGAGGTCGGCCTGGCAGAACTTGACCGGGCCGAGCGCCGCGAGCCGCGCGGCCGCCTCCTCCAGTTCCTTCTCCTTCAGGTCGGAGAGGACGACTTTGACGCCTTCGCGCAGCAGATATTCCGCGCTCGCGTAGCCCATACCGGAATCGCCACCGGTGATGACCGCGACGCGACCGCTGATGCCGAGATCCATGAATCGATCCTCTTCCTTGGCGGCGTCCGGTTCGACCGTGCGACCTCGGCGCGGTGACCATTTGCTAAAACCGCGGGCCAACGGAGGGCGTCGGGGATCGTTCCAGCCGGCCCCCGGACTGCGGCGATCCGACCGCTCGCGCGGAGGGGACGACAACGCGGCTGGGGCCGCACCCGACGACGCGGCGGCCCTGGAAAGCGGCTCTTCAAAAAGTCTTTGCGCGACTCGGCGACGCACGGCACCCTCCGCACTCCGACATCCGAGACGCGCATAGGGAGAGCGGCGATGAGCGAGACCGAGGCGACGTCACCGGCCGTGCCCCCGAAGGGCGGCGTGGTCGCCTATCTCACCCTCGACGGTGCTCTGCGGGCGGCCGAATTCTACCGGAACGCCTTCGGCGCCGAGATCGTCGCCTCCGTGCCCGCGGACGAGAAGGGGCGGACCATGCACGTCCACCTCGTCGTCAACGGGGCTTCGGTGATGCTGTCCGATGCCTTTCCCGAATACGGCCACCCGCTCCAGGCGCCGCAATCCTTCAGCCTGCTCCTGCCGGTCGAGGACATCGCCGCGTGGTGGAACCGGGCGGTCGCGGCCGGTGCCGAGGTGGTGACGCCCTACCAGGAGATGTTCTGGGGCGACGTCTACGGGCAGCTCCGCGACCCGTTCGGCGTGATCTGGGCGATGAACCAAGCCAAGCGCCTGGCCTGAGCGATCGGAGAGACACAGCATGAGCGACGCCGACGATCCCCGCGACCTCGTCCTCACCCGCCTGATCCCGGCGCACCGCCGGGCGCTGTGGCGCGCCTGGACCGAGCCGGAGTTGGTGAAGCGCTGGTTCGCCCCGAAACCCTATACGACGCCGGTCGTCGAACTCGACCTGCGGCCGGGCGGGTCGAATCTCATCGTGATGCGCAGTCCCGACGGGCAGGATCTGCCCAACCGGGGCGTCTATCTGGAGGTTGTGCCGGATACCCGCCTCGTCGTCACCGACGCCTACCGCTCGGCCTGGGTGCCGTCCGAAAACCGTTCCTGACGGTGATCCTCACCTTCGCCGACGAGGCCGGCGGCACCCGCTACACGGCGCGCGCCCGCCACTGGACGCTGGAGGACCGCCAAGCGCACGAGGCGATGGGGTTCGAACAGGGCTGGGGCATCTGCGCCGACCAGTTGACCGAGCTGGTCCGCGACCTCTGAGGACGCAGGGGCGGCGATCTCCAGTTTTCCCGAACCCAGGGTTGAAGGGGGCACGCGCCGCAAACCGAAATCGGCGCGGAATATGACATCCGGGCGCGCGTTTGAGCCTGTGCACGACCTCCGTGCGACAGCGGGAAGCGACCGATGCGTTTTGTCCTCATGCTAGCAGCCGGCGTGGTGTTCGGCGGTGTCCTGGCCGGCAGTCCGGTCGGAGCCGTGGATTGGCATCCGAACACCCGCCACCACGATCATCATTTCCACGCACATCACCCGGAGCGTCACCGCCACTACCGCGGGCACGGACACTCGCAACTGCATGACCATGGGCATGTGCGGGGCGAGCACAAGAAGCGCAGCCGCGCGCGGCGGGCCCATCAGCGTTGACGCAGCGCCGCCGCCCGGCACGGCCGGGCGGCGGCTTAGGATCGATCGATGGCTCGCCTCAGGCCGCTTCGCCCAGGCACCACGCCAGGATGCCTTTCTGCGCGTGCAGGCGGTTCTCGGCCTCGTCGAACACCACCGATTGCGGACCGTCGATCACCTCGGCGGTGACCTCCTCGCCGCGATGCGCGGGCAGGCAGTGCATGAACAGCGCGTCCTTGGAGGCGGACTTCATCAGCGCCGCATCCACCCGGTAGGGCGAGAGCAGGTTGTGGCGGAAATGCTCGTCGTCGTCGCCCATGGAGACCCAGCAATCGGTGACCACGAGATCGGCCCCCTCGACCGCCGCGTGGGCGTCGGTGGTGGCGTTGACCCGCGCGCCCTCGCGCTTAGCCCAATCGACGAGGGCCGGCGGCATCGCCAGTTCCCCGCGGCGCGGCAACGTTGAGGGTGAAGTCGAAGCGGGCGGCGGCGTGGACCCAGCTCGCCAGCACGTTGTTGGCGTCGCCCGACCACGCGACCGTGCGACCCCGGATCGGCCCGCGATGCTCCTCGAAGGTCAGCAGGTCGGCCATGATCTGACAGGGATGCGAGGCCTTGGTCAGCGCGTTGATGACCGGCACCTCGGCATGCTCGGCCAGCTCCATCACCAGGCCGTGGTCGAGGGTCCGGATCACGATCGCATCGACGAAGCGCGACAGCACGCGGGCGGTGTCGGACACCGTCTCGCCACGGCCGAGCTGCATCTCCTTGCCGGTCAGCATCAGGGTGTCGCCGCCGAGTTCGCGCATCGCCACGTCGAAGGAGACGCGGGTGCGGGTCGATGGCCGGTCGAACACCATCGCCAGCATCTTGCCGGTGAGCGGTCGCTCCGCCGCGCGCTGGCCCTTTACCCGCACGCGCTTCATCGCGGCGGAGGTGTCGAGGACACCGCGCAGGGTCTCGGCGGAGAGATCCTTCAGGTCGAGGAAGTGGCGGACATGCGGGCCGCTGCCGTTCAGGGTCGTGGTCATCTCAAGATCTACGCTCGCGGTGCCGCCCTCAGGCGGCCCCACGCATCTGCGCCTCCAAATCGGTCGCCGCGGCCTCCAGACGGGCCACGGCCTCGCCCACCTCCGTCTCGCCGACGATCAGCGGCGGCAGGAGGCGGACCACGTTGTCGCCGGCCGGGATCACCAGCAGGTGCCGCGCGCGGGCGGCCGCCGTGAACGTGGTGTTCGGCAGGTTGAGCTTCAGGCCCCGCATCAGCCCCTGCCCGCGCAACTCGGCGAAGACGTGGGGGTGCCGGTCGATCAGGCCCGCGAGCTTCTGCGTCAGCAGCAGGTCCATGCGCTCGACATGGGCCAGGAAGCCGTCACCCAGCACCACGTCGAGCACGGCGTTGCCGACCGCCATGGCGAGCGGGTTGCCGCCGAAGGTGGTGCCGTGGGTGCCGGCCGTCATGCCGCGGGCGGCCTCGGCCGTGGCGAGGCAGACGCCGAGCGGGAAGCCGCCGCCGATACCCTTGGCCGCGCTCATGATGTCCGGCGTGACGCCCGACCACTCATGCGCGAAGAACTTGCCGGTGCGGCCGACGCCGGTCTGCACCTCGTCCATGATGAGGAGCAGGCCGTGCGCCTCGCAGAGCGCGCGCAGGCGCCGCAGGGTCTCGCCGGGGATCACCCGCAGGCCGCCCTCGCCCTGGATCGGCTCGATCATCAGGGCGGCGGTCTCCGGGCCGATAACGGCCTCCAGCGCGGCGAAATCGCCGACCGGCACCTGATCGAAGCCCTCGACCTTCGGACCGAAGCCCTCGATGTACTTCTGCTGGCCGCCCGCCGCGATGGTCGCGAGCGTGCGGCCGTGGAAGGCGCCCTCGAAGGTGATGATGCGGTAGCGCTCGGGGTGGCCGCCCGCCGCATGATACTTGCGCGCCATCTTGATGGCGGCCTCGTTGGCCTCGGCGCCGGAATTGGCGAAGAAGGCCACGTCGGCGAAGGTCGCGTCCACGAGCCGTTGGCCCAGCCGCTCCCCTTCCGGGATCTGGAACAGATTCGAGGTGTGCCAGAGCTTTTGCGCCTGGGTGGTCAGCGCCTCGACCAGGTGCGGATGGGCGTGGCCGAGCGCGTTGACGGCAATGCCGGCACCGAAATCGAGGTAGCGGTCGCCGTCCTCGGCGACCAGCCATGCGCCCTCGCCTCGCTCGAAAGCGATCGGGGCGCGGGCATAGGTCGGCAGCAGGGCGGAGGTCACGCGGGTCCGTCTCCTCGGGCTCGATCCAGGGAACGCAATGGCTCCCGAAGTCGCCAAAAGAAAGTGCCGCCTCGGGGGACGGGCGGCACGGGCGCGATTACTAAGAAACGAGGCGCTTCTGTCAATCGCAGGACGGCGCCGGGGCGGCCCGCGCCGCCGCGATCCGCCCGAAATCGACGCGCCGCGGTGCCGTCCGGCACCCGCTTTTGAGGCTCAGGCCCGCTGCAGCCGGGTCGCTTCCGTCGGCGAGCGCCCGATCATCTTGCGGAAGGTCCGCCCCATCCGCCGCGCATCGGGAAAGCCCGCGCGCAGGGCCGCCTCGCTCAAGGAGACCGTGCCGGAGCGGATCAGCGACTGCGCCAGCGTCACGCGTTCGCGCAACACATATTGATAGGGCGTCACGCCGAAGGTGCCCTTGAAGGCACGTACGAAATAGCCCTCGCTGAGGCCCGCCACCGCCGCCATCTCCCCGAGCGACAGGGGCGCATCGATCCGCTCGGCGACGAGGTCGCGCACCCGCCGCGCCTGCCGGGCGGTGAGCGCCGCGCTCTTGCGGGAGGGCGGGCTCGACAGGGCGCCGGAGGCGCGCAGCACCGCGAGCGCCACGCTGTCGACCAGAAGCGCGTCCGCGGCGCTGTCGTGGCCGCTGGCCGCCTGCCCCAGGGCGGCCAGGAGGTGGGAGACGGTCATCCGCTCGGTGAGATCGCAGGTGATCGAATCGATCCGGAGATGCGAGAGCGGCGCCTCGATCATCCGCTCCACCGCGGCGGGCATGAAGGCGAGATAGCGCCCGCGGCATGGCCCGCTCCAGAGCGTGCGGCCGGCATAGCCGGGCCCGCGCAGGACGAAGGCCTCCCCGGTGCGCTCGTCGCAGGGCTCATTGCCGGTCGGGCCGTCGCTGAAGGTGAGCGTGGTCCGGCTCAGGCCGTACCAGCCGCCGTGCCACGTGCCGACGAGAAGGCCACCGACCCGGTGCGTGCTGAAACCCGCCGTCTCGTAGGCGAAATCGAGGAAGGCGATGCCGTCGAGGCCGCTGGCGGGGATCTGGCCGAAAATTCGGTCCGGCGGGGCGCTGAGATCGCCCTGCACCGAGGCGTTGACGAACGGAACGCTCATCGGCCGCGTCGTTCTCCCTCTCGCTGACGCGCCTCCGGGGCGCGCTTCGAATTCTTGTTGCCGTGTTCTTGTTGCCTGGGCGGTCTTCGCCGCCCTTTGGCCGCCAATTGACGGCCTTGCGCCGGAGCCGAGGCGACGGCGCCGTCACGGCGACGCTTCGATCCGAACGGATGAGAACGACCCGCCTACGCGGTCGTTCCCTCTGCTGTTCCCTCGGCCCGCGGGGTCGATCGTGCCGGCGGCGGAGGCGCCCGTCGAGGGCGCCCCCGGCCGTCGCGTCCCGCACGAGGCCCACGGAAGCGGTGGGGGCGGCCGCTTCCGTGGGAGGACGTGTCAGGAAATCGGATTACTTCCCGAGCAGGCCGCCGAGCAGGCCGCCCACCGCGCCGAGCACGGTGTCGAGCGTGCCGCCGACGAGGCCGCCGACTTGATCGACGACACCGGACACGGCCCCGAGTTCGCTGCTGAGATCGAGATCGAGGCCGAGAGACAGACCGCCGCCGACCTGATCCAGCTCCGCAGCGTTCAGCTCGCGGACCGTATCAATGTTCTGCTGCATGGTTTTCTCCTTTGTCCGAATGGTACTGGAAGAACGTTCTGTATTTCTGTCTTCCTGTGGAATAAGAGCGCCGGTGTGCGTCGCTCTGCTGGATAAGGTACGGATATTATTCCGGCAGGCAACCCGGGCTGCGTTATACGGTCCGGGGTGATCGGCTCAGGACCTCTCGGATGGACAGATCTTGCTCTCTCACAGCACGACCAACGGTCGTATCCGGACTCCGCGCGCCGCCCCCGGCCCTACGCGTGCGCCGCTCCCCTTCCCTTCGGCCGACCCGCGCGATCGACCCTCGCGGGACGGCTGTGGCGGGACGGGCCGCCGCCCGCGCGGGGGACAAAAATTGACGTGCCGGCCGGGGAGCGGGCCGCTCGGGCCGCCATCACCGCTAAGAAACTGAAGCTGTTGCGGATTACGGCCTGCATGCGTCAGAACAACGCACCTGATCGTTCGGTCCCTACCCCGGAGGAGGCTTCCCGGTGAACGCGCCCCTGTTCCGTCGCGAGGTCGTGGAGGCACGGCGAAGCGCCTGGCTCGGCGAGGCCCAGGTGATCCAGCCCCTGGCGATCCGCGTCGTGGTCGGCCTGTGCCTCGCCTTCGCCGTCCTCGTTGGCGTCTACGCCTGGCTCGGCAGCTACACCCGCCGGGTCCATGCCGACGGCCTGCTCGCGCCCGATATCGGCCTCATCACCGTGGCGAGCCCGCTGGCGGGGCGGGTCAGCGCGTCGGGCGCCAAGGAGGGGGACCGGGTCGAGCGCGGCCAGCTCCTCTTCACCATCGACCTCGACGCGGTCTCGGCGAGCGGCCCGACCCAGGAGCGGGTGATCGCCCAGCTCGGCCGTCAGCGCGAGAGCGTGGAGCGCCAGCGCGCCGCCCGCGCGGCCATGGCCACCGCCGAGAAAGAGGGCTTGAGGGAGCAGGTCGCCAACCTGGAGGCGCAGCGCGCCAGGATCGAGGAGCAGCTCGCACTCCAGGAAAAGCTGGTGCCGCCGCTCAAATCCCGCGCCGACGAACTCGCCGACCTCGTGACGCGGGGTTTTGCCCGCGCGGCCGACTTCCAGAGCCAGAACTACCTCTATCTCCAGGCCAGCTCGCAACTCGCGCAGTTCCGCCAGGGCGGGCTTCAAGTCGAGGGCAAGCTCGGCGATCTGCGCGCCAAACTCGCCACCTTCGATGAGACCCTGGCGCGGGATCTCGCCGAACTCGACCGCACCGCCGCGCAGCTCGAACAGCAGCGGGCCGAGAGCGAGGCGCGCCGCGCCATCGAGGTGCGCGCGCCGGAGCGCGGCATCCTCACCTCGATCCGGGCGCAGGCCGGGCAGACCGTGGCGGCGGGGGCAAACCTGCTCACCCTGCTGCCGAGCGAGGGCCGGCTGCAGGCCAACCTGTTCGTCGATTCCTCGGCGATCGGCTTCATCGAGCCCGGCGCCAGCGTGATGCTGCGCTACGCCGCCTTCCCGTTCCAGCGCTTCGGCCTGCACCGGGGCACGGTGACGGAGGTGACCCGCGCGCCGCTCGAAGGCGACGCCCGGCCCGAGGCGGCGCGGGACACGGCCAAAAATGCGGGGAACGGGGGCGTCTACCGCATCATCGTGCGGCCGGATGCCGACAGCGTGACGGCCTATGGCGAGCAACGCCGGCTGGAGGCCGGAATGCGGGTCGAGGCCGACATCGCGCTCGAGAAGCGCCCGCTCTACCGCTGGCTCCTCGACCCCCTCTACCACGTCAAGCGCAGCGTCGATCTCGTCACCGAAGGAGGGACACGTTGAGCCTGCTGTCGGATCTTCAGTTCGGTTTCCGGCGGCGCCTGCCGGTCGTGCTCCAGGCGGAGGCCGCCGAGTGCGGCATGGCCTGCCTCGCCATGGTGCTGGGCTACCATGGCCGCCGGGTCGATCTCGGAAGCTTGCGCGCGCGCCACGCCCTCTCGCTGAAGGGCATGACGCTGCGAAACCTCATGGACCTCTCCGGCACCCTGGGGCTCTCGACGCGGGCGCTGCGGGTGGAACTGCCCGATCTCGGCCGCCTGCGCCTGCCCTGCATCCTGCATTGGGGGCTCAACCACTTCGTCGTGCTGGCGCGGGTCGGACGCCGGGAGATCGTGATCCACGATCCCGCCCGCGGGCGCCGCACCTTGAGCCTCGCGGAAGCCTCGCGCGAATTCACCGGCGTCGCCCTGGAGGTGGCGCCGAACCAGAGCTTCGTGCGCGAGCGGGCGGCGCGCGGCCTCGCACTCTCCGACCTGTTCCGGGGCATGGCCGGCATCCGCGCGGCGATGATGCAGATCCTGGCCCTGTCACTCGGAATCGAACTCGTCGCGATCCTGATGCCGATCGCCTCGCAGATCGTCATCGACGAGGTCATCGTGAACGGCGATCTCGACCTGCTGCTCGTCGTGGCGCTCGGCCTCGCCCTTCTGCTGGTGCTGCAACTCGGCCTCGGCGTCGCCCGGAGTTGGGCGATCATGCTCACGGGCACGAAGCTGAACTACCAGTGGTCCGGCTCGCTGTTCGACCACCTCTCCCGGCTGCCGCTCGACTATTTCCAGAAGCGGCATGTGGGCGACGTGATCTCGCGCTTCGGCACCCTCGCGACGATCCAGAAGGGCATCACCACCGACCTCGTCCAGGCCCTGCTCGACGGGCTGATGTCGGTCGGCATGCTGATCATGCTGTTCCTCTACGGCGGCTGGCTCGCCCTGGTGGCCATCGCCGCCACCGCGCTCAACGCCGGCTTACGGATCGCCGCCTACAAGGCCTATCGCGAGGGCACCGAGGAGGCGATCGTCGCGGAGGCGCGCCAGCAGAGCCACTTCATCGAGACCGTGCGCGGCATGGCGAGCGTCAAGCTCCTGAACCTGCGCGAGCGCCGCCGCGGCACCTGGATGAACCAGTTCGTCCAGGCGCTGAACGCCCGGCTGCGGCTGCAGCGGCTCGACCTCGTGTTCGGGCGCGGCAACGAGTTCCTGTTCGGCGCCGACCGGCTGATCCTGCTGGTGCTCGGTGCCCGCGCCGTGATCGACCAGTCGATGACGCTCGGCATGCTGGTCGCCTTCCTCGCCTATCGCGACCAGTTCTCGACCCGCATCGGCAACCTGATCCAGTCGGGCTTCCAGCTGCGGATGCTCAACGTGCAGACCGACCGCCTCTCGGACATCGTCATGACCGAGCCGGAGGAGGCCGCAGCCCCCATGCCCGCCGCGGCGGCGCCGATCGCGGCCCCCGCCCTCCTTCCCTCCGGCGAGCGTCCGCCGGTGCGTGGCGCGGGCTTGCGCGCCGTCGGCCTGTCCCTGCGCTACGGCGACGACGAGCCCTGGGTGTTCCGCAATCTCGGCCTGGCGGTGCCGCCGGGCGAAAGCCTCGCCATCGCCGGCCCCTCGGGCTGCGGCAAGAGTTCGGTGATGAAGATCCTGATGGGTCTGCTGCCGCCCTCCGAAGGCGCGGTGCTGGTCGATGGCCGCGACATCCGCTCCGGAGGGTTGGCGGCCTACCGCGCCCGCATCGCCGGGGTGATGCAGGATGACGGGTTGTTCGCCGGCTCGATCGCCGAGAACATCGCCTGTTTCGACGAGCGGCCCGATCCCGGCTGGATCCGCGAATGCGCCGCCCGCGCGGCGATCCTCGACGACATCACCCGCACGCCGATGGGCTTCGAGACCCTGGTCGGCGACATGGGTTCGACCCTCTCGGGCGGCCAGCGCCAGCGGGTGATCCTCGCCCGCGCCCTCTACCGGCGACCGGAGATTCTGTTTCTAGATGAGGCGACGAGCGCGCTGGACGAGCCGACCGAGGCGGTCATCGCCGCCGCGCTGCGCGACCTGAAGATGACGCGGGTCATCGTCGCCCACCGTCCGGCGACCGTGGCCCATGCCGACCTGCGCTACGATTTTTCCGCGGAGGCACCGCGGGTCGAGCCTCAGGCGACGGAGACCGCCGGTTGAGAGGGCTTTGCCAGGGTGATCGCTTAAAAGCGATCGCCCTGGTTTTTTGCTTGCCTCAGTCACCGGCGCCCGCCTCCGCGGGCTCAGGCTTTCGCTCCGCTCGACGCCTTTCAGGACTGAGGTCCTGAAAGGCCCGCTGCGCGCGGCGCTCTTCGCGCCGCGAAGCCGCTCAGGCGGCTTCGACCGATTGCGCTGATGGCTTCCGCCCTTCCCCCTTGCGAGTCGCCCCTTCCCCATGCTCAGACCCCCGCAGCATCATGCGGGAGACGGCGATGAACTCGGTCAAGGAACGTCTGGAAGCGCTCGGCCTGAAGCTGCCGAAGGCGGCGGCCCCGGTCGCGAACTACGTGCCCTATATCCGCACCGGCAACCTCGTCGTCATCTCCGGCCAAATCTGCTTCGGGCCGGACGGCACCCTCGACCCGGCGCATAAGGGCAAGCTCGGCGCCGAGGTCTCGGCCGAACAGGGCATCGCGGCGGCCCGGCTCTGCGCGCTCAACGTGCTGGCCCAGGTCCAGGCGGCGGTGGGCGACCTCGACCACGGCGTCGTGCAATGCGTGCGGCTCGGCGGCTTCATCAACGCGGTGCCGAGCTTTGCCGGTCTCGCCCCGATCATGAACGGCGCCTCCGACCTGATGGTCGCGATCCTCGGCGATCGTGGTCGCCATGCCCGCTCGACCGTGGGTGTCGCCGAACTGCCCCTCGACGCGGCGGTCGAGGTCGAGGCGATGTTCGAGGTCGCGTGAGCGCGACCCTGGACCGGGCGCCGGACTGGCTCATTGCCCGTCCGATCGCCCATCGCGGCCTGCACGACCGCGCCGCCGGCATCCCGGAGAACACCCTGGCCGCAGCCGAGGCGGCGGTGGCGGGCGGCTACGCCATCGAGTGCGACGTGCAGCTCAGCGCCGACGGCGAGGCGATGGTGTTCCACGACGAGGCGCTCGGGCGTCTCACCGAGGCATCCGAGCCGGTGGAATCGCGAACGGCGGCCGAACTCGGCACGCTGACCGTGGCCGGCACGGGGGAGCGCATCCCGACGCTGCCGGACTTCCTGACGCGGGTCGCGGGCCGCGTCCCCGTCATCGTCGAGATCAAGTCGCGCTTCGACGGCGACCGGCGGCTCACCCGCCGCGCCGCCGAGATCGTCGCCGGGCTCGACGCCCCGGTGGCGCTGAAGTCGTTCGATCCGGGCATCGTCGCGACGCTGGCCGAAATCGTACCGGGCCTGCCCCCGCGGCATCGTCGCCGAGGCGAGCCAGGACGATCCGCATTACGCCCTGCTGGCACCCTCGGCGCGGGCCGAATTGTCGGGCCTGCTCCACCTCCATGTGAGCCGGCCGCATTTCCTGTCCTGGCGCGTCGGCGACCTGCCGGGCCCGGTGCCCTATCTCTTGCCGCCGGCTCGGGAACATGCCGGTGATGACCTGGACCGTGCGCACCGAGGCGCAGCGGGCGCTGGCCCGCGAGCACGCGGACCAGATGATCTTCGAGGGTTTTCGCCCGTAACGGGTTCCCGAAGGCCAAGCCCATCGGCGGGTCCAGGGCAGAGCCCTGGAAAAGCGGTTCCCGCCTCAGGCCGCGCGAACCGTATCGAGGAACCGGGACACCTCCGCACCGAGATGCTCGGACTGGCGCGACAGCTCGGTCGCGGAGGCCAGCACCTGGGCGGCGGCCGCCCCGGTCTCCTCGGCCGCACCCGCCACGCTCGCGATGGTGCGGGTGACGGATTCCGTGCCGCCCGCGGCCTGGGCGACGTTGCGCACGATCTCCTGGGTCGCCGCGCCCTGCTCCTCGACCGCGGCGGCGATGCCGGTGGCGACGCCGCTGATCTCGCGGATGCGCCCGCTGATGCTGTCGATGGCCGCGACCGCCTGACCCGTCGCGCCCTGGATGCGCCCGATCTGGCCGGTGATCTCGTCCGTGGCCCGCGCCGTCTGGTTGGCGAGTTCCTTGACCTCCGCGGCGACCACGGCAAAGCCGCGGCCGGCCTCGCCGGCCCGCGCCGCCTCGATCGTGGCGTTGAGCGCGAGCAGGTTGGTCTGGCCGGCGATGGTCGAGATCATCGCCACCACGTCGCCGATCCGCGCGGCGGCCTCGGAGAGGTCGCGCACGAGGATCGCCGTCTGCCCGGCCTCGGCCACCGCGGCCTGCGCCAGGGAGGCCGAGCCATCGACCTGCCGGCCGATCTCCTGCACCGAGGCGCCGAGCTCCTCGGCCGCGGCGGCGACGGTGCCGACATTGGAGGCGGCCTCCTCGGCGGAGGCGGCCACCGTGCCGGATTGCCCGGCGGTCTGGCTGGCATTGGCGGTCAATTGCTGGGCGGTGGCCTGAAGCTCGGTCGCGGCGGCGGTCACGCCCGCAATGATGCCGCCCACAGCGCGCTGGAAGTCGTCGGCCAGGGCGCGCGCGGCGGCCCGCCGCTGCGCCTCGGCACCGGCGCGGGCGGCCTGCGTCTCCTCTTCCAGGGCGCGGGTGCGGAGCAGGTTGTCCTTGAACACCTGCACCGCCGCGGCCATGGCGCCGATCTCGTCGCCGCGTCCCCGCCCCGGTACGGCAATCGCCGCGTCGCCCGCCGCGAGCGCGCCCATCGCCCCGGTCATCCGCGTGATCGGCCGCGAGATCCCGAACCAGCCGAACAGGGCGGCGGCGAGCGCCGAGAGCAGGGTCACGGCCATGGCGATCCAGGCGGAGGCGGTGGCGGAGGCCGCGCTGCCGACGGCCCCCTCGGCGCTCTGCTTGGCACCCCGCTTGTTGAGGACGAGATTTTCCTGAAGCGCCTTGGTCGCGGATTGCGCGAGGCCCAGAGCCTCGGGCCCGGTGAGCAGGGCCAGCGCCTCGGCCCGCCGCCCCTCCCGCATCAGGGCGACGATCGCCTCGACCCGACCCGTATAGGTCGTCCAGGTCGAGGCGAAGCGCTCGTACAGGGCCCGCTCCTCGGGCGAGGCGATCAGCGGCTCGTAGGCGCGCCGCAGGGCTTCGAGGGCCGCCTGACTCGCCCGCACGCTCTTCTCGTTCTCGGCGAGCAGCTGGTCCGTCGGCGAGGCGGCGACGTAACGGTAGGTCTTCACCCGCTCGTCCCGCGTCGCGGTGCTAATGTCGCCGAGCAATCCCACCGAGGGCAGCCAATTGTCGGCGATGTCGCGGACTTCGTGATCGATGTTCGAGAGCTTGATGACGCTCATCCCGCCTTGGGCCGCAGCAACCACGGCCAGAAGGCTGAACGAGCCCGCCAGGGCAGCCTTGAGGGAAACGCGCATTATGGATCCGGGGGTGTGGTTGGCCTCTTGAGATGCCCCACCCTGCAACGCAATACTTAAGGTTCTCTCGATTTCTGCAAGAAAGTGCATGCGGCAGCCGGCGCCACCGGCTCGGATAGGCTGGCCGCCGTATCACGACGGCATGTCACCCGCGCCGATGGATGGCTTTCGGCGCCGGCTCCGCTCCGCCGGCGGCCCAACCCCTCTACCGGCTGCCCTCCGGCCGCTCCGACGAGCTCTCCTTCTCCGTCGTCGCCTCGGGCTGTCTCACGAATTCGGCGAGGTAGCCCTTCCACAGGCCCGCGAAGCGCAGGGATTGATGGCCGTGCGTCTCGGGCGAGGTCGGGACCAGCACGAAGCGGCCGTCCTTCACCCGCGCCAGCGCTGCGTTCATCACGTCGAGCTGGGGCGGGTTCAGCTCGTCGTCGGCGAAGTTCACCGCGAGCACCTTCGCGGTGATCTTTTCGAGGTCCGGCGAGGGGTCGTAATCGTAGGAGGAATCGAACCAGTACAGCCAGTCGTTGGCGTCGGCCTTGTTCTCGTAGCCGGCGATCATCTTGTCGTAGGCGGTGTCGGCCGCCGCGCGGGTCGGGGCCTGCTTTTGAAGGCCGAGCACGCTCTCGGTCATGATGTTGAAGATCGGCAGGATGCGGCCGAAGCTGCGCGGCTGCGCGGTGTACTCGCCGCCCTTCCAGTCGGGATCGGTGCGGATGCCCTCGATCAGGAGGCGCCGCCACAGGGCGTTGCGCCCGCTCACCGGGATCGGCTGGCTCGCCACCGCCATCAGCAGGTCCATCTCGCCGGGATAGCGCTCGCCCCACATCCAGGCCTGCATCCCGCCCATGGAGGTGCCGAGCACGAGGCGCAGATGCTTAACGCCGAGCGCCTCGGTGACGACCCGGTGCTGGCCCTCCACGACGTCGCCGTAGCCGTAGCGGGGGAAATGCGCCTTGAGGCCGTCGGAGGGTTTCGAGGAGCCGCCGCGGCCGAGCCCGTCAGGCAGGATCACGTACCAGCGCCGCGCGTCGAGCGGCGCGCCCTCACCGAACAGCTCCGGCCCGAGCGTCGGGATCAGGAAGCTCTTGCCCGTGCCGGTGGTGCCGTGCAGGACGAGCACCGCGTTGTCGATCTCGCCATCGGCGCCGCGATGCGGCGTGCCGAGGGTGGTGTAGTGCAGCTTGACCCGATCCAGGCTCTCGCCGCTCGCGAATTTGAAGTTCTCGACGACGTGGTCGCCCTCCTGCTGGCCGGGATAGGCGGCGGCCGGCGCGGCAATGGCCGCGATCGGAGCAAGGCCGGCGGCAAGCGGGGTCAGCGCCAAGGCCGAAACCAGTAGAGCGGTCCGAAGCGAGCGTATCCGAGCACCCATCAAGCGTTCTCCTCGACCCATCCGAACGAGCGTTCTACGGCGCGGCTCCAACCGGCGAACAGTGCCCGACGTTCTTCTGCCTGGATATGCGGATGCCAGCGCTTGTCCACGGCCCAGTTGTCGCGAAGATCTTCGAGTGTCTTCCAAAACCCTGTGGCGAGGCCAGCGGCGTAGGCCGCGCCCAGGGCCGTCGTCTCCGAAACCTTCGGGCGCAGGGTCGGCCGGTCGAGGATGTCGGCCTGGAACTGCATCAGCAAGTCGTTGACGGTCATGCCGCCGTCGCAGCGCAACTCGGCGATCGGACAACCGGAATCGCGCTCCATCGCCTCCAGAACTTCGCGGGTCTGGTAGGCGGTGGCCTCCAGGCAGGCGCGGGCGATGTGGCCGCGATTGGCGTAGCGGGTCAGGCCGATGATGAGGCCGCGGGCGTCGTCGCGCCAATGCGGCGCGTAGAGGCCGGAAAACGCCGGCACCACGTAGACGCCGCCATTGTCCTCGACGCTGCGGGCCAGCCCCTCGATCTCGCTCGACGCAGCGATCAGTCCGAGATTGTCGCGCAGCCACTGCACCAGGGCGCCGGTGATGGCGATGGAGCCCTCCAGCGCGTAGGCCGGCGGGCGCCCGTCGAGCCGGTAGGCCACGGTGGTGATGAGCCCGGCGCTCGACGCGACAGGCGCGGGGCCGGTGTTCATCAGCGCGAAGCAGCCGGTGCCGTAGGTGTTCTTGGCCTCGCCCGCCGAAAAGCAGGTCTGCCCGAACAGCGCCGCCTGCTGATCGCCCAGAATGCCGCCGAGCGGCACGCCGGGAAACGGGTCACGGGCCTCGCCCAGCACGGCGCTGGAGGAGACGATCGTCGGCAGCACCGCCCGCGGGATGCGGAACACGCCGAGCATCGCCTCGTCCCAATCGAGGGTCGCGAGCGACATGAGCTGCGTGCGGCTGGCATTGGTCACGTCGGTGACGTGAAGCCCGCCATCCGGGCCACCGGTGAGATTCCAGACGAGCCAGGAATCGATCGTCCCGAACAGGGCGGTGCCATCCTCGGCCTTCGCCCGCGCGCCCTCCACGTGGTCGAGCAGCCAAGCGAGCTTGGAGGCGGAGAAGTAGCTCGCGAGCGGCAGGCCGGTGACGGCGCGGAAGCGGTCGCGTCCGCCGTCGCGGGCGAGCGCGGCGACGGACCGGTCGGTGCGGGTGTCCTGCCAGACGATGGCATCGTGCAGCGGCTCGCCGGTCCGCCGGTCCCAGAGCACGGCGGTCTCGCGCTGGTTGGTGATGCCGATCGCGGCCAGATCCCCCGGCGCCAGCCCGGCGCGCGCCAGCCCCTCGCGCATCACCGCATGGGTGTTGCGCCAGATCTCCCGCGGGTCGTGCTCGACCCAGCCGGGACGGGGAAAGATCTGCTCGTGCTCGCGCTGGGCCTGCGCCAGGATCGTGCCCCGGCGGTCGAACACGATGAAGCGCGTGCTCGTGGTGCCCTGGTCGATCGCCCCGACCGCATCCGGCATGGCGTCCCTCCCGGCGTGTCTCGCCTCCGGGATTCTTTCGCCCGGCTCACGCCCGATCCTACACGAGGCCGGGCGCGCCGAAACCGGTCAGCCCGCTCGGTCCCCTTGCGCCTGTTCCAACTGGGCCGGTGTGTTCTGCGCCCCCATCTGCCGGGCCATGTCGGCGGCGCTCATCCCCGAAGCGTCGCGCCTGGACGGGTCTGCTCCTTGGGCGAGCAGCTGATCGACGATCTCGGTGCGGTCGAACATCGCCGCCACCATCAGCGCGGTGCGGGTGCCGTCGCCGGCCCCGTCGACCTGCGCGCCGTGCTCCAGCAGCAGCCGGACGATGTCCGCATCGCCCTTGAACGCGGCGCCGGCGAGCGGGGTCTGGCCGCGGTCGTTGGCGAGTTCGGGATCACCCCCGGCCTCCAGAATCACCCGGGCCGTCGCCGCCTGGCCGTTATAGGCGGCGAGCATCAGCAGGCTGTCGCCCTTGTCGTTGCGCAGGTTCGCCGGCAGCCCCTGGCCGAACAGCTCGGCCAGTTCCTCCGCATGGCCCATCCGGGCGTACTGGAAGAGGCGCGCCGCGAAGGCGAGGGTCTCGTCGTCGAGGGCGGGGGGCGCAGCGTTCGGATCGGCCTGCATCGGAATCTTTTTTGGAAGCTTCGGGACGGGATTGGTCCCGTGCATGTGGCGTTTGCGGGGGCTTCGTCCAGTCAGGCGGCCTCGCGACCAGCCGGACGGGATCGGGCCGCGGCGCGCACGGCCATCGCCTCCTCCCGCTCTTGCCCCCTGCCCCAGAACGCCGCGACCGTCGGGCCCGTCCGTGTCAGCGGATCGCGCAGCCAAGCCAGGATCTCGTGGGGCCAGACTCGCCGGCCCATCCGCGTGTACCAGCGCATGGCGTGGCGCAGGCGAGGATCGCGGTTCAGGTAGATGCGCGCCAGCGCCTTCGGGCGGGCCTGAAGGATCACCTCGATCAGCTTGAACCAGAGCAGCACCCGCCAGGGCGGCATGTGGCGGGTGGCGAGCACCTGATGCTTGTAGTCCCACCGCCGCCGGTCGAGCTGGATCACTCGGCGCTCCTCGGCAAGCCGGAAATAGGGCGTCCAGCGATGCGGCGTGACGTAGAGCATCTGGATCTGGTCGGGGTCGTAGGCGAGGAGCTGCCGCAGGCCGCGCCAGTAGTCGCGGTCGCGCTCCTCCTCGAAGCCTACCACCCAGGTCGCCATAGAGAGGATGCCGTTCGCCCGCAGGAGGCGGATCGCCTCGCGGTCGGTCGTCGTGGTGGCGCCCTTGCGGATCAGGTCGAGGGTGGCCGTATCGGTGCTCTCGAGACCGAGCAGGAGGCGCTCCCACCCCGCCCGCTTGTAGAGCGGCAGGAGGTCGGCATCGCGCACGATGTCGTCCGCCCGCGTCGAGCCGACCAGGATGAGATCGACGTTCTCCGCAATCAGCGCTTCCAGGAAGGTGCGCCAGACCTTCTTCGAGACGGTCGGATTCTCGTCGGCGAAGTTGATCACCCGCACGCCGTGCTCGCGGTGAAGCCGGGCGAGTTCGGCGGCGAAGCGGACGGGATCGCGGTGGCGCCAGCGGGTCCAGAAGCCGCGCTGGCCGCAATAGGTGCAGGGATGCGGGCAGCCGCGGGAGAACTGGACGACGACCGCACGCAGGCCGCCCCAGTAGCTGTAACGGGCATGGTCGATCAGCTCCCAGCCGATCCGGTAGGCGTCGAGATCGCGGATCAGCGGGGCCGGCGCCGTCTCACGGATCGCGTCGCCGTCCCGGTAGGCGAGGCCGGGCACGGTGCCGAGCGACCGGCCCGCCGCGAGCGCCGCCATGAGCCGCCGGGTGGTCTCCTCACCCTCCCCGCGCACGATCGCGGCGACGTGGGGCTCGGCCTCGAGAATCTCGCGCCCGTGATAGGTTGGGAAGACGCCACCGTAGACGATCGTCACGCCCGGCATCGCCGCGGCCACCCTCGACGACACCTCCGCGATGACCGGGTGCCCCGAGGTCGAGCCGGAATGACCGAACAGGACCGCCTCGGGTGCCTGCGCCACGATTTCCTGGACGAGGTCCGGCAGCGGCACGGGTCCGAACTCGGCGTCGATAAGCGAGACGGCATGCCCGTCGTCGATCAACGGGCCGCCGATGGCGAGAAGACCCAGCGGAGGCAGATGGTCGTCGGGGATCCGGCTGCCGATCGCCGGATGGGGCACGTTGACGAGCAAGATCTTCATCGTGTGCACCGGACATGAGCGTGGGTTCGCAGAACCGGACGAATCCTGCGTCGAGACCGCCCGGGCGGCCGAGCCGAGGTTGGGGCGTGTCAGGCGGCTTGCGGCACCGCGGGCGGGTTCAACCCGCCGAACCGCCGGTCGCGGGCGGTGAAATCGGCGACGGCCGCGGCGAGGTCGGTGGCGCCGAAATCGGGCCACATCCGGTCGGTGAAGTGCAGCTCCGCGTAGGCCGCCTCCCAGAGGAGGAAGTCGGAGAGCCGCTTCTCGCCCCCCGTCCGGATCAGGAGATCGACATCCCCGTCCGCCCCCAGGGCCTCGCTCAGGCCCTCGCGGCTGAGCCCCTCCGGCCCGAGCCGGGCGGCGGCGGCGAGGATCGCGTCGCGCGAGGAGTAATCGACGGCGATGCGCAGGTGCAGCCGGTCGCCCGACGCGGTCGCGGCCTCGGCCCGCTCGATTGCCTCCGGGATGCCGGGCGGCAGGCGGTCGCGGCGGCCGATCACCGTGAGGCGGGTGCCGCTGCGGGCGAGCCGATCGGTCTCGCCGCGCAGATAGGCGCGCAACAGGCGCATCAGCCCGCCGACCTCCTCGGCCGGGCGGCGCCAGTTGTCGCTGGAGAAGGCGTAGAGCGTCAGCGTGCCGATGCCGAGAGCGGGGGCGGCCTCCGCCACCCGCTGGATTGTCTTGACGCCCGCCCGGTGGCCCGCGCCCCGCGGCAGGCCGCGGGCGCTCGCCCAGCGGCCGTTGCCGTCCATGATGATCGCGGCGTGGAGGCCTGATCTGCGATCGAGAGGGCTTTGCATCGTAAAGTCTCCGGGCGAGGTGCGGGACAGGCGGGGGATGCGGCGTTCGGTGGGATGTCGGAGTGCGGTCGTCAGACCGGTTTGGCGAGGCCGGAACGGTCGTGGCCGGCGGGCCTGTCGTCGGCGGCCTGGGACCGGCCGGCAGCGTTCTGCGGCCTGCCGGCGGCGTTCTGAGGCCTGCCGGCGGCTTGTGCGGCGTCGCGCACCACCTGCTCCAGCACCCCAAGATAATCGAGGAAGCGGGTGCGCCCGGAGGGCGTCAGGCGGCAGAGGGTCTGCGGCCGGTTCTGGTCGTAGCCCTTCTCCAGGCTGACGAGGTCGGCCTCCTGCAGCACGGCGAGGTGGCGGCTGAGATTGCCGTCGGTGAGCCCGCACAGGCGCTTGAGGTCGGGGAAGGCGAGGCCGCGGGGATGCGAGACCAGGGAGGTCAGCACCGAGAGCCGCGCCCGCTCGTGGATGATCCGGTCGAGCCCCTCGTAGGAGAAGCGGGCGTCGCTGCGATCAGAGGTCGGCATCGGCGTCTCCGTCGGCAGATCCGTCAGTCGATCCGTCACTCGATCCGTCACCTGGGCCCGAATGGCGGTGGATGATGATGGCGACGAGCCCCTGCCCCACTGCGAAGGGCACGCCCATCAGCCAGGGCGAGAGGTGGCGCGTCTCGCTGGCAAGCGCCAGCACCGTGAGTCCGGCGAGCAGGTACCACGCGCCCGCGAGCGGCACGGAGCGGGGCAGGATGCGGGCAGAGGCGAACAGGCCGAGCCCGACCAGAACCTGCCACAGGCCCGGCAGCATCCAGAGCTGGTCCGGCGCGAAGCGGGCGAAGACGAGCCCCAGACAGAGGCCCGCCCCGCCCGCGGGCAAAAAACCTTCGATGGCGTTGAACACCATCGCGTCGGCCAGCCCCGAATGGACCCGGCGCGAGCGGCGCACCGCCTCGAACCCGATCAGGAGGCAGGCGGTGACGGCGGCGGCGACCCACAGGCCGAAGAAGACGACCGGCCGCGCGGTCGGCTCGTCGAGCAGCAGGGCCTGGGCCCCCGCGACGACGAGGGCCAGAGCGCCGGTGGCCGCGAGCGTGGCAGAGCCGAGCCCGCGGAACGCCGTGTCCCGCGCGATCTGCATCCGGATCGCGACGATGTCGGCCAGGGCCCTGTCGAGGTCGCCGTGGGTCTCACGCATGGGGTTCAGCTTCCCGCGTCGAAGCGTGCTTTGCATTGCAAAGTACACGCGGGTGCAGAGCCGTCAAGCGGAGAAGCGTCAGGCTTCCGCCCGCAGGCCCGCGAGGTCGAGCCGGCGGGTGACCATGGTGAGATCGCCCTTCCCATCCCGCGGCCACTCGGCCTCCGGGCGGTCGCGGTAGAGTTCGACCCCGTTCCCGTCGGGATCGCGCAGGTAGAGCGCCTCCGACACGCCGTGGTCGCTGGCCCCGTCGAGGGAGAGGCCGGCCGCCTCGACCCGGCGCAGGGCGTCGGCCAGGGCCGCCCGGCTCGGGTAGAGGATCGCGAGGTGGTAGAGCCCGGTCGTGCCGGGCGGCGGCGGAGGGCCGCCCGCGCTCTCCCAGGTGTTGAGGCCGATATGGTGGTGATAGCCGCCGGCCGAGACGAAGGCGGCTTGGGCACCGAAGCGCTGCATCAGGGCGAAGCCGAGCACGCCGCAATAGAAGCCCAGGGCCCGTTCGAGATCGGCCACCTTGAGGTGAACGTGGCCGATGCGGGTGCCGGGATGGATCGGTTCGCTCATGGTCCCTCTCCCCATGGTCCCTCTCCCGATGGGTTCCGTCTCATGCCCGCCGCAGGGCGTAGGCGCCGTCGCCGAGCCCGGCCTGGACCAGCAGCATCACCGCCCAGAAGCCCGCGAACTCCCAGCCGCCGCCCGGATTCTGCGCGAAGAAGCCGTTGGCGCCATGCACGGTGACGATGGCGCCGATCAGGATCGGGACCAGGGCCAGAGCGACGAAGCGGGCGTAGAGGCCGAGGATCAGAGCGAGGCCGCCGACGGCCTCCGCGGCGATCACAACGTAGCCGAATGCGGGCGGCAGGCCGAGCGAGCCGAAGAAGGCGGCGGTGCCCGCGGGCGTGAACACGAACAGCTTCAGCCCGGCATGGGCCAGGAACAGGCCGCCGAGGGTGAGCCGCAGCAGCAGGGCGGCGTAGGGGGCGGTGCGGGTGTCGGTCATGATCGTCTCGAAGGTGCGCCACGGTCGCGGGCGTTTACGGTGACCGGACCATGCCTTTCTCAGGCGATTGCGATAATTCGCGTTCGCTGCCATTCACCTCACTCTGCGAGAGTGAGGTTATCGTGCTCGACCGCGTGACGGGAATGCAGGTCTTCTGCCGCGTCGCCGCACTCGGCAGCTTCTCGGCCGCCGGACGGGCGCTCGGCCTCTCGCAGACCGGGGTCACCAAGCATGTCGCGGCCCTGGAGGCGCGGCTGGGCACGCGGCTCCTGCACCGGACGACCCGCCGCCTGACGCTCACCGAAACCGGTCGGACCTATCTCGAGGCCTGCGAGCGGATTCTCGCCGAGATCGACGATGCGGAGGCGGCGGTCGGCGCCGAAGGGGTCGAGGCCCACGGCACCCTGCGGCTCAACGTGCCGCTCTCCTTCGGCGTGCGGGAGATCGCCCCGGCGCTCGCGGCGTTCTCCGCCGCGCATCCGGCACTGACGATCGAACTCGGCCTCAACGACCGGCGGGTCGACCTGATCGAGGAGGGGTGGGATCTCGCCGTGCGGATCGGGACCCTCGCCGATTCGGGGCTGATCGCCCGGCGTCTCACATCCAGCCGCCTCGTGGCCTGCGGCGCGCCCGCCTATTTCGAGCGGCACGGCACGCCGCGCCGGCCCGAGGAGCTGAAGAACCACAATTGCCTGGGCTACACCCTGTCGGATTCCAGCGGCTGGCGCTTCGGCGAGCAGGCCTACCCGGTCTCGGGCAACCTGCGGGCGCCGAACGGCGCCGCCCTGACGGCCGCGGCCGTGGCCGGCCTCGGGCTGATCTACCAGCCGACCTTTCTGGTGGCGCAGGCCCTGCGGGCGGGAACGCTCGTCCCCCTCGATTTCGGCACCCCCTCCCCGGTCCTGCCGATCCACGCCCTGATGCCGCCGGGCCGGCGCCCGGCCAAGACGCGCGCCTTCGTGGAGTTTCTGGCGCAGCGGTTCGCGGGCGAGCCGGCCTGGGAGCGGGATCTGCCGGAGGCGGTGCGATGATGAGGGCGATCACACCCGTCGGATCGGGCCGGGATAGCGGGCCACGAGAGCGTCGGAGGTCAGGAGCGTGATGCCTTCCACGGTCGCTTGAGCGACGAGGAGCCGGTCGAACGGGTCCTTGTGGATGAGGGGAAGTCCCTCCACCGCAACGGCATGCTTTCCGAGAACGGGCAGCTCTTCGTACCCGTTCTCAATCAGGCCGCGATACAGGATGCGGCTGTCGATCCTGAAATCCGGCCGGCCGAGACTGCGCTTGATCGCGATTTCCCAAAGGCTGGCGATGCTGAAGACGGGCGTAAGATCTGGATCCTCGATCGAGGTGCGGACCGAGGCCGGCAACCGAGCGGATCCCTCCGCAACCCAGATCAGCAAGTGGGTGTCGAGGAGGAGCCTCACTTGTCCTCTTCGCCCTCGAACAACCGGATGATCTCGTCCTGAAACATCGTGTCGAAATCGTCCGGCACCGAGATCTGCCCGGCGAGGAAACCGAGGCGTCGCGTCCGCGGCAGCTCGGTTTCCGCGGGCACGACCCGGACCAGGGGCCGGCCGTTTTCGGCGATGACGAACGGCTCGCCGCGCGACGCCGCCTCGATCAGCCGCGACAGATCCGCCTCGGCCTCTCGGAGGCTGACCGTTTTCATGACGGTCTCCCTGATGTGAAAACGCGCTAAAGCTAGTCCGGGCCCAAAACGGCCGCAAGCCGGGACAATCTTGGGCCGTTCGGACTCTTTCGGAGACCGCCCGACGGGCCCATATTGCCGCCATGCCCGCACCCAAGACACCGCGCGTGAGTCCGGCCAAAGCGCCTGCCAAGGCGACTTCGAAGACGACGGCGAAGGCCGACCGGCCCGAGCTGATGCCGCTCGACGAGCATCTTGCCGCGCTGCTCAACCCGGCCCTCAACCGCAACCGCCTGAAGGCGGTCGAGCCCGTGCCGGAACCGCCCCGAAAAGGACGCGGACCGAAGGGCGAGGCGAAGGCCTACAAGAAAATCGCGCAAGACGGCTTCGCCGAGGCGCCGCAGGCGGGCTTCGCCATCGGCGACGCGGCCGACGTCGATCCGCGGCTGGCGCAGGCGCTCGGCCTCGTCCCGCCCGACGACGGCCCGGCACCGAAAACCGCGCCCGATGCCGAGACGCCCTCGCTCGCCACAGAGGGCGTCTCGGCCACGGTCGAGGCGCTGGAGCGGCTGCTCGTCGAGGGCAACCCGCTGTTCAAGAACGGCGAGGCCTGGGTGCCGCACCGGCCCGAACGGCCGGCGAAGTCCGAGGGCGGCGTGAAGTTCACGCTGAAATCCGAGTTCACGCCCGCCGGTGACCAGCCCACCGCCATCGCCGCCCTGGTCGAGGGCGTCCGGACGGCCGAGCGCGATCAGGTGCTGCTCGGCGTCACCGGCTCGGGAAAAACCTTCACGATGGCCAAGGTCATCGAGGAGACGCAACGCCCGGCCCTGATCCTGGCGCCGAACAAGACGCTGGCGGCGCAGCTCTACGGCGAGTTCAAGAGCTTTTTCCCGGACAACGCGGTCGAGTACTTCGTCTCGTATTACGACTATTACCAGCCCGAGGCCTACGTGCCCCGGTCCGACACCTTCATCGAGAAGGAAAGCTCGATCAACGAGCAGATCGACCGGATGCGCCACTCGGCCACCCGTGCCCTGCTGGAGCGGGACGACGTCATCATCGTCGCCTCGGTCTCGTGCATCTACGGTATCGGCTCGGTCGAGACCTACACGGCGATGTCGTTCACGGTGTCGCTCGGCGAGCGGATCGAGCAGCGCCAGCTCATCGCCGACCTCGTAGCCCTTCAGTACAAGCGCATCCAGTCGGACTTCGCCCGCGGCACCTTCCGGGTGCGCGGCGACGTGATCGAGCTGTGGCCGGCCCACTTGGAGGATCGCGGCTGGCGCATCGGCCTGTTCGGCGACGAGATCGAATCCATCGTCGAGTTCGATCCGCTGACCGGCAAGAAGCTCAACGAGCTGAAGTTCGTCAAAGTCTACGCGAACTCGCACTACGTCACGCCGCGCCCCACCCTCCAGCAGGCGATCAAGGGCATCAAGACCGAGCTCAAGCTCCGCGTCGAGGAGCTGACCCGGATGGGCCGCCTCATCGAGGCGCAGCGGCTGGAGCAGCGCTGCACCTTCGACATCGAGATGATCGAGGCGACCGGTGCCTGTAACGGCATCGAGAACTATTCGCGCTATCTCACCGGCCGCAAGCCCGGCGAGCCGCCGCCGACCCTGTTCGAGTACCTGCCCGACAACGCCCTCGTCTTCACCGACGAGAGCCACGTCACGGTTCCGCAGATCGGCGGCATGTACAAGGGCGACTTCCGCCGCAAGGCGACGCTGGCCGAGTACGGCTTCCGCCTGCCCTCCTGCCTCGACAACCGCCCGCTGCGGTTCGAGGAATGGGACGCGATGCGCCCGCAATCGGTCCACGTCTCGGCGACTCCGGCCAAGTGGGAGATGGAGCGCACGGCCGGCGTCTTCGCCGAGCAGGTCATCCGCCCCACCGGCCTCGTCGATCCGGTGATCGAGATCCGCCCGGCCCGCTCCCAGGTCGACGACCTGCTGGGCGAAGTCCGCGAAGTCGCCCAGGCCGGCTACCGCACCCTGGTGACCACGCTGACCAAGCGCATGGCCGAGGATCTCACCGAGTACCTGCACGAGAACTCGGTGCGGGTGCGCTACATGCACTCCGACATCGACACCCTGGAGCGCATCGAGATTATTCGCGACCTGCGCCTCGGCGCCTTCGACGTGCTGATCGGCATCAACCTGCTGCGCGAGGGTCTCGACATCCCCGAATGCGCGCTCGTCGCCATTCTCGATGCCGACAAGGAAGGCTTTCTGCGCTCCGAGACCTCGCTGATCCAGACCATCGGCCGCGCGGCCCGCAACGCGGATGCCCGCTGCATCCTCTACGCGGACAACATCACCGGCTCGATGGAGCGGGCGATGGCCGAGACCGAGCGCCGCCGCCAGAAGCAGCTCGCCTACAACGAGGAACACGGCATCACGCCGCAATCGGTCAAGCGCGGCATCAGCGACATCCTCGAGAGCGTGTACGAGCGCGACCATGTTCGCGTCGATACGGGGCTGGCCAAGGACGCGATCACCGTCGGCCACAACCTCAAGGCGGTGATGGCCGACCTCGAGAAGCGGATGCGCGCCGCCGCCGCCGATCTCGACTTCGAGGAGGCCGCACGGCTTCGCGACGAGCTCAAGCGCCTCCAGGCGACCGAACTTATGGTCTCCGACGATCCCATGGCCCGGCAGGGCGACATCGAGCGCGAGGCTGGCCGCTACGGGCAGAAGGGCAGCCGCATCTCGAAGCCCACCCTCGACAATATGGGCCCCGGCACCGACCGCGAACTCCCGGCCGACGCCGTGCCCTGGCAGGAGCGGCCCAAGGCGCGCTCGACGCAAGGACTCGGCGGCCAGAAGCCCCGCTACAAGGGCGGCGGCGGACGCAAGCGAGGGTGAGGGCGCGCGACGGCGGAACCTCGGCCGTCGCCTGCGATTGGCTCTTCAGATCCTGCAACCGTCGGTCCGCTCCGCCGTGAGCCCGGCCGGCGGCGCCAAGCGTGATGGAGCCGACCGATGCGATCCCCCTCCCCCCTCAGCCGGGCCGCCCTGGGCGCCCTCCTCGGCAGCCTGATCCTGTCCGCGCCGGCCCTGGCCCAGAGCGCGGCCAACCCCAACGACCAGCCCACCGCCGGCACCCTACCCTCCGGCACCGATACGGTGCGCGGTAACGATCGCTCCGCCGAGCGGCCGACAGGCGAGGTCTCGCCCCCGAGCGCGATCCGCTCCTCGACCGCGGTGGTACCGGAAGGCAAGAGCGGAAAGACCGTGCGCACCAACCCGTCCGATCACCTCTCGAAGCCGTTCCGCTCGAACCACGAAAACTGATCCGCAACCCCACCCCCGCATTCGCCGTTGGACCGGCACGGCCGCCACACGGGACGTGAAGGGCGGCGTGAACCGGCGGGAGGAAACGCATGGGGCTGCTCGATCAGGTCATCGGCGGAGTCGTCGGACAGGTTTTGGGGGGCGGACGCGGCGGGGCGCTGGCCTCGCCGGTGGTGAAAGCGCTCCTCATGCTGCTGCTCGCCAAGGGCGGCGGCGGCCTCGGCGACATCCTCGGCCGCGGATCGCCGGAATCCGGCGGTCGATCTTTCCCCGGCCCGGGCGAAGACGACGGCGATCTCGGCGGGTTCAACCAGGGCCGCCGCAGCGGGCCGCCGTCTCAGGCAAGTGAGGCCGGCAACGACCTCGGCGGCGATTTCGGCGACCTTGCCGGCATGCTCGACGGTCCCGGCGGGGGTGCCTCCGGCAGCCGTTCACCCGGCGGAGGTCCCTATGCCGGGCTCGACCGTGAGCCGGATGACGGAAGCGGCGCGGCCTCCCACGGGCTCGACGGCTTGATCCAGAGCTTCGAGCGGAGCGGTCTCGGCGACGTGATCGGCTCGTGGATCGGCCACGGCCCCAACCGCGAGATCGCGCCGAACCGTCTCGCCGACGCTCTGGGCCCGGGCACCCTCGACAGCTTGAGCCGCGAGACCGGCCTGCCGCGCGAGGATCTGCTCGCGCAACTGGCGCAGGCCCTGCCCGGCGTGATCGATGCGCTGACGCCCCAGGGCCGGGCGCCGAGCCGCGAGGAGCGCGGCGGCTGGTAGTCCGAGGAAGGCTTCTGCCATGGCCTACGAGCTGCACTACTGGCCGATGATCCCCGGCCGCGGCGAGTTCGTGCGGCTCGCCCTCGAACAGGCCGGGGCGGATTACGTCGATGTCGCCCGCCAGCCCGAGGAGGCGGGCGGCGGCATCGCGGCGATGATGGAGCGGCTGGAGGACGAGCCGATCCGCCCGCCCTTCGCCCCGCCCTTCCTCAAGGACGGCGACCGCGTGATCGGCCAGACCGCGGCGATTCTGCTCTATCTCGGGCCGCGCCTCGGCCTGGTCGGGGCGGACGAGGCCGACCGGATCTGGACGCACCAGATCCAGCTCACGATCGCCGACATGGTGGCGGAGGCGCACGACACCCATCACCCGGTCGGCGTCGGGCTCTATTACGAGGACCAGCGGCCGGAGGCGCGCCGCCGCGCCGAGGATTTCTGCGCGAACCGCATCCCGAAATTCCTGGACTGGTTCGAGCGCGTGCTCGCCCGCAACCCGGCGGGGCCGGAGCATCTGGTGGGCGGCGCGGTGAGCTACGCCGACACCTCGCTGTTCCAGCTCGTGGAAGGTCTGCGCTACGCCTTTCCCCGGGCCACGGCCCGGGCGCTGGCGCAAACGCCGCATGTCGTCGCCCACGCGGAGCGGATCGGGCGGCTGCCGCGCATCACCGCCTACCGAGCCAGTAAGCGCTGCCTCCCCTTCAACGAAGAGGGCATCTTCCGGCATTATCCGGAACTCGATGCCCGCTAACCTGCCGGTGCCGGTCACGGCGCCGGGGCGGAGCGACGAAGGCCGTTTTGTCCAAACCGTCGCGCTTGTGCCCGCTGGCGGCGTGCTACATGTGCTCTTGTGAACATGCCCGAAAGTCTTCCCTCTCCCGTGCCATCCGACGCCGAATCGGCGCGCTTTCGGATCCTGGAGCCGTTGCGGGCGGCGCAGGAACAGCTCGCCCGCGTGCAGGATGCCGCCGGGATCGGTGTCTTCACCCTCGATCTGCGCGAGGGCGTGCTGCATCCGAGCCCCGCCTTCTGCCGCCTGCACGGCCTGGAGGTGCGCGAGCGATACGCCCTCGCCGCCCTCGCCGAGCGCTTCCCGGCGGAGGATACGGCGATCCCCTCGGGTACGTCCTCCGAGGAGGCGATCTACCGCGTTCGCGATTCCCGGACCGGGGCGTCGCGCTGGATTGCCCGCACCCTCGAGATCGAGCGCGATGCGGACGGCGCGGCCCTGCGGCTCGCGGGCGTGGTGCGGGACGTGACCGAGCAGCGGGCCCAGGGCACGGCGCTGGCCGAGAGTGAGCAGCACTACCGCACGCTGTTCGAGCAGATGGACGAGGGCTACTCCGTCATCGAGTTCATCGATGGCCCGCACGGCCCCTTGAGCGATTACGTCCACGTCACCGCCAACCGCGCCTACGCCCAGCATGCCGGCATCGAGAACGTGGCCGGCAAGCGCCTGCGCGAGATCGTCGGCGAGGAGGCCGAGGGCTGGCTCGCGCTCTACGGCGACGTCCTGCGCACCGGCCGGCCGATCCGCTTCCAGCGCGAGCTGGTCGCCACCGGGCGCTACCTCGAACTCGCCGCCTTCCGCATCGAGCCGCCGTCGCGGCGGCAGGTCGCGGTGCTGTTCCAGGACATCACGGCCCGGCGGCGCGTGGAGCACCTGCTCCATTCCAAGGCTGCCGACCTGGAGGCGGAGGTGGTGGCGCAACGGCGCGACCGCGACCGCGTCTGGACGCTCTCGCCGGTCCTCAAGGTCGTGGCCACCCCCGACGGGCGGATCGAGGCGGTGAACCCCTCGTGGGGCCGGACGCTGGGCTGGTCGCCGGCCGAGACGGTGGGCCGCTACGTGCCCGACTTCTTCGCGCCCGAGGAGCGCGCGACCGCCGAAGCGGCGCTGGAACGGCTCGCGGCCGGCGCCTCGACCGATCTCGAACTGACCTGCCTGACCAAGGACGGCGGCACCTGCCGGGTTCTCTGGACCATCGTGCCGGCCGACGGCCTGCTCTACGGCTTCGGTCGCGACATCACGGAGCAGCGCCACGCCGAGGAGGCCCTGCGCCAATCGCAGAAGCTGGAGGCGGTGGGCCAGCTCACCGGGGGCGTGGCCCACGACTTCAACAACCTGCTCACCATCATCCGCTCGTCGGTCGAGTTCCTGCGCCGACCCGACCTCGCGCCCGAGCGCAAGCGCCGCTACCTCGACGCCGTCTCCGACACGGTGGACCGAGCAGCGAAGCTGACGGGTCAACTCCTCGCCTTCGCCCGGCGGCAGGCGCTCAAGCCCGAGACCTTCGATGTCGGCGAGCGGCTGCGCAGCATCTCGGAGATGCTTGACTCGGTGACCGGCGCGCGCATCCGCGTAGTGACCGACCTGCCCGGCGCCCCCTGCTTCGTGCGCGCCGATGCGAGCCAGTTCGAGACGGCCCTGGTCAACATGGCGGTCAACGCCCGCGACGCCATGGACGGCGAGGGCCGCCTGACCCTGCGCCTCGACGGCGCCGTGCCGATGCCGCCGATCCGCGGCCATGCCGGCGCGGCCGGGCCCTTCGTCGCGGTCTCGGTCGTCGATACCGGCACCGGGATCGCCAGCGCCGATTTGGGCCGCATCTTCGAGCCGTTCTTCACCACCAAGGAGGTCGGAAGGGGCACGGGGCTCGGCCTCTCGCAGGTGATCGGCTTCGCCAAGCAATCCGGCGGAGACGTGGACGTGTGGAGCCGCGCGGGCGAGGGCACCACCTTCACCCTCTACCTGCCCGAAGTCGCCGCCCCACTCGAAGCCCCCGGCCCCGCCCGGCCGAGGCCGGATGCGGATGCCGAGGCGCATCTGCGGATCCTCGTGGTCGAGGACAACCTCGAAGTCGGCCGCTTCTGCACCCAGATCCTGGAAGAACTCGGCCACCAGCCGGTCTGGGCCGAGAACGCCGAGGCGGCCCTGGTCGAATTGGAACGCACCGAGACGCCGTTCGAGGCGGTGTTTTCCGACGTCGTGATGCCCGGCATGGGCGGCATCGCGCTCGCCCGCATCCTGCGCGAGCGCTACCCCGATCTGCCGGTGGTCCTCACCTCCGGCTACAGCCACGTCCTGGCGCAGGACGACGCGCACGGGTTCGAGTTGCTGAGGAAGCCCTACTCGGCACAGGAGCTGGGGCGGGTGCTGCGGGAGATGGCGGGGCGGCGGGGGAGGCGGGAGACGGCCTCACGCTGACGGCCGAAGCCGGACGCGCGGCCATCCATCCCGAGAGCGCCTTTCGACGAAGCGGACCGCGCCCGGCCGCTGGCGCAGCCTCGCGCCTCGGCGCTCACTCGCTCGCCCGATCGAGGGTGCCGAGACCGTTCGCGTTCAACGCATCGAGCGTCACCGCATCGGCCTTGCCCCCGCTTCCGACCGCGAAACGGATGGCCGACGGATTGTCCGGCGCCTCCGCATCGGGAAAGCAGAGGAAGAGATCGCGATCGAAGTGGCGCAACGGATAGGTCCGCGCCCCGCCGGGCCCGACCGTGAGGGTCAGGCGACCGTCGATCTCCGCCACCTCGGCATTGCCGACATACGCGTTGGCGTAACGCCCCGTATAGGCCGACAAGGGAAGCGACGCCGAGGCGTTCGCCGGAGGCCGGCCGTAGACGGCGCGGTTCGCCGCCGCGCCCGGCCCGAACAGGCTCGTATAGGCTTCGCCCCAATCCTTCAGCCAATCCTTGCGGATCCGGCCGTCGAAGACGAGGTCCGCGAAGCTGTCGGCCAATCCCTCCGGGACGCCGGACGGGAAGGCGTTCGTCAGCAGGATGATGCCGAGCTTGGCCTCCGGATGGATCGAAACGAGGGTCTGCGCGCCGACGCTGAAGGCGCCGGCATGGCCCCAGACGAGACCGTGGCGGCCGTACTCGATGTTCCAGCCCAGGCCGTAGAAGGAGGCGCCTCCGGTCACGGGATTGGTGCCGCGTGCGGTGAGCGGCGCATGCGTCTGAGCCAGGGCCGCGCCGGCAACCCGTTGTGTGCCCTCGAACAGGCCGTTTCCGATTTCGAGCCGCACCCAGCGGGCGAGGTCGCGGACATTCGAGCTGACGCCTCCGGCCGGCGCCTGCGCGTCGGGATCGCGTTCGGTCCCGGCCGACCAGACGCCGTTGCGCCTGACATGGAGTGCGGCCCGGTCGGCCCGCGTCAGGAAGTCGTCATGCCGCGTGCTCGTGGAGGTCATCCCCAGCGGGCCGAACAGCTTTTCTTGAGCCACCACATCCCACGGCTTGCCGGTCGGCCTCGCGGCAGCCACGGCTCCCTCGGTGAACCCGAAATTGCTGTAGGCGTAGCCCGCGCGGAAGCTGGAGGACGGCGGCACGAGGCGCAACCTGCGGAGGATGTCGTCGCGGCCGTATCCGATCCCTTCGAGGTCGTCCCCGGCGCTGCCCGGCAACCCGCTGCGGTGATTGAGAAAATCGCGCACCGTGACCTGCGAGGCCGGATAGGGCTCGTGAAGCCGGAAGCCGGGGTCGAGATCGGCGACGCGCGAATCCCAGCCGACGACACCCTCGCCCACGAGGGCGGCCACCACGGTCGAGGTCACGGGCTTGGACAGGGACGCGATCTGAAACACCGTCTCCGGCCCGACCAAGTCGGGCTTTCCGATCGCCCTGCGGCCGAAGCCTTTCAGGAAGAGGGTCTCGTCGCCGTAGACGATCGCGATCGCGAGACCCGGCACATCGCCCGCATCGATGGCCTGCTGCGCCAGCGCTTCGAGCGCCGGCAATCGCGCCTCGACCTGCGCACGGGTGACGGCTTGGCCGAACGCGCTTCCGGAACAGCCCGAGATGACGCCAAGCGCGACACAGACAGGCGCGATGCGCCGATGGGATCGAAGCCGCTGCATCTGATCGTCGATCCCATCAAGGACGGCTCGGGCATAGAGAATCGCACCGAAGCCGCCCTCAAACTGATCGCCGCGACTAGCGCTGACAAGCCGAAATCAGTCGATTGGGTGGGACTTGACTTGGGTCGTCCCGTTTTCGGTTTCGGCGTGCAATGCGAGGTCGCGTCGAGACAGGGGGCGCCTCGGATAAAAACAACGGTTTCTGTAATCGGGCCCCTGCCATCGAGGGGTGCTATGTAAGTACGTTTGCGGGAAGATCAGCTTAGAGTGGGAAGCGGCACGGGCTAGCTCGGAGGGATAATGAGATTGAGCCGCACAGGATTTGCGTTCTGCGCAATGTATCTGTCCGCATCTATAGCGATCTGGACTTACGCAAGCAGCATCGCGGCAGATCCAAAGGGCACGTTTGTGCTTATGCAGATCCCCATTGTTTTCGCCCATGCTGCTGCCTGGAAGCTTGGTCTTCTCCCACTCATGGCTTCGCTGCCGAACATGGTGGTGTGGGCGTTGCTGTTTCTACCAACGCTAGCGGCCATCTATAGCATCGGCTGGGCTGTGGGGCTGTTCTTCGAAGCCCTTAGGCCGCGCGCATAATCTGCACGATGGCCTCGGCCGACGTGGAAGAATGGCCGAGAACGGTCGAGCGTTTGCATTGCCCGGTCTCGCTGAAGGCGCGACCGGCTCCCCTCATGCCGCCATGCGCGGAAACACCAGCGTCTGATGCAGGGCCACGCCGGCGGTCACGCCGTCGGCCGACGCCCAGGCCACGCTGTGCGGAGACCGTGCCGCGTCCCCGGCCGCGTAGACACCGGCAACCGTCGTCTCCTTCATCGCGTCGGTGCGGATCACCGGCCCGAGCATGCCCTCCTCCACGGCGCAGCCGAGTTGTTCGGCGAGCAGGCTGTTCAGGCGGTAGCGGGGGCCGGCGAAGAGGGCCTCCAGCGGGAGCGTCCGGCCATCCGCCATAACGAGTGCCGAGAGGGCCCGCCCCTCGCCCGCAAGCGCCCGGATCGGGCCGGGTTCAATTCCGACGTTGCGGGCGGCGAGCCGGGCGCAGGCCTCCGCGTCGGGCGCCGGGTGTCCGTTCAGGAAGAGCGTGGTCGGCCCCCATTCCGCGACCAGTTCGGCCTGATGGACCGATAGGGCGCCGGCCGACAGCACGCCGAGGACGCGCCCGGAAAACTCGAAGCCGTGGCAGTAGGGGCAGTGCAGCACGCTCGCGCCCCAACGCTCGGCCAGGCCAGGGAGGTCCGGCAGGATGTCGCTGATGCCGAAGGCCAGGACGAGTTTCGAGGCTTCGAGCCGCTGCCCCCCGGCCAGCGAGACGGCGAAGCCGTCGCCTGCGGCTCGCGCCGACACCGCCTCCCCCGTCACGAAGGTGGCGTTCGGGTAGCCCGCGAGCTGAGCACGGGCTGTCGCGATCATCGCCAGCGGATTCTCGCCGTCCTGCGCGAAGAAGCCGTGCAAGGCGGCGGCAAACCGGTTGCGGGGCGCGCCGGCATCGATGACGCAGACCTTCCGGCGCCCTCGGGCGATGTAGAGCGCTGCGGAGAGGCCGGCGAAGCTGCCGCCGACGATGATCGCATCATACCGCATGGGCCGTCTCCAGGTTGAAGTCGCCGCCGCGCGCCGCGAGGCGGGCATGGAAGTCGGCGCTGAGCGCGGCCAGCGTGATCCGGCCGAGTTGCGCCATCAGAAGCGCCTCCGCCTCGCGAAAACTCTCGTCCATCGCGGCATTGACCGCCTGCTCGACGAGGCAGCCGGGCGCCTCGCTCCGGTTGCCCATGGCGAAGATTTCGGGCGCGCCGAGCGCGTCGTAGATGTCGCGCAGGGTGACGGCCCCGAAATCGCAGGCGATCCGCCAGCCGCCGCCATGCCCCTTCTCCGAGCGGACGTAACCCCGGTCGCGCAGGCCCGCCATGATGCGCCGGACCACGACGGGATTGGTCTGCATCACGCCGGCCAGGAACTCGGACGTCACCGGCCCCTCGATCTCGGCCATGTGCAGGAGCACGTGGAGGACGGCCGAAAGCTTGCTGTCTCGCCTCATGTAACTTTACATGTTTCATGAAACAGAGACTGTCAAGCGCGTCGGACGGCAGGCCCCAGAACGCAAGAAGGCCCGCCTCCCGGCGAGCCTTCCTCCTTTCATGCCGCCCGGTCACCGACCGGGCGACGTCGCAAATCCCCTAAAAACTACGGCTGGCCAGCGGGCTTGTTGGTCGCCGGCGGGGTGGTCGGCGCCGTGGTCTGGCCGGCGGCCGGCGGCGTCGCGGGGGCGGTGGTCGTGGTGTTGGCCGGAGGCGTGGTCGTGCCCGTGGTGTCCTTCTTCTCGTCCTTGCAGGCTGCGAGGCCGAGGGCGAGCAGGCCGAGAACCGGGATCAGCTTGATGGCGCGCATGTGTTCCTCCGTGTCGTTGAGCTCTCGAGGCGCTGCCGCGAACGGCCGGCGCATCGGAAGAGCGGAAACGGTCTTTGCCGTGCTGTGGCAAAGCTGAGAACGCGTTGCGGCCCTGAACCGTTCAACATTCGCGTGGGCGGAGAGCCGAAGAACGGGGGATGAGCGCCGAATTTCAGGGAGACATAAGCGGGATGAAACCGGCGGCCCCGCCGTTCAGACCTTACCGGACCGGCAGGACCTGGCAGGTTTCGCAGAAGAAGGTCGAGCGTCCACCCTGCACGATCCGGCCAACCCGGCCGGTACAGCCCTTGGTCGGGCAGGCATGGCCCACCCGGTCGTAGACGCGGAAGCCGTGCTGGAAGGCGCCGCGCTCCCCGTCCGGCCGGGCGTAGTCGCGCAAGGTGGAGCCGCCGGCCGCCACCGCCTCGGTCAGCACCGCCTTGATCTCCTTGACGAGTGTCTTCGCCTTGGGTGCCGGCGAACCGTCGGGCTTGGCGAGCGCGCCGGCCGGCAGGGCCGGGTGGAGGCCCGAGCGGTGCAGCGCCTCGCAGACATAGATGTTGCCCAGGCCCGCGATCAGGCGCTGGTCGAGCAGTGCTGCCTTCAGCGGCGTGATCTTCCGGGCGAACAGGCGCGCGAGCCGGGGTGCGTCGAGGGCGTCGGAGAGCGGCTCGACGCCCATGCTGGCGAAGTGGCGGCAGGTCTCGAGATCGCGCGTGGCCACGAGATCCATGAAGCCGAAGCGGCGGGCGTCGTTGTAGGTGACGGTGGCACCGTTGGCGAAGGCCATCACCACGTGGTCGTGCTTGGGCGTGCCGAGCGCCCCTTCAAGGTAGAAGTCGCCCGGCGAGAGGTTCGAGCCGTCGGGCAGACGCACGTCGAAGCGCCCGCTCATGCCGAGATGTAGGATTAGGCTCTCGCCGGAATCGAGATGCGCTGTGAGGTACTTGGCCCGGCGCGCCAGTTCCAGCACCGTGGTGCCCTCCAGCCGCTCGGCGAAGCGCTCGGGGAAGGGGAAGCGCAGGTTCGGCCTACGCAGGGTGACGCGGGCGACGCGCGCCCCGACCATCGCGGGGGCGAGCCCCCGGCGCACGGTCTCGACTTCGGGCAGTTCGGGCATGGTCGTGCGAGACAAGCGGCGGCGGGAAAGAGAGCTGTAGCGCCCTCCCCGGCCCCGGCGCGAGCCCCGCCGGCCCGGGCCGGGGGGCCACGGTGTCGCGCTTGCCGCCGGGCCTCCCCGGGAACCGATATCGGGGCTCACGGCTTGCTCCCGGCCAAGGTCCTTTCGGTGCGCCTCTCTGGCTGGAGCGGCCTCCCCTCCGGTGAGAGCGCGTCAGCCGGTCGTCGGAGTCAGCACGGCATGAGCGCCCACCCCTACCGGTTCGGGATCGAGGAAGAGTATTTCCTCGCCGATGCCGAGACCCGCGGCACGCCGCGCCGCTCGGTCAAGCCGTTCCATCAGGCGGCCGGGGAGCGGCTGCCCGAGATCGGGCGCGAGCTGCTGCAATGTCAGGTCGAGGTCTGCACCCCGCCCTCCACGGCGTTCCCGGCCGCCCACGCCGCGCTGCGGGAGCAGCGGCAGGCCTTGGCGGAGCTGGGCCGCGAGCACGGGCTTCTGGTCTTTGCCGCCGGCACCCACCCCATCGCCGACTGGGCGCGGCAATTGCCGACCAAGGGCGACCGCTACCGCGGCATCCTGCGCGATGTCGGCCTCGCCGGGCGGCGCAGCCTGATCTGCGGCATGCATGTCCATGTCGAGGTCGCCGACCCCGACCGGCGCGTCGCGCTGATGGACCGGCTGCTGCCGTTCCAGCCGCTGCTGTTGGCCCTCTCCGTCTCCTCGCCGTTCTGGCAGGGCAAGCCGACGGGGCTGGCCGCCTATCGCCTCAGCGCGTTCGGCGAGCTGCCGCGCACCGGCCTGCCCGACCTGATGGGCGACGCGGCAGCCTACGAGCGCTACGTGCGCATCATGACCAATGCCGGCTCGATCCAGGATGCGAGCTTCCTGTGGTGGTCCCTGCGCCCCTCGATCAAGTTCCCGACGCTCGAACTGCGCATCGCCGATTCCTGCACCCGGCTCGCCGACGCCATCGTGGTGGCGGCCCTATTCCGCTGTCTCGTGCGGCTGATCGAGCGCCGGCCCGACATCAATGCGGGGCTCACCGGCGTCTCGCGGGCGATCGCGGCGGAGAACCTGTGGCGGGCCCAGCGCAGCGGGATCGAGGCCGAGTTGATCGACGAGGCGTCCGAGCAGGCCTTCCCCTTCGACGCCGCCCTCGACACGCTGCTCTCGCTGATCGCGGAGGATGCCGAGGCGCTGGGCTGCACCGAAGAGGTGGCCGACGCCCGCCGCATCCTGCGCGAGGGCACCAGCGCCGACCGGCAGATCGCCGCGTTCGAGGGAACCCGCGGCGGCGACACCAGCAACCGCCAAGCCCTCGACGCGGTGGTGGACTGGCTCGCCGAGACCACGCGGGACGGGTGACGGCTAACCGAACAGCTCCGCGAGGCTCACGAGGCTGAGGCTCGCGATCAGGAGGCCCACCACGACCATCAGCACCCGTGCCGGGATCACCCGCACCAGCAGGGCGGCGATCGGGGCCGCGAACAGCCCGCCGACGACGAGGCCGGCGATGGTGGTCCAGTGGGTCAGCCCGCCGAGCAGGGTGAAGGACAACCCGCTTGCCACCGCGACGAAGAACTCCGCCGCGTTGACCGAGCCGATCGAGGTGCGCGGATCCTGACCGCCGCCGACCAGCGTGGCCGTCACCACCGGCCCCCACCCGCCGCCGCCGACCGCATCGACGAAGCCGCCGCCGAGCGCCAGCGGCACCACGGCACGGGGCGGCGCGCGGTTGGCCTTCAGGGTGCGGAACGCCTTCGACAGGACGTAGAGCCCCATCCCGAGCAGGTAGACCGAGACGAACGGCTTGATGGTCTCGCCATCGACCGAGGTGAGAAGGGTCGCGCCCGCCACCGCGCCGATCACGCCCGGGATCAACAGGCGCCGGAACAAAGGCCCGTCGACATTGCCGAGCCGCCAATGCGAGAGGCCGGAGAAGGCGGTGGTGAAGATCTCGGCCACATGCACGGAGGCGGAGGCCGCCGCCGGCGGCACCCCGGTGGACAGCAGGAACGTGGTCGAGGTGATGCCGTAGGCCATGCCGAGTGCGCCATCGACGGTCTGCGCCGCGAGCCCGACCGCCGCCGCGGTCCAGAAACCGCGACTGCTGAGGCCCTCCCGGACCGCCTGGACGGTGCCGGCATCGGCCAATGTCGCGAACAGGGCCGCTGCGGCGGCGACAGCGAGGCCCGCGAGCCCGATCAGGGCCAGCGTGCGCGGCTCGACGCGCTTCGTCGGCCGCGCGGCGGCGGAGGACGATCCGGCCATCGGGAAACGATCCATGCGAGAGGGAGCCGACAGGCTAAGGGCCCGGGCGGCGCGAGCAAGGGAGCGGAGTTCCCAAGTTCAACGCGCGCCAAGGCCGAAGCTCTCCCTCGCTCCCCTGCGGGGGAATGTCCTTCCCGCAGGATCGCGCGGTCCCGGAGGACCCGCCTTTTAGCCCTTCTCGAACGGGTTCTTCGTGGTGCGCAGGGACAGCCGGATCGGCGTTCCGGGCAGGTCGAAGGCTTCGCGCAGGCCGTTGACGAGGTAACGGGTGTAGGATTTCGGCAGGGCGTCGAGCTGATTGCCGAACAGGGCGAAGTGCGGCGGGCGGCTCTTCACCTGGGTCGCGTAGCGGATCTTGATGCGCCGGCCGGAGACCGCGGGCGGCGGGTTGCGCTGGAGCGCGTCGGTGAGCCACGCATTGATCCGCGCCGTCGAGACGCGACGGCTCCACACCTCGGAGGCATCGACCACAGCCTGCATCAGCTTGTCGATGCCGTCGCCGGCGAGCCCCGAGAGCGACACCACCGAGACGCCGCGCACCTGCGGCAGCAGGCGGGTGCAGTCTTCCCGGAGGGTCTTGAGCAGGCCCGGCTGGTCGGCGACGAGATCCCACTTGTTGAGGCCGATCACCACCGCGCGGCCCTCGCTCTCGACGAGATCGACGATGGTGAGATCCTGCTTCTCGAACGGGATCGTCGCGTCGAGGAGCACGACCACGACCTCGGCGAAGCGCACGGCGCGCAAGCCGTCCGAGACCGCGAGCTTTTCGAGCTTGTCGTCGATGCGCGCCCGGCGGCGCATGCCGGCGGTGTCGTGCAGCTTGATCCGGCGCCCGCGCCACTCCCAATCGAGGGAGATCGAATCGCGGGTGATGCCGGCCTCGGGGCCGACCAGCAGGCGGTCCTCGCCGATCATCCGGTTGATCAGGGTGGACTTGCCGGCATTCGGGCGCCCGACGATGGCGACGCGCAGGCCCTTGCCGCCCTCCCCGTCCTCGTCCTCCTCGTCGGGTTCGGGCAGAACCTCACGCAGGGCATCCTGCAGCGAGCCCAGTCCCTCGCCGTGCTCGGCCGAGAACGGGATCGGATCGCCGAGCCCCAGCGAGAACGCGTCGTAGGCGCCGGCCATGCCAGCGCCGCCCTCGGCCTTGTTGGCGATGAGGATGACGGGGCAGCCGGAGCGGCGCACCAGCTCGGCAAAGGGCCGGTCGGACGGCAGGACGCCGGCGCGGGCGTCGATGACGAACAGCACCGCGTCGGCTTCGAGAATGGCGGCCTCGGTCTGGGCGCGCATGCGGCCGAGCAGCGAGTCGGCGTCCGCCTCTTCGAGGCCCGCGGTGTCGATGACGCGGAAGGCGACGTCGCCGATGAAGCCCTCGCCCTCGCGGCGGTCGCGGGTCACGCCGGGGCGGTCATCCACCAGGGCGAGCTTGCGCCCGACCAGCCGGTTGAACAGGGTCGACTTGCCGACATTCGGGCGTCCGACGATCGCGACGGTCGGCAGATCCATGGGAAATAACAGTCTCGTCAGGCGCGCGGGCAAGGGAGCCCGACGCGCAACATCCAGTTCGAAGATAGGCGGTTCCGGCCGCGCCGTCAGCGGGTGATCGGCGGCGGCGCGGCATTCTCGGGCTTGGCTTCCGTCACGGTGACGGCGCCACCGGCCACAAGCGCTTGGTAGATCTCGACCCGCTGACGCAGGCCCTGGGGCGTCTCGCCGTCGGCGCTGATCTGGTCGAACCAGCGGCCGGCGCCCTCGATGTCGCCGCGCTTGAGCGCCGTCAGGCCGAGCATCTCGCGGGCTGTGTGACGGAAGGCGTTGGTCGGCGCAGCAAGCCCCTGGAGGCTGGTCAGCGCCGCGTTCGGATCGGTGCCGTCGAGGCGCAGCAGCGCCGCGCGCAGGCGGGCGAGGTCGCGCAGGGCATCGCCGATGCCGGTGTCGGCGGCGAGCTTGTCGTAGGCGTCCGCTCCGGCGGCCGCATCGCGCTTGGTCGCCTCGGCGGCGAGGCGGAAGCGGGCAAGCAGGGCGTAGCCCCCCGGCCCGTCGGCTTGGATCGCGGCGAAGTCGCGGTCCGCCTCCTCCGCCTTGCCATCCTTGGCGAGGCGGTTGGCCTTGTCGAAACGCACGGAGGCCGCCTCGGCGCGGGTGCGCTCGGCATGGCGCCAGTAATTGTAGCCGCCGACGCCGGCCACGAGGAGGACCGCCAGAGTGATGATCAGCGCGTTGTAGCGCTTCCAGATGTTGGCGATCTGGTCGCGGCGGTAATCCTCGTCGACCTCGCGGATGAACTCGTTGTTCTCGGCCATGACAAATCCGGGCGCTCCTCGCGGAGCGCGCTCGCCTCGCTCGTCGTCGTATCGAGGGCGCCTAGCACAGCGCCCCCGCTTTGGCGAATAGGGGGCTCAAGTCCGTCAGGGCCATCGCTCGAAGCCGCTTGAGCGGTTTCGCGGCGCGAAGAGCGCCGCGCGGAGCGGGCTTTTCGGGGCTTGAGCCTCGGAAAGCATCGAGCGGAGCGACAGACTGAGATCGCGGAGGCGACCGCCGGCGCTTGCGGCCGGAGGCAAACTAGAGCCGTATCCGACCTGATTGTATCAGGCCGGCGTCTCTAGGTCCTTGTTTTGACGCGCATTCTATCGACGAACCGGTTCCCACTTCGTCGGAATGCGCTCTAGGGCGATCGCTTCGAGCGATCGCCCTGTCAGGCCTGCCCCGGCCAGGCGGCGACGCCGATGAGCAGCGGGTGCAGGTACTTGCCGAACACGAACCACGCCACGACGCCGACGACCACGGCGAGGGCGTCGTTGCGCCAGCCGGCCGGTGCGGCCTGCCCGCCATGCTGCTGCGCCACTTGGCCGGCCGTGAGCGCGCGGCGCTTGGCGCTGATGCGGGCGACCACCGCCCAGGCGAGGAAGGAGCCGAACAGCAGGATCGAGCCGAGATCGCCGTTGGCCAGCAGGTGGGCGGTCGCCCAGATCTTCACGGCCAGCAGCATCGGGTGCTTGAGCCGGGCGCGGAGATGGCCGGGAAGGTAGGTCGCCGCGAGGCTGATGAAGGCGAACAGCGTCAGCAGCACCGCGAGATGCCGGGTCCAGAGCGGCGGCGACCAGACCGGGATCATGCCCTCCTGCCGGTAGAGGCCGTAGCCATAGACGGTCAGGATCAGGCCGAGCACCGAGAGCAGGGTGTAACCGAGCTTGAACCGGCCCTCGCCGATCCGGCCGATCACCTCCCCGCGCTTGGCCCGGGCCATAGAGAAGGCGTGCGTGCCGAGAAACAGCACGAGGCCGAGGATCATAACCAGCATGGGGGCAGCCTGTGGACGGCGCTCGCTCCGGCGGATGCGGACAAGCTCCCTGTAACGGTTCAAAACGCAATCTTTTCGCGATGTCCAGACTGACTCGCCTCCTCGTCGCAGCGCTCGCGCTCTCCTGCGGCGCCGTGCCGCCGGCCCGCGCCGCCGCGGAGCCGCCGCTCTCGGCGCTGACCCTGACAGGACCGGAACGGACGCTGTTCTCCGCCACCCGCGACGCCTGCGACGGCGCCGACGTGCCCGATGCGCCCGCCCGCGCCTTCCGCGACGCGTCGGGTCAGATCGCCGTCTTCGGCCTGCACTACCGCAACCGGGCTCTGCGCGGCCCCGACTTCGAGCACCTCACAATCGATTGCCGCGTGGTGCTCGATTCCGGCGAGAAGCCCGACCCGGCGCTCTACGACGACCGCTCGTGGATCACCGCCACCTGGACCGAGGACGGCCCGAACGTCGCCGCCCTCCTCCACCACGAGTACCAGGCCAACGAGCATGAGGGCCGCTGCCGCTCCAAGGTGTACATGGAGTGCTGGTACAACACGGTCACCGCGGCCTTCTCCCGCGACGGGGGCTTGAGCTTCACCCGCACGGCGCCGCCCGCGGTGGTGGCGGGCGCGCCGTTCCGGCAGGAGGAGGGCCAGGGCCGGCACCGGGGCTTCTTCAACCCGTCCAACATCTTCGGCGAGGGGCGAACCCGCTACTTCCTCGCCTCGACCACGGGCTGGGACCGGCCCGGCAGCGATCAGGCGGCGGGCGTCTGCCTGTTCCGTACGGAGCGGCCGGAGGATCCCACAAGCTGGCGCGCCTGGACCGGCACCGGCTTCACCGCCGCCTTTCCCGACCCCTACCGCAAGACGGCCAAGATCGCCGACACCTGCCGGCCGGTCGGGCCGTTTCCCGCCCCCGTCGGCGCGGTGGTGCGCCACCGCGGCACGGGGGCCTGGATCGCGGTGTTCATGGCGGCCAAGGGCGGCGTGTTTCCGGAATCGGGCTTCTACTGGAGCACGTCGCGCGACCTGCTGACCTGGGACGTGCCGCGACTGCTGCTCGCCGGAGCCACGCTCTACGACGATCCGTGCGGGGCCAAGCGCAGGCTGATCGCCTACCCGTCCCTGCTCGATCCGGGTGCCAAGGGCCGCAACTTCGACGATGTCGGCGAAGGCGCGCTCCTCACCTTCGCGACCCTGCGCCTTGAGGGCTGCACCATCACCTCCGACCGCGACCTCGTGCGCCGGCCGGTATCGATCAAGGTCTGGCCTTGAGGCTTACGAGGCAACCGCCTCTCCCATCCTCCGCCTCATCCTGAGGCGCCCGCGTCAGCGAGCCTCGAAGGATCGTCCAGATGCCGCGCGAGAACGGGAGGCTCCTTCGAGGGCGACGCTTCGCGCCGCCACCTCAGGATGAGGGCGAGGACGGGATCGGTCGTCGGCCAACCGCGTGCCGCCCCCTCAGCCGAGGCCGAGCGCCGCCTTCTCCTCGAGATAGGCCGCGTGCACCGCGTCCTTGCCGTAGGCCCGCTCCAGCCGGCGCACGGTGAAGTGGGCGCGGGCCATGGACTGGAAGTGGTCCATGAAGGCGGCGTTGACGGCAGCGCCCCCCGAGTGCCCCGATCACCGGCACGGCCTGGGCCGCGACCTTCTGCGAGACGACGAGGCCGAAGCGGGCGGCGATCTGCGCGGTGAGCCGCACCAGCGGCGGCGCGCCGGCATCGAGCAGCGAGCGGTGGGCGGCGTAGCGGGCGGCTTCCGACATGGTCTTGGCGAGTGCGGCGCGCACCGCGAAGTAGCCGCTATCGGCGACCGTCGTTTCGGCGCCGGCCCGTCCGCCGAGCGCGAAGACCTGCACACAGGCGAGCGCGCTTTCGGGATCGCTCAGATCCTCGCCCTCTTCCCTGGCGATCTCGGCGATGGAGCGCAGCATGAGCGTCGTGGAGACCGGCAGCTCTACCGCCAGCGTCGCGAGGCCGAGCACGCCGCCGACCGCACCGGTCACCGCGGCGAGCGCCTTGTGGCGGGTTTCGCTCGACCCGAGCAGGCGGCTCAGGCGCCCGCCAGCCTCGGTTTCGATGCGCTCCAGCGCGGTGCCGGCGGGCTTCACGTCCTTGTCCGGCAGGGTCGCCAGCGCGACCCGAAGGGCCGTGCGCATCGCGCCTTCCGTGGCGCTGGCCACCGTCTCGGTGATGGGCGCCGGCAGCGCGCGGCCGATCATGTCGAGGGGCGCGCCCGCGGCCGCCGAGAGCCGGGAGGCAAGCCCCGGCTTCTCCAATACGGTCACCGCGCGCCGCAGGACGGCGCGGTCCTCCTCCGACAAGGACTTTCCGGCCGGCGGGTCGATCGGAACCGGCAGGGTTTCTCCAACAACGGCAAGGTCGTTCACGTCTGCGCCCTCGCGACTTTGGGCGGGATCTCGGGGCCCGCTTCGGCTGAGGCAAGACCGACGGGGCCGGTTGGGTTCCCCCCCCTGCACGGCCTCGGGCGTGGCCTCGGCCGGGCTTTCCGCGGGCGCCGTGCGCTGCGGGATGCGTCCCACGGCAAAGCACAGGGCGACGACGGGGATGCCGACCGCCGCGGTCATCGCGAAGAAGGCCGGGAAGCCGTAAGCCGCCACCACGAAGCCGGAGGTACCAGCGACCAGCTTGCCCGGCAGGGCGTAGAGTGAGGAGAACAGGGCGTATTGCGTGGCCGCAAAGCCCGGCGTGGTCAGGCTCGACATGTAGGCGATCAGCGCGATGCCGGCGAAGGAGCCGCACAGGCTCTCGATCGAGACCGCGATGGCGAGCCGCCATTGCTCCGGCTCGCCGAGCGCCAGCCACGCCAGCGACAGGTGCGAGGCGGCGGCGATGAAGGCGCCGATCACCAGGGTCGGGAACATGCCGAGCCGGGCGATCGACCAGCCGCCCGCAAAGCCCCCCGGCGATCCCGACCCAGATGCCGAACAGCTTGACGATGGTGGCGATCTCCGCCTTGCCGTAGCCGAGCGTGATGTAGAGCGGGTTGGCCATCACGCCGGAGACGAAGTCCGGCATCCGGTAGAGCGCGACGAGCGCCAGCACCGCGAACAGGGCCTTGCCCATCCGGGCGTAGAGTTCCGTCAGTGGCTCCAGCACGGCGCGGCGCACGGCGGCGGGCAGGTCGCGCTTGCCCGTCGCCGCTTCGCGCGGCCGGTCATAGGGCGTGGCGAGCAGGGCCGCGGTCAGGCCGACGCCCATCAGCGCGGCCATGCAGAGATAGGCGAGCGTCCAGCCGCCATAGGCCGCGACGTAGAGCGCGCCGGCGCCGGCCAGGATCAGCCCGAACCGGTAGCCGAGGTTCGAGGTGGCGGCCATGATGCCCTGCAGGTCGGTGCCCGCCGCCTCGATGCGCCAGCCGTCGATCACCACGTCCTGGGTGGCGGCGCAGAAGGCGACGAGGAAGGCGCCGAGGCCGATGAGCGCGAGATGGTCCTTCGGGTCGGCGAAGGCCATCAGGACTAGCGCCAGGGCGGTGGCGATCTGCGTCACGATCATCCAGGCGCGCTTGCGGCCGAGGCGCGGGGCCAGGAACGGCACGTCGACCCGGTCGATCGAAGGCGCCCAGAGGAACTTCAGCGAGTAGGGCAGCGCGACGTAGCTGAACAGGCCGATCGTCTTGATGTCGATGCCGGAATCGGCGAGCCGCAGGGTGAAGGTGCCGAGCACGAGCAGGAGCGGCAGGCCGGAGGAGAAGCCGAGCGCCAGCATCTGCGCGACGCGCTTGTCCTCGGTGATGTCGCGCAGGCGCAGCTTGCGCGGCTGCGCTTTCAGGGGCGTGTCCTTAGGAAGCGTCTTGGAGTTCGCCGCATCCGCCATCGCGTAAAACTCCCTGGAGCCCCCGCCCGTCGGGCAGGGTTGCATGGATCTGGGACGCCGCGCGGAGCCGGGCGCCCGGACACTCGCGCATCTTTGATCCCGATCTCCGCAGAAAACATGACGGACTTGCGGCCCGCAGCCCCCGTCACATCCCTTGCGAGTCCCGCGCAAAGTCGGAATCCTGGGCTCCGTATAGAGCCAACATGGTTGATAGAACCGTAATTGCAGGCTCCGGCACGATGACAGGTCCGCAGGGTGCTCCGTGCTTCACCGCACGGAACGGGGGAAGGGCCGGCTCGTTGGAGTCGCGGGGCCGGACGCTACGGAATGCGTCGGGTGACTCCGGTTCGCGTGCCGCGCTCGAGAGCGGCATGCCTGTGTTGGCGTAGAGATGACGGGTTTTCCCAAAGGAGCGAGCCTGCCCTCGGGCGTCACGGTGGAGGTCTTCGCGGCAGCCTTCGAGGCCAGCCCGACGCCGATGGTGGTCACCGATCCGCGGCGGGGCGACAACCCGGTCGTCTGGGCCAACGGCGCCTTTCTCGGGCTCACGGGCTATGCCCGCGAGGAACTCTACGGTCAGAATTGCCGCATGCTGCAAGGTCCCCTCACCGATGCGGCGGTGCTTCAGACGATGCGGTCGGCTCTCGCCACGGGCCGGCCGTTCGAGGGCGAGCTGCTCAATTACCGCAAGGACGGCACGTCGTTCTGGAACGGCATGACGATCAATCCCGTCTGCGACGAGGCGGGCAAGGTCCTGTTCTTCTTCTCGGCCCAGGCCGACATGACCGACAAGCACCGCCTGGAACTGGCGATGCGCGACGCCAACGACGCGCTGGAGCGCGAGGTGAGCGAGCGGACCGCCGACCTGCGCTCGGCCCTGGAACAGAAGACCGCGCTGCTCCACGAGGTCGATCATCGGGTCAAGAACAACCTCCAGGTCATCTCTTCGCTGATGCTGCTGAAGGCCCGCCGCACGCCGGAGGGCGACGCCCGCAACGCGCTCCAGGCCATGGCCGACCGGATCGGCGCCCTCTCCACGGCCCACCGGATGCTGTACTCGGAGGGCGACGTCACCCGCTTCGACTTCCGGGAGTTCACCGCCGACCTGATCGCAGACCTCGCCGCCGGCCTCGACGGGGACCGCACCCGGATCGAGACGGAGATCGAGGCGCTGGCGCTCTCCGCCGCCATGGCCGCCCCGCTGGCGCTGCTGATCCACGAATTGACGACGAACGCCCTGCACCACGCCTTCCCGGAGGCGCGCCGCGGCCGGGTCGCGATCGAGGCACATCGTTTCGAGGCGGGGATGCGCCTCGTCATTCAGGACGACGGCATCGGCATGGCCGCGGTGCCGTCCAACCCCGCGGGCTTCGGCCGCACCCTGGTCGAGATGGTGGTGCGCCAGTTGCGCGGCACCCTTGAATGGTCGGATGCCGGGCCCGGCACGCGGATCACGATCACGATCCCGCTGGTCGGGACCGACGCATTGTGACGGACATGCGTTTCTTCACTCCGGGCCGTTTCCACCGGAAACCGGTCCCGCGGCGGGCCGGGCCCGCTCCCTTCGCCGCCAATCCGGCGGATCGATTCGGGGCGGGGGGACAAACGACGCCGGGAGAACCGCGATGCCCGAGGTGAGGGAGGGGCCCCTGCGCATTCTCGTTGTCGAGGACGAGGTGCTGATCGCCCTCGAACTGGAATGCCTGCTGGAAGACCTCGGTCATGTCAGCGTCGGCGTCGCGGGCTCCTCGGCGGACGCCATCGCGCTGGGCCGCACCGCCCTGCCGGACGTGGCGCTGGTGGACATCCACCTCATCGACGGGCCGACCGGAGTGGAGGTGGCGCGCCAGTTGAGCCGCGACCCGCGGGTCACCGTGGTGTTCATGACCGCCAACGCCAAGCGCATCCCGCCGGATTTCGCGGGTGCGCTCGGGGTGATCGCCAAGCCCTATTCCGAGCGCGCCGTAGCAGGCGCCCTCGACTACGTCGCCCAGCGCCGTGCCGGCCACCCGCCCTCCGCCGAGACCCTCGATGGCTTCCACCTCGCTCCGGCCGCAGGCGGCGGGGATTGGACCGGCGGCGCGCCGTAAGAGACGGGCGCCGCCGCCCTCACCCCTTCGGCACGTTCCGCTCCAGCTCGTCGAGCCACGCCCGGGCGCTGGCATCCGACGGCGCGCGCCAGTCGCCGCGGGGCGAGAGCGAGCCGCCGGCCGAGACCTTCGGGCCGTTGGGGAGCGCCGAGCGCTTGAACTGGCTGAAGCGGAAGAAGCGATCGAGGAAGACGCCGAGCCAGCGCCGGATCTCGGCCAAGTCATAGGCGACGCGCTTGGCTTGCGGGAAATCCGGCGGCCAGTCGCCGGCCGCCGCGTCGCCCCAGGCATGGAGCGCGAGGAAGGCGATCTTCGACGGCCGGAAGCCGTGGCGCAGGGTGAACCAGAGATTGAAGTCCTGCAGGGCGTAAGGGCCGATCTTGGCCTCCGTGCTCTGCGGCCCCTCGCCTTCCGAGGCCGGCACCAGTTCGGGCGAAATCTCGGTGTCGAGCACCGCCCGGAGCGTGCGGTTCTCCGCCTCCCCGAACTGGCCGGACGCGATCACCCAGCGGATCAGGTGCTGGATCAGGGTCTTGGGCACGCCGGCATTGACGCCGTAATGGCTCATCTGGTCGCCGACGCCGTAGGTGCTCCAGCCGAGCGCCAGCTCCGAGAGATCGCCGGTGCCGATCACGATGCCGCCGTGCTGGTTGGCCAGCCGGAACAGGTAGTCGGTGCGCAGGCCCGCCTGCACGTTCTCGAAGGTGACGTCGTAGACCGCCTCCCCGCGCCCGAACGGGTGGCCCATATCGGCCAGCATCTGCCGGGCGGCCGGGCGGATGTCGATCTCCTCCGAGGTGGTGCCGAGCGCCCGCATCAGGGCGTGGGCGTTGGTCTTGGTCTCGTCGGAAGTGGCAAAGCCCGGCAGGGTGTAGGCCAGGATGTCCTTGCGCGGCAGCCCGAGCCGATCGAAGGCCTTCGCGACGACGATCAGCGCGTGCGTCGAGTCGAGGCCGCCGGAGACGCCGATCACCGCCCGCTTCGTGCCGGTGGCCGCGAGCCGCTGGGCGAGGCCGGCGACCTGAATGTTGTAGGCCTCGTAGCAATCCTGCGCGAGGCGTGCGGGGTCAGCCGGCACGAAGGGGAAGCGCTCGACCCGGCGCTCGAGCCCGAGATCGCTCTCCGGCGGATCGAGCCGGAAGGGAATCGTCCGCCAGGGCGGGGTGCCGTGCCGGCGGGCGTTGTCGTCGAGGCTGCCGGCCTGAAGCCGCTCCTGGGCGATCAGGTCGAGGTCGATATCGGCGAGCGTCACGACCGGCGCTTGAGGGAAGCGCTGCCCTTCCGCCAGCCGCACGCCGTTCTCGTCGATGCTGGTCTGCCCGTCCCAGGACAGGTCGGTGGTGGATTCCCCCGTCCCGGCCGCTGCGTAGACGTAGGCGCACAGGCCGCGCATCGAGGCGGCGCGGGTCAGCAGGGCGCGGGAATCGGCCCGGCCGACGGTGATTGGGCTGCCCGAGGGGTTGGCGATCACGGTGGCACCGGCGAGCACCGCGTCCATGCCCGGCGTCTGCGGCACCCAGAGATCTTCGCAGACCTCGATCGCGAGGCGAAAGCCCGGCAGGTCGTCGGCGGCGAAGATCAGGTCGGTGCCGAACGGCGCCTCGAGCCCGCCGAGGCGGATCGTCTCGCCCGTGATGCCGGCGCCGGAGGCGAAGTGGCGCTTCTCGTAGAACTCCCGGTAGTTCGGCAGGTAGCTCTTCGGCACCACGCCGAGCAGCAGCCCGCCCCGGATCGCCACGGCGCAATTGTAGAGCCGGTTGCGCCAGCGCAGGGGCGCGCCGACGACGAGCAGTGGCGTGAGCCCGGCGCTCTCCTCGACCAGCCGCGCCACGCCCGTCTCGACCGCGTCGAGGAGGGTGGCCTGCAACAGCAGATCCTCGATGGCGTAGGAGGAGACGCAAAGTTCGGGGAAGACCGCGAGCGCCGCCCCGGCCCCGTGCGCCTGCCGCGCGAGGCCTGAGATGTCGGCGACATTGGCCGCCGGGTCGCCCGGATGGCTGCGGCCGGTGCAGGCGGCGACGCGGGCAAAGCCGTGCCGGTAGAGGGAGCGGAAGTTTTTCGGACTCAAGGTCTCTTGGCTCGGATTCGTCACCGGATCTCGCAGCTCACCTGATACGGCAGGAAACCCTGCCAAGCGCCTCTCGAACCAACATTTTCAGGCCTGATATAGGGCACGACCGCGACCGGGCCGCCCTCCGTTACCGGGCCTCGAAACATCATCGCGAAGAGCCAACCGCGCTCGATGATATCCGGTTCGCGTCACGCTTGCACCGGCGGGTCGGGCCAGCCGGGAAGAGGGGAGGGCGCCTGCGGGACGAGCGGGGCGAAGGTCGAGGCAAGCGTTCGTTAACGACGATCCGCCTACCTTGGGGCTCGAACCGCTCCGCAGGAGCCGGACCTTGTTTCGAGTCATCTCACAGATCATGCGCGCATCGGGACGGCCTCCCCATTCCCATCGTGATCCATCGCGGCCGAGCCGCGGCGGCGACCGCTTGGACCGGTCGATCGGCGGTATCGCCCATCGGCTGATGAGCCTGCGTTCCAATCTCGCCCGGCGCATCGCCGGGGCGCCGCCGGCCCCGCCGCGGGCGCTCCCGCACGCGTTGCCGCATCCGGCGCTGCCGCAGCCCGGCACGGACGGGTTCGACGCCGGCAACGTGCCGAGCTGGCTGGTGCCGCCGGGGGCGATGCTCGGCCGTGCGCCGGCCGCGCCGGAGGACTGGGGTTCGCAGCCGTGGTCGCCCGAACCGGAGGAGGGGCTGTTCGAGATGCCCGCGCCCGCCCTGCCCTACGGCGCTCAGCCGGAGATGCCGTTCGAGAGCCGCATCGATCCCCGCGCTTCCGGTCCCGGCGTCCTGGTGCGCACGCCGCGCCGGCCGGCGGCGATCGCGCCGGAGGCCGGCGTGATCCCGGCGGCCCACGCCCTGCCCGCTTCACAGGATGGGTCTTACGGCGTGCCGCAGGCTGCGCTGCCCGAGGCGGTGCGCTTCACCCGCACCCCCGACACCGTTCTGATGGAGCGCCGCCGCCAAGCCCTGGAAGCCGAGCGCGAGGCGCAACTCCGGGCCCAGGCCCTGCTCGACGCCCAGGCCGCCGCAGAGGCCGCGGCGCTGGAGGCGCAGCGGGCCCGCGAGGCAGCGGAGCGCGAAGCCGCCGAGCGCGCGGCGCAGCGCAGTGCCGAGAGCGACGAGGCCGCCCGGCTGCGCGCCGAGCAGGCCGCCTCCGAGGTGCCGAGCTGGCGCCGCCCGTTCGTGCCGCCGCCCGGCGTGAGCTTCTTCCGCACCCCCGACCGCCGGCAGAAGTCCGTCGTTCAAGTGCAACAGGCGGAGGTCGTGCCGCAGGCGGAGGTCTTGCCGCAGGCCGAGATCGCATCGCAGCCCGCGCTGGCGATCGAGGAGATCCGGTTCGACGCGATGCATTTCGAGGCCGTCGCCGCCGAGTCCCTGCCGGCCGCGCCGCTCCCCGCCCCGGCGGAAACGCCGGAGGCCGCCCTCTTCGCGGCATTCTACGCGCCCTTCATCCCGCCGGTCCCGGCCGAGCCGTCCGATTGGTCGGACGTGCCGGACTGGTCGGCCCTGCACGGCTGGTTCGGCCCGGCCGAGTCGGCGGTCGAGGTCGCCGAGCCGGTCGCGCCCGCCGCGCCCCGCCCGGTGCTGAACGCCATGGCCGCCCGCGCCGCGATCCGCCCGGCCCGTTCGGCTTTCGCCGAGGCCGCGCCGCAGCCCGCTTTTGAGGCCGCACCGCGAGCCGTGGCGCCCGCCCCGGCCCCGGTCTCCGCCATGGCGGCGGCGCCCGTCGCCGCGCGGCCTTTCACGGCCTACCCGGCTCCGGCCCCCGCCCCGGTGCAGCCTGCCCCGCAGGCGGTGCAGCCTGCCCCGCAGGCCCCCTCCCCTGCCCCCCAGGGGATGACGACGGCGCCGCTGACCATCCCGGCCCGGCCGGTCCTGCTGCGCACCAAGCCCGGTGCCGAGGTCGAGCCGAGCGAAGATCTGGCCGAGGATTTTGCCCAGGATTTCGCGGAAGAGCCGGCTGCCCTCGACACCGCCGACGCGTTCGAGGCGGAAGCCGCCGAGCCCGTGGCGACCATCGAGCCCGAACCCGAAAACCGTCCGCGGGCGATCCTGCCCGAGCGTTCGATGCTGATCCCCGCCGGCCGCCACCTGGAGGCGTCGTTCGTCGGCAATGCCGACTACGAACTGCCCGACCTGGAACTGCTCGCCGAGCCGCCGCTGAACGACGGCGAGGAGGTCGATGCGGACGAGCTGGAGCAGAATGCGCTCAACCTCCAGCAGACCGTGCAGGATTTCGGCGTGCGCGGCGACATCCTCGCCGTGCGCCCGGGCCCCGTCGTCACCCTCTACGAGCTGGAGCCGGCGCCCGGCACCAAGTCGAGCCGCGTCATCGGCCTGTCGGATGACATCGCCCGCTCGATGTCCGCCATCTCCGCCCGTGTCGCCGTCGTCCCCGGCCGCAACGTGATCGGCATCGAACTGCCGAACCCGGTGCGCGAGACCGTGTACCTGCGCGAACTGCTGGCCTCGGTCGATTTCGTGGAGACCAAGCACAAGCTCGCCCTGTGCCTCGGCAAGAACATCGGCGGCGAGCCGATCATCGCCGACCTCGCCCGCATGCCGCACCTGCTGGTCGCCGGCACCACCGGCTCGGGCAAGTCGGTGGCCATCAACACCATGATCCTGTCGCTGCTCTACCGGCTCAAGCCGGAGGAGTGCCGCCTCATCATGGTCGATCCCAAGATGCTGGAACTGTCGGTCTATGACGGCATCCCGCACCTGCTCTCCCCCGTCGTCATCGACCCGAAGAAGGCGGTCATCGCCCTCAAATGGGCCGTGCGCGAGATGGAGGAGCGCTACAAGAAGATGTCGAAGATCAGCGTGCGCAACATCGACGGGTACAATGCCCGGATGAAGGAGGCGCGCGAGCGGGGCGAGATCATCACCCGCACGATCCAGACCGGCTTCGACCGCACCACCGGCGAGGCGGTGTTCGAAGAGCAGGAGATGGACCTCTCGGCCCTGCCCTACATCGTGATCGTGGTCGACGAGATGGCCGACCTGATGATGGTGGCGGGCAAGGACATCGAGGGCGCGATCCAGCGGCTGGCGCAGATGGCGCGTGCGGCGGGCATCCACCTCATCATGGCGACGCAGCGCCCCTCGGTCGACGTCATCACCGGCACGATCAAGGCGAACTTCCCGACCCGCATCTCCTTCCAGGTGACGAGCAAGATCGACAGCCGCACGATCCTGGGCGAGATGGGCGCCGAGCAGTTGCTGGGCCAGGGCGACATGCTGTTCATGGCCGGCGGCGGGCGCACGACGCGCGTGCACGGGCCGTTCTGCTCGGACTCGGAAGTCGAGACCGTGGTCGCCCACCTCAAGCGCCAGGGCCGGCCGTCCTACCTCGAAGCGGTCACGGCGGACGACGGCTCCTCCGAGCAGCCGGAGAAGCCGGCCAAGGGCGGGCGGGCCGCGGCCAAGGCCGAGAAGGACGATTTTGCTGAAACCGAAGAGTCCGACGCTCCGGTCTTCGACATCGGCGCCTTCGCGGCCACCGCGGGCGCCGAGGGCGGCGAACTCTACGAGCAGGCCATCGCCGTGGTGCTGCGCGACCGCAAGGCCTCGACGAGCTACATCCAGCGCCGTCTCCAGATCGGCTACAACCGCGCCGCCTCGATCATGGAGCGGATGGAGATCGAGGGGATCGTCGGGCCGGCCAACCACGCGGGCAAGCGCGAGATCCTGGTCGAGGGCCTCGCGAGCGCACCGTCCAGCGGCTACGACGACGACTGAGGCCTCTCACGACCGCGCAGATCCGGCCCCCGTCGCATATTCGCCACAGGGGCCGGGTCTACCCGCGAACATGACATCCGGACGCGCCGCCATCGCGCGTCCGCACCGGGACGGCAAGAGCCCCACCGGGACGGCAAGTGCCCCGCGCACCCGCAAGCTTTCGGAGATGCCCACACGATGACTGGCCGACGCCTCTCCCTCGCTGCCGGTCCGCTGCTCGTCGCCGCGCTGGCGCTCCAGCCGCAGCCCGTGGAGGCGCAGGTCTCCTCCTTCCTCGACGGCCTGTTCGGCCGCAAGGAGGAGCCGCAGGCCCCTCCGGCCCGGGCGCCCGAGCCGGAGGCCGCCCCGGCCCCGGCCAAGAAGGCGGCAGCCAAGCCCGGCAAAGGACCAGACAAGGCGGCCGAGAAGAGCTCGGAGAAACCCGCTGAGAAGACGGGCAGCATCAAGGCGGCGGCCAAGCCCGGCGCGCCCGCTTCGGCGACGCCGGCAGCGAGCCCCAGCACGCGGGTCGCGGCGGTCGGAGCGCCGTCCCTCGGCGCCTCGCTGCAGGATGCCGACCCGGCCACCGTCGTGGCGGCGGCCAACAGCTATTTCAACGGCTTCCAGACCCTGACCGGTGGCTTCATCCAGATCGGCGCCGACGGGCGGCGCATTGGCGGCAAGCTCACGCTCGCCAAGCCCGGACGCCTGCGCTTCGAGTACGACCAGCCCTCCCCGCTCGAAGTGGTGGCCGACGGCACCTCGGTTGCCGTGCGCGACCGCAAGCTCGGCACCCAGGATCTCTACTTCATCTCGCAGACGCCGCTGAAATTCCTGCTGCGGGAGAAGATCGACCTCGCCCGCGACCTGACGGTGAGCGAAGTGACCAACGATCCGGGCGGCGTGCGCATCGGGCTGGAGGACCGCTCGACGCTGGGCGGCACCTCGAAGATCCAGCTCTTCTTCGACGCCGAGATGAAGACTCTGTCGCAATGGCGGATCACCGACCCGCAGGGCTATCTCACCACCGTGCAGCTCTCGAACCTGCAGAAGGGCAAGGCGGTCGATGGGTCGCTGTTCTTCATCAATTACGGCCGGTCCGAGGACAAGGCGATGCAGCAGCAGATCGAGGGACGAAACCCCTGAGTTGAGCGCGATGAGGGACGGCAACAACATGGATTGCTTTCCCCTCCGCATCACCGAAATGTGTTGTCACGCCTCGTGTTGAGTGCTCTGAAATTCTTTGAATAACGGCCCGGATACGCTCCGGAGCATCCCGGCTTTAAGCATCCGTTGAGAGGAAAGCAGGCCTATAGGTGGGCCGTCCAGGTGGGGCGGCCTCCATAGGACGCTGTCCGGCCGCATGTCCGCCCTCGCCGCTCCGTCGCTGTCGATCGCCCTGCCGTTCGAGGCGGCGCTGGCCGAGATGGCCGCGCCCCTGCTCCTGCTCGATGCGGGCGGCAGCGTCGTCTTCGCCAATGCCCACGCGGCGGCCTTGCTCGCCTGCGCCGAACCGGTCGGCCTTCCCCTCCCCGCCCTGCTGGTGCCCTTCGGTGCCGCGGAGCCGGAGGCCGAGCCCATCCTGGAGGCTGTACGCGCCGCCCGCCCTGTCCGGGCGCGGCTCACCCTCGGCGGCGACCGCCGCGTCGAGGCGGCGCTGGCGCCACTCTCGGCCGGCGGCTTCGCCCTCACCTTCGAGGACGTGACCGAGCAACTCCGCGGCGCGGCCCTGGCCCGGCAGGAGCCGCTCACCGGCCTGTGCAACCGCGTCGGCCTGCACGACCGCCTCGACACGGCGCTGACCGAGGCGGCCCGGACGGGGGCACCACTCGCGGTGCTGATGCTCGACCTCGATCGGTTCAAGACGGTCAACGACACCCTCGGGCATCCGGTCGGCGATGCGCTCCTGCGCAAGGTCGCCGAGCGCCTGCGCCGGGCCACCCGCAGCGGGGATCTGGTCGCGCGGCTCGGCGGCGACGAGTTCGCCATCCTCCAAGTCGATCCCCAAGTCGGCCCCCAAGTCGGGCTCCATGCCGGCGTCGAGCAGCCGCACGCGGCCGAGGCCCTGGCACGCCGCCTCGTCGATCTCGTCGGGCGCACCTACGTCGTCGATGGCCACATGCTCAATGTCGGCGTCAGCGTCGGCGTCGCCATCGCCCCCGCCGACGGCCAGAACGCCGACGATCTGCTGAAACACGCCGACCTCGCGCTCTACCGGGCTAAGGCCGCGGGCCGGGGCACCTACCGCTTCTTCGAGCCGGCGATGAACGCGCAGATGCAGGCGCGCCGCGGCCTGGAGATCGACCTGCGCCGGGCAATGGCCCTCAAGCAGTTCGATCTCGCCTTCCAGCCGCAGATCCAGCTGGAGAGCGGGGACGTCACGGGCTTCGAGGCGCTGCTGCGCTGGAACCACCCCAAGCGCGGACCGGTCTCGCCGGCCCTGTTCATCCCGTTGGCCGAGGAGATCGGCGTCATCGTCGGCATTGGCGAGTGGGTGTTGCGCACCGCCTGCCGCGAGGCGGCGCGCTGGCCGCACCCCGCATCGATCGCCGTGAACCTCTCGCCCGTGCAGTTCCGCGGCGGCCGGCTGGTCGAGACGGTGACGAACGTGCTGGCCCAGACCGGCCTCGACCCGGCCCGGCTGGAACTGGAGATCACCGAAGGCGCGCTCCTCGAGAACACCGACAGCGTGCTCGGCGTGCTGAACGGCCTGCGCGCGCTCGGCGTGAAGATCTCGATGGACGATTTCGGCACCGGCTACTCGTCCCTGAGCTACCTGCAGAAATTCCCCTTCGACAAGATCAAGATCGACCAGTCCTTCGTCCGCGGCATGGAGGGCAATGCCGAGTGCGGGGCGATCGTGCGGGCCATCGCCCGGCTCGGCGCCAGCCTCGGCATGCGCACCACCGCCGAAGGGGTCGAGACGGCGACGCAACTCGACGCCATCCGCGCCGAGGGCTGCACCGAGGTCCAGGGCTACCTGACCGGACGCCCGATGCCGGCCGCCCAGGCCGCGGCCCTGTTGTCTGCCGCTCCCTCGCCCTCGACCTTGCCCGCCTGATCCAGGAGCCCGCCGAATGAAGCCGAAAGACCTGCGCCGCCTCGTCTACTACAGCCGCAACCGGGTCGCCGGTGCCCCCGCGGCAATGGACGAGACGATCCGCGGCATCCTGGCCGCGAGCCGCACCAACAACGCCCGCATCGACGTCACCGGGGCGCTGATGTTCAACGCCGGCTGCTTCGCGCAGGTGCTGGAGGGGCCGGAAGACGCGGTCGAGGCTACCTTCGAGCGCATCCAGCAGGACGAGCGCCACGGCGAGGTCTCGCTGCTCGCCTTCGAGGCGGTGGAGACGCGCCTCTTCACCGATTGGTCGATGGCCTATGTCGGCGCCTCGCCGGACGACGCGGCCCGCTACGGCGACGTGGCCGGCGAGAGCGGCTTCGACCTCTCGCGGATGACGGGAGACCGGCTCTGCGCCATGCTGCACGGGCTTGCCCTGGAGGAGGAGGCGGCCGAGGCGTAGTTTCCGAGCCGCACGGGTTCCGCTAGAGACGCCAACCTGATCGTATCAGGTCGGCGCCTCCAGCTCCTGTTTCAACGCGCATTCTTTCGACGAACCGGTTTCCACTTCGTCGGAATGCGCTTTATCGAAGCGGCTCGTCACGCCACGCTTCTCAGGCAATCCCCGTGCGCCTCACCGTCACGACCTGGAACATCAACTCGGTGCGTCTGCGCATCGAGTCCGTGCTGCGCTTCCTCCGCGAGGCGCAGCCGGACGTGCTGTGCCTGCAGGAGACCAAGTGCCCCGACGACCTGTTCCCGCTCAAGGCGTTCAAGGGATCGGGCTACGAGAACATCGTCTTCGCCGGGCAGAAGGGCTATAACGGCGTCGCGATCATCTCGCGGTTTCCGCTGCTGACCCGCGACGTGATGAGCTTCTGCGAGCGGCCCGATGCGCGCCACATCTCGGCAGTGCTCGGGCCGGAGGCGGGACCGGCGGCGGGGATCGTGCTGCACGATTTCTACGTGCCCGCGGGCGGCGACATGCCCCACCGCGACCTCAACCCGAAATTCGCGCACAAGCTCGACTTCCTGTCCGAATTGCGGGTCTGGGGCGGGCGGCGGGTCTCCGGTCCGGCGATCCTGGTGGGCGACCTCAACGTCGCGCCGCTGGAGCACGACGTCTGGTCGCACAAGCAGCTGCTCGACGTGGTGAGCCACACCCCCGTCGAGACCGAGGCGCTCGAGACGCTGCGGGGCGAGGCCGGCTGGATCGATGCGGCGCGGCTCCTCACTCCGGAGCCGGAGAAGATCTACACGTGGTGGAGCTACCGCTCGCCGAACTGGGAACTCGCCAACAAGGGCCGGCGCCTCGACCACACCTGGGTCTCGCCCGATCTCACGGGCACTGTGCGCCGGGTCGCGGTGTTCCGCGAGGCGCGGGGCTGGGAGAGGCCGTCCGATCACGTCCCGGTGACGTTGACGTTGGAGCTCTGAGCCGGGAACGCGGAAGCCCGTCCAGGCATTGGGTCTCCAATCTGAGCTTTCGCAATGGAGTCCCACCGCATGCGCTCGATCCTGCGCCAGATCGTCGTCGTCTTCCTGCTGCCTAAGGCCATCGGCTACCTGCGTCGCCGCTTCGGCGGCGGACGGGCGGCGGGTTCGCACCGCTCGTACTGAGTGCGGGTTTCCAAAGGGATCATCCCTTTGGCGGGGTGCCGGGGCAGAGCCCCGGCCTCCCTTCAACCAGGGCTCTGCCCTGGACCCGCGAAAGGACCTGTCCTTTCGAAACCCGGATTCCGGCCGACGCGCCGGCGGCTGTAGCCGAACCAGATCGCCAGTCCGAGGCCGAGCCAGGCCAGAAGGCGCAGCCACGTATCGCCGGGCAGGCTCGCCATCAGGGCGAGGCAGGCGAGGATGCCGAGCACCGGCACCAGGGCGCCGCCCGGCACGCGAAAGGGTCGCGCCCGCTCCGACTCCGTGCGGCGTAGGATCAGCACGCTGGCGCAGACGAGGATGAACGCGAACAGCGTCCCGATGCTGACGAGTTCGCCGAGGATGTCGATTGGCACCAAAGCCGCCACCACGGCCGTGGCGAGACCGATCACCCCTTGCGCGACGAACGGCGTCCGGCTCCGTGCCCCGATCCGGGCAAACAGATCCGGCAGCATGTGGTCGCGGGCCATGGCGTAGCAGATCCGCGCTTGGCCATAGAGCGCGGTGAGCGCCGCGGTGGTGAGCCCGATCAACGCGCCCGCCTTGATCGCCGCGGAAAAGCCGGTCAGCCCCGTCACCGCCATGGCCCGCGCGATCGGGTCGGCCACGTCGAGGTCGCGATAGGGCACGAGCCCGGTGAGCACGGCGGCCACCGCCACGTAGAGCGCCGCGGTGACGAGGAGCGAGCCGATCAGCCCCACCGGCGCATCCCGCTGCGGATTGCGGGTCTCGCCGGCGGCGGTCGAGATGGTCTCGAAGCCGACATAGGCGAAGAACACGACCCCCGCCCCGCGAAAGATGCCGCTCCAGCCGAAGGCGCCGAACGTGCCTTCGTTCGGCGGCACCAGCGGCTGCCACAGTTCGGGCCGCAGATGCCCCGCGCCGAGGCCGAGGAAGGCGAGGATGATCGCGACCTTCAGCGCCACCAGCACGGCATTGGTGCGGGCCGCCTCCCGGTTGTCGCGCATCAGCAGGGCGGTGAGCGTCAGCACGACGAGCGCCGCCGGAAGGTTCACGATCCCGCCCTCCCCCGGCCCCGCGGCCAGCCATGCCGGCAGCCTCAGGCCCGCATCGGCGAGCAGGCTCTGCGCATAGCCCGACCAGCCGACGGCGATGGTCGCCGCCGCCATGGCGAATTCGAGAACCAGATCCCAGCCGATGATCCAGGCCGGCAGGGCGCCCAGCGTGACGTAGGTGTAGGAATAGGTCGAGCCGGCCACGGGGATCATCGCGGCGAGTTCGGCGTAGCACAGGGCCACCAGCCCGCTCGCGACCGCGCCGAGCACGAAGGAGAGCATCAGCCCCGGCCCGGCATAATTCGCCGCCGCCGTGCCGGTGAGCACGAAGATCCCCGCCCCGACGGTTGCGCCGACACCGATGCAGACGAGGCTGAAGGCGGAGAGGTTTCGGGCGAGCGCCGGACCACCCGAATCGGCGGCGTCCGCGACGAGGGCGGCGATGGGCTTTCGGGCGCCGAGGGCGGAACGGGGCATAGGGTCTCACGTGCCTGACCGGACTGCATCCGGCGAAGCGAAAGCCGGGCCGGATGTGAGGCGGGATCGGGAAGCAGTATGGGGCGGATTTCGCCTCGACGGGCGGCGCCACTGGCACATCCCGCGATTTCGTGTATGGTCCGCGCCGCCTCGACCCGGTTACCGGGCGGGGCTTGTGCCGCTTGCGGCTGACCGTGCTGGACGACATCCCGGCACCGGCCCGACCGCGAGTTTTTCAAAGGTGCCCTTCCCTCCCATGGGCGGCACCTCCGACCAAACCTCCATCTGAAAGGCCTGCGATGTCGATCACGGCAGAGCGCAAGACCGCGCTCATCAAGGACTACGCCAAGGGCAACAAAGACACCGGCTCGCCGGAGGTCCAGATCGCCATCCTCACCGAGCGGATCACCAACCTGACCGCCCACTTCAAGACCCACGGCAAGGACAACCACTCCCGCCGCGGCCTCCTGAAGCTGGTCTCGCAGCGCCGCTCGCTGCTCGACTACCTGAAGCGCAAGGAAGAGGCGCGCTACCGCACCCTCATCGAGCGCCTCGGCATCCGCCGCTAAGGCCTGCCGAACCTTCGCGCGGTCCCCCACGGGGCCGCGTTTTCACAAGCCGCGCTTCGCACGAAGTGGACGCCGGTTCGGCGTCGAAGAGCGCGGCAGACCAAAAAGGATCGCTCGGGCATGGGGCCCGGCCGGTCCGATCCGGGCGGCTTGAAGGCGCAGGGCGCCAGGGCAGGATCGCGAGACGCTTCCTTAAGACGAAGCGTCTCGCCGTCTTGCCTCTGGCGGCGCCGGGCTCAGCCCACCGCATGTTTGAAGGCGAGAGACATATGTTCGACGTACAACGTGAAGAGCTGATCTGGGGCGACCGCAAGCTCGTCCTCGAGACCGGCAAGACCGCCCGCCAGGCGGACGGCTCCGTGGTCGCCACCTACGGCGAGACCACCGTGCTCGCCACCGTGGTCGCGGGCAAGGAGCCCAAGGCCGGCATCGACTTCCTGCCGCTCACCGTGAACTACCAGGAGCGCGCCTACGCCGCCGGCCGCATCCCCGGCGGCTACTTCAAGCGCGAAGGCCGTCCCTCCGAGAAGGAGACGCTGGTCTCCCGCCTGATCGACCGCCCGATCCGTCCGCTCTTCGTCGAGGGCTGGCGCAACGACACCCAGGTCGTCGTCACCGTCCTCTCCCACGATCTCGAGAACGATCCCGACATCGTCGCGATGGTCGCGGCCTCCGCCGCCCTCACCCTGTCGGGCGTGCCCTTCATGGGCCCGATCGGCGCGGCCCGCGTCGGCTACCTCAACGGCGGCTACAAGCTGAACCCGCTGGTGACGGAAATCGCCGAATCGACCCTCGATCTCGTCGTCGCCGGCACCCAGGACGCGGTGCTGATGGTCGAGTCCGAGGCCAAGGAGCTCTCCGAGGACGTGATGCTTGGGGCCGTGATGTTCGGCCACAAGCACTTCCAGCCGGTGATCGAGGCGATCATCCGTCTGGCCGAGAAGGCCGCCAAGGAGCCGCGCGACTTCACCCCGCCGGAGAACGCCGACGTCGAGGCCGCCGTTCTCGCGGTCGCCGAGACCGAGCTGCGCGAGGCCTACAAGAAGACGGTCAAGCAGGAGCGCTACGCCGCCGTCGACGCCGTGAAGGCGAAGGTCGTGGCCGCGCTCTGCCCGGCCGAGGGCGAGCAGAAGTTCAGCCCTGAGAAGGTCAAGGCGGCCTTCAAGGAGGCGCAGTCGAAGGTGGTCCGCTGGAACATCCTCGACACCGGAAGCCGCATCGACGGCCGTGACGTGAAAACGGTCCGCTCGATCGTCTCCGAGGTCGGCGTGCTGCCCCGCGCCCACGGTTCGTCGCTGTTCACCCGCGGTGAGACCCAGGCGCTGGTCGTGGCCACGCTCGGCACCGGTGAGGACGAGCAGTTCATCGACGCGCTGGAGGGCACCTACAAGGAGCGCTTCCTGCTCCACTACAACTTCCCTCCCTATTCCGTCGGCGAGACCGGCCGCATGGGTTCGCCCGGCCGCCGCGAGATCGGCCACGGCAAGCTCGCCTGGCGCGCGATCCGTCCCGTTCTGCCGCCGGCCCACGAGTTCCCGTACACGATCCGCGTGGTCTCCGAGATCACCGAGTCGAACGGCTCCTCCTCGATGGCCTCGGTCTGCGGCGGCTCGCTGTCGCTGATGGATGCGGGCGTGCCCCTGCGCCGTCCGGTCGCCGGCATCGCCATGGGCCTCATCCTCGAAGGTGAGCGCTTCGCCGTGCTGTCCGACATCCTCGGCGACGAGGATCACCTCGGCGACATGGACTTCAAGGTGGCCGGCTCGGAGGAGGGCATCACCTCCCTCCAGATGGACATCAAGATCGCCGGCATCACCGAGGAGATCATGAAGATCGCCCTCGCCCAGGCCAAGGACGGCCGCGCCCACATCCTGGGCGAGATGTCCAAGGCCCTGACCGCGGCCCGTCCGGAGCTCGGCGAATACGCGCCGCGCATCGAGACGATGCAGATCCCCACCGACAAGATCCGTGACGTGATCGGCACCGGCGGCAAGATCATCCGCGAGATCGTCGAGAAGACCGGCGCCAAGATCAACATCGAGGATACCGGCATCGTCAAGATCGCCTCCTCCGACGGCAAGGCGATCAAGGCGGCCTATAACTGGATCCGCTCCATCGTCGCCGAGCCCGAGGCCGGCACGATCTACGACGGCACGATCGTCAAGATCATGGAGTTCGGCGCCTTCGTGAACTTCTTCGGCGCCAAGGACGGCCTCGTCCACATCTCGGAGCTGGCCGCCCAGCGCGTCGCCAAGGTCGGCGACGTCGTGAAGGAGGGCCAGAAGGTCAAGGTGAAGTTCCTCGGTGCCGACGAGCGCGGCAAGATCCGCCTCTCGATGAAGGTCGTCGATCAGGAGACCGGCGAGGACCTCACCGAGAAGCTCAAGGCCGAGCGGGCTGAGCGCGGCGAGCCGGAGCGCGAGGAGCGCAGCGACCGCGGTGATCGTGGCGACCGCGGCCCCCGCCGTGACCGCGGCGAGCGCCGCCGGGAATCGTCGGGCGAGTAAGCCCCGCCCCGCACGCCATACCGGACGTTTAAAGAGCGCGGTCCCTCCGGGGGCCGCGCTCTTTGCTTGTGGCCCTCGGCCATTTTGCACAATGGCAAAGTATCGATTGCCTATTTTCCATATCAAATCGGTAAATCTGCAATAATTCAACCTTCGCCAAGCTGAGCCGGATTAGGACCAAGTCTTCCCCGTCTATTCTAATAAAAAAAGAAGGGGGAAGCTTATGAGAACCGCTCGCCAGAGCCGCACTGTGCTGCGGCCGATGCTGCTTGGCTCCGTTGCCTGTACAAGCATCGTTGCGGCTTTCATCCATCCGGCGCGGGCGCAAGTCACGGACATCAACACCGGCCTGCCGACCGCTCAGGCGGTCCATCCGCTCGCCGCGTCTCCCTCGGTCGGCGGCGTCACCCTCGATATGATCAGCGTCGCCGGGTCCGGGCTCGGGCGCGGCCTCGTCGTCGACAGCTCAGGCTCGCAGGTCGGCTACCTCGCCCGGCGCCTGCGCTCCTCGACCAAGACCGACACGCCGCTGATCGACACGCCGCAGGCGATCTCGGTGGTGACGGAAGCGCAGATCCGCGACCAGAACGTCCAGAGCATCGGCGAGGCGCTGCGCTACGTCCCCGGCGTCGCCATCGCCCAGGGCGAGGGCCACCGCGACGAGATCCTGATCCGCGGCCAGCGCACGACCGCCGACTTCTTCGTCAACGGCATCCGCGACGACGCGCGCTACTTCCGCGACCTCTACAACACCCAGCGCATCGAGGTCCTGAAGGGCCCCAACGCGATGATCTTCGGCCGCGGCGGCGGCGGCGGCGTGGTCAACCGCGTGCTCAAGGAAGCCGACGGGGTGCCGATCCGCGAGGTGCTGGTGCAGGGCGGCCAGTTCGGGAACAAGCGCATGGCGGTCGATCTCGGCGACCGCGTCTCCGACACCGCCTTCTTCCGCCTCAACGGCGTGTTCGAAGATACAGGCACCTATCGCGACTTCATCGACGTCCGCCGCTACGGCGTGAACCCGACGATGACCTTCCTGCTCGGGCCGCAGACGACGCTGCGCCTGTCCTACGAGTTCTTCTCCGACAACCGCATCGCCGACCGCGGCATCCCCTCACAGTTCGGGCGCCCCTGGCGCTATCGCGAGAACACCAGCACGCTGTTCGGCGCGCCCTTGATCTCGGACGGCTTCGTCGATGCCCATATCGGCAACGCGCAGCTCGACCATGTCTTCGAGAGCGGCGTCGTGATGCGCAGTCAGACGCGGATCGCCGACTACGCGAAGTACCATCAGAACGCCTACCCCAACAGTCCGGTCAGTGCCGACGAGACCTCGTTCGTGATGCGCGGCTACGGCAGCCAGACCGACCGCACGAACTATTTCAATCAGACCGACTTCACCTACAAATTCAACACCGGCCCCCTCGCCCACACCGTGGTGGCCGGCCTGGAACTCGGTTTTCAGGAGGGGATCGACTTCCGGCGCGACTTCATCTGGAATTCGACCGGCACCCGCAACCTTCCCGTCAATCCCTTCGCGCCGACCACGACCGAGGGTGCAACGCTGCGGAATCTCGCGTCGGGCCGCAACAACACCTATCGGCTCGGCGTGTTCTCCGCCTTCGCCCAGGACCAGATCGAGATCGACGAGCATCTGCAGTTCATCGTCGGCGCCCGCTTCGACCGCTTCGATTTCCAATCGCGCGACCGTCGCCCCGACACCGCGACCGGCCTCCCTGCCCAACCGAACAGCCGCATCGACAATCTTGTTTCGCCACGGGTCGGCGTCGTGGTGAAGCCGCTGCCGAATCTCGCCTTCTACGGCAGCTATTCGGTGTCCTTCCTGCCGAGCGCGGGCGATCAGTTCCGCGTGCTGGACCCGACGACCGCTTTGTCCGCCCCCGAGCGGTTCGAGAACGCGGAAATCGGCGTGAAATACGAGATCACGCCGGCCCTGATCCTCACCGCTGCGCTGTTCAACCTCGATCGCGACAACCAGCCGATCCCCTCATCCACCGAAGCGGGTTTCTCCGCCGGCCCGGGCAAGACGAACACAAGGGGGGCCGAGATCGGCATCGCCGGCTACGCGACCGATTGGTGGCAGATCTCCGGCGGCTACGCCTATACCGAGCCGCGCATCGTCGCCGACATCGATGACGACGGCGACGTGATCCGGGCCGGCAACCTCGTCGGCGGCGTCCCGCTCAACACCTTCAGCCTGTGGAACAAATTCGACATCGGCGAGCGCTTCTCCGTCGGCGTCGGCTACCTCTACCAGGATGCCAGCTTCGCATCGTCGGACAACACGGTGCGCCTGCCGAGCTTCTCGCGCTTCGATGCCGGCGTGTTCTACGCGTTCAGCGAGACCATGCGCGCTCAGGTCAACATCGAGAATCTGTTCGACCGGCGCTACGTCATCTCCGCGCACAACAACAACAACATCCTGCCCGGCGCGCCCCGGACCGTGCGCTTCCAGCTCATCGCGCGGTTCTGACCCGCGAGGGCGCCCGAGGCTTCCGCGCCCGCGCGCCCTCCCCTAACACCGGGGCGACGCCCGCCCTGCGGGTGCCTCGCCCCGGAGCCCTCATGTCCGACGATCTCGTCTTCTACACCAACCCGATGTCCCGCGGCCGGATCGTCCGCTGGATGCAGGAAGAGGTCGGCGCCCCCTACCGCACCGAGATCCTCGGCTACGGCAGCTCCATGAAGGCGCCGGCCTACCGGGCGATCAATCCGATGGGGAAGGTGCCGGCGCTGCGCCACGGCGAGACGGTGGTGACCGAATGCCCCGCGATCCTCGCTTATCTCGCCGACGCCTTCCCGCAGGCCGGGCTCGCCCCTGAGCCTAGCCACCACGACCGCGGCCCCTATTATCGCTGGCTGTTCTTCTGCGCCGGGCCCCTCGAGGCGGCGGTCACGAACGGCGTGCTCAAAGTGAGCGTCCCCGACGACCCGCGCATGCAGGGCATGGTCGGCTACGGCAGCCTGGAGATGGCCCTCGACACGCTCGAAACCGCCGTCTCCGGGGTGGAGTTCGTGGCAGGCGACCGGTTCAGCGCCGCCGACCTCTACGTCGCCGCGCATCTCGGCTGGGGCATGCAGTTCGGCACGATCCCGAAGCGCCCGGCCTTCGAGGCCTATGCCGGGCGCCACCTCGCCCGCGAGGCGGCCGCGCGGGCGCGGGCGATCGATGACGCTTTGCTCGCCGAGGCGCAGGCGGCGTCATAGTCGCCGACCGACGGAACGGCCCCGCCCGCCCCGCGTTCGCCCCGCGAAGTCGCACGAGCGTCGAGAAGGAGTGCGTTGACCGTGAACGAGATGATCGAGGACATTTTTTCGGGCGAGCCGAACCTGAGCATGACCGAGCGGGCGGTCTCCGTCGCGCTGGGGCTCGGCATCGCCGCCGCGGCGGCCCAGCCCCGGCCGAACAAGCTCCTGAGCCTCGCCGCCCTGGTGGTCGGCGTCGGGCTCGCCGTGCGCGGCGCCACCGGCCATTGCGCCGTCAAGGCGGTCACCGCGGGCGGGCGTGACCTGACCGGCTGATCTCGCGCGTTTCGCGATCGAAGCTGCGCGTGGTCGCAACGCGATCAGGCGCAGCCTCAATCAGACGAGACTTCGGCCGAAGACCGGGGCGCGAACGCGTCCGGTTTCCCGTCTTGAACCGGGCCGGCCTCGAAACGCTGCCGCGCCTCTTGAATGGCCGTATGGTTCTGCTCGGCCCAGCCGACGAGGTGAGCGAGCGGATCAAGGAGCGCGCTTCCCAACGGCGTCAACCGGTACTCGACACTCGGCGGCTTCGTCGGGAACACCGTCCGTGCGATGAGCCCATCCCGTTCGAGGTCGCGAAATGTCTGCGTCAGCATACGCTTGGAGATGTCGGGGATCATGCGGGCGACCGCGCTGAACCGGCCCGGCCCTGCGGCCAATGCGATCAAGATCAGCATCGACCACTTGTCGCCGACCCGATCCAGCACATCGCGGACCGGACATGACGCGATCTCCGCGAAACTGGACTGCCAGACGGCAAATCGCCGTGCCAGTTCGATCTGACCCGGCCGGAGGGCGGTTCCGTCGCTGTCACCTTGTCCCAAAGAAGTGCCTCCTTCACGGCTCACACGGTCTCAATTAGGTACCACGTACCGTATGGGAACCGAGTGGGACCACCATCATGAGCACACCCGAACCGCGTCTTTTCGTGACCGGTGCCACCGGCCAGCTCGGCCGGCTGGTGATCGAAGCCTTGCTGAAGCGGGTGCCGGCCGACAGCATCATGGCGGGTGTCCGCTCGCTGGAGAGTGCTGCGGCTGAGGACCTGCGCGGCGCAAGGCGTCACGCTCCGCGTGGCCGACTACGCGCGTCCCGAGACATTGGCGGAAGCCTTTCGCGGCATCGACCGCCTGCTTCTCATCTCGTCCAGTGAGATCGGCCAGCGCGTTGCCCAGCACCAGAACGTCATCCAAGCCGCCCGGCAATCCGGCGTGAACCTGATCGCCTATACCAGCCTGCTTCGCGCCGACACCTCGCCACTCGCACTAGCGGACGAGCATCGGCGGACGGAAGACGCACTGAAGGCTTCCGGCCTGTCCTTCGCCGTGCTGCGCAATGGCTGGTACACCAAGAACTACGCGGCCTCGATCGCGCCGGCCCTGGCCCATGGGGTCCTTCTGGGCAGTGCGGGCGAGGGCCGGATCGCCTCCGCCGCGCGGGCGGACTTCGCCGAGGCCGCCGCCGTCGTGCTGACGACAGACGGCCATGACGGACGCGTCTACGAACTGGCGGGGGATGACGCCTACACCCTGGACGAGTTCGCGGCAGCGGTGAGCGTGCTGTCCGGCCGGACGGTCGTCTATCGGAACCTGACGGAGGCTGCGTTCAAGGCGGCCCTGGTCGCCGCCGGCCTGCCGGAGGACTTCGCGGCGCTGCTCGCCGATTCGGATATGGCGGCGGCCCAGGGCGGACTCAACGATACGAACCGCCAGCTGAGCGGGCTGATCGGCCGGCCGACGACCCCCTATCGGACCACGATCGCCGGAACGATCAGCGGGATGGCGGCCCAGGGCTGACGCTTCCGACGCGCCGATGGCCGCGGCTTCCGGGCCCAACGAAAAAGAGGCGCCCCGCGAGGAGCGCCTCATTTCTCTTCAAAGCGGGTTGCCGCCTATCAGAGCGAGCGGCTGCTGGTCCGGCCGGCGATGAAGCCGTAGATCGCCAGCACCACGCAGGCGCCGACGATGGAGCCGATGAAGCGCGCGCCCTCGTTGGGCCCGTACCAGCCGACCGCCTGACCGATGAAGGTCGCGACGAAGGCGCCGACGATGCCGAGGATCGTCGTCAGGATGAAGCCGGACGGCTCCTTGTCACCGGGCATGATGAACTTGGCGATGATGCCGGCCACGAAGCCGATGATGATGGTCCAGAGAATTTCCATGTCGTCCCAACCCCGAAAGTCGTCGTCGATCTGAAGCTCCGGCCGGAAGACTTGGCCGTATTCGGATGACAAACGCGCGAGCGACGACGCCGGTTGCCTTGGGAAATGCGGGACCGTCCAAAAAATCCGGGCCTGCGCGACCGGCCCGTCCTCCGGCATTCCAGCGCGCCGCTCGAACCCCTTTACGGGGTACCGCTCCGGGCGGCAGAAGGGTTCGCTTCCTTCACGAATCGAGACCGGCGACCCTACGATGACCATCGAACGCTACGAGACCGGCCCGCGCATGTCCCAGGCGGTCGCCCATGGCGACCTCGTGTTCCTGGCGGGTCAGGTGGCCGCCGACGTGGTCGGCACCGGCGTCACCGCACAGACGCAGCAGATCCTCGAACAGATCGACCGGCTGCTGATGGCGACGGGCAGCGACAAGGCCCGCATCCTCTCGGCGACCGTCTATCTCGCCGATATCGGGAGCTTTGCCGAGATGAACGCCGCCTGGGACGCCTGGGTCGACAAGGGGAACCCGCCCGCCCGCGCCACCGTCGAGGCGCGGCTCGCCGGGCCGGAATACCTCGTCGAGATCGTGGTCACGGCCGTCCGGGGCAAATCGTGATCCGGCGGCTTCTGCTGGGAGGGCTCGCCGCCCTCCCCCTTCTCCTCTCGGCCGGCGGGGTGCGGGCCGAGGAGCGGGTCGTCAACATCTACAACTGGTCGGACTACATCGACCCGAAGGTGCTCGACGACTTCACCAAGGAGACGGGGATCAAGGTCGTCTACGACACCTACGACAACAACGAGATCCTCGAGACGAAGCTCCTGGCCGGCAAGTCCGGCTATGACATCGTCGTGCCCTCCGGCCCCTTCCTTCAGCGCCTGATCAAGGCGGGCGTGTTTCTGCCGCTCGACAAGGCGAAGATCCCGAACCTCAAACACGCTTGGCCCGAGATCAGCACCCGGCTCCAGGCCTATGATCCGGGCAACGCGTTCGCCGTCGATTACATGTGGGGCACCACCGGCATCGGTGTGAACGTCTCGGCCGTGCGCGAGCGGCTGGGCGCCAACGCCCCCCTCAATAGCTGGAGCCTCGTGCTCAATCCCGGCTCGATCGCGAAGCTGAAGGATTGCGGGGTGATGCTCCTCGACTCCCCCGAGGATCTGATTCCCTCGATCCTACCCTTCTACGGCTTCAAGTCGGATTCGAAGCGTTGGGACGACATCACCGCGGTGACCGACGCGCTCTACAAGGTCCGCGGCGCGGTGCGGAAGTTCCACTCCTCGGAATACGTCAATGGGCTCGCCAACGGCGACGTCTGCCTCGCGGTCGGCTATTCCGGCGACGTGATGCAGGCGAAGAAGCGCGCCGAGGAATCGAAGAACGGCCTCGAGATCGCCTACTTCATTCCGAAGGAAGGTGCGCTGATGTGGTTCGACGCCTTCGCGATCCCGAAGGATGCCGCCCACCCGGCCGAAGCGCATGCCTTCATCGACTACATGATGCGCCCCGAAGTGGCGGCGGCCAACACCAACTTCGTCTCCTTCGCCAACGGCAACCTCGCCGCGCGCAAGCTCGTGAAGCCGGAGCTTCTCAATAATCCCGGCATCTACCCCGACGAGACAACGATGCAGCGGCTCTCGGTCAACACCGCCTGGAACGACTCGACCCAGCGCTTCGTCACCCGAGCCTGGACGCGGGTGCGCACCGGCCGCTAGAGCATCATCCGGAAAGGTGGTTGCCGGCTTTCGGAAAAAGATGATGCAAGAACAAAAGCTTAGAGCATCGTCCTGAATCTGATGTCCAGGACGATGCTCTAAGCGCCCCTCTCGGAGCCCGACCCTCCCCTCGGCGGGGGTGCAGCGCAGCGCCGAACGAGAAAGGCCCCGGCTCTTCCGAGCCGGGGCCTTTTTCATGTCGCGGGTCCGGAAAGGAGCGGCCGATTACTCGGCCGCCGCCGGGGGCAGCTCGCTGAGTTCGGCGGCGTTGGCCGCGTTCTCGGCGGAGCGCTGCTGAAGGATCAGGTTGTCACGGCGGCGCGCGATGGAGCGGATGTCCGCCGCGAGCGAGCCGGTGCCGGCCGGGATGAGCGAGCCGACGATGACGTTCTCCTTCAGGCCGTCCAAGGTATCGACCTTGCCGTTGACCGCCGCCTCCGTGAGGACGCGGGTGGTCTCCTGGAACGAGGCCGCCGAGATGAACGACTTCGTCTGCAGCGACGCCTTGGTGATGCCGAGCAGGACGGGCACGCCCTGGATCGGCTTCTTGCCCTCGGCGAGGAGCTTCTCGTTGAAGTCGGCCAGTTCGGTGCGGTCGATCTGATCGCCCGTGAGGATGTCGGAGTCGCCGCCGTCGGTGATTTCCACCTTCTGCAGCATCTGCCGGACGATGACCTCGATGTGCTTGTCGTTGATCGACACGCCCTGGAGCCGGTAGACCTCCTGGATCTCGTTGACGAGGTAGGCGGCAAGCTCCTCCACGCCCTTGATCGCCAGGATGTCGTGCGGCGCCGGGTTGCCGTCGACGATGTAGTCGCCGAGTTCCACCACGTCCCCGTCCTGCAAGTGGATGTGCTTGCCCTTCGGGATCAGGTACTCGACGGCATCAGAGCCGTCATGCGGCGTCAGCGTCAGACGACGCTTGTTCTTGTAGTCGCGGCCGAAGGCGATCGAGCCCGACTTCTCGGCGATGATCGCCGCATCCTTCGGACGACGCGCCTCGAACAGCTCCGCCACCCGCGGCAGACCGCCAGTGATGTCGCGGGTCTTGGCCGAGTCCGTCGAGACACGGGCGAGCACGTCGCCGGCCCGCACCTTCGCACCCGGATCGAGACCGATGATGGCATCGACCGGCAGGTAGTAGCGGGCGTCCGAACCGCGGGCCAGCTTCACCGGCTTGCCGTCCTGATCCAGCACGAGCATGGCCGGCTTCAGGTCGGAGGTGCGGGACGAACCGCGCCAGTCGATGACGACGCGCTTGGCGATGCCGGTCGACTCGTCGGTGGTCTCGGTGATGGACTGGCCATCATAGAGATCCTCGTACCCGACGATGCCGTCCACCTCGGCGACGATCGGACGGGTGTAGGGGTCCCACTCCGCGATCCGCTGGCCGCGCTTGATCGTGTCGCCCTCGTCGACGCGCACACGGGCACCGTATTGCAGGCGGTGCACCGCCCGCTCGGTCCCGTCCGGCCCGACGATCACCACCGCGACCGAACGGCCGGTAGCGATGAGGTCGCCGTCCGAGTTCTTGGCCAGCGACCGGTTGCGGATCTTGATCGTGCCCTCGAAGCTCGACTCGACGAAGGACGAATCCGCGATCTGCGCCGCACCGCCGATGTGGAAGGTACGCATGGTGAGCTGGGTGCCCGGCTCGCCGATCGACTGCGCCGCGATGACGCCGACAGCCTCGCCCATGTTGACGGGCGTGCCGCGGGCCAGATCGCGCCCGTAGCAGGTGGCGCAGACGCCGCTCTTGGTCTGGCAGACCAGCACCGAGCGGATCTTCACCTCCTGGATGCCGGCGGCGTTGATCGCCGGCAGGTGACGCTCCTCGATCGTCTCGTTCGTCTTGACGATGACGGTGCCGTCCTGCGCCACCAGATCCTCGGCCGTGGCGCGGCCCAGGATACGGATGGAGAGCGGGGCGACGACCTGGCCGGCATCGATGATGGCGCGCATCTTGATGCCGTTGGTCGTGCCGCAATCGACCTCGCGGATGACCGCGTCCTGCGCCACGTCGACCAGACGACGCGTCAGGTAGCCCGAGTTCGCGGTCTTCAACGCCGTGTCCGCGAGACCCTTACGGGCGCCGTGGGTGGAGTTGAAGTACTCGAGAACGTCGAGGCCTTCCTTGAAGTTCGAGATGATCGGCGTCTCGATGATCTCACCCGAAGGCTTGGCCATGAGGCCACGCATCGCCGCGAGCTGCTTCATCTGCGCGGGCGAACCACGGGCGCCCGAGTGGCTCATCATGTAGATCGAGTTGACCTGCTTGTCGGCCCCGTTCTCGTCCTTCTGGACGGCGGAGATCCGGCCCATCATCTCGGCGGCGAGCTTGTCCGAGCACTTGGCCCAGGCATCGACGACCTTGTTGTACTTCTCGCCCTGGGTGATCAGGCCGTCGTTGTACTGCTGCTCGTAATCCTTCACGAGCGTGCGGGTGTCCTCGACGATCGACCACTTGTTCTCCGGCACGACCATGTCGTCCTTGCCGAACGAGATGCCGGCCTTGAACGCGTGGCTGAAGCCGAGCGCCATGATGCGGTCGCAGAAGATCACCGACTCCTTCTGACCGCAGTGGCGGTAGACGGTGTCGATCATCGCCGAGATCTCCTTCTTCGTCATCAGCTTGTTGACGACGTCGAAGGGCACCTTCGGGTGCATCGGCAGCACACCGGACAGGATCACGCGGCCCGGCGTGGTGTCGTAGATCCGGGACACGGGCTCGCCATCGGGGCCGAGGCCGCGCCAGCGCCACTTGATCTTCGAGTGCAGCGAGACGGACTTGGCCGCGAGCGCGTGCTCGAGCTGACCGATATCGCCGAACACACCCTGCATCGGGTTGTTCTTGTCGTCGGCCTTGTGCTCGCCGACCGAGCCGTCGGCGACGATCGAGAGGTAGTAGAGGCCCAGCACGATGTCCTGCGAAGGCACGATGATCGGCTGACCATTGGCCGGGTGCAGGATGTTGTTGGTCGACATCATCAGGACGCGCGCCTCCAACTGAGCCTCGAGGCTCAGGGGAACGTGCACGGCCATCTGGTCGCCGTCGAAGTCGGCGTTGAACGCGGCGCAGACCAGCGGGTGAAGCTGGATCGCCTTGCCCTCGATCAGCTTCGGCTCGAACGCCTGGATGCCGAGGCGGTGCAGCGTCGGCGCGCGGTTGAGCATGACGGGATGCTCGCGGATGACCTCATCCAGGATATCCCAAACCTCGGGCTTCTCCTTCTCGACGAGCTTCTTCGCCTGCTTGACGGTGGCGGAGAAACCCTTGGCGTCGAGGCGCGCGTAGATGAACGGCTTGAACAGCTCGAGCGCCATCTTCTTCGGCAGGCCGCACTGGTGCAGCTTCAGCTCGGGACCGACGACGATGACCGAACGGCCGGAGTAATCGACGCGCTTGCCGAGCAGGTTCTGACGGAAGCGGCCCTGCTTGCCCTTCAGCATGTCGGCGAGCGACTTCAGCGGGCGCTTGTTGGCACCCGTGATGACGCGGCCGCGGCGGCCGTTGTCGAACAGCGCATCGACCGCTTCCTGAAGCATGCGCTTCTCGTTGCGGATGATGATGTCCGGCGCGCGCAGCTCGATCAGCCGCTTGAGGCGGTTGTTGCGGTTGATGACGCGGCGATAGAGGTCGTTGAGGTCGGACGTGGCGAAGCGGCCGCCGTCCAGCGGGACCAGCGGGCGCAGGTCCGGCGGGATGACGGGCACGACCGTCAGGATCATCCACTCGGGCTTGTTGCCCGAGAGCTGGAACGCCTCGATGATCTTGAGGCGCTTCATCAGCTTCTTGGGCTTCAGCTCGGAGGTCGTCGTCGCGATCTCCTCCTTGAGCGACGTCGCGATGCCCTCGAGGTCGAGTTCCATCAGGATGCGCCGGATCGCCTCGGCGCCGATCATCGCCGTGAACGAATCCTCGCCGTACTCCTCCTGCGCGCGCAGGTACTCTTCCTCTGAGAGGAGCTGACGCTCCTTCAGGGGGGTGAGGCCCGGCTCGATGACGACGTAGGACTCGAAGTACAGGATCCGCTCAAGGTCCTTGAGCGCCATGTCGAGCAGCAGGCCGATGCGGCTCGGCAGCGACTTCAGGAACCAGATGTGGGCGACGGGGGCGGCCAACTCGATATGGCCCATGCGGTCGCGACGGACGCGCGCAAGGGTGACCTCGACGCCGCACTTCTCGCAGATGACGCCCTTGTACTTCATGCGCTTGTACTTGCCGCACAAGCACTCGTAATCCTTGATCGGCCCGAAGATGCGCGCGCAGAACAGGCCGTCGCGCTCGGGCTTGAAGGTACGGTAGTTGATCGTCTCGGGCTTCTTGATCTCGCCGTAGGACCAAGACAGAATTTTCTCGGGCGACGAGATCGAGATCTTGATCTGGTCGAAGCTCTGCGGCTGGGCCTGCTGATTGAAAAGGTTCATGACCTCTTGGTTCATGATCCGCTCCTTGCTCGCCGGCTGCCCCGCGCCTGGGCAGTCACGGCTTGATCCTCATGGCGCCGCGCTCGTCCGGAGCGCCGCTGGCCGTCGTCGTGCTTGGGAAGGCCCCGCCCCTTCCTGCTCGACCGCGGCGGAGCCTCGGGAAAGGCACCGCCGCGGGAGGTGATGGCTGTCGTTACTCGGCGGCGTCGGCCGGCGGCTCGATCTGGTCGTTGGCCGCCTGCTGCTGCTTGGAGGAGGTGAGCTCGACGTTGAGGCCGAGCGAGCGCATCTCCTTGACGAGCACGTTGAAGGATTCGGGGATGCCGGCCTCGAACGTGTCGTCGCCGCGGACGATCGCCTCGTAGACCTTGGTACGGCCGGCCACGTCGTCCGACTTCACCGTAAGCATCTCCTGCAGCGTGTAGGCCGCGCCATAGGCCTCCAGCGCCCAGACCTCCATCTCACCGAAGCGCTGACCGCCGAACTGCGCCTTACCGCCCAGCGGCTGCTGGGTGACGAGCGAGTACGGACCGATCGAGCGCGCGTGGATCTTGTCGTCCACGAGGTGGTGCAGCTTCAGCATGTAGATGTAGCCCATGGTGACCTTGCGGTCGAAGGGCTCGCCGGTCCGCCCGTCGTAGAGCGTCGACTGCGCCGAGCGGTCGAGCCCGGCCATCTCCAGCATCGTCTCGATGTCGGCTTCCTTGGCGCCGTTGAACACCGGAGTGGCCATCGGCACGCCGCGGCGCACGTTGTTGCCCGCCTCGGCCAGAGCCTCGTCGGACAGCCCCTCGAGTTCGGACGGCGAGTAGATCGCTTCCATCTCAGCCCGCAGCGGCGCGATATCCTGGTTCTTCAGATAGGCATCGACCGCCTTGGAGACCTTGCGACCCAAGCCCGCAGCCGCCCAGCCCAGATGGGTTTCCAGGATCTGGCCGACATTCATGCGCGAGGGCACGCCGAGCGGGTTGAGCACGATGTCGGCATGCGTGCCGTCTTCGAGGAACGGCATGTCCTCGATCGGCACGATACGCGACACGACACCCTTGTTGCCGTGGCGGCCGGCCATCTTGTCGCCGGGCTGGATCTTGCGCTTCACCGCCACGAAGACCTTGACCATCTTCATGACGCCGGGCGGAAGCTCGTCGCCGCGCTGCAGCTTCTCGACCTTGTCGAGGAAGCGCTGCTCAAGGCGCTTCTTCGACTCGTCGTACTGCTTCTGCATCGCCTCGATTTCCGTCATCATACGGTCGTCGACGACGGCGAACTGCCACCATTGCGAGCGGGGATACTCGCTGATGATCTCGCGGGTCAGCGTGGTGTCCTTGCGGAAGCCCTTCGGGCCGGCGATCGGCGACTGACCGATCAGCACCTCGGCCAAGCGGGCATAGGTGTTGCGGTCGAGGATGGTCTGCTCGTCGTCGCGGTCCTTGGCGAGACGCTCGATCTCCTCGCGCTCGATCGCCTGGGCGCGCTCGTCCTTGTCGACGCCGTGGCGGTTGAACACCCGCACCTCGACGATCGTGCCGGTCACGCCCGGGGGAACCCGGAGCGAGGTGTCGCGTACGTCCGAGGCCTTCTCGCCGAAGATGGCGCGAAGGAGCTTCTCCTCCGGCGTCATCGGGCTCTCGCCCTTCGGCGTGATCTTGCCGACGAGGATGTCGCCAGCATGCACCTCGGCGCCGATATAGACGATGCCGGCCTCGTCGAGGTTCTTGAGCGCCTCTTCCGAGACGTTCGGGATGTCGCGGGTGATCTCCTCCGGACCCAGCTTGGTGTCGCGGGCCATCACCTCGAATTCCTCGATGTGGATCGAGGTGAACACGTCATCCTTCACGATCCGCTCGGAGAGCAGGATCGAGTCCTCGAAGTTGTAGCCGTTCCACGGCATGAACGCGACGAGCACGTTGCGGCCGAGCGCGAGCTCACCGAACTCTGTCGAGGGACCGTCGGCGATGATCTCGCCCTTCTTCACCGGCTCGCCGACGCGCACCAGCGGCTTCTGCGTGATGCAGGTCGACTGGTTGGAGCGCTGGAACTTCTGCAGGCGGTAGATGTCGACGCCGGGCTTGGTCGGGTCGGTCTCTTCCGAGGCGCGGATGACGATACGGGTGGCGTCCACCTGATCGACGATGCCGGAGCGGCGGGCAGCGATGGCAGCACCCGAGTCGCGGGCGACCACGGCCTCCATGCCGGTGCCGACGAAAGGCGCGTCGGCGCGAACCAGCGGCACCGCCTGGCGCTGCATGTTCGAGCCCATCAGCGCGCGGTTGGCGTCGTCGTTCTCGAGGAACGGGATCAGCGCGGCTGCGACCGAGACGAGCTGCTTCGGCGACACGTCCATGAGATCGACGCGGTCGGGGGCGACCACGATGACCTCACCCGCGCGGCGGCAGACCACGAGGTCGTCCGTCAGCTTGCGGCCCTCGTCCATGCCGGCATTGGCCTGGGCGACGTAGTACTTCGCCTCTTCCATGGCGGAGAGGTAGGCGACCTCGTCGGTCACCACGCCGTCCTTCACCCGGCGGAACGGCGTCTCGATGAAGCCGTACTTGTTCACGCGGGCGAAGGTCGCCAGCGAGTTGATCAGGCCGATATTCGGGCCTTCCGGGGTCTCGATCGGGCAGATGCGGCCGTAATGGGTCGGGTGCACGTCGCGCACCTCGAAGCCGGCGCGCTCGCGGGTCAGACCGCCTGGGCCAAGCGCCGAGAGGCGGCGCTTGTGCGTCACTTCCGACAGCGGGTTGGTCTGGTCCATGAACTGCGAGAGCTGCGACGAGCCGAAGAACTCGCGCACGGCCGCCGCGGCGGGCTTCGCGTTGATGAGGTCCTGCGGCATCACCGTGTCGATATCGACCGAGGACATGCGCTCCTTGATGGCGCGCTCCATCCGCAGGAGGCCCAGACGGTACTGGTTCTCCATCAGCTCGCCGACCGAGCGGACACGGCGGTTGCCGAGGTGGTCGATGTCGTCGATCTCGCCCTTGCCGTCGCGCAGGTCGACCAGCGCCTTGACGACCGCGAGCATGTCCTCGCGGCGCAGCGTCCGCACGGTGTCGGCGGCGTCGAGGTCGAGGCGCATGTTCATCTTCACGCGGCCGACCGCCGAGAGGTCGTAGCGCTCGGAATCGAAGAACAGCGAGTGGAACATCGCCTCGGCGGTGTCGAGCGTCGGCGGCTCGCCGGGACGCATGACCCGGTAGATGTCGAACAGCGCGCCTTCGCGGGCGGAGTTCTTGTCCACCGCCAGCGTGTTGCGGATGTAGGGGCCGACATTGACGTGGTCGATGTCGAGCACGGGCAGCTCGGTGACGCCGACGTCGTCGAGGCTCTTGAGGAGCTTCTCGGAGATCTCGTCGCCGGCCTCGGCCCAGATCTCGCCCGTCTTCATGTTGACGAGGTCTTCGGCTATGTACTGGCCGATCAGATCCTCGTCCGCGGCGCGCAGGAACTTGGTCCCCTTCTCGCCGATCAGACGCGCATTGCGAGCGTTGAGCTTCTTGCCCGCCTCCAGCACGACCTCGCCGGAATCGGCGTCGATGAGATCGACCGAGGCCTTGAAGCCCTTGAGGCGCTCGGCGTCGAACGGCACGCGCCAATCCGCCCCGTCACGCTGGTAGGCGACGCGGTTGTAGAAGGTCGAGAGGATCTCTTCGCCGTCGAGGCCGAGCGCGAACAGCAGCGAGGTGACCGGCAGCTTGCGCTTGCGGTCGATACGCACGTGCACGATGTCCTTGGCGTCGAACTCGACGTCGAGCCAGGAGCCCCGGTAGGGGATGATGCGGGCGGCGAACAGCAGCTTGCCGGACGAGTGGGTCTTGCCCTTGTCGTGGTCGAAGAACACGCCCGGCGAGCGGTGCATCTGCGAGACGATGACGCGCTCGGTGCCGTTGACGATGAAGGTGCCGTTGTCCGTCATGAGCGGCATGTCGCCCATGTAGACATCCTGCTCCTTGATGTCCTTGACCGACTTGGCGCCGGTATCCGGGTCCACATCGAACACGATGAGCCGCAGCGTCACCTTGAGCGGGGCCGCGAAGGTGATGCCGCGCTGACGGCACTCGTCGACGTCGTATTTCGGCTGTTCGAAGGTGTACCGCACGAACTCGAGCAGCGCCGTCGAGGCGAAGTCGGAGATCGGGAAGACCGACTTGAAGACGCTCTGCAGGCCCTCGTCGGCACGCCCGCCCTCGGGCTCGTCCACCATCAGGAACTGGTCGTAGGACGCCTTTTGAACCTCGATGAGGTTCGGCATCTCGGCGACTTCCCGGATCTTACCGAAGAACTTGCGAATGCGCTTGCGACCGACCAGCGTATTGGCCATGAGACCTCGCTCCACCACCTCAGCGTAGGGTGCCCGGGGAAGGCGGACCGCCTCCCATCACCGGACCCGAAGGGCCGTCCCGCCGGACGATCAGCCCACCCGAACCGAATTTGTCTCCGTTCGCCGCCCATTCCTGCCTTCAGGAACGACGGCCGCCCGAAGCAGCGTTAGCCCGCGAGCCGGAGCCCGCGGGCGTCTGGCCGGCACGCCCTCGAGGAGAGCGCGCCGGATGCGATGGGCCGGTCTCGGCCCATCGACGGATTACTTAAGCTCGACCTTGGCGCCGGCCTTCTCGAGCTGGGCCTTGAGCTTCTCGGCCTCGTCCTTGGTCGCGCCTTCCTTGACGGGCTTGGGCGCGCCCTCGACGAGGTCCTTGGCTTCCTTGAGGCCGAGGCCGGTGATCGCGCGGACCTCCTTGATGACCTCGATCTTCTTGTCGCCGGCCGAAGCGAGCACGACCGTGAACTCGGTCTGCTCTTCGACGGCAGCGGCGCCAGCACCGGCGGCCGGGCCAGCGGCGACGGCGACGGCGGCGGCAGCCGAGACGCCCCACTTCTCTTCGAGGAGCTTGGCGAGCTCGGCGGCCTCGAGAACGGTCAGCGAGGAGAGGTCCTCGACGATCTTGGCGAGATCAGCCATGTGCGTGTTCCTTTGGTGTATCGGTTTGAACGGGTCGGTTTATGGGGGAGAAACGGCTCAGGCCGCCTCGTCCTTCTTGGCATAGGCCCCGAACACGCGGGCGAGCTTGGCCGCCGGCGCGTTGACGACCTGGGCGACCTTGGTCGCGGGAGCCTGGATGAGGCCCACGAGCTTGGCGCGCAGTTCGTCGAGGGACGGGAGCGAGGCGAGCGCCTTCACGCCGTCCGGGTTCAGGGCAGTCGTTCCCATGGCACCGCCGAGAATCACGAGCTTGTCGTTCGTCTTGGCGAAGTCCACCGCAACCTTTGCGGCCGCGACCGGATCGCTGGAGTAAGCGAGCAGGGTCGGGCCCTTCAGGAGGGGCTTGATGGAGGCGACGTCCGTGCCATCGAGAGCGATGCTGGCGAGCCGGTTCTTGGCGACCTTCACGGTGGCGCCGGCCTGCTTCATCTGCGAGCGCAGCTTCTGCATGTCGGCGACCGTGAGGCCTTTGTAGTGGGCCACGACGACCACGGCGTTCGCATTGAACACGCCGTTGAGCGTCGAGACGAGATCAGCTTTAGCTGTCCGGTCCACTGTGCTCTCTCCGGTTGGCGGAACCTGAGACAGGCCCGCCGGTTGCACTTGCCGCCCGGAACGGATCTCGGCGTAGAAGCCGGAACCGTCGCGGACGACGTCTCACGGCCCTGTCCCTTTGAAGCGCCGCTGGGGCCCCTCGCGGGTGAGATTGGTTCAAACCGAGGTCTCCCGCCGGTGCCTGACGGCCCCGGAGGAAGACGTAGAAAAATTCGGTCTTCCCCGTCTGTGCAGGCTGTCGCCGATTAAGCCGGTCGCCCGGCGCCTGCAGTCTCGGACAGGACATAGCCGGAAACGGCGCTCGGAGCAGAAGCTCCAAGACCATCCCGGCCATCACCGTCCGGTTGCCCGAACGGCATCTCGAATGGAAACCGACCGATTGGCCGATCCCTTTCAATGGTTGAAATCGTGGAGCGCGGTCTATAGCGGCGTGCAAGCCGCCTGCCAAGTCCCGCAATGCGACTTTTCCGTCGCAGGCAAGGAAGCAGACGAGGGCACGAGCGAACGCGAGCGGGCATGGGCCCCGGCCGGAGGCACGCCCTCGCCTTAACCGATCCTTGACTCTGCCCGCGCCGCGTCCGCCGCGGCGCGGAGCCTGTGTGCGCCAGCGCATCCCCGACCATGGGCGGCGGCCTTACACCGCAGCGCACAAAAGCAGGGGATCTCGCGGGCGATGGCCTCGAAGGTGTTGTTGGCGCTGGTGGTGTTCGTGTTCCTCGTGGACGGCCACCTGCCGGGGATGCGCGAGTTGCGTAACCCGGACAGCGAGGGCGGGAAGGGCGCAGGCCGCGCCGCGCTGCTGTCGAAGCGATCCGAGGCCTGAGCCTCGGATCGCCCGGTATGGCTCGCCGAGCCCCGCTCGGGATCAGTAGTTGATCTGGAGCTGTCCGCGGAACAGGTCGCCCTCGGCCCGGCCGAAGCGGCTGCTGCTGGCCTCGCGGCGCTTCATGTTGGCGTAGGCGAGCGTCAGCTCCACCGACTTGATCGGCTGGAACTCGACGCCGAGCTCCACTTCGTCGGTGTCGAGGCGCGGCGCGTTCGTCCCGACCTTCCAGCCGCCGTCATAGGTCTGCCAGCGGATGTAGGGCATGAACGGGCCGACCGGCGAATGATCGACCTTGTACATCGCCTGGACGTAGCCGCCCTGGAGCGGCTTGGTCAGGATCGCCCGGGCCACGGGATCGAATTCGGGGCCGCGTCCCCAGTTCCACTCACCCTGAAGGCCGAAGGGCTGCGGGTACAGCATCGCGTGCACGCCGACGCGCTCGTCGTCGAAGGTGTTGCCCAGGGTGGTGGAGGAACCGAAGGTCGCTTCGGGCCGGAAGCGGTTGCGGTAGGCCGAGCCGCCGACTTCCACTACCTGCCCCTTGAACGCCTCGCCGAGACCGTCGAGTTCGAACGGCCAGGTCGCCATCATGACCGTCATCAGGTCGTTGTTGCCCTCGACCCGGTTGATGGTCTGGCCGTTGTAGATACCGACGCCCAGGGCACCGTAATTGCCGAACAGCTTCTGGCCGCCCTTGGCCAGACGATCCCAGATGCGCTGCACGTGCGCAGGGGTGTAGTAGAACGTGATACCGATATCGCGCTCGCCGGGCACGCCGCTGTTGATCGCGTCGGAACGGTCGAGTGTCAGGCGGTTCTGCGAGGATTGCAGGTTTTCCCAGCCGTAGGGCACCTTCTGCTGGCCGAAGCGCAGTTTGGTGCGGCGCTCGTCGTCGAGGAACACGTCGGCATAGGCGTCGCGCAGCTGCGTGAAGTGCTGGCGGTCGCCCACGCCGACCGCGAAGTCGGGCTGGATGTAGAGGAACACCCGCTCGTGGATGTCGCCCTGCAGGACCAAGCGCACCCGGCGGAAGGTGAAGTTGTTGCGGTCGGTGATGCCGCTGTCGTGGACCGAGCGCAGGCGCGAGACGCCGGAGGGGGCGGTGTCGTCACCGGACAGGAACTCGTTGCCGCGCAGCTGGGTGTAGCCGCGCAGCGAGAGGCGCTCGAACCACGTCTTCGGCCGGCCGGCGTGACGGGGGTCGTCGGCCAGCAGCTGCGGCGCGGGCGGCACCAGCGCGTCGTACCACGTCTCCGGCTCGTCGATGGCGAAGCGGTGCGGGACCGGGCCGGGCGCGGCCGGCTGCCCGATCGCGGATTCCTTCGGGCGCCCGGCTGCCGGGAAGGTGCCGGCATCGGTGTTGCGGGCGTTCGCCTGCCGTAGCGGCCCCCGCCCACCTCTGCCCTGCGCCTCCGACTGCGCCTTGATCAGCGCCTTGAGTTCGTTGATCTGCCGCTGAAGCTCAGCGACCGTCTGAGCCTGCGCCTGAGCGCATGGCAGCACCAGAGCGCTCGATAAGAGCAGCGCGGTCAGAAGACGTCGTTTCATCTCTCGAACCCCCTTTGCCGCGTTCCGGGCCGGCGTGATGACGCTCGCCGTGTTGTGTTGGAACGCGCCCAGTCCTCGGTTGCGGATCTTCTGGCGCAGCGCGAACCCCGGACGGCCGATCGAACCACCCGCGCCGACCGGCCCGCAGCATCTGCGGCGCCCGGCGAAGTCGTTAGTCGGCTCAATCGCTTAGCGATCCCGGCGGCCTGCCCCACAGCCATGCTTGGCCGATAGCACCCCGCCGGAAGGATTAAAAGTTATCTTGAATAAAACCCGAGGGATTTCCGGGCTCATTACTTATATTACGGCTGCTAGACTGACTTAATCCGATATTTTTCACTATTTTTTCGTCATAAAAGTGACGTGCGTTTGTGTTTTAGATAGTCGATTATTCTGAAGCCATCGGTCCGGCCAGGGCCGTCCGTGCCACCCCCTCTCCGTCCGGTGGCAAGGCCTTGCCGGCCCTCAGGGAACGGCGTGGAAGGGCGCAGAATCCTCGCGCCGGCCTCCGGCGCGGCGCCGTCCCCCCGGCCGGAGCCCTCGCCCGATGCGCTCACCGCATGGCGGCGTTTCCAGTGTTCCCCGAGATCCTCACTGTGCCCTTCGCGCAACACGCCGTGCGGGCACGCGGACAGGCCGGCGGCCCCGATACGCGGGAGGGTTCGCAGCCTCCCTGCGCGGACCCGGCGACGTTGCATCGCACGGGGTCTTGAACGCGCTTCGATGCGGAAAGAGGGGACGCCAACGGGCTGGGCTGTGCTAGATAGGAGGCCATGCGATGCTCCCTTTCCGTCTCGTCCCGCCGGCGCATCCTGTGCGTCTTTCCCGCCTACACGCCGTCCTTCGGGACGTTCTCCCACGCCTACCCACTGATGGGCGGCGTGAAGGCGTTCATGCCGCCCCAGGGGCTCCTGCTGATCGCGGCCTACATGCCCGAGACCTGGGAATGCCGCTTCGTTGACGAGAACATCCGGCCCGCCTCGGCCAAGGACTTCGCCTGGGCCGATGCCGTGTTCGTCTCGGGCATGCATATCCAGGAGGGCCAGATCCACGACATCGGCCGGCGTGCGCACGCCGCCGGCAAGGTCGCGGCGCTCGGCGGCCCCTCGGTGTCGGGCGCGCCGGAGAAGTACCCGGACTTCGACTACCTGCATGTCGGCGAGATCGGCGACGCCACCGACCGCCTCATCGAGATCCTCGACCGCGACCTGTCGCGGCCGGCGGCGCAGGTGGTGCTCGACACCAAGGAGCGGCTGGCGCTGTCCGACTTCCCGGCCCCGGCCTACGAGGCCGCGCCGCTCAAGCGCTACCTGATCGGCTCGCTTCAGTTCTCCTCGGGCTGCCCGTATCGCTGCGAGTTCTGCGACATCCCACAGCTCTACGGCCGCCAGCCGCGGCTGAAGAGCCCGGAGCAGATGTGCGCCGAACTCGACGCGATCATCAGCCAGCCGGGCCACCCGGCGGTGGTCTACTTCGTCGACGACAACTTCATCGCCAACCGCAAGGCGACCCGCGAGATGCTGCCGCATCTCGTGGAATGGCAGAAGAAGAACAACTACCCGCTCCAGTTCGCCTGCGAGGCGACGCTGAACATGGCCAAGCAGCCCGAGATCCTCGAGCTGATGCGGCAGGCCAACTTCATGACGGTGTTCGTCGGCATCGAGACGCCGGAAGCCGACGCGCTCAAGGGCATCGACAAGACCCACAACGCCGCCGTGCCGATGTATGAGGCGATCGAGACGCTCAACAGCTACGGGCTGGAAGTGACCTCGGGCATCATCCTCGGCCTCGACTCGGATTCCGACAAGTCCGAGCAGAACCTGATCGACTTCATCGACAAGTCCGCGATCCCGGTGCTGACGATCAACCTGCTCCAGGCGCTGCCCAAGACGCCGCTCTGGGACCGGCTGCAGCGCGAGGGTCGGCTCCTGCACGATGCGAGCCTGGAATCGAACGTGCTGTTCAAGCGCCCGCACGACACGGTGGTGAGTTCCTGGCGCCGGGCCATCGCCCACGCCTACACCCCCGAGCACCTGTTCGAGCGCTTCAAGCACCAGTGCGACGTGACCTACGGCAACCGCATCGTCACGCCGACCAAGGGCAAGCTCACCAAGACCAACCTGCGCCGCGGCCTGATCCTCGGCTTCAACATCATCACGCGGGTGGGGTTGTTCTCCGATTACCGCCGGCCGTTCTGGCGGGCGGCGGGCCACGCGCTGAAGCGCGGGCAGATCGAGGCGGTGTTCAACATGGGCTTCGTCGCCCACCACCTGATCCGCTTCACCCGCGAGGCGCTGCGCGGCGAGCACAACGCGTCCTTCTACGCCGCCAAGGCGGCGGAAGCGGCGGCGCAGCGCGAGCGGAGCTGGTGGGAGAACGCCCGCCGCCGCCTGGCGCCGGAGCGGGAAGCGGCCTGAGCGTTTCCGGCAGGGGGGCTCGTCATCGCGCGCCCTGAGGCAAAGCTCCGATCGAAAAGGCCCCAATTGAACTTGGGCTGACCATCGCGTCCGCCCATCCCTCACGCGTAGGCCCGGGCGGCCTCGTTCGAGAACAAGGCCCGCAGCCGCGCCCGATCCGAGGGGCCGGTCTCCGACAGGTTCGTCATCGGAGCGGGCCGGGCGAACAGGTAGCCCTGCATCTGGTCGCAGCCGAGTTCGCGCAGAACCGTGAGCTGCTCTTGCGTCTCCACCCCCTCGACCGTGACCGTGAGGCCGAGATTGTGCCCGAGATGGGTGATCGCGCGCACGATCGTCAGGGCGTCCGCGTGCTGCCCGAGGCCGCGCACGAAGGACCGATCGACCTTGATCTTGTCGAACTGGAACCGCTGCAGGTAGCTCAGGCTCGAATAACCCGTGCCGAAATCGTCCAACGCGAGGCGCACGCCGAGGGTGCGGAGCGCCGTGAGCACCGTCAGCGCCGTCGCCGCGTCGTGGATGAACACGCTCTCGGTGATCTCCAGAACCAGCCGCCCCGGTGAGAGCCCGTGGCGGCCGAGGACTGCGGCCACACCGGCGGCGAAGCCCGGCTGGCGGAACTGCTTCGGCGAAACGTTGACCGAGACCCGCCAGGGATGCGGCCAAGCTGCGGCGGCGGCGCAGGCGGTGTCGAGCACCCAGGCGCCGATCCGCCCGATCTGGTCGGTCTGTTCGGCGAGCGGGATGAAGTCCGCCGGGAACACGCAGCCGCGCTCCGGATGGTGCCAGCGGATCAGCGCCTCGAAGATCTCGATCTCCCCGGTGCGGCCGTTGACGATCGGCTGGTAGTCGAGGGCCAATTCGCCCCGCGCGATCGCCCCGCTCAGCTCGTGCTCGATCCGGCGGCGCGCCTGGAGCTGCTCGTCCATCGCAGCCTCGAAGAAGCGCACCGCGCCGCGGCCCTCGTCCTTGACCCGGTACAGGGCGGTGTCGGCGGCGCGCTTCAAGCTCTCGGCGGTGCTGCCGTCGCTGGGATAGAGAGCGATGCCCACCGAGGCGCCGATCTCGACGCGCAAGCCCTCGACCGAGCCTCCGATCTGGCCCTCGATCTGGAACGGGCGGCCGAGCGCCGCGACCAGACGCTCGGCGGTCTCGGCGACCTGCGCGAGGCTGCGGGTATGAGCCAGCACGATGACGAACTCGTCGCCGCCGATCCGGGCGAGGGTGTCGGTCGGGCGCAGCTCGGCCAGCATGCGCTTGGCCGCCTGGACCAGCAGGGCGTCGCCGGCGGCGTGGCCGTGAAAGTCGTTGACGGGCTTGAACCGGTCGAGGTCGAGATAGGCCAGGGCCACGCTCGTCCCGTTCTCGGCCGCATTCTCCAGGGCGAGCCCCAGGCGCTCCTCCAGCAGGGTGCGGTTGGGCAGGTCGGTCAGGGCGTCGTGCAGGGCGAGGTGGCGGATGCGCGCCTCGTCGCGGCGGCGCCGGCTGAGGTCGCGCAGGGCCACCGCCGTGGCGGGCCGGCCGAGATAGTCGATGGCGCGGCAGGTGAGTTCCACCGGCACGGCGATGCCGGCGGCGGTGCGGACCTCGAACTCCTCCGGGAACAGATCCTCCGGGTGGCACCGGCTGCGCCGCAGCAGAACCGGAGCGTCGGCCTCCGCGAACAGGTCGAGCAACGGCCGGCCGATGATCTCGGAGGCCGGGGCCCCGAACAGGCGCAGGCCCGCCTGATTGATCTCGACCACCCGGCCCTCGCGGTGGATGAACAGCACCTCGTGGGCGAGGTTGCCGAGCAGGCGCATGCGGCTCAGCTCGTCCATGCGGCGGCGCATGAGATGCTGCTGCATCAGCAGCGCCGTGAGCCCGGCAGCGAGGACGGCGAGGCTGACGAGCCCTACCGCGAGGCCGAGCTGCGTCGAACCGAGGACGGCCCCGCCCCCCGCCACCGGGGCGGCGGGCGCGACGGTGAGCGCCGTCATGCCGGTGAAGTGCAGGCCGCAGATCGCGAGCGCCAGCCACAGGCTGACCTCGATGCGGCGGCCGAGCCCGGCGAGATCGCCGGCCCGGGCGAGGGCGATCACCGCAAGGGTCGCGCAGAGCCCAAGCGAGGCGTGGACAAGCGCCTCCTCGAAGGCGAGCAGGCTGTTGGCCGCCATCGCGCCCACACCCGCGTAGTGCATGCCCGAAATCGCCGTCGCCAGCACCAAGCCGGCCGCCGCCACCTTGAGCGGGTCGTGGTCCGCCCGGCACCAGATCAGGAAGGCGATCAGCGCCCCGGCGACCGCAATCCCGATCGAGGCTGCGGTGGGAAGAAGGCCGTAGGCTGCCTGCGCACCCGGCTGAAACGCCAGCATCGCTACGAAGTGCAGCGACCAGACGCTGCAGCCGAACACGAACGCCGCCGCGATCAGCCAGGGGGAAACGGACCGGCGCTCGGCCCTAGCAGCCTCGGCCATCAGGGTGACGGTGGAGAAGCAGCCGAGCAGACAGATCCCAGCCGAAACGGCAACAAGGCCGAAATCGTGCTGGCTCGCGACACAGGCGACGATTTTGAGCATGAAGACCGGCAAGCCTGATAACCAAAGGCCGGCTTAGGCTGCGCCGATTAAGGTGATGCTGTTGGTATTCCGCTCAATTTTATCGTTCTTACACTGAAAGTACACATCGTAACTTGGGTTATATACTGGCGCTGCCTCCACGCTGCGAAACCGAAGATTCCTTTTTCTCACAGCATCATGACGCCAGCGTCCGGACGCACGCCGCTTGACGGCGGACTCGCGCCTGCCCTAGAGCCGCGCCATCATGACGGGCTTTTTCCTCTCCGAGTCGTATCGCGCGCCGCTCCCCTTAAGCGGCATCGGACTCGTCATGTCTTCAGCCGCTGCGTCGTCGGCGGCTTGAGGATCATGGAACATCCCGCAACGGACCGCCGACCTCGCCCTTCGTCCGAGGTCACAAAGTGTCTGCCCTGCATTCCTCCTCCCCTGCCCCCCTCGATCGGTCTCGTCGGCTTCGGCGCCTTCGGCCGCCTGATCGCCCGCCATCTCGCGCCGCATGCCCGCCTGACGATCCACGACCCGTACCTGCCGGCCGGGCTGATCGCGGCGCAGGCGGGGCCGGAGGCGGTCGCAGCCGACCTGCGGCATGTGGCAGCCTGCCCCGTGGTGATCCTCGCGACGCCCGTGGCGCGCCTCGGCGAGGCGGTGCGCGCCCTCGCCCCGCATCTGCGGCCGGGCACGCTGGTGGTCGATGTCGGCTCAGTGAAGACGGAGCCCGCCGCGATCCTGGCGGCGGGATTGCCCGCCGATGTCGAGATCCTCGCGACCCATCCGCTGTTCGGACCGCAGAGCGCAGGCGACGGCATCCGCGGCCTGAAGATCGCGGTCTGCCCGATCCGCGGACGGGGCGCCTTCAGGGCGGCGGCCTTCCTACGGCGCGGGCTCGGTCTCGATGTGATCCTGACCACCCCGGAGGCGCATGACCGGGCGATGGCCTCGGTTCAGGGTCTGACCCACCTCATCGCCAAGGTGCTGGTGGCGATGGAGCCGCTGCCGACGCGGATGACGACGCGCAGCTTCGATCTGCTGATGCAGGCGGTCGGCATGGTGCGGGACGATGCGCCGGACGTGTTCCACGCCATCGAGCGCGCGAACCCGCACGCGGCGCAGGTGCGGCAGCGCTTCTTCGCGCTGGCCGGGCAACTCGATGCCGAGCTGGCCGGGGAGGCGGTTCCCGCCGCGCCGGTCCGCCTCGCCTCTTAGAGCATCGTCCTGGATACCTGATCCAGGACGATGCTCTAAGCTACTAATTTTGCATCATCTTTTTCCGAAAGCCGGCAACCACCTTTCGGGACGATGCTCGAGAATCAAAACGCCCCGCGCCGGGCTGGCGCGGGGCGTGGCGCGGCCGATCAGCCGATCAGAACTTGCGCACCAGCGGGGCCGGGGCGACGGCGGCGGGGGCGTCCCACTGGTAACGGAACCCGACCGAGACGACGTCGGCGCTGACATCGGTGGAGGCCGCGAGCGGGATGTTGCCGATGTTGTAGTCGCGGCCGGGGCCCGCCAGGAGAAGGCCGCGGTCGAAGAAGGCGTGGGCGTAGCTGGCCGTCAGCAGCACCTTCTCGCTCCAGCGATAGCTGCCGCCGATCGAGACGACGTAGCGGTCGCTGTCGGGCAGGCGCGCCGAACGGTTCGAGAAGTCGATCGGCACGTTGTCGTAGCCGAAGCCGGCCCGCAGGGTCAGGTTCGGCGACCAGTCGTACTCGGCACCGATCGAGTAGAAGAACGAGTCCTTGAAGTTGAGCGGCAGGTGGTTGACCGTCACGCCGAGCGCCCGCGAGACGATGCCGACATCGCCGAGCCTCGACCAGTTGTCCCACTCGAAGCCGAGATTGATCCGGGTGACCGGGTTGATCGCCTGGGTCAGGCCGACGCTGACCTTCTCGGGCGTGTTGAGGTTGGCCCGCACCTGCCCCAGGGCGATGGCCTGCCGCGGGTCGGGAAAGCCGATCGAGCCCGCGATGTCGTGGTGGACCGAGGAGCGGTAGCCGACGCCGATCGCCGTGCCGGCGGCGGGGGTGACCAGGACGCCGGCGGTGAAGCCCACGCCCCAGGACTCGCCCTTGATGAAGCCCGACGGGTAGAGGCCCGGGAAGGTGCCGGACACCGGCACGGCCGCGCGCAGGGTCAGGCGGAAATACTCGATGCTCGGGCCGCGGCGATGGACAGCCAGTCGTTGACCTTGAAGCCGACCACCGGGTTGAAGGCCAGCGAGAAGATCCGCGAGGAGCGGGCATAGACCGAGCCCGCCCAATCCTGGCGCGGCTTGGTGACGAGGCCGTAGGGCGCGCCGGTCTGGATGCCGACCCAGAGCCGGTCGGTGAGCTGGTAGGAGGTGGCGCCCGACGGCACCACGGCGCCCTGCCCGACCTCGCCGGAGGCGCCGAAGGGCAGCAGGCCCGGCGCGGTCCCCACCGTCGGCGTGATCTCCCCCGACAGGTTGATGAAGCTCAAGCTCTGCTCGCTGGCAAAGCCCGGCCGCATCGTCACCGTCGCCGGGTTCCAGAAGATCGACGAGACACCTGCCCCGCCCGACGCCGCACCCGCGAAGGCGACGCCCAACCCCTGTGCACTCTGCTCGCGCAGGCCGAAGGCACCGGCCTGCGCCCCGCTCGCGCCCGCCATCGAAACGGCCGCGACAGCCCCCGCGAGCCCGAGCGCGCGGATCGTCCCCCCAGTCATTTGTTTTCTCCGAAGCGTTTTCTTAGCGACCCAAGTCCCATCCGGGATGGAAGAGGATCGCGCGCATTCGGTCTAGGGGAAGAAAACCGAAAACTGAATTATATATCAATTGAGGAATTTATGTCACGGAACCAGGGTCCTGCCCCAGTCCGTGCGGTGAATGTGATCGCGCGGTGCCGCTTGCACCCTGGATCGGTCGCGGCCATGCTCGCGCACCTCTAGTTGAGCCTCGAGCAGGACGGAGACGCCGACGATGAAGTTGATCCGGCACGGAGCGAGCGGTGACGAGAAGCCGGGCCTCGTGGATGCGAAGGGCGGCTTGCGCGACCTGTCGGGAACCCTGCGCGATCTTGCCGGACCGGGCCTCTCACGGGAGTCGCTCGACCGGCTCGCGCGGATCGACCCCGAAAGCCTGCCGCTGCTGCCGCCCGGCACCCGCCTCGGCCCCTGCGTCGGCGGCACCCGCAACTTCGTGGCGATCGGCCTGAACTACGCCGACCACGCCGCCGAGACCGGGGCCGCGATCCCGGCCGAGCCGATCATCTTCAACAAGGCGCCCTCCTGCATCGTCGGCCCCAACGACCCGGTGATCCTGCCCAAAGCCTCGGCCAAGACCGACTGGGAGGTGGAACTCGCCGTGGTGATCGGCGCCCGCGCCTCCTACGTCCATGCCAACGAGGCGCTGCGCTACGTGGCGGGCGTGTGCATCTGCAACGACCTGTCCGAGCGCGAATTCCAGATGGAGCGTGGCGGCACCTGGACCAAGGGCAAGGGCTGCCCGACCTTCGGCCCGCTCGGCCCCTGGCTCGTCACCCTCGACGAGATTCCGGACCTGAAGAACCTCTCGATGAGCCTCGATCTCAACGGCCGGCGGATGCAGACGGGCTCGACCGCGACGATGATCTTCGACGTGGCGCAGATCGTCGCCTACGTCTCGCATTTCATGATGCTGGAGCCCGGCGACGTCATCACCACCGGCACCCCGCCGGGCGTTGGCCTCGGCATGAAGCCGCCGCGCTACCTCAGAAGCGACGACGAGATGGTACTGCGCATCGACGGCCTCGGCGAGCAGCGCCAGCGGGTCGTGGCCTTCGACGACTGGACCGCCAAGGTCGCCGCCGGCGAACCGACGAACTGACGCACGGCACAGGGTTCTCCGACGGGTTCGACGAGGCTTTGGCCCCGTCGAACCGGCCCGGTCGTCGTCCTCGGTGGCGGACCGGTCACCGGCGCAGCGGGGCCGTCGCGCGGTTTTGCTGCAAGAGGAGGCGGCCGATCAGGCCGTCGCAGTTCAGGGTCCGTCCGACGCACTCGGCCGACATCCAGATCTTCACCTGCCCGTCCTCCTGCACGACCCTTCGGCAGATATAGGCGTCCGGTTGATCGCCGTGGGCCTTGTAGAGTGTCCAGATGATAAAACGCTTCGGGTCCTCGATCTCGATGACCGAGCCGTTGTCCCGCAGCACCTGGGCACCCGGCTCTGTTTTAAGGGCCGCCACCATGGCACGGAACGGCAGCACGGCGCGCTCGCAGAGCGACGCGGCTTGCGCCGTCCACGGACAGAGCAGCGCGAGTGCCGTTGCGAGGATCAGACGATCGGCCGCGAACATCGGAAGACTCGCCTAAAGTTTGCATTTCCATGATCATGCTGCCTGTGGATGCAACAACGGTCAAGCTTATGCGATGGTCGATGCCCATGCCTGCTGATCAGGGCCGAGCGCCACGCATGCCGGGCGCTTCGCGACCGGGCTCTCCCGCGGCAAGGCTTGATTTTTTCCGCGCCTTCGCCCTCAAAGAAGCGCATGAGCGACACCGTAGTCTCCCTCACCGCCTCCTCTGCCGCCATCCGGCATGATTGGACCCTGGCCGAGATCCAGGCGATCCACGACATGCCGCTGCTCGACCTCGTGCATCGGGCGGGCGTCGTGCACCGGGCGCATAACGACCCCGCCGACATCCAGCGGGCGGCCCTGCTGTCGATCAAGACCGGCGGCTGCCCCGAGGATTGCGCCTACTGTCCGCAATCGGCCCACCACAAGGGCGCCAACCTCCCCCGCGAGCGGCTGATGCCGGTGGACGCGGTGCTGAAGGAGGCCGCCGCCGCCAAGGCCAATGGTGCGCACCGCTTCTGCATGGGCGCGGCGTGGCGCAAGCCCAAGGACGGGCCGGATTTCGATGCGGTGCTGGAGATGGTGCGCGGCGTGCGCGGGCTGGGCATGGAAGCCTGCGTCACGCTCGGCATGCTGACGCAGAGCCAGGCGCAGCGCCTCGCGGAAGCGGGGCTCACCTCCTACAACCACAACCTCGACACCGGCCCGGAATTCTACGGCGACATCATCTCGACCCGCACCTACGACGACCGGCTCCAGACGCTGGAGCATGTGCGCCAAGCCGGCATCGGCGTCTGCTGCGGCGGCATCGTCGGGATGGGCGAGCGGGTGCGCGACCGGGCCGAGATGCTGCTCGTGCTCGCCAACCACGCCCCTCACCCGGAGAGCGTGCCGATCAACGCGCTCGTCGCCGTCAAGGGCACGCCGCTGGAAGACCGCCCGCCGATCGATCCGCTCGACCTCGTGCGGATGTGCGCCACCGCCCGCATCGTCATGCCCAAGGCCCGCGTGCGCCTCAGCGCCGGCCGCAAGAGCCTGACCCGCGAGGCGCAGATCCTGTGCTTCCTGGCTGGCGCCAACTCGATCTTCTACGGCGAGCGCCTGCTCACCACCGCCAACAACGAGGCGGATGCCGACGCCGAGCTGCTGCGCGACATCGGCGTGCCGGTGCCCGAGGTGACGCTGGCCGCCGCGGAGTAGGGGCACGGTAAGGGGCACGGCAAGCCGGCCCTCACCTTGACTTGAAACGCCTCCCGTGAATGGTGCCGGCTCATTCTCAAGAGCCCGCCATGCACCGTTACCGTACCCATACCTGCGGGGCGATCCGCCCGTCCGATGTCGGGCAGACCGTCCGCCTGTCCGGCTGGTGCCACCGCATCCGCGACCATGGCGGCGTGCTCTTCATCGACCTGCGCGACCATTACGGCCTGACGCAGTGCGTGATCGATTCCGACTCGAAGGCCTTCAAGGCGGCCGAGACCGCCCGCTCCGAGTGGGTGATCCGCATCGATGGTCGCGTGCGCACGCGGCCCGCCGGCACCGAGAACGCGGAGCTGCCGACCGGTAGCGTCGAGGTCTATATCGACGACCTCGAAGTGCTCGGGCCCGCGGGCGAGCTGCCGCTGCCCGTCTTCGGCGACCAGGAATACCCGGAAGAGACCCGGCTCAAGTACCGCTTCCTCGATCTGCGCCGGGAGAAGCTGCACGCCAACATCATGAAGCGTGGCGCGATCGTGGATTCGCTCCGCCGCCGCATGCGCGAGGGCGGGTTCTTCGAGTTCCAGACGCCGATCCTGACCGCCTCCTCGCCGGAGGGCGCGCGCGACTACCTCGTGCCGTCCCGCGTGCATCCGGGCAAGTTCTACGCGCTGCCGCAGGCGCCGCAGCAGTTCAAGCAGCTCACGATGATCGCGGGCTTCGACCGCTACTTCCAGATCGCGCCCTGTTTTCGCGATGAGGACGCGCGAGCGGACCGTAGCCCGGGCGAGTTCTACCAGCTCGATATCGAGATGAGCTTCGTCACGCAGGAGGACGTGTTCCAGGCGGTCGAGCCGGTGCTGCGCGGCGTGTTCGAGGAATTCGCTGGCGGCAAGCGCGTGACGAAGGAATTCCCGCGCATCACCTACGCCGACGCGATGCTGAAATACGGCGTCGACAAGCCGGACCTGCGCAACCCGCTGATCATCGCCGACGTGACTGACGAGTTCGCCGACGACGCGGTGGAGTTCAAGGCGTTCAAGGGCGTCATCAAGTCGGGCGGCGTGGTGCGCGCCATCCCCGCCACCGGCGCCGCCGGCCAGCCGCGCTCGTTCTTCGACAAGCTCAACGACTGGGCCCGCTCGGAAGGCGCGCCGGGGCTCGGCTACATCGTGTTCGAGGAAGAGGGCGGGGCGCTCACCGGCAAGGGGCCGATCGCCAAGTTCATCCCCGCCGCGATCCAGGCGCGGATTGCCGAGAAGGCCGGTGCCAAGGCGGGCGACGCGGTGTTCTTCGCCGCCGGCACCGAGGCGAAGGCCGCCGCGCTCGCGGGCAAGGCGCGCATCCGCATCGGCGACGAGCTGAAACTCTCCGATACGGACCAGTTCGCCTTCTGCTGGGTCGTCGATTTCCCGATGTACGAGTGGAACGAAGAAGACAAGAAAATCGACTTTTCCCACAACCCGTTCTCGATGCCGAACTACGATCGCGAGGACTTCCTCGCGCTCGGCGACGGAGATTCGGAAAAAATCCTTGGGATCAAGGCGTTTCAGTACGACATCGTCTGCAACGGCATCGAGTTGTCCTCGGGCGCGATCCGGAACCACCGCCCCGACGTGATGGAGAAGGCGTTTGCCATCGCCGGCTACGGCCGGGACGTGCTGGAGGAGAAGTTCGGCGGCATGCTGAACGCCCTGCGCCTCGGCGCCCCGCCGCACGGCGGCATCGCGCCGGGTGTCGACCGCATCGTCATGCTGCTGTGCGAGGAGCCGAACATCCGCGAGGTCGTGCTGTTCCCGATGAACCAGCGCGCCGAGGATCTGATGATGGGCGCGCCCGCCGAGGCGACCTCGAAGCAGCTGCGCGAGCTGCACATCCGGCTCAACCTGCCCGAGAAGAAGGCGTAGCGCCTAAACCCTCTCCCGCCGCGGGGAGGGTGCCTGCGGAGCAGGCGGGTGAGGGGCCGGTTCCGCTTTGCCGGAAACGGCGCTCCCCTCGCCCGCCCCCTTCGGGGCCACCCGCCACCGAAGGGGAGGGAAGCTGCGCAGGACCTGATGCCGCCCCAGCCCACTCCCCTCACCGCCATCGTCGTCAGCCACGACAGCGCAGACGCCCTGCCCGCCTGCCTCGCGGCGCTGGCCCGCGAAGCCGTCCCGGCGATCGTGGTCGACAATGCCAGCCGCGACGGCTCGGTGGCGGTGGCGGAAGCCCACGGCGCACGGGTGATCGCCCATCCCCGCAACGAGGGCTATGGCCGGGCCAACAACATCGGCGTGCGCGCCGCCGAGGGGGCCCGGCACGTCCTCATCCTCAACCCCGATCTCGTGCTGCAACCGGGCGCCGCCACCGCGCTGCTGGCCGCGGCGCAGGCCTGGTCTGACGCCGGCCTCCTGGCGCCGCGCATCCACGAGCCGGACGGGCGCTTCTTCTACCAGCCGCGCTCGCTGCTCGCGCCCTACCTCACCAACCCGAAGGGCCGGCGTGATCTCCCCGAGGGCGACGCCTGCGCCCCATTCCTGTCGGGCGCCTGCCTGATGATCGAGCGGGCCCTCTTCCTGGACCTCGGCGGCTTCGACGAGAACATTTTCCTGTTCTACGAGGATGACGACCTCTGCCGCCGGGTGGCGGATGCGGGACGCGCGCTGGTCCACGTCCACGGCGCGGTGGCCCTGCACGGGCGAGGGCGCTCCTCGGCCCCGGCGCCGGGCCGGGTGTTTCGGACGCGCTGGCATCAGGCGTGGTCGCGGGCCTACGTCTCAAGGAAGTACGGCCTGCCCGATCCGAGCCCGGGAATGCTCGCCACCAACGCGCCGAAGGCGGCGCTCGCCGCCCTCGCCTTCCGCCGCTCGGGGCTGGAGCGCTACGGCGGCTCGGCGGCCGGCGCACTCGCCGCCCTGCGCGGGCAGAGCGCGCTGGCCCGCGAGGGGCTGGCACCGTGAGCCTGCTCTCGGGACCGACGATCGCGGAGGCGCTGGCGCGCCCGCACAACGCCTTCTCCGGCCTGCGGCTGGCGCTCGCCCTGATGGTGGTGGTCAGCCACGCCTTCAGCGTCGTCTCCGGCCACGCGCTCGACGAGCCGCTGGCCCGCGCCACCGGCTTCTCGCTGGGCGAGCACGCGGTGAACGGCTTCTTCGCCGTCTCGGGCTTCCTCGTCACCATGAGCTACGACCGGCGCGGCTGGCGCGACTACGTCATCGCCCGGAGCTTGCGCATCGGACCGGGCCTCGTCGCCGCGACCCTGGCGGTCTCGCTGCTGCTCGGCGGCGCCCTCACCCGGCTGCCGCTCGCCGAGTACTACGCCTCGCCGGAACTGTGGCGCTTCGTGCGCGGCACGCTCCTGTCCTTCAAGAGCAATGCCAGCCTGCCCGGCCTGTTCGAGGCCAACCCGTTCCGCAGCCCGCTCGGCACGGTCTGGACCCTGAAATACGAGACGATCTGCTACGCCGGTGTCCTCGTCATCGGGCTTCTCGGGCTCCTGCGGCGGCGCTGGGCCGTGCCGGCGCTCACCGCGGCCCTGGCCCTGTCGCTGGCGGTGCTCGAAGTGGTCCGGCCCGAGATGTCCAAGGGCACCGAGACGGCCCTGCGCCTGCCGCTGATCTTCGCCGCCGGGGCCTGCCTCTACCTCTGGCGCGATTCCATCCGCCTCACGCCGTGGCCGCTGCTCGTCCTGGCCGCGGGCCTCCTGCTGCAGGGCCACGCCCCCGCGCGGACGCTGCTCTTCCTCGGGGAGAGCTACGCGGCGATCTGGCTTGGCCTCCTGCCGGCACTGGCCCGCCCGGTCCTCGATCCGCCGGCTGATCTCTCCTACGGGGTCTATCTCTACGGCTGGCCGATCCAGCAGAGCCTGCACGCGCTCTGGCCCACGGCCTCCGCCCTGGCCCTGCTGGTGCCGGCCCTCCTGCTCGCCGGGCTCGTCGCCGCCGCCTCCTGGTACGCGGTCGAGAAGCCGGCCCTGCGCCTCAAGGCACGGGCGCTCGGGCGGCGCACACTGGGGACGATCGAACCGGCCGGTCCCTAAAGCGAATTTGATCCTCTCGCACCGCCCGTGCGTTTGAGATCCGCAGGGCGTGTCGACGCGCCGCTGTGATGGGGCGCCCTGCCCGCCCTAGCTACGGTGCCGGGTCCGTATCCCCGGCCCATTCCTCTCCCGGACGCCTGGATCACTGCCCACCATGAAGGTCGTCGTGGATCTCAACCGCTGCCAAGCCTACGCGCAGTGCATCTACGCGGCGCCGGGGCACTTCGCCCTGCACGGCCGGGAGGCGCTGGTCTACGACCCCTTCCCGGACGAGACCGCACGGGGCGAGATCGAGCGGGCTATCCATGCCTGCCCGGTGCGGGCGATCACCGCCTACCCCGATGCCGCCGACGCGGCGGCCGGAGAGGCGCGGTGACGACACCCCCTGAACGCATCGTCGTCGTCGGCGCCTCGCTGGCGGGCCTTGCCGCCGCCCATGCCCTGCGTGAACGAGGCTATGCCGGCCGCCTGACCCTGGTCGGCGCCGAGCCCCACCGACCCTACGACCGGCCGCCGCTCTCCAAGCAGGTGCTGCGCGGGCTCTACTCCGCCGACACCACCCTGCCCTGCCATCCCGATCTGCGCGCGGAGTTCCGCCTCGGGCAGCCGGCGACCCGGCTCGACCTGACCGGGCGCGTCGTCGAATGCGAAGACGGCAGCCGCCTGCCCTACGACCGCCTGTTGATCGCCACCGGCACCCGGGCGCGGCCCTGGCCCAACCCGGAGGAGGCCGCCCTCGCCGGTGTCTTCACCCTGCGCGACCGCGACGACGCCGAGCGGCTCGGCGCGCATCTGCGGACCAAGCCGCAACGCGTCGTCCTCGTCGGCGGCGGCTTCATCGGCTTCGAGGTCGCCTCGACCTGCCGCGATCTCGACATCCCCGTCACCCTGCTGGTGCGCGATGCCGTGCCGCTTACGGCCGCGCTCGGTCCCCGCCTCGGCGGCCTGATCGGCGAGGTCGCCCGCGAGAAGGGCGTCGATCTGCGCCTCGAATCCGAGATCGAGCGGATGGAGGGGGAAGCGGGCCGCCTCGCGGCCGTGATCCTGAAGGACGGCACGCGGATCGAGACCGACTGCCTCGTCGCAGCGATCGGCACGTTGCGCAACGTCGAATGGCTCGACGGTTCGGGGCTCGAGGCCGACGCGGGGGGCCTGCGCTGCGACGCCTTCTGCCGCGCCTTGCTCCATGACGGCCGCGTCGCCGAGGGCGTTTTTTGCGCGGGCGACGTGGCGCGCTGGCCGAACCCGCACGACGACGACGCCCTCGTGGCGGTCGAGCATTGGGGCAACGCCCGGGCGCAAGCCGAGACCGCCGCCGCAAACATGCTGGCGGGCGACGCCTCGGCGATGCGCCGCCACGACCACCTGCCCGATTTCTGGTCGCAGCAATTCGGCCTGACGATCAAGCTCGTCGGCTTGACCGAGGGCGCCGACGCCCTCGCGGTGGTGCATGGCTCGTTCGAGGAGCGGCGCCTCGTGGCCGCCTTCGGCAAGGCGGGCCGCACCGTCGCCGCCGCTGCCATCGACAGCGCCCGCTGGCTGCCCACCTACAAGGCCGCGATCCGCGAGCGCGCCCCATTCCCGCCGATCGAGGACGCCGTCGATCAGCCCCGCATCCGTGTGCAGGAGCCCTAGTCCCGTGAGCGGAAGCACACTGTTCGACCAGATCCTCGATCCCGCCAACCGGGCGAACCCCTACCCGCTCTACGCCGAGCTGCGAAAAATTCCCGTCGCGCGGCAGGAGGACGGCACCTACGTCGTCAGCGGTCATGCCGAGCTGGCGCGGCTGATCTCCGATCCCCGCATCAGCTCGGACGACCTGCCCGACCCGCAGAAATTCCGCTGGACCGGGCACCCCGTCACCGACCTGCTGGTGCGGCCGGTGCGGGCCGAAATCCGCAAGCGGCACCGCCCCTTCATCTTCCGCGATCCGCCCGATCACGACCGCCTGCGGGGGCAGGTGATGCGCTGCTTCACGCCCGAGCGGGTGCGCGGCATGCGCGCGAAGACGCAAGAAATCACCGACGACCTGATCGGCAAGATGCGCGGCAAGACCCGGATCGATCTCGTCGACGACTTCTCCTATCCGCTCCCCGTCACCGTGATCTGCGAGTTGCTCGGCGTGCCGCCGGAGGACGAGGCGCAGTTCCACGGCTGGGCGACGCAGCTCGCGACCGCGCTGGAGCCGAACCAGCGCGGCGACGCGGAGACGAGGGCCAAGAACGAGGTCTGCTTCACCGAAATCGCCGACTACCTCCAGGGACTGATCAAGGAGAAGCGCAAGGACCCGCAGCAGGACATCCTCTCCGACCTCGCGACCGACAAGGAGGGGATGAACGATTTCGACCTGATCGCCACCGCCGTGCTGCTGCTGGTGGCGGGCCACGAGACCACGGTGAACCTGATCACCAACGGGATGCTGACGCTGCTGCGCTTCCCCGAGCATGGGGAGCGCCTGCGCGCCGAGCCGGACCTCGCGCCGCGCCTGATCGAGGAATTGCTGCGCTACGAGCCGCCGGTCCATTACCGCACGCGCGTAGCGCTCACCGACATCCCGGTGGCCGGGATCACCATCCCGAAGGATGCACCAGTGATTTTCCTGCTCGCCGCCGCCAACCGCGATCCGGCGCGCTTTCCCGACCCCGACCGCTTCGATCCCGACCGGCCCGACAACCGCCATCTCGGCTTCGGCGGCGGGCTGCAGTACTGCGTCGGCGCTCCGCTCGCGCGGATCGAGGCGGAGGTCGCCCTGATCAGCCTCGTGCGGCGGCTGAAGGGCGTGTCCCTGATCGAGGACCCGCCGCCCTACCGGCCCGGCGCCTCGCTGCGGGGGCCGCGGCACCTGAGGTTGGCGCTGGAAGGTGTGACGGAAGAATAGGGGCTACCCGGATGCCGCCGGGTTCCCCTCTCCCCGCACGCGGGGAGAGGGCCGCGACGACCCTGTCGTCGGCGCGGTGAGCCCGAAGGGCGAGGGTGAGGGGGCGCATCCGAGAGAGACTCCTTCGCCCCCCTCACCTTCGGCTGCCGCCTCGCTTCATGCCCCGACAAGGGGGCATGAAGCCCTCTCCCCGCGCGCGGGGAGAGGGGATGCGCTCGCACCGCACCGGATCACCGGAAAAGATAAAGCGACCAAAAGAAAAGCGCCCGACCTTTCGGCCGGGCGCTCTCCCAAACGTCCCTGCGGACGCGACTTACGCGGTGAGAACCGTGGACGGCTCGACCTTCACGCCCGGGCCCATCGTCGAGGTGACGGCGATGCGCTGGATGTAGGTGCCCTTGGCGCCCGTGGGCTTCGCCTTGGCGACCGCGTCGGCGAAGGCCTTGATGTTCTCGACGAGCTTCTGCTCGTCGAAGGACACCTTGCCGACGCCGGCGTGGATGATGCCGGCCTTCTCGACGCGGAACTCGACCGCGCCGCCCTTGGCGGCGGCAACGGCGCCCTTCACGTCCATGGTGACGGTGCCGACCTTCGGGTTCGGCATCAGGCCGCGCGGGCCCAGCACCTTACCGAGACGGCCGACGAGCGGCATCAGGTCCGGGGTCGCGATGCAGCGATCGAACTCGATCTTGCCGCCCTGGACGATCTCGAGGAGATCCTCGGCGCCGACGATGTCGGCACCCGCTGCGCGGGCGTCGTCCGCCTTGGCGCCACGGGCGAAGACCGCCACGCGAACCGTCCGGCCGGAGCCGTTCGGCAGGTTGCAGACGCCGCGGACCATCTGGTCGGCGTGGCGCGGATCGACGCCGAGATTCATCGAGATCTCGACGGTTTCGTCGAACTTGGCCGAAGCCTTCGACTTCACCAGCTTGATCGCCTCGTCGATGGCGTAGAGCTTCATCGGCTCCAGACCCTCGCGGGCGGCGCGGATGCGCTTTCCTTCGCGTGCCATATCGCCCTCCCTTACGCGACGACTTCGAGGCCCATGGCTCGCGCGGAGCCACGGATCATCGCGACCGCCGCATCGACGGAGTCGCAGTTCAGGTCGGGCATCTTCTTCTCGGCGATCTCGCGAAGCTGGGCTTCGGTGATCTTGCCGACGGTCGGGCCCTTACCCGGGGTCTTGGAGCCGGAGGCCGGCTTCTTGCCGATCTTCAGGCCAACCGCCTTCTTCAGGAAGAAGGTGACCGGGGGCTGCTTCATCTCGAAGGTGAAGGAGCGGTCCTGATACGCGGTGATGATCACCGGGATCGGGGTGCCCTTCTCCATCTGCGCGGTCTTCGCATTGAAGGCCTTGCAGAATTCCATGATGTTGAGGCCACGCTGACCGAGCGCGGGACCGATCGGCGGCGACGGGTTGGCGGCGCCGGCCGGGACTTGAAGCTTCACGTAGCCCGTGATCTTCTTCGCCATGGGACTGCTCCCAAGAATTGCGCGTCGCCGGGCTGCCGAGGCACGGACGGACGGGCGGTTGCAGGTCGCGGTGCGATCCGTGGATCCCGGAGGCGAAGCCGGGCGGATCTCCCGCGGGGTTGTGGCGGTGCTCTCATGAAAGCATCGCCGTTTCCGGGCCGCGGCAGAGCCGCCGGCCGGAAAATCGAAGATCAGTCAGTGCCGACTGATCGCGAATTGCGAAGAAATCAGACCTTCTCGACTTGACCGTATTCCAGCTCGACCGGGGTGGCGCGGCCGAAGATCGACACCGCCACCTTGAGGCGCGAGCGGGCGTCGTCGATTTCCTCGACGGTGCCGTTGAAGGAGGCGAAGGGGCCGTCAGAGACGCGCACGGTCTCGCCGATCTCGAAGGAGACGGTATGCTTCGGGCGATCCACGCCCTCCTGCACCTGCCCCTTGATGCGCTCGGCCTCGGCGTCCGGGATCGGCACGGGCTTGGCCTTGTCGGCGCCCAGGAAGCCGGTCACCTTCGGGGTGTTCTTGATGAGGTGGTAGACCTCGTCGGTCAGGTCGCACTTCACGAGCACGTAGCCCGGGAAGAACTTGCGCTCGGCATCGACCTTACGGCCGCGGCGCACCTCGGTGACCTTCTCGGTCGGCACCATGACCTCGTCGAACAGTTCGGTCAGCCCACGCTGGGCCGCCTGATCCTTGATGGACTGGGCGACCTTATTCTCGAAGTTCGAGTAGGCGTGGACGATGTACCAGCGCTTCGACACGGGTCTCTCAACTCCTCGGCGTCCGTAAGACGCCTGCGATGACTCAGGCGCCGATCCCGAGGACCAGGCTGACGGCGAAGCGCATCACCTGATCGACGGCGACGAAGAACAGGCTCGCGACGACGACCATGATGAACACCATGATGGTGGTCACGGTGGTTTCCTTGCGGGTCGGCCACGTGACCTTGCGGCCCTCGTCGCGCACTTCGCCCAGGAACTCCACAGGGCCCACCCGCTTCGGCGCGGGGCGCGCGGGCCGGGTCGGGCGCTGGGGCGCGACGGGGGCCGTGCCGCGTTTGGGTCCGCGGGCCGCGTCGGCTTTCTTGGTCGCTTCGTTCGATGCCATGGCGCAACTGAAACCGGACAGGGCTCCGGGAACCACCGATCGCGGTGCGGGGACAATCGCGTCCCACACCGACAGCATCTGAGGATCTCGGAATGCGCCCGCTCTAGCGCAAGTGATCCGGCTTGTCGATGGGTTCGGGACGGGGTGCCGCGGGTCGGATGCCAGGTCGGTCTCGGCGTCGGGCTCGGTGGGCGCCGTGGCAGGAGTGGAGGGACTCGAACCCCCAACCCCCGGTTTTGGAGACCGGTGCTCTGACCAGTTGAGCTACACTCCTACGGCGCGCGCGGCGCGGCTCGCGTCATGCCGCAACCTGCGGCCCAAAGCAAGGGCAGGACGTCAGCAAGCAGAGTCATCGCTATTCGTCGTCCAGCTCGAAATCCGCATCCGCGAAGGGATAGGCCGCCTCGACGAGGTAGGGCCCGCCGCCGCGCGAGGTGCGGGCGGAGAACAGGGCTGCGCGGCGCGCCGTGAAGGTCAGACGGGGAAACACCCCCGCCTCCGTCAGCCTTCGCGCCACGGCCTCCGGCGAGGCCTCGCGGTTGAGGCGGGCCAGCGTCACATGCGGCGTGAACTTGCGCCGCTCCGGCGCGGCACCGGCCCGGCGGGCGATACGCTCGTGCTCTTCCTGCAAATCGATGAGTTCCGGCGTGGGGACGACCGAGGCGTAGAGCGCCCGCGGCCGGTCTCCGCCGAAGCTCGCGAGCCCGTCCAGCGTCACGGTGAGCGGCGCGCGCACCCGCGCCTCCCGCAGGCCGGCATCGACATCGGCAGCGATCATGTCGTCGATCTCGCCGAGGAAGCGCAGGGTGACGTGGTAGTCGCTCGGCTCGATCCAGCGCGCGCCGGGCAGGCCGCCACGGAAGAACGACAGCCGCTCGGCGATGTCCGGCGGAATCTCGATGCCGGTGAACAGGCGCGGCATAATTCGCTACCCCTTCTTCTCCGGATTCTGGCCCAGGCGGCCCAGGAAGGTTTCGACGCTCGGCAGGATGCCCTCGACGATCCGCTCGACGCCCTTGGCGGTGGGGTGCAGCCCGTCATCCATGGTGTTGGCGCGCTGGCCCGTCACGCCGTCGAGAAAGAACGGGTAGAGCACGAGGCCGTGCGCCTTGGCCAAGTCGGGATAGATCGCGTCGAACCGGGCGCGGTACTCCGTGCCGAGGTTCGGTGCGGCCAGCATGCCGGCGAGCAGCACCGGAATGTTGCGCTCCTTCAGCCGCGCGATGATCGTCTCGAGCGCCTTGCGCGTCACCGCCGGATCGGTGCCGCGCAGCATGTCGTTGGCGCCGAGTTCGAGAATCACGCCCTGCGTGCCGTCCGGCACCGACCAGTCGAGCCGGTCGAGCCCGCCGGTGCTGGTGTCGCCCGACACGCCGGCATTGGCGATCTCGACCCGGTACCCCTTGGCCTTCAGCGCCCGCTCCAGCACCGCGGGAAAGGCGGCGTCGGCCGGCAGGCGGTAGCCCGCGGTGAGGCTGTCGCCGAAGGCCACGAGCTTGAGCGGCGCCGGCTCGGCACGGGCCGAGCCGGGCAGCAGGCCCGCGGCGCCGACGAGCGTAGCTGCGGCTAAGAGGAGCATCAGCGCGGCCCTGCGCCGAAGGCGGCGCGGCCCCACATCGGGTGCGGCCGCCTCGCGCCGGGCGTCCAAGCATGACACAAGCCTGCCGGGTCCGGCTTCCGCTTCGTTCGCATGGTGCAAGACCGTATCCTTTCGCTCGGACATGTCCGGGTGGTTGCCAAGCTGCTCGCCAACTTCCCTGCCAAGATTCCCCGCCAAGATCGGTCGGTGCCTGATGTCGAACAAGGCCGTCTCTCTGTCGCAGATCGAGCTGAGCCTCGGCCGCGGCCCCGCGCGGGTGCATGTCCTGCGCGGCATCTCGCTCGATGTCGAGCGCGGCGAGGCGGTCGGACTCGTCGGCCCGTCGGGTTCGGGAAAATCGACCCTGCTCACCGTCATGGCCGGGCTGGAGCGGCCCGATACCGGTCGCGTCACCATCGCCGGCACGGATCTCGGCGGGCTCGATGAGGACGGGCTCGCGCGCTTCCGCGGCCGCAACATCGGCATCGTGTTCCAGGCCTTCCACCTCGTGCCGACCATGACCGCGCTGGAGAACGTGGCGCTGCCGCTCGAACTCGCCAACGCATCCGATCCGCACGGACGGGCGGCGGCGGAACTCGAGGCAGTGGGGCTCGGCCACCGGCTGCGGCACTATCCGGCGCAGCTCTCCGGCGGCGAGCAGCAGCGCGTGGCGATCGCCCGTGCGCTCGCGCCCGATCCGGCGATCCTGGTCGCAGACGAGCCGACGGGAAACCTCGACGAGGCGACGGGACGGCAGATCGTGGACCTGTTGTTCGGGCTCAAGCGCGACCGCGGCGCGACCCTGGTCCTGGTGACGCACGATCCCGGCCTCGCCCGGCTGTGCGACCGCACCGTGCGCCTGCGCGCCGGCCGGATCGAAGCGCCGGCCGAGGCGCAAGAAGCCTAAGTAAACAGGGCCTGGAAAAACGATGCCTTCCGGTGCCGGTCGGGCGCCGAAAGGCAAGCTCGTGTCAGGTGTTGAAGCCGTCTGCTCGCGCGTCGCGTCAGGCGAGGCGGCACCCAGAAGGATCAGGCGCTCAGCGGGGCGCCGATCCGGGCGCGGAGCTGAGCCCGCAGGTTCTGGTTGGCCGCGCTGCGGTCGGCGTCGAGGGCCCACATCAGGCGCAGGAGCCGGCTGATCGGCAGAGCCCGGTCCTCAATGGCCTCGGCAACCTGCTGCTGGATCGATTTCGAGGTCGCCATGAACGTCTCGGCCGTGGTCTGCATGAGTCGCATCCGGAAACGGGCTCGCCCCCCGCGGGGCGGGCTCTTAAACGGTTCCAAATCGCAAGGCCATAGGTTTGCCGGCTTGCAGTTAGCGGTTCCTTCGAGCGCCCGCGCCGCGCCTCACAGCTTTGTGAAGCCGGCACGTCGTCAGGCGAGCGGCGAGCGCGCGTAGCCGTCGAGCAGATCCTGCGGATCGCGGTAGATCGCGATGCATCCCGCCGCCGACAGCTCGGCCTCCGGGAAGCCGCCGCACAGGACGCCGATCGTCGAAAGCCCAGCGCCGGCAGCGGCTTGCGCATCGTAGGGAGTATCCCCGATCACCATCACCGCGTCTTTGGGGAGGCCGGGAAGCTTCTTCAGCACCGCCTCGAAGATGTCGGGATGCGGCTTGGATCGGTCGGCGTCGTCTGAGGTCGTGACCACGTCGACGAGATCGGTAATGCCCAGGATTTTCTGGTAGTTTTCCACCTCGTCCGCCTTGCCGGAGGACGCGAGCGCGACGGTCTGGCCTGCATCCCGCACATGGCTGAGCAGTGCCTTCACGGCGGGAAACGGCTTGGCCTGCGCGAGATAGGACCGCTTGAACAGATCGGAGCGGTAGGCCTCGATCGCTTCGCCCTCCCGGGCGAGCCGGTCGGCGTCCACGAAGACGGGCAGGAGCTGGTCGCCGCCCTTCCCGATCTGGCGGCGGACCTCGGCCTCCTTCGTCTCGATCCCGAAATGCGCAAAGGCCTCGACCCAGGCGCAGGCGTGCAGATCGACGCTGTCGAGCAGCGTGCCGTCGATGTCGAAGACGACGGCCTTGATGCGAGCGGACATCGAATCAGGCCCTCTCAGCGCGGAAACAGCTGGAGGCCGTCATCGGGGAGGAGATTGCGGGCGGGCCCGCCGGTCTGCTGGCCGCGGCCCTGCTGGTAGTAGGGCAGCTCGGGGCGACGGTCGTTGCCGCTGCCGGAATCGTATTCCCAGGGCGCGTTCCACGGCGCCCGGCCGCTCACCGCCGGCACGGCGGGGCCGGTGTAGAACGAATCGCCTGGCCGCATGGGCCCCGCCGCGGCGGCGCCGGCCGCCAGCATCGTGCCGAGGAAGACGGCGGCAGCACCTCGTCCGATCAACGTGCGCATCGCTTGTCATCCCCCGATCGTGGCCGCGCTCTGCCCGCGGAGCGCGAAGGGAAACGGCCGAGCCTGGTCCGCGTTCCGGGTCCTCGGGCTCGCTCGCCCCGACTTTCCCCGGATGGGCCTCAAAAAGCGAAGCCCGCCGGCCCCAGGGGGCGGCGGGCTCTCGAACCGCGTCTCGTTCAGTGGCGGCTCAGTGGAGGACGACCGCCTCGGCTCCGGCGCGGCTGGCTGCCGACTTGGCCCTGGGTGCCGCCTTCACCGCCTTGGCGGCAGGCTTCTCGGCGGCCTTCGCGGAGGTCTTGGCAGGCGTCTTAGCCGGTGCCTTGGCCCTGGCAGCCTTGGCGACGCTCGCCAGAGCCTCGGCGGGGGCCTGCACCGACGCCTTGGCGCGGGCGGTGCGGGGCTTGGCGACCTTGGCCGGCGCAGCGGACGCCTCGGCTTCGATCAGCGCCGCAGCCGGGGCCTGAAGCAGTTCGGATTCGGCCTGAAGCCAGTGGGCCTCGGCCCGGCCGAAAACCCGGCCTTCACCTTCCCAGATGTAGTAGGCGCGCTCGCGCACGCTTTTCTCGCACAGCACCATAACGCTCTCCCGAAATCGTCCGACGTGAGTTCGAACGATGGAAGCGCATGGTTAAGGGGCGGTTAACCGCGTTCCGCAGCGCGGGAAAGACGGCGGTGGTTCGCGCGCACCTTGCGGCGGTAGCCAGCCACGACCGCGCCGTGCGAGGCGCCCGTCGCAAGCTGCATCGCTGCCTCGCTGGCCGCGAGCAGCTTCTCGCTCACCATGCGCTGCGCCTCCACCTGCGCACCGCTGCCCCCGGCCGCGAGCTTGGCCATCCGCAGGGCGATCACCGACTGCGCCTCGAAGGCGAGCAGGGTCGTGTCGAGGCCGAGCTTCCACCACGTCGCGTACATCGAACCTGCCCTCTCGTCGTCACACGGCATCGATCTGATAAGGTCACGACGGCCCGCAACGGCGCAGGGCCGGGCTCGGGAACGGCGCAGAGACACAGGTTCGAACGCCGTTCCCGGCCGCCTCCGGTGGTTGGGCGGCCCGGAACGGCATCGCGGCTCAATCGAAGCTGCGGCCCTTGGCGGCCGAACCGCCCAGGCTGATCTTGACCTTCTTCGGCGGGGCGGCCTGCCCCCCCTTGCCGCGCCCGGCCGGCACCTCGACCTCCGGCGCCGCCTGAGCGGCCTTCAACCGGGACTGGCCGTAGATCACCGAGCCGATTTCGCCCACCGCCTGGACCAGGTCGTCGCGCTCGCAGGCGCGGGCCACCTTCAGGCCGAGCTGGTGCATGTGGCTCTTGCCGTAGAGGTAGGCGGCGAGCTTGGCGCGGGTCAGCGCCGGAATCTCCTCAAGGATGTAGGGCAGATCGTAGTCGTCGGCGCGGTAGACCTCGCCGAGTCGTTCGAGGGAGACCGGGCATTCCGGATCGACGGTCGCGCCGGTGGTCGGATGGGCCTGGGTCATGGATCACCTGCTGTCGGTGCAAAGGGCGATGGAGAGGGTGACGAAAGCGGCGAAGGCATGTCGGCGGTCGCAGCCTCCGCCACGGGGGACGGCCTGACTGCAATCGAGTCGGAACGCGTGGGAAGGCATCCGGTGCAAACTGAGGCGATCGCGATCCGGGCGCGCCGGTCGCTGCGCTCCCAGACGGATTCGCGCGCCGTCGCTGCGGCGGCCGGCCCGGAGGCCGCAGTTCCAGAGGTCGAAGTCCCGGCGAGCCGGGCGTCCGGGTTCGCGCGAATCCGCAGATAGAGCGGCTCCTCCGCCCGGACAGCGGAGATCGGACCGCACGGGAACCCACACAGGGCCATCCCGTACACGGCCGCGCCGAGGAGTGCGAGCCGGCCCGGACGTGCCGATGCCGTGCGCCGCGCGGCGCCTCGTGCCGTGCAGCCCGATGTCATGCCGGTTGTCATGCGGATGCGCGGGTCTCGCCATGGCGGTTGCGGGCGCCGGTTCCCGCGTCGCGGGCTTCCGGGCCGAACAGGATCGGCCGGGATGGTCAACAAGACCTTAACCGCGGCATCCATGCGAGGCGAGCCACCCCACGCGAAAAAGCCCGGCGCGAGGCCGGGCTCTTCTGGGGGAGGTCCGGCGGTCCGGTGAGGGACCGCCGGAGATCCAGATACTAGTACGAGCCGAACTTGTAGTTCAGGCCGGCGCGGACGACGGCGAACTCGGTGTCGCGGACCTGCTGGCCACCGCTGACGAGCACGGTGCCCGGGCTGCCGATGGAGACCGTGCGGCCCTGGTTGTCCGTCGCGAAGGCGCCACGGCCGCCGGTGCCGCGATCGAGGTTCACGTACAGACCTTCGACCTTCAGCGTCACGGCCGAAGACTTGAAGAAGTTCAGGAACGAGTCGGTCGGGAGAGCGTACTCGATACCACCACCGGCGGCCCAGCCGGTCTGGAAGTCGTTGCTCGACACACCGGTGCCGAACTCACGACCGCCGCCGGAGCCGTAGGCGAAGCCGCCGGTGCCGTACACGAGGGTGCGGTCGAAGGCGTAGCCGAGGCGACCGCGGACGGTGCCGAAGAAGTCGAGGCCGGACAGACCACCCGGGTTGAACACCTGCTGGGCGGCCAGCGGGCTGGTCGAGAGGAAGCGGTTCCGGTCACGGCCGAAATCGGCGTACTGGGCGTCGGCCTCGACACCGATCACGACACCGGAGCCCGGGGTGAACTGGTAGTTGTAGCCGATCTGACCGCCGCCGACGAAGCCTTCGTTGGACTCACGGTTGCTGAAGGCGACCACGGCGGTGGTGCCCGGGGGCACGAGCAGGGAGGCCGGGCCGACGCCGATCACGGTCGGGACGCGGTCGTCCTGGGTGCCGAAGCCGTAACCGGCGTTGAAACCGGCGTAGAAGCCCGTCCAGGTGAACACCGGCACCGGCTGGAACACCGGCGGCGGAGCCGCGCGGCGCGGGAGGTCGGCGGCCGAGGCGGCGACGGTGGCGGCAACGAGCGCGCTCGAAGCAAGAAGCAGGATTTTCATCGTGTCGTGTCCTGATTTGGCGGGAGCCGGTGTTGGTGTGAAGTGGCCCGGGGAGCTCCCCGGTATCCGTCGCCCTCCAGCGATGAAGCGATCAATGCACCTGAATCCGTCAACGAAAGGTGAAGCTTACCCAGCCGCAAGCGCTCGATCAGGCCCGATGTGTCTTTGCGCACATCGTTGCCTCGTCTTGTCGAAAACCGGCAACAGTCAAACCATTCAGCACAGCCTGAAGACAATACGGTTAACGGTCAGTGTCTCCCGCCGCGCAAGGCCGCATTAACCACACTTGGGCGATCATTCCCCCGCGCCGGCGCCCGATCCCGGATCCGGCCGGCCCGATGGATTGCGCTGCCCATGTCCTTCGATTCCGGCTCGCCCAGACCGCGCGGCCCCCTCGCATGGTCGATCAAGACCGCGCTGATCGTCGGCCTCGGCGCCACCGCCCTCGCCCACCACATCGCCCAACCGGTCGGCAAGCCGGTTCACCGGGGAGGCGACCCGGAGGTGACGGGCTCGATCGGCGTCAAGGCGCAGTCGCTGCGGCTCGACCCCTGCGCGCTCCGCGGCGCCCTCGGCACGAGCGCGCGCGACTGACCTTCGCGGCGGGACTCGAGAGGACCGCCCAGGAAAGCCTGGCAAGGCGAGGCCGGAGACGTCGGCCTTACGCGAGCACGGGTTTGAGACGGTCTCGGGATGCCGTCGACGCAACCGTCCCCCGCCCGCGCGGGAGGAGGCTGCGCTGTCTCGGTCGATTGACAAGCAGGCACAGGGGTCTAAGTGTCGCGCGCGTTCGGACGCGTGATGGCGTACCGCGCACGGCTCTCGCGATCCGCCGCCGGCGCGAGCTTTCGAGCCCCTGATCGGCCCACTTCACGCGCACAATGGTTTTCCCTACCCGATGTCTTTCGCCGATCTTGGACTGAGCGACAAGGTACTCCAAGCCGTCACCACGGCCGGCTACACCGAGCCGACGCCGATCCAGGCCCAGGCGATCCCGCATGTGCTCGCCCGGCGCGACGTGCTCGGCATCGCCCAGACCGGCACCGGTAAGACCGCCGCCTTCACCCTGCCGATGCTGACCATGCTGGAGACCGGCCGCGCCCGGGCTCGCATGCCGCGCACGCTCATCCTGGAGCCGACCCGCGAACTCGCGGCGCAGGTCGAGGAGAATTTCGAGCGCTACGGCACCAACCACAAGCTCAACGTGGCGCTCATCATCGGCGGCGTCTCCTTCGCCGACCAGGATGCCAAGCTCACCCGCGGTACCGACGTGCTGATCGCGACGCCGGGGCGCCTGCTCGACCATTTCGAGCGCGGCAAGCTGCTGCTGACCGGCGTCGAGCTTCTCGTCATCGACGAGGCCGACCGGATGCTCGACATGGGGTTCATTCCCGACATCGAGCGCATCGTGAAGATGGTGCCCTTCACGCGCCAGACGCTGTTCTTCTCCGCGACCATGCCGCCGGAGATCGAGCGGCTGGCCGACATGTTCCTGCACAACCCGCAGCGGGTCGAGGTGGCGCGTCCCGCCTCCACCGCCACGACCATCGAGCAGCGCCTCGTGGCGACGGGCGCGGAGGGCCATGAGAAGCGCAAGGTGCTGCGCCACCTCATCCGCTCGGCGAGCGAGCTGCAGAACGGCATCATCTTCTGCAACCGCAAGCGCGACGTCGCCCAGCTTCAGCGCTCGCTGACCAGCCACGGCTTCAACGCGGCAGCACTCCACGGCGACATGGACCAGCGCGCCCGCATGGCCGCCCTCGATGGCTTCCGCAGCGGCGAGGTTCCGCTGCTGGTGGCCTCGGACGTCGCCGCGCGCGGCCTCGATATCCCCGCCGTCAGCCACGTCTTCAACTTCGACGTGCCGCACCACCCGGAGGATTACGTCCACCGGATCGGACGCACCGGCCGCGCCGGCCGCTCGGGCCAGGCCTTCACCCTCGCGAGCCGAAGCGACGAGCGCTCGCTCTCGGCGATCGAGAGCCTGATCGGTCAGCCGATCGCCTGGCTCGACGGCGATCTTGCCAGCGTCTCCGACGAGGTGGAGGGCGACGAGCCGCGCCGCCGCCGCGGCAGCCGCCGGGCCAAGGAAACCAAGGGGGGCGAGGAAACCAAGAGCGGCGGGCGCAGCACCGAGCGGAGTGCCGCCCCGTCGAGCGAAAGCCCCCGCAGCGAGAACCGCTCCCGCGGAGGTCGCCGTCCGGCCGCCGAGCGCAGCCGCGCCGACGCGCCCCGGCGAGACCCGGTGCGTGTGCCGGAACCGGTTGCGGTTGCCCCTTCCCCTGCCCCTTCCCGCGAGTTGGCCCGCGAGCCCGTCCGGAGCGCCCCCGAACGCGCGCGCGGCGAGCGTCGTCCCCCGCGTCGCGACGAGGACGGCGAGACGCCGGTCGGCCTCGGTTCGCACGTCCCGGCCTTCCTGCTGAAGCCGACCGGGTTCGGGAAGAGCAAGTAGCTCCTCGACCCAATCCCGCGGATCCCATCGCGTCGGCGCGATGGGGGCCCTCCTCGAGCGCCGCGCGGGTGGGGCGATCCGGTCCCTGCTTCGATCAAAACGCCCGCGCGGCGAAGGGTCGGCGCTCGGGCGCTTTGTGAGACGCTCTTAACGTCCTGGCGAGATTCTGAGACGACACTTCGGCGGAGCGGACGATGTGGGCGGCGTGCCCCGTCCGCAGGAGCCTACGTCACCGGATGAGCCCCGATCCCGATCGTGATCGCAGTTTCGTGCTCGCGCAGCGCAGCTTCGAGCTGATGCGCGACTACTGTGCCTGCGCGACGCCGCGGGCCTACGCCGTGTGGTATCTCTACGTCTCCGGCACGCAGCCGCTGATGAACGATGCGGTCAAGCGGCTCACGACGCAGAACGGCACGCTGACCAGCGCCGACATCGAAGGGCTCCACGACACCTACATTGACGGCCGCCGCATGGCCGTGGAGGTGGACCGGATGAATTCGAGCCTCATCGCCGAGGTCGAGGGCATCATGGAAATGATCGAGGTCTCGATCCGCTCCACCGCCCAGTACGGCGAGTCGCTTCAGGCCCTGTCCCACGACATCGCCAACACGGCCACGAGCCGGACGCGTCTGCGCGAGGTCGTTACGACGATCATCGCCAACACCCGCGACGTGACCGCCAACAACCGCACCCTCGAAGCGCGGATGCGCGAGAGCCGCAGCGAGATCGAGGCCTTACGCGAGACGCTGGAGGCGGCCCGTCTGGAGAGCCTGACCGACGCCCTGACGGGGCTGGGCAACCGCAAGAATTTCGAGGAGTCGCTCCGCAAGAGCGTCGATCGGCAGTCTGCCTCGGCGCAGCAGGGCAAGCCGGCGAGCCTGATCGTGATCGACATCGATTCGTTCAAGCGCTTCAACGACCTCTACGGCCACCTGACCGGGGATCAGGTGCTGCGCCTCGTCGCCATCGTGATGCGCGAGCATATCGGTCAGAAAAACGCGACGCTCGCCCGGTTCGGCGGCGAGGAATTCGGCATCGTCCTGCCGGAAACCGACCGGGTCGAGGCGCGCGCCATCGCCGAGCGGGTGCGCATCGGCGTCGCCGGCCGCGAACTGGTGAAGCGCTCCACCGGCGAATCGCTCGGCAAGGTCACGGTCTCACTCGGCGTCGCGACCCAGCGCGAGGATGACAACGCGGTCTCCCTGCTGGAACGGGCCGATGCCTGCCTGTTCGCCGCCAAGCGCGCCGGCCGCAACCGCACTCTCGACGAGACCGAGGTCGAGAACCTGCGCGACGTCGCCTGAGGCGGAAGAGAGCCTCGTCCCGAAAGGCGGCCTCCGGGACGAGGCGGCGCCGATCAGGCCGTAGCGCCGGCCGTGAGCCGCTCGGGATTGACCGGCGTGATCGCCACGGATTCGCCGCAGCCGCAGGCCGAAGTCTGGTTCGGGTTGTTGAACACGAACTGCGACGACAGCTTGGTCGTCTGGAAATCCATCTCGGTGCCGAGCAGGAACAGCACCGCCTTGGGATCGATGAACACGGTCACGCCCCGGTCCTCGATCACGTCCTCGCCGGCTTTCCGCTCCTCGGCATACTCCATCGTGTAGGACATGCCGGCGCAGCCGCCGTTCTTCACGCCGACGCGCAAACCGGCGATCGGCGTCTCCGCATCGGCCATGATCGCCTTGAGCCGGTCCGCGGCGCGGTCGGTCAGCGTGATCACCTTGAAACTGGACATTGGGGTCTCTCTCCTGCGGCCGGGTTCAAGGCCCGGGCGGGTGAGGGGTTTTCGTACATCTGCAAAGATAAGCACTCCCCCGGCGCCGGTCCACCAGGAGACCGGGCACACCGGACGATTGCAGCCGTGCTATGCTGAATTGGTGACGGAGCGCACGATGGCCGAGCCTGCTGGGCGGCGGATGACGCCGGACGAGTTTTTCGCGTGGCAGCTCCATCAGGACGAGCGTTACGAACTCGTCGATGGCATCCCGATCCTGCGCCACCGGATGATGACCGGCAGCAGCACGCAGCACGATCAAGCCACCGTCAACATCATTGCTTCGCTGCACGCACAACTGCGCGGCTCTGGCTGCCGGCCGACGACGGCGGACATCGCGATCCGAACCGGCATTCGCGATCTGCGACGCCCCGACGTGATGGTCGAGTGCGCCGAACTCGTTCGCGACACCTACGAGGCCCGCGAACCGCGGCTGGTCGTCGAGGTCGCCTCCCCCTCGACGAGCGCCGTTGATCGGACGCGCAAGCTGGAAGAGTACAAGCGCCATCCGACCCTGCGCTGCATCCTTCTCGTCGAGACCGTCCTGCCGCAGGTTCTCCTCTATCGCCGCAACGACGTGGGCTGGGCGATCGAGACCTTCGACGGTCTCGCGGCGATCATCGATTTGCCCGAGATCGGTGCGCGGCTGACGCTGTCGGACATCTACGATGGATTGACGTTCGGACCGCATTGGGATCCGGCCGCCCCCCAACCAGAGGGCTGAAGCGTGCCGACCCTGCGAAGTCCGCAAGGTCGGGCGACGGGATCGCCCCTTACCACATGTCCAGCGCGACGCGGGCCTCGTCGGACATCCGGCTCTGGTCCCACGGCGGATCGAACACCATCGTGACGGAGCAGGATTGGACGCCCTGAACCGCCGAGACCGCGTTCTCGACCCAGCCCGGCATCTCGCCGGCCACCGGGCAGCCGGGGGCGGTCAGCGTCATGTCGATCAGCACGCGCCGGTCATCCTCGATCTGCACCCGGTAGATCAGGCCGAGCTCGTAGATGTCGGCGGGGATCTCCGGGTCGTAGACGCTCTTGAGCGCCACGACGATGTCGTCGGTCAGGCGATCGATTTCCTCGGCCGGGATCGCGGAGGCGGCCACGAGGGCGGGGGTGTTGGTGCCGCCGGTGATGGTGGCGTCGGTGCTCATCGGGTCTCTCCCTCGGCCGCCGCCGGCGACGGCCGAAATTCCCAAAAGAATCAGGCGAACAGCATCTCGGCCTTGGCCAGAGCCGCGGCCAGGACATCGATTTCCTGCGTCGTATTATACAGACCGAACGAGGCGCGACAGGTCGAGGTGACACCGAAGCGCGTCAGCAACGGCATCGCGCAGTGAGTGCCGGCCCGCACCGCGACGCCCTGGTGGTCGATCACGGTGGCGATGTCGTGGGCGTGCGCGCCCTTCACCTCAAAGGCGATGACGCCGCCCTTGTCGCGGGAATTGCCGATCTGGCGGATCGAATTCATCGCGCCGAGCCGCTCCTGGGCGTAGGCGGTCAGCATCGCCTCGTGCGCGGCGATCTTGTCGCGGCCGAGCTTCATCATGAATTCCAGCGCCGCGCCGAGGCCGACCGCCTCGATGATCGCCGGCGTGCCCGCCTCGAAGCGGTGGGGCGGATCGTTGTAGGTGATCGCGTCCTGGCTCACCGTGCGGATCATCTCGCCGCCACCCTGATAGGGCGGGAGCCGGTCGAGCCACTCCTTCTTGCCGTAGAGCACGCCGATGCCGGTCGGCCCGTAGACCTTGTGGCCGGTGAAGACGAAGAAGTCGCAATCGAGCGCGCGCACATCGACCGGGCGGTGCACCGCGCTCTGCGCTCCGTCGAGCAGCACCGGCACGCCGTGGGCGTGGGCGATGCGCACGATCTCTTCGGCCGGCGTCACCGTGCCGAGCACGTTCGACATGTGGGTGATCGCCACCATCTTGGTGCGCGGCGTGAAGAGCTTTTCGTATTCCTCGACCAGGAAGTTGCCGTCGTCATCGACCGGCGCCCACTTGATGACGGCGCCGCGCCGCTCGCGCAGGAAATGCCAGGGCACGATGTTGGAGTGGTGCTCCATGATCGAGAGGATGATCTCGTCCCCCTCCCCGATCAGCCCGGCCCAGCCCATGGAGGAAGCCACGAGGTTGTAGGCCTCGGTCGCGTTGCGGGTGAAGATGATCTCGTCGGTCGAGGCCGCGTTGAGGAACTGGCGCGTGGTCTCGCGCGCGCCCTCGAACCCCTCGGTCGCGGCATTGGCCATGTAGTGCAGGCCACGGTGCACGTTGGCGTAGCCGGTCTCCATGCAGGAGACCATCGCGTCGATCACGGCCCGCGGCTTCTGCGTCGAGGCGGCGTTGTCGAGATAGACCAGCGGTTTGCCGTAGACCTTTTCCGACAGGATCGGGAATTCCTTCCGGATCGCTTCGACGTCGTAGGACGAGTCCTGGGCAGTGGTACGGACGGGTGCGTTCATCGTCTCGACCTCGAAGCGGCGCGGCCCGTCATAGAGCCGTCTTTCCCTTCACTCCCCTCATCCTGAGGTGCTGGAGCGAAGCGGAGGCCTCGAAGGAGACCTCCCAATTTCGTCGGTATCCCCTGAGCCGTCCTTTCGAGGCCCGCTGACGCGGCCCCCTCGGGATGAGGCTCAGGGTGGGGGTGCCCGACCTGGGCAGGGACCTGCGGATCCCCGGCAGGCCGGCGATCCGCGGGTCGGGTTGTGGGCGGCGCCCTACCCTCTCGACGCCAGCCACGCCTCGATCCCGCCGATCAGCACCGCGCGGGCGCCCTCATGCGTGACCGTCTCCACCGCCTCGCCGACGAAGGCCTGGACCAGCAGGCTCTCGGCGGTGGCGCGCGGCAGGCCGCGGGCCATGAGGTAGAACAGGAGATCCTCGTCCGGCGCGCCGCAGGTGGCGCCATGGCCGCAGGCGACGTCGTCGGCGAAGATTTCCAGCTCCGGCTTGTTCATCATCTGACCGTCGTCGGTCAGGAGCAGGCAGTCGGACTTCATCTTGCCGTCGGTCTGCTGCGCGACCTGGCGGACGATGATCTTGCCCTGGAACACGCCAGTGGAATCGCCGTCGATCACCGTCTTGAACATCTCGCGGCCGACGCCGCCCGTCGCCGCATGGTCGGCGAGCAGGGTCGAATCCGCGAGCTGGCCGTGGCCGAGCAGCGTCGCGCCGTTGACCACCGCGTTGGCGTCCTCGCCCGCGACGTGCAGGTAGATCTGGTGACGCGAGAGCTTGGCGCCGGTGACGAGGTTGACGGTCTCGAGCTGCGCCCGCGCGTCGAGGCGCACCGAGAGCGTCGAGAGGGGCGACGGCCGCGTCCCCTTCCCGGTTGAGGCGGGTGTGGCGGAAGGCGGCCTCGGCGCCGATATGCACGTCGAGCGCGTCGTTGGGCTGGTAGGTCAGCCCGGCCGGCCCCTCGTGGCTCTCCAGCAGGAAGAATTCCGCCTCAGCGCCGACATCGACCAGAACGCGGGTCGCGGTCGAGAAGGCGGCCTCACCCGTGCCGACGAAGCGCAGGTGGATCGGCGTCGCCGGCTTGGCGCCGGGGGCGACCGAGATCAGCGCACCATCCGCGAGGAAGGCGGTGTTGAGCTGGTAGATCGGGTTCTCGCGCACCTGCTCGACGGGGGGCGAGGAGCTTCAGGCGGGCGTCGCCCTTGCCCATCGCCTCGTTGAGCGGGGTGACCGTCACGCCCTCCGGCACCCGGTCGAGATCCGACAGGGACGCGACGAGATGGCCGTTGACGAAGGTGAGGCGGACGGCCTCGACCGCGTTGAAGCCCGTGGTCCCGGCGACGGCGGCCCGGGCCGCGTCCTCGCTCGGCGCCTCGGCAGGCGGAGCGGCTTCCGTGATGGCGGCGCGCAGGTCGGTGTACTTGAACGCCTCGACCCGGCGGCTCGGCAGGCCGGTCGCCTCGAAGAAGCGGAACGCCTCCTCGCGGCTGATCGCCTGCTCGCTGGCGAAGCCTTTGCGTGCGGACTCGAACAGCTTGGAGAGGCCGGCCTCGGCGGGGGAGCGGAGATTGGTGACGTCGGCCATCACGCAGCCTCGCTCGTGCGGTACTCGGCGTAGCCGGAGGCCTCGAGTTCCAGCGCCAGCTCCTTGCCGCCGGTCTTCACGATCTGGCCCTTCGACATGACGTGCACGGTGTCGGGCACGATGTGGTTCAGGAGCCGCTGGTAGTGGGTGATGACGAGGAACGAGCGGCCCTGCGCGCGCAGCGCGTTCACGCCCTCGGAGACGATGCGCAGCGCGTCGATGTCGAGGCCGGAATCGGTCTCGTCGAGCACACAGAACTTCGGCTGCAGCAGCGCCATCTGGAGGATCTCCATGCGCTTCTTCTCGCCGCCGGAGAAGCCGACGTTGAGGGCGCGCTTGAGCATCTCCTTGTTGATCTCGAGCTTGTCGGCGGCCGTGTTCACCGCGCGGATGAAGTCGGGGGTCGAGAGCTCGGCCTCGCCGCGCGCCTTGCGCTGCGCGTTAAGGCAGGCCTTGAGGAAGGTCATCGTCCCCACGCCCGGGATCTCCAGCGGGTACTGGAAGGCGAGGAAGATGCCGGCGGCGGCGCGCTCGTCGGCCGCCATCTCCAGCACGTTCTGCCCGTCGAGCAGGATCTCGCCGTCGAGGACCTCGTAGTCCTCCTTGCCGGCGATGACGTAGGAGAGCGTCGACTTGCCCGACCCGTTCGGGCCCATGATCGCGGCGACCTCGCCGTCGTTCACGGTCAGGTTCAGGCCGTTGAGGATGCGGTTATCCTCGATCTGCACGACGAGGTTTTTGATCTCAAGCATCGTTCGATAGTCCTAATTCAATTCCGATGACCTTCCCTTCCCCTCGGCGGGGGAGGGTGGCCCTCGCGTCAGCGAGGGTCGGGAGAGGGGAGCGCCGGTTCCGGAGAGGTCGCTTCCGGGCGCCCCATCCGGCCGCGTCGCGCGGCCCCTCTCCCGCCTGCTTGGCAGGCACCCTCCCCCGCTTCTCAAGTCGGGCTTGCCCGACTTGGGCATTCGGGATGGGGATATCGGGCAAGCCCGATATCCGTGGGGGAAGGACATTCGTTCTGTCCGTGTCGAAGCGCGTCAGCCCACCGAGCCTTCGAGGCTGATCGAGATCAGCTTCTGGGCCTCCACCGCGAACTCCATCGGCAGCTGCTGCAGCACGTCGCGGACGAAGCCGTTGACGATGAGCGCGGTCGCCTCCTCCTCGGAGAGGCCGCGCTGCAGGCAGTAGAACTTCTGGTCCTCGGAGATCTTCGAGGTGGTGGCCTCATGCTCGAAGACGGCCGACGCGTTCTTCGACTCGATGTAGGGCACGGTGTGCGCCCCGCACTGGTCGCCGATCAGCAAGCTGTCGCAGTTGGTGAAGTTGCGCGCGCCCTTGGCCTTCTTGTGGGCCGAGACGAGCCCCCGGTAGGTGTTCTGCGAACGGCCCGCCGAGATGCCCTTGGAGATGATCCGGCTGGTCGTGTTCTTGCCGAGATGGATCATCTTGGTGCCGGAATCGACCTGCTGCATGCCGTTCGACACCGCGATCGAGTAGAACTCGCCACGGGAATCGTCACCGCGCAGGATGCAGGACGGATACTTCCAGGTGATCGCCGAGCCGGTCTCGACCTGCGTCCACGAGATCTTCGAGCGGGCGCCGCGGCAATCGCCGCGCTTGGTCACGAAGTTGTAGATGCCGCCCTTGCCCTCGTTGTCGCCGGGGTACCAGTTCTGGACGGTCGAGTACTTGATCTCGGCATCCTCCAGGGCGACCAGCTCGACCACCGCGGCGTGGAGCTGGTTGTCGTCGCGCTTCGGGGCGGTGCAGCCCTCCAGATACGAGACGTAGGAGCCCTTGTCGGCGATGATGAGCGTGCGCTCGAACTGGCCGGTGTCGCGCTCGTTGATGCGGAAATAGGTCGACAGCTCCATCGGGCAGCGCACGCCCGGCGGGATGTAGACGAACGAGCCGTCGGAGAAGACGGCCGAGTTGAGCGTGGCGAAGAAGTTGTCGGTCACCGGCACGACCGAGCCGAGATACTTCTTCACGAGGTCCGGGTACTCGCGGATGGCCTCGGAGATCGGCATGAAGATCACGCCGGCCTTCTCGAGCTCCTTCCGGAAGGTGGTCGCCACCGAGACGGAATCGAACACCGCATCGACCGCGACGCGGCGCTCGGGCGCGATGCCTTCCAGCACCTCGACCTCACGCAGCGGGATGCCGAGCTTCTCGTAGGTCTTCAGGATCTCGGGATCGATCTCGTCGAGCGATTCCGGGCCCTTACGCTTCGGCGCGGCGTAGTAGTAGATATTGTTGTAATCGACCCGGTCGTACTCGACCCGGGCCCATTCCGGCTCCTTCATCGTGAGCCAGCGCTTATAGGCGTCGAGGCGCCATTCGAGCATCCATTCCGGCTCGTTCTTCTTGGCCGAGATGAAGCGAACGACGTCCTCGGAGAGGCCCTTTTCGGACTTCTCCATCTCGATCACGGTCTCGAAACCGTACTTGTACTGGTCGAGGTCGATCGAGCGGACCCGATCAATGGTCTCCTGCACTGCAGGCATTCAGCGTCTCCTACCGACTCCGGCGTCAAGGACCGGGGGTTTCCAACGACACGGCGGGTTTGCCGCCGAAAGAATGGCTTGGGCGGGCGGCGCTCAGGCTGCCTGCCCTCGCCTCTGATATAGGGACGACACGACCCGTTCGAACCCCGCCGCGAAGCGTTCGAGGTCTTCCGGGCGCGAATTCCAGCCGAAACTGACGCGCAACGCCCCCGCGGCGAGCGCAGGGCTCACGCCCATCGCTGCGAGCACGGGGGAACGGGCCACCTTGCCCGAGGCGCAGGCCGAGCCCGACGACACGGACAGGCCGGCGAGATCGAGGGCGATCAGCGCCGTGGAGGCCGCGAGGCCCGGCACGGCGAAGCTCAGGGTGTTGGGCAGGCGCGGCGCCCCCTTCCCGAACACCACCATGTCCGGCGCGAGCGCCCGCAAGCGTGCTTCGAGGCCATCGCGCAAGCCCGCGAGCCGCACCACCTCGGCTTCCAGGCTGGATCGAGCGATCGCCGCCGCCTCGCCCATGCCGACAATGCCCGAAAGGTTCTCGGTGCCGCCGCGCAGGCGCGCCTCCTGGCCGCCGCCGCGCAGGAAGGCCGTCTCCAGGCTCACGCCGTCGGCCAACACCATCGCGCCGGCGCCCTTCGGCGCGGCGAATTTGTGGCCCGACAGGGTCAGGGCGTCGAGGCCGAGGGCGGAAAAATCGAGCGGGATCTTTCCGACCGCTTGCACCGCGTCGCTGTGGACCAGAGCCCCTCCGTGAGCGCGGGCGAGCCGCACGATCTCGGCGAGCGGCTGCACCACCCCGGTCTCGTTGTTGGCCGCATGGACCGAGATCAGCACCGCCTCGTCCCGGCAGGCTTCGAGCCGGGCCGCGAGCACGTCGAGCCGCAGCAGGCCGGCCCCATCCACCGGCAGCACCGCGACCGCGTCCGGCGCGAAGCGGTGGCCCGCGGCAACGCACGGATGCTCGGTGGCCGAGATCATCAGACGGGTGGGGGCGGGGAGGCCCGCCTTCCGAAGCGCACCGGAGAGCACGGTGTTGGCGGCTTCCGTGCCGCCGCTGGTGAAAGTGATGCGCTCAAGCGTCGCGCCGAGCAGGGCGGCGAGCGCCGCCCGCGCCGTCTGCAGCGCATGGCGCGCGGCGCGGCCTTCCTGATGGATCGAGGAGGGATTACCGGGCAATGCGAGCGCGCGCGCGACCGCAGACGCGACTTCCGGACGCACCGGAGAAGTCGCATTGTGATCGAGATAGCTGCGCGCGCCGGACGTCATCCTGCCGTTTCGCTCCGTATCGTCCTGCCAGATCCTGATTTTCTTGATTTCGCCCCCCTTCCCCGTGCTAAGCCGCGCGAAACGCGCCGTGTGCTTCGCAGGTCGAGGCCCGACGAACTGTTTAGAATGATTCTAATGACCTAGAATTATTCTAAGAGCGCTTGTAGGTGGCGCGCGCAACGAGTCAAGCCGTGACCGGCTCAGCCTGCCTGCCTTCGCGGGGGCATCAGGGGTGAGGGTCGGATCATCTCGAGGACACCATGCCCGAAGTCATCTTTTCCGGCCCCGCCGGCCGCCTGGAAGGCCGCTACCAAGCCCCCAAGAAGAAGGGCGCGCCGATCGCGATCGTGCTTCATCCGCACCCCCAGTTCGGGGGCACGATGAACAATCAAATCGTGTACAATCTTTTCTACACCTTCGCCAATCGCGGCTTCGCAGCCCTGCGCTTCAATTTCCGCGGGGTCGGGCGCAGCCAGGGCGCCTTCGATCACGGTTCGGGTGAACTCTCCGACGCCGCGGCTGCTCTCGACTGGGTGCAGTCGGTCAACCCGGAGGCGAAGTCCTGCTGGATCGCGGGCGTCTCGTTCGGCTCGTGGATCGGGATGCAGCTCCTGATGCGCCGCCCGGAGATCGAGGGCTTCATCTCGATCGCCGCCATGGCCAACCGCTACGACTTCACCTTCTTGGCGCCCTGCCCCTCCTCCGGCCTGTTCGTGCATGGCTCGGAAGATCGGGTGGCGCCGGCCCGCGAGGTGATCCCGGTGATCGAGAAGGTGAAGACCCAGAAGGGCGTCATCATCGAGCACCAGATGGTCGAGGGTGCCAACCACTTCTTCGACGGCCGGGTCGACGAGCTGACCCAGACCGTCGACACCTATCTCGACAAGCGTCTCGGGGCGAAGACCGAGGCGGCGTGAGGCGGAAGAGCGCGGCGGCCGTCAGCCTTTGACGGTCGCCGTGAAGTCGGACCATTGCTCGACGCGGAAGGCGCGCAGGTCGCGCACCGAGGCCGGGAACCACGGCAGGGCCTTCAGTGCCGCGATGGCTGCGAACAGCTTCGCCAGATCCTCGTCGCGGCTGACGTAAAGGCTCCCCTGAACCCAGTTGAATCCTTGCCGGGCGAGCACCGTGCGGATGTCACTGTAGGCTTGTGCGATGCCCTTCGGATGATGGGCCTGCGTCTCGACGACGACCAGATCGAAGGCGATTGCGAACATCAGCCTTCCGCAGGGTCTTCGAGAAGGTCTGTGAGCGGGTAGTCAAGCTCCTCACCCGTCTCCAAGACGCGAATCCGCATCTGCGGGTGATCCGCGGCCTTCGGCTCCGTCACGCCGACGATTTCATAGACAGGCCCAGCCGAGCCGAAGCGCCGCCATGAGCCGATCAGGCTGCGGGGTTCTTGGAAAGCCGCAGGCTTCGCATCGAGCATGGAAGTGTCCTCGGGAGCCGCACGTCCGACACCGGCAACATGGCATGAAAAGGCCTGCGGCGGCGAGAGGCTCCGGCCTCAGGCCGCCCGTGCCACAGCCTCGGCCGCCGCGTGCACCACGGGCACGGCAGGCGCGCCCTCCCATTCCGAATGTGCCGGGATCGACTCGCCCTTCATGACGATGGTGAGCGGGCGCAGCCGCGCGTAGTCGCCGACATGGCTGTCGTAGAGGACGGTGGAGAAGGCGCCCACCGTGACGCCGCGCCCGACCACGACGCGGCCGACCTTCATGATGCGATCCTCGTAGAGATGGGTCTGGAGCGCGGCCGAGCGGTTGATCGCCGCGAAGTCGCCGATCTCGACGCAGTCGAACTCGGTGATGTCGGTCATCAGCAGGCAGGCGCCCTTGCCCACCTTCACGCCGAAGAGCCGCAGCATCCAGGGCAGGAACGGCGTGCCCATCAGGTGCTCCAGCAGCACCTTGCCGGCGAGTCCCCAATAGGCGACGGCGATCGCCTCGGTCCGCATCGCCCACCACGACCACATCGGCCGCATGCCGGGGCGGTAGCGTCCCATCAGGAGCCATTTGAGGGCGATGACGCTGCTCGTCTGGATCAGCGCGATGGCGAGGCTCACGAGCACGAAGGCAAGCGCCAGCCCGCCCCAATCCTCGGCGAGGATGGCCGGGTAGAACACCCAGTCGATCGCGCAGATGGCGAGCGAGATGTAGAGCATCGGCGAGAACGAGGTGGCGAAGGCCTCGAACAGGCCGCGCCGCAGCTTGGCCCACACGCTCGGCTCGAAGGTCTGGGCGTTGGAGCCGAGATCGACCTTCTGGCGGACCGGCAGGCGGATCGGCGGTGAGCCGAACCACGTCTCGCCCGGCCCCATCTTGTCGTTGGCCGGCGGCTTCGACTTGATGCCGATCAGCACGTCGTCGGGGATGTGCGCGCCCGGCGGCAGCACGCCGTCATTGCCGACGAAGACGCGGGCGCCGGTCTCTACGGGATGGAGATGCATCCAGCCGCGGCGGATCTCCTCCTCGCCGACCACCACCTCGTCGGCGATGAAGTTGTTGGCGCCGACCGCGACGAGGTCGTGGCGCGAGCCGAGATTGGTCGAGATCTCGGCGCCCCTTCCCATCCGCGCGCCCATCAGCCGGTACCAGGCCCGCATGTAGACGGTGGCGAACAGCGAGGAGAGCGTCTCCAGCGTCACTTCGGAGGCGAGCGCCACCAGCCACTTGCGCAGGTAGAAGCCCGACCAGATCGAGAAGGTGCCGTGCGTGACCCGCGGCAGCACCGCCCAGCGGATGGCGGCGATGAGCAGCACCGTGCCCGCCGTCATCAGCATGGCGGTGGGCCAGGTCAGCAGCGGCAGGTAGACGTGGTAATCGACGTCGGTGAGTTCCGAGAGGTTATCGGAGATCTGGTCGAAGAGGTAGAAGGCCGGGAAGATCGGCAGCAGGCCGACCGCCGGCACCGCCGCGAGCAGGAAGGCGTAGACCGCACCGAAGGCCGCCCGGCGGGCGGGCGAGGCGGTGGCCGGTTCGGGCAGCGCGGAAAAATCGACGGTGCCGACCCGGCGGCCCGGCGAGCCGTCCCAGGCCTCGGCCGGGCCGACTTCGGTGCCGGCCGGCACGGTGGTGAGGTCGGCGATCTCGGCATGGTCTCCGATCACCGTGCCGGGGCCGATCACGCAGGAGGTGCCGATGGCGACATCCTCGCCGATCTCGACGGAGCCGATGACGAGTTCGTTGCCGACGACCTCCGCGTTGGCGATCACCAGCCGCCCGCCGAGCGACGCGCCGCGGCCGATGGTGAGCAGATCGGGTGCGCCGACATCGAGGTCGGAGATCAGCACGTCATCGCCGATCCGCGCGCCGAGCAGGCGCAGATAGGTGACGATGACGGGGGAGCCCTGGAGCCACTTGATGTGCACCAGCGGCGTCAGGCGCTGCGCCAGCCACCAGCGGTAATAATAGACGCCCCAGAGCGGATAGCGGCCGGGCTTTGTCCGCCCGAGGATCAGCCATTTGGCGGCGATCGCGATCGTCGCGGTGACCGCGTTGATGCCGATATAGACCAGCAGGAGAACGCCGAGTTCGCCCCAGAAGCCGAGCCCGCCGCCGGTGAGCAGCAGGTAGGTGACGAAGATGCCGAGCCATTGCGCGGTGGCCAGCGCGATGACGAAGGGCAGCGTGATTGCCTGCGCCAGCCCGCAGAGCGCCCGGCGCAGCAGCGGGGGCGGAGCAAAGCTCAGGTCGCGGATCGCGGTCTGGGCGCCGGCCCCGCCCGTGCGCTCGATCAGACTCGCGGCCATCACCCGCAGGGTGCGGCCGTTATAGACGTCCTGCAGGGTGATGCCAGCGAGCGCCGGGATCTCGCGCACCGCACCGACGAAGCGGGCGGCGAGCAGCGAGTGGCCGCCGAGTTCGGAGAAGAAGTCGGCCTCGAGCCCGATCGGACCGTCGCCGAACACCTTTTTCGCCGCCGCCAGCAAAGCGGCCTCGGTCTCGTTGTCGGGGGCCTCCTGCTCGCCGTCGGCCACCGCCACGGTCAGCGGCGCGATCCGAAGCGCCTTGCGATCGACCTTGCCGGAGGTGAGCCGCGGCAGGGTCTCGACCGTCTCGAAATGGCCGGGCACCATGTAGGGCGGCATCTGCGCCGCGAGATTCTTTCGCAGCGCCGCGCGGTCGAGGGCGGCATTCCGCTCAGGCACGAGGAAGGCGACGAGGCGGTCGACCTCGTCGTCGCGGCGCAAGACCACCGCCGCCTGATTGATCCCGTCCTGCGCCCGGATGCGCGCCTCGATCTCGCCGAGCTCCACGCGAAAACCGCGGATCTTGACCTGATCGTCGATGCGGCCGTGGAAGACGATGTCGCCCTCCGGCGTCATCGAGACCGCGTCGCCCGAGCGGTAGAGTACCGGATCGGCCCCGTCGGACGGGTAGGGGTTGGCGACGAATTTTTCCGCCGTCAGTTCGGGCCGCTTGAGGTAGCCGGCCGCGACGCCGGGGCCGCCGATCAGCAGCTCGCCTTGCTCGCCCGGCGCGAGGAGGTTCAGCGCCTCGTCGGCGACGTAGACCGAATAATTCGGGATCGGGCCGCCAATGGTGACGGGCCGGCCCGGCCGCATCTCGGCGGCGGTCGCCACCACGGTGGCTTCGGTCGGGCCGTAGGTGTTGAACAGGCGCCGCTCACGGATCGCCCAGCGCGCCACCAGCGGCTCGGGCAGGGCCTCGCCGCCGAGCAGCACGAGGCGGACACTCGGCAGGTCGCCGGGGATCATGGCGAGCAGGGTCGGCACCGTGTCGAGCACGGTGATCCCGGCCTCCGCGATGATCGCGGGCAGGGATTCGACGTCGCCCATCATCGCCGGGCTCGCCACGAACAGGCAGGCGCCGACGAGATAGGGAACCCAGATCTCCTCCATCGAGAGATCGAAGGCGACGGAGGCGCCCTGGAACACCACGTCGTCGGCGCCGAGGCCGTAGACCGCGTTGCCCGAGCGCAGGAAGTGGCAGATGTTGGCGTGGCTGATGACGATGCCCTTCGGCACGCCGGTCGAGCCCGAGGTGTAGATCAGGTAGGCCGGGTGCTCCGGCCCGAGGCCGGCAGCGTCGAGATCGGGCGCGGAGGCTCCCTGCCGGGCCCGCAGAAGCGCTTCGGTGGTGACGGCGGGCGTGCCCTCCGGTGCCTGCGGCCGCAGGGCCTCCGAGACGAGGAGCGCCTTGGCCTCGGCATCGTTCAGGCAGACCGCGACCCGGTCGGCGGGCGCCTCGGCGTCGAAGGGCAGCCAGGCGGCGCCGGATTTCGTGATGCCGATCTGCGCGATCAGCAGTTCGGTGCCGCGGGCCATCCACAGCCCCACGACGTCGCCGGGGCCGATGCCGCGGGTGGACAGCCCGGCGGCGATGGCGTCGGAACGGGCATCGACCTCCGCATAGGACAGGACCGGACGGCGCCCGCCGGAGCCGGGCTCAGCGGCGTCGATCAGGCAGGGCGCGTCAGCGCGCGCAGCGGCGCTCGCCCGGAACAGGTCGGCCAGGGTCTCCCGGCGGATCAGATCGGGCCGCGCAGCCCCCCGTAGAACGGCGCGGCCACCGAGGCGCTCGCCCGGTCCTTCGTCGTGCCGTCCCACCTCGGCGAGACCGCTCATCCGATGCTCTGCTGCCGATTCCACGTGCTGCCCATTCCCGGATCGGTCGAACCCCGCGCCGACGCTGGCGGCGCGCGATCCCGCGCCCCATGCTCGGCACCCTTGGCGGTTTTGCGACAGGATCGCGCCATACGGATGATTGTGGTCGAGAGACCCGCCCGGATGTCCCGCACGCGTTCCATATACGGGATGGGCGGCCAGGAAACCGGTCTTCCCGAACAGCCCGGACCTGCGATGCCGCCCGGCTCAGCCGGTGACGAGGTGCAGGGCCCGGTCGGCCGGCGCGATCCGCACCTGCCGGCCCCAGCCGAAGCCGAGAAAGTCCTGCTCGATTCCGTCGGCGAAGATCACGCCGCCCTCGTTCATCCGCGAGGTGACGACCAGCGGCGCATCGGTGAGCTTGCCGGCGCGCAGCCGCGTCGCGGTGGCGACGCTCGGGAACGGCTCGCGCACCCAGTAGCCCACCGCCCGCTCGTCGGGCTCGAGCGGCAGGTCGAGCCGGGTCGCCTCACTGATCGAGCGGGCCCAGCCGGTCGCCCCGGTGCCGGAGGCGACGATAAGGCCGCTGGAGGAATGCTCCTCCGCCTCGCTTCCGGCCTCGATCCGGTAGCGCGCGGATTGGTGGCTGCGGTGGCCGACAAAAATCTCGTTGAGGGCGAACAGGCGCTCGGTGCCGTCGATCACCGCCTGGACCATGGTGCGCCGCTCGATTGCGGCCGCGCCGGCGACGCTCGCCGGCAGCAGCCGGGCCAGCCGCTCGACGGGGTTGCGCGCCAGCACGCCGTCATAGAGGTCCGGCGCCGGGTTCACCCCGATCACCGGCTGCTCGCCTAGATACTTGGCGACGTTGGCGATCAGCCCGTCCTGCCCGACGGCGACGACCACGTCGTCCCCGGCGAACAGGAAGCGGTCGAGGTCGGCCCGCCGCACCAGGGCCTGGCGCCACTCGCCCGGCACCGCGGCCCGCGCCTGTGCCAGCACCGCGTGGAAGCGCTCGTGGCGGGCCTCGACCGCGGCGAGCCCCTGGCCGCGGCTCTCGAGGAAGAAGCGGGCCTGTCCCCGCGTGGCGTGCCGGGCGATCAGCAACTCGTAATCGGTCTCGCGGGTGACGAAGACCACCCGGGGGGTAAGCGCGGCCATGAGCCCCCCTCAGCGGGCCGGAAGGCTGGCCGGCCGGCGGACCTCGCCGAGCAGGGTGGCGAGGAGGTCCGGCGTGACGTTCACGTGCTCGATCGTGTCGAGCTTGCCCGCCAGCGCCTGGGCGGCCAGCCCGAGCAGGGTGCCCGGCGCCACGTCGCGGTAGATCGCGATGCGGGCCCGCTCGGCCTCGGCCCGCGCGCCCTCGACCATGCGGATGCGTTCGGCCTCGGCGCCGGCCTCGATCCCTTCCGCCTCCGCCCGCGCCTGCGCTCGGTTGCGGGCGTTCTGCGCTTCCTCGGCGATCAGCAGGCTCTCGCGCCGGGCCAGTTCGGTCTTGGTGGCGAGTTCGTTCTCGGCGATGGCGCGCTCCTTCTCCACCGCCAGCGCCCGGCGGGCGAAGGTGGCCTCGTCCGCCTTCTGCTGCAGCGCCTCGTAGGTCGGTGTCTGGAGCGCGCGCTCCAACTCGCTCGACGGAGCGAGGTTGGTGAGCCGCACCGAGACCACCGCGACGCCGATCTCGGCCAGCGACGGATCGTTGGCGAGCGTCGCCTGCACCTGCCCGCGCAGGGCCTCCGGCCCGGCATCGAGCAGGGTGCGCACCGGCGCGGTTCCGAGGAATTGCAGCACGGTCTGGTTGGCCAGCCCGGCGATGCGCGCCTCGATCCGCTCGACCGGCTCGGTCTGGAGCCGGCCGGTGCGCAGATCGAGGGAGAAATCGACGCGGGCGGCGAGCCGCTCGGGATCGGCGACGTGCCAGCCGATGCTGCCCTGCACCGCAACCGCCTGGAAATCCGCGCTGCGGCCGCGGACGAACAGCGTCATCTCGCGGTCGTCCATCGGCAACTCGCTGATGCTCGCCGTCTCCGGCCGGAACCAGAAGACGAGGCCGCGCCCGCTCTGGCGCGGGCGGCCGTTGCGGTAGCGGATGACGTAGTGGCTCGCCTCGCTCCTGAGCTGGGAGAGCACGCCGAAACGGCGGATCGTGGCCATGTCAGTCTCCTTGAGCGGGGGTCTGCCAAGAGGTTTGGGACGGGGTCTGCGAAGAGGTTTGGCGAAGGCGGTACAGCTCGGCGGGGCGATAGGAGGTGCCCGTCTCGAACCGGCCGGTGGGGTCGAGCCAGCCGCGGTCGAGCATGCGGCGGCGGAAGGCGGGCTTGTTGAGGCCCGTGCCGAGGATCGCCTCGTGCACGTCCTGAAGCTGGCGCAGAGTGAACAGCTCCGGCAGCAGGGCGAAGCCGACCTCCGAATAGTCGAGCTTGCCCCGCAGACGCCGGATCGCCAGCGCGACGATCTCGGCGTGGTCGAAGGCGAGCGGCAAAGCCGCGCCGTCGGCCGCATGGACCGTCACGGATCCCTCCGCCGCGGGCGACGCCGCGACCGCGCCGGGAATCAGGGCCGGGGCCCGCGCCCGTGCCTCGGCGAAGGCCGCCTCGGTCAGGAGCGCGAGATAGGCGACCGTGATGATGCGCATGCGCGGATCGCGCTCCACCGCGCCGAAGGTGTAGAGCTGCTCCAGATGCGCCCGCGCCCCGCCCGCCTTCTCGCGCAGGACGCGCGCGGCGGCGTCATCCAACGACTCGTCGATCCCGACGAAGCCGCCGGGCAGCGCATGGCGCCCCGCATGCGGGTGCCGGTCGCGCTTCAGCAGCAGGAGGGTCGGGCGACCGCCGGAAAGGCCCAGCAGCACCAGATCGACGGCCACGGCCGGCCGGGCGTAATCGGCGGGATCGTAGCGCGCCAGGAAGGCGGCCTCGGATTCGGCTTGGCTCATAGGATCACGCCCGATCCAGCTTATATTCGACTGGCATATTAGTTATTCTCGTATCGAATATATGTCAACGCGGCTCTCGATCTCGGGCGCGCCGGCGCCGGCCCTATCGATCTCTGGCCCTGTCGATCGTCGGCGGCGCGCACCAGCATGCCTCGAACGCAGTGACGCGCTGCAACCAAGCGGCGGCTCGGACCGTTCTGTGGGTCCGCAACAAGCTCGAGCGCCTCAGGCGCCGACACAAGAAACGGAAAGCCCGCCACATGAAGACGAATTTCCTGCGCCTCACCGCCGCCACCGGCCTGCTGACCCTGATGACCGGCCTCGCCGCGGCCCAGAACCCCGACCTGACCAAGAACCCGGAGAACTCCGGCCGCGCCCCGAGCGCCACGGAAGCGACCAAGTCCAACAGCGACCTCAAGGAGTGGCAGGTCGCCAAGTCGGCCAAGGTCGGCCTCGCGCAGGCCATCGCCACCGCCGAGGGCAAGGCCGAAGGCGAAGAGAAGGGCGGCAAGGCGATCGACGCCGACTTCGAGAAGGCCGACAGCAAGAACCCGGCGCACTACTCGATCAAGGTCGTGTACCCGAGCGGCAAGCTCGTCGAGCACGGCGTCAACGCCGACACGGGCGATCTCTACAAGAGCGAGAACCAGCCGTTCGAGCGCTACTTCACCCGGCTGAAGGCGAGCGACTTCCAGAACGCCAAGGTCTCGCTGAAGGACGCGATCAAGCTCGCCGAGCAGAAGAGCCCCGGCAGCAAGGCCTACGAGGCCGAGGTCGAGCGCGAGGGCAATGCGGTCGAGTACGAGATCAAGCTGGCGCTCACCGACCGCGAGCAGGAGGTCAAGGTCAGCCCGGACGGCACGGTGAAGAACGACTGATCCCGCTTAAAAGCCGCCCTCGTCAGGAGAGGCGCTCGAGCGGCGATCGCGAAAAAATCGTCCGGGAACCGCGCGGAACCCGGACGGCCCGCCGCCGACGCGCCGTCTCGGGAGGGGCAGGACCCGGATGGCCACTCCGGTGGAGCGCCCCCACCCTCATGACCGCCGGCATCCGGAAACGGGTGCCGGCGAATGATTTCAAAGACGGCGCCGTTGCGCCTTAGCCGCGCATGACCGGCCAAACCGGCCCGTTCGGCGTCCGGGATGCTGCGCTGCCTTCTTGTTTGGAGCGTCGTCCCGAAAGCCGGTAACCGCTTCGTCGGGATGCGCTCTAACGGGCCTCGTGGCCCTTGCCGCTGGCGCCGGGCGAGGAACCGGAGCCGGCATCGTTGGCGCCCGTGCTGTTGGCCGTGCCGGAGCGGCTCTTGTCGCCCGAAGTCGGGCCGCTTCCGGCCGCCCCGGGGGACGCCCCCGAACCGGCATCGTTCGGCCCCGTGCTGTCGGCCGTGCCGGAGCGGCTTGTGCCGGAAGCCCCCGTGCCTTCGGCGGCGAAGGCCGCGGGCGCGAGCAGGAGGGTGCTGGCGAGGGCGAAGGTCAGAGCCTTCATGGCGGATCTCCCTGTTTGTTGAGGTGATGGGCCCTGGGAGAACCAGCGCTCCGGGACGCTGTTCCGCCCTGCCCGCTTCGCCCCACCTCATCGCATCGCGGCGCATCGCTCGATCCTGGCTCGGGATCATGCGCCTCCGAGGCCGTCCCGAGCACGCATCCTCCGCCCCCTCCAAGATCGCGTCCTTGTGATGGATGAAACAGGAACGGCGGCGCGCGAGAAATCTTGAGCGGCGGATCGGCGGCGATGCACAGACCGTCGGGGCTTGGTCTCGGCGCGGCCGTGCGCGATCCTGCTCCAAGCCGGAGCGACCCGCAGCGGTGCCCCGCCGCTCCGAATCCCGTGATCCTCCCCGACAGAAGGAAGCCCGACGCCGATGGGCGCGCTGATCCCGAACCCGAACGCGGCGACCTGGGGTATCGCCGCGCTGGCGACGCTCGGCGTGATCCTGCGCCCGTTCTCCTGGCCGGAGGCGATCTGGGCGGTGCTCGGCGCGGTGCTCCTCGTCCTCCTCGGCCTGATCCCCTGGCAGAATGCCCTGGAGGGCGCAGCCAAGGGCACCGACGTCTACCTTTTCCTCGTCGGGATGATGCTGCTCTCCGAGATCGCTCGGAAGCAGGGCCTGTTCGATTGGCTCGCCGCCCACGCGGTGCGGGCCGCGAAGGGGTCGCCGACGCGGCTGTTCTCGCTCGTCTACGTCGTCGGCACGGTGGTTACGGTCTTCCTCTCGAACGATGCCTGCGCGGTGGTGCTAACGCCCGCCGTCTTCGCCGCGACGCGGGCCGCCGGGGTGAAGCAGCCCCTGCCCTACCTGTTCGTCTGCGCCTTCATCGCTAACGCGGCGAGCTTCGTGCTGCCGATCTCGAACCCGGCCAACCTCGTCGTCTTCGCCGAGCACATGCCGCCGCTCGGCCGGTGGCTGGCGACCTTCACCCTGCCCTCCCTCCTCGCCATCGTCGCGACCTATCTCGTCCTGCGCCTGACCCAGAACGCGCGGCTGAAGGCCGAGACGGTCGCGACCGACGTCGCGATCCCGAGGCTCGGGCTCGGCGGCACGATCGCGGCCGGGGGCATCGTCGCCACCGGCGCGGCCCTGATCGGCGCCTCTGCCGCCGGGATCGAACTCGGCCTGCCGACTTTCATCGCCGGGCTCGCCACCACCCTCGTCGTGCTCGCGATCAATCGGGGCGGGCTGGTCGCGGTTGCTCGGGACGTCTCCTGGGGCGTGCTGCCGCTGGTCGCCGGGCTCTTCGTTCTCGTCGAGTCCCTGGAGAAGACCGGCCTGCTCGCAAGGCTCGCCGACCTCCTGGGCCGCGCCGCGCAGGGCGATCCCGCCGCGACGGCCTGGGCCGGCGGCGTGCTCGTCGCGTTCGGATCGAACCTCGTGAACAACCTGCCGGCGGGTCTCCTGGCGGGCGCCGCGGTGCAGGCCGCCCATGTGCCGGAGACGGTGGCGGGGGCGATCCTGATCGGCGTCGATCTCGGGCCGAACCTCTCGGTCACGGGCTCGCTCGCCACGATCCTCTGGCTGACCGCGATCCGCCGCGAGGGCCAGAACGTCTCCGCCTGGGCGTTCCTGAAGCTCGGCGCCCTGGTCATGCCCCCGGCGCTGGCGCTGGCCCTCGCGGCTCTGATCCTCGCCTGATCCACTCCCCTACCAGCCCCCCTCGCCGATCCGGAGGCCGACCCGCGTGAGTGCCGCCCTGCTCTATCCCTTCATCATCGTAGCGGGCGCGCTCCAGGCGCTCGGCAACTCCATGAACGCGCAGTTGCGCGGGCACCTCGTCAACCCGTTCCTGGCCGCCGCGGTCTCCTTCCTGCCGATCGTCTTCGTCTTCGCGACGCTGTTCCTCGTGATGCCGACGCCGCTGCCGAGCCTCGACTCGCTGGCGGCGATGCCGTGGTATGCGCCGCTCGGCGGCGTGGCCGGCGCGGTGGCGGTGTTCGGCGGCCTCGCCTTCGTCGACAAGGTCGGCGCCGGCCCCTTCAACGGCCTGACGCTGACGGCCAACATCCTGACCTCGCTGGCGATGGATTCGCTCGGCCTGTTCGGGCTGCAAGGCGGTGGGTTCAAGCCGATGCCCTGGCTCGGCGGCCTGCTCATGGCGATCGGCGTAACGTTCATCGCCCGCGTCACGCCCGACAAAGGCGCCGGGCAAGGTGCCGGGCAAGACGCCGGGCGAGACGAGACCAAGGATGCCGGCCACGGCCTCAACCCGCGGCTGCTCTATCCCTTCATCGTCGTCGCGGGCGCCCTGCAGGCCATCGGCGTGGTCTGGAACGCGCAGTTGCGCGGAGCCCTGATCAACCCGTGGCTCGCGGCCCTGGTCTCGTTCCTGCCGGTGGTGTTCGTCTTCGTGCTGGTCTTCCTGCTGCGGCCGAAGCCGCTGCCGCAGCGGGCCGACATCGAGGGGGTGCGCTGGTGGATGCCGCTGGCCGGCCTCACCGGCGCCGTGGCCGTGTTCGCCGGCCTGCTCTTCGTCGACAAGGTCGGCGCGGGCGCCTTCAACGGCCTCCTGATCACCGCCAACCTGCTGACCTCGGTGGCGCTCGACCATTTCGGCTGGGTCGGCATGAAGCGGGTGCGGGCCGGCGCCTCGCGGCTGGGCGGGGCCGCCCTGATGGTGGCCGGCATCGTCCTCATCTCGCTGTTCTGACAGCCGCGACCGAGCCCGGAACGCCTCACGGGCAGAGCCGGGGGCGGCCTGTCGGCGTCAATGCGCGAGGATCCTCGACAGAAACTGCTGGGCGCGCTCGCTGCGGGGCCGGTCGAAGAAGGCGTCCTTCGCCACGTCCTCGACGATCTCGCCACGATCCATGAACACCACCCGGTCGGCCACCTTGCGGGCGAAGCCCATCTCGTGGGTCACGACCATCATGGTCATGCCGTCACGGGCCAGTTCCACCATGACGTCGAGCACCTCGCCGACCATCTCGGGATCGAGCGCCGAGGTCGGTTCGTCGAACAGCATCACCACCGGGTCCATGGCAAGCGCGCGGGCGATCGCCACCCGCTGCTGCTGCCCGCCCGAGAGCTGGCCCGGATGTTTGTGTGCATGCGCCGAGAGCCCGACGCGGGCGAGCAGGTCGAGGCCGCGCTGGGTCGCCTCTGCCTTCGAGCGCCCGAGCACCTTGCGCGGGGCGAGCGTCAGGTTGTCGAGGACGCTCAGATGCGGGAACAGCTCGAAATGCTGGAATACCATGCCGACCCGCGCGCGCAGCCGCGGCAGGTTGGTGGCCTTGTCCCGCACCCGCGTGCCATCGACGGTGATCTGCCCCTCCTGGAACGGCTCCAGGGCGTTGACGCATTTCAGCAGCGTCGACTTGCCCGAGCCCGAGGGGCCGCACACCACCACCACCTCGCCGCGCGTCACCGCGGTGGAGCAGCCGGACAGGACCCGGACCTCGCCGTACCACTTCGACACCGCCTCGATGGCGATCATCGTCCCGCCCGCGGCGGGCGGCTGCGGCGATGTCAGCGGCGCGGTCATCGGCCCACCCTCATCCTGATTATCCGTCACCGGGCGATCGCCGTGCGGGCCTGGAGCCGGCGCACCAGCAGCGAGGCTGCGAAGCACACGGCGAAGTAGACCAGCGCGGCGAACAGGTACATCTCCACCAGCCGCCCGTCGCGCTGCGCCACCTTGGAGGCGGCGCCGAGGAAGTCGGTCAGCGAGAGCACGTAGACGAGCGAGGTGTCCTGAAAGAGCACGATCGTCTGCGTCAGCAGCAGCGGCACCATGTTGCGGAACGCCTGCGGCAGCACCACGAGCCGCATGACCTGCGCGTAGCTCATGCCGAGCGCCCGGGCCGCCGCGCTCTGGCCCTTCGGGATCGACTGGATGCCGGCCCGCACGATCTCGGAGAAATAGGCCGCCTCGAACAGGGTGAAGGTGACGAGCGCGCTGGCAAACGCCCCGACCTGGATCGGCGTGTCCGCGCCGATCGCCCAGGCGCCGAGATAGGGCACGAGGAAGTAGAACCAGAAGATCACCAGTACGAGCGGCAGGGACCGCATCAGCTCGACATAGAACTTGGCCGCATGCGTCAGACCCGGCACGCCCGAGAGCCGCAGCAGCGCCAGCCCGGTGCCGAGCACGATGCCGCCGCTCGCCGCGAGCGCGGTGAGCGTCAGCGTGAACACCATCCCCTCGCCGAACAGGTAGGGCAGCGAATTGGCGACGACGGAGAGGTCGAAATGCCCGAACATCAGCGCCCTCCCGGCACGGCCACGCGCCGCTCCAGCAGGGTCGCGCCCGCGATCACCACGAGGTTGAGGGCGACGTAAAGCAGGGTCGCCGCGGTGAAGGCCTCGAACACCTGGAACGAGAATTCCTGCATCGAGCGCGCCCGCGCCGTGAGTTCGAGCAGGCCGATGGTGAGCGCGACCGAGGTGTTCTTGAGGTTGTTCAGGAATTCCGAGGTGAGCGGCGGCAGGATGATCCGGTAGGCGTTGGGCAGAAGCACGGTGCGGTAGGTCTGCGCCCAGGTGAGGCCCAGCGCGAGGCCCGCCTGCGCCTGGCCGCGCGGCAGGGCGCGGATGCCCGCCCGCACCTGCTCGGCCACCCGCGCGGCGGTGAAGAAGCCGAGGCACAGAACCGCCGTGTAGAACGGCGCGTCCGGCATCTGCTTGACGGCCGCGCCGAGACGCGCGGGCAGGAGCTCCGGCAGCACGAAGTACCAGAGGAACATCTGCACCAGCAGCGGCACGTTGCGGAACCCCTCGACATAGGCCGCGCCGATGGCGTTGGCGGTCCGCGAGGGCAGCGTGCGCATCACGCCGACCACCGAGCCGAGGGTGAAGGCGATGGCCCACGAGCAGAGGGCGGTGACCACCGTCCAGGCCAGCCCGGAGAGCAGCATGTCGGCATAGGTGCCGGCGCCCTCGGGGGACGGCTCCAGGAAGATGCCCCAGTTCCAGGTGTAGTTCATCGCAGCTCGCCCAACCGCATCCGCGCCGGCCCGGTCAGTAGGCCGCCGGGTCAGGGCTGTCGCTGGGGTTGTCCAAGGCCTTCCGCATCGCCTCGCTCATCGGGAGCTTCAGGTTGATGCCCCGCGGCGGGATGGCTTGCGTGAACCACTTCTCGTAGAGTGCCGTCCCCTCCGGGCTCTTGTACAGGGCGGCGGTGGCGGCATCGACCACGGCCTTGAAGGCCGGGTCGTCCTTGCGCAGCATGATGCCGTAGGGCTCGGGGCGCGATTGCGCCTCCGAGGAGATCGCGTAGGCGTCGGGTGTCTTCGATCCGGCGACGAGGGCGGCGAGCAGCACGTCGTCCGTCACGAAGGCGTCGGCGCGGCCGGTCTCGACCATCAGGAAGGCCTCGGCATGGTCCTTGGCCGGCAGGATCCGCATGCCGAGGCCGCGGGCGGTGTTGATCTCGTTGATCTGGCGGATGTTGGTGGTGCCCGAAGTCGAGACCACGGTGCGGCCCTTGAGGTCGTCGGTCTTGTCGAGCCCCTTGTCCCGCTTGGCGACGAAGCGTGTCGCGGTGAGGAAGTGGGTGTTGGTGAAGGCCGCCTGCCGCTGCCGGTCGGCGTTGTTGGTGGTCGAGCCGCATTCGAGGTCGATCGTCCCGTTGGCGATCAGCGGGATGCGGGTGGCGGAGGTGACGGGGTTGAGCCGCACCTCCAGCGTGTCGAGCTTCAGATGCGCTTTGACCGCGTCGGCGACCTTGAGACAGATCTCGAAGGCGTAGCCCACCGGCTTCTGATTGCCGTCGAGATAGGAGAACGGCACCGAGGCGTCGCGATAGCCGATGGTGATGGCGCCCGTGTCCTTCACCTTCTTGAGGGTTCCGCTCAACTCCTGCGCGCCGACCGGTGCCGTGGCCGCCGAAATCGCGAGGGCGGCGAGGAAAAGCGCATGACTCAGGTGCATACGGCGGACCTTTTTCTGACGACGACCGCCTCGTTGCAGCCGGGACGAACCGCGGGACGGGCACGCGATTTGAAACGCATAGTGATGCTGAGAGAAGCGCTTGTCATCCGATCCGGACAAGCTCGCTGAGGCAAAGCCCATACCATCGGTGCGAAGCGCCACGCCCCACGGCCCGCCGGCGGGTGCGTCCGGGACGGACCATCAGAAGTCGCGCTGGACACGGATGCGGATCTGCGTCGTGTCGTAGTGCTTCTCGGTATAGGCCGGCAGGCCGTTCACGGTGACGGGGCGGGTCGCGTCGGCGTCGCGCCCGCCGAGGAGGCCGGTGCCGATATAGGCTCCCTCGATGCCGATATCGAGATCCTTGACCGGCGACCAGATCAGGCTCGCGCCAGCGATGATCTGGTAGTTGTCGCGCAGGATCGGGTTGGATGCGAAGGCCGCGCCGGTCGGCGGCGCGGAGGAGCCGACGAGGTTGTTGACGAGACTGAACGCCTCGCGGGTGCCGCGCCGAAACCCGACCTCGCCATAGCTCCCGAAGACGGCGGAGCGCCATTCGGGCGCCCAGTAATGCAGGAGGGAGGCGGTCGCCGTGAAGCTCTTCGACAGGTCGATCCGGCCGGTCAGCGGGTTGATCACCGCGTCGGCCAGGGCCTGTACGAAGGGGCCGCCCTGCACCGGGGTGAGCTGGCTGCTATAGTTGCCGGTGAAGAACGAGAAGCCGGTATAAATCAGCGCGCCCTCGCCGTAGGCGCCCTGCAGGTAGAGCCCGTCACCCGCGGCGATCCAGGGCAGGTTGAGCTTGAGGCCGCCCTGCACCGCCCAACCGTGATCGGTCTGTGATCCCGATGTGATGCCGCGGGTGGCGAGCAGGGCTGCGGCGGTGCCGGCGCCCACCGGCCCCGTCGCGGAACCTGGCGCGGCGGTCAGGGTGGAGATGCCGGAATTGGCGATGAAGCCGCCGATATTGACGTCCTTGACGGCGGCCGAGAGTTGGATCGAGCCCCAGCCCGCATCGTAGCGTAGCGCCCCGACGAAGTCCGGCATGCGCGAGCGCTGCACCGCGTCGACGAAGACGGCCGTGCTGGCGGTACCGTTGGCATTGGTGCCGAGGATGACGGGGCTCGGAGCGGTGACGAAGACGTTGTTCACGCCGCTCTGGCCGGGGATGGTCCCGGTGGGGGCGGCCGAGGCGGCGTAGAACGGGTTCTTGCGGAGGTTCGGATCCTCCATCGACAGCGTCGCCGACCAGCCCTCCCCCATCTTGGACGTGTAGGCCAGGAGGTTGGTGGAGGGCATGTCCGACCCCGCCGTCGAGCCGATCAGCTCGTAATCGTGGGCGTAGAAGTCGAAGAACGAGGAGGCGCGGCCCGCTGTCAGCCCGGCGAATTGAACGAAGGCCTTGTCGGCCACGACATAGTTCTGGACCCGGCCGAGCGAGTCCTGGCCGGTCGCCGGAAAGGCGTTGCCGATGCGTTGCTGCGTGCCCGACGCCATGGTCACGCCGGTACGGCTCGCGGCCTCCACGCGCAGGAAAGCGCGCAGGGTCCCGTAGCCGGTCTGGGTGCGCGCATCGACGTTCATGCGCATCAGCCCACGGTACTGCGACAGGTCGCCCGCACTGTTGGTGCGGTTCTGGACCGGGATGGACCTGGCCTCGAAGCGGGCGCGGCCCGAAACGCGCAGGCAGGTGTCGGTACCGGGGATATAGAAGAAGCCTGCACCGCTCGCGCTGCAGACCCGGACGAACTCGATCGGGACCGCCTTCCTGACGGGCAGGTCAGCCGCCCGGGCGGCGTCGACGGCCATCACGGCCGTGACCGCGATCGCGGCTCCCGCCAGACCTGTGGTTGCAATCCGCCCCATCCACCGGACCTCCGCCATCAGCCCCGCCCCCTTACGGCGCCGAGTCGCCCGCCATGCCGCCGCCTGAGGAGACATGACGACGGCCGAGAGCACGACTTGCATAACGTTTGTGCAGACTGCGCAGACATGGCCCATCTTCATGGAGTATTGTATAAGCAGTAATCAATACTGAAATACTAGAACCCTGTAGTTGACCCGTCACGCACAATCGCACGTTGCCGCAGATCGGCGCCTGCCTGTGACTTTTCAGCCGCACCCCGGCCCCTCGACGCGGCCGGTCGGGATGAAACGGAGGATCCGATCGTGGCGAGGGGGCAGCCCGGCGCAGGGGAGCCGGATCGTGCGATCGCGCGGGCTCAGCCGAGACGCGCCCCTGCACGGAGGAGTTGAGAGGCCTACCTTGCCGTACGGGCCAAGAAGAAGATTTGATTTAATCCCGAAAAAATCAGGTCATCAGGAGGTTTCGTCCGGGCCGTTGCAGGCGGGGGACAAAGGACGAAGGCATTCCAGTGACTGAAATACGCAGTTCAACTCCCTGATATCGCTCTGTTTTGGCCCCGTGCCGCCATGTGGAAAACCCGTCGACGCAAGAGCGGCGGATTCACGGCTCCGCCGACAAAATGCATCGATCAAAGCAGGGGTCCTTGCACTGGTATACCAGTCTAGGCGATCTCTAGCCGGCCCCGAGCGAACTCTGCGAAAGAACAGGAGCGGTGTGGTGAAGCGGTCGGTTCTCTGCGCGTCGTTACTTGCCGGCGCCTCTATTCCCCTCTTCATCGGTCCGGTGCTGGCCCAGAGCGGCCCCTTTGCCGCCCCCCTGGAAACACGGCCCGTCACGGCCACGGAGGCCGCGACCGCCACGATGCAGACGGGGATCGCCGCGTCCCGCAAGAAGCAGGACGGCCCCTACTTCGCGGCCCAGCCGTCCAAGCCGCCGAACTTCCTCTACAAGGGGTTCGGCGAGCCGGAGAACTGGCGCATCAGCGGCTCGTTCCGGCCGCGGGTGGAGGGCATCGCCAACCAGTTCCGCCCGGTGCCGACCTTCGCGGCCAACGACATCCTGAACTCGTACCTCACCACCCTGCACGTGGAGTACGGGATCAAGGGACCGGTGCGCGTCGGCGTCGAGCTGTTCGACAGCCGCGGCTACTTCCAGCAGCGCAACTCCTCCGCCTTCACCACGGAGATCAACGCCCTCGAACCGGGCCAGGCCTATCTCAACTTCGACACCGGCGATCTCGGTGACAACGGCTCGAAGAGCAGCCTCACGGTTGGCCGCTTCACCAAGAACATCGGCTCGCGCCGCCTCGTCTCGCGCCAGCAGTTCCGCAACACCATCAACGCCTATACCGGCGTGAGCTTCGACTGGCAGGGCGTGGGCAAGGACAAGTTCACGGCGCTGTGGGTGATGCCGCACACCCGCCTGCCGGACGACGTCAACGGCATCCTCGACAACGGCATCGAGTTCGACCGCGAGAGCCTGAACCTGCAGCTCTTCGGCGCCTCCTATACCTTCGCCAACATCTTCGGCGGCACGTTCGAGCTCTACGGCTACGGCCTCTACGAGCAGGATTCGGGCACCGGCCTGCGCTCGGTCCAGACCCGTGACCGACGCCTGTTCACCCCCGGCCTGCGACTCGCCCGCGCGCCGCGGGTCGGCGAATTCGACTACGATTTCGAGGGGATCTACCAGACCGGCCTCGCCCGCGAGACCGCCGCGGCCGCCGACCAGCGCGATCTCACCGTCTCGGCCTATTTCGTCCATGCCGAGGTCGGCTACACCCTCGACCACGAGTGGAAGCCGAGGCTGTCGCTGCACTACGACCACGCCAGCGGCGACCGGGCCAATGACGGCAAGTTCAGCCGCTTCGACACCCTGTTCGGCGCCCGGCGCTTCGAGTACGGCCCGACCGGTCTCTACGGCCCGGTGCAGCGCGCCAACCTGATCTCGCCCTCGATCCGCGCCGAGATCACCCCGAGCCCGGTCTGGGACGCCTTCATCGCCTACCGTCCGCTCTGGCTGGAGAGCGCCACCGACACCTTCGCCGCGACCCTGATCCGCGACCGCACCGGCCGCTCCGGCACCTTCGCCGGCCACCAGATCGAGGGCCGCCTGCGCTATTGGATCATCCCCAACGAGATGATTCTCGATACCGGCCTCGCCTATCTCGCCAAGGGCGACTTCCTGCGCAACGCCCCCAACGCGCCCGATACCGGCGACACCTTCTACGGTTATCTCAACACGACGCTGTTCTTTTGATCCTCTGCCGGCCTCGCTGCGTCCGCGCGTAAACTGACGATGCGGGGCCGCTGACACGTCAACCACACAGCGAACGGTTGACAGCCCGGCACGCGGAGACCTGAACACCGACCCGACGGTCACCGGCCGCTGACATCGTGGATTCGGCCGGATCGTCCGACGCATCGGGGAGACTTCCGTGGCGAAGACGGCATCCGACACCAAGGCCAAGCGCTCCGCCAAGGATGCGGCCGGAGGCCAGGGTGAGGTCAAGAAGTCCAAGGCGGCGGCCGGGAAGGCCAAGGGCACGGGCAAGGGCACGGGCGGCAAAGGCGGCACCGGAAAGAAGGCGGCCAAGGCCGAAATGAAGGCCGCGGCCATCGCGGCGGCCGAGAAGGCCGCCCGCCCGGACGCGCTCGGGACGGCAGCAAGGACCACCGCGGAGAATCCGCCCCAGGAGGAGGATCTCGCCGTCGCCACCGTGCGCAAGGTGGCGATGGAAGGGGCGAAGACCCGCTCGGAACACGACCTGCTCGGGGACGGCGAGGTGCCGGCCGATGCGCTGTGGGGCATCCACACCAAGCGGGCGGTGGCGAACTTCCCGATCACCGGCGTGTCGGTGGGCCATTACCCGGAGCTGGTGCGGGCGCTCGCCCTGGTGAAGCAGGCGGCGGCGCGGTCCAACCACCGGCTCGGCTACCTGCCCAAGGGGAAGGCGAAGATTATCGAGGAGGCCTGCACCCTCGTCGCGACCGATCCGACTTACGCCGAGTCCTTCGTGGCCGACGCGATCCAGGGCGGGGCCGGCACCTCGACCAACATGAACGCCAACGAGGTGATCGCCAATGTCGGCCTGAGGCTGATGGGCAAGGCGCCGGGCGACTACGCCGCGCTGCATCCCAACGACGACGTCAACATGGCGCAATCGACCAACGACGCCTACCCGACGGCCCTGCGGCTCGCGGTGATCTTTGCCACCCAGCCGCTGGTCAAGGCGCTCGACGACCTCGCCTACGCCTTCAAGAGCAAGGCGGTGGAGTTCGCCGACGTGCTCAAGATGGGCCGCACCCAGCTCCAGGACGCGGTGCCGATGACGCTCGGCCAGGAATTCGACGGCTTCCACGCCACGATCAAGGAGGATGTGGCGCGATTGACCGAGATCGTCGGCCTGTTCCGCGAGGTGAATCTCGGCGCCACCGCGATCGGCACCGGGATCAACGCCGACCCGCGCTACGCCGCGCTGGCCGTGGAGGAGCTGTCGCGGCTCTCCGGCCAGCCGATGGTGCTGGCCTCGAACCTCATCGAGGCGACCTCGGATCTCGGCGCCTTCGTGCTGTTCTCCGGCGTCCTGAAGCGCGTCGCGGTCAAGCTGTCCAAGATCTGCAACGACCTGCGCCTGCTCTCGTCCGGTCCCCGCACCGGTTTCGGCGAGATCCGGCTGCCGGCGGTGCAGGCAGGCTCCTCGATCATGCCGGGCAAGGTCAACCCGGTGATCCCGGAAGTGGTCAACCAAGTCGCCTACATGGTGATTGGCCACGATCTCACGGTGACGCTCTGCGCCGAGGGCGGCCAGCTCCAGCTCAACGCCTTCGAGCCGACCATCGGCTACTGCGTGCTGAGCTCCTTACGGATGCTGACGGCCGCCATCGACACCCTGACCAAGCGCTGCATCGACGGCATCGAGGCCGACCGCGAGCGCTGCCGCAGCCTCGTCCAGGGCTCGATCGGCCTCGTCACGGCGCTCGCGCCGACGCTGGGCTACGAGGCCAGTTCCCGCATCGCCCGCCGCGCGCTCAAGGAGAATCGCGCGGTGGCGGATCTGGTGCTGGAGGAGGGCCTCCTCACCGAGGCCCAGCTCAACGGGCTGCTCGAACTGGAAGCCATGACCCACCCGACCCGGCGGCAGAAGGCCGGGACGGTCGTGTGAGTCTCTGGGGGTGAGCCTTGCGGCGGTCAGGGGATGACCCGCTCCGCCCGCAGCCGCGCGAACAGGTCGAAGAACGCGTCGTCCGAGGGCTGGTAATCGAGGAAGCCCAGGCGCCGGCTCTTGCTCATGTCGGTCACGACTTCGATCGGCCGGCCGAGATCGGCATCGGTGTGCCACGCCGAGGCCAGGCGGTTCAGGTCGGGCTCGATCAGGCCGTGGCGCTCGGCCAACTCGGCCCAGAGCGGGGCGGCGCCCGCCATCTGTGCTTCCAGCGGGTTCACCGCGCCGTCGAAGGGTGCGGGCTCGATGCCGAACCATTGGGCGAGCCGGCCCCACATCCATTGCCAGCGGAAGACGTCGCCGTTGACGACGTTGAAGGCCTCGTTATGCGCGGCCTCCGTCAGCGCCGCCCATTCGAGGTGGCGGGCGAGCAGCCGCGCGTCGGTCACGTCGGTGAGCCCGTTCCACTGCGCCGCCGAGCCGGGGAAGCGGAAGGGCCGTCCGGTCTCGCGGCAGAGCGTGGCGTAGACGGCCAGCGTCACGCCCATGTTCATGGCGTTGCCGAGCGCGTAGCCGACGATCGTGTGCGGGCGGTGCACGCTCCACGAGAATCCGTCGCGCGCGGCGGCCTCGAACACCGCATCCTCCTGCGCGTAGTAGAAGTTCTCGACGGGCAGGCGCGGCAGGTCCTCGCGAAACGGCGTCGGCGGCAGGCTGCCCTTCCCGTAGGACTCGAACGGCCCGAGATAGTGCTTGAGCCCCGTCACCAGCGCCACGTGGCGCAGGCTGGCCGCCGGGCGGAGCGCGTCGAGAAGGTTGGCGACCATCGCGGCGTTGACGCGGATGTTCTCGGCTTCCGTCGGCTGGCGCAGCCAGGTGGTGAGGAAGACGTGGCTCGGCGCGTGCCCCCTCCAGCGACCGGGCGAGTGCGGCCGGGTCGAGCAGGTCGGCGGCGATCGGCGTGACCCCGGCGATCTCCGGCGGGCGCCGGGCGAGCCCCTCGACGCGCCAGCCCTGCGCCACGAGGTGCCGGGCGAGGTTGTTGCCGACGATACCGCCGACGCCCGCGATCAATGCCGTTCCCGCCATACCCAACTCCGGTCCCGTCCTCGGCCCCGTCACGTCCGGTGCGGCGCCTCCTGATCGGAAACCGGTCTGGGGGCGATCCGTTCGATCCCGTATCGACCCCGCGTCCGGCAATCCCCCTAACCGGCGGTGGGCTCCAGGCTCTCCCGGCCGTCGAGCACCCGCACGGCACGCTCCCGGTCGAGGTCGCCCTCCCAAGCGGCGACGACGACGGTGGCGACGCAATTGCCGATCAGGTTGCCCAGCGACCGGGCGATGCCAACGAACCAATCGACCGAGAGCACCAGCACGAGGCCGATCGCGGGAATCGAGGGGGACGGCGTTCAGGGTCGCGGCCAGGATCACGATGGCCGAGCCGGGCACGCCGTGGGCGCCCTTCGAGGTGACCAGCGAGACGCCGAGCACCAGCATCAGGTCGCTGAAGGAGAGCGGCGTGTTGGTCGCCTGCGCGATGAAGACGACGGCAAGCGTCAGGTAGATCGAGAAGGCGTCGAGGTTGAAGGAATAGCCCGTGGGCACCACGAGGCCGACGGTGGAGTCCTTCACCCCGAGATGCACGAGCTTGCGCATGATCTGCGGCAGCACCGCGTCGGAGGAGGAGGTGCCGAGCACGATGGTCAGCTCCTCGCGCAGATAGATCAGGAGCTTGACGAGGCTGAGGCCCGCGAGCCGCATCACCGCGCCGAGGATCACGAACACGAACAAAGCCACCGCGAGATAGAACAGGGCCACGAGCGAGAGGAGCTGCGCCAGCGAGCCGATGCCATAGCGTCCGACCGTGTAGGCGACGGCGCCGAACACCCCGAGCGGGGCCACTCGCACGATCAGCCCCATGGCCTTGAACAGCACCGTGGAGAGGGCGTCGATCAGGCCCGAGACCGCCCTGGCCTTCTCGCCGCCGACCAGGGCGAGGCTCACCCCGAACAGCACGGCGAAGAACAGCACCTGCAGCACGTCGTTGCGGGCGAACGCATCGAAGGCGGTCTTAGGGATGATGGCGAGGAGGAAATGCGCGATGCCGCCGCCCTGCAGCTTCTGCGCGGAATCGGCGTAGCCGCCGAGGGCCCCGGCATCGAGGCTTGCGACATCGATGTTCATGCCGTGGCCCGGTCCGACGAGGTAGGCGAGCCCGAGCCCGAGCAAGAGAGCCAGGCTCGTCATCACCTCGAAATAGATTAGCGCCTTCACGCCGACCCGCCCGACCTTCCCGAGGTCGCCCGCCCCGGCGATGCCGTGCACGACGACGCAGAACACGATCGGCGCCACGATCATCGCGATCAGCCGGAGGAAGGCGTCGCTCAGGATCTTCAGCTCTGCGGCGAAGCCGGGCGCCAGAGCGCCGACGAGGATGCCGGCCAGAAGCCCGGCGATCACCTGCACGAACAGGGACTTGTGGAGCGGCGCCCGCTCGGTTGGCAGGGTGGCGGCATGGCTCATCGGGCGGGCTCCTCGCAGCATTTTCGACCTGCGCGCCGCCGAACGGGCTTCCGCTTCGGCGAGAGGCACGTCGGCGGGAAGCATTTCGGTGCAAGGGGCGGCGCAGCGCCTCGCAGCCGCCCCCGCGCACAACGTGGGCGGGTATATCCTTAGACCCATCCGGTCAGGTAGTAGACCCCGATCACGAAAAATACGGCCACGGTCTTGATGATCGTGATGGCGAAGATGTCGCCGTAGGACTGGCGGTGGGTCAGGCCGGTGACGGCGAGCAGCGTGATGACCGCGCCGTTATGGGGCAGGGTGTCCATGCCGCCGCTCGCCATGGAGGCGACCCGGTGCATCACTTCGAGGGGGATGCCGGCCGCCTGCGCCGCCTCGACGAAGCGGCCGGACAGGGCGCCGAGCGCGATCGAGAGCCCGCCCGAGGCCGAGCCGGTGACGCCGGCCAGCACGTTGACCGTCACCGCCTCGTTGATCAGCGGGTTGGGGATCGCCGAGAGCGCGTCCGAGATCACCTTGAAACCCGGCAGAGCAGCGATGACCGCGCCGAAGCCGTACTCGGTGGCGGTGTTCATACCCGCCAGCAGCGAGCCGGCGACGGCCGCCTTGGAGCCTTCGGAAAACCGTTCGGCGAGGTTGCGGTAGCCAAGGATCACGGTGGCGAGGATGCCGAGAAGCAGCGCGCCCTGCACCGCCCAGATCGCCGCCACGGTCTTCACCTGTACGGTGACGGGATGGGCCGCCATCTCCGGGGTGAGCGCCGCGCTCGCCTGCTCGCCGTAGGCGGCGGTGATCCAGGCGAGCAGGAGCTTGTTGCCGATCCCGACGATGAGGAGCGGCAGGATCGCCACGGCGGGATGGATGACCACCTTGTCCTCGACCGCCTGCGGCTCGTTGGTGTGGCCCTCGCCGTAGCCCTCGTCCCCGGCGGAGCGGCGGCGCCATTCGAGATAGGCGACGCCGACCGCGAACACGAAGAGCGCGCCGATGACGCCGAGCCACGGGGCGGCGTAGGCGTCGGTCTTGAAGAAGGAGGCCGGGATGATGTTCTGGATCTGCGGCGTGCCCGGCAGGGTGTCCATGGTGAAGGTGAAGGCGCCGAGCGCGATCGTGCCGGGGATCAGGCGCTTGGGGATGTTCGAGCGGCGAAACAGCTCGGCGGCGAAGGGGTAGACGGCGAAGACCGCCACGAACAGCGAGACGCCGCCATAGGTGAGGATCGCGCCCACCAGCACGATCGCGACGATCGCCCTTCCCTCGCCCAAGAGCCCGGTGACGGCGCCGACGATGGAGCGGGCGAACCCTGAGATCTCGATGAGCTTGCCGAACACGGCGCCGAGCAGGAAGACGGGGAAGTACAGCTTCAGGAAGCCGACCAGCTTCTCCATGAACAGCCCGGAGAACAGGGTCGGCACGGCGGCCGGATCGGTCAGCAGCACCGCGCCCATGGCGGCGACCGGTGCGAACAGGATCACCGAGAAGCCGCGATAGGCAATTCCCATCAGGAAGAAGAGCGCCGCGAGGCAGATCAGGAAGCTCAAGGCACGCGCCCTCCCCGCACCTCTCACGGTGCGCGAGGCTCAATCTGCCCCAAGCGCGGCCGTGTTCAATGGAGGCGGGGTTACAGGGGGCGGTGCATCACCAGCGCATCGACCGGCCCGAGGGTGGGATGGCGGAACACGCCGGGCAGGCGGCCGACCTCCCTGAGGCCGAGGCTCGTCCAGAGCGCGACGGCGTGGGTGTTGGTGGCGACCACCAGATTGAACTGCATCGCGGAAAAGCCCAGCGCCCGGGCGGCCTCGAAGGAGTGCAGGCCCATGGCGCGGGCGATGCCCCGCCCCCGCGCCTCGGGATGCGTGGCGTAGGTGCCGTTGGCGACATGATCGCCGGGCCCGAGCTGGTTGGCGCGGACGTAGTAGCTGCCCAGCACCGCGCCCGCGCTCTCCGCGACGAAGACATGGTGGGCCGGGGAGAACCAGTAGGCGAGCGCCCGCTCCCCGTCCCAGTCCCGCGGCAGGGCGTAGGCCTCCCCCGCGCGCAGGATCGGCTCCAGGATCGACCAGATCGCGTCGTGGTCACGGCTTTGCGCCGGGCGGATCAGGAGGTCGGTCATCGGGGCCGCGGAAGGGTCCGGTGCAAGGGGGCCGTGCAGTAGGCCGTTACAACGATGCCGGTCACCGGCAACGGTCACGGCGCTGGTAACGCGGATCGACCGCCGCCGGGCTCCCGGCTGGGAGCGGTGGGATCTTTCGGCGCAGACGCCTGACCCTTTCGGACGAACCTGTGCCCGCGCGGAGACGAAACGTCTCTCAAGATGCGGAGAAACCTCGAAAAACAGTCCTTTTGCCCGGCTCCTGACCGGCGTTGACGGCAGGATTTTTCCAGATTGAGACTTCGAGGCGGTCGCACCGCGCGGCCGCCCGACGACCTGTCAGAGGGAGCAAACGCGATGTATCGCAGATCGACGATCCTTGCCGCCTTTGCCGCCGCACTGTCGCTGACCCCGGTCCTTCCGGCGGCCGCCCTCGCGATGCCGATGGGCGGAAGCTTCACCGGCCGGGTCGAGAGCCACGCACCGCAGGTTCTGGGCCCGAACGAGGTCAAGCTCCAGCAGACCGCCTCCGGGATCAACACTGGCCCCGGCACCCCGCTCGACGGCGCCCGGGTGCAGTGGGTGGAAACCCTCACGCTCAAGAACGGCCAGGGGCCGGTGCAGGGCACCATCACCTTCACGACGCCCGGCGGCTCGACCTCGAGCCTCTACCGGGGCACGGTCACGACCGACGCTCAGGGCCGCGTCACGGCGACGGGCACCTATCAGGACAGCGCGGCGACCGACGAGTTCGCCGGCCAGTGGCAGGGCGAGGTGACGCTGCCGGGCCAAACCTCGTCGAAGCGCTGAAACGCGACGCGGCGCCTCAGCCCGAGACGGAATCGGTCGCCGGGCGGCGCTCCGGTTCCGTCGTCGGCACCGCCTTGTCCGCGTCGCCGCCGGGGATCAGCGCGATCCGGCCCCAGCCCGGCAGCTTCAGGGCCGGGCGGCGCCAATCGAGGCCGGCCACCGCGCCGAGCAGGTTGAGTTCCAGCCCGTCGACCCAGCCGATGGTGAGGCCGACATAGCCGCGCCAGGTCAGGCGCAGGCCCGTGCCGCTCGGGGTGATTTCGGCGATGCGGCCGGGCGGCGTCCAGTCCTTGCCGAGCGCGGTGGGCGGCAGCGGCACGTCGTTGTCGGGGATGCGCGCGACGACGTGGGCGGCGAAGGTGTTCGAGTTCGGCCCCGGCCACGCCTGGTACGAGCCCTGGCTGCGGTGGGGATAGTCCGCCACCGCCGCGCGGATGCCGGGGATCGCCCGCGCCGCCGCCTCGCCGTCGAGCCCGAGCACGATCTCCGGCTCGTTGCCGAACCAGCGCCCGTCCGGGGCGTAGGCGTCGGTGCGCACGGGCCGGCCCCAGCCGACCACGTCGTAGCGGGTGTAGCGAGGCGCCCCGGCCTCCTTGATCACCACCCAGCTGTGGTGGGCGAAGATGCCCCGCCAGCGCCCGACCCGGGCGGCGTAGACCCGCACCATCGCCCCCGGCACGGCGGCGGCCGGCGGGAGCAGCCCGGCGCTCGACCAATCCGCCGTCGACCAGTTGTCCGCGCGTCCGCCCTTCGCGGTCCACCACAGGGCGTGGGTCGCGAGCGGAACGAGGAAGAGAAGGATGAGGATGAGGAGGCCGAGGCCGAGAAGGAGCAAGCGGAGAGCGGGCAGGAGCACGTCGGTGGGCATCGGGTTCCGGAAAACATCAATCCGGACAGGCGGCACCTCCTCCGGGGCCCCCCAATGTCACGTCCGGCTCCGCTCGGCACAAGCGCCTGCGACGCCACGCGCCGGGTGACAGTGCGCGCCCCGTGCAGCCGCGCACCGGACAGCCGCCTGATGCAGGCCGGTCACACAGGCCGTCCCCGACGGAACGGGCGGCAGATAAGCCTTGCAACATTGTAACATTCCCGCGATGAAACATTGTAACGTGACGGGGCTGGATCGACGGGCATGCGGGGGGGACGTTCAGGACGGATGCTGCTGGCGGCGGGGGCGGTGCTGACGGGCGTGCCCGGAACCGTGCTCTCGGCGCGGGCGCAGGAGGCGGCCACGCTGGAGGAGATCAGCGTGACCTCGGTGAGCCCGATCCAGGGCCGGCCCGCCGCTCCGGCGGCTCCCTCCCCCGCCGTGCCGTTCGCCCGCGCGGCCGAGGTGCTGCCGGTGGTGACGAACACCTTCTCGCCGGTCACCGTGGTGCCGCAGGAGCGGATCGCCCGCGACCAGCCGCGCACGCTCGGCGACGCGCTGTTCGACCGGCCCGGCATCTCCGCCTCGACCTACGCGCCAGGGGCGGCCTCGCGGCCGATCATCCGCGGCCTAGACAACGCCCGGGTGCGCATCCAGGAGAACGGCATCGTCAACGGCGGCGTGTCGGATCTCGGCGAGGATCACGCGGTGCCGGTCAACCCACTCAATGCCAGCCGGATCGAGGTGATCCGCGGCCCCGCGACCCTGCGCTACGGCTCGGGCGCGATCGGCGGCGTGGTCTCGGCCGAGAACAACCAAGTGCCGACCTTCATCCCCCGCCCGCGGGATCACGGGGCAGGTCACGACGGGCTACACCACCGTCGACAACGGCCGGCTCGGGGCGGCGAGCGTCGATGCGGGCGCGAACGGCATCGCGGTCCATGCCGACGGGTTCGCGACCGCGACCGATTCCTACGCGATCCCCGGCGGCATCCAGCGCAACTCGGCGACCGAGACGCAAGGGGGCTCGGTGGGCATCTCGGCGATCGGCGACCGCGGCTTCCTCGGCATCTCCTACAGCCACTTCAACGCGCTCTATCAGATCCCCGGCGGCGAGGCGGCGGAAGCGCGCACCCGGCTCAACCCGAACCAGGACCGCGTGCTCGCCCGCGGCGAATACCGCCCGCTGGAAGGCCCGTTCGAGGTGCTGCGGTTCTGGGCCGGCGGCTCGGTCTACCGCCACGAGGAGATCGGCTTCGGGCACGCCCATCACGATCACGGGGACGATGACGACCACGCGCATGAGGGCCCGGCCGGCGAGGGCGTGCAGGCGATCTTCAAGAACCGCGAGGTCGAAGCCCGGTTCGAGGCGCAGCACGTGCCGGTCTTCACCGCGCTCGGCACGCTCACCGGCGCGGTCGGCGTCCAGACGAGCCGGCGGGTGCTCAACTCGCAGCTCGAGAGCTTCCTGCCGCCGACCGAATCGCGGGTGCTGGCCGCCTACCTGTTCGAGGAACTGGCGGTCGGCGGGGGGCTCCGGTTCCAGGCCGCGGGCCGGATCGAGGGCGACCGGCTCAACAGCATCGCGACGCAGTTCCCCGGCAGCTACCTTCCGACGGACGGGGACCCGCTCAGCTATGCCCTGACGCGCCGCTTCGCTCCCAAGAGCCTCAGCTTCGGCGCCCTGCAGGATCTGCCCTACGGCTTCGTGGCGAGCCTCAACGGCTCCTATGTCGAGCGTGCGCCCACCGGCGCCGAGCTGTTCTCGCAGGGGCCGCACCACGCCTCGGCGACCTTCGAGATCGGCGATCCGACCCTGCGGCTGGAGCGCGCCCGCACCGCCGAGATCTCCTTGCGCCGGGCGGACGGGCCGCTGCGGCTCGACGCCACCGGCTACGTCACGCGCTACACCGGCTTCATCTACCGGCGCGACACCGGGAACCGCTGCGACGACGATTTCGGCTCCTGCGGCTCCGGCGACGAGCTGCGCCAGGTCGTCTACTCGCAGGCCAATGCCAGCTTCTACGGCGCCGAGATCGGCGCGCAGCTCGATCTCTTCGCCGTCGGCGACGGCTGGGCCGGAATCGAGGCGCAGTACGACTTCGTCCGCGCCCAGTTCGACGACGGCTCCTACGTCCCGCGCATCCCGCCGCACCGGCTCGGCGGCGGCGCCTTCGTGCGGGCGAACGGCTGGTTCGCACGGGTGAACCTGCTCCACGCCTTCGACCACACCGAGATCGCCCCGTTCGAGACCACGACCCCGGGCTGGAACGATCTTCGCGCCGAACTCGCCTACACCCAGGCGCTCGACCCCACCGTCTACGGCGCCACCGAGGTGACGCTGGGGCTGCAAGGCCGCAACCTGCTCGACGACGACATCCGCAACTCGGCCTCGTTCAAGAAGGACGAGATCCTGCTGCCGGGCCGCAACCTCCGCCTGTTCCTGACGGCACGGTTCTGAGAAAGGGCCTCGCGCCCGCCCCTACTTGCCGCGGGCCGGCTTGCCCGCCGGCCGCTCGGGCGGCGTGACGGCGCCCGCCACCGTCCAGTGGCACACCGCCGTGCCCTTGAGGGTGAGGCAGTCGTAGGCGCGGCCGTTCAGGGCGACGTGGTCGGCGAGCCCCGTGACCGCGGCGCGGTCCACCGGGCTGCAGCCGAGATCGGATTTCGGATCGCTCGCGACCGCGAGCGCGGCGGCGCGATCCTCGCCCGTGCTGCGCAGGAGGCCGCGCAGGTTGGCCAGCGAGGTGCAGCCGACCACGGAAACGGGCCGGGCCTGGGCCTTCTGATCGCCGGCCCGGCCGCCCGTCCCCTGCCCCGTCGCTTGCCCTGTCCCTTGCGCAACGGCGCCCGGCGCGGACAGCGCGAGGACAAGCACAGCCGGGGCGGCGAGGGCTCGGTGAGCGACGTGCAGCAAGCGGGACATGGATCGGTCTCGGACGGTGGAGCCTGATCCCGAACGGCGGTTGCCGTTGTTCGGGACGCGACGCCGAGGCCCGGCATACCATGCCCGGTGCCCCGGACCGAGCCTGGCGCCTCCGGGGTGAGGCCTCACGATCCCGCGCGCGCCTGCTGCGCCCGCAGCTTGGCGTAGCGCTTGAGGACCCGCTCGCGGCGCAGCCGGGTCAGCCGGTCGATCCAGAAGATGCCATCGAGCTGGTCGATCTCGTGCTGGAGGCAGGCGGCGCGCAGGCCCTCGGCCTCCTCCTCGTGCTCGGCCCCGTCGAGGTCGCGGTAGCGCACCCGGACGCGCGCGGGCCGCTCCACCGGCTCGACCACGCCCGGCATCGAGACGCTTCCCTCCGGATGCGCGGCCCGCTCGGGCGAGGCCCAGGCGACGACCGGATCGACGTAGACCGCGTGCGGCTCGTCCGGCTGAAGCCGGATCACCACCACCCGCTCCAGGCGCCCGATATGGATCGCGGTCAGCCCCATCGCCGAGACGGCGCCGAGGGTGTCGAGCACGTCCGCCGCGAGCGCGCGCAAGGACTCACCCGTTAAGGCCTCGCCGGTCGCGGAGACGGGTTCGGCCGCCCGGTGCAGGCGCGCATCGGGATAGAAGATCAGCGGGCGGACGGGCATGCGAGCGGGTTCCGGGGCCAGGCAACAGGGCAGCGGGCCCAATGCACGCGCCGTCTTGAGATGCAGCCTGGAGATCGAGTCAAGCCGGGACCCTCCGGCTCGGCGTGCCGTCGGGAATCTCGGCGCTGCAGCGTATGGGGCAAGGGGACGGCCCGACCGAAGACAGATTATCGACAGGACGGGCTCGCTCCCGTGACTGTATTGGGAGGAACAGGTCCCTGATCTCGCTCCGGGGATTGCGCCCTCACCCCAATCCGCAACGCCGCCCATCGAAGGACGCTATCGGCCTTCGGAGGCGCCGGGACGTGAAGATTGATGTTCGGCGACGTGCGCCTTCGCCTCATCCGGACAGTCCAGATGCGGTGGGCCCGCCGACGGCACGATACTGGAACCGCTCCGGGGACGATGCATTGTCGTCCCAACCAACAAAGGAGGGATCTCCCATGAAGACCTTGACGACCCTGCTCGCCGGCACACTCGTCGCGGCGACCATGATCGCCGCGGTGCCGGCCTCCGCGCAATCGATCACCATTGGTCCGGACGGCCGGCCGGGGTTCGACCTCCGGTCCCGGGGGCAGCGCGATCGCGACGACAGCCGCGAGATGCGCAGGCGCGACCGGGGCGATTATTATCGCGAGCAGCGCTTCCGGGATCGCGACCGGTACGAGCGCCGCGGTTACGACCGACGCGGCTACGATTACTGATCAGGGGCGAGCCCCGCAGCTTCAGGGGCCCTGCCGCGATCGATCGCGGTCGAGGTGGGGTTACGATGATGAGGCGGAACGGGGCCGGGTGACCGGCCCCTTTTTCGTGCCCGGAGAACACCGTCCATCGCCTCATCGAGCCCTCAACATCACGTCATGCCGGCCGCGCGTCTTCGGGATGCGCCATCGATCGCCGTACGATTCGACGGCCCGAATCGGCAGCGGCGATCGTTTACGGCAATCCCCCAACAAATGTTGTCGTCACAACAATGTTACGCTGAGCCAAACCGGTCACACCCGACGTGAGACCAGCGTAGTTGCTCCAAATGGCCAAGTTTCTTCCTCGAATTTCCGCTTTGCGCGAAGAGCAGTGCTTGGCGGAAACCTTTGCGCCGCTTGCACGGTTACCGCATCGAATCTAACCATGCACCGTCGATCGGTGGCTGCCTTTGGCAAGACCTTCGATGCCCCCGGAAGGGACGCGGCGCCGGCTTGTTTCCTCGCTCGCTTCGACGAACGGGACGGCCTTTTCGGCCGAGGACGGGACGCATTTCATACGGGGTGCCGCGGCGAGCGGAGGAGGAACCCGGATGCAGACTGGTACCGTGAAATGGTTCGATGAGGTCAAGGGCTACGGGTTCATCCAGCCCGATACCGGGGGCAAGGACGTGTTCGTGCATATCTCCGCCGTCCAGCAGGCGGGCCTGCGCGGCCTCGTCGAGGGGCAGAAGGTCAGCTTCGACGTCGAGAACGACCGCCGCAGCGGCAAGCCGGCCGCCGTCAACCTGCAGGCCAGTTGAGGCTGGATACGCTGGACGCTTGAGGGCCCTGCCCTAAAACCTGATTCCATCCCGCAACAGGTCCAAAAATGTCACCGGAGCCGCCCCGAACCGGGGCGACATCTGTTGCGTGTTGCGGCGCACTCGTGCATCGACTGCGCCGGTTCTATAAAAGGCTCGATCCGAGTCCAGGCTGCCCGGACTGTGACTGATCCGGCATCCGGCCGTGTCAATGCATGAGAAAGGTCATATGAGCGCATTCGACTTCAGGAATTTCGAAGACCGCCGCCAGAGCTCCCAAGCCGCCAAGGCGGCATTGCTCGAGAAGTTCAAGGCCCGGACACCGCTTGACGATCCGGAGATGCGTGCGAAGGCCCAGGCTCGCGCCGAGGTTGCCCGCGCCCGCGACGAGCGCGCCCGCGAGCGCGAGCGCATCCGCATCGAGACCGAGCGGAAGGCGGCGGAGGAGAAGCGCCTGCGCGAGGAAGCCGAGCTCGCCGCTCAGCTCGCCCGCGAGGCTGCCGAGGCCGCCGCACTGGCCGAGCGCAAGGCTGCCGAAGCCGCGGAGAAGAAGGCGGCCCGCGACGCGCGCTATGCCGCCCGCAAGGCCAACGTCAAGATTCGTCGCTGAGCCTCCCGCGGACGCTCCCGGCCCTCCGGGAGCGCCGCAAAGCCGGTCCGCCCAACCGATCGGCTGTTTTCGACACGACCACACGCGCCGGACGCTTCGAGCCCGGCGCGTTTTCTTTTGGCCCTCCGCCTCGTCATGACGCGATGCGAGACCGCTCGATGGCCCCCGGCCGGACGAGCGGCGGCATTCCCTGTGGGCAGATTACGCAGTTGATGGCTGCGATCGACCGGCAACGCTTGGCAAGCTCGTCTCCGACGACGTTAGAGTGCCTCACAAAATCGCCCGGTCACGGGTCGTTCTCGCCCCGGCGATGATCAGCGCGGCGGGCGTTTTGTGAGAGATGCTTCGATTGCCGCGGATGCGCGCTGCAGGCGGCGAGCGCCGGGGCCGAACAGGGAGGGCCGAGCATTGCGTATCCTGGGCAACCACTTCGGTCCGCCGGCCCGGCGCGGTCTGACCGCGGCCGGTTTGCTTCTCGCCACGCTTCTCGGAACCGGCCTCGGGCCGTCTCCCGCCGCCGCGCAGAGCGAGCCGCCGATCCGCAGCGCGGAGGACGCGTTCTGCCGCAGCGAGGCGCGGGCGCAGGTCTTCTCCGCCCCGGACCCGCTCAATCTCGGCCTGCGCGAGATCGGCCGCCGCATCTGGGCGAGCTGCATGGACCGGACCCAGCGCAAGGCCCATCCGCGCAAGGGGCAGAAGCCGCGCAAGCGCCGCCACCGCTGAGCGCAGAACCGCCCTCGCGCGCGAGCGGGGCCGTCCCCACATCCTGCCGGAGATAAGGCAGGAGACGCGTGATGGGCTTACTCGACGGGCTGCTCGGGCATGGCAGCGACCTCTCCGCGGACGAGGTGGACCGGCAGCTCGCCGGGGTGCTGGCGCCGGGCGAGAGCGTGCGCGTCGCCTTCAAGGTGATCCGCGACCTGATGATCTTCACCGACCGCCGCCTGATCCTGGTCGATCGCCAGGGCATGACCGGCCGCAAGGTCGAGTACCTGACCGTGCCCTACCGCGCGATCACCTCGTTCTCGGTCGAGACCGCGGGCAGCTTCGACATGGATTCGGAGCTGAAGATCTGGATCTCGGGGCGGCCCGACCCGATCCAGCGCACGCTCAAGCGCGGCGCCGACATCTTGGGGATTCAGCAGGCCATCGCCGGCTCGCTGAAATAGACCTCCGCCATGACGTCGAAGACGGACGGGCCCGAGCCGGGTTTCACGGTCCGGCGCCTCGGCCCTGGCGACATCCCGTCGATGCGCGCCCTCAACGCCCTGTTCGGACGCGCCTTCGCCGAGCCCGGCACCTACGGCGCCGCCCCGCCGGACGACGCCTACCTCGCGGACCTGCTGGCCAAGGCGCATGTCGCGGTGCTGGCGGCGGAACGTGACGGCACCGTTCTGGGTGGCCTCGTCGCCTACGAGCTCGACAAGTTCGAGCAGGCACGGCGCGAGATCTACCTCTACGATCTCGCCGTCGAGGCCGAGCACCGTCGCCGCGGCATCGCCACGGCGCTGATCCGGCAGCTGCAGGCCCATGCCGCGGGCCGGGGCACCTGGGTCATCTTCGTCCAGGGCGATCCCGGCGACGGCCCGGCGCTCGCGCGCTACGAGCGGCTCGGCACCCGCGAGGAAGTCCTGCATTTCGATCTGCCCGTCGGGGCCCTGCCCTTGCCATCGAGAGCGAATCCCTCTAAAGGCCCGGCCTTCGCGTTCGCTCCGGCCGGGGGCTGAACGGACGGTGCCGCAAGAGACGACCTCTCGCGGCACAGGGTTTTTCAAAGAACCCGTCGTCCGGTGTCTCCGCCTTCGATCAACCGCTCGGGCCATCATCACGGCTCGAAGGGCTTGGCGCCGAGAGAATGCGAGACGAACCGGCCCGACACACCCGCGACGCGCGGGCGGGCTTCCTTATGGCAAGGAAAGGCCCAAGAATGCCTCTCTATGAGCACGTCTTCCTGGCGCGCCAGGACGTGACGGCCCAGCAGGTCGAGACCATGGTCGAGACCTACAAGGGCGTCATCGAGACGGGCGGCGGCACGATCGAGAAGATCGAGTCCTGGGGCGTCAAGTCCCTCGCTTACCGTATCAAGAAGAACCGCAAGGCGCATTTCACGCTCCTCAACATCTCCGCCCCCCCGGCCGCCGTGGCCGAGATGGAGCGCCAGATGCAGATCTCCGAGGACGTGCTGCGCTTCATGACCGTTCGCGTCGAGCAGCTGGAGGCCGAGCCTTCCGCGATGATGCAGAAGCGCGACCGCGACGACCGGAAGGACCGCGACCGCGGTGACCGTCCGCGCCGCCGCGACGACGACTTCGGTGGCGGCGACCGTGGTGATCGCGGCGACCGCGGCGATCGTCCCGAGCGCAACTTCGGCGGGGAGAACTAATCATGGCATTCGGTGCTGGTGGTGGCGGCGGTGGCCGTCGTCCGTTCTTCCGTCGTCGCAAGAGCTGCCCGTTCTCGGGCGAGAACGCTCCCAAGATCGACTACAAGGACGTGAAGCTGCTCTCCCGCTACGTCTCGGAGCGCGGCAAGATCGTTCCCTCGCGCATCACGGCCGTTTCGGCCAAGAAGCAGCGCGAGCTTGCCCAGGCGATCAAGCGCTCGCGCTTCCTCGGCCTGCTGCCCTACGTCATCAAGTAGGACCTTCCGCCGGCCCTTACGGGGGCCGGTCATCAATCGCGAGGGCGGCTCCCCGCAAAGGGACCGCCCGATCGTTGGGGCGACGTCTTCAGCCCCTAACCCTGCCCATGACGGGACAGCGGGACAGCGGATTTCATGACCAAGGACATACCTGTCGGCGCCGGTGCCGGCCTCGTGGCGGCGCTGCTGTTCGGCGTGCTGCTCAAGGCCACGACGCTCTCGATCCTGCTCTACCTGCTCGCCCCACTGCCGATCCTCATCGTCGGCCTGGGCTGGAGCCACCGCGCGGCGCTCGCCGCCGTCGTCTCGGGCGGGTTGGCGCTCGCGCTCTTCATCTCGCCCTATCTCGGCCTGGCGTTTGCGGCCTACCTCGCCATCCCCGCCTGGTGGCTCGCCTATCTCGCCCTGCTCGGCCGGCCGAACGCGGACGGCACGATCGAGTGGTATCCCACGGGGCGCCTGCTCGCCTGGGTCGCGGGCACCGCAGCGCTCGCCTTCATCGCCATCGCCGTCATCGCCTCGCCCGACTACGACACCTTCCGCGCGCAGCTCACCACGATGAGCCGCCGGGTCGTGCAGGTTCAGGTGCAGCGCGGCCGGATTCCCGCCCCGCCGCAGAGCGGTACAGCGAGCGAAGCCCCCGGCAGCGCCGAGAAGCCCGCAGAGACAAACGCCGACGGGGCTGTGTCGCAGGCGCCGGGCGATGCTCAGACCGGCGAGCCGCAAAAGGTCGACGACCTCGCCAGCGAAGTCGCCGACGCGCTGGCGACCGTCGCGCCCGCGATTGCCGCCCAGGGTCTCACGATCCTGTTCACCTTCTACCTCTGGGCCGCCGCCCGCATCGTGCAGATCTCGGGGCGCCTGCTCCGGCCCTGGCCCGACCTGCCCTCCACGATGATGCCGCGCTCCACGCTGCTGGTCTTCGCCGCCGCCCTGACCCTGGCGATGGTGCCCGGCTATCCCGGTGCGCTCGGCATCGCCCTGATCGGCGCCTTCAGCGCGGCCTTCGCGCTCCAGGGGCTCGCCGCCTTCCACGACCGCAGCCGCGGCCGGCCGGGGCGCTTCGCCCTGCTCGCCGGCCTCTACGTGCTGCTGTTCCTCACCCAGGGCGTGGCCATGCTCGCCCTGATCCTGTTCGGCATTGCCGATACCGCCCTCGACCGGCGCCGCCCGAAAGCTCGCGGCGACGCCTGATCCCACCCGCTTCCAAGCAACCTCAAGGAGAAGCCCCATGGAAGTCATCCTGCTCGAACGCGTCGCCAAGCTCGGCCAGATGGGCGAGACCGTGAACGTGCGTCCCGGCTACGCCCGCAACTTCCTGCTCGCCCGCGGCAAGGCCCTGCGCGCCACCGAGAACAACAAGAAGCATTTCGAGGCCCAGCGCGCCCAGCTCGAGGCCCGCAACCTCGAGCGCCGCAACGAGGCCCAGACGGTGGCCGAGAAGCTCGACGGCCAGAGCTTCGTGCTGATCCGCCAGTCCGGCGAGACCGGCGTGCTCTACGGCTCGGTCTCGACTCGCGACCTCGCCGAAGTCGTCACCAAGGAGGGCTTCAGCGTCGAGCGCGGCCAGTTCGTGCTCAACCAGCCGATCAAGACGCTGGGCCTGCACATCGTGCCGGTGACCCTGCACCCCGAGGTCGAGGTCAAGGTGACCGTCAACATCGCCCGTTCGCCGGAAGAGGCCGAGCGTCAGGCCCGCGGCGAGTCGGTGACCGAGCGCGAGCAGTTCAACCTCGACGACCTCGGCCTCGAAGTCGGCCAGGCTCTGGCCGATGCCGGCGAGGGCGCCGACGACCGCGGCTAAGTCCGGGTTTTCTCCAGGGCTCCACCCTGGACCCGCGAAAGGACCAGTCCTTTCGCCCCCCCCTGGCAGCCGCATAAGCGGTGGAGAACGGGGATGCGCCGGCCTCCGGCGTTGACTTGTTCTCAATCCGTTCCAGCATGACGCCCGCGATTCCCGTGACCCGGGAGCCGCGGGCGTCTCGCGTTTCGGGGCCCGTGGCGTGCGTGTTGCAGCCGTTCCCAGCTGGGTCGGCTAAGGAAGGCTTCACCATCCCGAGGCAAGGTCCGGCGGGCATGAAACGGGGCGGCCAAGCCGCCCGCATCGGAGCGACGGACAAGCGCCATGGCCCTGCCCAACGCCCTCACGGCCAATCTCGAGACGGTGCAGCCCGAATACCGGGTGCCGCCGCACAACATCGACGCGGAGCAGGCCCTGCTCGGCGCGATCATGGTCAACAACGACGCCTATTACCGTGTCTCGGACTTCCTACTGCCCGAGCACTTCATGGAGGCGGTGCACCGCCAGATCTTCGAGGTGTCGGTCTCGCTGATCAAGGCGGGCAAGCTCGCCACGCCGATCACGCTGAAGACCTATCTCGGCGACATCGACCTCGGCGGCGTCACGCCGATGCAGTACCTCGCCCGCCTCGCGGCCGAGGCGACCACCGTCATCAACGCGGGCGAGTACGGCCGCACCATCTACGATCTGGCCATCCGCCGCCGGCTCATCACCATCGGCGAGGATCTGGTCAACGGCGCGTTCGAGGCGCCCGTCGAGTCCCGGCCGCGCGACCAGATCGAGGCGACCGAGCGCCGGCTCTACGAACTCGCCGAATCCGGCAAGTACGACGGCGGCTTCCAGAAATTCTCCGACGCGCTGACCGCGGCCATCGACATGGCGGCGAAAGCCTACCAGCGCGACGGCAAGCTCTCGGGCATCTCCACGGGGCTCACCGACCTCGACGCCAAGATGGGCGGCCTGCAGCCCTCGGACCTCATCATCCTCGCGGGGCGCCCGGCTATGGGCAAGACCTCGCTCGTGACCAACATCGCCTTCAACATCGCCAAGGCCTATCGCGGCGAGAAGCAGCCCGACGGCACCATGCAGACCGTCAACGGCGGCATCGTCGGCTTCTTCTCCCTCGAAATGTCGGCCGAGCAATTGGCGACCCGTATCATCGCCGAGCAGTCCGGCGTGCCCTCCTACAAGATCCGCCGCGGCGACATCCGCCCGGAGGACTTCTACAAGATCACCGACGCCGCCCGGGACATGCAGACGATCCCGTTCTACATCGACCAGACCGGCGGCATCTCGATCGCCCAGCTCGCCGCCCGCGCCCGCCGCCTCAAGCGCCAGAAGGGCCTCGATCTGCTCATCATCGACTATCTCCAGCTCCTCTCCGGCTCCGGCAAGAAGAGCGACAACCGCGTGCAGGAGATGACCGAGATCACCACCGGCATGAAGGCTCTGGCCAAGGAGCTGGCGGTGCCGATCATCGGCCTGTCGCAGCTCTCGCGTCAGGTCGAGAACCGCGACGACAAGCGGCCCCAGCTCTCGGACCTGCGCGAATCCGGCTCGATCGAGCAGGACGCCGACGTGGTGATGTTCGTGTTCCGCGAGGAATACTACGTCGGCAACAAGAAGCCGCGCGAGGGCACCGAGGAGTTCTTCGCCTGGGAGGCCGAGATGCAGCGCGTCCACGGCAAGGCCGAAGTCATCCTCGGCAAGCAGCGCCACGGCCCGACCGGCACGGTGGAGCTGCAGTTCGACGCCAACATCACCCGGTTCTCGAACCTGGCGCAAAGCGACCGGATGCCCGAGCAGATGTGATATCGGTGGCCGGATCGACGGTCCGGTCCCGTCTCCGCCGGGGCTTTCCCCGCAGGAGTCTGTCATAGCGCCCGTAGAATCCTTCCCGGAAAACCCGACCACGGGCGATCCATTCCGCAGCAGCCACGGCGCCCGTCTGACGGTCGATCTCTCGGCCGTGGTGGCGAACTGGCGGGCGCTCGGCGCGTGCGCGCCGGAGGCCGAATGCGGTGCCGTGGTGAAGGCGGATGCCTATGGCTGCGGCCTCGCGGCGGTCGCGCCGGCCCTGTGGCGGGCGGGCTGCCGGACGTTCTTCGTGGCGCACCTCTCCGAGGGCATCGCCGCGCGGAAAATCCTGCCGGAGGCCGCGCTCTACGTGCTCAACGGTCTGCCGCCCGGCCACGCGGAGGCGTTTCGCGCCCATCGCCTGCGCCCGGTCCTGGGGGACACGCAGGAACTCGCCGAGTGGGCCGAGGCCATGCAGGGCGCGGGGCCGGCCGCGCTCCACGTCGATACCGGCATGAACCGGCTCGGCCTCTCCGTCGCGGAGGCTCTGGCGCTGGCCGGCGACCCGGTGATCGCGCGCGCCGGCATCGATCTCGTGATGAGCCATCTCGTCAGCGCGGAATTGCCCGACGACCCGCTCAACACGCGCCAAGCCGCCGATTTCGCCCGTGTGCGGGCGGCCTTTCCGCAGATGCGCGCCTCGCTCGCCAATTCCTCGGGCACCTGCCTCGCGAACGACGCTCGCCACGACCTGCTGCGGCCGGGCTATGCGCTCTTCGGCGGCAACCCGGATCCGGGCCAACCCAATCCGATGCGGCCGGTGGTGCGGCTGGAGGCGCCGATCCTGCAGGTTCGTGACGTCGAGGCCGGCGCGACCTGCGGCTACAACGCCCGCTGGCAGGCCCCTGCCCCGCGCCGGCTGGCCACGCTCTCGCTCGGCTACGCCGACGGCTATCCCCGCTCCGCCAGCAACAGCGGCCACGCGCTGGTCGGCGGCGTGCTCTGCCCGATCGTCGGCCTGATTTCCATGGACCTCATCATCCTCGATGTCACCGACGCAACCCAGGCCCGGCGCGGCGGCACCGCCACGCTGATCGGCGACAGCCTCGACATCGACACGGTGGGGCAAGCCGCCGGCACCATCGGCTACGAGATCCTGACGAGCCTGGGTTCCCGTTATGTTCGCAACTATGTAGAGTGACCGATCTTTCCCACCCATTCCCCTCATCCTGAGGCGGCGGCGCGAAACGGCGCCCTCGAAGGAGGGCTCCAGGGATCGCGTGGCCGGCTGGAGCCCTCTTTCGAGGCGGCTTCGCAGCATCTCAAGATGAGGGGGCTGGGTGGGAGGTTCGACAGATCCCTGCCCTGAGCCGTCTCCCCCATGGCAAAAATCCAACAGACCTTCGTCTGCCAGTCCTGCGGTGCGGTCTACAACCGCTGGCGCGGGCGCTGCGAGGCCTGCAACGGCTGGAACACGATCCAGGAGGAGGTCGCCTCCGCCGGCCCGCAATCGGGCCCGGCCGCGACCCGACCCTCGCGGGCGCGGGGCCGCGTCTTCCCCCTCGAAGGCCTGACCGGCGAGGCCAAGGAGGCCCCGCGCACGCCCTCGGGCATCAACGAACTCGACCGGGTGACCGGCGGCGGCTTCGTGCGCGGCTCGGTGATCCTGCTCGGCGGCGATCCCGGAATCGGCAAGTCGACCCTGCTGATGCAGGCCTCCGCCGCCATGGCCAAGAGCGGCGAGCGCGTCGCCTACATCTCCGGCGAGGAGGCGGTGGGGCAGGTGCGCCTGCGCGCCGAGCGCCTCGGGCTGGCCAAACACCCGGTGGAGCTGGCGGCGCAAACGAATGTCGAGGACATCGTCGAGACGCTGTCGCAGGGCCACCCGCCGGCGCTGACCATCATCGACTCGATCCAGACCATGTGGACCGAGACGGTGGAATCGGCGCCGGGCACCGTCACCCAGGTGCGCTCATCGGCCCAGGCCCTGATCCGCTTTGCCAAGACCACGGGCACGGCCGTCATCCTCGTCGGCCACGTCACCAAGGACGGGCAGATCGCGGGCCCCCGCGTGGTCGAGCACATGGTCGATGCGGTCGCCTCGTTCGAGGGCGACCAGGGCCACCATTTCCGCATCCTGCGGGCGGTCAAAAACCGCTTCGGACCGACCGACGAGATTGGCGTGTTCGAGATGACCGATGCCGGCCTGTCCGAAGTCCCGAACCCCTCCGCCCTGTTCCTGGCCGGGCGCGACCACGCCGCGCCGGGCACCGCGGTCTTTGCCGGGATGGAGGGCACGCGCCCGCTGCTGGTCGAGATCCAGGCGCTCGTCGCCCCCTCCTCGCTCGGCATGCCGCGCCGCGCCGTGGTCGGCTGGGACCCCAACCGCCTGTCGATGGTGCTCGCCGTGCTGGAGGCCCATGGCGGCATCCGGCTCGGCGGCCACGACGTCTACCTCAACGTCGCCGGGGGCCTGCGCATCACCGAGCCTGCCGCGGATCTCGCGGTCGCCGCCGCCCTCGTCTCGTCGCTCTCGGGGGCGGCGCTTCCCTCCGACTCGGTCTATTTCGGCGAACTCGGCCTGTCGGGGGCGGTGCGGCCGGTCTCGCAGGCGCCGGCCCGGCTGAAGGAGGCGTTGAAGCTCGGCTTCGGCAAGGCGATCACCCCGCAAGGGCGCGGCGAGGCCGGGGACCGGGCCCTGCCGACGGATGCGCTGCGCCACATCGCCGACCTCGTCGCCGGCATCGCCTCGGGCGCACCGCGAAAGGGCGGGGGCCGCCCGCGAGCGGTGCGGTTCGAGGAGGAGATGTAGCGCGGCCCTGACCGGTCAGAGGCCGCCCTACTCGGACGCGGGCCGTGCGGCGAGATGCGGCCGCAGGATCGTCAGCATCCGCTCGGCCGAGGTGCCGGGCGGGAAGAACCCGAGATAGGCGCCCGAGCGATCCATCAGGTAGGTGAAGGCGGAATGCTCGATGGCCCGCCCGCCGTCGGAGCGCAGGCTCGTCTCGTGAAAGACCTTGTAGGCGTCGGCGGCCTGGCGGACCGCCGCCTCGCTGCCGGTCAAGCCGACCAGGCGCGGATGGAAGTTCGGCAGGTACTCCGTCAGCAGCGCGGCGGTGTCGTGCTCAGGGTCGAGCGTGATGAAGATCGGCTGGACGGCATCGCCGGCCTCGCCGAGCAGCGTGAGGGGCCCGCCCGATCTCCATCAGGTCCGTGGGGCAGACATCCGGGCAGGCGGTGTAGCCGAAATAGATAAGGAGGAGACGGTCGCGAAAATCGGCCTCCGTCCGGGGCCGCCCCGCCTGATCGATCAGCGCGATCGGGCCGCCGACCGGCTCGCGGTTCCACATCAGCACGTCCATCAGCTCGGCGGCCGAGCGGCGGGGCGGCGTCTCGCCGCGCGCAGGGTCCAAGGCCGCGAGCAGGCAGAGCAGACCGGCCGCGAATGTCCGGCTACGCACTGAAGACGAGCCGGCTGCCGGTGGTCGGGACGATGACGTTCTCCGGCATCTGCGCCTGCGCCTCGAGGGCGAAGTTCAGGCCGCTGCAATGCATCGGCACGACGACGTCGGGCTGAAGTTTTTTGATCTCGGCCACGACCTGGGTCAGGTACTCCTTCGGCGCCGGTCCGAGATGGAAGCCGCCGACGATGGCGTGGACGCGTTCGATGCCGGAGACCTCCTGCGCCTGGCGCACGGAGTTGACGATGCCGACATGGCCGCAGGACGAGATCACCACGAGGCCCTTGCCCTTCACGTTGAAGCAGGTGGCGTGCTCGTGGACGTGCTCGTCGGGGATGATCTTTCCCCTGGAGTTCGGCGGGCGAATAGTGGGTGGCATCGCAGCCCAGCCCGTCGGTGATGCCGCGCTCGACGAAGGTGTTGGGCAGGATGCGCTCGATGGAGGCGCGCTTGATCTGCCCCGTGGTGAAGGCGTGGCCGGCGACCACGGTGGGCGTCTCGCAGAGCACGGTCGAGATTTTCTGCGCCGTCAGTTCGCGCCGGTCGAGCTGGCCGAAATCGGTGAACTGGCCGGGGACGCCGCTCGGGCTGTGGCGGTGGCAGAAATTGTCCTCGCCGCCGGCATAGAGCTTCAGGTCGGGCGCGAGCGCGCTCCTGTACTTGTCGAGGAACCCGGTCAGGCCGCCGTAATGGTCGTGGTGGCCGTGGCTGACGATCAGCGCATCGATCTTGGTGGGATCGACCTTCAGGATCTCGATATTGTTGAGCAGGGCCTCGGGGCTGTAGCCGAAATCGAGCAGGATCGTGCGCGCCTCCTCCGCCCGCCAGGATTCGGCGAAGAGCGACAGGCCCCACTGATTGTGCAGCACCTTGCGGTAATCGGCGCCGCGCCCGTTGCCCGGCGGCTGATGCAGCACGCCCTGCACGGTCGCGGGCTTCAGGAACTGGTCGTGGGCCGAGTCGATCAGGACGCGCAGGGACAACCGGTCGACCGTCGGCACCGCGATCGGCGCGGCATTCGCGATCTCGATACAGGAGAACCCGGCGGCGGCACCGGCCGCGAAGAGTGCGGAGCCCCGCAGGAAGCCGCGCCTATCGATCGTACCGGCCATAAACTCACCCCGTCCGGATCTTGAATACTTCGGTTATAGCCAAGATTGCTTGGAAGATGTTTTCCTCTTTCGAAGCGATCACAAAACATCTTTCGCGCGCCATCGTCGCGGCGAGGGATTTCGCTCTCACCAAGCCACCTTCCTCGGCGGATCGAATCTGCGGCCGGGACGGCCGATACCGGGAAGAAACCCCGCGCCCTGCCGGCACGGGAATGCGGAAGGCCGCGCGTGCGGCTCGGCGACGCTCGCACGGAGCGCCGGCCCGAAGGTGACGGCCGAGGTTCGCCGGGGTATATGGTTAAGGACCACAGCGGATGCGCGGCCCGGGGGAGCCGTCGTCGTCCGGGCAAGGCTGCCTCGTTCCGCCCCAGCGAACCATATCCTGCGATGCCGTTTTCCGTCCTCGACCTCGTGGTGCTCGGCATCGTGCTCGTCTCGGCGCTGCTCGCCGCCGTGCGCGGCGTGACCCGCGAGGTGCTCGCGATCATTGCCTGGGTGGCCGCCGCCGCGGTGGCGTGGTCGCTCCACCCGCTGCTCCTGCCCACCGTCAAGCAGCACATCTCCAGCGATACGGTGGCGCTGGTCGCCTCCATCGCCTCGATCTTCCTCGCCACCCTGATCGTGGTCTCGCTGGTGACGGTGAAGATCTCCGACCTCGTGCTCGATTCGCGCATCGGCGCCGTCGATCGCTCGCTCGGCTTCCTGTTCGGGGCGGGCCGCGGCTTCCTGATCTGCGTGATCGGCTGGGTGTTCCTGGCCTGGCTCGTCCAAGGCAAGGTTCCGGATTGGGCGGCGCAGGCCAAGAGCCGGTCGCTGCTCGAAAGCTCGGGCGAGGCGCTGGTGGCACAGTTACCCGACAATCCCGAGGGCTTCCTCAAGCAGTTCCGTAAGCCGAAGGGCGACGGGCCGGAGGAGCCGCCGCCGGAGACCGATCTCCCCGCCCAGCGCCGCAGCGAGGCCGGGCCCGAGCCGAAGCGCTGAGGAGAACCGCGCCTCAAATCCGAAATCTGCGTTGCACCTGCAATCCGGGCCGTTTCCGAAGCCGCTTGAGCGGCTTCGCGGCGCGAAGAGCGCCGCGCGCAGCAGGCTTTTCGGGGTGTAACCCCGGAAAGCGTCGAGCGGAGCGAAAGCCCAAGGAACCGATACAGTCCGCGGAGGCGGGCGCCGGCGACTGAGGCCAGCAAAAAAACCAAGGCAATCGCTTGCAGGCGATTGCCTTGCGCCAGCAATGCAGCCGCATTGCGCGCGATATGTTGGAATCGGTCTTGGTTGCGACGCGATCCGCGCCTAGGTAACGGTTTCACGACGGTCCTGGCGTAACCCCTCGCGGCCGAGGTCGCGGGCGGCACGCGTCTCCGGCCGTTTCCCGCCGTGCCGGATGCGAGGCCCGCGAGATCCGCGCGCCTCCAGGATTCGAGATCGACATGTCTGTTGTCAGCGCGAGCGCCGATGTCCGCAACCTGGACATCGACGGGGATACGCTTCGCGAGGAATGCGGCGTCTTCGGCATCTACGGGCACGACGACGCCTCGGCCATCACGGCGCTCGGCCTGCACGCCTTGCAGCATCGTGGCCAGGAGGCAGCCGGCATCGTCTCCTACGACGACGGCGTGTTCCACTCGGAGCGCCGCCAGGGCCTCGTCGGGGATTCCTTCTCCGACCGCGCCACGATCGAGCGGCTGGCCGGCCGCTCGGCCATCGGCCACGTGCGCTACTCGACCACCGGCGGCACGATTCTTCGCAACGTCCAGCCGCTCTTCGCCGAACTCGCGGGCGGCGGGCTGGCGGTGGCGCATAACGGCAACCTCACCAACGCGCTGTCGATCCGCCGCGACCTCGTGCGCGACGGCGCCATCACGCAATCGACCTCGGACACCGAGGTGATCCTCCATCTGGCCGCCCGCTCGCGCAAACCGCGCATCGTCGAGCGCTTCATCGACGCGCTGCAGCAGATCCAGGGCGCCTACGCCATCGTCGCGCTGACCAACAAGAAGCTCATCGGCGCCCGCGACCCGCTCGGTATCCGCCCGCTGGTGCTCGGCGAACTCGACGGCCGCTACATCCTCGCCTCCGAATCCTGCGCGCTCGACATCATCGGCGCCCGCTTCATCCGCGACGTCGAGAACGGCGAGGTGGTGGTGATCTCGGAAGAGGGCGTCGAGTCGATCCGCTTTGCCGAGAAGCAGCCGATGCGCCCCTGCATCTTCGAGTACATCTACTTCGCCCGCCCCGACTCGGTGGTGAACGGCAAGAGCGTCTACGGCGTGCGCAAGGCCATCGGCCAGGAACTCGCCCGCGAGGCGGCGCCGGAGGCCGACGTGGTGATCCCGGTGCCGGATTCCGGCGTACCGGCGGCCCTCGGCTTCGCACAGGAGGCCGGCCTGCCCTTCGAGATGGGCATCATCCGCAACCACTATGTCGGGCGCACCTTCATCCAGCCGACCCAGACCGTGCGCGAACTCGGCGTGCGGATGAAGCACTCGGCCAACCGCGCCGCGGTCGAGGGCAAGCGCATCGTGCTCGTCGACGACAGCCTCGTGCGCGGCACCACTTCGGTGAAGATCGTGCGGATGATGCGCGATGCCGGCGCCCGCGAGGTGCATTTCCGCATCGCCTCGCCGCCGATCACGTATCCTGACTTCTACGGCATCGACACGCCCGAGCGCGAGAAGCTCTTGGCCGCCACCCACGACCTCGAGGGGATGCGCCAATATATCGGCGCCGATTCGCTGGCCTTCCTGTCGATCCCCGGCCTCTACCGGGCGATGGGCGAAGAGGCGCGCAACGCCGACTGCCCGCAATACACCGACCATTGCTTCACCGGCGACTACCCGACCGGCCTGACCGATCTGGCGATCGCCGGGCCCAAGCGCTTCGCCATGCTGGCCGAGGCGGACTGAAGTCGATGGCCGACAAGATCCTCGACGGTCGGGTGGCCGTCGTCACCGGCGCCTCGCGCGGCATCGGCCGCGCCGCCGCGCTGGCTCTGGCGGGAGCCGGCGCCCACGTCGTCGCGGTCGCCCGCACGCAGGGCGGCCTGGAGGAACTCGACGACGCGATCCGCTCCGCCGGCGGCCACGCGACGCTGGTACCCCTCGATCTGACCGATTACGACGCCATCGACCGCCTGGGTGCGGCGCTCAACGAGCGCTGGGGCCGGCTCGACATCGTGGTCGGCAATGCCGGCATCCTCGGCAACCTGATGCCGGTCAGCCACGTCACGCCGAAGGTGTGGGATCAGGTGATGGCGATCAACGTCACCGCCAACTGGCGTCTGATCCGCTCGTTCGACCCGCTGCTCCAGCGCTCGGATGCGGGACGCGCGATCTTCGTCTCCTCGGGCGCGGCCGCGAAATGCCGGGCCTATTGGGGGCCCTACTCCGTCTCGAAGGCGGCGTTGGAGGCGATGGTGCGCACTTACGCCGCCGAGAACGAGAGCACGCGGGTGCGCGCGATGCTGCTCAACCCCGGCCCGTTGCGCACGAGCATGCGCTCGGCGGCGATGCCGGGCGAGGATCCGGCGACGCTCAAGACCCCGGAGGAGCTGGCGCCGCATTTCGTGCGCCTCGCCTCCCCCGCATGGAACGAGACGGGCAAACTCTACGATTTCCCCACCGACCGGGTTCTCGCCTTCTCCGCCCCCCAGTAACGGGGTCCGGGGCCAAGGCCCCGGCGGGTTTACGGGCAGAGCCCGCTTTCTTTGTTTTCCAGGTTTCGCGCCATGATCGACGTCCGCTGCATCTGCGCCATCGGCCAGCGGGGCCAACTCGGCCTCAACGGGCACCTTCCCTGGGAGGGCAACACCGATCCGCTCTTCGTCGAGGACGTGACGCGCTTCTTTGCGCTCACCATGGGCCACGTGCTGATCGCCGGCCCCAAGACCGTGGCCTCCGTGCCCGAATTCGCGTTCAAGGACCGCACCATCGACGTGATCCGCTCGCACGAGGATCCGGAGGCGGTGCTGAAGCGCTATCCCGGCCGCCGCATCTTCGTCGGCGGCGGCATCGCGGTCTGGAACGTCTACGCGAAATACATCCAGCACTGGGACGTCACCCGCCTCCCCTACGACGGCGAGGCCGACCGCTGGTTCGACCCGGCCTGGCTCGTCGGCGGGCCGCTGCGGAGCTGATTCCTATTTTGCACCCACGCGGCAGGCACCGCCTGCATCCCCGCTGCCGCATGGCGGTTCAAGCCGGCATTCGCTAAGGAGGCTCGGCCGACGCCGTGAGCGGCGACGGGCGAGCGCAGGGTATGATCGGATGAGCGGAACGGACATCGGAGCCGGCGACAGCGAAGCCACCGCCGATTTCGGCTACGAGCGCGTGCGGCTTTCCGAGAAGCAGGCCAAGGTGGACGACGTGTTCCGCTCGGTCGCGCGCCGCTACGACCTGATGAACGACCTGATGTCGGGCGGGCTGCACCGGGTCTGGAAGTCGCACCTGATCTCGATGCTGCGCCCGTCGCGCACTCGGCCCTACCAGCATCTCGATGTCGCGGGCGGCACCGGCGACATCGCCTTCCGCACCCTCGAAGCGGGCGGCCCCGAGACCCACGTCACCGTGCTCGACATCAACGAGGCGATGCTGCGGGTCGGCGCCGAGCGGGCGGGCCACACCTACGACGGCCGCATCGATTTCGTCACCGGCAATGCCGAGACGCTGCCCCTGCCCTCGAACCATTTCGACAGCTACACCATCGCCTTCGGCATCCGGAACGTGCCGCGCATCGACGTGGCCCTGCGCGAGGCGCACCGGGTGCTCAAGCCCGGCGGGCGCTTCCTGTGCCTGGAATTCTCGCGGGTCGACCTGCCGGTGCTGGAGAAGATCTACGACGCCTACTCCTTCCACGTGATCCCGCGCATCGGCGAGCGGGTGGCGGGCGACCGGGAATCCTACCAGTACCTCGTCGAGTCGATCCGCAAGTTCCCCTTCCCGGACAGCTTCGCCCGGATGATCGAGACGGCGGGTTTCAGCCATGTCAGCCATCGCCGGCTCTCGGGCGGCATCGTCGCGATCCATTCCGGCTGGAAGATTTCTTGAGTCCTTTTCGATTTCGATCGCTGACGGGCACCTCGGCAGGGCCGGGCCCCGCGGCGCAGGGCACGCCTAGAGCATCGTCCCGGATATCGGATCCGGGACGATGCTCTAGGCCCCTGTTTCTGCATCGTCTTTTTCCGAAAGCCGGAGGCCACCTTTCGGGACGATGCTCTAGCGTCGGTGATCCGGTGCGATCCCTCTTCGAGCAAATGCCTTTCAGGGTTCGATGATGCTCGGCGCCGTCTTCCACCTTGCCCGTGGCGCCCATGTCGGCTTCGTGCTCGCCCGTGAGGGCGGGCTGGCGCTGATCGATGCGGCGCAATTGCCGCCGCATCTGCGGCTCGCGCTGAAGCTCGGCCGCTCGCTGGAGCGGCGCGGCATCGCGGAGGCCCCCGGCGCGAGCCCGCTGGAACGGGCGCTGACCCGGCTCGGCCCCTCCTACGTCAAGTTCGGCCAGTTCCTCGCAACCCGCCCCGACATCGTCGGCATGGCCGCCGCGCGCGATCTGGAGCGGCTTCAGGACCGGGTTCCGCCCTTCCCGCAGGGGGTGGCGTTGCGCGTGGTCGAGCAGGAACTCGGCAAGCCGGTCCCGGCGCTGTTCACCGCCTTCAGCGAGCCGGTGGCCGCGGCCTCCATCGCTCAGGTCCACAAGGCGACGGTGCTCGACGCCGACGGCACGCAGCGCACGCTCGCGGTCAAGGTGATGCGGCCCGGCGTGCGCGAGCGGTTCGCGCGCGACATCCAGGCGATGCGGTTCATGGCCCGCATCGTCAACGCGCTCCTGCCCGATGCCGAGCGGCTGCGTCCGCGGGAGGTGGTCGAGATCCTGGCCCGCTCCGTCACCATGGAGATGGACCTTCGCCTCGAGGCGGCGGCGATGTCGGAACTCGCGCAGAACACCGCGGGCGACGCGGATTTCCGCACGCCGCGCCCCGAATGGGCCCTGACCTCGCGGGACGTGCTGACGAGCGAGTGGATCGACGGCGTGCGCCTCAACGACCGCCCCGGCATCGTCGCGGCGGGCCACGACCCGAAGGCGCTCGGCCGCACGGTGATCCAGTCCTTTCTGCGCCAGGCGATCCGCGACGGATTCTTCCACGCCGACATGCATCCGGGGAACCTGTTCGTCGATCCGCAGGGGCGGCTCGTCGCGGTGGATTTCGGCATCATGGGCCGGCTCGGCCATGCCGAGCGGCGCTTCCTCGCCGAGATCCTGCTCGGCTTCATCACCCGCGATTATCGCCGCGTCGCCCAGGTGCATTTCGAGGCGGGCTACGTGCCGCGCCACCATTCGGTGGACGATTTCGCGCAGGCCATCCGGGCGATCGGCGAGCCGATCCACCAGCGCCGGGCCGACGAGATCTCGATGGCCAAGGTGCTCACGCTCTTGTTCGACGTGACCGCCCTGTTCGACATGAGCACCCGCACCGAGCTGGTGATGCTGCAGAAGACTATGGTGGTGGTGGAGGGCGTCGCCCGCTCGCTCGATCCGCAGCTCGACATGTGGACCGGCGCCGAACCGGTCGTGCGCTCCTGGATCACCCGCCATCTCGGCCCCGTCGGCCGGATCGAGGGCGGCGCCCGCGCGGCGCTGACCCTCGCCGAGGTCGTCTCCGACATCCCCGACATCGCCCAGCGCATCCGCCGCATCATGATCCGCCTCGACGAGGAGGGCTCGCGCGACGTTCAGGTGATAGAACGGATCGCCCGGCTGGAACGGCGACGCGCGATCTGGTCGACCCTGGCCCTGTGGGGGATCGCGGTGGGGGCACTGGTGCTGGCCTTCCGGTGAGAGATCTTCTCGCACCTTGACGCGCGCCCTACGATTCCCCGTTCTGCCCTCATGTCTTCTCCGTCCCCAAAACCCCTCGCCGGCCGCCGCATCCTCCTGATCGTCGGCGGCGGCATCGCCGCCTACAAGGCGCTCGACCTGATCCGGCGCCTGCGCGAGCGCGGGGCGCAGGTGCGTCCGCTGCTGACCGACTCGGCCCAAGAGTTCGTCACGCCGCTGGCCGCCGCCGCGCTGGCCGGGGAGCGGACCCATACCGACCTGTTCGACCGGGAGAGCGAGGCCGATATCGGCCATATCAAGCTCGCCCGGGACGCCGACGCCATCGTGGTGGCGCCGGCCACCGCCAACCTGATGGCGCGGATGGCGACCGGCCACGCGCCGGACCTCGCCTCGACGGTGCTGCTCGCCACCACCCTGCCGATCCTGATCGCCCCGGCCATGAACGTGCGGATGTGGCTGCACCGGGCCACGCAGCGGAACCTCGCGACCCTGCAGGCCGACGGCGTCGCGGTGATCGGGCCCAATGAGGGCGCGATGGCCGAGGCTGAGTTCGGCCCCGGGCGGCTGGCCGAGCCGCACGAGATCGCCGACGCGCTCGAAGCCCTGCTGGCGCAGCGGTCGGGGGGGGCCAAGGCCTGGGATTCCTGGCCGGCCGCGAAACGCCAAAAAAACCGATGGTGGGGCGGCACGTGCTCGTCACCTCGGGCCCGACCCACGAGCCGATCGATCCGGTGCGCTACCTCGCCAACCGCTCCTCGGGGCGGCAAGGCCACGCGGTCGCCGCCGCCGCGGCCGAGGCGGGCGCCCGCGTCACCCTGGTCTCGGGGCCGGTGGCGATCCCCGATCCGGCGGGCGTTACCGTGGTGCGGGTCGAGAGCGCCCGCGAGATGCTCGCCGCGGTCGAGGCGGCCCTGCCCGCCGATCTCGCGATCTTCGCCGCCGCGGTCGGCGACTGGCGGCCGGCCGAGACCCGGGCGGGCAAGATCAAGAAGGACGGCAGCACGCCCGCCCCCCTGCAGCTCGTCGAGAATCCGGACATCCTCGCCACCATCGCCGGCCGGAGCGCGGGGCGCCCGCCCCCTCGTCGTAGGCTTTGCCGCCGAGACCGACGACGTGATCGTGAACGCGCAGAAGAAGATCGCGCGGAAGGGCTGCGACTGGATCGTGGCCAACGACGTCTCGGCGGAGGGCGGGGTCATGGGCGGCACCGAGAACACCGTCCACCTCGTCGCCCGCGACGGCGGCAGCAGTGTCGAGACTTGGCCGAAGCTCGGCAAGGAGGAGGTCGCACGGCGGCTGGTTGCGCGGTTTGCGGAATTGCTCGCGGCAAAGTCCGCCTGAACATCTCCGGCCCCTCGGAGCGTATTCGCGGTTCGGCATGAGCCTCTGCGGCCGTTGCGCGGCAATCATACCGCGACCGTCCGGCGAGCGGAAATGTTCCCGCGCAAAAGACCTTTAAGTTTTCTTCTGCTCAGCTTGCCCTCTTCGGCCCCGTGCCCAGATCTTCCTCCACGTCATTCACAGCGACAGGAGCGATATCATGGCCAAGGCCGACCGGCACAGCATGGGCCCCGGCGCGCAGGGCAAGGGCGACGGCAGCGGCGCCATGACCGATCTGCCCGAGGGCATCCTCGGCGAGAACGAGGTGCTGAGCAACCGCGACAAGTCCCGGCACACCGACCAGCGCGGCCTCGACAGCCGCCACGTCCAGACCGAGCAGTACCACGACCATGTCGGCGCCCGCCAAGACGGAGGCCGCACCGGCGAGGAAGAGGCCAAATTCGAGCGGCCCGGCCGGGCCGATGACGAACACCTCGGGCGACGCCAGCAGCCTGCGCGCAAAGCAGCGGGGCTGAGCCCCTGCATCGAGGGGAGGGCGGGGGCAGCGCGCGCCCGGCCCTCCCTCCCCCGGCCGGCGGCCGCGGCTCAGATCGAGCGCAGGAACAGGGCGGTCGCGGCGGCGCGGCGGATGAAGGCGTTGCGTGCGTAGATCCAGGTCGGACCGCTCTGGATCACGTTGCGGCTCAAGGCCCGCTTGAAATCGAAGACGCCGCGGTTCCCGGCCGGATCGACACCGCCGAAATCGAAGCGGCGGGCGCCCTCCTGCCGGGCGCGCTCGATGATCCGCCAGACGGCGAGGGTGGCGGCACCGGTCGATCGTGCCCGCTCGTCCGAGGCCGTGAAGAAATCGGTCCACACGGCCCGCGCGGTGTGGACGATGCGCACCAGGATCGGCTCTCCGCCCTGGCGGATTTCGAGGAAGAGCAGGTGCGGATCGGACGCCGCAAGGTCGCGATAGGCGGCCGTGTCGAGGCCGCTCGAGAAGCCCTTGCGCTGCTGGAGGGCGGCATACATCCGCACGAAGGTGTCGAAGGCCCGCAGCCGCTCGTCCCGGTCCGTGAGGAAGACGGCGGTGAGATCGGGCTGTCCCGTCGCCTTGTTGACCTCGCGCCGCCAGCGCCGGTCGGCCGCGGCCAGGATCGCGTCCGTGTCCGGTGTCAGGTCGAGTTCGATCGTGTGATCCATCGCCGTCACGACGGGCACGAAGCCGTGCGACAGCAGGGCGGTGACCCCCTCTGGATCCTGAGGCCGGTAGCTCTTCACCGCGAGCAGGTCCGCCGGGCGCAGGGCGAGATGGTCGATGAAGGCGGCGAGCACCGCTTCCGCCCGGAACTGCCCGCGGGCGGTGAGGACCGCCCCCCCCTGCACGAGGATCCGACGCACGGGGCCGGTGCAGCGCTCCTGGTACTGGATGTAGGCGAGATCCGCGCCGTTGTCGTTCAGCGCGACCTGCCGGACGGTCCAGCCGAGCCGGCTCTTGTACTGGCCCCAGCTCCGGGACGCGTAGAGGTTGGCGGCCGGCTGCTGCCAGAGGATTTCATCCCAATCCTCGGCCCCCGAACGGTCGATGACCGCGACCTGAGCTGTCATGAACCGCCCTCTCCTGTCCGCTCGCTCTCTCCGCCAGCCGGACGACGTCTCTCGAGCGCGTGCCCGACGTCTCGATCAGGCTTGCGCGATCAGGCTTGGCGGTATCGTGCTCCGATGCGCAACGCCATCGCAAGCGAATGTATCCGCTCGCCGGAGCCCCTTGCGTAGTCTGCGCCGGCCGCGACAGGCGCATGACGCTGCGGCCAGGAAACCGGTTGATGAAACGGGTTCAGGAAACGGCTTGCGGCCGGAGGAGACGGGCGGCTTGATGCGGAGCGCGGGTGAGATCGCGCCATCGCTGCAAGTGGCTGTGAAGACGCCGCGCCGGGGAGGATCGTCATGGCGGATGAGAGCGAATCGGCGGGCGCGCGGGCGGAACGGCTGGCGCGGTTCCAGCCGGCCTCGGGGATGCTGACACCACGCTTCTCGGGCCTTGCGAGCTTCATGCGGCTGCCGGTGCTCGATCCCGCCGAGGCGATGGGAGAAGGGGTCGGCGAAGGGGCTGGCGAAGGGACTGGACTGGTCGAGATCGGCCTGATCGGCATCCCCTTCGACGGCACCACCACCAACCGCCCCGGCGCCCGGCTCGGGCCGCGGGCCGTGCGCGAGGCCTCCACCGGCACGCGGGCGCTCAACCACGCCACGGGGGTGGCGCCCTACGCCCTGGCGGCCTGCGCCGATCTCGGCGACGTGCCGGTCAACCCGGTGGACGCCGCCGAGACCGCACGGCGGATCGAGGCGTTCTACCGGCCGCTCGCCGAGGCCGGGATCGTGCCGCTAACGGTCGGCGGCGACCATTTCATCACCTATCCGGTGCTGCGGGCGCTCGGGGCCGCCCAGCCGCTCGGGCTGATCCATATCGACGCTCACAGCGACACCGACGACTCCCAGTATGGCGGGGCGCGGCTCACCCACGGCACGCCGTTCCGGCGCGCGGTCGAGGACGGGGTGCTCGACCCGCGGCGCTGCATCCAGATCGGCATCCGCGGCAGCATGGATGCGGCCGACGAGCGCGACTGGGCCCTGGCGCAGGGCATGCGCATCCTCACGATGGAGGAGGTCTGCGCCCGCGGCCTGCCGGAGGTGGCCGCGGAAGCCCGCGCCGTGACCGGCGACGGCCCGACCTATCTCAGCTTCGACATCGATGCCCTCGATCCCGCCTTCGCCCCCGGCACTGGCACGCCGGAGATCGGCGGCTTCACCACCCGCGAGGCGCTGCACTTGCTGCGGGCCCTGCGCGGCCTCGATCTCGTCGGGGCGGATGTGGTGGAGGTCGCCCCTCCGCTCGATTCCGCCGGCATCACGGCTTTGGCGGGCGCCGGCATCGCCTTCGAGATCCTGTGCCTGCTGGCCGAGCGGGTCGCCGCACGGCACTGACCGGCTCGAAAGACGGGACCCGCGAAAAGGAGAGCCCTGGTTTGGAGGGATGCCGTTCGGAATCCCGGATCAGCTCCGCACGGACGGTCCGCCCGCGGCGTCGCCGGCGCGGAAGATGATCGGGCGGTAGACCCTGAGCAGGTCGGGATCGAGCTGGCCGGCCTGGGCCTGCATGATCGCGGCGGCCTCGGCGGCGGGCAGCGGCGGCCGGTAGACCCGGCGCTCGGTCAGGGCCGAGTGGACGTCGCAGATCGCCACGAGCCGCACGAGATCGCTGGTCCGCGCGCCCTTCAGGCCCTCGGGATAGCCAGACCCGTCGAGGCGCTCGTGGTGATAGCGCACCACGTCGAGGATCTCGGGCTCGAAGGCGGCCTCCTGGGCCAGCAGGTCGGCGCCGAGCGCGGCATGGGTGCGCATCACCGTCATCTCGTCGGGCGTGAGGGGGCCCGGCTTGTTGAGGATGGCATGGGGGATCAGCGCCTTGCCGACATCGTGCAGCAGCGCGGCCTTGGCGAGCCGCTGCCGGTCGCCCCGGGAGAAGCCGAGTTCGGCGGCGAAGGCGGCCGCGAAGCCCGCGACGCTCAAGGAGTGCTGGTAGACCTGGATGTCGTGGCGCCAGACGAGGTCGAGCCAGGTGCGGATGCCGACCTCGGAGACCGTGTCGAGCACGATCCGCGTGCCTTCCTCGGCCTCCTCGGGGCTCGGGGGCCGGCCGGTGGCCGCCTTGTCGAACAGGCGGGTGACGAGGGTGGTGGCCCGCTCCACCCGCAGTTCGGGGCTTACGCCGCCCGGTTTCCGCGCCTTGTCGGATGAGCCTCCCCTCGCCTTTCCCTCCGCGACGAGGCGGATGAGCGTCGGGACGATGCCGGCGGACTGGCGCGGATCGATCACCGTCGGCGTGCCGAGCAGACGCACGGCCGCCGTGTCTTGGACGGCATTGCCGCGGGCGAGATAGAGACAGGGCAGCCCGCTCTCGCGAATGCGCTCGGCGAGCCACATGATCCAGGCACTTCCCCGATCGGCCGCGAGATCGGTGGCGAGATCGACGACGAAGGCGATCGGCCGGTCGGCGGGCAGGGCCGCGCCGGGCTCGACGACCCGGCAGGGCAGGACCAGGGCGATGCCGCGGGCAAGGCGCTCCGCCCGCTCGCGGCGGTCCGAGACGAGGACGACGACGTCCTCGCGTTGCACTCCCTGACGCTCGTGTCGGTCCCGAGGTTCCTGCATCGGTCATCCGTGGCCGCGAGGCCAGTGGCGGACTCGAAGCGTATCTTGGCCGCTTACATCAAAAGCGTTGAGAAATGCTTCGCACCATCTTGATGGTACAACCCTGACGTATTCGCACGGTGCCATGCTTCGCCACCGGGGCGATGCCGCCGAGCCTCCGTTCACTCCGCAGCGATTTCGATGGCGGGTCAGGGAATCACGCTTGCAGGACGCGTGCCGAGCCCGAGCACAAGGGTCGTCAGGCCCGCGCCATGGGCGCGTTACTTAAGGTTGCTCGGGTTCTCGGCGTGATCACCGGCCCCGGTCACGGGCCCGTTGTCGTTCCGGAGGCGGCGTGGCGGGTGCTTCGTGAGAGACGCCTCGGCCGCGCGAATTCGGCACCCTGATGCCCCCATTCGTCACCCGGAGCCCGGATCACTCGGCGGCCACCCCTCCGCGGCCGAGACCGGCGGCGTTGGCGGGCGGACCCGGACGATACGCGTCGTCTTCTTCCTCCGGCTCGTCCGCCCCGCCGACGAAGCGGCCGAACAGGCGCACGAACAGCCGCGACAGGTCGTCGACGAGCAGGAAGATCGCCGGCACGAAGACGAGCGATAGGCCCGTCGAGACGATGAGCCCGCCGATCACCGCCACCGCCATCGGTGCGCGGAACTCGCCGCCGATCCCGAGCGCGAGGGCCGACGGCACCATGCCGGCGGCCATGGCGATGGTGGTCATCACGATGGGGCGCGCCCGCTTGCGCCCGGCATCGACGATGGCGGTGACGCGATCGACGCCGCGCGCCATCTCCTCGATGGCGAAATCGACCAGCATGATCGCGTTCTTCGTCACCACGCCCATCAGCATCAGGATGCCGATTACCACCGGCATCGAGATCGGCATGTGGAAGACGAGCAGCCCCAGTATCGCCCCGCCGATGGAGAGCGGCAGCGAGAACAGGATCGTGAGCGGCTGGAGGAAGTTGCCGAACAGCAGCACGAGGACGCCGAACACCATCATCAGCCCGGCGCCCATGGCCAGCGCGAAGCCTTCGAACACCTCGCCCATCACCTCGGCGTCGCCGGTCTGGCGGATGGTGACGCCCTCGGGCAGGTTCGTGGCGGCGGGCAGGGCCATCACCTGCTCGATGATCGAGCCGAGCGCGTCCGAGCCCTGGAGATCGCCCTCGACGGCGACGCGCACGGTGCGGTCGTAGCGGTCGATGGCGGTGGGGCCGCGCCCCAGCGTCAGGTCGGCCACGGTGGCGAGCGGCACCGCGGCGCCGGCCTTCACCGGCACCTTCAGGCTGGCGATCTCGGGCAATTGTCCGCGCAGCCGCTCGGGCAGCATCACCCGGATCGGGACCTGCCGGTCCTTGGCGTTGAACTTGGCGAGGTTGGCGGCGATGTCGCCGATGGTGCCCACCCGCACCGTCTCGGCGATGACGTCGGTCGAGACGCCGAGATCGGCGGCGACCCCCGCTTTCGGGGTGATGCGGATCTCGGTGCGGTCCAGCGGCGCGGTCGAGATCACGTTGACGAGGTGGGGGACGCCCGCGGCCTCGCGCTGGAGACGGGCGGCCACATCCGCGACCACGGCCTTGTCGGGGCCCGAGACGATCAGCGCGAATTCCCGCTGCCCGCCCTCCTGCAGCGACCAGAAGCGGATGTCGGGGACCTGCCGCAGGACGCTCGAGATCTTGAGATCGACCTGCTTCTGGGTCAGGGCGCGGTCGCTCTTCGGGGTGAGGTTCACGGTGAGGCTCGCCAGCCGCACCTCCTTCTTGCCGGGCAGCTGGCGCCCGCCATCAACGAAGACGGAGCGGACCTCGGGCATCTGGCGGAGGGTCTCGACGAGGCCGTCGGAGAGGCGCTGCGTGTCGTCGAGCCGGGCGCCGGGGGGCAACTCGACCACGAACATCGTGCGCGCCGCGTCCTCCGCCGGAATGAAGCCCGCGGGCAGCAGCCGGGTCGAGGCGATCGAGCCGGCAAAGCAGGCGAGGCCGAGGATCAGCGTCAGGTACTTGTGCCGCACCGACCACGCGACGAGGCGGGTATAGGCCCGCATCACCAGACCCTCGCGCTCGTGGTCCGGACCGTGGTCTCGCAGGAAGTAGGCGGCGAGCAGCGGCGTGATGAGGCGCGCGACGAGCAGCGACACGAACACGGCCGCCGCGATGGTGAGCCCGAACTGCTTGAAGTACTGGCCGGCGATGCCGGGCATGAAGGAGACGGGGGCGAAGATCGCGATGATGGTCGCGGTGATGGCGATGACCGCGAGCCCGATCTCGTCGGCGGCTTCGAGCGCCGCGCGGTAGGCGGATTTGCCCATCCGCATGTGGCGGACGATGTTCTCGATCTCGACAATGGCGTCATCGACGAGGATGCCGGTCACCAGCGTGATCGCGAGCAGGCTGACCGCGTTGAGCGAGAAGCCGAGGGCACTCATCACCCAGAAGGTCGGCAGCACCGAGAGCGGCAGCGCCACCGCCGCAATCAGGGTGGCGCGCCAATCCCGCAGGAACAGGAACACCACGATCACGGCGAGGGCGGCGCCCTCCAGCAGGCCCATCATCGCCGAGTGGTAGTTGCCGATGGTGTTGACGACGCTGGTGTCGATCAGGTCGAAGCGCACGCCCGGATTCTCGGCGTGCAGATCCTCGATGCGCTTGGCCACGGCGACCGCGACCTCAGCGTCGCTCGCCCCCATCGCCCGGGAGATGGCAAATCCCACCACCGGCTCGCCGTTGAAGCGGGCGAAGGTGCGCGGCTCTTCGGCCGCGTCCATCAGGCTCGCCAACTCGTCGAGGCGGACCTTGCGCCCGCCCGGCACGACGATGGAGGTGGCCCCCAGCGTCTCCAGGCTCGCCGAGGCGCCGAGCGTGCGGATTGACTGCTCGCCGCCCGCGAGTTCGCCGCGCCCGCCGGCCATGTCGGCGGAGGTGAGGCGCAATTGCCGGTTCACGTCCGCCGCGGTGATGCCGAGCGCGAGCAGGCGGTCGGGCTTGAGGGTCACGCGGATCTCGCGGGCCACGCCGCCGAGGCGCTCGACGCCGCCCACCCCCTTCACGCCCTGGAGCTGGCGCGCCACCACGTCGTCGACGAACCACGACAGGTCTTCGGGCGTCATCGCCGGAGCGGACGCGCCGTAGATCATGATCGGCAAGCCGGCGATCTCGACGCGGCTGATGATCGGCTCGTCGATGGTGCGCGGCAGGTTGATGCGGATCTTCGAGATCGCGTCCTTCACGTCGTTGACGGCGCGGTCCTGGTTCACCTCCAGGCGGAACTCGATCGTGGTGATCGAGGCGCCCTCCGAGATGGTCGAGAGGATGTGCTTGACCCCCTTCACCCCGGCCACCGAATCCTCGACCCATTTCGTGACCTGGGTCTGCAACTCGGACGGGGCGGCGCCCGATTGCGTGACCGTCACCGAGACGATCGGGATGTCGATATTGGGAAACCGGGTGATCGGCAGGGCGCGGAAGCTGACGAGGCCGAGCACCATCAGCACGAGGAACAGGACGAGGGAAGGGATCGGCTTGCGGATCGCCCAGGCCGAGACGTTGAGGCGCATGCGATGATCCTCAGCGGGCCGCGGCCGCCCGGGCCGTCGGCGGGACGGGCCGCACCCGGTCGCCGTCGCGCAGGAACGAGCCGGCGCGGGCGACCACCGCCTCCCCCGCCGCGATGCCGGAGCGCAGTTCGGTGAAGCCTTCGGCCGAGAGGCCGGTCTCGACCCCGCGGGCGGAGACGCGGCCGTCGGCAACCGCGAGAACGCTCGCCGAGCCGTCGGCGGCGTAGAGCACGGCGGCGAGCGGCACCGCCACACCCTCGCGCCGGGCGACCTCGACCCGGCCGCGGGCGAAGGCGCCGATATGCAGCGCCGGGTCGGCGTCCAGGCGGATGCGGACCCGACCGAGGCGCGTCGCCCGATCGACCTCGGGATAGACCCGGCGCACGGCGCCTTGCGTCACGCGCCCGTCCTCCCATTCGAGCCGCGCCGGGGCGTCGGCTCGGAGCCGCGGCAGGGCGGATTCCGGCACCTCGCCCTCCAGCTCGATCTCGCCGCGGGCGATCAGGCGGAACAGCGGCTCGCCGACCGCGCTCGCGGTGGCGCCGACCCGGGCCGTGCGGCGGCTGACGATCCCGGCCTCCGGCGCGCGGATCTCGGTGCGGGCCCGGCGCAGGCCGATCTCGCGCCCCTGCGCCCGCGCCGCGGCCAGATCCGCCTCGGCCAGCGCCAGCCCGGCCCGGGCCGCCTCGAGCCGGCCGTCGGCACCCTGCGCCGCCGAGACCCGCTGTTCCAGGGTGACGGCGGTGGCGTTGCCGGTCCGCACCAGCGCCTGCGCCCGCTCCAGGGCTTGGCGCGCCTCGGTCTGGGCCGCCTGCACCTGAACGATCTGGCTCTTCGCCTGGAGGATGGCGGCCTCCGCCTTCGCGGTGGCCGCGAGGTTGGCGGCCTCCTGTGTCTCGATCATCTCCAGCGAGAGCCGCGCCAGCACCGCACCGCGCTCGACCCGGTCGCCCTCCTCGACGAGCAGCGCGACGATGCGCAGGCCCTCGACCTCGGGGGCGACGAGGATCTCGTCGCGGGGGACCAGCGTCCCGGTCACGACCGCCCGCTCGACGATCTCCCGGCGCTCGGCCGGGACCACGCTCACCGCGGGCAGGAGCGTAGCGGGATCGGGCACCCCGGCCGCGGGCGGCGCCTCGGCGGCGCGGGCCGGCGGGGTCGCGACGAGGAGGGCGGCGAGGCACGCCGCAGCGGGACGGAAGAGCAAACGGGCCGGCATCGCGAATCGCCTCATGGGGCGCGCCGATGCGCCGCAGCCTGCTTTCCGCGGCGCAACCGGCGATTTCGTGGCGAATGGGGTAGCAAACCCATCCCCGGTCGAAGCCTGTGCGCGTTGCCGCAGGCGAATGAGACCGGCGGCCAGTCCCCGAGGTCCGTCGGTCCCGAGACGCGGCGGACGCCTCCTCGCTTCGCTCAAGGTTTCGCCGGAGCGTTCGTGTGCAACCGGGACAGCTGCGCCGGGTTACCCCGTCAAGAGATTCACGACGACGGACGGTTCACGATGAGCATCTTCCAGATCCGGCAGAAGACGAGCGGCGCGATCCTTTGGACCGGCAGTGCCGAGGACGAGCGCACCGCCCTCGACGCCATGGCCCGCGAGGCCGGCCATGCCGATTCCTCCGCCCTCCCCGACAGCGTGCGGGCGGCGGGCTTCGAAGCGGCGAGACTCGACCTGATCTCCTGAAATCCGTCCGGCATCTCCGACATCATCCGCGACCAGGGGCGTCCGCCATGCGGGCGCCCCTTTCGATTCGGACGTCGCACACGCGGAAACCATCTCAGAGTGCCTCACAAAACTCCCGATCGCGGCACAGCGGGCGTTTTGTGAGAGACACTCAGGCGCAGCAGCCACCTTGCGCGGACACTTGCGTCGCCGCCCCCGGCCCGGATCGATCCGGAACCCGCTCCGCGACCGGCTCCAGGCGGCGGGCCTGGAGGCGGTCGCGGCCATGGGCCTTGGCCTCGTAGAGCGCCGTGTCGGCGAGCGCCATCAGGGTGTCGAGCCCGGCCGGGCCGCCGCTGAACAGGGCGGCGCCGAGGCTGACCGTGGCGCCGGTGGGCAGGCCCCGGCCGCTCTCGCGGGCCATGCGGTCACGGATCGCCGCGCCGAGCACGGATGCCGCCGCCTCGTCGAGGCCGGGCACCAAGATCACGAACTCGTCCCCGCCGAGCCGTGCCAGGATCGCGTGGCGCGGCAGGCAGGCCTCCAGCACGCCGGTGAGCGCCACGAGGATGCGGTCGCCGACGGCATGGCCGAAGCTGTCGTTGACTGTCTTGAACCGGTCCACGTCGAGCAGCAGCAGGGCGCCGGACTGGCGCCCGGCGGCCATGTCCCGCAACGCCTCGGCGGCGCGGATCTCGAAGGCGCGGCGGTTGAAGGCGCCGGTGAGGGGATCGCGCTCGGCGAGCGCCGTCATCGCCTCCTCCCGGCGGCGGCGCACCGCGGCGGCCATCAGCAGCGCGAGCAGCATCTCGACGAGAATGCCCTCGAACAGCGAGACCTGGATCAGCACGCCCTTGAAGCCGACGAGGCTGACGAAGGCGCCGGGCACGGGCACGAGCAGCGCCTTGACGGCGTAGAAGGTGCCGTGGGCGAGGAAGACGGCGCCGAGCGCGTCGGAGGCGGCGGTGCGCTCCGGGAAGGGCGTGCCGGCCCGCGACAGCAGGAGATGGGCGGCCCGCAGGGCGGCAAGGGCGACGAGGCCGGAATTGGTCATCGCGAAGGCCGGGGTCGGGTCGATCCCCGCCGGCAGGAGCAGGAGCCCGGCCCAGGCCAGCAGCAGGCCCCACCAGAGCGGTGCGATCCGGCGCCCGGTGAAGCGGGCCGTGCCGAAGAGGAACAGGAGGTGGGCGACGACGAGCAGGCCGTTGGCGAACCAGACCCCGACGAGGAAGGAGGCGGCGCGGACCGGCGAGAGCGAGCAGCCGAGGACGATCGTGGCGAAGCCCGCGCTCCACAGCAGCAGCGCGGGGTTGCGCAGGATCCGCCACTCGACGGCCAGGAAGCCCGCAGCGGCGGCGGCCGCGGCAAGGCTCATGACCAGCATGGTGACCACATCCATGGCTATCTCGAACCCGCGCAACGGTGAGGTGACGCGCTTCGATAGCAACAGCCGTTGAACAAAGCGTTCCCCGGCTTGACGTTTCGGCCCATCGCCCCAGCCACACCCTTCCGGACGACGCTAGGCTGTTGTTTTCACGCCGTCTTTTACCGAGAGCCGGATGTCCGCTTTCGGGGCCGGTCAGTTCGCGTGGCTGACCCGCATGCGGTAGGCCCCGTCGGCGCTGCGCTCGAACACCTCACTGATGCCGGCATGGCGCAGGGCCTCGCCGGAGGTGTCGGGCACGAGGTTCTGCTCGGAGACGTAAGCGACGTACTCGCTGTCCGCGTTCTCGGCGAGCAGGTGGTAGAAGGGCTGGTCCTTGCGCGGCCGGACGTCCTCCGGAATCGCGAGCCACCATTCCTCGGTGTTGGCGAATTCCGGGTCCACGTCGAACACGACGCCCCGGAACGGGTAGATCCGATGCCGGACCACCGCCCCGAGGCCGAATTTGGCGGTTCTCATGCTGGTCTGGGTCATGACCGATAGATAGGCCTCGCGGCCCTTCCGTTCCAACGCAAGGCCACCATTCGCGACGATCAGGGCAGATTGTAGACCTTGGCGAGATCCGGATCC